>JAHCHE010000004.1 GCA_026129905.1 Bryobacteraceae bacterium | reverse complement strand
ATTGATCGTAGCGTCCTGATCGTTTTGATGCGGTCGCGATTCGGTGATTAAGGAGGTAAACGATGCGTGCGTTGTTTCGTCAATCATCAGTACTGAGCTGTACTGGTCTGCTCCTGGCGCCGGTGATCATGGGCACATTTGTCCCAATGGCCGCCGCTCAGGCCAGGGATTCCCATCGGCCGTGGGTGCTGATATCGGAGATCCGGATTCTCCCCGAGACCATTGGATCCAGCGACTCCTACCGCCTGGCGGGACCGAGCGGGCAGCTTGTCGCATTGCAGAGCGACAATCGCCCCGTTTTTGGATGGAAGGCAATCCCTCCCGAGGAACACCCGCCAAGTCGTAACATCCGCATCCATCGCGCCTTTGAGGACCCGAATTTTGGGGATGCGCTTGGCACGAAATTCGTGCAGTTGAAGGAGCCGGTAGCGTTATGGTTCGAGGATCGAGGTTACCTGGTCTACGCAGGGTCCGACACCGGCCCGAGAGACTTGACTCGCGCCGCCAACTCTCTGGCCTGGCAGCGCAAGTCAAATTTCAATCACGTCACCAATACTCCGGACGTCTATCAGTGGAGATTCGAGAATCCGAGGGATCACCGCAAAGACGTCGACTTGAGGACCAAGATGGAGGTGGCGCTCTTCAACTCAGTATCCCGATGCTATCTCGTAATTCGTGCGAGGCGGTTGGCTTGGCAGCGTCAATGAAAAAGTCAGCGCCGCAGAGGTTCCTCGGCCACGCCAAGCCCGGACGCTCCGAACGCCTTTTGCAGCCGCTGCGATTGCAGCTCGTGCAGCAGGCGCATGATGTTGTAAGCGCTCAGTTCCACCAGCAGCCGCGTCACCTGCGCGTGCTGCGCGTCGTTGAGCGTGCCTTCCACTTCTTTCATCGCCGCCACGACGCTCGCCTGCTGCTGCTCGAGTTCCTGCTTGCTGATCATCCCGTCGGTCATCGCCTGGGTGAACGCCTCGAGCTTCTGCGCCTGCTCGTCGATGATCGGAAGCGCCGTCTTGTCGTCAAACCAGCTAACTCGTGCCATAACTTTCTCCTTGTCTTTTCAGCGAAGCTCGATCATGCGGCGCAGCAGCGCGTACCGCTCCTCCAGCTTCTTTCGTCCGCCGAGCGCATCGATGCGCTCGCGAATCTCCGGCGGCAGAAACTGCTTGTCCGTGCACTCCATCATCGCCGCCACTTCCTGCAACTCCTTCTCCGCCGTTTCCGTCGAGGGCAGGAAATCTTCGGCCGCCTCGGCAAGCGCCTCGCGGGTCACCTGCGAAGCGCCGCCGATCAGTGAGCGCCGCAACGCCCGTCCCACAATGCCCTCGATGTCGGCGCCGGAAAGCATGCCCCGGTGCGGCATGTCCGGCACGTCCTCCAACGCCAATTTCGCGCCCAGCTTGCCCGCCATCGCCACGAACATCCGCTTCAGCTCGTCCTGGTCCGCCGGATAGAACAACGGGATGTGCACCTCGGCGCGCCCCTGCCGCTTCAGATCGATCGGCAGCAGATCCGGCCGGCTGGTCAGCAGCATCCACAGGATCTGCCCGCGGTACCGGGTGTCGCCCATCTGCGCCGCGATCATCGAGAAGACGCGGCTGGACGTGCCGGAATCGCCTTCCTGCGACCGGTTGCCCAGCGCGGCGTCGGCTTCGTCCACCACCACGATCACCGGGCCCATCGCCCGCAGCACGCTCAACACGCGCTCCAGGTTGCCTTCCGTCTCGCCCACGTACTTGGACCGGAAGTTCCGCAGCGTCACGCACGGGATGCCGATCTCCCCCGCCATGCACTGCGCCAGGAAGGTCTTGCCGGTACCCACCGGCCCGCACACCAGGTATCCCATCGGCAGCGTGTCGGACTCGCCGCGCTTCACCAGTTCGGCGTCCTCGCGCAGCCGCTGCTTCGCCGCTTCGTGGCCCACCACCGCGTCCAGCGTGTACTTCGGCTGGATGAACTCCAGCAGTCCCTGGCATTGCCGTTCGATGAGCTGCTTCTTCAGGTTCCGCATCAGGGGCGCGTCGAGCCGCTTCGATCCCTCGAGCGCCGATTGAACCACGACGTTCAGGTCCACCAGCGTCATGCCGGCGGTGGTCCGCGCGATCTCGCGCGTCGTGAAGTCCGACACGCGGCTCAGGTCGCGCCCCGCCACGGCGAACTCCAGAAACCGCCTCCGCTCCTCCTCGTCCGGCATGCCGACCTCGATGGAAGCCACGTGCGGGCTCGACGACAGCCGCTCACTGACGGTCGAAACCTTCTCGTCCATCAGCGCGAAGGCCATGTTCAGCCGCTTGACGTGCAGGCTGCCCGCCCAGTTCAACAGCGTCACCAGGTAAGTGGCGGCCGGCAGACTGAGCCGCCCCGGCTCGCCGCTCGGGACCAGAAACGACGCATAGTCGATCAGGATCGCCGCCGCCAGCCGCTCGCCATCTCCCGCCATGATGTTGTTCTGCACAAACCGGTCGAGCATCGCGAGCGCCGTCGCAGGGTCTTTGCGCCCCGCCGCCAAGTCGCCCACTTTCCGGTTCGCCAGCGTCACCATGTCCTTCAGCCGCGCGCCGTCTTTGCCCGCGAACGCGCGCAGCCCGCGCGCCAGGTCGAAGTGTAGCACCAGGTCCCAGCGTCCGAAAATCTGCTCCGCCAGGAAGTCCGCCAGCGTCCCATAGGCGGGATCCTTGCCGTTGCGCACGTAGTCCTGCACCGCGCCGTGCAGGATGAACATCGACGTGGTCCCCGAAAAGTACAGATCCGAAAGCCGCGCCGCCCACACCGGAAACCATTCCGGCGTCCGGTTCGGCGCTCCGCCAGGCGGCTTCTCCACCAGCAGGCCCGTTTCCGCGCTCATCGCTTTCGTCCCCCGGCGCCCAGGTCCGCCAGGAGGATCGCCGGCGGTTCGTCGAGCTCATCGACCATGCCGGTGATCTGCTGCAATTCGGTGATGGCCTTCTCGGTGGACTGCATGCTCTCGGCCACCGAATCGATTTGGCTGGAGAGGATCTCCGTGTCCTGACAGTTCACGGAAGCCTCCGTCAAGGCGTGGATCTTTGCCTCGATGCGATCCAATTCCACCCGCACGTAATCCGCGTTCCGCACGGCCTTCTGATAGTTGTCGAGCCGCAATTCCTGCACCGCCATGCTGTCTTCCAGCGACCGCCGGACCCGCTCGTCGTTCGCGCCCGTATCGAGCTTCTTCTTGGCGTCGTTCAGCCTCGCTCGGATTTCGTCCGGCCGCGTCCGATCGAGGAAGCGCTTCAGGGCCTCCTGCGAAACCTGAAGGCGCAAGAACACCCACAACAGCCGGTCGAGCGCCGCCGTGCTGCCATCGTCGACCCTGCTCCTCGGCGCCCGCCCACGCACCCGCGCAGCCAGCGCCCGCATCTCGACGCAGCGCTGCCGGAGTTCGTCGAACCTCCGCCGCGCCTCCGCCGGCAGGCTGGTGACCATCTCCTGCAACGTCCGCTGGTTCTGGATGATCTGCGGACGCCGCTGTTCCTGGTACACCGCCGCGTCCACCGCGCGGCGGAACTTGGCCGAGGAAGTCAGCCCCGCCAGGTACACGCCTTCGGCCGCCGCCAGCAGCGGCAGCACCGCGTCGGGCCATGGACTCACCATCGCCCCCACCACTCCGCCGAGGAATAACAGCATGTTCCAGCGGTAGAGGAATGCGTGCTTCAGGTAGTCCTTAAGCGTTGCCCGCCTGCCCCCAAGAGGCTGTGTGCTCACGTCCGCCATGACAATTCCGGCGCCCGGCGGCTACCGGTCCGTCGAGCCTTCCAGCTTTTCTATTATGTCGCGGATCTCAAAGACGAGCTTGTTGAACTCCGCTTCCCGTTGCATCTCGCGCGCCGGCCGGTCCGGCGGAGGGACCTCGATTTCACGGATCAGCCGGCCGGGCGACGACGAAAGGACGTACACCCGGTCCCCCAGGTACACCGCTTCCTCCACCGAGTGCGTGACGAAGAAAACGGTGGCTTCCTGGTCCCGCCACAACTTCACCAGCAGGTCCTGCATGCTGAGGCGAATGGCGGGATCCAACGCCCCGAACGGCTCGTCCATCAGAATGATCCGCGGCTTCAGAATCAGCGTCCGCGCGATCGCCACCCGCTGCCGCATGCCCCCGGAAAGCTGGTGCGGATACTTCTGCGCGTCGGCCGCGACGTTGAGGCCCACGTTGGCGATCCATTGTCGCGCCCGCTCCTTGCGCTCCTTTGCGGGCACGCCCTTGCACTCCAGGCCGAACGCGATGTTGTCCTCCACCGTCCGGTTGTCGAACGAGGTGTAATCCTGAAACACCATTCCCCGGTCGGCCCCTGGTCCGTCCACCGGCTTGTTCAGCACCTTCACCGCGCCCGTCGTCGGCGGGAAGTGCGGCCTCAGCCCGGCAATCAGCCGCAGCAGCGTGGACTTGCCCGAGCCCGACGGCCCCAGGATCGCGATGAACTCTCCGTGATCCGGCCGGTTGGCGACTTTGAAGTTGATATCCCGGATCACCGGCGCGCCGCCGAACGATTTGCTGACGCTGGCGAACTCGACGATCGTTTCTTCCGGCGGCTGCATCCGCTTACTCCAGGTCCTGCCGGTATGGGAACAGCCCGCGCTGGAGCCACAGCAGAAAACGGTCGATCAGAAACGCCAGCCCCGCGATCACCAGCAGGATCAGAATGATATGTTCGCTCAACCCGCGCCGCTGGCTCGTGCTCAGCAGGTAGCCGAGTCCGTGCTCGGCGTTGATGAGTTCGGCCAGCATGATGTAGCCGAACGCCATGCCGAACAGCGACCGGAGGCTGCGGTAAATGTCCGGCAGCGACAGGGCCACCAGCACCTTCCAGACAATCTGAAGCGGCGTCGCGCCCAGCGTCTGCGCCGTCTCGACGTAGCGCTCCGGCAGCGAGGTCACCGCCCGCACCGCGTCGGAAAACACGAACGGCACGCAGGCGACGAAGATGAACATCACCTTCTGCGTCTCTTCGATGCCGAACCACAGCACCGTTAACGGGATCAGCGCCGCCACCGGAACGTTGCGCCCGAACAGCGCGATCGGCGCCGCCGCCGCGTCGAGTACGCGCCACGCGCCCGCCGCGATGCCCAGCGGCACGCCCACCAGGATCGCCAGCCCGAAGCCGATCAGCACCCGCCGCAGCGTCGCCGCGATACTCGCCGCCAGCGCCCGCTCCGTCCACAGAACGCCGATGCTTCCAAGCACCTCGCCCGGCGACGGCAGCACCACGGGCGATACCCAGCGCGCTTCCGCCGTCGCGCCGCGGGTGGCCAGCCACCACAGGAATACGAGAAACGCCACCGTCCCCACGCCGAGCAGCCTTGCGGTCAACGGCGGCGGCGCAATGCGCAACTCGAACAACCGCGGCTTGTGCTTGACCATGTTCTTCCAGAGCGGTCCAGTCGATTAGGGCGCCTCGGCGGGGTACACTTTCACTTCCACCCGCCGGTTCTTCGCCTGGTTCATCGGGTCGGAGGGATCGGCGGGCCGGTTCCACCCCACGCCGGAGGCCGAAAACTGGTTCGGCTGCAGCGTATTGAACTTCCGGACGATCGCTTCCTTCACCGAGTTCGCGCGGTTCATGCTCAGCTCCTGAACGGCGCTCTCGGGAACCTGTCCGCGCATTGACGAATCCGAGTGGCCTTCGATCACGATGCGCGCCGCGCCGTACTGGCCGGCGAGCTTGCCCACCTCCTCGACCACGAAATTCACGTTCGGGTCGTAGAGTTCCTCCACGGTCTTCCCGCCCACGTTCTTCTCCACTTTTTTGTTCAGATCCCAGGAATTCGGGAAGAAGTGGATCACCACTGTCTTCGTGAGAATCTCCTCGCTTTCGCTCTGAACGGCGCTGGCCGGGACGGGCGCGAACTGCACGTCGTAATCGCTCCTCTGGTTGGCGTACTTCGGCTCCTTGCCCAACTTCTGAATGACGCTGAAGTCCATCACCTGGTCGAACTCCACCTTGTCCGATACCGCTCCGATGCGCTTATAGAGGAAATACGCCATATTCCACGTGCGCTCGAAATTGGTGGGGTTGTTCTGGTTCAGGAAAAACTCGCGGTTGTCGGCGTAATTGGTCGAATGCGCGTCGCCGAGCATGCTGAGGGCGTCCGTCTCGGGAATGGAGTAGCCGGCCGCCATCAGCTTCGCCACCGCCTGCTTGTTCGATTGCTCCTTCAGCGACTCCATCGCGTCGAAGATGCCGCGCGCCAGTCCCTCCACGATGTCCGGATTGTCCTTGGCGAAATCGGCGCGGGCAAACCAGACGTCGGCGATCAGCTTATTGGCCGTCGCGGTGGTCACCAGCATCCGGTTGCCCTTCACCTTCGCCAGGTTGTAGATATCCGGCGCCCAGCTCACCGCGCCCGCAATCGATTTATCGGCATTAAACGCCGCCGCCGCCTGAAAAGCGTCCTGGGTGTACTTGAAATTGACCTCCGACGGCTGCACCCCCGAATTAATTAACGCGTTAAGCGCGAAAAATTGCGAGGGGGAATTCTGCGCCAGGACCACCGTCTTGCCGCGCAGGTCCGCCACGGTCTTGACGTTCTCCCGCACTACGATGCCGTCGCCGCCGTTGGACCAGTCCACCTGCTGGTACACCCGCGGCATCACGCGCGAATCGCGCCTGAGGCTCTCCATAAACAGCGGGATCATGTCCAACGTCGCCCAGCCGATGTGGACGCTTCCGGCGGCGTACGCGTCGCGCATCGCCACCGGGTCGTCGATCAGCGTCACCTCCAGCTTGAAGTCCTTTCCTCCGGAGCTCCGCCACGCCTTGCCCGCTCTGAATCCGTTGTTCGCGAAAATGATCGGCGCCCACCCGGCCCAGACGTTGATGGCGAACCGCACCGTGCGGTCCTCCATCGGCTTATAGCTCGAGATGCCCTGCACTGGCGGCAGTTTCTGCGCTGGCACGTAGCTGTAATCTTTCGCGGTGGTGATTCCCTGGCTGTCGGGCGACTCCACCGCTTGCTGCAAGTCCTCCTTGCTGATGCCGTCCCGCTTCGCGCCGGGAAGCGCCCCGAAGCGGTACAACGCCAGCGCCACCAGCGCGATTACAATGACGAACACGGCGAGGTAAAACGCGGGTTTCGGACTACCGTTGGCCATGGACTCGTTCTCCTCTCAACTCACTCCGTCTATCATTTGCGATACGTTGCCGCCCCGGATTTCGTGCCCGGACCGTTCATATCTTCTCCGTCGCCGTCTCCTTGCCGACAGCCGGTCCCAGGTCCTTCGCCGTTTCGGGAATCGCCGTGGTTTCGGGCGAGCGCAAGCCCAGTTCCACCTCGAACTGCGTCAGCGCTTCCTCCGCCAGCACCTTCTGCACGCGCTCTTCCGCCTCGATCTCCTTCAGCCCCTCGGCCGACAGGTCCGCCGCCACGCGGGCTTTCGCCCGGTTCTTGTCGATCTTGCCCTGAATCATCTGCTCCAATTGCCCGAAATCCGTGGTCACGTTGAAGTCGAAGCTCTGCGCCAGCGCCGCCACTTCCGCTTCCGCCGCGCTCATCTTCAACTCGGCGTCGTACTTCTGGATGCGGTCCCGCACCTCGGCCAGCTTGTGCGTGGCGTGCTTGATCTTCTTGAGATTGTTCTCGTATCCCGTCTCGTGCATATGGAGCTGCTCCTGGTGGCCGGCCAGCTCCCGCTTCGCCTTCTGAAGCTCGAGCGCGAACTTCGCCGCCGTCTCGCGCTCTCCCGCTTTCAGGTACGCCTTGGTCTCCGCTTCCAGCTTCTGCACGTGCGCCTTTGTGGCCGCCGCCTGCCGCGACACGCGCTCCACCAGCGCGCGGTAGGTCTCCAGCCCCTTGCGCCCTTCCTTGAGCTGCTCCACCGCCATGTCGTGCTCGTACTGCATCTGCGCGATCGGGTCCGCCTCCCAGAAAAGATTGGCGATCTTGTTAAGCTGCGCGCGAATCGCGCTCCAGAATTTGCCGAGAATCATGATTCCTGCCTCATCTCAAAGATACGTAAACCGGACGGCTTTCCGTGCCCGAAAGCGCCCGGGACGCCGCCTTTCGAGGGCCGCCGGCGCACCAGATGAAGTGTATCACGGCCCGCGCCGCCCGACTTGCCGGGGGCCGAGCGCGCCCACAGCCCCTTCGCGGTACAATAAGCCCCAATGCCACTGGGCGCTAATACTCTTGCGCTTGCCGACCCTGCCAACCGGCCGGCCGCGCGCATTCAGGATGTGGCCTGGCTTGCCGGGCGCTGGCAAGGCTCCGCGTTCGGCGAAACCACCGAGGAAATCTGGAGTTCGCCGCTGGGCCGCAACATGGTTGGAATCTTTCGCATCACCAAGGGCGACGACGCCGGCATGTATGAATTCATCACCCTTACCGAGGACGCCGGCTCGCTCGAGATGCGCACCAAGCACTTCGGCGCCGACATGAAAGGCTGGGAGGAGAAGGACGATTGCGTCCGCTACCGCCTCGTCAAGCTCGCCCCCAACGAAGCCTGGTTTGAAAACCTCACCTTCAAGCGGCCCGAACCCGACACGCTCGAAATCTACCTCACCACCCGCACGCAGGAGGGCGCGGTCGGCGAGCAGAAGTTCACCTTTCAGCGCCTTCCCGAGCCGTGACACGCCGCGACGCTTGCGGACTGCTGCTCTCGCCGGCGTTGGGCGCCGCGAGCCAGACGGCCGCGCGGCCGAACGTCATTTTCATTCTCGTTGACGACCTGCGCTGGGACGAACTCGGCTGCGCCGGTCATCCCGTCGTCCGGACCCCGCATGTCGACCGGCTGGCCCGCGAAGGCGCCCTGTTCCGCAACGCCTTTCACACCACGCCGCTTTGCTCGCCCAGCCGCGCCTGCTTCCTTACCGGGCAGTACGCGCACCGCCACGGCATCACCGATAACACCGCCCGCAACGAGCAGAGCCGCCGCCTGGTCACTTTCCCTCGCCTGCTCCACGATGCCGGCTACGAAACCGCCTTCATCGGCAAGTGGCACATGGGCAACGACGACGCGCCGCGCCCCGGCTTCGACCGCTGGATCAGTTTCCCCGGCCAGGGGACCTATATCGACCCTGTCCTCAACGAGAACGGCAACCGCCGCCAGGCGCGCGGATACGTCACCGATATCTTCACCGACCTTTCGATCGATTTCATACGGCGGGCGCTTGCACGCCCGTTCTGCCTCTGCGTATCGCACAAAGCCCTGCACCCGGAGATACAGCAGGCCGACGACGGCAGCGTCTCCGGAGAAGGAATCTTCATCCCGGCCGAGCGCCACAAAGGAATGTACGAGGACGCGAAGATTCCGCGCCGTCCCAGCTACGGCCGCCCTCCCAAGGGGAAGCCGGCCATCGAACGCGCCATCGCCGGCCTCCCGCCGCTCGGCCCCGCCACCGTCACCGGCGATGAGACCATCCGCAACCGCTGGCGCGAGCTGATGGCGGTGGACGAGGGCGTCGGCCGCATCCTCGCCGCGCTTGAAGAAACCGGCCGGCTCGACGACACGCTCCTGATCTTCGCTGGCGACAACGGCTACTTCTACGGCGAGCACGGCCTCAGCCACGAGCGCCGCCTCGCCTACGAGGAATCCATCCGCATGCCGCTGGTCATGCGCTACGGCCGCCGCATCCGTCCCGGTCTCGCCGCCGATCAGTTCGCGCTCGGAATCGACGTCGCGCCCACCATCCTAAAGACCGCCGGAGTCCCGGTTCCGCCCGAAGTCCAGGGGCGCTCGCTCGCGCCGCTGTGGGCCGGCCGCCAATCCTCCTGGCCCGAGACCTTCCTCATCGAGTACTACTCGGACCGCGTTTTCCCTCGCATCGCAAGCATGGGATACAAAGCCGTCCGCACGCACGAGTGGAAGTACATCCAGTACTCCGAACTCAAGGGAATGGACGAACTCTACCACCTGCCGTCCGACCCCTACGAGCTGACCAACCGCATCGCCGATCCCATGGCCCGCCAGCCGCTCGCCGAACTCAAGGGCGAACTCGCCTCGATCCTCGATGCCTCCGGCTGACAGCGGGCTCGTGGGCTTCCGCCACCGATTTGCAAATCCCGCGCCGCGGTGATCATGATAAGCACGCAGGGGCATCGCGCGCCGGCGCGCCCCAGGCGGCAACTGGCCGCGGGAGAGAATCATGTCGAAACAAAACGTGTCGCGACGCGGTTTCCTCGGAGGCGCCGCGGTTGGGTCCCTGGCGGGCGTCTCCGCGCTCAGCGATCCGGCCCTCGCGGCGGCGCAATCCGTCGGAATTAAGAAGGGCGACCTGCCGGACCTCACCATCAAGGAGGTGAAAGTCTACGTCCTCGACCGCCGCAAGATGAGCGGCCGCGCCGTCACCAACGCCGGCTACTCGAAGGTGGCCGCCATCGTCACCAACAGCGGCATCGAAGGCAACTACACTCTCGCCGACGCCTACTGGCACCCGCACTGGAGCAATCTCGGCTGGCTGGAGTACTCCAAGCGCCGCCTGGCGGGCAAGAACGCCTACGACCTGCCGGCGCTGACCTCGCAATGGGAGCCGCAGCAGCGCCGCCGCGGCCAAAGCTCCTACGCCTCGGCCATCGACAACTGCCTCTGGGACATTTTGGGCAAAGCCGTCGGCCTCCCCATCTACCGTATTCTCGGCGCCTATCGCGACCGCGTCCTCGCCTACGCCAGTTCCCAGCACCACGCCACCGTGGACGAGTTCGTCGACGAAGTCCTGAAGTGCAAAGCCGAAGGATTCAAGGCTTATAAGATTCACCCGCCCGATCCCAAGGAGCCCGGCGGACGGGTCGACTACAAGCTGGACATGGAGGTGGCCAAAGCGGTCCGCAAGGCCGCCGGCGACGACTACCTGCTGCTGAACGACCCCGTCGGCGTCTACACCCGCGAGGAAGCGATGAAGGTGGGCCGCCTGATGGACGAGCTGAACTACGTCGCCTACGAAGACCCCATCCCAACCAGCGACATCGACGGCTTGGTCGAGCTATGCCGCGCCCTGGATACGCCCATCCACATCGGCGAATTCATCTTCTCGATTTACGACTACCCGGAGTACATCCGCCGCGGCGCCGTGGACGTCGTCCGCCTCATCGTTGACAACATCGGCGGCATCACCGGCGCGATGAAGGTGGCGCATCTGGCCGAGTGCTTCGGCATGGAATGCGCCCCGCACAACTGGGGCGAAGCCTTCGACCACGCCGTCCACTTCCATTGCGAGCTGGCGATGCCGAACAACGTCTGGTTCGAGATGACCGTTCCCCAAGGCGTCGCCGACCGCCCCTACATCAAGGACCCGATCCGCATCGCCAAAGACGGCTACGTCTACGCCCCGACCAAACCCGGCCTCGGCTACGAAATTGACCGGGACGTCCTCGACAAAATGATGGCCAGCGTGGAGACGTGAAGGCGACGGCCGCCTTGCGGTGAGACCGACCTGATCAAGACCACAGCGCTCCAGCGAGCAGGGGCGAAAATTATCCTGTGTCAGAACGGGAAATCTACTATCAAGCCCATCGCATCGAGCACCTGCTGCATCTTCTCGTTCCTCCTAAACTCCTCCTTCACCTGAGCAATCGCGCCCTCTAAGCCGAAGGTCTAGTCCGAAGTTCTTTGGCAGCAGTGATGGAAATCCAGGCAGAGTAAGGGCTTGGCGGAGATTTTCGGACGGGCTACTGCCTACGGGGGCTATTTCAGTCGCAGGGGAACGTTCAGCAGATCGAAAGCGCGCTGCTGGAGGTGGGTTGGGTGAGCATATCGAAGGCGGCGACGTTTTGTTCTTGACGATCGTGGCTAGGTCACCGAACAGAGTTTGAAAGCTGTGCACCGGCAAACCGTCGGCGGTTTGTTTGGTTAAGGCCTTGCGTTCGGCAGCGGCCGAGCGTTGCGCGGGAGCGACGATGGAACGGCGCGCGGCCTGCGCTTGCGGTTTGTCGTCATCGTCAAACAGCGTCGGAGCCAGGCGTTGGCGCATGTGCCACTCGACATAGTAGGCCAGCATGCAAAGCAGGATGTGGGCGCGGACGCGATCGGGCAGGCGGTGGTGGATGGGGCCAACGTGCGGATCGACGCTCTTCAAACTGCGGAAGGCGCGCTCTCGAGCCGGACAAGCCTTTGTAACTTTGCCACGACCTGCTGGCTCGATAGAGCTTGTTAGCACGCTGGTCCGAATCATTTGTGATTCCGTCCAGACCTTGTTCGCGCTCGATGTTGGCGGTTTTGCGCCGGTAGTGCAGATCGGGCCGTTTGCGCGCGCGCTCTTCGGCCAGCAGCGGATTGAAGCATGCCATCAGACGTTCGCCGGGGAAATCGGGATGCGCGATCTCGACCAGGTCGGTCCGGTCAAACAGCGACATCTACAGGTGGCCGCCGGTGGCCAGTTTTTGGATCTGGCTGGGGCGCAAAGCAGAGATCCATGGGATCCCGTACGCGGCGGGCAAGTCTTCGCGAATCCGGGCGCTGGTGATCATGCCGCGGTCGCCGACCAGCACGACATCGGAGAGGCCGAACCGCTGGCGCAATATCTGGACCTGCGAGGCGACCGTTTTGGGATCGCCTGTGGTGCCTTCGAAGATCTCCACTGCCACGGGACAACCCGCGGCGTTGGTGAGCAGGCCAAAGACGATCTGCAGTTTGCCGGACTTGTGGTCGCGCGAGTGGCCCAGTTTGCCCAGTGGGCAGTGGCGACCTTCGAAGTAGGTGGAGGTCAAATCGTACAGCGCCAAGCCGCCGTGGGAGAGGTGGCGTCTGGCCAGTTCCTGTTCGATGCGCGCCTGCTGGGGCAGCAGCCAGTCCATGGCCTGGTAGAGTTCGGTCTCGTCGGCGGAGTCCAGATCCAGCACTTCGCCGAGGCTGTGGTGTAGAGTGTCGGAGTGAAGCCCGCGCGCGGTCGCCAGCTTGGAGGCCGGCTCCAGGATGCGGGCCACTCCCCAAAGACCTATCCAAGTCAAAACAAAAAACTTCCACTCGTAGCGGTCTAGAACTTCGGGTTAGAACGGCGTACGCGTCCAGAACGCCGGCCGGCGGGCGACCGAGGTGAACGCTTCAACCTCGATGCGGGTGCCGTCGCTCCGGATGGTGGCCGCCCCATCACGGTCGGTCCTCACCGCCTGCACGGCGCGCGCCTGGAGGCGATCCAACAGGTCGGGGTGAGGAAAACCGAAGGAGTTTTCGTAGCCGCAGGAGATCAGCGCGAAGGCCGGCCGGGTCCGGTCCAGCAGCGCTTCCGATGTCGATGTGCGGCTGCCATGGTGGCCCAGCTTCACCACCAGCGTCGGCCGCAACAGCCCGCTTTCGGCCATCCACTCTTCCATCCGCTTTTCGGTGTCGCCGGTGAGCAGAAAGGAGTGCTCGCCGTAGGAGAGGCGAAAAACCAACGAATCGCTGTTGCGCGGTTCCGCGGCCGGCTCGTAATCCAGCGGCGGGGCCAGCGTTTCCACGTGGGTTCCGCCAAAGGTAAACCGGCTGCCCTCCCGCAGTTCGACCACCTTCACTCCCTTTGCCTCCGCCTTGCGCCGCAGACCCGTCCACACCGGATTTCCGGTCACCGCGCCCACCCACAGCTCCGCCGGCCGGAAGTTGTCCAACAACGCGGATAGCCCTCCGATGTGATCCTCGTGGCCGTGGGTGGAAACCACGGCGTCCAACCGGCGAATCGACCGGCTCCACAGGTACGGCGAAACGACGTCCTCGCCGATCTCGAGCCTCGGCTTCGCCCTGCCGCGGAACGCCGGAATCCCTCCGCCGTCGACCACCATCAGCTTTCCGTCGGGGAACCCCACCAGCAGGCTCTCCCCCTGCCCCACATCGATGGCCGTCACCTCCAGCGCGCCTTTCGTAACCCGCGGCGCGAACGGGTGCAACGCCAGGACCACCGTGAGGGCGCCGAGGCCCAGCATCGCAGGCGCGCGAGCCCGCCGGAGCGTCCGCACAGTCACCGCAGTGGCCAGCAGGGAAATCAAGACAGCCCCGAAGAGCCACGCAGGCGGCGCCGGGACCCGCCACGCCGGCTCCCACCCGGCGAAATACGATGCCGATTTTAGCGAGGCCGCCACCATCCATTCGGCGGCCCTTACCGGCAGCGCCCAACCCGTGAGCATCGCCAAATAGCCCGTCGGAATCGCCAGCGACATGAGCGTCGCCACGATGGGGTTCGCCAGCAGCCCGGTGAACGACACCCGGTGGAAATAGACCGCCATCGGCAGGGCCAGGCCCACCTGGATCACCGCCGACAACGCCGCGGTTTCGTAAATGTAGAACGCCGCCCGGAGCGCGAGGCCCATCGTTGCCAGCGTCGCGCCGCGCGGAATCCGCCCCCACAGTTCTGCTGTTTCGGCGAGGAGCCGCAATTCCAGCCGGAATTGCGCCACCCGCGGCGGCAGGCGCGCGTCGCGGTCCGCGTCTCCCAGCGCCGCAAGCCCCCGGGCGTACGGAACCGACGTCCGTTCCAGGAACGGAATGGCCAGCGCGCCGATGACGGCCACCGACAGAAACGACAACTGGAAACTGGGATCGAAAAGCTGGTCCGGATCGACAACCAGGAACAGGATTGCCGTGGCCGCCAGGATGTTCAGAATTCTTCGCCGCCGGAAGAAAAAACCGGCGACCAGGTACAACGTCAGGCCGGTGGCTGCCCGGATCACCGGCGCGTTGGAGGTGGTCACCAGCGCGTACAGCCACGCGGCAAGCGAGGTGAGCAGCAGCGTCGTTCCCAGCCCGAGATTCGCCACCCGGAACAGAAACAACAGGCACGCCGCCAAAACCGTGAGGTGCAGGCCCGAGATCACCAGCGTGTGGTACGTACCGGTGCGGCGGAACTCGTCCTTCCAAACCCGCTCCAGTTTGGACGGCTCGCCCAACAAGATGGCCCGGAGCATGGCCGCTTCGGCCGGTTTGGCGCCGTAGAGCGCTTCCAACCGCTCCAGCGCCCCTGTGCGGATGCGAAACAGGAATCCCTGCGCGGCCGATCCGCAGCTACCCGGCTGAAGCCTCACCTGCGCCGGCGAAGATGCCGACACCGTCCAATAGATGTTCTTCCGCGCCAGGTATCCCGCGTAATCGAAGGAACCGGGATTGTTGAAATTGTGCGGCTGGCGCGCCCGCCCCTCGACCTCCACCACCTGTCCGTACGGCAAATCCGGCGGCTGTTCGCCCTCTTTCAGGTACACGTTGACCGTCGCGCGCGCCCCCGGCGCCAGTTCCATCACAAACTGCTCACGGCCCTCATAGAACACCGACGGCTCGACGACGCACCCGGACAGCAGCACGATTTCGCGCGGCCCCGCGTCCAGTTCCGGAGGCGGCCCCGGCCGGTGCAGCGTATCGATCAGCGCGCCCGTGAAGGCGAGCAGCGCCAGCAGACACAGGAATCCGCTTCGACGCGAGCCTTTCCAAAAGGCCAGCACGGCGAGAACCGAGAGGGCGAGGTGCGGCCACGCCAGTTCCCACGCCTCGAACGGCGCCAACCTCGACCCGACGATGCCGGCGGCCAGCGCGGCCAGCGGCGCAAGCAATGGTTCCCGCACTTTTTCCCTGGCAACCCGCGGCCGGGTCTCCCGGCGACTGCTAACTCGCTGAGGTCATTGGCTATGTCTGCCGGAGTCCGGCCGCCGCGGAGCGATCCGCGCCGTTGCGTTGCCATAGATGTAGTTGGCGCGAGACGAGATTTTTTCAAGGATTCAGGCGCCTGATATAGCTCAGGCGCCTGACACAGGACGTAAGCAACGGCCCTTGCGGGCCGCCTGTCTGCCGTACGATTCTACGCCGCTTCCTTCGAGGCCGCCTTTTTGGCGGCTCGCTTCTCGGCCCAATATCGCCGCATGGCCTCTATCTGGCGCCGGCGGCCTTCAGTCATTGGGGCGTTCTTGGTCCCCTTGGGCCTGCCCCGCCGTTTCGGCGCGGCGGCTGAACCACCTAACTCCCGCAGCGCCGCGAGCGCCTTCTCAATCGCCGTTCGCTCTTGTTCGAGTTGTCTGATTATGTTGTCAATGTCAGTCAAAGCTCTCTCCCTCGCACTATCATAGCCCTACTGAGGGCGATTGTGGAACAAGTTTGCCGCGAAAATCGTTGACCAGTCCGAGCCTGGCTTCACCCACGGCCCTAAGCACGGTCCCATCCGCGGCTGGAGTCGCGCCGCCGGCCAAACGATCCGCAACGACAAGTTAGGGCTATTTCAGCAAGCGGAATTAGGCGTCTGTCCGACGATTGTTTTCGCCTCGGCGATCGATGGATAACCCCGGGAGTGGTAATAGCCCATGGAACAGATCCAGGCTGGCCGGGTCGGTCGCGGGAGACGGAAGGGCTACATCTTGTTAGCCACGTCTCTTTCTTTACTGGCGGTGCTCGGGCTGTCAGGACTGGCAATCGACCTGGGCCGGATGTACATCGCCAAACACGAAGCGCAGAACTACGTGGACGCCGCCTCGCTGCGAGCGGCGCTCGAATTGAATGGTACGCAGACGGGCTTGCAGAACGCCCGGGATACTGTCGCGGCAAGCGTCAACCGCTGGAACTTCGGCTTTAACCCCTTCAGCGGCGCCTTGGTGGAATTCGCTCCAAGCGCGGCCGGACCTTGGGAGTCCAACCCCCCGACCGCCGCCAACCACCTTTCCGTAAGGGTGACCGGCCAGGCGAACGTTCCGATGACCCTCATGCAAACAATCATTCAGCAGGCCACCCGGCCCGTTCGGGCCATGGCGATCAGTTCGCAAGTTTCCAAGACCAAGTTCCGGGAAGGCCTGTTCCCGTTCTCTCCATTCGCTCACCCTCCGTCCGCGCAACTGCCGGGTGCGGATCCAATTACGGGTCTGACGCCGGGGCAGATTTACACGCTGCGCTGGGCAGCCAGCCCGAAGCTCAACAACCAAAATACCACCTGCTCCGGGGATCGCTACCAGGACGTACTCGATATCGCCCAGGCGGGCGGAGGCGAGGAGCGCGGTTTCATCGAGAATACCAGCGCTTCCATCATTCGCCAATCGATCGTCTACGACTATCAATCCGTGTTTCGCCAGGTCGGCGACAGCGTCACCATGACCGGAGGCGCCAAGCAAACGATGCAGGATGCGATCGTCGAACGCATCAGGCAGGACACCGACACGACCTCGAACACCTTCGCCGAATACTTCAACGGCGGTCGCACCCGAGGCAACGGCCGGCGCCTCGTAGCAGCGCCAATCAACCTCGGCGCGCCGGGAGGATATCAGATCGTCCAGATCGGGGCATTCTACCTCCTTGACGAGAGCACATACCTCAGCGCTCAGGGAGGCAACAAGCCATTCTGCGCCGAGTACGTCGGCGCGTACGTCCAGGGTTCCACGGGTCCTGGCGCCGGAGGGCCGGGCTACTACGTCGTGAGGCTCCAGGAGTAACCCGCGATGACGCCAGCCACTTCACACAGACGCAGACAGCGAGGCAACGCGCTGATCGAGTTCGCGCTCTCGTTCTCGTTTCTCGTCCCGATCTTCGTAGGCACATACAGCTTCGGTTACGCGTTCTACGTCTACGACTCCCTGGCCAGCGCCGTGCGCGCCGGCGCCAGGTTCGCTTCGCTGCAAACCTACAACTCACCCACTACGACGCCTTCCGCCGCCTACCTCACTGCGGTCCGGAATATGGTGGTCTACGGCGACCCCGCCGGCGGAACCACACCTGTCCGGGCGGGGCTCAGGCCGGAAAACGTGAGCGTCACCATGACCTTTCAGAATGGCGTCCCCCGAGAAGTCGCCGTTGCGATTCAGAACTTCCAGATCAACAGCGTCGTCGATACGATCGATCTTGCTCAGAAACCCCGGTTCAGCGTGCCCTACACGGGCCGGTTCGACCCCCTATTTTGAGGTTGGTATGCGGAGAACGGCATGACAAACGCAAATATCAAAGTGAACCGTAAACGTAAGGGCCAGGCTCTCCTGGAATCCGCCCTCGTCACGACTACTTTCTTCATCTTCGTGATCGGTCTGCTCGATGTCGGCCAGGTGCTGTTCGTGCACCAGAGCATCGTGGAGCGCGTCCGCGCCGCCGCCCGCTACGGGGCCGTACGCCCGTATGATCCGGCCGCCATTCGCAACATGGTCCTTTACAGTAATCCGGGCCTGCCCGGCGGGGACGGCGGCGTAGGAGCGAATCAAACACCACCGCCGGGGTTCATGGGGCTCACCCAATCCATGGTTACCGTGACGCGGTCGGGCGCCTGGACAGACGGGGACCGGATCAGCATCACCGTCGATGGCTATCCGCTTCGGTTCTACAATCCCCTTATCGCGGGCGTCGGCCGGGGCAAGCCGATCGCAATCGCCATGCCCTTCGAACTGGTGGAGTAGGTGACGGCTTACCTGCCGCCCGCGCAGATGAGACTAACCGACGGGCGCCGCGAGGAATTCCGCGCGGTAGGTGCGCTCGATGCCTTCGCGCAGCGGAATACTAGGACGCCATCCGAGCGCAGTGAGCCGCGAGACTTCCAGCAGCTTGCGCGGCGTACCATCCGGCATGGCCGCGTCGAAGACGATTTGCCCCTTGTATCCCACCACCTCGCCGATCAGTGAGGCGAGATCGGCGATTGAAAGATCCTCGCCGACGCCGACGTTCAGGATGGCCTCGCCGTCGTAGCTCCGCATGAGGAAAACGCAGGCCTCCGCCAAGTCGTCCACGTGGAGGAATTCCCGTCTCGGCTGCCCCGTGCCCCAGATTGTCACGCTCGGGGCGCCGCTCAGCCGGGCCTCATGGAACTTGCGCATCAGCGCCGGCAGTACGTGCGAGGTCGCCAGGTCGAAGTTGTCGCCCGGGCCGTAGAGATTGGTCGGCATCAGGCAGATTGCGTTGAATCCATATTGGCGGCGGTAGGCCTGGCACATTTTCAGCCCCGCGATCTTGGCTATGGCGTACCATTCGTTGGTCGGCTCCAGCGGCCCAGTGAGGAGGTACTCTTCCTTAATCGGCTGTGGGGAAAGCTTCGGGTAGATGCACGAGGAACCCAGAAACAGGAGCTTTTTTGCGCCGTGGCGCCACGCCGCGTGAATGACGTTGGTCTGGATGGCGAGGTTCTCGTGAAGGAATTCGGCCGGATAGGCGCGGTTGGCATGGATGCCGCCCACGCGCGCCGCGGCGAGAAACACGTACTCCGGCCGGCGTTCCGCGAAGAAACGTTCGGTGGCGGACTGGTCCGACAGGTCCAGTTCCTCGCGCGCTGGAAGCAGGAGGCTGGCGTACCCGTCGCCCTCCAGCCGGCGCCGAATCGCGGCGCCGACCATGCCCCGCGAGCCGGCGATGAAGATCCTCGCTTCGCGGTTCACCGCAGCGCCCCCGCGGCCACCACGAAACCGTTCTCCTGAAGGAACCGCTCTCTGCGCGCCAGTTCCACGTCGTGGTCCACCATCATTCGCACCAGGTCGGCGAACGATACTTTGGGAACCCAGCCGAGCTGCCGCCGCGCTTTCGTCGAATCCCCGCACAGGCTGTCCACTTCGGTCGGCCGAAGATAGCGCGAGTCTATCTCCACATGCTTGCGCCAGTCGAGCCCCGCGCACCCGAAAGCCGCTTCGACAAACTCTCGCACCGTGTGCGATTCTCCCGTCGCGATGACGAAGTCGTCCGGCGCCGGCTGCTGGAGCATTAACCACATGGCCTCTACGTAGTCGCCGGCGTATCCCCAGTCCCTGCGCGCCTCGAGGTTGCCAAGGTACACCTTGTCCTGCAGCCCGTGCTTCAGGCGGCCCACGGCCCGAGTCACCTTTCGCGTCAGGAACGTTTCGCCGCGCATGGGAGACTCATGATTAAACAGGATTCCGTTGGCGATGAAGAGCCCGTACGCCTCGCGGTAATTCACCGCGTACCAGTGCGCCGCCGTTTTGCTCACCGCATACGGGCTCCGCGGATAGAAGGGCGTCTGTTCGTTCTGCGGCGGCGCCGCTCCGCCGAACATTTCCGACGATCCAGCTTGGTAAAACCGCACGGCTTTGCCGGAATGTTCGCAATAATCCCGCACCGCCTCGAGCAGCCTCAGCGTGCCTAGCGCCACGGCGTCGGCCGTGTACTCGGGCTGCTCGAACGAGACTTTCACGTGCGATTGCGCGCCCAGGTTGTAGATTTCGTCCGGGTGGGTCTTCTCCAGGATGCGCCGCAGCCCGGTGCCATCGCAGACGTCGCCGTAGTGCAGCCGCAGGCGGACGCCCTCTTCGTGCGGGTCCCGGTACAGCTCGTCGATGCGGTCGGTATTGAACGTGCTCGACCGCCGTATGACGCCGTGAACCGCGTAGCCCTTCCCAAGCAGCAGGCGGGCAAGATACGCCCCGTCCTGCCCCGTGATGCCAGTGATGAGAGCGGAATTCATCTTATTTAGCAGAAGCTGCAGTCAAATTATCACAATCCGCGCCTCTTCGCCGCAGACCGCCCCCGATGAATCTCAGATCACCGGCTCGATATCCGCCCGGTCGATCTCCGCCGCCACCGAGCGTTGCAGCAGCGTCACCGACACGATGATGCGGCTCTTATTGCGCAGGTCCAGCAGGATGCCTTCGAGCCCATACAGCGCTCCGGCGGTGACCCGCACCTTCTGGCCGGCCTTTAGATAGGGCCACGGGACGGTGTTCCGGCCATTGCTCACGATGTGCTGCAAGTGCGTAATTTCCAACGGGTCGACTGGCGCGGGTTCGTAGCCGAAGCCGACAACCGAAACCACTCCCGGGGTCTGGAGAATCGGCAGCCGTTTCTTCGGATCGAACCGGCAGAACACGTATCCGGGAAACAGCGGCAGCTCCACTTCCCGTATCCGGTCGGACCAGCGTTTCCTGGCCTTGTACAGCGGCGTGAATTCCTCGTAGCCCTTCTGCTGAAGGTAATTCGAGGTTGTTTTCTCGTAGTTGGAACGTACGCGGACGGCGAACCACGGGGGTTGCTCGGATGGATCGGCCAATCCCGCCACGTTTCCTATTGTTACTGTTTCTGCGGGTACTCGCGCTTGGCGCCGGCCGGGACCTTCAGCGCCACGTCGGCGTCGGAAAGGTTGGGATTCAGATCGATCTCGGTGTAGGTGATGGTCGTCGTGTCGTCGGAGGGCCAATGGAACTTCTGCTGCACCGGGTAGCCCGCCTTGGCTACCCACAGCTCCACTTTGCTGAGCTGCTCGAGCGCCTTCTTCGATTTCGGAACCAGTTCCAGGAGGTCCGTCCGGGCGCCGCCAACCGCTTCCTCGCCGATGTATTTCAGATGGTAATCTCTCGCCAGGTCCGAGCCCTTGGTGCCGAAACCCAACAGCAGGAACTGGTCCACCAGCGCCGCGTGCTGCCCCAGGTCGTACTCCTGCACGGTGTTGATCTTCGGATAGTAGATCTCGGCCTTGCGCCCGCGAAATCCGACGGAACGCGGATCGGGTTCGGTGAACTCGATGCGCATGCGCAGGCTCTTGCCCTCCCGAATCATCCACATCGTTCCGGATTCCACGTCGTCTTCGTTCAACACAGCGGTATGCGCCGCCTTACGTACCTTGGCCGTTACCGACTGGAACCCCGCCGCGGATTTGTCCATCCGTCCGAGCACGTCCTTCAGCGTATCGGCAGCCAGAGGACCGCCCAGGCACAGTAGTGCGGCGCACAACTTTGTTAGGGAGAGCATTGCGTCTCGTCAGGTCAGGGCCGGCCAAACGCCATATAGCCCTTGATCTCCTCCTCCGAATCGAAAACCGGTTCCAGCCGCTCCAGTCTCAACCGCTTTCCCTGCGCCTGGTGGCGGATGATTCCTTCCGCGCGCGTGAGCCGCTCCTGTTCGGAGTAGCCGACCAGCAACTCGGAATCGATCCAGAACACCGTCGTTCCTTCCGCGCCGGGAATCATCACCACGTCCTTCGGCTTGGGTTGATCGCGGAACACGTCTCTGGGAGTGAGGAATATAAACGCCAGGATGAGCGCGCACATCACGTCGTAGGGCAGGCTTCCCCGCGGGTAGTCCCACAGGATGAAGCGCTTGAGGACGGTGAGCCACTCCCCGGGCATTCGATCCCCCTCAGTTTAGCAGACGTGTCCTGTCCGGGGACGTTTCAGATTCCCACGCTACCAGCCCGACTTCAGCGCCGCAGCCGTAGCCGCACAACGCCCCACACCGCCTCGAGGATGATTCGCAGATCCATTTTCGACCGGCCCAGGTTCCGCTCGTAGAAGACGATCGGAACTTCGGCGATGCGGAACCGGCGGCGATAGGCCTTGTAGGTGGTTTCGATCTGAAACAGGTAGCCGTTCGAGAACAGCCCGTTGAGATCGATCGCCTCGAGCGCTTGCCGCCGCCAGCATTTCAAACCGCCGGTGGCGTCGGTGAACGGCATGCCCGTGACGATCTGCGCGTACCGCGTCGCCATCTTGCTGAGGATCAGCCGCTTGAAGTCCCAGTTGACGACGTTGATGCCTCGGATGTAGCGCGAGCCCAGCACCAGGTCCGCGGTTTCGATCCGTTCGAGCAGAGCCGGGAGATAGCGGGGATCGTGGGACAGGTCCGCATCCATCTGCACGATGTAGTCGTAGCCGCCCTCAAGCGCGCGGGCGAAGCCGGCCACGTACGCCCGCCCCAGCCCTTCCTTGCAGGGCCGGTGAAGGACCATGACGTCGCCCGGATAACGCCGGCTAAGCTCGTCGGCGATGGCGCCGGTACCGTCCGGCGAGTTGTCGTCCACCACCAGGATGCGCAG
This sequence comes from Bryobacteraceae bacterium, assembly GCA_026129905.1. Classification (GTDB taxonomy): domain Bacteria; phylum Acidobacteriota; class Terriglobia; order Bryobacterales; family Bryobacteraceae; genus JAHCHE01. The sequence goes on along the minus strand of JAHCHE010000004.1, from coordinate 319,055 downwards.
TCCGGGCGCGCACTCCCGGACACGGGTGACGAACTCTTCGAGGTTTTCTCTCTCGTTGTAGGTGGGCGTGACGACAATTGCGTTCATACGGTGGCGCGCCGCGCGCGAAGCGGACCCGGCGGCGCGCAACCTTTCCGCGAACGCCTGGCTGGAGGCTAGAACTCCATCGACTCTATCATTGTATTCAGCTCCGCTTCGAGCGCCGTCTTCTTCTTCCGCAACTCCGTCAGCCGGTCCCGCAAACTCGCCAGCGTCGATTCCTGAGACGCCAGTTGCGCGGCGTATTTCTGCACCTGCTCCTGCTGGCCGCTCACCCGGTTCAGACTGGCGATATTCTCCCGCAGCCTCGCCTGGTCGGCCGTCAGTTCGCCGATCTGCTGCTGCGCCTGGTCGATCTCATTGTCCAAGGCCGCGATCTGCCGCTTCTGCGCGAGGATCCGTTCCAGTTGCTTTCGGGCTTCGCCGCCGATCTCCTTGTTCTCGACGAATGAAGCGAGAAAGTCCGGCGTCTGGTTCGCCAGCGCATAGGCGTTGTGCAGGCTCCGCTCTTCTTCGATGGCGAATTTCTCGCTAGAGTCGGGCGCGAGTTTCACCTCGAACCGGTAGGCATTGGCGGTCTGTTCGGAAGGTTTCTGGTTCAGCAGGCGATAGCCCTGCCGCACCGGGTGCTCGATGACCAGCGTCTTCGCTTTTTGGTCCACGTTCCGGATGGTGTAGGTCTTCACCTCGCGGATCGACGAGTTTACGGTTAGCACGCCGCGCCGCAGGTGAACCTCCCGCACCCGCACGCTGTCGGAATCGAAAGCGGTGGTGATGCGGGAACCCAGATCGACGCCGTAGCTGATCAGCCGCTTATCGCCGGTTTTCAGGGTCTCCATCAGCGCCTCGCCCGCGTAGGCGCCGCTATCGAACACCGTTAACGGACCGCCGTCCAGCGTCTTCCCCGTCGAATTGGCGATCTCGGCGGCGTTCATCGGATGCCGCGAACTCTCATCGGCGTAGATCAGGAGCTTGCGCGCGCCCACCTTCTGCTGGAGGAAGGGCAGCATCGCCGATTCGCTTTTGCGGACGGTGACCGGTTTATCGAAGCGGTATTCGAACAGCTCGCCAAGCTCGCGGGCCTGCGGCGTTGCGACGATGGTGCTCTCCATCCGGGCGCGGTCTTCGGCGGCGTATTCCTTGGCAATGCGCAGGTTTTCGCGCGCGGCTCGGGGCGGCGGAGGCGGGGCCGCCGGCGCGGCCATAGCCGCTTCCTGGGGCATGCCGCCCAGCGCGCCTTCATGCACCACCGGCGCCTGCGCGCGATCCTCCGGCAGTTCGGCCACCGGCCGGACCACGTATTTTGGCTCGTAAAGCTGCGTCACGAATGAAATCGGCCGGCCCGAAACCAGCGCCAACCGGATGTTCGTCCAGTCGTCCCCCGTCGTGTTATCCACGATTGCCCAGCCCTCGAGCGTCGGGTCCGCCGCCTCGCCGAATATCAGCCGGTAGCTGGACTTCCACACCGCGGTCGGGATCATGTAGCTGGCCGTGATGCGCCGCCGCCCCGTGTCCGAGGAATCGATGTAGACGCTTCGCGCGTCCTGCGACCGCGCGCCGCTCACCGCCGCCAGGTAGTCCTTGAGCTGGAGCTGCAGCTCGGGATCGGCGAACCGAACCGACGTCGCGGCCGAAAGATCCAGCGTCCGCAGTTCGGCCGTGTCGAGCAGAAGCGTCACCTGCTCGCGCTCCGGCTGTTGCTCCGTCGCCGGCAGCGCGCGGGAGCTCACTACCGCTCCCGCAACCGTCTCGGCGCCGAACTTCAACTCCACCCGCGCGCCCTTCAATTGGTCGAGCAAACGGCTCAGCGGCTGGCCCGGCTCCAGCCGGATCGGATAGTTCGCCAGCTTGCGCTCCAGCGGTTCGCTGGCGTCATACCGCAGTCCGATCACCTTGTCGGCGCCGCCCGTCTCCAGCGTCAGCGACTTCAGCACGTCGTTCATCTGATCCGCCTTGAAGTCGAGCCGCGCCGATTCTCCGGCGGCCAGTTCGCCCGAGCGCTCAAAATAGCCGACGCCGTGCTTGTACAGGATGACTTCGCGCACCGGCAACTCCGCGGCCACGGCGGAGAACGCCACGGCCGAACAAACCAGCAATCCTCGTCTCATACGCACCTCTTTCCGGACGCCCGGCGGACACCGTTGGTTCCCCGCGGGCGGTGCTCATTCGCCCATTACTTTGATAATCGCCCGCTTGCGCCGCTGCCCGTCGAATTCCGCGTAATAAACCTGTTGCCAGGGGCCGAGGTCGAGCTTGCCCTCGGTAACCGGAACCATTACCTGGTGATGGACGAGCAGGCTCTTCAGATGCGAATCGCCATTGGTCTCGCCCGTGCGGTGATGGCGGTAGTCGCGGCGGAATGGCGCCTGCTTTTCGAGCCACTCGTCGATATCCTGGAGCAAGCCGTCTTCGGCGTCGTTCACCCAGACGCCCGCCGTGATATGCATCGCGGAGACCAGGATCATGCCTTCCTTGACGCCGCTTTTTCGGAGCGCTTCCTCCACCCGCGGCGTGATGTTGACGTACTCGCGATGTTTCGGCGTGTTGAACCAGAGATACTCGGTGTGGAATTTCATACCAGCGATCATAACGCGCGGCGTTTTCTTGAACGCCGCCGGGCGCTCACATATGATATTCGCTGCCAGAGGAATTCCTTTCACGAAGGAGCCATGATTAATGATTGACAAATCCGGATCGCGGAGACAGTTCCTGAAAGCCACCCCCGCGTTGGGCGCCGGTTTGGCGGGCTGCGCGCGGCCGGCCGCGCCGCCCGCGGAACCCGAGCCTTCCGGCTCCATCTGGCAGCGCCCGCCGCGGCAGCAAGGCAACGGTTGGAACGTCATCCTGCTCGTCTCCGACACATTCCGCGCCGACAATCTTGCCTGCTACGGCAGCAAATGGGTGGACTGCCCGCATCTGAACGCCTTCGCGCGCGAGGCCGTCATTTTTGACGACGCCTACCCCGAGGGCATGCCGACGATTCCCATTCGGCGCACCCTGATGACCGGCCGCCGCATCGTGCCCTTCTACTACCACCGCCAGCACGAGCCCGTCCAACTGCCCGGCTGGCACGAACTCTACAACGAAGACGTCACCCTGAGCGAAACCCTGAAAGAAGCCGGCTATACCTCCGCGCTGATCGCCGACGTGCCCCACATGCAACGGCCGAGCAGGAACTTTCACCGCGGCTTCGACTATTACGAGTGGATTCGCGGGCAGGAAGTGGACTCCTACACGACCGCACCGCGGAAAATGCCCGCCTTCACCGACCTTTTTCCGGAGTCGTACCTGAGCCGGCCCGAACACGGCGAAGGCTTCACGAGATTCCTGAACCAGTACAAGCGCAACCGCCTCCGGTGGCTCAAGCACGGCGAATCGCTGGTGGAGCAGGTCGCCAAAGCGGCGATGGCGTGGCTCCAGGAGAATCGCGGCGAAGCTCCCTTCTACCTTCACGTGGAGGCCTTCGACCCGCACGAGCCCTGGGACCCGCCCCGGCGCTTCCTCGAGAAATACATGCCCGGCGCCTCCGGTCCGTCCTGGCCCGAGCCGCCCTACGGCGATATCAAAGTGCCGCCCGAAGGCGTCGCGCGTTTTCGCGCCAACTACGCCGGCGAATCGAGTTGCGTCGACTTCTGGTTCGGCCGGATTCTCAAGACGATCGCCGATCTCGGGCTTTACGGCAATTCCATTGTCGTCTTCATGGCCGATCACGGCGCGCTACTGGGCGAGCAGGGCGAATTTCTGAAAGGTCCCACGCGTTTGCGCGGACAGGTGACGCATATTCCGCTGCTGATCCGGATGCCGGGCAAGGAAGGCGCGGGGCAGCGAGTGAAAGGCTTCGTCCAAATACCCGATATCGTTCCTACGATACTTGGCCGGCTGAACCTAAAGCCCGATCCGCGCGTAACCGGCGCCGATCTTTGGCCGCTTGCGACCGGCCAAACGAAGAGTATTCGCGACCATGCCGTGCAGGCCTACGGATGGATCGCCGCGGTGCGTACCAGCGAATGGAACTACAGCCGCGCTTGGAGGCCGGAGAAGCTTGACAGGCCGTACGCGCCGCAGTTGTACAACCTGGAACAGGACCCCGAGGAACTCGTAAATGTCGCCGCGAAGTACGCGGCCGTCACCGCCGAACTGGACCGAAAGCTCGACGAGTACATCGCGTCGGGGTTGGATTTGACGAGCGGCAGCTTTCACGAGCAGGCCGACCGGCCGGCGGGGCAACTGAGCCGCCTCCCTGGGCGTCGTCGTGGAGCGGAGGCCTGACATGATGACTCGCCGCCGGTTCCTCTCCGCCCTTGGATGCGCGCCCGCCGCCAATGGGCTGTGGTCCGCCGCCCCGGCGACGCCGCTGGGCTACGATTCCTACTCGATCCGCGCCTATCGTTGGAAGGCGCTCCAGCATCTCGAATACGCCGCGAAGCTCGAACTCGACACCGTCCAGATCTCCGGGCTCGGCGAATACGAGAGCCTCGACGAGGCGCATTTGAAGACCGTCCGCACGCAGGCGGACAGCCTGGGCGTCGCCATCGAGGCCGGCATCGGTTCCATCTGTCCCACGTCGAAAAGCTGGAACCCGGCCAATGGAACGCCGGAGGAATACATCGCCCAGGGGCTTCGCGTGGCGAAAATCATGGGGTCGACATCGATGCGCTGCTTCGTCGGAAGCGCGCAGGAGCGCCGCGGCGAACTCCCGGTCGAGGCCCACATCGAAAGCACCGTCAAGGTCCTTCGGAATGTCCGCTCGCGCGTCATGGATCACGGCGTCACCGTCGGCATTGAGAACCACAACGGCGACCTCACCGCGCGCGAACTGCGGCAACTCGTCGAAACAGCGGGCCGGGAATTCGTCGGCGTTTGCTACGACAGCGGCAATCCGATGTGGCTCCTGGAAGACCCGGCCATGACGCTGGAGATCCTCGCGCCGTACGTTGTCACCAGCCACTTCCGCGACACGGCGCTGTTCGAGCACCAGCGCGGTTGCGCGTTTCAGTGGGTAGCTCTCGGCGACGGCTCGATCGGGTTGAAAGCCCTGGTGGAACAATACGCCCGCCTGTGCCCGGGCAAAGCCGTGCAGCTTGAGATCATCACCGGGCGTCCGCCGCAGATCCTTCCCTACCTGGAAGGCGAGTACTGGAAGGCGTTCCCGCACCTGCCGGCCGCCGACTTCGCTCGCTTCTTACGCTTGGTGAGAGCAGGACGCCCGTACCTGGGACCGATGATGATCGGGGCGGCCAACCAGCCATTGGAATACGAAGCCGCCCTCAACCGGCAGCAGATGGCGGATTTGGAACGCAGCCTCCGATACGCCAAGGATTCGCTCGGCCTCGGCGTCCGCTGGAAAGAATAGCTTGGCAATTCCCAAGGCGGGATATTGCCATCTTCGATACGCAGCCGAGATTGCGCGCCATCGCGCTGAAGAAGCTGTTCTTAAGGCGCGCCGATCCCCAAGCGCGCCCGCCGCCCCGTCCTGATTATTTCGGGAAGACCAGTCCCAAGGACCGGCCGATGTCCCGCAACATCCTCTCGATCCGGTCCGATTGTCCACTGTTGCCCATGCGGACGGCCTTGCCGCTCACGGTCGAGCCGGGAACCAGGCCCGTCAGCATGATTTCCTGATTCGCCTTGACAATGACCCAGAAGACGTTAAGGTTCGGCCACCGGAGACTGCTCTCCACGTGCGCTCGCGCCGTGCAATCGGGTCGCACCACAACCGTACCGGTGAAGGTGTGAGCAAAGAAATTACCTCCGACGCTCATTTCGCTTGCCCCGCTGAAATTCCCGTTGCCGTCGGCGACCCACCAGGTGAGCTAGAGATAGCCAGACAGTCCCCCAGTTCCCTCTGGCGGCCCCTCTCGGCGCCCGATCTCAAGCGGCGAGATTCTAACCAAGGTCAAGTCAGTATAGCGAGTCGACAGGTCAAAAGCAAGAGTCAGAAGTACTATAACGATAGTGCTGATTCCCGGCGCAAAATCTGGCTGGCTAACTGCGCGCCGTGCGATATTAACCTCTCGCTGCAGGCTTCGACTCCGGACTGATTGCGGTCGCTAATACTACTGTGTTATAAACAAACATTCTGTGATAGAATTGTTTTGTGGGTGCACCGTCCGAGCCAGGCCCACAGGAGAAGCGCTTTGCGGCATACACGGATGGCCTAGCAAAAGCCGCAGGGCACGCCGATCGGCATGGCCCGTTGAAAGCGTGCTGCGCCGGGCTGTTGCTGCCGGGCGAGCGCAAGAGCGTGGAGCCGATGGCGGCGCGCCTGGCGCCTGAGAACGTCCGGCGCATGCGCCAGTCGCTACATCACTTAGTGGCGGATGCGCCCTGGAGTGCATCAGGTCGCTGCTGCGAGCGTCCGCCTGCTTGTACAAGATAGAGTGCCTATCAGGCGAGACGCTCGGCCTCCCGATTTGCCTGTCCGGCCCGTTCGTGATTGTCCTACCGTCGGACACGGCTGCCGTTCCGGACGTGCAGTCCACGAATTCTGCCGTGCGGAAGGTCTATTCGCCATGCCCAATGGGAACCAGGGGGAGCCGTCCTTCTTGCTGCGCCTGCCTTCACCCGAACATTTTCTTGAAGAGCCCCACCGCAGGGTCGCCGGGCCGAGCCGGCAGTTCTACCGGTCCCTCCCAATCCTCCGGGACTTCATCCAATCTAACAGCCTTCCCGCCGTCGAGCACCGATTTCCAGCCCGCCATGAACACCCGAGTCTTTTCCCAGAGCGAGGCGAACGTCTCCGGCATCTCGTGATACCGAGCCATTCGCTCGAAGACCCAGATGGTCGGCGCCCAGGCTTCGGTCTGATTGAAAGGAAACCCGGCGCCGGGTTGGATTTCGAATTGCTTCCCGCCGTACTCGTCCGGCGTATGAATCTGTAACGTACCCCATGCGCCCTTGATCTGGTGCAGGGCGCCGAAGAACGGGTCACCGCTGTGGTCGCGATGCTCGTACGTCATCACGCCGGGCGGTTCGTGCCAGCTCTTGGAACGGAATGCGACGGAGACAACGGGATTCCCGGCTTCAGTGATGACCCGGTGAATCATGTACATACCGTGGATGCCGTGGGTCGGATAGTCGTCGAAAGAGTTCGTCGCCGAGTAGCATTGAATCTTCTTGCCGGCCACCCAGGCGCGGGCGCGCGCGGTAGCGTCGGTGTATTCGTAAGCAGATGGGCAAAGGATCGTGGCGTTATGCTTCTTCGCCGTTTCGATCATCTTGCGGGCCTTCACAAGCGAGTTTGAGAACGGGCGGTTGATCAGGTTGGGCAAACCCGCTTCGAGATAGGGCTGGTGCAGGAGGTGGCTCCACGGATGCATGAAGTAGCCGCCGGAGATGATCCCGTCGACCTTGCCCAGCATATCGTCAAAATTGCGCACCGGCTGGCAGCGGTACATCTTGGCGAATTCCGCCGATTTTTCCGATTCGATATCCCAGCAGTGCGTGATGCGCATGCCCGTCAGCGCTATCTCTTTCTTGTCCTCGCGCGGATTCATCAGCGGGCCCCACAAGCCAATCAAGTGGGAATAGTTGTGGACGTTGAGACAACCGATGCGCAGCGGGACGCCGTCGCGGAAACGCGATTGAGCCGCGGCTGGGGCGGCAGCAGCGGCGGCTAGCGACGACTGCGCCAAAAACCGGCGTCGACTGGTTTGGATGGAAGAATTCACGCGCGCTCCTACCATTTGGAATGCTTGTACCTTTCCGGCCAGTCGATGCCCTGCCAGGTCTTGATGCTGATCGGTCGGACGAAAAGGAGCCAGCGAGGCTCAGTCATCGTCGGCTCCAGGTAGTCAGGACCGCGCTCGCCCAGATACCGCACGGACATGCGCCGCGCGATATCCACCCAGCGGCCTCCGAGCGTGGACTCTTCGAGAACTTCCGCTTCCCCTTTCACAAGAACCCGATGGTTGTAGATGGTGGTGTCGTCGATGCAAAGGAAAACCCGCTTATCGCGCTTAATATAGGCTGCCCAGATGGACTTGCTCCGGGCAACGATGTAGAAGCCGCCGTCACTGTATTCGAACCAGCACGGTACCACGTAGGGCCATCCGTCATCGGCGATCGTGCCGATCCGGCAGAAAGGGCTACCGGCGAGAAACGCCGCCATTTCCTCGTCGGTCATCTTGCCGACTTTGCCCCGCCATTCCTCGTTCTTCGTCTCCAGCATTCTTCTTGGGTCTCCGATTTTACCGGTCTGTAATCATAGCGCTGAAAACGGCGATGCTCAACTTCTTGGGCATGTGCTCGGGCGACGGTCCGCTGGTGATCGGCTTCTCTCTTCCGGGAGATGCGCTTCGTGGGTCTACGGCCACGATCACAGCTCCCGCGGACGTGTCCATAGGGTTCGAAGTACTTGCCCAGCCCAACAGGCAGCCCATCGCAGACGCCGGGGCGCCCCGGTTGGTGCGTGTAGGCGGTTCGGTCAAAGATCGGATTCTGAAGGTAGCGCGGACGATCGCCGACCTGGCCGGTTCGGAGACGGTGTCGGCCAAGCACGTGGCGGAGGCGGTGCAGTACCGGGGGCTGGATCGGAGCAATTGGAGCTGAGGGGGGCCCGTCGCCAAGTCGCCAGGTGAGGAGTACACTGGGGTCAAACGACAGAACCTGGTCAGTCGCCGATCGCTGATACTATGCCTCGGAGCGGGCGCCGTTTCGCGCTCTCGCACCGCCCAGCCGTCTCTCGATTTCGTCCATTTGAGCGACACGCACGTCATCGATCCAACGGGCGTGCATCCGAAGCTGCTCCAGATGCGTGCGATTTTCGCGCACACGCGAGCCGCGCTGCCGGCGGACCTGGCCGCATTCCGGCGCGAGTGGAAAGCGGCGTTTGCGTTCATTACCGGCGACTTGATCGACGTCTACTCGTTCCTTGGGGCGGACGGCGGGGTGGTTACCGGGCAGGTAGAGGCGTTCGCGAGCATCATGGCCAAGAGCCCCCTGCCGATATACCCCGGTCTGGGCAATCACGACGTGCAGCATTACGGTCCGACCAGCAACGGCCAGCTTGCGCCCGATCAGAGCAACGTCGAGCAGGCGAAGGCCGCGTGGATTCGGAACGTCCCGGCTTTTCGGGACGGCGCCTACTACGCCTTTCAGCGCGACGTGGGCCGAACCAACTGGCGGTTCATCATGCTGAACAACGGCTTCTACGGGCACCTGCCTGGTCCTGCACAACGGCCGCCGGAGTACGGATTGGGACGCGGGCAGGCGGACTGGCTGGCGGCGCAGTGCCGCCAGCATCCGAACGACCCTTTGGTGCTGGGTGCGCACATCCCACCCAAAGAAGCCGCGCTCGCCGAAATCGAGCAGGCCCTCGGTGAACGCACGAAGCTCACGCTGCTGTTCACCGGCCACATTCATACGAGCGACTTCATCGAGCGGCTCCCGTTCGCCAGCGCGAGAGTTTTTCACGTCGCCACCCCAGGCTACGCGACCGGCCGCGGCCATTTCCGCAGGGTTCGGCTTCACCCGGATCGCATCGAGTTGTTCGCGACGGGGAAACCAGACGAAACTGCGGACGCGATTCCGATCGAGCGCTGAGATCCCAACTGTCGGCCGTCGGCCCCCCGGACCTCGGTCTTCGAACGGCTGAAGGCGTCCGGCGGCAAAGCTGTCGCCGGGGTGGCCGTCGCCGCACGTCACTTCAGCTTCCAACGGTGAGTGGCGAAATCAAAGTCATACGCCTCACGGTGCGGCTTCGGTGGCGCGCTCGAGGCAGGCAGGAACTTCGCCAGCCGCTCTTTAACGGTGCGGCGCCGCGGGTTCGACGCCACGTTGGCGTACTCGTTGGGATCCGCAATTAGGTCATATAGCTCCTCGCCGCCGTCCCGGTAGCGGATATAGCGCCAGCGCTCGTCGCGCACGGCGTGGTTCCCCGCGAGGTACGTTGTCACCGTCGGCTTGCGCGCGGCCTCGGCGTCCCGAAGCAGCGGCAGCAGGGTCTCCCCATCGAGATCGCTCCGCCGCGGGATGCCACAGAGATCGATCAGCGTCGGATAGAGATCCAGCAGGTTGACGGGCTGGCTGCGATCCACGCCTGGCTGCCGGACGCCGGGGCCGGCCAGGATCAGCGGCACGTGGGTCGACCGCTGCCACAGCGTCGATTTGTGCCAATGTTGCTTTTCGCCGAGGTGCCAGCCGTTATCGCTCCAAAACACGATCACCGTATTCCGTGCGTACGCGCTCCCATCCAGCGCCGACAACACGTAGCCGACCATCGTGTCGGCGAAGCTGATGGACGCCAGGTAGGCGCGCACCGCGTCCTTCCACTTGCCTTCTTTCAGAATGCGCTCATGCTCGCTGCGGCGGAAAGCGGCCATCTCTTTTCCGAGTGGCGGGACGTCGTCGAGATCGTCCTCGCGCGTTTCCGGCATCGCCGGATCCGGGTACATGTCGAAGTAACTCTGCGGCGCGAACATCGGAATATGTGGATGCCACAACCCGATTGCAAGGAAGAACGGCTTTTCCTGTTTGCGCGCGAGAAACCGGCGCGCGTAATCCACTGCGCGCATATCGCCGTACTGCTCCTCCTTGTAAGGAAGCACGCCCCAGTCGAACTCGCCCGGGAAGTTCTCCAGACCGTTGAACGGATGGCCCAGCGGACTGGGAATCTTCTTCACCCACGGATACCACTCCGGGCGCCGGTACCAGGGATCGTCAAACTCCTGAAGCTGGAAGTCGTCCCACTGGTCGGGCGGGTTGAATCCGGCGACGTGATGGAAGACTTTTCCCGCGCCGCACGCGCTATAGCCGTGTTTGCGGAAGTACTGCGGAATGGTGACCGCGTCCGCAAGCGCGGGACGCCACCATTGTTCGTTGTCGTAGATGCCGGTGCGAGACGGCGCCCAGCCCGTCAGCAACGCAGTGCGCGAAGGATTGCACACCGGCGCCGCGCAGTGTGCGTTGCGGAACAGTACGCCTCGACGCGCCAGGCGGTCGATGTTCGGCGTACGGACCCCGGGGTAGCCGCCGAGACAGCCGACCCAGTCGTTCATGTCGTCAACCGAGAGGAACAGGATATTCGGCGGCTGAGACTGCGGAGTCGCCCGCGGCCCGGCAAGCGCGGCCACGGCGGATGCAAGAAAACGGCGGCGATTCACCGGCTCAGAATATCAGGTCCGCAGCGACGATTCTCGCCGTAAGACGTCGATAGGCCGAGGCCGAATCATCGCGGTCCCGTCCTATCAAGGCTGCCCAAGCGGATGTCGCGGCGCGGATTCGTCAGGCAGATGTACCGGCGCGAAGCGCTACAGTGAAGAACCATGGAGACGAAACCATCACAACCAATTCCCCGGCGCGACGTGGTGAAAGGCGCGGCGCTCGTGGCGGGAGCGGGCCTGTTTCCAGCGGCCGCCGCCGCGGCTTCCGACGGCGGGCACTGGACGGCCGGCGCTTACCGACACTTGCACATCGATGCCCACTTCTCCGAATGCGACGAAGTCTACGCCTCCTTCGACGCCGAAGCGGCGGCGCGGATGTTTGAAACTGCCGGCTTCCAGATGGTCTGTTACTTCGGAGCCTGCCACGGTGGATACTCCTATTACCCGACCAGGATCGGCGTGGTTCACCCGGGGTTGAAACGCAACTTCACCGGGGAGATGACGAAGGCGCTGAAGAAACGCGGCATCCGAACTCTGGTTTACATGAAAGCCGGCTTTGACCGGCGGCATCACCGCTCTCACCCGGAATGGCTCTGTGTCCACGATCCATCCCAGACGACCGCAACACCCTCCGGCGAGAGCGGCGAGATGTGTTTGAACTCGCCTTGGGTCGACCAGGTCCAAATCCCCCAGGCGAAGGAGATCCTCTCGCTGTACGATCCGGACGGATTCTTCTTCGACATCGCCGTGCACCAGTTCATCACCGCGAACTGCTATTGCCGGTATTGCCGCGAGTCGTTCGCCCGCGAGGCCGGCGGCGAAATGCCCGATTCCGACAACCACCCGGCCGCTTTTGCATACCGGAAATGGGCCAACCGCCGCCTGCTGGCCCACATTGACAAACTACAGGCCGAACTCGGCGCCGAAAAACCGGATGTGGTTATCGTCACGAACTGGGCCTGGCTGACCCGCTTGCCGCTCAACCCGCCGTCTTACGTGAAGTTGATTAACTGGGATCCGCCGCCGCCAAACATGAGCGTCTACGCGCTGAACTTTTCACTCGAGGCGCGGTACCTGTCGAGCCTCGGCGACCGCGCCTGGTGTCTCCACAACACCCGCGGCAACACGTGGGGCGACTATGCCTTGCGCGAAGAAGCCGCCTTCCGGGAAGAAGTCGCCATCGAACTGGCCGCGGGCGGCCGCTCACTTCTCAGCGATGACGCTTATCCGTCCGGGAACCCCGATCCCGAGGTGTACGAACTGTACAGTAGGGTCAACCAGAGAACACGCGAGCTCGAGCCCTACGTGAAGGACTGCCGGCCCGTTAAGGACGTCGCAATTCTGCACTCGGCCGATTCCATCGGCGCAAAGACGCCCATGGTTCTGAGTCCGGAGTGGAAACCGTCACCCGCGTACCATCCTGTCACCGGCGCTCACAAGGCGCTCGTGGAGGGGCACGTTCAGGTTGCCATTCTGAACAGCGACGTGCTGGTGAAAACGCTGGAGCAGTACAAAGCCCTGATCCTGCCGGACCAGCGCATCCTCGATGAAAAGGAAATCGCCGCGATTCGCCAGTTCGTACGCGAGGGTGGCTCTCTATTCGCCACGCACGCGACCAGTTCCCGGGATGTGAATAACCACGAACTCGCGGATTTCGCTTTGGCCGACGTGCTCGGCATACGACTGGCCGGCGCCGGCAAGAGCGAGCGTTCGTTCCTGCGCATCCCGGAAAGAATCGCGGCGTTCGGCGTTCCCCGCATGGACGTGCAGTTGACCGGCGGCTACACCCGAGTGGAAACCACGACGGCGCGGACGCTTGCGCCGCTCGTCGAGGGCGAGGGTCCCAAGCAGGCGCCGGCGGTGGAACCGGCCGGCCCCGGAATCACGCTGAACCGCTACGGGAAGGGGCGGGCGATCTACTGCGCGGCGCCGCTCTTTTCCGCGTACTATGCTCACGGTCCCGCGATGTTGCGGAAACTCGCGCTCTGGATGCTTGACGTCGTTCACCCGGCGACGGCGCGCTCCATCGTTCTCGACAAAGCTCCGCCGAGTGTGGAGGTGTTCTTCAACGAACGGGGCCAAGACCGGTTCGTCCACCTGGTGAACTACGCGGGGGACAAGCGGGAGGGCGGACCATCGCAGTCCCAGGAGCGCGCCCGAGTGCATGGCGTGCGCGTGCGCGCGAGGACGCCAGCCCGTCCCTCAAGCGTTGCCGGAGTTCCGGCCGGGCGGGCCGTGGCTTTCGAGTGGCGGGAGGGGTGGGTGACATTCGAGGCCGCCCCGTTTGATATTCACGACGCCTATCTGATCACCGGTTAGCTTTCGCGACGCGCAATCGGGCCCGGCATCACTCCAGCGTTTCAAAATTCAAGGCGTAGAGCGCACCAGCGGCCACCCAAGCATGGCCGGACCACTTCTTTGATCCGTCGTTAGATGAGTGGGCGGGCGGCTGCCTATTCCACGTACCACAGGCGGGCATCGCGACCAGGAAGGTTAAAGGTGAAGCTTTCACTTGAGATCCGGACCGTGTTGGATGCGTCCAACCTGTCGCGATAGGTTCGGTTCCAGCGGAACTTGCCGCGGGTGTCGACAGTGACGTCCTTGGCGAAACCGCACTTGTTAATCCCGGCGATGCCATCCTCCTCGCGCCGCCACAGCAGGACGCAATCATCGGCGAAGAGAACCTCCATCCACTTGCCCTGCATGCGATTGTGGAAAAAGATCATCTTCTTAAGCCGCTCATTCTTCCAGGCTCCCACCCACCTCCCGCCGTCGGTCTTCCAGCTCGATCCATCATCGAAGACCATTGGTGCCCCGCCGTCCCGGCCGAGGATGTAGGCATATGCCAGTTCTTCATCTTTCGGATCAAAGATCAGGCTGCGGAATCCACTGTTGTAAGGGATATCGTGGGTAACGACGACGGTTATTGCCCGGCGGGGTTCGAGTGCGTTGCCGGTCGCATAGGGGTTCGCGATGTCGGAGAGCCGGCTGCCGGGGCCGAAGGCGCGCTTCATCTCGTTGAGCAAGGGGAAATCGTAAGCGCTAAAGGAAACAGGCAAGCTCTCCAGGTAGGGCTTCAGATAGAGGTTGTATTCCCCGTCATTGATTCCGCCCCATGTGATTGTTTCGGCGAAAACATGGGATTTATTGGCGATCTCGTCGGGTACAAAGTAGCGAATGGCTCCAACGGGCATGTGCTTCGCTGCATCCAAGCGGAAACCGCGGACGCCGAGATCGAATAACGCGCGGATATACTGTTTTCGCTGATCCAGTACCCAGTTCTGATCGGGGATCGTATCTTTGAGGTCCGGAAGACCCCTGTCGCCGCCCGTTCCACAGATCCGATGCTTGATCACGCTGTCCGGGTTGGAATAGTCATGAATGCAGGCTTCGGCGTGGAAGTCCTGGGGGCTGAACAGACCGTTGCCCAGGTCGCCATAGAGTTTCTGGTTGTTCCAGTAGACCGGGTCTGAGCGGTACTCGCTCAGGATCTCATCGCCGGGAAAGCTGGTGGCGTTGTTGCGTTCGTTCGCCATGTGGTTGACCACGATGTCGGCGTAGACCCGAACGCCTTTGCTCTTCAGCGCCTTCACCATGGCCGCGAATTGCTGCTTATTGCCGGCGCAGTTGTCAATCACCCGGAAGTCTTGCGGCTGGTAGTGCTTGTACCATGGACATCCGGCGGAACGCTCGGACTTCAGCGGCGGAGACACGAGCACTGCCTTATATCCCGCGTCGGCGATAGCCTGAGCATTCAACCCGACATCTTCGTATTTCCACCCGAAAGCGTGCAGGATGACCTCTGCGGATGCCGGAGGCGCGGCGCCGAAGGAGAGCAGCGCAAGGGCAAGTGAATACGCCGATCGGAAGAATCTCGAAGCCTGTGTCACCTTCCCTCCTGTTCCGCCACTGAGTGAGATGAGGAAACGACTTCGTTACAGCGCGCGAGCACTCATCCGCCGCGCTTGCGCTCCCCTCTTCGCAAGAAAGGAGCGCCAGAGAAAGCGGAGCTGCGCCGGCGCCCCTAAGGCGCGCCCCGTCACTCGATGCCCTCGAAGTCCATGGCGTACAGGACCTCGGCTCGAGCGTACGTGATTGTGCCTTTCGGGTGAGCGCAAGCGGCAGGCGTCTGTTTCTCGATGCCTTTGAGCACTTCCGGAGGGATCGGCTCGCCGGTTAATTCCGGTTCCCGTCCCAGCGTCCACGATCCGCGGGCAACCTCGACGTACTCCTCGCCCCCGCTCTCTTTCCTCGAGAAAACCACGCGCAAGTTCCGGTTCATATGCCGATAGTACCTCGTACGTCCGAGCCGCCAGGCACAGGCTGCTCTGCATGCGCTCCGCATCGGCCTCCGGCGCTCACAGTACAATCGTTCAACATGAAAACGATCGCCCTGGGCCTGATAACCGCCGCGCTGCTGTCGGGCCAGACTTCCACCTGGCGGCCCGTCTACCTCGGCCTCGACGGGATGGTGGCCACCGCCCACTACCTCACCGCCATGGCCGGCTACGGGATGCTGCGCGACGGGGGAAACGCCGTGGACGCCGCCGCGGCCGCGTGCTTCGCGAGCACCGTCGTCGAGCCCAGTCGGTCCGGCATCGGCGGGGACGCCTTCATCCTGATCTACCGGGCCAAGACCAGGGAAGTCCTTTTCATCAACGGCGGCGGCTGGGCGCCGAACCGCGCGACCGTCAAATTCTACCAGGAGAAAGGCGGATTGGACCTCGACGGTCCGCTGAGCCCGGTGGTTCCGGGCGCACCGGCCGCGCTGCTGCTGGCGCAGGAGAAGTACGGCAAGCTGAAGCGCGAGCGCGTGCTCGCTCCGGCGATCGAGTTGGCCGAGCGCGGCTTTGTCGTCAGCGAGAACCTTCAGAACGTCTTCCGCCTGAATGTCGAGCGTCTTCAGAAGTTTCGTTCCGGCCCCGCCGTGTGGTTCCGGAACGGCGAACCCGTCAAGATGGGCGACGTGGTGATCCGCAAGAATCTCGGCCGCACGCTGCGCCGAATCGGGGAGCGTGGAAAAGAAGGTTTCTATAAAGGTCCGGTAGCGGAGAATATCGTCGATTTCCTGGGCCGCAGCGGCGGAATCATGGAGACCTCGGACCTGGCCGAATTCGCCGCAGAAGAGGCGCAGCCGCTTCACGTCCGCTACCGCGGCTACGACGTGTACGGGGTCGGACTGCCGACGCAAAGTCCGGTGATGCTGGAGGCGCTGAAGATTTTGGAGGGGTTTGACCTGAAGGGAATGGGGCACAACTCGGCCGATTACATCCATCACGTGGTGGAGGCGCTGAAACTGGCGTTTGCGGATCGCGACGCCTACATCGGGGATCCGCGGTTCGTGAAGGATGTCCCGATTGACCGGCTGTTGTCCGACGAGTACGCCGCGCGGCGGAGGGCGCTGATCCGCAAGGATCGCGCCATCGACGGCGTCGCGCCTCCCGGTCTTCAAAGCGGCGTCACAGCGCTCTACGCGCGCGAAGCCGGCAGTCACGTCGAACTGACCGGCCGGGCGGCATTCCCGGACTGGATCGAGAACTTCACCACGCACATCAGCGCCGTCGATAAGGAACGCAACATGGTGACGATCACGTCCTCGGTGGCCTCGAATTTCGGCAGCGCGATGTACGTGGACGGCGAGTGGGGCGGCTTCTTCATTAACGATGTACTGGCGCGCTTCCGCCTGGACGCCACGCACCCGAATGGGCTGGCCCCGCGAAAGCGTCCGCGCCAAACTTTGAATCCCGTGCTCGTGTTGAAGGACGGCAAGCCGTGCATGGTGTTCGGTAGCCCCGGAGGCGACACGCAAGGACAATCGCAGCTTCAGTTCTTTTTGAATTACGTCGAATTCGGCATGAATGTGCAGCAGGCCCTGGAGCAGCCCTATTTCTCCACAGGCGCCTACCACCAGTCGTTTCACCCGCACCGGCCCGGCAAGGGGTTGTCGGTCTCCCAGCGGATTTCCCGCGACGTGCGGGACGAACTGGCCAAACGCGGGCATCCTGTGCGGACCCACTCGGCCATGGGCGTCGGAAGCGTTAAGGCGATCGTGGTCGACGACGAGTCGAAGGTGTTGATGGGCGGAGCGGCGCCGGCGACGGACAGCTACGTGATCGGCTGGTGAAGCGGGGCTCCGCCGAGCGCAGAGCTAACCCCGCCAGGCGCGCGGCGGTTGCGGGTCGGGGATTCCGCGCTTGCGCCGGGCCTCCCGAAAATCGAAAACGGCGTCGCGGATGGGCGTGCCGATCACTTCGATCCGGCTTAGATCCCGCGTGCCAACGCCGAGTTCCTCGGCCAGGCGAAGCGTGCTGTCGCAGTATTCGAACGGCGTCTTCCCCCGATCGGCCATCGGGTCGAAGCCCATTAACGCCGCTCCGACGGCGTCGGTAGTCACCGCGTTGAGGCCTGCCAGCAGTACGCCAGGACTCACGGCAAAGGAATTCCTCGACCCCGCCGTCTCGCCAACAGCCTGGCTTTCCACGCCTTCGACGATGGAAAGATCGATGGGCCGGGCTGCCGCCAGATCCGCCACCACCCGGGGCACACGGTAACCGCCTTCACGCGGCGAGTTCGGATCCTTCTCCTGCGGCGCGCTCAGCGACGGCGGCCGCCGCCCGAAATGGATTACGCCGCTGCGCCCGCCGCGGGGAACCGGCGTCGGTTCGTCCTTGCCGGCGCCTTCGCCGTAGATGGTGCAGGGCGTGATTCCGAAGCAGTTCTTCATCGCGAGCGTGATGCCCGCGGTTCCGTGCTCCTTAAGCTTGGCGATGGACGCGAAGACGTCGCAGTCCTTATAAGAGTGATTAAGATCGTAAGCCGGGAAAAGATGCCCGCCGCGGGGTACGGGAAAGCGGTGGTATTCCTTCCCCATTCCGAGGTAGTTGGTGTTCTCGAACTCGACGCGCCGGGCCGCGCTGGTGAACTCGCCTGGGTCCCAGCCCGCCTGGATCATGAACTCTTCCAGCGGCTCGGCGGTGGACCAAGGGCTCTCGAGCAGCCGAATCCGGCGCGCGCCAGCTTTGTCCATCAGGTGAAGCGTCGCCGCGATCACCGCCGGATGCGTCCAGGTGGTTTCTCCGACCGGGGCGTGACCAAGCCGGGCGGTGGCGTTGCCGGTCAGGTTGATTTTGATCGCGACGGTCTTGCCGTTCACCACCCGGCCCAGCCCGCCGATCTGGTCGAACATCCGTTCCAGCGCGGGCAGCAGTTCGGAAGCTTCGTACGTCTTGCACTTGGCCACCGCCACCGGCGCGGTTGGCGCCGCCGCATGGGACCGTCCGACTGCCGAAGCCGCCGCCAATCCACCGCCCAACGTCTTGAGAACCCATCTTCGAGTACGAACTCCGCTCATCGGCGACCTCCGTATCTTCCGTAGAAATGTGTACCGAGCCGCGGCTTCTCGCCAAGGCTCTATTCAAATGTTACTTCAAGGCGCCGATACGAAAAGTAACGGAGGCGCCATGATCGTGGGCATGGCATACGTGCCAATCATCGCTGTCATCGCCGCTCTGCTGCTGCTCGGCCTGGTACTGCGAACCAGGACGTAACGGTCCTGTTTGCGTGAATCGCCGCTAATGGCGATATCCGCTCTGCCGTTTTCTACCCCTGTGCTATCGTGAGAGTGTAAGGGGAGGGGAACTCGTCGTGCGGTTCCGCTTGTTCTGGTTGCTCGCGTTCGTATCGGTGTCGCTGAGCTTGCTGTTGGCGCAGCGCCGACCCCGGTTCGAGATGCTGGAAGACAATCCGTCGCCGTTTCCCGCCGACGGCAATGAGAAGACGGAGTTCGCCTTTGCGCGCCTGATGTATCCATCGTTTTCGGGCGGCTATTGGGGCTGGCAGGGCGCCTGGGCCACCGACTACCCGAAAGCGGATCGCCAGTTCATGCAGGGCGTCCGGCGCCTTACCCGAATCCACGCTAGGTCGGCGGAAGAGGTCGTCGACCTGGAGAGCGACAAAATCTTCGACTGGCCGTGGATCTACGCCGTCGAAGTCGGCCACTGGGAACTCAACGACAAGCAGGCGGCCAAGCTGCGCGAATACCTGCTGCGCGGCGGCTTCCTGATGACTGACGACTTCCACGGGACCATCGAGTGGGATGTCTTTCTGGCCAGCTTGCAACGGGTCTTTCCGGATCGCCCCGTCGAAGATATTCCTAACGAAGACGAAATTTTTCATGTGCTCTACGACCTGGACGAGCGCTTCCAGGTGCCGGGCATCCGATACTTTTACAGCGGCCGCACCTACGAACAGGACGGCATCGAGGCCCGCTGGCGCGGCGTATACGATGACGACCGCCGGCTGATGGTGGCGATCTGTCATAACATGGACTTGGGGGATGCCTGGGAGTGGGCCGATCTGCCCCGGTATCCCGAACGCTGGGCTTCGCTTGCTTACCGGATCGGCATCAATTACATCATCTATGCCATGACGCACTGATCGAACAGAGTTTATCCGACAGTCGAGCCGATGTTTGAATTCCTGTTTAGTCACCCCGCCGCGGCGTTTCAAAAGGGGGAGTTCGTGCTGCTTGGACCGGCGCCGTGGTGGATGCTGGCGCTCTCCATCCTGGCGGCGGCGGCCGGCCTGGGGTGGCTGATCTGGCGGCGCCGTTCCGCCCTGGCCGCTGGTTTGAAGGGCTGGCGCCCGGCGGCAATCTGGGCGCTGCAAGCCACGCTCGCGGCCTTGCTCCTGTTGTTGTTGTGGCAGCCTGCCTTGCAGCTTTCCGCGTTAAAGCCTCAGCAGAACGTGATCGCCGTAGTCGTCGACGACTCCCGCAGCATGTCCATTGTCGACGGCGGCGAGACCCGCAGCGCCGGCGCCGTTACGGCATTGGAAGGGGGACTGCTTGGCAGCCTCTCGGAAAGCTTTCAGGTGCGTCTGTACCGGCTGGGGGACCGTCTGGAACGTATTAACGGCCTCGATCAGCTTACGGCCGATCGTCAGGCGACGCGCATCGGCGAAGGTCTTCGCGAGGTGGTAGCCGAAGCCGGCAGCGTGCCGATCGGCGCCGTCCTCCTCATGAGCGACGGAGCGGACAACTCGGGGGGGCTCGACCTGAAGACTCTGGCGGAAGTGCGCAGCCGCCGCATCCCGGTTCACACCGTGGGCTTCGGCCGGGAGCGCTTTGAGAAGGATGTCGAGATCAGCGCGGTGGAGTTGCCGGATCGGTCGCTGGCCGATTCGCGCGTGGCCGCGCGCGTTACCTTCCGGCAGCGGGGTTACGCCGGCAGCAAGGCGCGACTGACCGTGCGGGACGGCGGCCGCGTTCTGGTAAGCAAGGACATTGAGCTGGACAGCGACGGCGGCCAGCAGACCGAATCGCTGTTGTTCAACGCGGGAAGCGCGGGCGCCAAGCACCTGCTGGTTTCCATAGACCCGTTGGAAGGCGAGGAAAATCCGAGGAACAACACGCTCTCTCGCCTGATCAACGTCGAATCCGCCAAACCCCGGGTACTGTACCTGGAGGGTGAGCCGCGTTGGGAATACAAGTTCATCCGGCGCGCGATGCAGAAGGACCGGACGGTTCAGCTCACGTCAATTCTCCGTACGACGCAGAACAAGATCTACCGGCAGGGCGTGGCGAGCCCGGATGAGCTGAAAGACGGCTTTCCGAGCGACTTGAAGGAACTGTTCGCCTACGAGGGTTTGATTCTGGGCTCGGTGGAGGCGGGCTATCTGACGCCTTCGCAACAGCAAGCGGTAATGGAATTCGTCGACCGCCGCGGCGGCGGAGTCCTCTTCCTCGGCGGCCGCGCGGCGCTGGCCGACGGCGGCTACAAAGCCTCGCTGCTCGCCGAGATCCTCCCCGTCACGCTTCCCGAAGGCAAGGCCACGTTTCGCCGCGACCGCGTCGGCGTGCGGCTTGCGGCAGGCGGCCGCGACAGTCTCATCACGCGCCTGGTGGAAAACCCCGAAGCCAACGAGAAACGCTGGAGCGATCTGCCGCAACTGGCCGACTACGAAGAGGCGGGCTCTCCCAAACCTGGAGCCATGGTTCTCGCGGAACTCATGTCGCCGAACGGCCGTCCGATGCCCCTTCTGGTAACGCAGAACTTCGGCCACGGACGGACCGCCGTTTTCGCAACAGGCGGAAGCTGGCGCTGGCAGATGCAGCAGGATCTCGCCGATCAGACGCACGAAGTCTTCTGGCAACAACTGCTGCGCTGGCTGGTGACGGGAACGCCCGGCCAGGTGCTGTCATCGACGCCCCGGCAGGTCCTGGCGGACGAAAGCCGGGTCCCGTTAGCGGTGCGCGTCCGGGACAAGAACTTCATGCCCGTGCTCGACGCGCGGGTGGAGGCCAAGATCATGGGGCCCGCCGGCGCTTCGGGCGTTGCCGAACTGTCGCCCGACCCGAAAGAACCCGGGATCTACATCGGCGAATGGCAGGCTGGGAACGCTGGCGGATTTGTCGCCGAGGTGGTAGCCAGGCGCGGCGAGGAGGAAATCGGGCGGGACGTGCTGAACTTCCGGCGCGAGGACGGCGTCGCCGAGAACTTCCGCGCCGAACAGAACCGCGAACTGCTGGGCAACCTCGCGTCGCAAACCGGGGGCCGCTACTGGAAGCCCGACGAGCTGGCGCGGCTGCCGAAAGAAATCACCTATTCGGAGGCGGGCATCACCGTTCGCGAAACGAGGGATCTCTGGAATATGCCGGCGGTGTTCCTGGCGCTGATTCTGCTGAAGGCCGCGGAATGGTTTCTGCGCCGGAGATGGGGTGTGGTGTGAGATTTCTGCCGATACTGCTTGCGGCCGCGTCGGCGCTGCCGGGCGCGACATACTACGTCACCATTGCCGGACTCGGCGGCGAGCCCGACTACGAGCAGAGGTTCACGGCTTGGGCCAAGGAAATCGATCACGTCGTGAAGGAAGGCGGCAACGAGGCCCGCGTCTACACCTTGAGCGGAGCGGACGCGACGCGCGAGCGCGTCAAACAGACCCTGGCCGAGGTGGCCGCTACGAGCGCTCCCGGCGATGCGTTTGTCCTGATGATGATCGGCCACGGCACGTTCGACGGCGTCGAGTACAAAATAAACCTCCCGGGACCCGACGTGACCGCCACGGAACTGGCCGCCTGGCTGGATCGCATTCCCGCCTCGCGCCAGCTCGTCGCCAACATGACTAGCGCCAGCGGTGGCTCGATTCCGTCCCTGCAAAAGGAAAGACGTGCGGTGATAACCGCCACCAAGAGCGGCGCCGAACGCAACGCCGTCGTCTTCGCCCGCTACTGGGTGGCGGCCCTGCAAGACGCCGCCGCCGACACGGATAAAAACGAGGTGATCACGGCGCTGGAAGCGTTCACCTACGCCGATCGGAAGACGACCGAGTTCTACGCGACGCAGAAGCGGCTGGCCACCGAGCATCCGATTCTCGAGGACACGGGCCAGGGGGACGGCGTCCGCGAACCGTCGCCCGCCAATGGTCACGGTTTGGTGGCGGGCCAGTTCACGCTGTTGCGGATCGGCGCGACGCAGATCGCTTCGCAGGACCCGGCCAAGCAGGAACTGCTGGCGAAGAAGGAGCAACTCGAGCAGGAGATTGACAAGCTCAAGTACGAGAAAGCCGCCATGCCGCTGGACGAGTACCGCACACGGTTGACCGCGCTGCTGCTGGAACTGGCGAAGACGCAGGAGGCGCTGGAGAACTAGGTGCGCTTCTGGCCGCAATCTGAGCCGGTTTCACCGAGGGCGAAGCTTCGCGCTGCCTTCGTGGCGATGGGATGCATGGCGATTGCGGCCGCCCACGCTTCGGGGCAAACTCCCGATGACTGTCAGAAGCACCGGCGCTACGGACGCCTCGACGAAGCCGCGCAGTGCTACAGCCGGTTGCTCGCGAGTTCCGATCCGTATTTCCGCGCCGAAGGCCGCTGGGGCCTGGAGCAATACAGCGAGGCCAACGATCAGTTCCGCCTGGCTGTGGAAGCGAAGCCCAAGAACGCTCACTTCCGGGTGCGCTGGGGGATGCTCTACCTGGCGAACGCGCAACCGGTCGATGCCGCCGGGTTGTTCGGCGAGGCATTGGAGATCGACAAGGACAATGCCCAGGCGCTTCTCGGCCTGGCGCGGGTCGCCTCGAGATCGTTTGAAGCCAAGGCCGTCCAGCTTGCCGAGGCCGCGCTGAAGGCCGACTCGAACCTTGTGGAGGCGCAGGAGCTTCTCTCCTTTCTCGCGCTCGAGGATGTTGACGAGGGCCGTGCCGTCGAGGAGGCCGACAAGGCGCTCGCCATGTCGGACGAGGCGATGGACGCGATGGCGATTCACGCCACCATCGAACTGCTCAACGACCGGGACGCCTCGCCCTGGTTTGAACGCATCCGCAAGATCAACCCCGTCCGTGGCGAGGCCTACGCGACGGCCGCGCACTTCTTTGTCTTAAACCGCCGCTACGAGGAAGGCATCAAGCTGTACGAGCAGGCGCTGGCGCTGAATCCCCGGCTGTGGAAAGCGCGCTCCGAACTGGGCCTCAATCTGATGCGGTTGGGACGGGAAGAAGAAGCCCGGCGCCACCTGGAGGCGTGCTACGACAATAACTACGCCAGTGACGCTACCGTGAACACGCTCAGGCTGCTGGACAGCTATAAGAATTACCAGACCTTCCGGACCGACAAGACCATCGTACGCCTTGCCAGCAAGGAGGCCGAGTTGCTGCGGCCCTATTTCGAATCCGAATTGAAGCGGGCCATCGCCACGTTCGAAAAGAAGTACAAGCTGACGCTGCCGCGCGCCGTTCAACTCGAGGTGTATCCGAACCACGAGGATTTCGCTGTAAGGACGCTCGGCATGCCGGGGCTCGGCGCGCTCGGCGTTACGTTCGGCGACGTGGTCGCCATGGACAGCCCGTCCGGCCGGCGGCCCGGCACGTTCCACTGGGCCAGCACGCTGTGGCACGAGTTGAGTCACGTCTTTGTGCTCACCGCCACAAAGCACCGGGTTCCCCGCTGGTTTACCGAAGGAATGGCCGTGCACGAAGAGACCGCGGCATCGCCCGAATGGGGCGACCGGATGGACCCCCAGATCATCACGGCGATCAAGGAGGAGAAACTCCTTCCGGTGGCGGGCCTGGACCGCGGCTTCATTCGGCCTTCCTATCCGGGGCAGGTCATCGTATCGTACTTCCAGGCGGGGCGAATCTGCGACTACATCAATGAGCGCTGGGGCTATGACAAGCTGCTGGCGATGATGCGCGCTTTCGGCGAGCGGAAGACGACGTCGAACGTCATTGAAGAGCAGCTCGAAATGAAACCGGAAGCCTTCGACAAGGACTTCCTCGCATGGCTTCGCGAGCGGACCCGAACGACCGTCGACGGCTTCGACGAGTGGAAGAAGGGGATGAAAACCCTTACGGAAGCGGCGTACGATTCCCGGCACGACCAGGTGCTCGATCAGGCGCCGGCGCTGCGCGATCTCTATCCGGAATACGTAGAGGACGGCAACCCCTACGAACTCCTGGCCGATGCCCATCTGGCCAACGGTAACAAGGACGCCGCCATGGCCGAACTCGAGCGCTACGCGCGGGCCGGCGGCCGCAAGCCCGACACTCTGAAAAAACTGGCGCGGCTTCAGGAAGAAAAAGGCAAGCGCAAGGATGCCATCGCAACCCTTGAGCGCTTGAACTACGTCTACCCCGTAAATGACGAGGAGTTGCACCGCTGGCTGGGCGATCTCGCCCTTTCCGAGCGCAACATGCACTTGGCGATCCGCGAGTTCAAAGCGGTGATCGCCATGAACCCGCACGATCGCGCCGCTTCGGAGTTCAACCTGGCCAAGGCGTACCGCGCCGCCAACCGCGACAAGGAGGCCATGAATCACGTCGTGCTTGCCCTCGAGGCCGCGCCCGGCTACCGGCCGGCCCAGAAGATGCTGTTAGAACTCAGTTCCGAAAAGAAAGAGAACTAAGAATGTCAGCCGCACTCGAAACGACACCCAAGCTCGATTCCGCCGAATTGAAAGAGCGCATCGCCCGGTTCCAGCAGGTGCACCAGGAGATCGTCCGACAGGTCCGGCGCGTCATCGTGGGGCAGGAGGATGTTCTCGACCAGGTACTGGTCGCGTTATTCGTCGGCGGCCATTGCCTGATCACCGGTCTGCCCGGCACAGCCAAAACGTTGCTGGTTCGCACAATGGCCCAGACGCTGGGACTGGAGTTCCGCCGCATTCAGTTCACGCCGGACCTGATGCCTTCGGACATCACGGGTACCGACATTATTGAGGAGGATCCGACCACCGGCCACCGCACGTGGACGTTCGTACCGGGGCCGATCTTCGGCAACATACTGTTGGCCGACGAGATCAACCGCACCCCGCCCAAGACCCAGTCGGCGCTGCTGGAGGCGATGCAGGAGCGCTCCTGCACCGTCCGCGGCAAACATTACCGCCTGCCGTCGCCCTTCTTCGTGCTGGCGACGCAGAACCCCATCGAGCTTGAGGGCACCTACCCGCTGCCCGAGGCGCAGCTTGACCGCTTCCTCTTCAACACCGTCCTCGACTACCTGACCGCGGATGAGGAGATGCAGGTGATCAACCTGACCACCACCAGCCACGTCGCGCAGGCGGACCCTGTCACCAACGCCGAGGAGATCCTCGGCTTTCAGGAATTGGTGCGGATGGTCCCGATCGCCGATTCGGTCGCCCGCTACGCCATCGACCTGGTCCGCGCCACGAGGGCCTCCGATTCAAGCTCGCCCGATTTTGTGAAGAAGTACGTCAATTACGGAGGCAGCGTCCGCGGCGCGCAGTTCCTGGTGCTGGCGGCCAAGGCGCGGGCGCTGATGAAACGCCGCTACCACGTCACCTATGACGATATCGCGCGGCTCACCATTCCCGTGCTGCGCCATCGAATTTTGCTGAACTTCCACGCCGAATCCGAGCGGCTGAGTTCGGACGACATTCTGACAAAGCTTCTCGACTGGAAGCCCGCGCCGAAAAATGCCTAGGTGATTTTCCACCATGCTCCAGCGCTTCCTGGATCCCGCCGTTCTCGCCAGCATCTCGGGTCTCGACCTGGTGGCGAAGACGGTGGTGGACGGCTTCATCGCCGGCCTGCACCGCTCGCCGGACTTCGGCTTCAGCCAGGAGTTTGCCGAATACCGGGCCTACACGCCGGGCGACGACCTCCGGCACGTGGACTGGAACGTGTTCGCCCGCACTGAACGGGCGTACCTGAAGCGCTACCGGGGCGAAACCAACACCATGCTGACGCTGCTGCTCGACGCCAGCGCGTCAATGGGCTACACCTCGCATTCGATTACGAAAATGGATTACGCGCGCTTTCTGGCCGCCTCCCTCTGTCATCTGGCCGGCCAGCAGCGCGACGCCGCCGGCCTCATCGTCTTCGACGACGAGATTCGGGAGTACATCCGGCCCTCCGGGCGCCAGGGACAGCTTTCGCGTCTCCTCCACGCGCTCAATTCGGCCGAGCCTCGCGCGAGGACAAATTTCTCAAAACCTTTCTTTCATTTTCAACAGTTCCTGCATAATCGCGGGATCGTGGTGGTAATCTCCGATTTATACGAACCTCCCGAGAGCGTAATCAAAACGGTTTTGCCGCTCCGTTTTCGCGGAAACGAACTGATCCTCTTCCACATCCTCGATCCGGAAGAGATCGCTCCCGCTCTGGGCGAGCCGGTCATTCTCGTGGACATGGAAACGGACGACAGCATCGAGGTGTCTCCGGAATATGCGCGCACCGAGTACAAGAGCAGGATGGACCGGCACGTACAGGAAATGCGGAAGCAAGCCCAGGCGGCGGGGGCCGACTACTTCCTCCTGCCGACCAACCGTCCGCTCGACGAGGCGCTCCGGGAATACCTGACCATCCGACAGGGGAGGTTGTAGATGGGATTTCTTTCACCTTGGTTTCTCGCCGGGCTGGCCGCCGCCGCGATTCCCGTCTACCTTCATCTCCTGCGGCAACACAAAGCCACGCCGCGCCGCTTCTCTTCGCTGATGTTTTTCGAGCGATCGACGCAAAGTTCGATCAAGCACCGCCGGCTGCGCTATCTGGCCTTGATGTCGGCGCGGATTGCGTTGCTGGCGCTGCTGGCGCTCGCCTTCGCCGCCCCTTATGTGATGCGGGAGGTGGCGGCGGGCGGTCAGGGCCGGAAGCTAATGCTGCTCGTGGTTGACGACTCCTTCAGCATGCGCGAAGGAAATCGCATCGAACGGGCCCGGCAGGCCGCGATCGATGCGCTCGGCGGCCTCCGCTCCGGCGATGAGGCCCAGGTGGCGACGCTCGGCGCGCAATTGAGTTTCCTAACCCAGCCGACAAGCCAGCGCAGCGAGTTGATCGCCGCGCTGCGGACGATTCGAGCCGGCGATTCCCGCAGTTCCTACGGCGAACTGTCGCGCGCGCTGCGTTCGGTATCCGAATCGTCGCGGGCGCCCCTGGAAGTCCACCTGTTCAGCGACATGCAGCGCACTTCCATGCCGCCCGGTTTCGCCGACCTCCAGGTTCCATCCCGCGTCCGCTTCGTGCTCCACCCCGCCGCGGACGAGGCGGCCGCCAACTTCACGGTGGAGAGCGTGATTGCGCCGAGCAGCCTCTTCGATCCGGCCAAGGCGAGAGTGCAGGCCACCATCGGCGGCTACAACACCCCGGCAACGCGCCTCACCGTTTCGCTGGTCGCCAACGGCAAGACGCTGGAAACCACCGTGGTGGACGTGCCAGCCAACGGGCGCGCAACGGCGGAATTCCATAAACTCGAAGCGCCCTACGGCTTCTCGCGTTGCGAAGTACGGATCGATACGAATGCTGGCATCAAGGAAGACGACCGGTTCTTCTTCGCCGTCGAGCGCGCCGATCCGCGCCAGTTGCTGTTCGTCCACCAGTCCCGGGACGCGCGCGATCTTCTCTACTTCCGTTCCGCGCTGGAGTCCTCGGCTAACGCCGCCTTCCGGGTTGAGGCGGTTGACGTCGAGAAGACGGCCGGCATCGATCCGGCGCGATTCCCCGTCGTGGTCCTGTCGAATGTGGGCGCGCTCCCGCAGTCGTTCGAGCAGAAACTGGCCGGGCACGTTAAGAAAGGCGGAGCGGTCCTGATCGCCGCCGGCAGCGCCGCCGCCGCGCAGCCGCGAATTCCGATATTCGGGCGGCAGGTCCTCGAATCGAGATACTCCGCCCGGACGGATCAGCGTTTCCAGAACGGCGTCGCCGCGGACGCCGCCCATCCGAGCCTCCGCCGCGCCACCGGCTTCGAAGCCGTCAAGTTCTATCGGGTGGTGCGCGCCGAGGCGGGCGACGCCAGAGTGATCGCCCGGCTGACCGACGACGCGCCGCTGCTGATGGAGCGCGCGATCGGCCAGGGAAAAGCGATCTATTTCGGCTCGACATTCGACAATATTTCCAATGATTTTCCGCTGCACCCGTCGTTCATTCCGTTCGTGGAGCAAACGGTTTACTACCTCGGCGGGGTGGAACAACGCACTTCGAATCTCACTGTCGGTTCTTTCATCGAGCTTCGCAAGGGGCCGGACGACCGGCAGGCGGTGGAAGTGATCGGCCCGGACCGCAGCCGCGCGCTGTCTCTCGAAGAGGCAGTCAGGGCGCAAAATTATCAGGCAATCGTCGAAGGCTACTACGAACTGCGCCGCGCCAACCAGGGAACCGAAATGATCGCCGTCAACGCCGACCGGCGCGAAGCCGACCTTGGCCTCGTGCCCCAGGAGACCCTCGCGCTCTGGCAGAATTTAGGACAAGGCTCGACGGCGGAGGCGGGCGTGGCCCAGGCCAATCGCACACCCTGGAGTCTGTGGTGGTACGTGTTGTTGCTGGCGCTGACGGCGGCCGTCGTCGAATCCTCGCTGGCTGGCCGATACTTGAGCATCGAGAGGGGGGCGGTATGAACGCGCTTGACCGGCTCAACGCCTATTTGGGACAACTCGAAAGGAGGCTGCGGCTTAAGGAACTCACGCGCGGCGCCGCGCTGTTCGGCCTGTCGGCGCTGGCGCTCACCGTGCTCCTGGTGCTCGTGGCGAACCGGTTCGCGTTCTCCACCGGCAGCGTCACCGGCGCCCGCGTCGTCCTGTACCTCGCCCTGGCGGCGGTTCTCGCGCTGGGCCTGGTTGTTCCTATCCTCCGGCTGAACCGCATCCGCGCGGCCCGCCGCGCCGAAGAGGTCTTTCCCGAATTCGAGCAGCGTCTGCTCACGGTCGCCGAACGGCGGGACGACGCGGCCGCGGAGCCGTTCCTGGAACTGCTGGCCGGGGACGCGATGGAGGTGGCGCGAAACGCCGAGCCCGGCCAGGTGGTGGCCCGCGGCTGGATCGTCGGCTTCGTCTCGGCCGCCGTGGCCGCTGTCGGCATGCTGATCTGGCTGGCCGCCGCGGGGCCCGGCTTCCTCGGCTACGGCGCCTCTCTGCTCTGGGCGGGCGCGCCTCGCGGAAAGCTCGAGCCCTTTTATGACATCCGCGTCACGCCCGGCGATCGCAAGGTCCGCCGCGGCTCGGACCAGGTGGTCAGCGCCAGCCTGATGGGTTTTCAGAGCGATGCCGTGTCACTGTTCGCCCGGTACGACGGGACGTCCAAGTGGGAAGAGGTCCGCATGAAGCCGCAACTGAGCGGACCCGGTTACGAGTTCCTGTTCGCTGGCCTGCCGGAATCCGTGGAGTATTACGTGAAGTCCGGCGCCGTTCGCACCAAGTCGTACACGCTCACCGTCGTTGACCTTCCCTCGGTGAAGCGCATACGCGTGACGTACAAGTTTCCCGGTTGGACCCGTCTGGCGGCCGAAGTGGTCGAGAATGGCGGAGATCTCCGCGCGGTCGAGGGAACCGAAGCGCAGTTGTCCGTCGAGACCGACAAGCCGCTCGGATCCGGCCTGCTCGCGCTCGACGACGGAACCGAGATTCCGCTCACCGACGCGCCCGGCAACCGTTCCGCCGGCGTCCTGCGCATCGAAAAGGACGGGCTCTACCACGTCGCGATGCGCTACGAAGGCGACTTGGTGCGCCTCACCGACGACTACTTCATCGAGGCGCGCCTGGAATCGCCTCCCACGCTCCAGGTTCGACGGCCTGGCCGCGATTACAAGGCCAACCCCGTCGAGGAAGTCACCGTTGAGGTACAGGCCGAAGACGACTTCGGATTGCAGGAAGTCAACCTGCTCTATTCCGTCAACGGCGGTCCCGAGCAAAAAGTCGATCTGCTGAAGCAGAAGGGCGCCACGCAGACCTCGAACTCCGCGGTCATCTTCCTCGAGGATCACAAGCTCAGACCGGGCGACATCGTCAGCTTTCACGCCGTGGCGCGCGATGCCCGGGCCTCCACCCGCAGTGACATGTTCTTTATCGAGGCGCAGCCGTTCGAGCGCGAGTACTCGCAATCGCAGCAATCCGGCGGTGGAGGCGGTGGCGGGGAAGACCAGAACCAGATCTCCGCGCGCCAAAAGGAAATCATTGCCGCTACCTGGAACATCCTGCGCGACCAGTCGAGGAATCGCGCCGAGGTCGCCGAGCAGGGCAAGTTCCTCAGCGAGGTCCAGTCCACCCTACGAGGCCAGGCCCTCTCGCTGGCCAAGCGCATGAGGGCTCGCGAACTCTCGACCACCAACGAAGAGTTCAGCGGCTTCTCCAACGACATGGAGGCCGCTGCTCAGGCCATGGGCGACGCCGCCAACCAGCTCAAGGGGCTTCAGTGGAAAGAAGCCATCGTGCCCGAGCAGAAGGCGCTCCAGCACCTGCTCCGCGCCGAATCGATGTTTCGGAAGATCCAGGTGGCTCGCGGCAACCAGGGCGGCGGTGGCGGCGGAGGCATGGGCCGCGACCTGGAGAACCTGTTCGATCTCGAACTGGACACCGAAAAGAACCAGTACGAAACCGGGCAGAACGCGCCCTCCGGCGACCAACGCTCGCGCGAGATGGACGAAGCGTTGCAGAAGCTGAAGGAACTCGCGCGCCGCCAGCAGGAACTCGCCCAGCAACGGCCCCAACAACAGACTCCACAGCAACGCTGGCAGCAGGAACTGCTTCGGCGCGAAGCCGAGCGGTTGCAGCGGCGAATGGAGGAGCTTTCCAGGTCCTCGCAGCAGCAAGGTTCGCCTCAACGGGGCATGCAATCGAGCATGGGCGGACGTTCCCAGGGCGATCCGCACCTCAGGCAGGCTCTGGAACGGCTGCGTCAGGCCACCGAGGACATGCGCAAGGCCACCAGCCAGAACAACAGCGATTCGCCGCAGGGGGAAGCCGAGGCGCGCCGCGCCGCCGAGCGCCTGCAGGAAGCCAGCGACATGATGAACCGGCTCCGGCGCCAGGAATCGTCCGAGCAGCTTGACGATCTTTCCCGCCGCGCCGAGGCGCTCGCGCAGCAGCAACAGCAGTTCGCGGAAAAATTGCGCCAGGCCTACGCCGGTCACCGCGCCCTGGGTGGTCAGGGTAAGGAAGGCGCCGAGCCGCGGCTTGATCCCAAGGCGATGGCGCGGCTTTCCGAGGAGAAGAAGCAAATGTCCGACGAACTCCAGCGTCTCGAGCGCGAAATGCAAGATGCGGTGAAGGACCTGGCCGGCAGCCAGCGCGCGGCCTCCTCCAAGCTTCGCGAGGCGCTCGGCGAGATGCAGCAGAAGGAACTCGGACTCCGCATGAAGTTCTCCGCCGAGTGGATTCGCCGCGGTCTAGGTCCGTATGCTTGGCTGCGCGAGGCGCCGGTTACCGAGGGTCTTAATCGCCTCAGCGAACAGTTGAAGGACGCGCAGCGCTCGCTCGGCGAGTCGCCCAAAGGGCAGGAGAGCCTCGAAAGCGCGCTGGCCCGCGTCGAACAGCTTCGCAACCAGATGCAGCAACTTGCGCAGAGCCTGCGCCAGGGTGAGCAGCAAGGCCGTGGACAGCAGCAAGGCGAGCAGCAAGGCCGTGGGCAGCAGCAAGGCGCCCAGCAAGGCCGCGGCGACCAACAGGGCGGACAGCAGCCCGGCCAGGGAGCGCAACAAGGCCAGCCCGGCGGGCAGCAAGGCCAGTCCGGCCAGCAAGGCGGCGGCCAGGCCGGCGAGGCCATGGGCAGCGAAACCCTTGGCGGCGGCAGCGGGCCGTTGCGGTCGTTCTCCGCAATGAACACCGGGGAGCGCCAGTTCACCGATACGGGCGTTCGGCCTCCGGCCACCGATATCCCGGCCATCGAGCAAACGTACCGCGAAGGCTTGAGCGACCTGTCGCAACTCCGGCGATCGATGACAGACAACCCCGAGATCACCGCCGACATCCAGGAACTGATCCGCCAGATGCAGCGGCTGGACCCGAAGCGGTTTCCGGGTAACCCGCGCCTGCTCGACCAGCTTCAGACGCAGCTTCTGCCGAACCTGGAGCAGATCGAGCTTCGGCTGCGCCGCCAGCTTGACGACAAGGGAGACGGCCAAGTTCGCAGCGGTCTCTCACGGCCCGTCCCGCCCGGATATGCCGACGCGGTGGCGGAGTATTTCCGCAAGCTGAGCAAGAGCCGGTAGCGCGGCGGCCTTCTGGGAGGGGCTCCGCACGGCGCTGACGGCCCGCGCCCGCGGCTTCCGCTCCTGCCGCCCTGCTAGAATTCAATCAGTGGGGTAGCTGGGAAATGACGACAGAACGCTGGGACCTTCCGCATACGCTCGGCGCGCTGCGGCGCAGCGAGTTCTCCGAAGAGCGCATCGGAAGTCGAACGGTCAAGGACGAGTTGCGCGAAAACCTCGTGGCCAGGCTCCAGCGGCGTGAACCGCTGTTTGCCGGAATTGTAGGCTACGAAGACACCGTGGTGCCGCAGATCGTCAACGCGGTCCTGTCGCGCCACAACTTCATCCTGCTTGGATTGCGGGGGCAGGCGAAAACCAAAATCCTGCGGATGCTGGTTTCGCTGCTCGATGAATCGTCCCCGTACCTCGCCGGAAGCGAAATCCGCGACAACCCCTACAACCCGATCAGCCGCTACGGCCGCAACCTGGTGGAGGAGATGGGCGAAGAGGCGCCGATCGCGTGGCTGTCGCGCGACCAGCGCTACGTCGAGAAGCTGGCGACGCCCGACGTGACCATCGCCGACATGATCGGCGACATCGATCCGATCAAAGCGGCGCGCCAGGGTCACGACATCTCCGACGAACTCACCGTCCACTACGGCCTGCTGCCGCGCGCCAACCGCGGCATCTTCGCCATCAACGAATTGCCGGACTTGGCGGGCAAGATCCAGGTCGGGTTGTTCAACATCATGCAGGAGGGCGACATCCAGATCAAGGGCTACCCGGTGCGCCTGCCGCTGGATGTGATGCTGGTGTTCACCGCCAACCCCGAGGACTACACGGCGCGCGGCAAGATCATCACGCCGCTGAAGGACCGCATCGGGAGCGAGATTCGAACCCACTACCCGGCTACGCTCGACCACGGCATCTCGATTACCCGGCAGGAAGCCTGGACCAACCGCTGCGCGAGCGCGGAAATTCGCGTGCCCGATTACATCCGCCAGACGGTGGAGCAGATCGCGTTCTTCGCGCGCGAGGACAAGCGGGTGGACCGGCGGTCGGGCGTTTCACAGCGCCTGCCGATCTCGGTGCTGGAGAACGTGGTCTCGAATGCCGAGCAGCGAGCTTACCGCACCGGTGAGAAGACGGCCGTCCCGCGGGTGCTCGACATTTACTCCGCGCTGCCGTCCATCACCGGAAAGCTCGAACTGGAATACGAAGGCGAACTCAAAGGCGGGGAGGCCGTGGCGCGCGAACTGATCCGGCAGGCGGTGGGCAAGGTGTTCAGCTCGTACTACGACGGCGTCGACCTCTCGCAAGTGGTGCAGTGGTTCGAACTGGGCGGAACGATTCGGCTGGACGAGTCGCTGGGGTCGCCGGCCATCATCGAGCAGTTGCGGTCCATCCAGGGATTGCTCGACAAGGTCGGAGCGCTCGGCGTTGGGGCCAGGGATCCGCAGTCGTTGCGCGCGTCGGCGGGCGAATTCGTCCTCGAGGGCCTTTACGCGCAACGGAGGATCAGCCGGTCGGAGGAGCAGGGCTTCACGGCTGGCGAGCGGAAAAAGGCTCCGGCCTCGCCGGAGCCGAACCTGCCGAGGACGCAGAGGCAGCGCTTCAACTGAAGGCCGGCGGTTGTATCTAAGGAGGCGGCTGGCATGAAGTGGGTCAACTACTCCCGCTATACGGGCGAGGATTTCGGCATCGGCGCCGAGGATTTGATGAGGGCGCTCGCCGAATTTCTCCTCGAAAGTGGATTTCAGCAGCAATTCTTCCAATTTTCTGAGTGGAACCCAGACAAATTTGAGGAATTAAAAGAGGCGATTCGGCAGGCGTTGCAGAACGGCGACCTCTTCGATCCACAGGAGGCCGAACGGCTGTCCGAGAAGCTGGAGAGCATGTCCGAGGAGGAACTCGACCAACTGGTGGAGCGGCTCCTGCAAAAACTGGTGGACGAAGGTTACCTCCAGATAAAAGAAACCCCGCGGGAGCCGCAGCCGGGCCCCGGCGGCGTCGGCCGCGTCGAAGGCAAGGTGGAGTTGGAGATTACCGACAAGTCCCTCGATTTCCTGGGATACAAGGCCCTTAAAGACCTGCTCGGTTCGCTTGGCAAGTCCAGTTTCGGCGCGCACGACACGCGTGACCTGTCGACCGGCATCGAGTCGAGCGGCGGCCCGAAGCGGTACGAATTCGGCGACACCATGAACCTGGACATCTGCTCGACGCTGTTTTCCGCGCTGCGGCGGCAGGGAATTCATTTGCCGTTGGATCTGGAGTACGACGATCTGCACGTCCACCAGGCGGAATACCAGAGTTCCTGCGCGACGGTGCTGATGCTCGATTGCAGCCATAGCATGATCTTGTATGGCGAGGACCGCTTCACGCCGGCCAAGAAAGTGGCTTTGGCGCTGGCCCACCTCATCCACACGCAATACCCCGGCGACAGCCTCCGGTGCGTCTTGTTCCACGACGGGGCCGAAGAACTCCGCCTGTCGGAACTGGCCCGCGTGCAAGTGGGTCCCTACCACACCAACACCCGCGACGGCCTAATCCTGGCGCAGCGCCTTCTGAGCCAGGAAAAGAAGGACATGAAGCAGATCATCATGATCACCGACGGCAAGCCGACCGCCCTCACGCTTGAAGACGGCCGAACGTACCGGAACTCGTTCGGGCAGGACCCGCTGGTGATCAGCCGCACCATGGAGGAAGTGAGCCGCTGCAAGCGCCAGGGCATCCTGATCAACACCTTCATGCTCGCGAGCGACTTCGCGCTCGTGGCGTTCGTTAAGAAGATTACGGAATTGTGCCGCGGGAAGGCCTATTTCACTACGCCGTACAACCTCGGGCAGTACCTGTTGATGGATTACCTGAACCGCAAGACGCGCACCGTGCACTAACCCGCCATCAGGGGTTCGGCGCGTACTTGAGTTCCACGGACGAGCCGTCGCCGGATACCGTCACTTCGGCGTAAGCGAGCCGGGAAGTGAACAGTGAGCGGTCGCCCAGCGCCACCAGCGGGAAGTCCTGCCGCCGCAGACGCTCCCGAACGCGCTGGTCGGCGAGATCCAGGCTGGGCGTCCACGTTCCCGTGTTGAAGTATCCCGGAACCGGGGCGCCGGAGGTATTGCCGTCAATTTCGTGGTGCGTGTGCCCGAAAATGACGGCCGTCACGCCCGCCTCTTTCAGAAGCTCGCGAGCCTGGCGGAGTTCGCGCCGATCGCGAACGATGCCAAGGGTTGTGACTTCCTGGGGTACGACTACCTCGCGGCCCATTTCCGATCGCGCCGTGTTGCGGAACTGGTTCTCGTCCTCGGCCACGGGCGCATCGAGGGCTTCGCGCAATTCCCGCCGGAATTCCCGGTCGTTTTGCATGCGGTCGATAAACAGGGCTTTCAGTTCCTCATCGCGAAGCCGTTCCACCAGCGCTTCCGGCTCCGTGGGCGCCGCCTCGAGAACCTCCGCGACCGCAGCCAGCGGCATGCCGACTCCCCACAGAAAACGCAGAAAGCCGGCGGCCGTCTTTCCTCCCACCCAACCATTGCGGATGCCCAGCCAGAGAGCCCGTTCCTGGGGCTTGAGGTTGTCGGCGAAATGGTACTTCTCCTCAAGCGGATTGAAAAATTCAATGACAAAGCGCGATCCCCAGAGCAGTTCCAGGCGAAACTCGCGAGTCAGGGACCGCCGGCGGTCGACGTGGAAAATTCCGGGATGATTCTGGAACGCATTGAGAGGCTCACACTGTTGGTGGCCGTGCTCGATATGGACCGTTCCGACGCGGATGGAAGTATCGACAAACCGAAGGGCCTCGGCGTCGGGCGAGCCGAGGGCCTTGCGCAACGCGGTCTGCACCGGAAAATCGCGCGACTCTTCTTCGGAAGGGAAGAACCAGTCCGCGTCGTGATTGCCCTGCATGACGACAACCCGGCCGCCGCGCTTGAGGAACGCGGCGAGATCGCCAAAATGGCGGGTATGACGATCAAGGCAGGTGGCGAGCTTCTTCAAGGCGACGCCGACGCGATAGGCCAGCGGCACGCCTTCAAGCGACCAGTAATCGCCGGTTTCGACGAAGGGTTCGAGCTGAAGGAAATCGAGCCAGTCGCCATTCAGGATCAAGTCGCCGTTATTCTCGGAAACCAGGTCAAGAAATGCGGCCAATTGGTCGTCGCAGTCGAAATCCTCGAGCGGATGAAGGCCGCCGCTGGAGCGCCCCATGTTGAGATGCAGGTCGCTGATGACGAAATATTTCTTCATTTGATCCTCTTTCCGAGACGGACGCGGCCGTCGCCGTAAATCGAGTAGTACATGGCGTACGGGTTGAGCTTGTCAGGCTTCAGCCAGGCGCGCCGGACCCCAAGCAAAGCGTCGGCCAGCGGACTCCCCTTGAACCAGGCGTCGAGCAGATCCCGCGCGAACTGCCAGGCAGCCACCGTGTTCACTTCCGCCTGAGTCCCAATGACCGCTCTCGCATTCATCTCCGTCGCGAAATAGGGGATGAACCCTGCCGGATAGAACTCCTGTCCTTGCGCCGTCCCGCAGGCGTTGAGGAAAACAATCGGAGCATTGTCGCGCGGAAACGGCGGAAGTTCCAGATCGAGCAGGTCCCATCGCGTGATCGGCTCCTCTTTTTCCTTCTTCATGAACAGCGTGGAATCGCCGAAACCGGAATATTCGCTGCCGGTAAGTTGCTTTCCCGGCTGGTGGTGACAGTAAAAATACAGAAGGTGCGGGCTGTCCTGGGGGCCAAGGCCAGTTTGGAGCGCGGCCATCGCGGCTTCTCTGTTGGTGCAGATTCGATTGGCGATGCCGTACTGGTCGCGCAGCTTCTCGACGTATTCGAGATTCTGCGGCCCGCCTTTCTTGTCTGTCTCTGGGTTTACCGCGGAAAGCATCCTGGTTTGCGATGCGTTTTCAATCTCATCCGAGGAGAGCACCCAGTCCGCGGGCCGGACGATCAGCCAGATGCGGAACCGGTAGCCCCAGAAGTTCCCGAGAACCTCGCGGATGGCTTCCGCGCTGGTCAACCGGTCCGGGCTGGCCGGAGGACGCCCCATGTAGAGCCACTCCCAAGGAAAACAGGCGTGGTCGCTGTCGACGTCGA
The DNA here is from genome assembly GCA_026129905.1 of Bryobacteraceae bacterium. GTDB lineage: Bacteria > Acidobacteriota > Terriglobia > Bryobacterales > Bryobacteraceae > JAHCHE01. Next base: position 281,416 of record JAHCHE010000004.1, on the reverse strand, counting down.
TGCCGGCGCCGGAGGGCAACCGGTCGAGGATCGGTTTCAGCTTTCCCTTAGGCGGGAAGAGCGTCCGATATGCGTCGTAGCCCCACTTCGCCATATCGGAGAGCAGTGTGAGCACGCCCTTCTGATCGATGCCCTCGCTCTCATTGAGGGGATACTGGTCGGCGAACTTGCGCAGGATCTGGCGGGCTTTGAGGGTCAAGGAGGTAAATCCGCCTTCGGACAGGCCGCACTTGTCGATCGGGGCGCCGCCCGGGGCGCGGAGGCTGAAGTACGATTCCACCTGCGTGAGCAACACCGTGCCGGGACTATCCTCGAGCGGGGGCGGGGAACCCGCGCCAAGGTCCGGAGAACCCTCGGCCTTCATTGGCCATGAGCGGCTGTAGACGCGGTTTTCCTGGTGAAGGACGTTGACCAGCAGGTCGTGCTCGCCGGGCTTGGCGAGCAGGTCGAACGACACCGGCGCGATGCCCTTTCCCCGCCGGTATTTCACTGTCCGGGTTTCTCTCACGGCGCCGCTCGCCAGCAACTCTGAGATGACTTCGACGCGCATGGTCGATTCCGGCTGGACCTTCAAAACGGCGGGCTCGATGAACTCATCGATGGAAGCCGACTCCCGCGCGACTTCCGCGATCTCAAACCAGTAGAGATGCGGCCGGCCGGCGGCGAGCGGATCGGACATTTTCCGCGTTTCTCCCGCTTCGTTCTCGATCCAGTGGCTGACGCGAAGCGGATCCCCTCCGGCGGGTTTCGTTTGCGGTTCCGTGAGGACAATCTCGTCCCCCGTGATGGATTCCACGCCCCGCGTCGTCTCTGGCGCGCTTTCCGGTAGCAGGGGGTCCGGGGCTGCGCTCGCGAAGTCGCCGCGGATATCGATGACGACAGGATCCCGCGAGGCAGGCGCGGCCCGTTCCCGTTTGCGCAGCAATTCGTACTGAGGGCTGACCTGGTGATGCTCCTTCAACAGTTCGCCCACGAGGTACGGGTTCGTGGAGAAGGTCGTCCGGACGGCCGGGGCGCCCGCCGTCCCCTTGTACGTCATCTCGACCGGCTCGCGGATTCCAGCGAGGCTCGCGTCGATGAGAACCTTCTTTTGTTTCGACGGCGCGCCGTAAAGATTCAGACGCAATGCTCCCCGCTGGTCGTTGGTCTTCAGCTTGCCGGCGGTAAAGCGCCGGGCCATTCTCGCGCCACCGCGGGACGTCGGACGGAAACCGGCCTCGCCCGCCACCATGCCGCCGATCTCGGGGCTTCCGGCGAAGACGATCCGGTCGGGTTCGAAGGCCTTGACCTCGTCAAACAGGTTCAGGTACGATACGCCGCTCGACAGCTTCGAGCTGGCCGCTTTGGCGCATACGTTCAAGAAGGTGGCCTTCAGATCGCGGTTGAGCGATTCATACAGGCCGGCGCCTTTCAGAACGCCCTTGCCGCCCCGAATACGGCTTTTGTCCAGGATGTTGCGGACGCGCAGATCGAGCTTGTGGTAAGGCGCGGCCCGGAACCCGCCGATGCCGGCGGGCCGCAGGCGGAACGACAGCGTGAGCCGCCGCGTCTCCAGCGAACCAAGCGTCGCCTGCGCCGTTTGCGGAAAGAAGTGCGTGGGCTTCACGGCGACGGACACGCCGCCGGCGGGCAGCGACCGTAAGACGGCGAGCTGGTAGACGCGGACGCGCGACGCGTAGGTCACCGAACCAGACAGTTCGATGTCCACTTCGTCGTCGAGCGGATTGCCCTCCGAATCCGTCAGCTCGAGTTCGAGGGTGCTGTAAATGGCTTCATCGAAACGCTGAAGCCGTTCCGTTTCAGGCATGTCCTTGCGCCCCGCTTTGCTGTCGCATTCTACTATAGGAGATCCGAAAAGCGTTGGCTACGGCGCGAGCCTCGCGTCGGCGGCGCGTCGGATACCATTCCTGAGGAGCATGAGAATCGCCCTGGACGCCACGCCGCTTTCCGGCCTGCCGGGCGGCATCGCGCGGTACACGGCCGAGTTGAGCGCGGCGCTCGCGCGGGAGTTTCCGGACGATGAATACCACCTGGTGTCGGACCAGCCGTCTCGAAGCGTCCAGTCCGCTCCGCCGAATCTCCGTCACTTGCGGGCGGCGAACGGCTACCTGCAACGGCGTTGGTGGAGCCTTGGCCTCCCGTTGGAACTCCGTAAACTGCGAGCCGGCATCTTCCACGGGACGGATTTCGCCGTGCCCTACCTGCCTGTCTGCCCGACTGTGCTGACGCTGCACGATCGGTCGCCGTGGAAGGACCCTGCCTGGCGGGCCGGATCCGACAGGGTCCGGCGGCGAACCCCCGCGTTGCTGCAACTGGGACTCGCGACGATGATTGTCACCCCCTCGGAAGCCGTGCGCCGGGAGGCGATCCAGGCCTTCCGGCTCCACTCGGACCGCGTTGTCGCGACGCCGCTGGCGGCAGCGCCCAAATTTCAACCTGTTCCGCTGTCGGCGGAAAGCCCCTCTGCCGGGTCTTATTTCCTGTACGTGGGCGCACTGGAGCCGCGGAAGAATATCCCGATGCTGATCGACGCGTGGCGGGAGGTCCGCCGGCGGCATCCGGTGGACCTCGTTCTCGCCGGACGCCCTCGGGAGGATTTTCCGGCAACGGCGCCCGAACCGGGGCTGAGGTTACTGGGCGAGAAGCCGGACGAGGATCTCCCTCGGCTCTATTCACACGCGACCGCGTTCCTGTACCCGTCGCTTTACGAGGGGTTCGGACTTCCGGTGCTCGAGGCTATGGCGTGCGGCGCGGCTGTCCTGGTTTCCGAAGACCCTGCTCTCGCGGAGCTCGCCGGAGATGCCGGCGTTCGGATCGGCGGTCCGGCTGGTGAATGGGCGGCCGCCATGACGCTGGCGCTGGAGCAGCCGGATTGGCTGGCCCGCCGGCGCGCGGCTTCTCTCCGGAGAGCGCGCGAGTTTTCCTGGCCCGCCACCGCCCGGAAGACAAGAGAGGTCTACGAAGAAGCGAGGCGTCGATTTGGCTGGTAAGCCCAGCGCGCTGTTTCTGACGCCGGAGTGTCCGTATCCCCCGGCGGGCGGCGGCGCTTTGCGGACCGCCGCGCTGTTGGAATACGTGGCCCCCCGCTACGATGTTGACGTTGCCGCGTTTCGCCAGCCCGGCGACCCCGATCCGCGGATGACGCGACTGGGGCGGCTGGCGCGGGAGATCTACGTCGTCGAACTCCCGTTCCACTCCCGGAACGGCGCGGCGCGAGCCGTCCGCAACGCGATGCGCGCGATCCGCGGCGTACCGCCGCTGAACGATCGCTTCGCCGGATTCGCCGGCGAGATGGCCTCCTGCTTTCCGGGACGCCGGTACAACCTCGCGATCATGGAGCACTTCTGGTGCGCCGATTACGGGCCTCTGATCAGCCGGCGGGCCGGCAGGACGATTCTCGATCTGCACAACATCGAATCGGTGCTCCACATGCGCTGCGCCGCTTCCGAGCCGCCACCGAAGGCCGCGCTTCACCGGCGGTTCGGGCGCGCATGCCGGCGGCTGGAGCAACGCCGCCTTCCCGAGTTTTCGCTGGTGCTGGTGACGTCGGAAGCCGATGCGGCAATTGTCCGAGGCATCGCGCCGGACGCCAATGCCGCCGTCTATCCGAACACCATCCCGTCAGTCCCCGCGCCGCGGCGGGAGGAGACCGAGTCAATCGTCTTTTCCGCCAACATGGAGTACCACCCGAACCTGGCGGCCGTCCGGTTCTTTCGTCGCGAGATATGGCCCAGGCTCCGCGCCGAATGGCCCGGTCTGACCTGGGTGCTGGCCGGAAAGAACGCGGAGGCGGTTCGCCAGGAGGCGGCGGGAGATGCAAGGATCAAGGTGACAGGCCCGGTCGAGGACGCCATCGCCGTTCTCGCCACGGCCAAGGTGGCGGTTGCCCCGATGCTAGCCGGCAGCGGTACCCGTGTCAAGATCCTGGAGGCTTGGGCGGCGGGAACGCCGGTGGTCTCCACCAGCATAGGCGCGGAAGGGCTGCCGGCGAGCGACGGCGAGCACCTGCTGCTGGCCAACGATCCGTGTTCCTTCGCCGCCGCGGTGTCCCGCCTCTTGGCGGACGACGAATGCCGGCGGCGTATCGGCGACGCGGGAAGGCGGCTCTACAGCCGGGGATTCACCTGGGAGGCGGGGTGGTTAACACTAACCAACCTCGGAATTTAGCGAATCTGTTATTACCCCGGTCGCCGTTAGACCATCTATACTGGAGGGAACTTTGGAGGTTCATGCGCTTCTCTGTTGACGCTCACGCTATCGGGCGGCGCCTGACTGGGAACGAGGTTTACATCCGCAACCTGCTACGCCGTTTCGCCGATCTGGATCCGGCCTCCAGCTTCATCGCTTACGTCTGTGGAGAAGAGGCCGCTCCTTGGATTCCGGCAGGTTTCCGCCGCAGGCGCGTCTCCCGGAGCCCGTACATGCGGCTCGGATTCGATCTGTCGCAAAAGCTGCGCGAAGACCGGCCGGACCTGGTCCACGTGCAGTACACGGCCCCGCTCGGATGCCCCGTGCCAGTAATCGTCAGCGTTCATGACATCAGCTTCCTCCACCATCCGGAGTACTTTCCCGCATGGCGCGCCTGGCAGTTGCAGTGCACCGTGCGCCGCACGGTGCGCGCGGCGGCTCGTGTTCTCACGCCCAGCGAATTCTCCCGCCGGTCCATCGTGAAGGCCTACAACCTGACCGAGGAGAGCGTCGTGGTTGTGCCGAACGCGGTTTCCAGCGACTTCCGCCCGCGGTCGCGGGAAAACGCCTCTCGGGAAGTGGCCCGCAGGTGGGGCATCCCTTCGCCGTTTATCCTCACGGTGGGAGATCTACAGCCGCGCAAGAATCATGCGGGCCTGATTCGTGCTTTCGAGGAGCTAATCCGTCACCATCCGCAGCTTCCGCACCACCTGGTGATGGTGGGTCAGGAAACTTGGTACGGTTCCCGAGTCCGGAGAGCGGCTGCCGAATCGGCGGTCAGCGGCCGGATCCACATGACGGGCTTTCTCTCCGACGAGGACTTGGTGCAGTTCTACTCGGCGTGCGAGATCTTCGCGTTCCCGTCGTTCTATGAAGGCTTTGGCCTACCGATCCTGGAAGCGATGGCATCTGGACGGGCCGTGGCCTGCTCGAACACGACGGCGATGCGCGAGGTGGCCGACGCTTCGGCGCTGCTGTTCGATCCCCGCTCCACCGGCGAAATGATGCGCGCACTGCGCGACCTGGCGGTGGACGCGGAACTCCGCACACGCATGGAGCGGCTCGGACACAAGTGGGCTGCGTCCTTCAGTTGGGACCGCACCGCCCGAAAGACGCTCGACGTCTACTACGGCGTCGCGCGTCCGGCCTCCTCCGCGGGAAGACTACAGGCCAAATCTGTTACAGTCTCGTAGTAGATGTGGAAGTGGTTCTTAGCCGCCGCAGCGTGGCAGGCCGTCCTCGCGCCGTCTCCCGCCGCCGCCTCTGACCTCCCGTTCCGCCCGGATGAAATGCTCCGCTATACGGTGAACTGGCCCAGCGGCCTCGGACTCGGCGAAGGCGACATGTCCGCCAGGCTTACCAAGGCGCCATCCGGCGACGTGACGGGGTGGCAGTTCGAATTTCGCATCGAGGCGGCTGTGCCGGGCTTCACGGTCGCCGACCACTACCTGGCTTCAGCCACCAGAACCCTCTGCTCGGTGGAGTTCGAGAAAGGCCTGGTCCACGGCCGCCGTACCGGCAAAGAAAAGACGACGTTCAGCGAGGGAACGGCGCGGCGCAAGACCACCGGCGGCGGGACCTCGGACATTCCGGTCGGCGATTGCGCCCGCGATGGACTGACGTTCCTCTACTACCTCCGCTCGGAACTGGCGCAGGGCCGCATCCCCGCCACGCAGACCGTCCTGTTCGGGGCGCCCTACGAAGTCAGCTTCCAGTACGGAGGGCGGCAGCCGGTGGTTCTCGGCGACTCCCGCGTCGATGGCGACCGTCTGATTGCCACCGTGAAAGGTCCGGCTTCGAAATTTACGTTTGAGGTCGTGGTGGCGCAGGATCCCGGCCGGACCCCGGTCCGCATCAAGGTCCCCCTCGAGTTGGGCGATTTCACGATGGAATTGAATCCCTGATGAGCGCCGCGATCCCGGCCGGCGGCCGAACCGCGGTCTGGCGGCCGGATGCGGGCCGGCAAGCGCTCGCCGCCTGAGATGCGACTGGCTTTCTTCTGCCCCCTTCCGCCGCGCAAGAGCGGTATCGCGGATTATGCTGCGGCGCTGCTCGAGGGTCTGAAGGCGCGCGCCGACGTTCAGACATTCGACGAGACGGCGGCAGGCTTCGAGCCGGAGCGCTTCGACTGCGTCCTGTATCAGATCGGCAACAACCCCTATCACGCCGTGGCGTATGAAACCGCGCTCGAACACCCGGGCGTTGTTGTCCTGCATGAGAGTAACCTGCACCACCTGCTGACCGACATTACGATTCGCCGCGGCGATTGGGACGCTTACATGCGCGAGGTCGAGTACGACGGCGGTCCGGCGGCGGCGGCGTACGCGCGGCGGGTGCGTGCGCTCGAGGTCGGTCCGGATTACGAAGGCGTGCCGGTACTGCGGCGCATCCTCGAACGCTCTCGCGCGGTGATCGTGCACTCCCGCTTCATGGAGGAAAGGGTGCGCGCGGCCGGATTCAATGGTCCGGTCGCGGTGATCCCGCATGGCGCCTGGATTCCGGAAGCCGACCGCATGGGTTACCGGCAGCGATTGGGACTGGACGAAACCGCTCCGCTGACGGGCATCTTCGGGTACCTGAAGCCGTACAAGCGAATCGCCCAGTCGTTGCGCGCCTTCCGCCGGCTGCTGCGATTGGAGCCGCGCGCGAAGATGATCCTGGTGGGCGAGGCGCACCCGGAACTGCCGCTCGCCGCGATGATCGACGCGCTCGACCTCGGCGCGGCGGTGCGCCGCCCGGGTTTCACGTCGATCGATGACTTCGTCGGCTACCTGGCGGCCTGCGACATCGTCCTGAACCTGCGCTACCCGACGGTCGGCGAGTCGTCGGGCACGCTGCTTCGCGCCTTGGGCCTGGGAAAGGCGACGGTGGTCTCCGACGTCGGCGCGTTCCGCGAATTGCCGGACGAGATCTGCCTGAAAGCGCCGGTCGACGAGACCGAGGAGGACGTGCTGTTCGAGTACCTCGATCTGCTGGCGTCTCGCCCCGACGCGCGGCGAACGCTGGGCGAGAATGCCAGCGCCTGGGTGCAGCGCGAGTGCCGGTGGGACCGCGTGGCGGAGCTATACGCGACGTTTCTCGAAGCAGTGGTCAACGGAACGGAGTGGAGGCCGCCCGACCCTTCCCCCAAAGCCGTCGAGCCGGCGAGACCAGCCGAGCCCGTTGCGGCGGACTACCTGGCCACCTGGGCCGGGAACGCCGATGGCGCCGCCGGCTACATGAACATCCACCTTACCCGTTTCGAGAAAACGCTGGGTATCACGCCGCCCGGGGGGCCCGAAGATCGCATCCTCGAAATGGGCGCGTATCTTCAGATCACGCCCTCCCTCAAAACGAAGCTTGGCTACGGCGAGGTCCGCGGCTGCTACTACGGACCGGCGGGAAAGGTGGACCATCGCACGGTCACTTCCGACGAGGGCGAGACGTTCGAATGCTACGTCGACTTATTTGACGCCGAGAGGGACCTGTTTCCCTATGCGGACGAGCATTTCGCCGCCGTGCTCTGCTGCGAACTGCTCGAGCATCTGGCCGAAGACCCGATGCACATGATGTCCGAGGTGAACCGCATCCTAAAACCCGGCGGCCACCTCGTGCTGACCACGCCGAACATCAGCTCGCTCCGCGCCATCGCCGCGATTCTGACCGGTTACCATCCGGGGTTCTTCCCGGCCTATATTCGCCCGAAGCGCGAAGGCGAGGAAACCGACGCGCGCCACAACCGCGAGTACACGCCCAGGGAGATCGCGCGGCTGCTTATCGACGCCGGATTTGAAGTGACGTCGCTCGATACCGGGCCGTACCGCGAAGAACCGAAGCCCGAGCATCTCTGGGTGGTGAACCTGTTGGAGCGCTATCAACTATCGCGGGACCTGCGGGGGGACGCTGTGTACGCCGTAGGTCGCAAAACGGGCCCCGTCCGCTCCCGCTATCCCGACTGGCTCTACGACGGATGAGCCTCGTTTTCCGCAACGCGCAAGTGATCGAAGACGGAGACTCGCGCACGCTCCGCGCCAGCTTCGATCTGGAGAACCGCTCCCGCCGGCGGCAGGCCGAAGGCGACGAAGTCCACCTCGGCTGGCAGCTCTTCGATCCACATTCGGGCCTCTTCATCGCCGAAGGACAGTGGCAGCCGCTGGCCGCCGCGCCGCCTGGGACGAGCAGCCGGCGCGAAGTGGAAATCCAGCTTCCCCCGGAGAAAGGCGACTATCACGTTTACGTTTCCCCGCTGCGCCAGGAAACGGGCTGGTTCTATCGCTCCGGTTCGCCTTTCCTGCTTGTCGAGGCTCGCGTGGAAGGCGGTCGCGCGCGCCTCACCGGTTTCCGGGTCACCACGCTCCGGCGCCTGGTCTGGACCAAACGCCTGGGCGGAGCGCACAAGGCGCTGACCTATCCGGTTCTGACGGTGTGGCGGAACTTCGGTCTCATCCGGTCGCTGGTAAGGCGCGACGTTGCGGCGCGGTATCGCGGATCGTTCGGGGATGCGCTGTGGGCGGTGCTGAACCCGCTGCTGCTGATGCTGACGTATTTCTTCGTCTTCGGCATCGTGCTGCGCGCGCGGTTCGGCGGCGATCCCAGCCGCACCGGCTTCGCCCTGTACTTTCTGGCGGGCATGCTGCCGTGGCTGCCGTTCGCCGAAGCGGTGGGCCGTTCCCCGTTTGCCGTCCTGGAGTACCGGAGCTTCGTGAAGAAGCTCGTGTTCCCGATCGAAATCGTCCCGGTGAACCTCGCCATCGCGGGGCTGGTGACGCAGGCGTTCGCGCTCGGCGCCTTTCTGGTGTTCCTGCTGATACTGCGCGGCGGAATTCCGTTGACCGCGCTATGGCTGCCGGCGCTCATCGTTCCGCAGCTTCTGTTGACGGTGGGCCTGTGCTGGTTTCTCAGCGCGCTCGGCGTCTACGTGCGGGACCTCGGACACGTGATGGGCTACCTGCTGACGCTCTGGTTCTTTCTCACGCCGATCTGCTACCCGGAGGGGTCGCTGCCGCCCGAGGCCCTGGCGATCCTGCGGAAGAACCCGATGTTCGTCCTCGTTGCCGGTTTCCGCGACGCGCTGCTGGAAGGACGCGCTCCGGCTTTCGGTCCGCTGTGGAAGCTGTGGCTGCTCTCGATTGTGGTTTGCATTCTCGGGCACGCCTGGTTCTATAAACTCCGCAAGAGCTTCACCGACGTGCTCTGACCCCGGGCGCTATTGCCCGCGGATTTGGCGGTACTTGTCCGCCTTGGAGTTCCGCTCGTTCCACCGCGGCAGCGCCGTCGAATCCGCGGTCATCAGCGCGCCCAGCGCGATCATCCTCGTCACGCCGGCCATGTTCCCATAGTCGAGCTTGTCCCAATGGTCGCCGGGCTGGTGGTAGTCGGGAAAGTAGAACGACGTGCACACCGTGTGGGCCGGCACGCCCTTTTCCGCGAACGCGATATTGTCGCTGAAGGCGAAGTACTCCTCGTCGTGTCGCGCGTCGCGGAGTAGTTCCACTCCCGTCGCCTCCCCCGCCTGCTTCAGGACGCTGACCACGTCGGAGTATCTGTAACCGGTCACCCAAGCCCGCAACCGCTTGTTGGGATCTTCCGGCCAGGGACGGCCCACCTGCTCGATGTTGATGTTGGCGACGGTGCGGTCCAGCGGCACGACGGGCCGGCGCGCATAATAACGGGAGCCCAGCATCCCGCGCTCCTCCCCGAAGAACGCCGCGAACACGATCGAGCGCTTCGGTTTTTCGGGAAGCGCCGCCAGCACGCTCGCGATCTCGATCATCGCCGCTGTCCCGCTGGCGTCGTCGTTGGCGCCGTTGTAGATCCTGTCTCCCTCGCCGTACGCCGCTTTTCCAACGTGATCGTAGTGCGCGGACACGACGACGGCCGTATCCGCGAGCGATCGGTCCGAGCCCCTTAACAGTCCCACCACGTTTCGCACAATCGCCGGCTGCTGCACTCGCGCGTTGCACGCGGCGGAAACGGTCAGCGGAGCATCGCTCCGCGCCAGTCGGAGGAGGGCGGGGTCGGAAACCGTCAGCACGGGCGGCGCGGCTGGAGGCGGCGCTTCCGGATCGGTGAGTCTCTGCCGGCGCGCCTCGGACAGTTGCGATTCCTCGCTAAGCAGCACGACAATCAGCGCCGCGCCAAGCCCGCTCAGACGCCGGGCATGCGGCGCCAGTTTTCCAGGCTCTCCGGCATCCAGGATCAGCGCCTTGCCTTTCACCTGCTCCGGTTTGAGATCTTTGATGGTGTCCGCCGCGCTCTTGACGGCCGGCAATCCCGATACCTCCAGCTCGCTCGCGCAACTGGCCACCAGGCTCGACGGCGCGGCGCGCACCATCGCTTCCGGGCCGCGCAACGCGAGTTCCGCGCCTTCCGGGTTGGGCTGAAGCATGGTGAGTTTCGCCGTTTGGAAGTACCCGTCGTCGCCGGCCGGTTCCAGGCCCGCGCGGCGGAATTGCGCCGCGATGTACTCGGCCGCCAGATCCAGCCCGCGCGAAGGCGTGTCCCGTCCTTCGAGCAGATCGGAGGCGAGGAAGGACACGTGCCCGCTCAGCGATGCGGCGGTAATCTGGTCGAGCGCCCCCCGCCACACCGGCGGCGGTTCCACCGCGCTCGCCAGCGCCGCCGCCAGCAGCACTGCCGCTCCCTGCCGGACGCAACCTTTTATCAACCCTTCAGCCGGACAAAGAACCATGCCATCCCCACAACCAGTAGAATGCCGGCCGATACCTGGACCGGCCGCATCGCCGCCATCACGCGCCCCAGTCGCGCAAAGATCACCCCCAGCGCGGCCAGCAGAGCCGCTTCCGCCAGCGCTACCCCTGTAAGGACGTATAGAGGCGAGTATTCGCTTCCGGAAAGGAACAATCCGACATACAAGCCGTGAAACACGCCGAGCACGCCCACCACCGCCCACCGCTGGCCCGCTCCCGGCAGCAGCAGAATCTCCACCGCCAGGTAGGCGATGGTGAGCGCGGCCGCGGCGTCCACAAATCGCGGCGGGGGCTGCCATCCCGTCACCGGCAGCAAAATGCATCCGAGCACCTGCCCGGCGAATAGCATCGCCGCCAGCGCCGCCAGTTCGCGGCGGCTCCGCGACGCCAGCACCAGCGCCGCCAGGAACAGCAGCGGCGCCGCCCCGCCCGCCACCCGCATGGCGCCTGACCGGCTCTGGCGGTACGCCACTTCCCACCGCGTGGGAGGAACAAAGTTGATCTCCGCGCGATGCGAGCTGAGATCGAACACCGCCTCATCGCTGGCGTCGCCGCGCGAGGCGCGCAGGATATGCACGTGGTTCGGCACGGTTGCCGCATAATATGTACATTCCACTTCGATGCGCTCGACGGGCTCGGCGAACGCGAAGGCGAGTCGGCAGGCGAACGAACCTTCGTCGTAGTTCTCGCGGCAACTCTTTTCTGTGAGCCGGCCCGCAACGCCTCGGCTGGAAACCCGGAACTGCTGCAACAGCGCCTGTTCGGGATGTTTGATATATGCCACCTCGTAGAGAGGCATCCGTAGTTCGTAGCGCGCGAGCGATCCTTCGACGATGAGTTCGCCCGTGCTTATGCTCACCATGTGGGCCGCAAGCGGCGCCGCTACCAGCGCCAACGCCCATCGGACCGGCCTGCCAGGCGGCCGGAGACGCCGCGCTGCCGCTATGATGATGAGTTGCATCCGTGTTCCATTATCGACGGGGAGGGCGGCGCGACGATGGATCGGGGCTTGAGGGCGGATCGATCATGACGACGAACCTGGCGATTACCCGGGATGACCGTTTGCTCCGGTTAACCTTGAACCGGCCGGAGAAGCGCAATGCGCTCCGGGTGGAGGACTGCCGGCAGATTGTGACCGCGCTCTACGACGCCGAGGCCGACCGCGGCGTGGGCGCCGTCCTGCTGGATTCCACCGGGCCGGTCTTCTGCGCGGGCATGGACCTTACCGAATCGCTCCACGAGGACACCCCGGAACGCGCCGCAATTCACGACGACCTGTTCACCATCGGCAGCCGTCTGCTGAAGCCGGTGGTCGTGGCGGCGCAGGGCAACGCGCTTGCCGGCGGCGTAGGCTTGGTCGCGAATGCGCACGTGGCGTTCGCCTCCGAACGGGCGGGCTTCGGCCTGGTGGAAATTCGCATCGGCCTATGGCCCTTCGTGGTGTTCCGGTCGATTGCGACCGCCGTTGGGGAGCGGCGAGCGCTGGAACTGAGCCTAACCGGGCGCATCATTACCGCCCGGGAGGCGCTTGAGTGGGGTTTGGTGCATCACGTGGTCCCGCCGGACGACCTGAATGCGGCGGCGACGGCGCAGGCGGCGTGGCTGTCGCGTCAAAGCCCGGAAGCGCTCCGTTTGGGGCTCGACTACGTGCATCAGGCGCGCTCCAAGCCCGGCAGAGAAGCGGTCGAGTTGGCCGACATCATGCGGCGGCGCATGTTCCGAAGCCCGGACTTCGCCGAAGGCGTCCAGGCGTTCTTCGCCAAGCGCGAGCCCCGCTGGCCATCGATCCAGGAAGAAGAACCAGCAAGACAGGACGGGTGAAATGGCAATGCGAACGATATCCTATGGCCTTTTGATTGTGGTCGCCATCGCCGCGGCCGGCGCCGAGATTCCCACGTCGTGGACTCCCGAGGCGACTCTGCAAGTGCAGGGGGTCGGTTCGGTGATTCCGTCCCCGGACGGGAGCTTGGTGGCGTACACGCAAACCGGCGTCGTGGTCGAAGACGAGAAGAGCGAGCAGCTCACGCACGTCTTTCTTGCCCGTGCGGACGGCTCGCGGCGCTATCAGCTCACCCAGGGCGAGAAAGGCGCCAGTTCGCCTGCGTTTTCCCCTGACGGCCAATTCGTCTATTTCAAGTCCGACCGGACGGGAAAGTCGAACCTGTACCGCATTCCCGTGGACGGCGGTGAGGCGGAGCGCCTGACCGACTGGAAAGGCGCGATGGGCGGTTACGCCGTCTCACAGGACGGGAAATGGATCGCTTTCGCCGGCCGAAAAGAGTCCGAAGACGAGGAAAAAGCGAAGAAACAGAAGCGCGATTTCCGCGTAGTAGACGAGGACGCGAAGAATCACGCCCTGTGGCTGATCCCATCGGCGACCGCCGCCGGCGGTAAACGCGAGCCGAAGCAACTGGCTGCGGGGCCGTACCACATCGGGGATTTCGATTGGTCGCCGGACTCGCGCGCGATCGCTTTTTCCCACCAGCCCACCCCGCTTGCCGACGACTGGACCAAGTCCGATATCTCCGAGGTCCAGGTCGAGAGCGGCGCGGTCACGGCGCTGGCAGCGACTCCGGCCGCGGAACTGACGCCCCGCTACTCCCCCAACGGCGTATGGCTGGCCTTCAAACTGTCCTCCGATCCGCCGCGGTGGGCCGACGATTCCCGCATCGCGCTTCTGCGGCGCGAGAGCCGCGCTGTTCGTCCGCTGGCCGTCACATACGACGAGAGGCCGACGCTCGTCGGCTGGTCCAAGGATTCCGCGTCCATCCTGTTCACCGAGACGCAGCGCACGCGGGGTTCGGTATACGCGATGCCGCTCGACGGGCCCGCCAAACCGGTCTACGAGCCGGATCGCGGCACAACCGGCAGCGTGGACCTGAACATGACCGGCAGCCACCTCGGTGTGTCATGGGAATCCTCGGACGAGCCCGTCGAAGCCTACCTGATGTCTTCCGCGGGAGGCAAGCCCGTTCGCGTCAGCCAGGCGAATACGGACCTCCCGAAGCTGCCTCTCGGCCGGACCGAAACCGTTCGGTGGAAGTCGAAAGACGGCTCGGAGATCGAGGGTCTGCTCACCTATCCGGTGAGTTATAAGGCGGGCGAGAAAGCCCCGCTGATCCTGAACATCCACGGCGGTCCCGCGGGCGTCTTCACCGAGATGTTTCTGGGGCGGCACGGCCTCTATCCCTTGGCCGCGTTTTCCGCCGGCGGCTACGCGGTGCTGCGGCCCAATCCGCGAGGCTCCAGCGGCTACGGCAAGAAGTTCCGCTTCGCCAACTATGCCGACTGGGGCGGCATGGACTACCAGGACCTGATGACGGGCGTCGATCACGTCATCGGCATAGGCGTCGCGGACCCGAACCGCATGGCCGTGATGGGCTGGAGCTACGGGGGCTTTATGACAAGCTGGATCATCACCCAGACGGACCGCTTCAAGGCGGCTGTCATCGGCGCGCCCGTAACCAATCTCTGGAGCTTCACCGGCACCGCGGACATTCCCGGCTTCCTTCCGGATTATTTTTCCGGCGAGCCTTCAAAGAGCTTCGACCTGTACCGCAAACATTCGCCGCTGGCCCACGTGGCCAACGCGAAAACTCCGGCCCTGATCCTGCACGGTGAAGCCGATATTCGCGTGCCGATTTCCCAAGGGTATGAGTATTACCAGGCGCTAAAGCGGCACGGCGTTACGGCGAAAATGGTCGTATATCCTCGCGAGCCGCACGGACCCATCGAGCCAAAATTCCGGCTCGATATCATGCAGCGCCACATCGACTGGGTGGAGAAATACGTCCGGTGATCCGCGGCGCGGCGGCGGCTCTCGCGGTCCTGCTGCTGGTTGCCTGCGTCCGTTCCGAGCGCGCCGGCGCCAGAATTCCGCGCGGCGCCACGATCTCTGTACGCACCGTCGATGAAATCTCAACCGAGGTGCACAGGGTTGGGGACCCCTTCACGGCCGCCCTCAGCGCTCCAATTCGCGAAGCCGGAACCCGGGGCATCGCGGTTCCCATCGGATCGCGGGTTGATGGCGTCGTGGGAGCGATTCGGCCGCGCCGCGGCGACAGCCGGCCGCCGCGCATCGAGTTGCGCCTGACTAGGCTTTATCTTCCCGACGGCAGTTACGTCGATCTTCGAACGGCGGCGCTGGCGCGTCAGGCCGAGCCGTCCGGCGCCGAGATTGTCATCGTTCCGAAAGAATCGCCGCTCGTGTTTACGCTGGAGCAGCCGGCGCTGATTCCCCGCGCCCGCTGACCCGCTACGTGCGATCCGGCGCTCCACCCCCGCCGGCCGGTTCCACAATGGCCGACATGGACCCTTTGGACCGGGGCATCCGCCAGTCTGGGCCATAGGCGTGAATCTGGTCCCGCGCGAACTCGGCTTGCGGCAGCTCGCACGTCAGAACGATCGTCCGGCCCGTGGTGTCCACTTCGACGGCATGTTGGAATGCCTGCGTCCTGGTGTGGAAGAACAGCTTTTGGAGCATTTCGATCACGTAGTCGTACGTGTGGTCGTCATCGTCCAGCAACACGACGTTGTAGAGCGGAACCAGTTCCTCTTCTTGTTCTTGCGAAGCGCCGAGTTCCGGCAGTATGATCGTTTCGGGCATCGCGGCGTTCTTAGTAATCCTATCGGATTCCTCGGCGGCGATGACACCCTCGTGATAGCATAGAGAAAGGGGGCGTAACGGCTTCGACGGGATTGGATTGGCGTCGGAAGGCGTGCCGGGTTCCGAGCTCCCGTAAAACGATCGGAAAACCATAACTGCCAATACGCAGTTTGCATACGCTGCCTAAGACCTAGGTAGCCGCTCCGGCCGGCAGGCCCGCATGCCGGCTAGCGGGCGTCGCATGGCGGGATAGGCCCAAGGCTTCGGTCCGGAGCCGGTCGGCCGAGACCCAATCGGACTAGGCGGTCGTTGTTCTCGCCGGCTCTGACGGCGGCCTCCGAAACTTTCGAGCCGGCTACGCACGTAGGCTTCCTTCGGCGGACTTTCTCGGACGCGGGTTCGACTCCCGCCGCCTCCACCAACGATCTTTCTTCATAGTCTTACGCCACGAGAACGCCCGGGCGGGTTCCAGACCCTGAGTCCATGCCGCTTGCTGGTTCTCGGGGTGTTTGTCCTGTGTGTTGCGTGCGCGGATCCGTTCATTTTCTATTCAGGCATCCTCAACGCGGCAAGTTATGGCGCGCCCGGCCTCCCCAACGGGGCTATAGCGCAAGGTTCGATCGTCACTATCGTCGGGCGCGAAATGGGTCCGATCTTCGTCCCCTGCACCGCCGGCTGGTACGTCGCCAGCCGCTCGCCCCCCACGCCGTACACACCGTAGGCGTTCCCAGAATGAGGCGAACGACTCGCAGAGTCCGCCCACAGAGCGGGTGCCACGGATAAAATACGGTGACGTGCGTAATCCGATGGGTACTACGTGACTGGCTTGTCCATCCAGTACTTCTTCCATTTTCCCGCCGGATCGGTCACCTTCACCGTGTTCGCCGAATACAGGTACGCCGTCGAGCCGCTGCCTCCCGGATGGTCCACCTGCGCCGTCCGCCCCAGCGCGTCGTAGGTGTACGTCGTCCAATACTTCGTCCCGCCGGCGCGTACGGCTGCGACACCCGGTACACCTTTCCGCTCGCCGAACACGCGCACGCCACGTACTCGATCTCCACCGTCGATTTCACCCCCGCGCTGTTTCCGCTCTCCACCTTCACCGGCCGCCCCCCCGCGAACGGCGAACTTGGCCGCTGGGGAGGCAGGACGCCGCTCACTCCCTCCCCTGCGCGTAGCCATCCCAGCGCCCAACGCCAAGCTCGGCCGCCAGTTGTCGAACCTCCGCTCCGCCGCCTCCAACCGCGAGCGCCCGCCGCAACTGCCACATCGCCTCCTCCCGCTTTCCCTGGTCGAGCAGCGCCAGCGCGAGGTTCCGCTGCGCTTGATCGAGCTCGGGATTCCACCTCGTCGCCGCACGCAGCAGTGTCTCTGCCTCCGCGAACCGACCCTGCCTGGCGAGCGACGCTCCATGATCGTTCGCCGTCGCGGCGGCCCGGCTCCGGTCCAGTCCCAAACGCACGGCCTCGTCCAATTCAGCTATCGCGTCGTCGTACTTGCCTTCCAGCAGCCGGATTCTCGCCTGGAGATGATGCGGCCCCGGCCGCTCCGGCGCCAACTGAACCGCAACCGCGGCGCTCTCGGCCGCCCTGCCCGGTTGTCCCATCCGCAGCCGCGCGTACGCCAGGTTCTGGTGATGGTGGAAATGATGCGGCGCGATGCGAGCCGCCTCGACAAGGTGCGGTTCGGCCTCCGCGTAACGGCCCTCCTCCATCAGAGACGTGGCCAGGTTTCCCCGCTGGTATTCGTTCGGCCCGCTGACCGCGATGCCGTGCTCAAACAGCGTGATGCTGTCCCGCCAGGTCGTGGCTTGCCGCGGCGTCAGGATCATGAACGCGGCGCCGGCCACGGCGGCGGCTACAGCGGCGATGTGTCGGCGTCGCGGACCCGCGGCCGCGAACTCGGAACCCGCGCCTGTTGCCGCGATGATCAGCCCTATCGAGGGAATGTACGTGAACCGGTCCGCGTACGCCTGCCGCCCCGCCTGAATAATGCCGGCCATCGGCAGCAGCGCCGCCAGGAACCAGAACCACCCCACAAACAGGTACGGACGCGTCTTCCTTTGTTGGACCGCCGCCGCCGTCAGTACGCCCAGCAACGCGACGGACGCCGCGACCTCCGCCATCGGCAGCGGAACTCGGTACGGATAGTGACATCCAAGGTCCGCCGGCCATACCGTCATGTAGAGGTACCGTGCGCAACTGACGGCCGCGTTCCCAAGCCGGGCCGAGATGGTCAGGGACGGTACCAGGTCCAGCGCGCCCGCTGACTCCTGCCCCGCAATCGTCAATGCGGCCACCACTCCCGACAACACAAAGAGCGGCGCCTTCTCGGCGATCAACCGGAGCGCCGGACCGGACCGCCGTAGCGGCCAGTAATCGAACAGCAGAAGCAGCGCGGGCACGATTACCGTGGACGGCTTCGACATCAACGCGCAAGCGAATACCGCCGCCACCGCGGCGTAACGCTTCCATCCAGGCGACCGGGTATACCACCCGTATGTCAGAACCGTCAGGATCGAGAAACAGCCGGCAAGCACGTCCTTCCGCTCCGCGACCCATGCCACCGACTCCACCCGCAGCGGATGCGCCGCGAACAGCAGCGCGCCCGCAAAACTGGCCCACGCGGCCGAAGTCAGCCGCCGCAACAGAAGATACGCCAGCGCCGCGTTGACCGCGTGCAACAGCACGCTCGTGAAGTGATGTCCCGCCGGATTCAGGCCGAACAGTTCGCAATCCATGGCGTGGCTTAGCCAGGTGAGCGGATGCCAATACATCTCGCTCACCGATGCCGCCGCCCGCCGGATCGTATCCAGGGTCAGCCCCCGTTGAATCCACTCGTTCCGCGTCACGTACAGCGGGTCGTCCAGATTCACGAACCCGCAGCGCAACGCCGGCGCGAACACCAGGAACGTTGCGACCGGCAACGCCGCCACGCCGATCCACGGCGACCATCCTGACCGCCGCGCCTGCAGCGCTCGCATGCGAGTTTGTTTCGCCCTGGCCACGGCTATGCGATCGGCCCGGTCAATCCTCTTCACGCCCTTTAACGCGCGTCACCTCAATTGCCAACGCGCGCGGTCGTCTCGCCGTCTCCTCAGTCCTCCGGTCTTTTCCTCAACGAATCCCCCACAGGATAAAGCCGAATACTCCCGCCATCAGTGCTCCCATGATCCGCCACGCGAGCAGTTCCCCCGGGCGCGGCTCCGGATACGGCGGCGACAAATGGCTCATGCGAAAAAACTGGCCTCTGACTTTTTCCGGCGCCACAGCGCAGGCAATACCGAACGCGATGACGGCCACGCAATGAAGCTGACCCGCCCACGACTTCGCCCGGAGCATCATAGCGACCCGCGAAGCGCTTTGAATAGCGCCGGGCCAGCCAACAAAAGAAAAAACAGAGCAAACAATCCGATCAAACCGCCGATGATCCTGTACTGCCAAATCACGACCGGGTTGTTAGCGGATTCTTCGTTCAACAACGCGTTATACCGCGCCTGGATCCGGACCGCCTTCTTGGTCGCGAACACAAACGCCAGTCCCCCGCCGACGCCAACGAGCGACAACGCCGTTGCGAAGCCCCAGAACAAGATCTCATCGTAATCAATCATGGCTTTCTGCATGCTCCCCAATTCGTTATCAGACGTGAGCTCTCATCAAAGGAGCCAGGACGATGCCGAGCATAAATATGCACGTCGCAGTGATAAGTAGACCAATAATCCGGTACCTCCAGAGCATCACCGGATGAGAAATGGACTCCTCCGTCATCGGCCACTGATAGCGAGCGTATACTCGTACTGCCTTCCGCGGCGCGAGCGCAAGCGCCAGCCCGCCGAACAACCCAGCCACCGACAACAGCGCCGCGAACACCTGGCCCGCATTCAGCAGAAATCGCCATGTTCCCTGTTCCCATTCCATAAATCCGGTGCGCGACGTTAGAGGACTTGTCATTGCTTCCGGGTCGACGTTCCAGCCAACCGCCAAGATTATGCTCGAGAGCATATAAACCGCTGGGACAAGTACTACAAGGGATATAAGACGCGTCGCGAATGTGAGTACTCGCTTGCTGGTCGCGTTCCAATAGGGGCTACGGTACGCTATGTACTTCTCGATCCACCAACGTGGACGGAGGAGCATAACAAGGGCGGCCGCCCCGGCCGCAAAGGCGGATGTCATCAACAATGCGGTGTACGTGACGTCACTTTTCGGCAGATCCCTCACAAGAGTGACCAAAACGTCTGCCAATACACGAAAGGCTACATATCCGATTACTCCGGTCTGCGTCACTCCTAGTATTCGGATTTGAAGCGACATGCCGCGCGCGTCAAGGCTCTTGCGACGAAGTCTCCCGGGAAAAGAGATAAACGTCGGCAGGAGTAGCCAGGTCGAAGGAGAAAGCAACATGACAATGCCGTTGAAAAGTAACAGTCCCAGCAAAAGAAGAATCGCTGTGACTCCAATGGTCTGAATCAAGGACAGTTCCTCAAGCATCCGCTGTAACTGCCAGTGAATCCAACGGGATTCCGGTTGCCCACGCTCGGCCCGACGACAGGACTTTGTCCGGCGTCCGTCACGTCGTCCCAAAATTCCACAGCAACCCCCAGATCATAGACACGGTCACAAGCGCGCCGATCAGACGCCAGTGGAGCAGCTCGCCCGGCGGCGGCTCCGGCCATGGTTTGCGCATGCCGCCGGCGCGGAGAAAGCCATTTCGGACCTTCCCCGGGGCTACAAGGCAGGCGATGCCCACGCACGCCATACCGGCGAATAGAATCGCATTCACCCCCGTTGCTGCGCTCACCATCACAGACGCCAGCCCAGCTCTTTCACCAATCGGCTCCATGAAACCACGAGGAGAAAAAGGCATATGGCGGCGATGAAACAGCCCGTTAGCCGGTAGTGCCACACAAGACCGCGCTTCGGCCCCGACTTTTTGATCAAATCGGCCAACAGGGTGTTGTAGCGCGCTTGTATGCGGATGGCCTTCTCCGTCGCGAACACAAACGCCAATCCGCCAACCAGCCCGACGAGCGTCAAAATTGTCCCAAAGGCCCAAATCAGAACTGCGTTGTAGTCAATCGTGGCGGTGTGCATGCTCCATAGCTCGCAGCCAAGCATACGCCAGGCGTCGTGCTACCGGTGACGCCCCCGACCAATCCGCCCGGGTAGCTCCCTACCGCAACGACCCCAGGCCCTCCGGGAGGGATTAGGCTCACCCCAAATGAAAACCCGGGGATGATGTTCGGCAAGCTGTTTAGTGGATCGAAATACAGCGAACCGCTGAACCCGGCGGCGCCGCTCGAGCACCACGTCATGCCTATCGAGGCGCACCCTTGGCCGGTTTGCGGAATATACGTCAGTTCGCCGTATCCTCCGAAACGTGGATCCGGAGGTAGCGGCGCCGCGACAGAGAACTGGACGGCTAACGGCAGATCGCGCATCGAATTCAAGGCCCAGTCGTACCAGCCTCTCGGAGGCGCAGGCGTCGCCGTCGGCCCTTCGAACATGATGCTGGCGCTGTTGGATGAGTCCGGGAACGCCACCTCAGTGATCTGAGGATCGATGTAGCCCCGCGCCGTATACGAAGTCGCCACACTCAAGGCGTACTCGGTCACGGCGACGGCCATGTCCGGCGAAGTCGTCCCTATGGACGAGCCGGGTCCTGCCTGACCGGCTCCCGTTCCCGGCGCTCCCAGCGCGTTCCCCTGTCCGTAGACTTCGTAGCTCGACGGCGCCGATCCCCAGCCCGCGCCCGAGCCGCCTGTCCCGTCGCACGAAAGATACCCGTTGCCCGTCGTCACGTACGTGCAGGTTGTCAACCCGCCAGGGTCGTTTCCATTCACCGGATCCCCTTGCACGTACCCATACCGGTTCCAGCTCTGCGGGTCCTTCACCGTCCCGCTCCCCCCATACGGGTCCGCGCTCAGAAATCTCCCGATCGTGCTCGAGAAATACCGGTTGTGCGCATAGTCCAGGTTCGTGACCGCGTCCCGGAAATACGTCCCATACTTGTCCCGCTCCTGCGTCGTCGTGCCGCCCTTCTCCTCCCCGTACGGGAAGTACCGCAACGCCGTCGCTCCCCTTTTCGCCACCGACCCCAGCCGGTCCATGAACACCCGCTCGCTGCCTCCCCCTGCCGTGTCCACCCGCGTCACCAGCCGGCCTGCAAAGTACACGTTCGCCTCTTTGCCCGTGAACGTGATCGCGCTCGCGCCCACCACCGGGACAAACGTCCCCAGCCGCTCGCCGGCCGCGCCGTACAGGTACACCACCTCCACCGTGGACCCGGTGATGCTCTTCTTCCACACCCGCCTGGCGTCCGGCCCATACGCGTACTCCTCGCTCCCGCACGACCCCGCATTCACCGTCTCCAGCCGGTCCTGCTCGTCATACGTCATCGTCAGCGCGCAGCCCGCGCCCGGCCCCGGCATTAGCGTCAGGTTCCCGTTGGCGTCGTAGGCATAGGACCCGCCCGTCAGCCGGTTCGTCGCCATGTTGTACGTCAAGCTCGAACTCGGCGCCGACCCCTTGGTCACCGTCTGCGCCGTCCGGTTCCCAAATCCGTCGAAACTGAACGACAGCCCCCACTCCGGCCCCGTCGTCGCCGCCGATGTCAGCCGCTTCAACGCGTCGTATTGATACGTCACCTCCTCGCCGCTCACCCAGTCTTTCATCTTGCGTGATCTGCCCGTTGTTCTGCGTCGCCGAATAACGGTATTCGAAATCCACCTGCCCGCTCGCCGTCATCCGGGTCAACTGCCCCAGCGGGTTGTACGTTAGCGTCTCCGTGTGGAATCGATCGTAACTCGTGAATCCCGCATCCAGCGCCTTCATGCGTCATCTCGCCCGCCGGACCGTACAGCGCGTCTTTCACCCAGGTCCGCCCCCCCCGCCGGTCATCTTGTTCGGCCGTCCCATCGCGTCGAACTCATACGCCATCGCGCCCCAGCCAGGATTGCCTTCCGTCGTCACCCGCCCCAGCGTATCGTACGTCAAATCCACGTCCAGGTTCCCCTTCTTGCTCCCCGAGGCCACCTCCAGCCGTTTCTTCGTCACCAGTCCGCCCCGCGTATAGGCGTACTTCTCCGTCAGCGTGTAGATCCCCGCGCCATAGCTCACCGTCGACAGCCGCCCCGCCGGATACGACCCGCCCCCCAACGGGTCCGCGTCGTACGTGTACGCGTACTGCGTGACGCCGTTTACCTTCACCTCCGCCACCCGCCCGTAGCTATCGTATACACACCGTCGTTCACCCGGCGCAGCCTTCGCCATTGGAACACGCCTCCGACGACGGCTATCTATGCTTTCACAACGCCGCCGGAGACCACAAATCGGGCGCCCGCTATTCGACCCGCCGCCCCGTCTTCGTCCCCGCGTACTCCCACCACTAAAGCTGATGGCTGATGGCTGAAAGCTGAAAGCTGAAAGCTTTTCAACCAGTCACACGGCAATTTCCACTCTCCCGCGACGGATTACTCCCCTATCCGCAGCAGCTTACAAGCAATGCGCCCGCTTCACAAGCGGGAATGCCCATTTCCGCCAGGCTATAATGACTGCGGCTCGGCGTGTTGTTCCCGCCGCGCCTCGGTCTCTGACAATTGAATCCCGTTCACGTCGCGGCCGCCGGCCACTTTCGGCGCATTAAAATAACAATTCGAACCCAATCCCAAAATCGGACAGTGTTGGAAAATACAACGCTCGGCAGGCGCACATTCGTGGCGGTCCGCGCCGAATCGCCTATGTGACTCAAGGGACGTATCCCCTTGAAACGGCTGGCTTTCGATCAATCGCGAGCCTCAGACAAAGCCGCCGGGACCGCAGTTTTCGCGACGAAAAATAGCAATTCGAACCCAATCCCAAAATCGGACACTGTGGTGGGATTCAACGGCTGCTATTGACATTCCGCGATAGTGGGACACTGGGAAGGTGATCGGATCAGCATGGATCGCGCGGCGGACGGTGTTGGGCGGGTTGGGTGCGCTCGGCGCGGCATGGGGCGGGGAGGGCACGACGCCGCTCCCAGCCGGCGTGAAGGTGATTGACGCGCACGACCACCTGTTCCATCACAGCCGGCGGGACTGGCAGGAAGCGGACCGGAGCATGATCGAGGCGGCCGATATCCTCGGGATCGATCAGCTCTGCTGCTCGATTCTGCCGCCGGAGCGGCCGACCAGGCTGGAGAGCTTTCGCGAGTGCAACAAGTGGCTCCTGGAGGCGATGGGACGGTTTCCCGGTCGGATTCTCGGCTACTGTTTTGTCAACCCCGGCTACACGAAGGAGGCGCTGGAAGAGGTGCGCCGGTACGTCGAAGACCACGGCTTTATCGGCGTGAAGCTGTACAACGACTATCGGGCCGACGAACCGGTGGTGCGCCCGCTGGTGGAACTCACCATCCGGCTGGGCGTGCCGATCCTGCATCACGGAGGCCATACGAGCTGGCTGGACACGCCGCAGCCGCGCATCAGCGACGGAAGCCACATGGCGGCGCTGGCCGGCCAGTATCCGGAAGCGACGCTGATCCACGCGCACATCGGCGGCGGAGGGGACTGGGAGTGGACGGTGAAGTCGCTGCGGCATGCGAAGAACGTCTACCTCGATCTGAGCGGGAGCGTGATCGATGAAGGGACGGTGGAGATGGCGGCCCGCGTGTTGGGCGTCCGGCGGCTGTTGTTCGCTTGCGATCTCTCGATGACGGCCAGCGTCGGACGCATCCGGGGCGCGGACCTCAGCGAGGAAGACAAGCGCCTGATCCTCGGCGACAACATGCGCGGAATCCTGGACCGGCGGAGGGCCGCATGACCATTGACGTCAACGCCTACCTTGGGCACTTCGCCTTCCGGCAACTTCGCCACAACACCGCCGCCGCGCTGGTGAAGCTGATGGACCGGAAAGGAATCCACCGGGCGGCGGTTTCGAACGCGGCGTGCATCACGTATCGGAACGCCCAGCCGGGAAACGAAGCGCTCGCGGCGGAGATCGAGCCGTACCGGGAGCGTTTCGCGGCGGTGGCCGTGCTGAATCCGGCGTACGCCGGGTGGCGGGACGATTTGGAAGCGTGCCGGCGGCTCGGCTTCAAGGCGCTGCGGCTGTACCCGCGGTGGCATCACTACAAGCTGACGGACGCCGCATGCCGCGACCTGGCGGAGGCCGCGGCCGATCACGGGCTGCCGCTCACGATTCCGATTCGGGTGGAAGACCGGCGGCAGCAAAGCTGGCTGGTGGACGTTCCCGATGTTGACTTGGGCGAGATCGCGGCGCTGGTGAAGGCGGTTCCGCGGGCGCGGTTCATTGTCTCGAATGGCGCGGGGTTCACCTCCTCGGAGCTGGGACGCAAAGGTAACGACCTTCCGCCGAACTACGCGATCGACACGTCGCGGCTTTCGGCCGTGATGAACAACGAGCTGGGACAACTCGCGGCCAACCTCGGCGCGGAGCGAATCGTGTTCGGGACGGGAATGCCGTTTCACTATCCGGACGCGGCGCTGGTCAACCTGGAAGTACTGAAGGCGCCGGACGAGGTGAAGGAAGCGATCCGGGCGAAGAACGCGGCGCGGCTGTTGGGGCTGTAGCCGCCGCTACCACTCCGAGTAGGGCGTGCCCTCCTGCGAGATCTTGTCCGAACCGCTGCGAACATCGAAGATGCCGGGCTCGGTCTGGCTGACGCTGGTGAGGGCGTCCTCCATTTGTATGCGCCAGGTCTGGTCCGATCGGGTGATGGGATCGATGGGGATCTGCCGCAAGTACCCTTCGCGGACGAGGTCGTCCAACGACTGCGGAGCCTTCTTCTTGTCGGCGGTGTACTCGTCGATGACGGTCCGGAGGGTGAAGAGATTGTTCTTGAGCACGCTCTCGTTAGCGCGGACGATGGAGTGCTGGTAGAGCGGCACGGCGATCGAGACGAGAATCGAGATGATCGTCATGACGATCATCAGCTCGATGATCGTGAAGCCGCGGGTTAACGATTTCCTGTTCATCACCACTCGGAATAGGGGTTGCCGTCGGGCGCCCGCTCGTAAGTTTTCGTGTACACGTCGAAAACGTTCTGTCCGCCCCAAGCCTGGGAATCGGCGTCGTCCTGCACGCTGCGTTTGCCCCACTCGGGGGAGTTCGTCATCGGATCCACGGGGATGCGGCGCAGGAACTTGAATTTCTTATCGACCGCGCCGGCCGCCTTGACGCCTTCGACGAGGACGTCGAGGTCCTTCGGGTAGCACTCGGTTCCCAGTTCGGCGGGACCCAGGAGGTTGGCGTCGCAAGCGTCCTTGTACTTGTCGATCGCGGTGCGGATTTCTCGGAGCGCCAGCCGCAGCTCGCGCTCCTTATCGCGCCGCACGCGGTAGCGGGCAAGTGGCACAGCCATGCCGGACAACAGGAGCATGATCGTGAAGGCAACGATCAGTTCCACCAGCGTCAAACCTCGCTGCCCGCGGCGTTTCATCGGAGAACCCTATTGCGCCTCGATGGTCAGCGTCGGCGCGGGGGCCGGCATGAGCTGCATCTGGGAATCCCGGATGGAGATCTCCGGAACCGTCACCTGGCTGGAACCTTGGCCGACGACCTGGAAGGTCAGCGTCACCAGCGGACCCGTACCGCTGACGCCGCGCGAGCCCGGCAGACGGTTCAATATGACGGAGGCGTCTCCGGTATCGTTCAGGATGTTGCGGGTGAAGATCACCTGCTGGCCGTCGCCGGAAAGGAAACTGCCGCGCTGGATCTCGTTCAGCCGCAGCATCTTGGGATCGAACCGGAAACGGATCGGCGCGTTGTAGACGTCGGTTCCGTTCTCGACCGTTAGCGCCACGGTCACCGTCGCGCCGGTTTTCGTCTTGACCACGGGCGGATCGAAGCGCAAGGTCAGGGGTTGCGCGGGGGGAGCGGGTTCGCCTTCCTTCGGGGGTTCCGGCTTGGGCGGCGCCGGTTTGGGCGGCTCGGGCACAGCGGCGGGTGGCGCCTCGGGCTTGGGCGCCGCAGGGGGCGCAGGCTCGGGGCCGGCCTCGAAATCGCCGTTGGGCGCCCGGTTCACGCGGACCACCTGTTCGGTACCGGCGGCGATGCCGCGGAGGTTGACTTCGTCGAGGTCAGGACGGCGGACGATGTGCGGGATGATCGCGATCAGCAACTCGCCCTCGTTGCGCTCTTTCGACTCACTGCTGAAGCCGAGCCACCTGAGCAGGGGAATCTGCCCCAGGCCGGGAATACCGTTTCTGCTGAGCGTGTTCTGGTCTTGGGTTAAGCCACCAAGTAAGGTGACTTCGCCATCGCGCACGCGGATGTCCTCGATCACTTTGCGCTGGCCGATGACCGGCTGCGACAGGCCGCCGACATCGATGCGGTCGCGGACGGAGGAGATTTCGATCTCGACGTGCATCGAGACGTCTTCCTCGCCGTGGATTTTCGGCGTCAAGTCGACGTTCACGCCGACGTCGGCGAACTGGAACTGTGTGCTGACAAGGGGGCTGACGCCGACGGCGCCGACGCCGGGCTGAAAGCTGCCGGTGGCGTAGGGAAACTTGTCGCCGAGGCGGAGGGACGCCTTCTGGCCATCAGCGGCGCGCACCTGGGGCCGCTGGAGGACGCGAGTGGACCGGTCGCTCATCACCGCTTGCAGGAGGGCGCCCGGCAGGGTGGTGGACCAGTCCTTCGAGCCGAGGCTGCCGATTCTGCCCACGGGGATCGTAACGCCGGTAGAACCGCCACCGTCGCTTCCGCCGTTGTCATCGTCGCCACTGGAAGGGGCTTTCTGGCCGCCCGGCGTGAACGAGATTGGCATGCTAAATCCGGCGGTTCCGGAGGCGTTGACGATGGAAGCGGCCAGATCGCGGGTGCGGGTGCGGTTGGCTTCGAGCACGACGACATCGACGACGACTTCGGCCAGCGGCTTGTCGAGGTCGCTGATGAGCTTCTCCGCCAGCGCCATCTGGTCGGCGGTCCCTCGGACAAGCAAGGCGTTCTGGCCGTTGTACGTAAAGAAGCGCCGGATGTCTGTTACGGAGCGGACAGCGGTGGCAATCTCCTGTAGATCCTGTACTTTGGTCACGTTTTGGAGATAGAACACTTTAACTACCATCTCTTCGTGATCTCGGCGCTTGGTGGGGTTGTCCTCGGTAACGAAGATCGTATTGGCCGACAGCGGTTTCCAGTAGGTCCGCGTGAGCATCGACAGATACCGCAGTGCTTCCTCAAGGGTGGCGTTGGTGAGGTCTACGCTGTAGGTCCTCGGCGGCGCCTGGAATTCCGCATCGAAGATCACGTTGATGCCGGCGAGTTTGCCCACCGTTTCATAGAGGACTCTCACAGGCTGGCCGCTCATCTTGAGGGTGTTCAGGCGGGGAGAAATGGGCTTCAGTTCGGGAAGGGACTCAAGGCGGGCAATGCGCGCTTCGGTTCTGGCGCGGGCGAGTTCGGCGGGGGTCAGGCCGGCCTCTTCGGAGGGCGCCTGGGCCTGTCCTTCCGCTTCCCTGGCTTTCCTCTCCTCGCGCTCGATCATGCGGTTGGTGGTGCGCAGTTCCTGCTGCGCGATGGTCGAACCGGGGTCGATGACATAGGCGCGTTGGAACTCCGTCAGCGCGTCGTGCAGCTTGCCATCGGAGCGGAGTTCCTTGCCCTTCTTGATGTGAGCCTGGGAGGCTTCGAACTGGGCGCGCCGGTAGGAAGCCTGGTAGAGCGGGTCGGCGGGATCTTCGGCGAGCGCCTTCTGATAAAGTTCGAGCGCAAGGTCCCAATCGGAGGCCAGTTGGGCTTTGCGGCCCTCCTGGATGAGCTTGTCGCCCTTCTTGGTGCGGGCCTCGACGCTGGCGGCCAGCAGGCAGGCGCATGCGAAAATCACGCCTAATCGCTTGAATAATGGCATCTTATCGGCTTCCCCGGGTTGTGCTAAGATGAGTTCTCGGACGGGCTCCCATCACATAAGTGATTGACGTCGCCGCCGTTTAGCGCGTGGAAAGGTAAGTTGCGTTCCGTTAATTCACAGGGCGGGATCAAGATCCTGAGCGACAATCGGAAGGCGCGGTTCGACTACGAACTGCTGGAGCGGTTTGAAGCTGGGATTGCCTTGACCGGGACCGAGGTGAAAGCGGCGCGCAACGGCCAGCTCCAGCTTCGGGACGGCTATGCGGAAATCGCCGGGAATGAGGCTTGGCTGGTGAATGTCCACATCGGACACTACTCGCACGGCAATATCGCGAATCACGAGGTCGAAAGGCGTCGCAAGCTGCTGATGCACCGTGGCGAAATCGACAAGCTCGCCGGCAAGACGGTGGAGAAAGGCCTGGCGCTGATCCCCACCAAGGTCTACCTGAAGAACGGCCGGATCAAGTGCGAGATCGCCCTGGGACGCGGCAGGAAGCGCCACGACAAGAGGGAGGCCATCCGCACCCGTGAGCGGGAGGCGGAGGCGCGGGCGGCCATGAGCCGGCGGAACGCACCGCGAAGTTGAACAATACCATATGGATACAGGACTGAACCTGAGGCCGATCCACGAAGTGATTGCCGATGCGCTGGTCGTCGTTGTCTTCGAGGACCAGCGCCCGGATATCCCGGCCGCAAAGGAATGGATTGCCGAGGTCTACGACTCGGGCGAGTTTAAAGGGGAAAAGCAGCAGCGGGTGACGCTGCACCGGCCGCCGGGGATGAAAGCCCGGCGGCTAGTGCTGGCTGGTGCGGGCAAGCGTTCCGAATTCGATCCGGCAGCGGTCCGGCGGTTTGCGGGAACGCTGGTGCGCGCTATGAAGTCACCTGCGATCAAGCGAATAGCGCTTATTGTTGAAGAATCGGCTAAACGTGCGGACGCGGTTACCGCAGCCGTGGAGGGGGCCTTGCTCGGGGTTTATGAGCCGGATCGCTACCGGACGGACCCGAAGAAAGACGAATGCCGCCTGGAGAGCTTTGCCGTGGTCGCGCCGGGCGGAAACTCGGCGCTGGAGGAGGCGGCGACGCGAGGACGCATCCTGGGCGAATCGCAGAATCTGGCGCGCGACTTGGCTAATGAACCGTCGAACCGGTTGACGCCCACGGCGCTGGCGCAACGGGCCGTGGAGGTGGCCGCCGCGCACGGTCTGAAGTACGAGGTCCTGGACCGTGACCGGATGCGGCAGTTGGGGATGGGCGCTCTTCTGGGCGTAGCGCAGGGCAGCGCAGAGCCGCCGGCGCTGATCGTGATGCACTACACGCCGGAAGGCGGAGGCGGCGGGTCCGAACGTCTCGGGCTGGTGGGCAAAGGCGTGACGTTCGACACCGGCGGGATCTCGCTGAAGCCGTCCGACAAGATGGACCACATGCGATGGGACATGTGCGGCGCGGCGGCGGTGATCGGGGCGATGGACGCCATCGCGCAGTTGAAACCTTCAATACCGGTAACGGCGCTGATTCCGGCGGTGGAGAACATGCCTGGGAGCCGCGCGCAGCGGCCCGGCGACGTGGTGACGACGCTGTCGGGAAAGACGGTGGAGGTGCTGAACACCGACGCGGAAGGGCGTCTCATCCTGGCCGACGCCCTGACGTACGCGCGGCGGCTGGGCTGCACGCACCTGGTGGACGCGGCGACGCTGACGGGAGCGATCGTGGTCGCGCTGGGGAACGTCTTCACGGGCGCGTTCTCGAACAACGCGGAACTGCTGGACAAGGTGATGGCGGCCGCCGAGGCCGAAGGCGAGAAGTTCTGGCGGATGCCGTTGACCGAGGACTACAAGGAGCAACTGAAGAGCCCGTTCGCGGATCTGCCGAACATCGGAACGCGGGCCGGCGGTGCGATCACAGCGGCTTGGTTCCTGAAGGAGTTCGCCGAGGAAACGCCCTGGGTACACCTGGACATCGCTGGCACCGCATGGGTGGAGGAAGCCAAGCCGTTCGTGGCGAAGGGCGCCACGGGCGTTTGCGTGCGCGCGTTCGCAAACCTCGCGACGGGGTGGTAGGGCGCGCTACGCGCTTCTCTCAATTCCGACGACGGCCGCGCCGCCCGCCTCCTTGCGAAGGTAGACGGTGACGGATTTTCCCGTATCGCCGTCGGTCGAGATCCGGACGGCGCAATAAGACCCATTGGGGGCCGCGCCGCAGGACTCGGGAAGACGGAAGCCGGTGGCGCCGTTGATGGGCGCGTGGCGCTCGTTCCGATTGTCGAAGAGGCTCCACTCGGCGTGAAAACTCCGCGCGGCGCGGAAGCCGTACTTCGCCGCCAGGTCCACGAAGCGCAGCTCGCCATCGGCGACGTGGAAATCGTCGAGCGGGAGGACCTTGTCGAAACAGGCGCGGCCGATTTTGTCGCGGCGCTTGCGGAGGGTGGCAACCAGGTACTCGACGACTTTGGGGTCCGAATACTCGCCGGTTTCCACCAGGGCGCGGATGTCGCTGTCGGTAAACGCCATCACGATCTTCGCCGCCCAGTATTCGTCTTCCGGCAGGCGGCTGAGGAAGGCGGGATTGGGATAGTTGGATTTCCAGGTATCCGGATCGAAGGTTTCGGCTTCGATGCGGCCGACGGCCGGGAGATCGGGAAAGCGGGCCAATTCCCAATCCCGCGGCGCGAGTCCGAAGGTGAACATCCGCCGCAGCGTTTCGCCCCCGGTGGGGAGGACAAACTCGTGGCCGAAGCGGGCATTCTTGGCCATGTCGCTGTCGCTGCCGAGGATCGATCCGAAATCGATGAGGTGATGGCGGATGAACGACCGCCCGCCTTCTTCGATAAGGGTGTCGAGCGAGTTGCCGGATTTCGCATCGGTGTGGTTGAGCCAGGCGCAGAAGACGTGGAGACCGCGCAGATCCCGGCGGCGCTCGTGCGGGACGACGTCGTTGGGATCGTCGGAGCGAGTCCCTTCGTAGCGAAAGGGCCCCAGCGACTTGCCGGCGAGACGGTAACTGGCGACCATGCGGATTCTGCCGTTCTTGTCGCGGGCGGCGCGATCGAGGATGGCGGCCAGGTCCCGCGGCGTCATGGGCCGCTTTTTTCCCGAGAGACCGCGGACGGTGGCGTCCTTGCCGATGGCGAGATCCTCCAGGCGTGCGCGAAGCACGTAGTTTTCGGGCGTGTTGTAGCCCAACGCGTAGAAGAAACGGGCGCCGACGACGTCGGCGGCGGAGGCCATTTCCGGGTTGGTCCACGGGTCGGGCTTGACGAAATAGATCCTGCCCTTGGCGTCGCGGAGTTGGAAGCCGGGCGTGATGCCCTCGGTTTTGCCGCCGATCACTTGGAGCGGGGCTTCGGGGGCGTGGCCGGGGCCCGGCGGCCGCTGGAGTTCGTCGCGCGTCAACCGGCGGCGGGCGTGGCGATTGGTGAACCAACTGCTGTCGGGAACTTCTCCGAGGGTGTTGACGGCCAGCGATGGTTGCGGCTCGCGGGGCTCGGCGCGAACAGACTGGTAGAAGAAATCGAACAACGCGTCGATGCGGCGTTCGCGGGGGTCCTCGACGGGCGCCAGGTCCGGTATCACCTGGATCGGGTCGTCGGGATAGAATTTCTGCGCACGCGCCGGCGCCCGCCCGACGACTAGAATCAGCGCGGCGGCAACAAGAAGATATTTGAGAATTTGAACCATATACGAAAGCCTTCCCGGCTGGCGCCTAGGTCGAGCCGCGCCACGACGGCATCCCGCGTCTTGACGCGAAAGCCGAGTCCCCCGGCCGTGCGAACGTCGCGAAATCCGATCAGGCCGGGCCGTTCGAAGACATTGCCAGCGTCGAAGAAGGCCGCCATGTCGAGCATCGGCGACACTTCCCAACGGTACTCGGCGTTGGCGACCGTGGCGTTGTTGTCGTAATAGCGAAAGGCGCGATAGCCGCGCAGGTCGTCGGGCCCGCCGAGGGTCGGCTGCATGTAGAAGGGAATGCGGTCGCCGCCGCGCGTATAACTTAATTCCGTCCGCACGCGGAAGGCGATGACGCGCTTCTGGTTGAGAAATGGGAAATAGTGTTCCGCCTGCGCTTCGAGACGGTTGAAGGAGTATTGCCGCCAGCGCCGGTCCCAGTTCTGCACGTACGCCACGGAATAGGCGCCGCCGGCGTGCGGATCGGCCGGACGGTCGCGGAAATCGAGGTGGAGAAAGGGACCGCCGCGGAGGTAGTGCGCCTGGCGGTCGATGCCGGGCATGGTTTGCGGGCTGAACACGAGGTCCGAAGAAGGCCACCGTTCATCCCGCCCAGGTCCGACGTTCACTTGCAGCGCTCCGGCGTAGTAGCCCAGTAGGAGATAACGGCGGTCGGGCCGCCAGCCAAGTTCCAGTCCCGCCGTCGTGTCTTCGCGCCGGAAGCTGGAGACGTCGCTGCGCCGCGAGTCCGCGCCGGGACCGAAATAGGGCATCCTGGGGGCGTCGCTGTGCCGGGCGACGAATTCGGCGGCGAAACGACGACCGGCGATCCTGGGAAACGACAGCCGCGCCTCGGCGGTCCAATAACGCCGCAGCGAGCCGACGAGGAAGGCTTCCAGCCGTACCCGCTCGCCAGCGAGGTCCGGAAGCAGATAGCGCGGTCCCATGCCGAATCCCGACCCGGTCAACAGCCCGCCGAACTTGACGCCGAGGCCGCTGGGAGCGGCGAGAAACGAATCGATCACCTTGTCGTGGATCTGTTCAAAGATCTGTTCGCCGCGGGTCTCTTGCTCCGGCGTCAACTCCTGTTTCTTCTTTTCGACGGCTTGCTGAAGTTCTTCGAGGCGGGTGGCGGGCGGTTCCTGAGCGGAGGCGACGGAAAGCAAGAGCGCAAGCGGCGCCGCAAAGACGGCTGGCAAGAGTTGTCGCTTACGAGGCGCGCGAATAAAGGCGCCAGCTTCCGGCCGAGTGCGAGGGAGTTCCGCATCCCTTGATCGCCGCGTTTCGCGGTCCTGTGCGCAGGAAACTTGCATTACGGTTCAGTGATGCGTTGAAAGCGAGCTTGGCCCCAGGGTTTCTATCTTACAGCCCAGCTTTGAGGAATGCCAGAACGAACCGGTCGCGGCGAGCCTTTACCGCTTCGGCGTCGCGCTTGGACCAGTCGTAGAAGCCTTTGCCGGTCTTGACGCCCAGTTCCCCTCGTTCCATCATCTCTCGCATGAGGGGAGGCAGTCCAGCGTCGCTGTTCAGGTCGCTCGTTACGTAGTCGAGCACACGCGAGCCGAGGTCGAGGCCAACCATGTCCTGGTGCTCGAGGATTCCGTAGACAGGGAGACGGAGGCCGAAGCCGGTCTTGGCGGCCAGGTCGACGGATTCGGCGTCGGCGATGCCCTCCTGGACAATGTGGACCGCTTCGCGGACCAGCGCCATCTGGAGGCGGTTGCCAAGTTGTCCCGGCGTGTCCTTCTTGACGACCACGGCGACCTTGCCGCAGCGCTCCAGCAGCCGGCGGACGTCTTCAACGAGAGCGTCGGCCGTGTCGCGGCCCTTCACCAGCTCCACCAGCGGCATAAGGTAGGGCGGATTCCAAAAATGCGTGGTGAGGATGCGGTCGCGGCGGGCGCTTCGCGAGGCGATGTCGGTAATGCTGAGGCCGGAGGTATTGCTAGCCAGAACCGCATCCGGCCTGGCGATGGCGTCCATGCGGGCGAAAAGGTCCTGCTTAAATTTCATGTCCTCGGGACCGGATTCGACGACGAGATCGGCTTGGCGGATAACGGCGTCGAAGTCGGCGGAGGCAGTGAGGCGCCCGCGCGCGGCTTCCGCGCTTTCCGGGGAAGCCAATCCGTTTGTCTCGAGCGTCTGAAGCTGCGCAAGCGCCTTGTCGAGGCCGGCCCGGGCCGTGTCCGCGTTGCGGCTGAGGATCGTCGAGCCCAGGCCTCCGAGGGCGAACGTGAGCGCGATGCCCGGACCCATCATGCCGGTGCCGATCGCGGCCGCGGTCTGAAATCGGTTTTCGGACATGGTCACTTCAGCTCGATGGTCAGGGTACGGTAGGGCCTGCTGCCGGCGTTGGTCAAGACCGGCGCGTCCTCGGCGCGATCGTGCCAGAGCACCTCGCCGGACTTGCGCTCGCGCACGGTCTTTTCGCCGGTCTTCGAGTCCGTGCGCTCGTAGCGGCAATCGTCGAGAAAGACGATGACCTGGTCGGTGGGGCGTATGTAGCGGTCGCGGGGGACGCCGGGCAGATAAGTGACTTCGCGGACGCGCACCCTGGCGTTATCGATCAGGACGCGTGAAGGAAGGGCGGCGTAGCCCAGGCCGTAGACCGCCGCCAGCGTGAGCGCGCTGGAAACGAGAGCGGTCGCAAGAATGATTTTGCGCATCGGTTGCACCTCGGTTCGGGTTCTCCAAAATAGCATACCGCGCCGGGCAACCGAGGCCGATTCTGTTGCAAACAGATTACTTGCAGGATGTTTTGCTTGCGGGATGCCCTGTGCGCTGAGAGAATGAGTAAAGTTTTGGAAGCGGTAAGGTCTGCTTTATGGAAATGCGAGTCCTTTCGTTCGTGCTGGCCGGAGGCAAGGGAACCCGGCTGTATCCGCTTACCAAGGAGCGGGCCAAACCTGCCGTGCCGTTCGGCGGACGCTACCGGATCGTCGATTTCGTGCTCAGCAACCTGGTGAACTCGGGCATTTACTCGATTTACGTGTTGATCCAGTTCAAGAGCCAGTCGCTGTTGCAGCACCTGCGGGACGGCTGGGAAGTGACGGGCATACTGCGGCACCACTTCATCATTCCCGTGCCGGCCCAGATGCGCTTGACGGACGAGACCTGGTATCGCGGCACGGCCGACGCGATCTACCAGAACATCAACCTGATCGAGCAGGCGGACCCGCACGTGGTGGCCATCTTTGGCGCCGATCACATCTACCGGATGAACATCCGGCAAATGATCGAGTTCCACGAGTTAAAGCGGGCCGACGTTACGATCGCCTCGATACCCGTGCCACGCGAGCAGGCGCGGGAATTCGGCGTGATCGAGACGGCTTTCGACGGCGCGGTGATGGGATTTCACGAAAAGAAGGCCGACGCTCCGACGCTGCCCGCGGATCCGACCCGGGTGTACGCGTCGATGGGCAACTACATCTTCTCGACGCCGGCCCTGCTCCAGGAGTTGCGCCGGGACGCGGAGGACCCCGACAGCACGCACGACTTCGGACGCGACATTCTCCCATCGATGGTGGGCCGCGCCGCGGTGTACTCCTTCGATTTCCAGACCAACCGCATTCCGGGAGACCCTCCCGGACAGGATCCGTACTGGCGTGACGTCGGAACGATCGACGCCTACTACGAAGCGAGCATGGACCTGCGGGCGATCACGCCGGCGCTGAACTTATACAACCGGCATTGGCCGCTGATAACGGCCGGTTATTTCGACGCGCCGGCGAAGTTCAGCTTCGATGAGGATGGCAGGCGAGGCAAAGCGATCAACTCGATCGTGTCAGGGGGGTCGATTCTCTCCGGCGGCGAGGCGCGAAACTCGGTGATCGGCCGCGGTTGCCGCGTTCACACCGGGGCTCTGGTGGACTCGTCCGTCCTTTTCGACAACTGCGACGTCGGCCGCCATGCCAAGGTGCGGCGGGCGATTCTCGACAAGAACGTCCGCGTGCCGCCGGGCGATACGATCGGCTACGACCTGGACCGGGACCGGCAGCGCTTCCACGTCACCGACAGCGGGATTGTGGTGGTGGAAGGGACGCGCGGCAGGGTGGAGATCGCCAGTCTGCAGGTGTGAGTGGGACCGCCGTTGTTCCAGTGGGGATACCAGTAGCGGGCGCCGGACCCACCGGCGAATCCGGAAACCGGAATCAGGAGTCAACCGTCCGATGGCGCAAGGAGCATCGATGCGTTCTATGAACACTAAGTCGGCGATACTTGCCCTCCTGGGGATGGTTCTCGCGGCTCCGGCTGCCAAGTCGCAGGTCCCGGTCCCTCGGATCTCTTCCGCGCCCCAGCCATCGGCGCCGCAATCCGGGGAGTTGGAGCGGATCTGGGCAATCTTCCGGGAAGACAAGGCACAGGCGGAGAGCGAACTGCGGCTGGCTATGGCGAAGAACCCGGAAGACCGCCGGCTCGCCGCGAATCTGGGCTTCCTCTACGCGTTGGAACTGCTCGGGCTCGACTCGATGCGGGGCGAAAGCTCGGCCGAAGTCTCCGCGGCGGACAGGGAGCGCGTCGCCGGCCAGGCACGCCGAGAGCTGGAAACTCAGACGAACCCGGCGGTCCTGGCGGGCGCGGGCGCCGCCATTCCGAACATCGCAATGCGCGCAACCGCCGGCGGTCCCGTGGATCCCGAGCTGTTCCGGTTCGCGACGAGGCTCAACCAGAGGGCTCGCAAGCTGGCGCCGAACGATGCGGAGATCTCCGGTCCCATGCCGATGATTCCGTATTTCGAGGAGGCGTTACGCGCGGCGGAGAGCCGTCCGCAGGCCGGCCCACGGGGCGTCTCACCGATCATGACGGCGGGTGCGGAGAAAGCCAAGCGAGCCATGGAAGAGGACCGGAAACGGTGGCAGGCGGCAGCGCGCGATATCCGGCGCCTGATGCCAAGGGCGTTTCCCAATCTGCCTCCCGCCGTGACTCACGACCTCGATCGCCGGGCCTGTCTGATCCCGCAGACCGCATATGACCAGCATCCGCACAATGTCGTCAGCGGTGAATTCGCCAGGCGCGGCCAAACGGATTGGGCGGTCCTGTGTTCGGTCAATGGCGCCTCGACCATCCTGGTTTTCTGGAGGGGCGAGACCCGGGATGTGGCCCAGATCGCGCCCGGCGAGGATCTGGGGAGCCTACAGGGAATGGGCGAGGGCCGCATCGGCTACTCCAGGATGATCGGAGTAGCGGACCGCAAGTTCATCCTCGATCACTACCACGCCTATGGGGGTGTGACACCGCCCGAAATCGACCACGTGGGAATCAACGACGCGTTCGTCGAGAAGGCATCGGTGGTTCACTACTTCCACCAGGGACAGTGGCTTCGCCTGACCGGGGCGGACTAAGAACAGCCAGGGAGCTTGAAATCTTTTCGGCGATCATTCAGCGGTCGGCTGGCACGATCAGAGTTCGCCGCAGCCGGCGCCCGATAGCCCCTCGCGGACTGCCCTGACGGCCCTCCGTCAGGTCAGGCCGGGCGGTGTCTATTCTCCAGCGCCGTGACGGCGAGGGCCGTCAGGACGACGACCACGCAGCCGACGACGTTGTACCAGAGGAAAGACACGCCGGTGAAGCGGGCGACGGCGAAGATGGCCGCCTCGCCGGCAAGCACGCCGAGGAAGGCGCCGTTGCCGCGAACCTGCTTGAAGAAAAAGGCGAGGGCGAATACGCCGAGCAGTCCGCCGTAGAAGTAGGAGCCCAGGATGTTCACCGCTTCGATCAGCGCGCCCAGGCGGCTGCCGTATTCGGCGGTCGCGATGGCATAGGCGCCCCAGAAGACGGTAGCCAGCCGCGCGGCGCGGAGGTAATGACGGTCCGGCGCCTGCTTCCGGATGTGCCGGCGGTAGATATCGATGACGGTGACCGTGGCGAGCGAATTAATTTCGGCGGAAATCGTCGACATGGCCGCGGCGAATACGGCCGCCATTACCAGCCCAACCAAGCCCACCGGCAGATAGCGGGTAACGAACGTGATGAAGATGTAGTTCGTATCGTTGAATCCGGGCTGCCCGCCGTTGGCTTCGACAAGGCGAAAGCCGGCCCGCCGCGCCTCCTCAAGTTCCGTTTGCGCCCGGCGGTAGTCTTCGGCGAACCGGGTCTGGTCGCCGCTTCCGTCGCGGCGCGCCGCAATCAGGTCGCGGGCGGCCTGGCGCCGTTTTTCAAACGAGGCGTCGAATCGTTCCGCCAATGGAGCGTAGGCCGGCGTCTGTTCGATCCTCCCCTGCTGGACGCGCTCAAACAACAGCGGCGGCTTCTCGAACGTGTAGAAGACGAAAACCATCGCGCCGATGAAGAGGATGAAGAACTGCATCGGCACCTTGGCGACAGCGTTGAACAGCAGGCTGAGGCGGCTCTGGGCGATGGATTTTCCGGTGAGATAACGCTGCACCTGCGACTGGTCGCAGCCGAAATAGGCGAGGGCGAGAAACATGCCGCCGAACAGGCCGCTCCAGAGGTTATAGCGGTCGTTCCAGTCGAAGCTCAAGACGACGGGATTCAGCTTGCCGGCGGCGCCGGCCAGGGTCACGGCGTCCATGAAGCCGATGTCGCGCGGCAGGAGCCAGATCACGGTGGCGAGCGAAGCGACGAGGCCGAACATCATGATGAGCATCTGCTGGACGTCGGTCCAGGTGACGGCCTTGATGCCTCCGAGCGTGGTGTAGAGGACGACGAGGACGCCCATCACGAGAGTGGTGGCGCGGTCCGGCCAGCCGAGAATCACGGTGAGGACGATGGCCGGGGCGTAGAGCGCCACGCCGACTGCGAGCCCGCGCTGGATGAGGAATATGAAGCTGACCAGGGCGCGCGTTTTCGCGTCGAAGCGGCGCTCGAGGTATTCGTACGCGGTGTAGACGTTGGCGCGGTGGAAGATGGGCACCGCGGTGGCCGAGATGACCACCATCGCCAGCGGCAGGCCGAAATAGAACTGAACGAACCGCATGCCGTCGATGTAGGACTGGCCGGTGGTGGATATGAAGGTGATGGCGCTGGCCTGCGTCGCCATGATGGAGAGCGCCATGGCGTACCAGGGCATGGTCTTGCCGGCGAGCAGGTACTTGTTGACGCTGCCGGTGTCGCGGGCGCGCCAGAGGCCGTATAAGACGATGACCACGAGCGAGGCGGCGAGCACCGCCCAATCGAGCGGCCTCATCCGGCGAAGGCCCTTCCGAAGAGGTAGAAGAGGAAGATCACCGCAGCCAGGTAGATAAGGACAGCGGCGTAGACGCGGCGCCAGGCGCCCAGAAAGGGGGGCGGCTCGTCGGCGACCGGCGGATTTGTTTCGCTGTCTTGCGGCTCGCGGGTCATTGCGCCGCCGCTCCCGCGCTGAGGAAGTTGGCGAAGATGCGGTAGGCGCCCGGGACTCCGGCCGGAAGCTGCCGGAACCAGGAGAGGGCGGTGAAGATGTAGACGCCTTTGCCGTAGCGCGCGCAGAGCGTGGCGCCGGCGGCGGACGGTTCGCCGGGGTCGTTCATCTCCCAGAGCGGCGTATAGCGAGCGTCCCATTCCGAGGCGAAATAGAGCCCCCGCTCCTGAACCCAGCCGTCGAAATCGGCCGGGCCGATCCGGTTGGGGGTGGTGAGAAGAGGGTCGTCGGGCCGGAGAAACCGAACCGGCGCCTCTTCGACGCTGACGCGGACGCGGCCCGTGGCGAGCGGGTAAGGTCCGATGCCGGAGAGCCGCTCAGGCCGGCCGCCGGGCGGGTACTGCCGGTCGGCCACGTTGTACTGGACGATGAGCGTTCCGCCCTGCTCGACGTAGGACATCAGGC
This sequence comes from Bryobacteraceae bacterium, assembly GCA_026129905.1. GTDB lineage: Bacteria > Acidobacteriota > Terriglobia > Bryobacterales > Bryobacteraceae > JAHCHE01. The sequence continues at coordinate 241,655 of JAHCHE010000004.1, read as the reverse complement.
GGGGCTGGTTGGCGATCAGGTCGTCGCGAACGTTGTACGCGCGGACGCCGGTGACGATGGCGTCGAAGCGGTGGAGGTCGCCCCGGGCGAGATCGTTCGCCGCCAGGAGCGTCACATCGGATCCGAGTTCGCGCAGAGCGTCCGGGACCTCGTCGCCGGCGCCCATCACGTACCCGACGCTCTTTGCCGTATTGCGGACATCCGCGCGCACAAGCCGCTCGCGGGCCGGCGGCGTCAGCGTTTGCGTGGGGATGTGGGGATACTCGATCACCTGGACGCCCGAGCGGACCTTGACGGCGCCGATGGCGGCCACGGCTTCCAGGCGCGCGTCGGCGGGACTTGCGGGAGGCGCCGCTTCGAAGCGCAAGGTCGCCTGGCGCCCCGATTCCGAAAGCTCGAACGGCTGCGCTTCCGGCGTAATTCGCCAGCCGGGCGGGGCCTCCAGCCGCAGCGCTCCCTTGATTTCTGGAATATTCGCCGTGATTTGCGCTTCGATAGAGCGGGGTTTGTCGTCGGGGAATAGCTTCACCGCACGAACCATCGCCACGCCGGCCGGCGGAACTACCGCAAGCGCGCGGGTTCGCTCACCGAGGACCCGGTCGACGTAGCGGTAGAGGACCGGCCGGGTTAACGGAATTTCCTGGCCTCCGGCGCGGAGAACGAACCGGGCTTCGAGCGCAGGCGGATTCTCCGGCCATCGCAATTCGCGAAGGTCGTCAAAGGCGTAACGTTCGCCGTCTTTTGGTTTTTGCAGCCAATAGGGATGCGTGTAGGGAAAATCGGCGGGAATTTTCCATTCCAGGCGCCGGCTGAAAGGTTGATTGTAGGGAAGCGGCTTGTTGATTTCGGACGGTGTGGCGGCGCCGAGTGAAACCGAGAGCAGTTCGAGTGGAAAATCGGAGCGGTTTACGGCGACGCAGTCGACCGCGACGGCCGAGCCAGGGACAACGGCGTAACGGTCCGCCGCCGCATCGAGCCACAGGCCGGCGGCCAGCGCGATCGTCTCGTCAAGTTCGGCCCGCTTGCGATCGGCCCATTCGTCGCGGATGCCGGCCAGGGCGGCGCGCGCTTGGAGCAGCAGCGGCGCGGTATCCTGCGGACGCTCGGGGCGAAAGCGTTCCGCCGCCCGCTTGAGGATCGCGCCGGCCGCCGCGCCGCCGGGCACGCGATCCCAGGTGGTGTCCACCCCTTCAAACGGGTCCGAATGGGCGGGCTCTCCCGCAACTACAACGAGGCTGTTGCGCACGGCGCCCTTCGGTTCGCCGGCGCCGAAGCCCTGGGAACGGTGCATGCTTCGGCCCATGCCGGCGAGTTCAGCGTAGGAGTAACCCAGAACGGGATCGTACTCGCCCAGGTCGACGTCCACGCGCTCCGGCATGTCGCCCGCGTCGGAGAAACGGCCGCCGCGAAAGGAGAAGACGTTCCAGAACAGCCGGCGCGCCTGCCAGGGTTTGACGTACTCGAGTTGCTGGGGGAAGCGGTTCGGGTCCGCCGCAGCGGCGAACGCCTCCTTGCCGAGCATGGCGGAGCTTTGGTGATGACCGTGGCCGTCGGAGGCGGATCCGGAGAAGCGGAGGATGACGATGTCCGGGCGCAGATCGCGGATGGTCCAGACGATGTCGCCGAGGATCTCTTCCCGGCCCCACTTGGCCATAGTTTCTTCGGCGGTCTTCGAGAAACCGAAGTCGATGGCGCGGGTAAAGCGCTGTTCGGCGCCGTCGATGCGGCGGGAGGCCAGCAACTCCTGGGTGCGGATGACGCCGAGGAGGTCGCCCTGTTCGGGCCCGATGAGGTTCTGTCCGCCCTCGCCGCGGGTAATTGAGAGATAGATGGTTCGCACTTTTCGTCCGCGGGCGAGGTAGGTGAGCAGGCCGGTGTTCTCGTCGTCGGGATGGGCGGCGATCATCAACGCCGCGCCGAGGACGTTGAGGCGGTCGAGCGCCTGCTTCATCTCCGGGGCGCCGGCGAGTTCGCGCTGCGCGGCGACGCGGAGGGGGGACAACAGGCAGACGATCAGGGCGAGACAAGTCGCCTGGCGGCGGGGAAGGCCCATCTCCCGATCAGTGTAGCAACGCCGCTGCCGGAGCCGTCGATGCGCGGTCGAAGCGTCCGGCGCGGCGGACAGCATGTCCTCGCGGGCGACGGCCGAGGCGCCGCTGGCGACGCCGATTCAATGATTTGCGGGAGAGCCGGAGAGGCGCCCCAAGTGCTCCGGCATAGGCATGATCAACATTAAGAAATACATGCCCGCAATTCTTTTATTGATTGCGCTGATGGCGCGCGCGGCGCAAGGGTAGGGCTCGGCGCGGGCGTAAGAGAATCCAGGGGGCGCGCCGGTCCAAGCGTGAAGCGCAGCGCTGTGGCGGAGCCCTAAACTGAGGACATGATCCGGCAGGCAGTGCGTTCTCTGCGGCGCGCGAGGTCACCGGGCGGTTGAGACCGGGCGTCGCCGTAGAGCAGGCGCACGCCGAGATGCAGGCGATCGCGCGCAACGTCGCGAAAGCTCACCCGGAAACAAACGGCGCCGTCGGCGCGGCTGTGATCCCGCTGGCGGCGAGGATTACCGGCGAAATCCGCCCGGCGCTCTTGATCGCCTGGGCGGCTGTCTCACTCGTGCTGTTGCTGGGGTGTGCCAACGTGGCCCACCTGGTGATGATCCATTCGGTTTCCCGATCGCGCGAAATGGCGGTCCGGGCAGCCTGCGGCGCCAGCGCGCTCCAACTGATCCGCGTTCTGCTCGCTGAGAACCTCATCCTGGCCTTTGCGGGCGGCGGATTGGGAGTCGCTCTGGCGGGACTGATGCTGCCGCTGCTTGGGAAGCTCGCCGCAAGCGACATTCCCCGGCTGGATTCGCTTTCGCTCACTCCGATGACGCTTCTGTTCGGCTGCGCCGCCGCGGTCTTCTGCGCGCTGCTGTTTGCACTGCCTGCGATATTCCACACGCGGAGCACGGATGTCCAACGAGCGATTAAACAGAGCGCCGTATTCCCCGCGGCTCATCGCCATTCTTTGTTCGGCGCCGCCGTCGTTGCCGTGGAAATCGCTCTGGCCTTCGTTGGCATTGCAGGCGCGTGTCTCCTGTTTCGCAGCTTCGGCGCGCTACTCGATGAGGATCCCGGTTTCGACGCGGTACAGGAGCCATCGCGGGTCCGGGGAGGCTGAGAGACTTGTGCCTCTCTCCGAGATTCCAGGCGGAGTCAGAACCGGAGCGCATGTGCTCGCGATCGTCGCCGTCCTGCGACCCGCCCCATGAAGTCAATGAGTTGCCCGGGCCGGCGACGTGAACACCACGCGGGCGATGTCGTCACAGGTCCAAAAGGCGTGATGTTTCTTGAGGTCCGCCAGCAGAGCCTCGTAGCCGCCGATCCATTTGCGGCCGTAGCAATCGTGCAGGCCGATAGCCGCCACCGGATGACGCTCCAGCAGTTCAAAGGCGCTGTCCCTCCACCGGCTGAAATCAACGCCTCCCCTGTGAAGCTCGAAATCATCGAGGTGCACGGGGATTTTTACTATGCCGTTTTCCAAACTGGGCTGTGCGTTTCCTAGGCTCCCGGCGGAGCTGAGAAGCCACTCGAAGTTATGGTAGGTGAGCTCGTAGTCCCCCAACTCCGGGCCCATTCTGGACTGGGGCGGCCGGTACCCCTTGACCCTCAAATCGACCTTGCGTACGCGTTCGAGTTGGGACAAGTCCTCCGTGCGGTGGTTGAAGGAGTGAAACGCGAACGAATCGAAACCGTAAGAGCCGATGACGGGGCGTTTCTCGGTGAACAGGGCGCCCAATACGCTGTACGTGACGCGCACACCGGCCTGGCGCTCCAGTTCCAGCATCCGGAGTAGGTTCTCCCGGCACTCTCGCCTGGATACGGGCGTGTCGACGTCCTCCTCGATGTCGTGAAACAGGCAAATTCCCTTCAGCGGCGCGTCCTGCGGCCGCACAAGCGGACTTAGCGGGGCGATACGGTGACAGTTCGGCTGCACCGGGATACACCAGTACTCGGCATCGTAGAGAGTCTGCCTGAAACATTCGTACCGGTCCGAGACATCGTCGTAGATCCGCCGGAACAACTCCGGGGCCACAGGACGCCGGACATGCCGGAGGACGGTGGTCGAGGTGGGCGAATACAAAACGTCGATCTGATGGTCGAGGCAGAAGTCGAGCAGGGCGTTCGTAAGCGGCCGGTACCAGTGCTTGAACCACTTGTCGAGCTTTGTCTTCGCGAGGCGGCGCAAAACCGGGTGCCGGAAGATTTGCTGGCACAGATCCGATTGCAGAAGGGTGACCAAAGCGCTGCGATCGCCGGGCAGGAACAATCCCGCCGCGGCAACGAGACCCTTCCGGCCGAGCTGCTGTTCGTGCCAGTTGACCTCGCGGTTGGTGAAAAGTTCATCCGGCAAATCCCCCGGTTCAGTCGCGTAGAGGTTAAGCTGGCGGCAAACACCGGCCCGGACGCGCTCAGCCGGAATTCCCCGGTCACTCAGGTTGAGGCACGTATCGGGGTATGGCTTGGCAATGCAGAGTATCTCGTGGGCGAACCAGTCACGCGGCCGGAATCCAGACCGCACGAAGGAGCTGACCGTGGGACCATGCTTCACTTGCGCTTGTTACGCCGGGGCCGCCAGTGTTGGCGTGTTGGCGATCTTCTTTTGCATCAGCTCTTCATAGACCGCCTCGTAGTGGCGCACCATACGTGAAATGGCGAAATTGGCCTCGACCCTTCGGCGTCCTCTGGTCCCCATGAATCGGCGCGTGGATTCGTCGCGGAGCAGCCGGATCAACGCCTCCGCCAGGGGCTCAGGTTCGCCGGGAGGAACGAGCATGCCCGTTTCCTCCGGGACAACGGCTTCGGCGGTTCCGCCGACGGAGGTGGCAACCACCGGGAGGCTGTGTGACATCGCCTCCAGCACCGCGTTGGGGAGCCCTTCGGCTCTGGAGGAGTGCGCGTACAGGTCCAGCCCCGCGTAGACTTCGTGGGGATCCGGCCGGAGGCCCGCGAAGAAACAATGGCCTTCCAGTTTTAGCTCCGCCCGCAATCGCCTCAGCTCGTGCTCATCGGGTCCGTCCCCGCAGACCACCAGAACGGCATTCGGGACTCGGCTGATGAGAAGCCGGAGGGCCCGAAGCAAAGTGAACTGGTCTTTCACCGGGCGTAGTTTGGCGACGTTGCCAATCAGCAGCGTCCCCGCTCCCACACCGATCTCTTCACGGATGGAGCGACGCCCCGGCAGGTTGTCAGGAGGAACTACACCGTTATGTATGACGCGAATGCGAGACTGGTTCAAGCCTTCTACGGTCTGGCAGACCGCGGCAATCGCGTTGGAGTTGGCCACCACACGGTCGGTCATCGAGTTGCGGGTCTCCTCCCAACATCGGAGGCTCATCCGCTGATCCCAGTGGCGAACTGTGCCGCGCTGGGTAACGATCACCGGCACGCCGGCCAGTTTGGCGAACAGCACATCCAAGCCGTGTCGGCAGTAGTTCATGGAATGGAAAATGGCGGCGTTGAGGCTCCGCAGCCACTCGACGGCCTGTTGTTCCAACCGCACGCGGTGGACGGGGATCCCGGCCGAGGCAAGCTCCGAACCCACCGGCCCCCATTCTCCAGAGCACCACACGCTGGGGCGGAAGCGCGCCTGGTTCAACCGCGTGGCTAGATGATAAACTTGGCGTTCCGTTCCTCCGATCGGCAAGTGCGGTACATAGTAAAGTATCGGTATCCGCCCCTCGGAACGCTTCCGGTGACCGTTTAAGGGCGCGGCGCGAGTGTCAGACATCGACGCCAAGTGTCCTCAGTTTCCGTTGACGCTGATCTTCCCGAAGAACCGCGCTGATCGGTTTTCCAAACCACTTCGAGTGGCGGGCTAGCACTCGACCCCGCGCCGGACCCTTCACATGATGTTTGTCCAGGATCCGGACCAGAGTCGCCATCATGCCGCCGGATTTCCGTAAAGTGAGCCGCTCGCCATCGTGGTCGCGATAGTTATAGAGACTCCTTTCGATAAGGCCCACGGTGGCGCCATGCTCCAGCAACGTCCAGATGAGATCGTAGTCGTCCACCCCCGGCGAGTCCCCCAGCGTCTCGTCGAGGCCGCCAACCTGCAGCAGCATGCCCCTGCGAAAGAGAAAAAAATGGCTCAGATAGTCGGCTTTGCTTTCCAGCCCCGGCAGCCGATCGTACTCCTCTCTCGTGGGAATCCTGCTCGCCCGGTCAATTGAGGTCCGTCCGTCGGCGGCATAGACGGTTTGCCCGGTGGAGACTATGTCGGCAGGGGAGCCAAGCGTCTCCTTGACCGCCTCCGGTTCCAGCCAGTCGTCCGACAGCAGGAAACCCACTCGCGCCGAGCTTGCGGTCCGGATTCCCAGGTTGAGGGCGGCGGCAAACCCTTTTCCGGGCTGCCGGACCACTCTCAAGGCCGGATACCTGGACACAAGCCGCGACAGGAGGTCGAGATTGGAGCGCCCGATCCCGGGGGCCGCCACGACAAGAACCTCACAAGGCACGGTTTGGGTAACAGCGGACTCGACTGATTGATGCAGCCACGCATCCACCTGTCTGAGAACCGGCACTACGACCGTCGCTGGATAGCGCATGGCCGCTAGCTGATGGGAACCCTCTCGTCCTGAATCGCCGTCAACGGGTCGGGAAGGAAGTAGCATGCCAAACGACCGAAGTCCTCGCAAGGTATGCGGAAGTCGAGTTCGCCGCCGGCCGGCAATTCGCCGACTGTTCCCGACACGATACCCAGGAAAGCAAACAGGTGCAGGGGTTCTCGTGTCGCCAGGTAGCGGTTCAGCAGGCGAGCGGGCCAGTGCTCCACCCAAGGGAGGTTCCGGTTGCGCCTCTGCTTCTGCATCAGCCTTTGCCACCGCACGAAAATGGATCGCGGCGTGTAGTGCTTTCCGTGTTCGCCCAGGCACTGAGCGGCTCCATCCAATGGCAAAATACATGTGCCGTAGCCCTTGTCCCTGAGCTGGTTGAGCTGCGTCTTTTCGCAACTGAACGTGTTCTCGTAAGGAAACTGGCGCACGATCTCGTGCCGGAAGATCTTGACCCCGTGGAGAGATTCCTCCATATCGCAATCCCAAAGCGGCGCACACACGAGCGCGGTGGTGGGCGGCTCGCACGCTATGCGCTGGAAGAGCGTTTCGACCGCATGGGGAAACAGGAGCATATCTTCGTCAACTTGGATATAGTACGGTGTCGCGCAACGGTCGAGCATCTCTTGGAAAGCCGCCGACATCGGCGCCACATGGTCGACGACATCTAGCAGAAATCCGGCATGCTGCCGCTCCAGGTGACGCATGCTGTCACGGAAATTCTCCTCGTCGCCGATGGTGGCGACGAAAACCGTCACCTCTCGCGAAACGTCCGGCTCTCCCTTGCCGGTCTTCTTGGGGAACACGCTAGTGATCTCGCCTGCCGAACCCGGCGGGCCAGTTCTGGGTGACGTGGATCTGCGGAGCTCGAGCCGGCTCCAACGTTCTTACGAACACAAAGCGCTGGCCATCGGGTGATATGTCGTAGTGGCGCCCGTCGGCCTGCGGCGCGTAACCCGTCTGAAAGAGGCTCTTCGTCAAACCGATCGAAAAGCTCGGGGCGGTGCGGACCTCCGCCGACTGCAACGTCCCCCCCTCGACGTAGAACAGCTCTCGGCCGTCCCGGCTCCACGCCGGCTGGCTGCCTCCGTTCAGCGAAATTCGCTGTTTGCCGCCGCCTTCCGGAAAGCGTTGGACGTAAACCTCGAACCGGCCCGACTCGTCGGAAACGTAGGCCAGGTAGTTTCCGTCCGGCGAAAGATAGGGCGACTGTTCCGAAAAAGGAGTGGCCGCGAAGGGAAACGGCTCGAAGGTTCGCTCATCGTCTTTCAGGCGCAGATACCAGATATCGTGCTGGCCTTGCAGGTCAACGGCGACGTAGACGATATATTTCCCGTCCCTCGACCAATCGGAGGGAAATCCGTTCGAGTCCGGCCTGGCCGAAAGCAACTCATGCTGGCCCGCTCCGTCCGCGGGTGTGGCGAAGATGTCCCAAGTCTCCTTGTGCTGGCAGGAAAACGCAATTCGGTCGCCGGAGGGGGACCACACCGGGCGGTACGGACGGCCGGAATCGAAGGTTAGACGGGTACTCACTGGTCGGGAGATTTCATGGATCCAGAGATCGAACCGCCCACCCTCCAGGCCCTCGGCTGCCACGCGCCTGCCATCCGGTGAGAAAGCCGGCGCGAAGATCTCCGTTTGCGGTTGACCTACGGCGCCCTGGTCGCGGCCGCTTCGGTCTCGCGATGCCAACTGCTCTTGTCCGCCTCCGCCCCCGGCCAGGCAGACGAGCGTCCCATCGGCCGAGACACTGGCCATGGAAGCGCCCGTGCGAACCAGGAAGGGATCGCCGGTCACCTCCAGTCTTCTCAGGGAGAACGGTAAAGCCCACAGTTCGGCCGTTCCGGCGCCTCTCTCGTAGAGGATGTGGCCGGTGGCGGAGTACACCGGGCGGGTTCCGGAGACAAGGGTTTTCTCCGATCGGGTGGCGAGATCCAGCAGCACAACCTTGTTCTCGTTTCCAATCGTCTTGGCAAAGAGCAACTTGCCCTTGGCGGGCAGGAAGTGGGGAAAGACGAGCGCCGCGCCGCTGCGCGATCCTGCCGCCTCGAGCAGAAGCTGCGGCGCGCCACCACTGGCCGAAACCTGGTACAGCCGGAACGGGTTGCCCGCACTGAACACGATCGAATCTCCGTCAGGATTCCAGGACAGGCCGTTGACCCAGGTGGTGGGTAGACCGCACAGCACGATGGCTGTTCCCGCTTCGACCGGCGCCCTTTTCAACTCGGCGCCCGAGGTGAACCCAATGTACTTCGAATCCGGGGACCAGAAGGGACTCCAGGCTCCCTCGGTGCCGCCGAGCTTGCGAGGTTCGTCCTTGTCGAGATCCTGGATCCAGAGCGCCTGCTGGGAGCCGCTCCCGCTGGTAAAGGCGATTCGCCGTCCGTCCGGCGAGATTGCCGCGTCGCGAAGGGAATCGGTCTTCGAAAGAGTATACTGGCGCAGAGGCAGTGGCGCGTCCTCGTGGAAGAACCACTGAATGCCGATTGGTCCAATGAAGAGCAAAAGCGCGCCGGCGAGAATCCAGGACAGCCTTCGAAACTTCCGCACTTGGCGTGCCGGCTCCGAAGCGAAATTCTGTGTGAGGGTCTCCAATGCCCACCGGAGCTCGTCCCGCAGGTCCGAGGCGTTCTGCCAGCGGTTCTCCGGAGCCTTCATCAAGCACTTCTTCACCACGTGATCCAAGACGGGGGGAGTCGTCGGTTGTAGACTGGAAACCGGCGGCGGCTCCCATCGTACGACTGCCGTCGCCACGCTGGCTTCCGTCGTCCCTCCGAAAGCCCGCTGCCCCGTGATCATTTCGTAGAGGACCGCGCCGAAGGCGAAAATGTCGGCCCTTCCGTCGACCTTGTTCCCTTCCCACTGCTCGGGCGCCATGTAAGGCGGAGTACCGACAATCATGCCGCGCCGGGTGATCTCCATCGTGTTGGTATCTTCGATTTCGGCGGTATCCCGAGCGACAAGCCGCGCCAACCCGAAGTCCATTAGCTTGGCGCCGGATTTCGTCACCCGGATGTTTGCCGGTTTCAAATCACGGTGGACCACCTCGCGCCGGTGGGCATGGTCGAGCGCATCGGCAATCTGCACCCCGAGTTTCACGGCTAGATCGAGCGGTATCGGCCCCTTCAAAGGCTCCCCTTCCAGGTACTCCATCACCAGGAAGTCCATATTGTCCTCGTGGCCGACGTCGTAGAGCGTGCAGATATGCGGATGGTTCAGGCTCGAAATGGCTCGCGCTTCTTGCCGGAATCTTTCGCGCGCACGGCAATCGCCGATCAGGTCACCCGAGAGCACCTTGACGGCCACTACCCGTCCCAGCCGCACATCTCGGGCTTTGAAGACTTCACCCATGCCCCCTGCACCAATCCGGGAGAGAATTTCGAACGGTCCAAGGAATGTCCCCGCCGCGAGTGACATGAGGTAACGCGCGTATCCGAATCATTGTAATACGAAGTTCCGCAGGGTGCGCGACGGCCGAACGGGCCTCCCAGTAGTCCTCGACGCGGCCATTGAGCCGACAGCACTGGAGAGACTCGGCTCAGCGCGGGTTATTTGCCGTTATAGGAGCCGGCGCGCCGGCGGTTTCATTTATCGTGGAGGTCCCGGAGAGTTTCGACCACTTCGGGATGTTTGTCGCCGCCGCGTTCGAGGGCTGCACGGGCCTGCTGCCGGGCTTCTTCGAGTTGGCCGCGCACTTTCAGCACCTGGGCGAGCGTCCAGCGGGGTTTGTACCAGTTGGGCGCGGCCTCGATGGCGCCGCGAAGGCTGCGCTCGGCGTCCACCGGGTTGTTCACCATGCCGTGGAGCGTGGCCAAGTTGTAGAAGGCATTGTGGCGGTCCTCGGCCTTGGCGGTGGCGCGGATGCCGGCCTGCACCGCTTCCTGCCAGGCCTTTACCGCGGCCATCAGGTCCCGCTGGCGCCGCACAATCGTCGACATGGCGCGCGAGTAATAAAGGTCCGAGCTGACGCCGGGCGGCTGCCAGCGGATTGCGGACGCGTAGGCGTTGGACGCGCCGATGGCGTCGCCCGCATCCACCAGCCCTCGAACGCGCTGGAGCGCCACGTCGGCGGCGCACAGCCGTATCGCGTACACGACGAACAGAACGGCCAGCGGCAGTCCGAGGACCGCCGCAACCGCGGCCGGTCGCCGGGACGAGCTTTCAATCCGCTCGCCGGCCGGATCGGCGCGTCCAGCGATCAACAGCGCGCCAGTCAGGTAGAAAAAGAGTGCGGTAGTCAGCACAAATGCGTTGAATTGCAGGCTGACGAGCGCGGCGAGGAAGGCGGCAGCCAGAAACGGAGCGTCACGGCAACGGGGGCCGAGGGTGGCCCATCCCGCTAACCCCGTAAAAGCCAGGAATGGAATCAGTCCGAGAATTCCCTTCCCCGTCAATTCATCGAGAAAAATGTTGTGCGGCGACTCGTGGTAGAAGTCCGGATACGCGCGCGCCAGCTCCAGCGATTGAAAGCGCGGAAACTCGGTGGCGAACGTCTCGGGTCCCCGGCCAGAAAGCGGCTGCGCCGTGGCCATGCGAAGCGAGTCGCGCCACAGCAGGAGACGTGCGCCGCCTACGGGGTCTTCACGATACCAGCGCGTCCGGCTGCGCAGCTTCTGTCCCCAAGGGGAGTAATAGAAGCCGCCGAGCGCCACGGTGAACGCGACAGCGCCGAACAAGAGCACCCGCGGTCGCGGCCTCCTCCGGACGGCGAGGAAAATCGCTCCCGCCGCGGCGCCGAGGATGGCGGAGCGCGCGCCCGTGAGAACGATGGCGAATGCGCCAATGACCGCGGCCGCGCCGCCGGCGAATTTCCAGAGCCTCGACGGCTCCGACCATAGAAGCGAGCCGGCGAGGAAAACGACAAATACCAGGTACGTTCCCAGGTAGTTGGCGTGCCCGATTGTTCCCGGCGGGCGAACGATCGTCCAAAAGCCTTCTCCGACGTGATACGCCGCCGGCGGCAACAGAGGGTCCCAGCCGAAGTACTGGAGTACGGCGTACAGGGCGACGAGGGCGCCGCTCATCGCCACGACCCGCAGAGTGGTTCGAAGAGCCGCGGGACGCGCGGCGATTCCGGCCGTCGCGAGAAGGATGAACGCCAGCAGGGCCAGCTCCGTTACCAGGCCGAACCGCCGCCAGTTCCCGCCGCTCAACGACAGCGCGGGGTTGGTGGAAGCCGCCGTGGAAACGATAGCGGCGAAGGCGAGCGCCGCGAATACAACGGTGAGCCGCCGGCCTTCCCGAGTCCGCGTGAACTCTCCGAGCGCGGCGGCATTGGTCCGCGCGAAACATGCCGCGACCGCCGCGGCGATCAGCAGTACAGCCACTTTCGGCGTGACGTCGAAATAGAACAGGATGCGCGGAAGTGTTAAGATTGGGACCAGCGCCGCCACCAGGGGCAGCAGGAGCGATACCATTTACATCCTTCGTTGAGGCGACCCCATGCTTCGGGAAGAGACTGCCGCGATCGCGCCGCGCTTCGACGCGGCCGATTATCTTCTCTATATTCGCAGACGCTGGGCGGTAGTTGCCGTCGCCTGCGGCGCCGCGGGAGCCTTGGCTCTGATCGCAAGCCTGCTGATGCCCAACCGCTACACCGCCACCGCCAGCGTGTTGATTGAACCGCCGGCAGGGACCGATCCGCGGGCGTTCACCGCGGTGAGCCCGGTCTACCTGGAATCGCTGCGGACGTACGAGCGCCTCGCCTCCAGCGACAGCCTGTTTCTGCGGGCGCTGGAAAAGTTCCACATGTTCGATCCTTCGGGCGGGCGACCGGTGGAGGTTCTCAAGCGCCGGATTCTGAGCGTCTCCAAAGTGCGCGACACGAAAGTACTCGAAATCGGCGTGACGCTTCGCGATCCAAAAGAAGCCCAGGCGATGGCGCAGTTCGTGGCGGAGGAGACGGTGAAGCTCAGCGCGGCCGCCACACGGGAGGCGGGCCAGGACCTGATTAAGGATACTCGCCGCCAGCGCGACGACGCGCGCGCGGATGTCGAACAGGCGAGGGGTGCGTGGGCTAAGCTTATCGCCGCCGAGCCGGTGGAGACGCTGCGGGAGGAAATCAACTCGCTGGTGGAGCTTCAGCAGCGCATGCGGCGCAACATCGCGGAAGCGCAGGCCTCCGCCGCCGAGTTCGAGACGCGAGCGAAAGCGGCGCAGGCAGGAGGGGAACCCCGGCGCGACGCGGAATTTTACGCGGCGGAAGGTTCGTCGCATCGAGCGCGGTCGCGGGAACTCGAAGCCGCGTTGCGCGATATCGAACGGGCGATTGGCGAGAAGGACCGGCTGTTGGGCGTGAGGATTGGCCGATTGGACGCGGCGGAGGAACAGCTCACGATCGCCCTTGATCGGTATGACGCAGCCGCCGCGCGGGCGGAAAACCTGACCTCATCGGTCGGTCTCGGGGGCGAACGGCTTCGCGTCGTCGATCCGGGGATCGTGCCGCAACGACCCAGTGAACCGAGAACGGCGCTGAATCTGATCGTCGCGATCGGCGTCGCCTTTCTCGCGTCGATGGTCTACCTGACGTTGAGCTTCAACCTGCGGCGGTAGTCCGTATGCGAGCTGCCGTCCCCATCGGGCTCTACGCCGCACTGACGGCGTTGATGCCCAACGCCGTTGCGCGCGCCGCGATGGCGTCGGCGCCGTTGATGGCGTTGCTTGGTTGGTGGCTGCTGAACGGCGCCAACCACTGGCTGGTTGCATTCATTGCCGCCGCGCTGCTTCTTCCACCGCTGCCGATCGGGCTGGGGAACGCGGGACCGCATCCGGCGCTTGCGTTCGCCGCAGTGGGCTTCGGAATCGGACTGCTGCGGCTGCGCGAATGGAAGCTCCGCGCCGATCCTCTGGCGCAGGCATTGACGATTTTCTTTGCCCTTCTGCTGGCGAGCGTCGCCAGCGCGCTGGCGCTCTCGGGACCCGCCGTCGCCGCGGGGAGCCTGGCGCGCACGCTGTTGTTCGGCATCGCGGTCTACATCTATTTCTTCGTGGCGCACGGACCGGGCGCCGGGCAGCGTGTGGATGCGGCGCGAGGCGCGCGCTGGCTGTACGGCGTCGCGATGGCGGCCGCCGCCTTCGCGTGCGTCGACTTCTACTTCCAGTTCCCCGCTCCGGCCGGATACGGTCCGCAATACGTCTGGCTGATGAGCGGCGTCTTTCGACGAGCCCAGGGGCTTTTCTATGAGGCGAGCACGCTCGGTAACTTCTGTGTCTTCTTTCTGGTGATGATCGCGGTGACGGCGACGCTGCCACGGCAGGCGCGGCTGCTGTCGTGGCCCGCGCTGCTTGTGGGCGGCGCCGTGTTTTCCACGGCCCTGGTGTTTTCGTATTCGCGCGCCTCGCTGGCGGCGCTGGCGGCGGCGCTGGTTGCGCTGGCGTATATGCGGCGGGGCGTATTTCCGCTGGCGCGATGGCTGCTCATCGTTGTCGTGTCGTTGGCGGCCGGCGCGCTGATCGTCTACCTGGCGTTCCCGGCCTATGGCGAGATCTACAGCTTGCGCCTGGCGCTGTCGGTGGAGCAGTTCCTTTCGCAAACGAACGCGATCCTGTCGGGACGGTTGGTGAGCTGGAGCGCCGTGTACGAGCTGCTGACAGCGAATCCCTGGTATGCGCTCACGGGCGTCGGCTACAAGACGCTGCCGTATTCGGACGTGGCGGGGCGGCCGCTTATCGTGGACAACATGTACCTGACGCTGCTGGCGGAGACGGGAGTCCTCGGCGTGACGGCTTTCCTGGCGCTGAACGTGGCGCTGCTGGCGAAGGCGCGCAACGCCGCGCGAAGCCGGGACGCGCAGGCGTCGTTCTTCGGCGTGTGGATCTTCTGCTTCTGGTGCGGCGAACTGGTCCAGATGCTGTCCGGAGACCTGCTGACGTACTGGCGCGTGCTGCCGCTGTATTTCTGGGTGTTGGCGACAGCGGTGCGCCGGGCGGACGCCGCGGCGGAATGACGGTCCTGTTCCTCGATCAGTTCGGCGAACTGGGCGGCGCGCAACTGTGTCTGCTCGACCTCATCCCGGCGGCGATGGAGCGAGGATGGCGCGCGGTGGCGGCCGTGCCGGGAGAAGGACCGCTCGCGGCGCGTCTCGAGGCGGCGGGCGCCGAAGTGGTCGCGCTTGACGCGGGACCCTACACGCCGGGCCGGAAAACCTTGGGGGATATGGTTCGGTACGCCGCGCGGGTCTGGCGGCTGGCGGCGCGGATCGATCACCTGTGCGAACGATACGAAGTGGACCTGGTCCATGTGAACGGGCCGCGGCTTCTGCCCGCCGTCGCGCTTGGCCGGCGGCGGACGGCGGTCCTGTTTCACGCGCACAGCGCTATCGGGCAGCCGGTCGCGCGCCGGCTGGCCTGCTGGGCGCTACGCAAGCGGCGCGCGGCCGTTGTGGCGGTGTCGCGATTCGTCGCGGGCAGCTTGCGTAACGGCGTTCCGGCCGAGCGCGTGTGCGTCGTGCCGAGCGGCGCCGGCGACTTGCGCCGCGCCCGCGCACGGACCGGTCCGCCAGTGATCGGCGTGCTCGGACGCATCGCGCCGGAGAAAGGACAACTCGAGTTTGTGCGCGCGGCAAGGTTGATCGCGGCCGAGATGCCCGAATGCCGATATGTCGTGATCGGATCCGCCAACATGGCCGACCCCGCGTATGAGCGCGAAGTTCGCGCGGCCGCCCGAGCGCTGCCGGTGGAGTTCACCGGATGGCGCGACGATATCGCCCAGGCGCTCGCCACGATAGACGTTCTCGCCGTGCCCTCGACGGGCGAGGAGGCGTTGGGCCGCGTCGTGATCGAGGCCTTCTCCGCCGGCGTCCCGGTGGTGGCCTTCGCATCGGGAGGCATTCCGGAGCTGATCGAGGATGGGAAGACAGGATTTCTCGCGCACCCGCGAACCGCCGAGGCCCTGGCCTCCAGGCTTCTGGAAACGGCGCGAAACCCTGCCCGCCTCGAAGCCGTTGCCCAAAACGCGCGCTCTGCCTGGGAATCCAACTTCACGCTGGCTTTGTATCGGGAGAGGATGACGGCCCTGATGGCTCGTGAAGCAGCGCGCGCACCAACAGCGCCGCGATGAGAGCGATCACGGCCGCCGCAACCAGCAGCGTCGGGTAGCCGAATCGTGCAATCGTCAGGCCAGCCAAAGACGCGGCTAGCGCATGCGCGCCGAACAGCACCAGGAAATTCAGCGCCGCCGCGCCCGTACGGTCAGCCGGGGGCAGACGGTTCATCAGCAGGCTGTACATGCCGGGCTCGCCCATGTTCTGGAAAGCCATGTATCCGAGGTAAAGGAAAGCTGCCGCCGCGGCCGCAGGCGCAAATCCTAGCGCGGCCATCGCGCACGCCGTGGCCGCCTGCGTCATGGCGACGGCCGGGGCCAGGCCGAAGCGCCGGAATAGAAGCGGCGCCAGCAGGATCGCGCCAACCTGGGCCGCCTGAGAAGCGGAGAACACCCAGCCGATCCGCTCGACGCCCAAGCCGAACGAGCGCGAGAAGTAGACGTTGAAGAACGGATTGAACGCCCCGGTGGCAAAGCTCCAGAGCGCCAGGGCCACGAGAAACCGGATGAGGAAGGGGTGGCGAGTGAACCCGCGGCGCGCGGTTGCGGCGGCGCCCAGGCGCAGTTTCAGCGCCGGCGCCGCGGCGGTCAGCGCCAGCGCGCAGCCAACCAGCAGCGCGCTTTCCTTAGAACCGAGGAGCGCCGGCAGTTTTCCCCCGATCACCCCGGCGAGCGCGCCGACGGCGATACCCGAGCCCATCGTCAGGCTGAACGCGAGCGGCCGATTTCGATCATTCGTCAATTGGGCCACCGCCAGAGGCACCCCGACGAACCAGAAGCACGCGCAGACGCCGCCGAGAAAGGCGGACGCCACCAGAGAGGCCTCGCTCACCGCCACGACCCGGACGGCGGAAACCAGGCCCACCGAGACGAAACAAAGGAGCAGGCTTCGCCGCAGCCCGATTCGCGCCACCAGGAATCCCGCGATCAGGCTGCCGGCGATGTTGCCCGCCGTGAAGGCGGCCGTCACCACGCCGAGGAAATCCTCCGCGAAGCCGCGGTCGAGCAGATACAGGTTGTAGAGGAGGAAAAAGACGAAGACTCCGAAGTTGAATAGCGCGGCGCAAACGAAAAAGACCCAGAAGGCGGAAGACAGGCCGGCGCTTGCCGCCCACCAGCGGGGAGCGCCCAGACCCAGCGAAGCCAGCGCGCCGCCATGGTGGAGCAACCGCGAGACCACGTGGACGGCGTAGCGCCATAGCGCACGCAAACGGATTCGCCACGTCAGATCATCGTCGGCGACGTGGACCGCGTCGAACGGCCGCGGAAGGCGCATCGGCGCAAGGCGGCGGCGAACAATAGCGGCTTTGTCCCAGCGCGACGAGACCAGCGCGAGGTGGAGCCAAAGTTCCTCTTTGTTTGGGTGGAACGGCGACTCGATTGGGGCGTAGACGCGGCGCTCCAGCCATTGCTTCACACTCGGCGGGAGTTGTTCCACCGCTTCGCCGGCCGCGGGCGCAAGCCGGCTCCCGAACCAAGCTCGCGCCACGCCGAAGACCACCGCCTCGATCCGGCGCAGATCGCGATCGTGCGCGCCGTTCCACCTCCGCCAGAACGAGTCTCCGTGTTCGCGATGGAGAAACCATCCGATTTCGTAGAAGTGCGCGGGCCGGGCGTCGCCCCGGAGAAGGTGGCGTAGCGCATGCAAGCAGGCGTAACCGAGCGCGTCGTCGGCGCACAGCGAAGCGAACTCCAGTCCGTCGAACGAGCGCTCCTCGCGGCGTTCCCAAAACGCGTCCAGCCGCTCGGGACCGAATCGTTCCGTGCCGCGGTCCCAGAACCGGAAATGCAAGTCGATCGCCACGGGAATCTCGGGATCGAAGAAATCGCCTCGCCACTGCCAGCCCGTCTTCCGAATCATCGTCGGGAGGTGGTCGGTCGGCAGCGCTTCAAGGTTGCCGATCGGTTCGTAGGAGAGATCCGCGACGATGTCGCGCGCCTGGTGAACGGTGTCCGCCGGGAAGAACAGGTCCAGGTCGTACTGCGGCCGCGATGCGGGATTATCCGTGAAATACGGCCACTGCGCGAATCCTTTCAGCGCCAGGTGCTGGAGCCCGCAGGCAAGAAACCGGCCGCGCAAGTCGCCATAAAGGCGGCGAATCCGGCGAAAGCGCTCTTCATTCTTTTGCGCGTCGCGCCCGAGCCGCTCGCGAACCCACTCCGGAAAGGCTTCGTAACCGGCGGTCCGCCAAAAGGCGAGGGTAAGCTGATTGCGGTCGCACCAGGCGAGCGCCCGGCGCCAATCGCCGTCGTTGAGCGAGAGTAGGGCGCCCGGCTCGGCGTCGAAGCGCAGCGCGTCGAGCGCCGCGGCAACGGCGGGCGGCACGCGAATCGCTCCGGCGGACCATGCGCCCGGGGCTTGCGTGGCGTCCGGCGCGCCCCCGTGGATATGGCGTTCAGAAATCGTAACGCGCACCAAGCTGAAGACGCCGCTGCTCTCCGGCAGCCAAAATCCGGCCGAAAAACGGGCCGAAGTCCGGGTAAGGTCCGGGGATGCCGAGGTTGGGACGATTGAAGGCGTTGAAGGCTTCCACGCGCAACTGGATCGTGTGGTTCTCGCGAATCGTGAACAGACGCCGGAGCGCGAGGTCGACAACGTTGTTGCCGGGTCCCGGCAGGATGTTCCGGCCCGCGTTGCCGAACGTGAACGGCGCCGGAGCCGAGAAGGCCTCCCGATTGAAGAACTGCTCGATCGAGCGCTGATCCGGCGGCAGGCGCACATTCCGGCCGGGCACGACGTCCGGCCGGTTCGGCGTGCCGGAATTCGCAAAATCCAGGATGAAATAGACGGGATTTAGCGGCGTTCCGTCCTGTAAGGTGACGATTCCGCTCAACTCCCAGTTCGAGAAAACGGGTCGCAGGACGCCGGGCCGCGGAAGTTGGTACAGGAACGCCGCGCTGAAACGCCGCCTCACGTCGAAGAACGACAGTCCGCGCTCCAGGCGCAGGTTCCGTTCGTCCTGCGCGCCAAAGCTGTCGTACTGACCTGGCACGATCGTATCGGCGTCGTCGATGGATTTCGCCCAGACGAAACTGGCCAGAAACGATAACCTGTTCCGGAACCGTTTCTCCGCCCGGAGTTGCAGGGAATGGTAGATGGAATTGGAAATGTGCTGTCGCTGAAACAGGGGGCCGAATTGCGGAAACGTCCGGAGCGACTGCAATTCGCCGGGGCGCGGCGCGAGGTTTTCGCCCGTCTCGACATGCAACGGCGTATTGAAGGTGCGGAACCGCCCCAGTCGCGTGCCCTTCGTGCCCACGTATGCGGCTTCGGCCAGGATATCGCCCGGCAACTGCCGCTGGATGCCGGCAGTCCACTGTTGCACATACGGCGTGCGCGCCCAGGGGTCAAGACCGAAGTAGGTAGGCAGGCCCAGCGTAGCGGTTTGGGGGAAACCGTTTCGCGTCGTCAGCGTGGGCGCCGGTCCGGTCACCTGGTTGATCTCGCCGCGCTGGTTGTTCCGCGCCAGATCGTACGTCTCCGCGGCGATCTCGGGACTGTAGTACAGGCCATAGCCCGCGCGAAACACGATCCCCGGCAGGCGCCACGCCAAGCCAAGCCGGGGCGCGATATTGTTCCGGTCAGGCTCCGCCGCGCGGCTCACGCGCCGAAGTTCCGGCGGGGCGGGCAACGCGGAGTAGTCGAGGTTCAACAGATTGCCGCGGGTCTCGCTGAACGGCGAGAAATATTCGTAACGCACGCCTGCATTCAACATCAATGACGGCGAGATTTGCAGATCTTCCTGGAGATAAACCGCGTAATTGTTGTTCCGCAGGTAAGCCTGGGCGTCGCCAGTGAAACGCCGGGTGGTCTGGGGGAAACCGAGGAGGAAGTCGGCGAAGGCGTCGCCGCTTACGTCCGAACGGCCTGGATCGGCGGTAAACGCGCCGGTATAAATGTACTGACCGCGAGGAAATTGCGAACGCAGGTAATTGAGCTGAAAGCCGATCCACTGGAAACCGAACTGCACGGCATGCCGGCCGCGAACAAGGCTGAAGCTGTCGGACGCAAACCAGGTATTGTCGCGTTGAACCTGTGGCAGCGTCGGCGAGTCGGTAACCAGTTCCACATTCGTGACGGCGAAATACGGCAGGCCGTACGTGAAGGGATCGTCCGGTCCTCCTTCGATGCCCAGTTCGCGGATCACGTTGGCGCCAAATGCGCTCTCGGGGACGTTGAAGACGCGCAGCCGGGTAAAGGCCAGGCGCGCCTCGTTCACCCAGTTGGCGCCTGCGCGCGTGTAGCCGACAGCCGCCTGCTGCGCTCGCAACCGCTCCGACGTTGGCCGCTGCGGGAACGAACCGGCTGCGTTGCGACGCTCGTCATTGATGGTGTATCGGGCGAACAGGCGGCTGTTGGCGCCTAATTCGCGGTCAACGCGCGTCGAAACGCTGTCGTGCCCGGCTGTATTAGGGGTCGCATCCAGGAAGTTCGGACCCGGCGACGCTCGATTGGGCAGAGGCTGATACCGCTCGAGAAACCGGGAGGCGATCGGATCGATTCGGCTTGCCGGCAGGCGGTTGTCCGCGAATGCCCGCCGGTTCCCGTTGACGTCTACATCGAGCGGATCGAAAATCGGACTCCGCCCGGCGAAATTACCGCTCCGCAGGCCGGCGTCCGGGATGACGTGGAGCCGGGAGCGCGCCGATTTCCCCCGCAGCCCCTCATAGGTGGCGAAGAAGAAGGTGGAGGCGCCGGGCAACGGCCCGCCCAACGTCCCACCGAACTGGTTCTGGCGGAAAATCGGGCGGGGCATCTGGAAGTCATCGAAAAATCCCCGTGCATCCATCGACTCATTCCGGAAATATTCGAAGACATTGCCGTGGAAATCGACGGCGCCTGACTTGGTTACGACGTCGATAACTGCGCCGCCGGCATGGGGCGCCTGGGCCGGCGCCAGGGCCGTCTGTATGCGGAATTCCTGCACGCTTTCAAGCGGCGGGGTCGTGGCGATGACGTACGTGTTCCGGTCGGTGCTGTACGCGCCGTCGATGACGTGGGCGTTCATGGTGGAACGCGCGCCGTTCACCGGCGGATTCAGCGCCACCTCGCCGCGGCCGGCCTGGAGATCGTTGATCACGTCGTGAACAAAGCCGCCGAGTTGCCGCGGGACGGCGCCCGGCCCGATGGTGGCCAGCGAAATGATGTTCCGTCCGGCAAGAGGAAGCGCCTGCGTGGTGGCGTATTCCAGATGATGGCCTTCGGAAGCGTCCCCGGTCCGCAGCAGCGAAGCTTCCGCCACTACCGTGACCTGCTCGGGCTCGGCCCCGACGGTCAACACCGCGGCCAACCGGCGCTTTTGGTTCACCTCAACGGCCACGTCGTCGATGACGAGCGTGCGGAAGCCGGCTTTCTCGACCATCACCCGGTAGGAGCCCGGCGGCAGTTCATCGATCCGGTATTCGCCCAGCAATCCGCTAGCCGCCGTCCGCGCGAATCCCGTGCCTCTGTGCGTCGCGGTGATCCGGCAGCCGGAGACCAGCGCCCCCGACTGGTCTTGAACGTCGCCGAACAGCACCCCCGACGAAACCTGCGCCGTCGCGGCAGCCGCGCAAGCAAGTAGCGCCGAAATCAGTCGCATTGTCAACCCCCTTCCGCCAGCAATTCTTCCAGGGCGTCAACGGCCGCATCGAGGCCGTCATAGGTGAATTCGCGCATGTCCGCCGACAAAAGGCGGCGCAGTTCCTCCTTCTGCCGCGCGCGAACGCCGTCTTCGCCGAAAAAGATCGCCGGTTGGAGTTCGTGAAAGGCGGTGTCTTTCGAAATCGGGTTAAACCGCGGGCGCGCTCCCGGCCGGCGGTTCAGAAACACGATGTGCTCCACGGTTGCGGACGTGGCGCACTGGAGATGCCCGAGTTCTTTCGTGCGCACCTCGATCGTCGCCTCGCCGTCGCGGTCAAGCACGCCCGTCCTTCCTTCGAGTTCCGGAAACAGCGTGGTTGCCGAAGCCCGGAATCGCAGCTCGAAGGAATTGCCGAGTACGCGCCGATCGTTTCGCTCCCGCACGAGATGGCTGAAGTCGTCAGCGATGAACGTCCAGCCTCTCCTGGCGCAGGCGAACGAGAGTGAGGATTTGCCGGCGCCGGATTGGCCGCACAACAGTAGTCCGCGTCCGTTGCGCGCCACGCAGGCGGCATGGACCGGGGCGAGATGGCGGTGCATCACCAGCGTGTATCCGATCGGATCCGTGTAGTACTTACGGAGGTACG
Source organism: Bryobacteraceae bacterium (assembly GCA_026129905.1). Taxonomy (GTDB): domain Bacteria; phylum Acidobacteriota; class Terriglobia; order Bryobacterales; family Bryobacteraceae; genus JAHCHE01. The sequence goes on along the minus strand of JAHCHE010000004.1, from coordinate 219,810 downwards.
CGAGATCGCGGGCAACCGGCGGCGTGAGCCAGCAGAACGCGTAGGAGGCCGCCAGGTCGCACACCAGGAAATTACGCGCATCGCCGATCAGCGTCAGCAAGTGCCCTCGCGCGCGATGGGAGGGCCAGGGCGGCATCTCGCAGCCGTTCCCCGTGACGCCGATAGCGAATTCGGCAGGGTCCGCCGGGAATTCACTGGTGAACGCCCCCCAGGCTTCCTCGACCGCGGCCAGAATTTCAAGTGAATTCGTCCGCACGCGCAACGGAAACCCGAAGGGGTAGTAAACGGCCGTTAAAGGAAGCTCGAACTGGTGCAGCATCGGATCTTGGACCGCGGTATCGGCCGGCGACGCGCCTGTGGACATAGTCAACCCCTCGCGCTGAAACCGAGTTAAGATAGCCCCGCCCCTGAGGCTGTGAACCGTTCGATTTTATCACTGCGGGCGCCGCCTGGGCTCCCGAGCGTCCTTGTCGGCCGGAACGGCCGGCTGCTCCCGATTCCGACGTGGAGCGCGCTCACGCCGCCGCGCGCGGGTCACAGGTGAACCGCAATTTATTTTCCCCCGCATTTTCAGTTGAGTAGATGTCCGGCCGCACACCTCCGAAATCCGATTTCTTGGCGCCGCGATCTACCATCAAATCAGAGGGGCGGAAATCACTTGAGGAGAAGCGACGAGATGGACTTCCCGAGGAACATGGAAATGGAATTTCCGCTGGCGCCTTGGCGCCGCGACTCAGAGCCGGCGCCCAACAACGCGCTCTGCGACGCAAGCCTGTCTCTTTCCTTCTAGGCGCGAAGGCTTCGCGACGGGCTGCCAACCGCTCAACGCGCGTTGGCCCGGCGCTGGACTTCGCGAATCATCTCGGCGATCGACATCGACGGCGGGAGGTTACGGGGCTTCTTTCCCACGCCTTCGAACACCACGCTTGCGTTCCATTTCGAGTAAAGAAGCGGCGGCAGGGCTGGATCGGCCTTCTGGTACAGGCGAGGCGGGATTGCCGTCCACTCGGAATACCGGGGCTGGTCTGCGCGCGCGTAGTAGATGTGGAGCGTTCGCCGCTGCCTCGACCCGGCTTTCAACTTTCCCGCATGAATGCAACGGCCGTGGAAGATGACGGCCGTTCCCGCCGAACCAAGAACGTCGACCTCCTCACCGGACGCGACGTCGGCCGGCCGGAGGTCCACGCGACGATAATGGCTCCCCGGAACGATGCTCAGGCAGTGATCGGTCTCGCTGACATCGGTCAGGTAGTACACCACCGATACATACTCGATTTCCATGCGCCGGTTGTAGTCACGCGTGGCGTCGCGATGCCAAGCCTTCAGATCTTGCGCCTTCCCGGTCGGATTGCGAATCAGGATCTCAAACTCCTCGAAAGTGATCAGTTCGCCGATCAGGCTCCGCAGAATCGCCAGGGTGACCGGATTCTCGATGGCGAAATCGAAGTCGGCGGTGCGGGAGATCACATCGGGCGTTTCAAGGAACGATTCGTCAAACCTGACCCACTCGCCGCCATGGTTCTCGAGGTCGTCGGTCACCGCGCGGTTGAAAACCGAAACCTGCGCGGCGGAAAGCGCATTCGGGACAATCAGGAAGCCTTGCTCGTGAAACTCGCGGGCGAACAACGGCGGGCTTTGAAGCGCGGCATCGAAAATCGGCGTCATGGAATTCACTCCGGCCCGCGCACGTCAAACTTGCCGCAATTGGGCGATTGACGGTGGTATTCGGCGATAGCGAGGCAGTTGGCAAGCCAGATGGAGGAATCGCCCCGGGCTTCCCGGAGAAGGCGCTCAAGGGCGACGGCGCGGGCGCCCCGGCCGGACATCCACGGATGGACGGTGAGGCAGAGGAGGCTCGCGAAGCGCCGCGCGGCCGCGATCTCATCCCGCCAAGCGTCCTCTAACAGATGAGCGGGCCAGGGAGGTCCGATGTCATCGCCGCGGCCGAGGTAGAAGTAGTACGTGGCGTCGCTCGCGGTCCAGCTCACAGGCAACTCGGTGATGCCGCGAAACGTATAGGGATGCTCGTAGCCCATCAGCGAGCTGTCGTAAAAAATTCCATGCTCCTGGAGCAGCGCGGGCAGAGAGTCGGTCATGCCCCAATTGGGGGAGCGGTAGCCGGAAGGCCGGCGGCCGGCGCGGTCCTCGAGGATGGCAATGGATTTCCTCAATACCTCGCGATTCTCCCGCTCGTCCAACTCCTCGGTCTCTTCATGGATGTAGCCGTGCAATCCGATCTCGTGCCCCTGGCCGGCGATCTCGGTTATCAGCCGGGGATGATGCTCGGCGATGTAGCCAGGCACAAAGAACGTCGCGGGGATGCGCAGGTCGGCCAGAATGGAAAGGATGCGGTCGACTCCCTGCCGCAATCCGAAGCTACGCTGTTCCACTTCCCGGGGCGAATAGGCGCCTTTGTCGCGAAGCCGCCACATCATGGGCGTGACGGCATCCACATCGACGCAGAAGCACAGGGCGCAGGAAAAGCCCTCCGGCCACAGATAGGGGGGATTTGTCACGCGGGGTTGCCTCGTAGGAAGTAGCGCTCGCGGCCGTCGGGAAACCCGATGACATCTTGCACTCGGAAGCCTTCAGCGACGAGGTTGTGGAGGCACGGCGCATTGTGCGGGGAGACCATGGCGACGATGTCGGACCTGCCATTGGCGCGGGCAAATTGCAGGCGTCGGCGGATCGCTTCGCGATGCAGATGGCGACCTCTGAAATCGGCGTGGACCATGGCCACCGCCAGTACGGCGCAGCGGTCCCGGGCAAGATCTCCGTTAACGCTCCTGGCGACGATGGCGTGATGGAACTCCGGGTCGAGGTGAGCGTCGTCGATGTCCAGACTCAGGGCAGCGTAGGCGATCAGCCGGCTTCCGATTCGGGCGCCAAACGTCACGCCGGCCTGTCCCAGATGGGCCTGAATCACGGCATCTTCGTCCGGTCCTGAGACGTAACAATCGGGATGGGGGAGGCTAGCCAGCACGTGATCGCGCAACTGCACGATCTCGGCGAAGTCCGCCTGGCCAAGCTGGTGGAAGGGCGTCGCCAGGCTTTTTGGGACCAGACTTTCCAATCGCTACAGTATACGTCGGTTCGCGTGAGGCATCGCATTGACACGTCTCCGAGGCGTCTGCTCTAATTCTCAAAGACGATTGCGGACCTCCCGTTCACGCCGGCTCCTCGAACATCTGCACACGTTGGCGTGCCTGTGGGAACATCCCTGGACGTCACGCCGGCGCCTGATCCGTTTCCGCGACCGCAAGCTGCGCTTCCTGATCCACCACGCTTACGCTAACGTGCCTTTCTATCGCCGCCGGTTCGAGGCGGCGGGCGTGCGGCCGGAGGATATCCGGAGCGCCGCCGATCTGGCGAGACTGCCTCTCACCGCCAAACAAGAGGTTCGGACGGCGGCAGCGCAGGAGATCCTGGCGCGGGGAATCGACGAAAAGAGGCTCGTGCTTCACTACACCACCGGGTCGACGGGCGAACCGGCGCGCGTTCGCCGCACCAAGGTCGAGGAGCACCTCCTCCAGATGTTTCGCGTCCGTGCGCTCGGGATGCTTGGGCGGCGGGTGAGGGACCGCAGCGCCAAGGTGCGGTCGTCGGGCGTTCCCACGGACCGGCGGTCCTGGGACGGGCGATCCCTACAGGACCGGCTGGGCATCTTCCCCTGGCGGGAGGTGAGCTGTCTGCAGCCGATCGAAGCGATGGCGCGGGAGTTGGCCCAGTACGCTCCCGATGTCTTAAGCGGCTACGCGGGCGTACTCACGGAGGTTGCGGCATTGTGGGGACGCATGCCGGGCGAGCGGCCGGGCCCGCGCCTCGTGTTCACCGGCGGCGAGGTTCTGACGCCGGCGATGCGCGCGGCGATCCGCGATGGATTTCGGGCGCCGGTGTTCGATATTTACGGAAGTCACGAATTCAACCTGCTGGCCTGGGAGTGCGCCGAAACCGGCGCTTATCACGTATGCGACGACAATGTGATCGTCGAGGTGATCAAGGATGGACGTCCCGCTGCGCCGGGAGAATCGGGCGAACTGGTGGCCACCGGGCTCCATAGCTACGCCGCTCCCTTCATCCGCTACTCGTTGGGCGACATCGTGACGCTGGAAGCGGAAACCTGCCGCTGCGGACTTCCATTCCAGACCATCCGCGAAGTCCGTGGACGGACGATGGACTACTGCGTACTGCCGGACGGCCGCAAGATGCACCACTGGGAACTGATTCCGATGAGCTTCTGGGACATGCCCTGGCACCGCAGGTACCAGTTGGTTCAGCAGGCCACGGACTGTTTTGTGCTGTTCGTGATTCCCACGCAGCCTCCGCCGGAAGGGGACCTGGAGCGTTTGCAGGCTGCTGTCATGGAGAAGGCCGGCCAAAACGTCAACTTTCAGGTGGAGTGCGTCAGCGAGATCCTTTTTGGGGAAGGCGGCAAGCACCGCCTATGCCGCTCCGAGATTGGCCGGGGCGGCGGCGCCTGAAGGGCTTCCCGCTCACAGAAACAAGGCCGTTCGGAAGGTGCGCCAGTGAGCCTTCGCCGGCGAATCCACTCACCGCTTTACGTTCTTTTCTTCCGCGATCCACTTCCTGATCCGATCTCTGTCGCCCCAGACGGACTTGGCGTTTTCGAGGATTTCCGCCGGCGCGAGGGGGAACGGCTTCACTTTGCGCTCGCTGTGAAGCTTTGCCTGGTCGTTGTAGTGCGGCGACTCGGAGCGTTCCGACTGCCCGTAGGGGAGCAGGCTCCAGACCTGCTTGGGCTCGCCTTCCATCACGATCAACAGGTGGCCCCAGCCGTCGTTGCAGTGAATCTTTCCGTCGTCCTGGTCGACGCCCTCGTCCGGGTGCAACACGCCGTACATGCCTTCGCCTCCAAGCGGGAACTCGCCGCCGCGCACGACGACGTTGATCTCGCCCCACGGGACGCCGGTCCGTCCGAATTGCTTTTCGATGCGATCGACCGCCTCCCGCAGCGCTTTGAGGGCATCCCCCTGCTCCTCCGGCGAGCGAATATCGATCTTGCTCCGGTCGTATGAGGTAAATCGGGCGAATTTGGCGCGCGAGACAAGGTCCTGGTACGATTTTCCCCAATAATGGAGGTACGTATATGCGACCGAGCCCTTGCTCGATCGCCGGTCCCAGGAGCGAAGGGCGTTCATGGCGCCAGCAAGCCGCGCGTCTTTCCGGGCTTCCGCACTGTTCTTCCACGCTTCGTCGAGCAGCGGAACGATGACATCGGCGGGGAGGATGTACGTATCGAAGCCGAGATCGATCATCTCTTCGAGGGTAAATTTCTTCGGCTCCGCGAGTACCTGAAAGACTCGTTCGCCGCGCGTGTTCAGCGCCTCCTCGCCGGCGTCGGGCTTGGGGCGGGCGCTTAGGAAGTAGGGAGTAGGCGCGAGCGGGTTCAAGCCGGAGTTGCGCGTCGCCACCCACGGCGGGTTGTTGCAGTTCTGCAAGAATCCCGAAGCGGGGTTCAGCAGTTGCGGATACTGCTCGAACGGCAGGTACGGTCCCCATTCCGTTTCGCTGGTCCATCCGGGAACGGGTTTCGTCCAATCGTACTTTTCGTTGCGTTGCGCGACATTGCCGTTGTGAACCCAGTAAATGTTCTCCAGGTCGGAATAGAGCAGGTTCCATCGCGGCATCAACTGACGGGATGCGGCGGTCTTAAATTCCTCGAGATTTTGCGCTTTCATGAGGCCGTAAAGGCCGAGGGAATAATTGACGCCGTCGAAGTTCGGCAGCTTCACGGACCAGGCGCGATTCCGCTCGCGGTCGAGGCGGACGATGGGGCCGTGGTGGGTATAGTACAAGGGCAGGGTGACCGAGTCCATTCCGGTCTCGGACTTGATGCGGAACGTTTCGCGCTCGATCCGGATGTCACGCCACTCGCCGTCGTAAAGGTATTGACGGTGGTTTTTCGGGTTTAATTTCTCCTCGTAAACGTCGGCCATATTGGGCTGGTTCCAGGTAGCGGACCAGGTGATTTTGTCGTTGAAACCGTCGAGAAAGAAGGGGCTGCCAAACCAACTGATGCCGCCCGCGTTCAGCTTGCCGGGGGTCACCAGGTGGGCCTCGTAATTCTGGAAGCGATTGGCCCAGGGCATGTGGGTGTGCTCGACGTGGATGATGCGGCCGTTGGCCGAGCGCTCGCGCGCGATGGCCCACTGGTTCGAGCCGAGGTTCGGGAACGAGTAGGTCCGCTCGGACATTTTGGTAAGCGCGTCGTGGATGCTGTAGAAGCGCATGTAGTGGCTGCGCTCGAGCGCTTCGACGTCCTCGGGCGCGATCGAGTCGATCCAGGCGGGAATGCCCGCGCGGTGCTCGCGAATGTACGCGTTCACGCCACGGGCGAAGCCGTCGAGGACGCGGTAGACGGCGGGATCGATCTTGTCGCGGTTGTCGATTACCGCCTTCCTGGTGCGAAGGAGGCGTTGCAGGTAGTCGCCGTCCCAGCGGTACTCGTACGGGATGAAGTGCAGGTATCCGTCGCCGAGGGCGTCGAAGCCCTCGACCTCGGCCCGGCGCCCCTGCGCGTCGCGGTACTGGATCATCATACGTTCGAGATGGTCTTCGGCCTGCGCGTAGCCGTAGCCGAAGAAAGTCGCCTCTTCGGTTTCGCCGACGATATGCGGCACGCCGTACGCGTCGCGGTAAATCGTCACGTCCCTGGCCAGCGGGTCGACCGCGGTGGAACAACCCGGGCTCATCGACAGCAGCAATGCCGGCAATGCCAGTAAGAAGGATCGGAGGCTCCTTCGCGAACTCATCGTTACTCCTTCATGGTCGTGTGTGACGCATGGCGAAGCCCCTCGCGGGCGCCACCGCAGCCATTGTGAAACCGGCGCGGGAAAGGCGTCAAGGATGGCGGCGCGGGGCCGGAGGTTGTGTTCAGCAGACTGAACAGATGCCAAACCGAAGCCGCAGTCTCCGGCGGTTCGCGCTTAAGCTGATGCCTTATAATAGGCGGTCTTCGGCCGAGGGGCCGCAGGCAAGAGATCCGGGATACCGGGAGATCGGGGGCCGGCGCACTTGACCCAACGCGCGCAGAAGTATACCGACTGGGCCGCGGTGATCGCCTGCAACTTCATGTGGGCGACCCAGGTTTCGGTGGTGAAGATCATCGGCGACCGGCTCGGCCCGGTCGCCATCGCCTTTGTGCCGATGTTCGCGAGCACGGCCCTGTTCTTTCCCGTGCTGTGGCGCCAGAACCGGAAGCGCGGGAGGGGCCTGCGGATCTCGCGGCGCGACGTGCGTTACTTCCTGGTGGCGGGGCTGATGGGCCCGTTCCTGATTCAGTTCACGTACGTGCTCGGCGCGCAGCGGACGCTGGCGGCGAATGCCGGCATCATTACGCTGACGATACCGGTGTTCGTCGCGATCGCGGCGTCGCTGATGCTGGGCGAGCGAATGAACCCGGTCCGCTACGCAAGCTTCGCGATCGCGCTGACGGGCGTTCTGATGACCTCGGTGTCGGACCTGCGCGGCGCCAGCTTCCTCAACGCGGGCTATCTCGTGGGCAATCTCCTGTTTTTGACGGCGTGCGCGTCGTCGGCGTTCTACAACACGTTCTGCAAATTCCTTGTGGACCGGGGATACACCGAACTGGAGATTCTCGTTTACAGCTCGGTGGTGGGCAGCGCGGCCAGCATTCCGCTGTTTCTGTTCTGGGAGCCGCTCCGGATCGGGGACATTCTCCACCAGCCGGTGGCGCTGTGGGCCATCGTGGAACTGGCGCTGATCGTCTACGGCCTGGCGATGCTGCTGTTCTTCTACGTGCTGAAGCGGCTGGACGTGACGCAGGCCAGTCTTGGCAACTACCTGCTTCCGTTCTTCATCGCGCTGATCGCGTTAGCCGTACTGCGGGAAAAGATCACCGTCCCAATGGCGCTGGGCGGGGCGGTGACGCTGCTGGGCACGCTGTTGGTCACCGTTTACGAGCGCCGGATCCTGGAGTGGTTCGCCGCGCGCCGGGCACAACGGGTGAGCAGCGCCGCGCGCTGAGTGCAGGCGCCGGGATTCCCGCCCAACGCGTACCCGAGCGCCGAGGAGGTCGCGCCGGCAGTGGGAGAATACCGGGTGGAAATCCGCAGGCGCCGGGCGAAACGCTGCTGCGGTTCGAGGCGAAGGCGCGCCGCTGGATGCGGGTTGAAGAAAATCCGACAGATTCGACACCCTGCGAGGCGTGACGCATCCGCGAGGTTTTTATCTCAAATCGCGATCTCGTAAAAGTTCTTTTCTTTCAATAAACTAGACCGAACAGCAAGCGGGGTGACGCATCCGTCCGAACGGGATGCGTCACCTGCGATGAAAGTCTCGAAAAGTGTAGAAAGGGCCCTGCGCCCACCGCGGCTTCGCAGCTCGAAAAGGGACAGTGTCCCTTCGCACTTTTATCTTGAGTTCAAAGACCAATGCGCCATGCCGCCGGGTCGGTCGGCGAGGCGCCGACAAGCCCGCCATCCACGGGAACCGACCAGATCCCCGGCGCCCATTTGTTGAAATACACCAGCCTGTCGCCGGGCCGCCTCCGAATCCGGAACCTTCATACCGGTAGATGTTCAGATCCTCAAACGCTTCGCTGTATGCCAGCCCCCCAATCCGTCGGTAGCTGTCATCATGCGAGGGCCGGCGCTGGAACGGAGCTACGGCGGTGAAGAAATAGCCCCAGTTCGGGTGCGCTGGCTTCGGCGAAGACTGAGAAGGGTGATCCTTTCCGCTGCGGCGATGATGGAAGTGCCGCGCCCAACCGAACTTCCACATCTGTGGAAGTTGGGCCAACGACGCCTCTGCCCCCGAGGCAAGAAAGGGCCTGCAAATCCGTCGATAAGGATCCTGAGGTGGGTTTGCTTTAGACGCGGAGCGGCAGCAGCTTCAGCGCCTCCAGCCACTCGGCCAGTCGGGCCGCCGTCGTCGCCAAACGCAGCACGATCCTTCGCGCGTGATGCACCAGCCGGCCCGGCGTATTCAAGATGAGGAACCGCAAGCGCTTCGGCCGCGCCGTGAGCAACTCGGCCGGCAGCGCCAACCTCTTCAGCGCCGTCATTACGTTGTGCGAAATCGCCGCCAAGCGCAGCCACGCCGCGTTCGTTCCGAAGTACTTCGACGGCATCACCCCCGCCCCCAGTTCGTTCTTCAAAACGTCATGCGCCGCTTCCACGGTTCCCGCCTTCTCCCGATGCCACTCGATCAGCCGGCTCGCCTTCCATTCCCGAATGTTGCTCACCGCCGCGAAATGTTTCACCTTGCTGCCATCGGCAAACAGGCTCTCCTGACGCTGCCGAATCCGGATGGCGACGTAGCGCAAGGGTTGCGTGTCCTTGTGCTCGGACTTCTCCCCCGGCACAAAACTCACTTCCGCGCATTCGCGAATCTCCACCGGATGCGGTTGCCCATATCCCGTCCACGCCGCTTCCGGCACCTTCCCAATCGCCTTGTGCAACGCCTCGCTCATCCGTGCGCTGATCGCGAATCCGATGCGTCCACGCGGCCCCTCCGCGCGATTGTCGTCCCGCAGCCAATTGATCAGATCACTTTCATGGCAGGCCGAATCGCCCCGGTAGTAGTACGTCGTCACCGTCTCCGGCAGCGCCGCAAACGCTTGCTTGGCCACCGTCAGCGGATCCATCATCGCCGGCACATTCCCGTCCCGGAACTCGTCGGCCAGCACCAGGTTCGTCTCCGCCCACACCGCCAGCATCGGTTGGTAGCCCCGTTCCCCTTCGTAGGTGCGCAGCGCTTCCTGCTTGCGGCTCTCGATGATGGTCGCATCCTGATCCACCGTCGCGATCCGCTGATCCGGGCAGCGTCGCCCCACTTCCTGCACCAACGCCCGATTCACCAACCCCAAACCCTGCAGCGCCTCGGTCTCCTCCGGGATATAGGCGATTTCACCCCCGCTCCGCCGCTGCTTGGCCTCCTCGATCTTCTTCTCATCGTGAAACTGATACAGGAACTGACGGGCCGCTTCCGGGGAGGGAATCCCGTGCCCAATCATGCCGCTCAATCCCGGATCTTCCCGCAACCGCTGGAAGTCGTCGAAGCACTCGCCGCCCACCGCGTTCAGAATCACGAAGCTTTCCACCATCGTCGCTTCGTCGTAGCCCCGATCACGCTCTCTGACGTGCACGTGCTGTCGCACGCTTACGGGCAGCCCCAAGGAGCGGAATGTCTGCACCAACAGAGGCACGCCGCCCAGCGCGGTGAGTGTTTCCGGCAACGGCTCCGGATCGATCTCGATCAGCAGCGGCTGTTCGGTAGGGGAGGGTTTGCGGGCCTTCTGCACCTATCTATTCTACGGGCGCACCCGCGGGGTGCAAAGTGATCTCTCAACGTTCTTCCCGCCGGTCTCTCCCGGAGGCCGATCTAGCGGCCCTCCACGGGATCAAAGTCCTGACCGGCTCCGCTTAGGCTCTCTTACCGACGGATTGGGGCCAGCCGGTTTCCCCTTGACAACCGGCCTAAGAATCCGCGGTCGTCCACGACCGCAATCTTGACGTGGAACCGAACCGCCGTCCAATGAATTTTCACGGAACGGCGAACCGTGTCTTAACTGACTGTCTCAGCCCAGGGGGGGCCACCACCCAGGCGCTGCGATCCCCAATGGTTGCCGTCCATCGGTTTTCGGGATACAGGCCTGCGCGCTTGATACGCTCCGCGATGGATTCGACCATGGAGGTCCGTCACTCTGGCCTCCAGGTCTCGTCCATATTCTTCCCCTGCCATTGCGTCCAGCCGAACGATATAATCGTCCGCATTCATGGGTTCCCGACATCTCGCTTACGTTCTTGTTGCCGCCGGCTGCGCGTGGGCGCAGAACGGCGCCGAAGGCGGACGGTTCGTCGTCGAACATCCGACGCTGCTCAATCTGGGCTTTGAATGGTCGATCCGCGGCGACGTCAACCGGAACGCGACCGTCGCTGTCGAGTTCCGCGCCGCCGGAGAAGCCGCGTGGCGGGCGGCCCTCCCGCTCGTGCGAATCGGCGGAGAGAAGGTCTATCGCCGGCGGGAGAACCTGGACTACACCGTTCCCGACGGGTTCGCCGGCAGCATTCTGAATCTTCAGCCGGGCACGGAATACGAATGCCGCTTCCAGCTATCGGACCCCGACGGGGTGACCGGCCAGACTACTCATACCGTCCGGGTGCGGACGCGAACCGAGCCGCAGCCTTATGCGAAAGGCCGGACGCTCCACGTTTATCCGCCCGGGCATGAAGGCGAACGCATCGAGCCCAGCTTCACCGGCATCCTGCAGGCCTACTACGGCGCCGGCCTCGGGGACTGGAGCGTCGTTTGGGAGCGCCGAGCGCAACCGGGCGACACGCTGCTGGTGCACGCCGGGCTGTATAAAACCGAACGCCTGAACTACGTCGACCCGATGATGACGCCGTTCGACGGTTCGATGTCGCTGACGCTCAAGGGCACGCCCGACCGGCCCATTGCGCTCAAGGCCGCCGGCGACGGCGAGGTGGTGTTCGACGGCGACGGCAACCACCGTCTGTTCGACGTCATGGCATCGGCGCATCACATCTTCGACGGACTCACCATCCGGAACACGGACGTCGCCATCTTCGCGGGACAGAAGGAAGTCCTCGGCGCCGTGGGTCTGACGGTGAAGAACTGCCGCTTCGAGAACGTCGGATTCGGCGTTTGGACCGAGTACGCCGGCTCAAGCGACTTCTACATCGCCGATAACATTTTTCTCGGGCGCGACGACCGCACGCGCCTGATCGGCTGGACCGGACCGCTATGGGCGAGCGCCGGACCGTACGGCTCGCACCGGCTGACCAGCTATTACGCCGTCAAAGTGTATGGCCCCGGCCACGTCATTGCGCGCAACGCGATCGCCTACTTTCACGATGGCATCGGCATCTCGACGTACGGAACGCCCGAACAGGACCCGGAGCGGCGCGCTTCGTCTATCGACATCTACAACAACGACATCCACATGTCGAACGACGACTTCATCGAGACCGACGGCGGGGTGCACAATATCCGCGTGTTCAACAACCGCGGCGTGAACGCCGCGCATGGCGGCTACAGCTCGCAACCCGTCTTCGGCGGACCGGTCTACTTCATTCGCAACCTCCTGTATCACGTCCCGAGCGGCGTCGCGTTCAAGTTCTCCGCCAAGCCGGCGGGGCTGTTCGTTTACCACAACACCATCATTGGGGAGCAGACGGTTCGCGACCCCTACTCGAACGCGCACTATCGCAACAACCTCTTTCTCGGACGGGACACTCCGGGCCGCGGCATCATGACGTGGGCCAACGCCACGGACGCGTTCAGCTCCGATTACAACGGCTACCGCCCCAACCGGGGAGCAGCCGCCCAGTACTCCTGGCTCGGACCACAGCCGGGGCGGACGGTTTACGAGCCGGAGGGGAACGACTGGAAGACCTTCGCGACTCTCGCCGATTTCCGGAGCGCCACGGGCCAGGAAGCCCACGGCATCGAAGTGGATTTTGATGTTTTCGAGCGCATGACCCCGCCCGACCCGGCCCGCCGCCATGCCGTTTATCACGCGATGGATCTGAATTTCCGACTGAAGGCGGGAAGCAAGGCAGTGGACGCGGGCGAACCGATCCCCACCGTCAATGACGGCTACGCCGGACGCGCTCCGGATCTGGGCGCGCTCGAAGCCGGTCAACCGGAGCCGCACTACGGTCCGGCGTGGGTCGACTGGCAGCCCTTCTACCGCTAGGCGCCGGTGACGCGAGAACTGGCCGCGGGCGCCGGAGGCGAAGCGACCAGGAAGGCGATAAATAGGGCGATGGCGCCGAGCGGGAGCAGGCTTCCCCAGGGCGGCAAGCATAGGAACTCCACGGCGTAGAGCGGCGGTATTGCCATCAATGTCGCCAGGACCCTGACCGGGCGTTGCGGGCGCGGTGACCGCAGTAGCAGCGACGCCGGCAAAAGCAGCGCCGTGTCCTGCAGGAAGGCGTGCGGCGCGACGAGGACTCCCGCGATCAGGGCCGCCGACAGCGCGTGGGGGAAAGGACGGCGGAGCGCCGCCAGGCAGACCGCGGCCGCGAACGCCGCGCCGATGGGCCATAGCAGAGCGGACGGCAGTCCCGAGATCGCCAGCAGGCCCGCGATGTTGGGAGTTACCACCGAACCGGAATGGAAGTTCCCGTTTGCCAGCGCCTTGACGTAGGCGGCAGGCCACGCAGCGCCCCCGACGGCAAACGATACGGCCAGCAGGGCGGATACGCCGACCGCCGAGCCGGCCGCCAAACGCCAGCGGCGGCGGAGTAGAACGACCGCGGGAACAAAGAGGAACAGGTGGAATTTCGCCAGGCACAACGACAGGCATAAGCCGGCTCGGAAACCTGCGCGGCCTTCGAGGCGCAGGGCCGCCGCCAGGAAGAGGAGGATCAAAGGGAGGTCCTGTCCGTTCAGGAAGCTGACGTAGATGGAGATCGCGCAGGCCGACAGCGCGATCACGGTCAGCCGGGAGGGCCCCGGCATCAGCAGCGCGAACGCGGCCCACGCCGCCAGATTCAGGGCTTGCCAGACCGCGTACGCGGTGAGGTACGGCAGCGATGAAAGCGGCTTCAACGCAGCGGCGTAGTATGGCATCCGAATGAAGGGCAGCGTTTCGGAATCGATCCCGGCAGCCTCGCGCTGGATCGCGCGCGCCGCCTCGCGGCTGTACAGCTCCTCGCCACCGGCCAGGCGCCCGCCCGCGTAGAAGGACAGAAAGTCGTTTCCGCCGCCGAATATCAATTCCCGCAGCGGCCATGTCAGCGTCAGCATCAGACCGGCCGTCGCCGCCAGCAAGGTGACCGGAATCAACGCGGCTTCCAACCGCCGGATCGTCACATTATCTACATCGGATCGTCGGCGCCGGTCCTGAAGGGGCCGGGAAGTACAATTGAAACAGAAGGGGCGCGTTGGGCCGGCGCGCAGCGGAGGTGGGCGACCGATGGATTCCGAACAACGGCTGGTAGTGGTGTCCAACCGGCTGCCCGTCACCATCCGGCGCTCGGGGGAGGAATGGCGAGTCCAGGCGAGTTCCGGGGGTCTGGTCACCGCGATGGATCCGATCCTCCGGCGAAACGACGGCATCTGGATCGGGTGGCCCGGCGATCCCTCCGGCGGCGGCGATCCTTCGCGCCAGGAAGCCATCGACCGCGCGGCGGGCGGCCGCCGCTTCATCGTGGTGGACCTGCCGGAACGCGTCGTCGAGCTGTTCTACGAAGGCTACTCGAACCAGGCCATTTGGCCGGTTTTCCATTACTTTCCGGCGTTCTTCTCCTACGATCCGGAGGCCTGGCGGGCGTACATCGAAGCGAACCGTATGTTCCACGACGTGGTTGTGGAAAACGCGCGGGCCGGCGACCTGATCTGGGTGCACGACTACCAGTTGATGCTGCTGCCGGCCATGTTACGCCAGTCGCTGCCGGATGCCCGCATCGGTTTCTTTCTCCACATTCCTTTCCCGTCCTCGGAGGTGTTCCGCCTGTTGCCGGGTCGCGAGGACCTACTCCAGGGGTTGCTGGGCGCCGATCTCATCGCCTTTCACACCCACGCGCACCTTCAGCACTTTCGTTCGGCGCTGCTTCGGGTGGGAGGCGTGGAGAGCCGGATGAACGCCGTGGAATCCGCCGGCCGGACGATCCGGCTGGAGGCGCTTCCGATCGGAATCGCGCCGGAGGAGTTTCGCGGAATGCTCGAAGGGAATGCGCAGACCCGCCACTTCCTCTCGGAATACGAGGAGCGCTTCCGAGGACGTCGCATCATCGTTTCGGTGGACCGCCTGGACTACACGAAGGGGATTCCTTTACGGTTGCGCACGTTCCGCCGGCTGCTGGAACGCAACGCGGATCTGCGCGGGCGGGTGACGCTGATCCAGGTTGCCGTACCGTCGCGCGAGAAGGCGCCGTTTTACGCGCAACTGCGGCGGCAGGTGAACGAACTGGTGGGCGAGATCAACGGCGAATACGCCGCGCCCGACTGGACGCCGGTGGTCCACCTCAACCGCGGCATCTCGCGGGCGCAGTTGGTGGCGCTGTACGCCGTAGCCGACATCGGCTGGGTCAACCCGCTGCGCGATGGAATGAACCTGGTGGCCAAGGAGTATGTCGCTTCGAATCGGGGGGGAGGCGTCCTGGTGCTGAGTGAACTCACCGGCGCCGCGGAGGAGATGGGCGAGGCGCTGCTGGTGAATCCGTTCGATGAGGAGAGGACGGCGGAGGCGATCGAGCGGGCGCTCGATATGCCGGTGGAAGAGCGCCGGGACCGGATGGAAGCGCTCCGGCGCAGGGTGGAGCGCAACAACGCCTTCGCGTGGAGCGAGCGTTTCATCGAACTGGTTGGGGAAGCCGCCGCGGAGCGCGCGCGCCGGGTGGAGGAGTTGCCGGGGCAGGCCTCTCCGGAAGCGATCGCCGCCTCGTATCGGGCCGCGCGCGAGCGCGTGCTATGCTTCAGCTACGAAGGGACGCTGGCGCCCGCGGGGGCGAGCCGGCGGCAATCGGCGCCTCCGCCCGGTCTCGAGAAGACGATCGCCCGACTGGCCGCCGACCCGGCCAATCTCGTCGCGCTCATCTCGGTTCGAGGCCGCGCCGACCTCGAGCAATGGTTTGGCGGCATCCCGGGACTGTGGATGGCCGCCGAGCACGGCGCGCTGATCCGGCCCGGCGGAGCGTTAGAATGGCGCGCCGCGCATCCCAACCTTTCGACGGAGTGGAAGGCCCCTGTGATGAGCGTGCTGGAGCAGTTCGCCGATCGCGCTCCCGGCAGCGTCATCGACGAACGGGAGTATTCCGTCGCGTGGCACTACCGGCTGTCCGATCCGCAGTTCGGCGACTGGCTCGCGGGCGAGCTGGCAGGTTTCTTGGAACGGATGCTGAGCGAGACGCAGGTCAGCGCGGTGCGCGGCCACAAGTGCGTCGAGATCCGGCCGCTGTGGATTCAGAAGGCGCAATTCGTGGAGCAACTGTTGGAAGAGCGGCCGGGCGCGGACTTCCGTTTCGCACTCGGCAGCGATCGCGCCGACGAGGACGTGTTCGGCCGGATGGGACCGCGGGCCTGGACGGTGCGCGTCGGCCGGGCGCCAAGCTCCGCGAGGTTCTGGACGCCTTCGCCGGACGACGCGGTGGAGCTGTTGCGGCGGATGGCGGGTTCCGGTTGAGCGGGTGAACGGGGTGAAAAACTATTTCCAAGGCGCCGGCTGGGAGGAGGCGGCCGACGACGGTGGGGAGTACTTCCGCTTCCATCGAAGGCGGTTCGAGTACCTGCTGTCGACGCTCGACCGGCTGATCGCGGGGCGCGGGCCGGTCCGGGTTCTCGACATCGGGCTGTCGCCGCTGACGCGCGCCATCGCCGCCCACTGGCCGGAAGCCGCCGTCGATTCGCTGGGATTCCCGGATGTCCGTTATCGCCTCGATGGCGGACAGCACTACGAATGGGACCTGAATGAAGCGCAGCGCCCGGAGCTGTGGCCGGCCATCGGGCCCTGGGATGTGATCGTCTTCGCCGAAGTTCTCGAGCACATCCACGCGGCGCCGTCGCTGGTGCTGGCCTGCCTCGCCTCGTGGTTGCGGACGGGCGGTTACCTGCTGCTGCAAACGCCGAACGCGGCGTCGCTGACCAAACGCGTCATGCTGTTGCTCGGCCGCCAGCCGTACGAGATGATCCGCGAGTCGTCCCTGAATCCGGGCCATTTCCGGGAGTACACGGTGGCAGAGCTGAAATCGCTGGCCACGGACGCCGGGCTGGAGGCCGTACACGTCTCGGTGCAGAACTATTTCCGAGACGCCGGCTGGGGGGCGAAGGCGGCGCGAACCATATCGCGCTGCCTCCCGCCCACGTTCCGCGACGGGATCACGATGGTTCTGCAAAAGCCGGCCCGCTCCAGCAGCCCCGGGCCGAGCGCCTTGTGAGCCAGGTACGCGGCGTCCACAACCTTTCGGGCAACGGAATTCGATGTCACGCGCCTTGCAGCGGAATCGGTTTCACCCGCGGCTGCCCGCCGCCACCGTCTTGCTTGCTTTCCTGGGCGAGACCCGGCTCTTCAGCCTGGCAATAAGGGCGTCAAACCGCTCCCGGCGCAGACCCAGGGATTCGACAATCTCTTGCGGATCCTCCCCGCGCAGATAGTACCGCGTCAGAGCTTCCCTCTCCTTCGCCGACAGGCCGGCCAAGGCTTGCCGGATCGCCTCCAGATCCTCGCCCCGCGCCGTCCGTCCCTCCCGCTTCGGGCCCAGCCGGCAGGCGCCGATTGCCTCGTAGACCAGCGGCGTAATGCGGCCGCTCTCCGGCGTCCAGCCGCGCCGGATGCGCTCCATCATCGCGGCCAGAACCTGTTCCAGCCGCTGTTCCAGTTCTTCCTTTCCGAACCGCCGCTTCAGCATGTGCCGGATTCCCGGGGCGCACGCCGACGCCAAAACGGCTTCCGCGTTGGGGTCTCCTCTCCGTATCTCCTCAAGAACCGATGTCAGGTCTTCCACGTCTCCGGTGGAAGACGATCGCGCGCGACGGGCCGAGACAGGGGGATCGGGCGCTACTAGAGTCAACTCGCCTCCGGTCCGCGGCCGTTGTTCGCCCGGCGTTCGCTCCGGCCGACACCACTGCCGCGAAGTTATATGTGATGACGCCTAAGCGATAGTGCGCCGGCCAGGGAAAACCTCGCACCCCAAAACGATCCCCTTCAGAATCGCCCCTCCAGTCTGATACGATCTCGGAATCCTCATGCCCCAACAGACAACCGGCCCGACCCGTGTGCGCCATATTGTCCTCTGGCTGACCGTGGCCGCCTACATGATCACCTACATGGACCGGGTGGTCATCTCCTCCGCCGTCCCGGTCATCCAGAAGGAGTTCGGCTTCACGCTCGTCACCGTCGGCTGGATTCTGGCCGCGTTCCGCTGGGGCTACGCGTTGTTCCAGATCCCCGGCGGCTGGCTCGGCGACCGCATCGGACCGCGGCGCGCCCTCACGCTCATCGTTACCTGGTGGAGCCTGTTCACTTCCGTCACCGCGCTCGCCTGGAACGCCGGGTCGATGGCGGTGTTCCGTTTCCTGTTTGGAGTCGGCGAAGCGGGCGCTTTCCCTATTGCCACGCGCTCTCTCTCCCGTTGGATGCTGCCCACCGAGCGCGGCTATGCGCAGGGCCTAACGCACGCCGGCTCCCGTCTCGGGGCCGCCCTGACGCCCCCGCTTGTCGTCTTTCTCATCCTCGCCTATGGATGGCGAACGCCGTTCTTCGTCTTCGGCCTGCTCGGCCTCGTCTGGGCGGCGGTCTGGTTCGTCTACTATCGCGACACGCCGGAAGAGCACGCCTCGGTGAACGCCGCCGAACGCGAGCTCATCCAGACGTCGCTCGGCGGGCGCCGCCCCCCGCGATCGAAGTCCGTGCCCTGGCGCGCCATTCTCTCCAGCGGCACGCTCTGGAGACTCTCCGCGATGTACGCCCTCTACGGATACTGCATCTCCGTTTACCTGGACTGGTTCCCGAAGTACCTGCACGACCATCGCGGCTTCGACCTCAAGCAGATGGGCTTCTACGCGGCCCTGCCACTGCTGGCTGGAACTCTCGGCGATCTCGCCGGCGGCTGGAGTTCGGACCATATCGCCAAACGCACGGGGAACCTTAAAGTGGCCCGCCGCTCGGTTGCCATCCTCGGCTTCCTGATCGCTGCGGGAGGCATCCTGCTGGCCACCATCACCAGCGATCCCCGGACCTGCGTCGCCTACACCTGCGTCGGCGTCTTCGGCCTCGAACTGACCGTCGGCGTCTCGTGGGCCATTCCGCTCGATATCGGCGGCGATTTCGCCGGCTCCGTCTCCGCCGTCATGAACACTTTCGGTAATATAGGAGGCGCGGTTTCACCCGCGTTGCTGGCGTACTTAGTGAGGGGCTACGGCTGGGATGTGCCGTTCTTTGTGGCGGCGGCGCTCTGCGCCATCGCCGCGGCCCTGTTCACCGGAATCGACGCATCCGACAGGATCGAGGCGGGCCCCGCCGGCCGTCCGGCGGTTGCCCCGTCAGGAGGTGTGACGTGAGAATCAGCAGGGACCGCTGCGTAGCCTGCGGCAACTGTACCTATGTCTGTCCGATGGGAGCGATCTACATCGATCCCGCCATCAAGCGCGCAACCGTCGACCGGGACGAATGCGTGGAGTGTTACGCCTGCGTCAACGGGATGAGCCAGGAGCATCTCAACCCGACCCTCGTGCGCACGCTCCGGCGCGTCTTCCAGTTCTTTCGCCTGCGCTTCGAACCCGAGCCGGATGTCTGCCCGACGGCCGCCTTCGAGCCGGAAGAGTTGACTTGGCCGCGCGTGGTGCGCCGCGCCTTCTCCGACCCGCGCGTGCCCCACGAATCCACGGGCGTCGAGGGCCGCGGCACCGAGGAGGTCAAAACCAACGACGTCTCCAACCGCGTCGGCGTCGGCGAGGTCGGCTTCACCATCGAGTTCGGCCGTCCCGGCGTAGGCGTCCGCTTCTTCGAGATCCAGGAAATGACCCGGGCACTGGCCGAACGCGGCGTGCACTTCGAAAAGAAAAACCCCGTTACCACTCTGATGAGCGACATCTCCACCGGCGACATCCGCGAGGAGATCCTCAACGAGAAGATTATGTCCGCGATCGTCGAAGTCAAGGTTCCGGTGGAACGCACCGAAGAGGTCATCCGGCTGGTGTGGGACGTCGAGAAGCGCATCGACACCGTGGTTGCCCTTGGCGTCGGGACGCGCTGCGAGGCCAACGGCGAGGAGAACGTCGTGGCGCCCATTCTCGAGCGGCTCGGATACCGGCTCGAGCGGGCTAAAACCAATACCGGGCTGGGGCGCGCCACCAACCATCCCGCCCGCGCCCAGGAGGTGACGGCATGACGAACACGCTGCATCGCTTCGGTACGGCGGAAAGCTTCCGCGACGACTACGTCATCTTCGCCATGTGCTGCCGCGGTAAGAACGACGAAGGCGCCTTGCCCAAGCTCAAGAAGTTTCTCGAAATGGCCGTGCCCTTCCGCCCGGTGAATCTCGGCGACGCGCGGCACGGCGGCGCGTTGCGGCCTTCCCGGTCGCTCAACCCGACCTCCCACTGGAACCGCGACATGACCCCCGACTTCCAGGCGGTGATCGACGGTCTCGACACCACCACCACCGTCGCCGCCGTCTTCGACAACCGGCCCGCCGCGGAGGCCTTCCTTGACAGGGTGCGCGAAGCGGACCTCGGCTTGTCCATCAACGTGTCTACGTCGGTGGATGGCGCGGACCAGTGCTGTCACGCCGCCGGCATCAACCGCCACAGCGTCGGCTATTCGCTCGGCTTCGAAGGCAAAACCGAGAAGCTGCCGAACTCGCAGGTGTTGACCTTGATGACGCTGTGCGGCCATGGCATGATCGCCTCCTCGCTGGCCAAGAAAATGATCGACTGGGTGAAGGAAGGCCGCCGCTCGCCGGACCAGGCCGTCACCTACTTGTCGCGCTTCTGTTCCTGCGGCGTCTTCAATCCGGCCCGCGCCAAACGCGTGCTGGAGGATGCCCTCTCCAAAACCAGGTAAGCGATGCCGGCCGGAACCGTCGATCCGGCCTTCTACCGGAACGAATTTCTCGCCCGGCGGTTGAAGCGCGTGATCCAGGGCCGCGCCGCCCCCGCCGGGCCTGACGTGCCCTTCGCGGTCTCCCCCGGCGTTCCCTCCGGCGCCGTCGATATCGTCGTCACGCCTAACGAGATTAACGACCGCCACGGCACGGGGCCGCTGATCAAGCGCATCCTCCGCGGCCGCCGCGGCATTCTCTGCATTCGCTCCAAGAGCGACTGGGGCCTGCACGACTTCGGCGACTGGAACGTCTGCCTGCCGCAGACGGATATCGCGCGTCCGGAAAGCTTCCGCCGCGTCCTGGCCGCGCTGGAAGGCTGCGACGCGCGCTCCATCCTCTGCGTCCCGTTTCTGGCCGACGAGCTGATCACCTCCATCGCCCTGGAGGCCGCCTTCGGCGCGCCTCTCTGCGCCTGGATCATGGACGATCAGAACATCGTGAGCCCCATCATTGCGGACGGCCTCATGCGCGAGTTTCTCGGCCGCTGCTGCCTCCGCCTGGCAACGCATCCCGAGTTGCGCCACGCCTACGAGCACAAGTACGGCCTTCCCTTCCACCTGCTTCCCGCCGTGGTTCCAGACGCTCTTATCGGCGAAGCCCCGGACGACGGAGTGGACGCCGCGCCCCGCGCCGCTTTGCTTGGCAGTTTCTGGGATCGGGCCTGGTTCGACAACGCGTGCGCCGCCCTCGCCGGCTGCGGCTGTCAAATCGACTGGTTCGGCAATAACCAGTCGCCATGGGTCGCTTTCTCCCGCGAAGCGACGGACCGCGCCGGCATCCGCGCGCTCGGCCTCGTGCCCGAAGCGGAACTGGCCGCGCGCCTGAGAGGCTATCCGTTCGTCATCGTGCCCGCCGGCGCCCTCGACGGCGCTGACGCGAATCCGGGCGTCGCGTGGCTGAGCCTCCCCGGCCGTATTCTTTTCGCCGTCGCCGCCTCCAAAACCCCGGTCCTGGTACTGGGCAGCGAGAAGACCTGCGCCGCGCGCTTTGTCCGGCATTTTGGCGTCGGCGAGACCGCGCCCTACCGGCGCGACGCGCTTCGCGCCGCGATGGAGAGCTTACGGCAGCCCGATAATCGGCGCCGCTGCCGACGTCATGCCGCCGCCATCGCGCGCCAACTGTCCGACTCCGGCGTGGTCGAGTGGCTGGCGCATTCCATCGAACTCGGCCGTCCGGCCGACGACCGGTTCGAAGACCTGTTTCGCGGCTATGATCCCTCCGGCGCGGAGGAGGCGTTCGCCCGATGATCGCGCACTCCGATCCCGCCTGGCGCCGCATCGAGGAACTCGCGCATCGCGTCTTCACTCTGGCGGGCTTCCCTGACGACTTGGCGGAGGACCCCTCTTCGGACGAGTTTCTCCAGGAAGCCGACGCTATCGTCAGCCACGTTGAGATCAACAACGAGCATGGAGTCGGCGTGCTCCTGGCCCGCCTGTTTGGCGGCCAGCCGAACATCATCGCCGTGCGTTCACGGGATCTCTACGGTGGGCGGCAGGAATTTGCCGGCGTGACCCTCCGCATTTCACACTGCGGCGCCGCCCGTTCCGAACAATTCCGGAATGTTCTCGGCGCGATGCAGGGTCACGGCGTCGCCAGAATCCTCTGCGTCCCGTATTATCCCGACGACGCCCGCACCGCGATCGCGCTCCGGGAGATCTATAACGCGCCGCTATGCGCCTACATCATGGACGATCAGAACGTCGCCGTCCAGGAAATTCCGGACGAATTGATGCGCGAGCTGCTCGAACAATCCCGCCTCCGGCTAGCGGTTTCCCCCGAACTGGCATCAGCGTACGAGGACAAGTACGGCCTCAAAATCGGGCTGATGCCTCCGGTGGCGCCCGACCGGCTCATCCTCCGGGAACCCGCGCAGCCGCCGGACCTCTCCGCTCCGGGCGTCATCGTCGGCAACATCTGGGGGCGGCTGTGGCTGAGCCTGCTGCGCGAAACGCTCCGCGATTCCGGCGAGACGCTGTTCTGGTACTCCAACAGCCATTTCCGTTTCCTGTCCGCGGATCGCGAAGGTCTTTTACGGGACTCCCTGATTGTGCCCGAAGAACTGCCGCTGGACGACGACGATCTGGTCCGGGCGTTGCGCGCCGCGCCGTTCGCCGTGGTTCCTTCCGGGACGCTGACGCCGGACGACGACCGGGGCTTCATCGCGCGGCTCAGCCTCCCCAGCCGAATTCCGTTCATCCTGGCGACCTCCCACGCGCCTCTGGTCGTGCTCGGAGACGCGCGCACGGCGGCGGCGCGCTTCGTTGACCGGCACGGCATCGGGCTCGTTTGCCCCTACGAAACGCGCGCTTTCCAGGCCGCCGCAGCCCGTCTCCGGCGGCCCGAGGTCAACGAGCGGATGCGCCGGAACGCGCTGGCCATCGCTCCGCGCTACTCCGACCGCGGCGCCTCGGAATGGATCTGGGCGTCGCTGGCGGCCGGCCAGCCGATCGACGACCGGTATGGGCTTCTCCTTCAGCGATTCGAATAAAATCCTCGGACCCCGCGGCAACGACCTCGCGATTTTGCCAGATAAATAAAGGTATTTCAAGACTGGATTTGTTGGGCGGGGCTGGTTATCGCCCTCTTTGTGCGCTCACGCCCCTCTGCGGCCCTAGCCGCGGCGCGGCGCCACAAGCTCTCCGTCGTCCCGTCGATCGGCCCCTCCACGGCCTGGCCATCACTACGACGAACCCGGAAAGCTCTGAACTTGGCGAACTGGGGCTTGAGGAATGGTCACGAGGGCTACCGGAGGAGGACAGCGAGTCGCTCGTTGACGCAAGTGCGGGCAAGGCAGTTCGGTGGGTATGCGGCGAGGGCTGGGTGGAGGGTCGGACGTGAGGCTCGTTCGCCGCGCCGTGGTGATTGCCGAACTCGATCCCCAGGTTGGCCCCGAACAGCGCGGCGCTTTCCTCCGTCTCACCGCGCCCCGTTCATCAGCCGTCCCAGCCAGCTACGGGCGAATTTCCAGTCGCGCTCGACGGTCGCCGGCGAGGTCTCCAGGATGTGAGCCGCCTCTTCCGTCGTGAAGCCCGCGATGAACCGCAGTTCCACCACCCGGCATTTTCTTGGGTCCACTTTTTCCAGACGGTCCAGCGCCTCGTTCAGTGCTTCGATGTCAATGTCCGGCGTCCAGGCGGTTGTGCCCGGCTCGTCCACCAGCGGCGACAACGCCTCCGCCCCGCGTTTGGCGGCTTTCTTGCGCCGGGCATGGTCCACCAGCACCCGCCGCATCAGGTACGCGGCAAGCCCGAAGAAATGGCGGCGGTCCTGCACCGTCACGCGTCGCTGGTCCACCAGCCGGAGATAGAGTTCATTGACGAGCGCTGTGGGCTGCAGCGTGTGGTCGCGTCGCTCCTGCCGCAGCATCGCTTGCGCCAGTTTCCGCAGTTCGCCGTAAACCAACGGCAGCAGGGATTCTCGCGCCGCCTCGTTCCCCGCGCTCCACTGCATCAGCAACGCTGTTACGGTGGACTGAAGCGAAGCCTCCATGAAACTGAGACCGGATCCTCCGTTTGCCCCCGACGCACCATCAGGGTGAATGCGCAGGACGTACTCGCGTTACCGGCGCGCAAACCTCCCCTGCGCAGCCTTATCGCACAGAGACTCTCCCGCGCCGAGCAGGTTCCGTTGTGCGCGAATTCGTTAAGAAGTATACCAAACAATGTTGATGCTCTCCCCGCCGAAACTGCGCGACCTATACTAGGAGTACGCTAGGTAACCAGCCGACGGCGCCAGGAGTAACTTTCCCGGCGCGTCCCGGTAGTTCGAGACGGCTTTCGGACCATGGACGGGATACCGGATACGCCTTGGGCGGAGCTCGATGGTCAGGGACGTCAGGTAATCGAAGAGCTCTTCCACGCTGCCCTCGCCCTGCCGCCGGCCGAACGTACCGCCTTCATCCGCGCCCAGGTCGGCGGCCGACTCACCCTCCAGCGCGAACTCGAGGGGTTGCTCTCCACCTACGACAACCAGGAACGCTCCGGCGGCTGGAAAGAACCTCTCGTTGAAGCGGAGGACTTCGTTCATCCCTTCGCCGGCCGCCGCATCGGCGCCTGGCGTATCGAGCGTCTGCTCGGCGAGGGCGGCATGGGCACGGTCTATCTCGCCAGCCGCCAGGACGGCCAGTTCGAGCAAACCGCCGCCCTGAAGCTGATCGCCTGCCGCCTCGCCAGCCGCCCGCTCCAGGAGCGGTTCCTACAGGAGCGCCAGATCCTTGCCCGCCTCAACCACCCGAGCATTGCCCGTCTTATCGACGGAGGCACCACCGACGAAGGCGACCCCTACCTTGTCATGGATTATGTCGAGGGCGCCGCCCTGGACGAGTACATCGACCGCCATCGTCTCTCCATCCGCCAGCGACTCGAACTGTTCCTGACCGTCTGCTCCGCCGTCCATTACGCTCATCAGAACCTGATCGTCCACCGCGATCTCAAGCCCGACAACATCCTCGTTCTGCCCGACGGCTCGCCCAAGCTGTTGGATTTCGGCACCGCGAAACTCATCCCGGAGCGCATCGATCCCGCCGTTACCCAGAAGGGCCTCCGGGCTTTCACGCCCGCCTACGCCAGTCCCGAAGAAGTCCTCGGCAACCCCGTCACCACCGCCTCCGATATCTACTCTCTCGGCGTCATTCTTTACCGCATCCTCGCCGGCAAGCCGCCTTACGAACTCCAGGACTACAGCACGGGCGAACTGATCCGCGTCGTCTGCCAGCAGGAACCCGTCAAGCCGAGCGCCGCCGCCGGAAACGGCTCGCACCTCAGCGGCGACCTCGACGCCATTGTGCTGAAGGCCATGCGCAAGGAGCCTTCCGCCCGCTACTCGTCCGTCGATCAGCTTGCCGAGGACATACAGCGCTACCTTGCCGGCCGGCCCGTCGGCGCCCGTCACGGTAGCTTCCGGTACCGCGCCGCGAAATTCGTCCGCCGAAACCTGCTGGCCGTCGTCGCCGCCGCGGTGATTCTGGTTACCCTCGTCGCCGGCATCTCCGGGATGCTCTGGCAGGCGAAAATCGCCCAGGCCCGGTACCAGGACTTGCGGCGCCTTACCAATAGCCTTCTTTTCGAGTTGTACGACGCCGTCCAGCAGCTCCCCGGCTCTACCGCCGCCCAGCGCATGCTCGTCACCAAGGCGATGGATCACCTCGACAAGCTCTCCCGCGATACCAAGGGAGATCCCAACGTCCAGGGCGATCTAGTGGAAGCCTACTTGAAGATGGGCAATCTGCAGGGCAACCCCTACGAGACCAACATCGGCGACATGGAAGGCGGCCTCAATACTCTCCGCAAGGCGCTCTCCATCGCCCAGGAACTCGGCCGCAACGATTCGGCTTACAGCGGCCCAGCCCGCGTCGAGCAATCCATCGGCGAAATCCTGTTTGGACTCGGCCGCACCTCCGAAGCGGTCGAACACACCCGCAGCGCCTGCGCCGCCTTCGAACGCATCGCCGGCAATGGCAATGCGCCCTCTCTGTTCGGAGCGGCCCGCTGCTACGATTCGCTGGCCGATCAGTACGGGCAGAGCGGTACCGCCAGTCTCGGCGATCCGGTCTCCGCCCGCGCCAATTACGAGAAGGCGATTGCGCTCAACCGGCGCGCGCTCGAGATCGACCCCGCCTTCATACGGCCTCGCCGCGCCATCGCTGTCGTCCGGATGAAAATCGGCCAAGTGGTTGTCGAAACCAATCCGCAGGAAGCCGTCCGCATCCTGCGCGAAGGCCTGGATATCTTCGAGTCCCTGCCCCCGGAAGAAAAGGAAAAGATGGAGAACCGCAGGGTCCGGGCCACCTTCAGCCGCCGTATCGCCGGCGCGTTGCAGTGGATGGGCGATTACGACGCCGCCATCGGCGAATATCAGAAAGCGCTCTCGTTCCTGGAGCCGCTGGCGGCCCTCGACCCCCGCAACAGCCGAGCCCAGTACGACCTGGCGGTCGCCCTTAACGATGTGTGGCAGACCTACGAACAGAAGGGCGACCTCCAGCAGGCCCTTCAGTACGCCCGCCGCGTGCGCGAAGTGCTCGGCCGCGTCCTCCAGATGGATCCAAACAACGAGGTCTTTCGCGGACACATGGCCGACCTGCTCGTTCGGATGAGCGCGTTGATGACCTCCGATCCGGCCCAGTCCGAGCAACTCGCCCGCCAGGGGATTCAGGCCGCACGCGAGTTGGCCGACCGGCCCGGCGCCCAGCCCATTGACTGGAGCCGCGCCGCGCAGGCCCTCAGCGTAACGCCGTTCGTCCACCTGCGCGCACCTTCGCTCGCCGTTGCGTACGCGAAGCGGTGCGTCGAGAAGAGCGGCGGCCGTTCTCCGGAGTTCCTTCACACTCTTGCCGTCGCTCACCGCGTCGCCGGCGACAGGGACGCAGCCCGCCGCGCGGCGCTGCAAGGCCTCGCTCTGCTCCCCCCCACGCCGGCAGGTTCCCAGCCCAGTTTCATTCGCCGCCAACTCGAACAGGAGATCCGGTAACCTCGCGCCGCCCTCCAGATGTTCCCGAAGGCCATCCGTCGCCTTGAGGATCGTCAGCGGGCAGGCGCCGGCTGGTTTTTGCGGCCAGCCACCGCCGGGTCGGGCGCGGATTGCGCGCGGGTGCTATCCTGAAGTGCGAGGTGTTCAGCCGTCACCATCGCAAGACAAAGATTCTGTTTGGTTTGTCTGACATCGTGCTGGTGGCGCTGGCGTTTGAGCTGGCCTATCAGACCCGCACCAATCTGCCGTTCGAGAGGGTCTTCTATCTCGTCGTTCCCGTTCGTGGACTCCTGCTGGGCGTAGCCGCCTTAGCGTGGCCTCTGGCCGGCGTCTGGCTGAACGTCTACGAGCGCCTGGACGCGGAGAAGCAACCGGTCATCGTCCGCGATACGCTGCGGCAATGCGTGGTGGGCGGCGTGGCCGTCATTCTGATCGAGTACCTCTTGCGACTCGATCTCAGCCGCTCGTTTCTCGGCCTGTTCCTCGTCTACGCCTGGATCGCGCTGTGCCTGTTCCGGTTGAATGCCCCGCGCCTCGCCGGATGGTTCCGCCGAGGCTTCGGCCAGCCCTATTACGTGCTGGTGGCGGGAACCGGGCCCCGCGGCCGTAAGCTGGGCGAGGCGCTGGAGCGCGCCGCCGATTACGGCGTACAGCTCAATGGCTTTCTCGCCGCCGACGGCGTCGATGGCGCGCGGAAGATTACGCTGGGAAAGACTTACGCGGTGCATCCGCTGGACCAGTTGCCGGTTCTGCTCGCGCGGGAAGTCATCGACGAGATCATCTTCTCCGTGGACGGCAAGCGGCTGTCGGAACTCGAGGAAGTGCTCCTGCTTTGCGAGGAAGAAGGCATCCGGACGCGCGTCGCGGTAGACTTCTTCCCGCACGTCCACAGCGACGTCTACTTTGACAAGCTGCGGACGATTCCGCTGCTGACCTTTTCCGCCGCGCCGCACGATGAAGTCCGCCTGATGCTCAAGCGTGTTGGGGACGTGGCGATCGCCTCCGCGAGCCTGGTCCTTCTGTCGCCGTTCATGATATTGATCGGGCTGCTGATCCGGCTGACCTCGCCCGGACCCGTCATTTTCCGGCAGGTCCGCTGCGGCTTAAACGGACGCCGCTTCGTCTTCTACAAGTTCCGCTCGATGTGCCAGAACGCCGAAGAGTTGAAGCCGGCCCTGCAGCACCTGAATCAGAAGCGCACGGCGTTCAAAATCGCCCGTGATCCGCGCGTCACCGCGCTGGGGCGGTTCCTGCGAAAGTTCTCGATCGACGAATGGCCGCAGCTCTGGAACATCCTGCGGGGCGACATGTCGCTGGTGGGCCCGCGGCCGCCCGTTCCCGACGAGGTCCACTTGTACGAGCGATGGCAGCGCCGCCGGCTGCGGATGCGTCCGGGACTTACCTGCCTGTGGGCGCTCGAGGGGCGCGACACCTTGGATTTCGACTCCTGGATCAAGAAAGACCTTGAATATATCGATAATTGGTCCCTGGCCCTGGATTGGAAGATTCTTTTTCGAACGATTCCCCACGTCTTGAGTGGGAAAGGAGCGCATTAGGATGCACCTGGTCCCCACCAGCGATGAGGTGGTCGCTCTCTTGCGCCAGACCGGCGCGCTGCGGACCGGCCACTTCCGCTATCCGACCGGTCTGCACTCGGAGCAGTACTTGCAGGTGCCGCTGGCAATGCGGTACTACCAGCATCAGAAGACCCTCAGCGTCGGCCTCAGCCGGCTGATCCGCGCGAACCCCGAAATCCGCGCGATCATTCCCGAGCTGTCCATCGTGACCGCGGCGACGGCGGGGCTGCCGGTCGCTTACGGCGTCTGCGAAGCGCTCCGCGCCCGGCAGGTCTACTGGGGGGAGCGAAACAACCAGGGCGAGCCGCTGCGATTCCGCCAGTATCTCGAACAGACGCCGGGCGAAAACGTCCTCATCGTCGACGACATTCTCCGCAGCGGCAAGAGCCTGATGGAACTTAAGAACACGCTTGAGGCGAACGGCGCGAACGTGGTGGGCCTGGCCGTGATCGTGTATCAGCCGAACCCCCAGACGCCGAATTTCGATCCGCTGCCCCTCTACTACCTGGCGAGCCTGGAGGGGTGCTGCTTCGGCTCGGAGTCGGATTGCGAATTGTGTAAGAAAGGCATCCCGATCGAGGAAGTTTGGATATGAGATATGCATTGGCTCTGGCGCTTTGCCTCCCCGCGCTGGCGGCGGCCGATTTCAAAGTCGGCGCGGCCCGCGTTTCCCTGACGCCGGACGGCCCCATCTGGCTGTCCGGCTACGCCGGCCGCACGCATCCATCCAACGGCGTATTGAACGACATCTGGGCCAAGGCGCTGGCGGTGGAGGACGCCAAGGGAGAACGGACCGTTATCGTGACCACGGACCTCATCGGCCTGCCCCGGGTAATCTCCGATGAAGCTGCGGCTCGCCTTCAGAAGGAGCGCGGCCTGGATCGCGCCCGTCTGGTCTTGAACTCGTCTCACACCCACACCGGTCCCGTCGTCTGGCCGAACCTCGGCACGATGTACGACATGACGCCGGAACAGATGGACGTGGTGAAACGGTACGGCCGCCGGGTCGCCGGCGCGCTGGTGGAGGTCGCCGGGGCCGCTCTCGACAATCTTGCGCCGGCGCAGCTCGCATTCGGCCAGGGCACAGTCGGCTTCGCCGCAAACCGGAGGCAATCCACGGCGAAGGGCGTCCAGATCGGCGTGAACCCGGAGGGCCCTGTCGATCACTCCGTGCCTGTCCTGCAAGTCAAGCGCGCCGACGGCTCCTTGATGGCCGTCCTGTTCGGCTACGCCTGCCACAACACGACCCTTACCGGCGAACACTACAAGGTCAGCGGCGATTATGCCGGCTTCGCCCAGGCGGAACTGGAGAAGGCGCACCCGAACGCCGTGGCGCTTTTCCTGGAGCTGTGCGGCGGCGATCAGAACCCGAATCCGCGCAGCCAGGAGCAGCATGCGGTCCAGCACGGCAAATCGCTGGCGGCGGAGGTGGACCGGACGCTCGGAGGCCCCATGAAGCCGGTGCGGCCGCCGGTTCGCGCCGCCTTCCAACTGGTGGATCTGAAGTTCAAGCACCACACCCGCGAGACGTTTGAGGCCGAGCTGAACGACGAGAACAAGTGGAAAGTGCGCCGGGCCCAGGAGATGCTCAAGGCCTACGACGAACGGCGGCCCGTACGCAGCGTCGCCTACCCGGTGCAGGCGGTCCGGTTCGGTTCTGACCTGACCTTGCTGGCGCTTGGCGGCGAAGTCGTCGTGGACTACTCGCTCCGCACGAAGAAGGAATACCCCGGCGAGACACTGATCGTCGCCGGGTACTCTAACGACGTCATGTGCTACATCCCGACCGTGCGCGTGCTGCGCGAGGGCGGCTACGAAGCCAACGACAGCATGATCTACTACGGGCAACCCGGACCCTTTACCGAAGAGGTGGAGGAAACCATCTTCAAGACGATCCACCAGGTAATGCGCCGGGTTGGAGCGAAGCGGTAGGGGCCGCCAAGCCGCTATTAACTCGCAGGTACCAACGGGCGCGGCCACGGCCCGCCCGCGCGTTCGGATATTCTGGAAAGAACACCTAATTATGAGCGCCGGCGCCCAGTCGTTGTCCTTCTACGAGACGGTCGAAGCGGAAGGACATCTTATCGATTCGCACATCATGGAGCAGATATTCGACACGGTGGTCGAGTACGGCGGCCGCTTCGAAGTCGAGTCGTTCCATATCGGCCGGACCAACAGCGATCCCTCGCGGCTTCGGTTGCGCGTAGAGGCCCCGACGCAGGCGCAGATGGACAAGATGCTCGGGCAGTTGCTGGGCCTGGGCTGCTCGCCCGCCGACTACGGCGACGCCGAACTGGAGCGCGTGGAGCGCGACCTCTGCGCGCCGGAGAATTTCTACTCCACCACCAATCACGCCACGCTCGTACGGCTGAACCAGCAATGGATCCCGGTGGAGCGGCAGCGCATGGACGCGCTCGTGGTGGTGGACAACGGCCGGGCGGAGTGCCGGCGCCTGCGCGACGTCAAGGCCGGCGACCGGGTGGTGGTGGGCATGCGAGGCATCCGCGTGGTCCCCGAATTCAAGGAGCGCGACCGGCTGGCGTTCGCGTTCATGAGCAACGGCATCTCTTCGGAGCGCCAGGTGGAGACCGCGGTGCGGGAGACCGGCGCGCTGATCCGTCTCACGCGATCGCAAGGCCAGAACGTTGTCGCCGTGGTGGGGCCGGTGGTGGTCCACACGGGCGGCGGCGCGCCGCTGGCCAAGCTGATCCGGGAGGGCTATTTTCAGGCGGTGCTGTCCGGCAACGCCCTGGGCGTTCACGACGTCGAGGCGGCGCTGTTCGGCACGTCGTTGGGCGTCCGGCTTTCCGACGGGCGCCAGGACGAGCACGGCCATCGGAATCACATGCGGGCCATCAACGCCATCTACCACGCCGGCGGGGTCCGGCAGGCAGTGGAATCCGGGCGTCTGCGCAGCGGCATTCTCTACGAATGCGTTCGCGCGAGCGTTCCGTTCGTCCTCGCCGGTAGCCTGCGCGACGACGGTCCGCTGCCGGAGACCATCACCGACATGAACGAGGCGCAGGACGCCTATGCCGAGCAACTGCGTGGCGCGGGACTGGTGCTCTGCCTGGGTTCGATGCTTCATTCGATCGCGGTGGGTAACATGTTGCCGAGCCGCGTCAAGATCGTCTGCGTCGATATCAACCCGGCGGTGGCGACCAAGGTCAGCGATCGCGGCACCGGGCAGGCGGTGGGAGTGGTCACCGACGTCGGGCTCTTTCTGGACCAGCTCGCCCGAACATTGATCGCCGCCGGATAAGGCAGGAATGAAGCGCCAGTATACGGAGGAACATGCCCGGGCGGGCATCGACGCGGCGCTGCCGGAGATCGAGACGTTTCCCAACCAGTTCCCCGGCTATTCGATCGAGATCTCGATGCCGGAGTTCACCTCGGTCTGCCCGAAAACCGGCCTGCCCGATTCGGGGACGATCACTCTGCAATATACGCCGGCCAAGCTTTGCCTGGAACTTAAATCGCTGAAAATGTACGCGCTCGCCTACCGGAATCTCGGTATTTTTCAGGAAAACGTCGTGAATCGATTCTTGCGCGACGTCGTAGCGGCGGCCCGGCCGGAATCGGCGACGGTGATCGGGGAGTTTCGGCCTCGCGGCGGACTCCACACCCGAATCGCGGCAAGCTGGAGCAAACGTGGCCGGCGCTAACGGGAACCCCGATCTTGAAAAGGAAGAACTGACGGAGATGATCCGGCAGATCCGTGAACGGGTCCGGGCGCGGCATCCGGCGGTCGCCGCGAGCGGCGGCGTCATCCTGCCGGACCTGCTTCCGCTGCTGCATGCGCGGGATTCGGCCGAGGGCAAAGTCGCGGCCATCGGAACGGTAAATCCGCGTGCGCCCGGCCTGGTGAACAACGTCATCCAGGCAGTGAAGCGGTTGGCGGCGCGCGCGCTCGACTGGCACGTCCGGGAGCAGGTGGAGTTCAACCGGGCGGTGGTGAACGCGGTAAACGCCACGCTGGACGCGTTGAACGAAGCCAACCGCGCGCTGGCGAAACTGTCCTCGCTACAGGGCGGTACGCGCAACGAATACGAGCAACTCGCGGACCTTCGGACGCACTGGGAGCAGTGGCGCGCCGCGTGGGAGGGCAAGCTCGCGGCGACCGAGGTCCAGCTTCTACGCAGCGTGGCCGAATTGCAGGGCGCCTATCAGCACCGCGTCACGGACGTGGAACGAGGCTTTCAGGGCCGCGCGGCGGCTGTGGAGCAGGGGCTTCGCGACGCCGAACGGGCGTTCCGGAATCGAGCCTCCGATTTGGAGCGGAGCTTTCGCGACCTGACGCGATCGCAGCACGCGGAATTCACCGCCGCGCTCGATCGCTCCCTGCTGGAAGCCAGAGAAGAGCGTCTCCGCAACCTGGAAAGTATCCGGGCGGAGTATGAGCGGGTGATCCACACCGAGTTGCGCGTGGCCCGGCAGCGGGCGCAGGCATTGGGCGGGCCGCCCGCTACGACGGCCCCCGCCGCGAGCGACTTCACGCCGCAGTTGGACTACCTCCGTTTCGCCGAGCGGTTTCGGGGGTCGGAGGAATACGTCCGGCGGAACCAGGAGTTCTACGTCGAACGGTTTCGCGGGTCCGCGGACGTACTCGATCTCGGCTGCGGCCGCGGTGAGTTTCTGGAGGCCGCGAAAGCGGCGGGCATACCGGCGCGCGGCGTCGAGATCAGCGCGGAACTGGCCGCGATCGGACGCGCGAAGGGACTCGACGTGACCGAGGCCGACATGTTCTCCTACCTGGAGGATCTTCTGCCGGGGGCGCTGGACGGCATCTTTTGCGCCCAGGTCATCGAGCACCTTCCTCCCGCGCGCCTGCCGCAACTGATCGAACTGGCAGCCGGCCGGTTGCGGCGGGACGGCGTGGTCGCATTCGAAACGCCAAACCCGGAGTGCCTGGCCATATTCGCGTCGCACTTCTACATCGATCCCACCCACACCCGGCCCGTTCCGGCTTCGCTGCTGGCTTTCTACCTCGAGGAAGCCGGATTCGGGCGCATCGAGGTGCATCCGCGCGCGCCCGCGATCGAGTCGATGCCGTCGCTCGGCGAACTGCCGGAAGGTTTCCGCAAAACGTTCTTCGGCGGATTGGATTACGCCGTGTTCGCGCGCCGCCTCTAACCTGACCTCGGTTGAGAGGTAGAGGCGGACGCTACGGGTTAAGGATTGAAGGGGATCTCGCGGACGCCTTCTTCGAGACCGTAGATGCGAATAACGCGCTTCTCCGGCGGCGGTGGCGGCGGCAGTTGCTCTTCGTGACCGTTTGCGGCCGTCTCCAGCAGCGCCCTGTCGCCTGCCATTGCGGCCAGTTGCGGCGCGAGTTCGGGTCCGATCTTCGCAAGGGCCGTCTCGAGTTCCTGGCCGTCGAGCGAGAACGCGATGTGCACCAGGGCGCCGTCCGTGCTGATATACAGCTTCTCGCTGAAGTCCGGCATGCCGGGCTCCCGTTTCGCCATGGCCATGCCGAGCATGAATTGGAGCGCGCCGGCGAGGGCCTGCGCGGATTCGGCCGATTTCGACCCAAGATTGAGTTCCAGGCCCAGCCCATTCTGAAGCGCGATGCCGGCTTCCACCGTCTCGATGTCGTTCAGAAAAGGCGGCGGTTCGGCGCCATCGCCCGCAAAATCCGCCGGCGAGGCTTTGGCCACAATCCAGATGTCGTTGTTGGCGGCCAGTTCCGCCGCGCGAGCGAACAGCGGATTCGCCGCCTGGGCGGCGTCGACGGCCAGGTAATGATCCAGGGCCGTGCGTACCGACTGGGCGTCGCCAACCAGGATGGTCTGCGGGCTCACCAGCGCCAGGGCCATCGTGGCGCCATCGTCGCCGCGGCGCTCCAGGATCTCCACGGACTGGTAAGAGACGGCCTTCGTCAGGTTCGGCATCGCGAGTTCGCGGATCTTGTCCAGGTCGAAATTGCCCTGAACGGCGACGACCGCCGGCGCGTGGCCGTCGTGTCCCGCTTCCGTATTCCCGGGCGAGGAGATAAGGATCCGCTGAATCTCGTCGATCAGCTCCAGACCTTTCCGTTCCCCGAAATCCGATTCCTGGAGTTTTGCGCGGAGCTGTTGGCCGATGGGGGAATGCAGCGCGCGACTCCATTCGATGCCGATCAACGCCTTGGCGTCGGGATGCGTGTAGCGCCAGATGGACGGCATGGAGACGCTGTCGGCAGCGCGAACGGCGCCCGCAACGGCGGCGCAGAGAATGACGGCAATGGTTAGGCTTCGTCTCATTGAGACCCTCAGCCTACCTTCGAACGTTCGGCCCGCCGCTGCTATCAGACGAATGCCTTAGGACCGCTTAGGAAATACCCGGTCTGTTGTCAGCCGCGCGCTCAAACGAACTTGTACTGGCCGGGGACCGGCAGCGGCGGCGCGTCCATCGGGAGCTTGTAGCCGAACTGTTTGGGCTGCAAGTCCTGCTTCGAGTTCATGATCATGTCCCAGGTGATCTCCAGGCCGGAGTAGGCCGCCTCGCGGGCCATGATGCAGGTCATGGTGCCTTCGGCGATGACCATGCCTTCATTGAGGTAAGGGGCATCGCCGCGGATAGCTTTCATCATCCGCATGTGTTCCTCGACGAAGGAGCTTCCTGGCCGCTCGACCCCTGCCAGGTCGTGTCCGTTGCTTCTCCCCTTGGTCCCGATGAAGAGGTTGCCGACGCCGTTGGCGCAGCCCTTCGGGTACTGGCGGCAGTAGCTGTGCAGGTGCGCGCCGTTGGGATAGATGAAGTCCGAATCGTGGTGATCGTAAATGTTGCCGTACATCTCCTCCCTGGGCCGCCAGGCCGCGCCGCCGGAGGAGACGACGCGCTCCGGGTGGGAGTCCATCATCCAGTTGCAGAAGGTGACGCCGTGGACGGCCTGCTCCACCAGCATGTCGCCGCAAATCCAGACGAAGGAATACCACTCGCGGTGCTGCCATTCCATGTCGCCCCACCGGGGATCGCGGCCGGTTGTGACGTGGAGGACAAGACCCACCTGGTTGCGGGTCTGGACGGAGACGATGTCGCCGACGGCGCCGGCCTTGATCTTTTCCTTCGTGCCGAGCGCGCTGCGGGCGGAAACGCTGGGCGTGCCGCCGTTGACGCACAGCCGCTTCTGCCGGGCCACTTCGACCGAAGCCATGAAGCGCCGGACGCCCACGGGGTCGGTGGCGATGGGCTTGGTGGCCCAGCAGTGTTTGCCCGCGTTAATGACGGCTTCGAAGTGCTCGGGACGGTAGCCGGGGGGCGTCACCAGCAGGACCAGGTCGACCTCGGAGGCGATCAGCTTCTTGTAGGCATCGAATCCGACGAAGTGGTGTTCCGGATCAACCTTCACCCGGGAGCCGATGGATTTCACCAGTTCGTCCAGCGGCTTGTCGACGAGGGCAGCTTCGCGGCGAGCGACGCGCTGGACGAACGCCGGGTCCCGCAGATTCCGGAGGGAGCCTTCGAGCTTGTCTTCGAAAATGTCGGCCATGGCGACGAGTTCGGTGTTGGCATCGGCCGTCATCAGGTTGATGGCGGCTTCCGTGCCGCGGCCGCCGCAGCCGACGATCCCGAACTTCACCTTTTCCTGGCCGGCGCCTCGAACGAGTTCCGGTTTGACGATCTGAAAGGCGGCGGCGCCCGCCATGAGCGACCTGCGCGATATTGCTGGCATTTCGTTTCTCCTTGAGGATAGGAGCCGGACAGAGATCGGGACGCGATTATCCGGCATGGGGTGATTCTACAGCGGCGGGCCCCTTCTGCCAAGCGGCGCGACGTCGGCCACGTCGGCCTGCCTGGCCCGGTCCGCCCTGGTCCGAAAAGCGCGCCGAAACTCTGACGCCATCAGCCATTTGCGACAATTATTGTCCGGGGGTGCGCTTTTATGCGTGCGGTTGCGCCTCATTTTCGCTCTGACATTGCGGCGGCCTCGGTACAGTACATCCCATACGCACTTTCACTTACTGAGGTTCATCGGAAAGGACCCGATGTGACATCGACGCCGGTGAGGACGGCAAGAACGTTAGTTCGCGCGCAGCGGGCGGATGGAGCTACCGGGGAGCTAGCGGTTACGTTTCCTGGGCACACCTCGGAGCATCAGATCAGAGAAATCACGCTTCCAGACATGAGGATAATCAGAGCTGCGGACTCCGTGGGCTCAGGGGTACCGGTATTGGTGCCGGTGTCCCTGCCTCGGCGTAGATCGTCGCGCATAGCGAAGTTTGGCACGCGCCAGCACTCGATTGTGCGCAGGTTCGTAGCTTGACGGTATTTCGCGGTTGTTGCGCGCCGGGGCAGGGGAATACCAGTGACCCACACGAACCTGTAACCGCTTCCACCGAGCTCCAGCTTGTACCCGCCAGAGTCGTAGCCTCTGATGCCTGGTGTTGGTCCAGGGCTCGAGTCTGGCGGCGGCATTCGAGCGGCGCCCGGACACCAATTACGGCGGTGTCTCTGAGAAGCCGCCTAAAGCCACCCGCCGCTCGGGTTCTCAAGCGAACTCCCGCTGACGACCTCCCGCCCTACTGCACCGCGATATTGTACGTCTCCAGCGTCGTGCCCACCGCCAGGCGAAGGCGGGCGACGGCTTTGTTGAAGTCGGCCTTCGCGGCCACGACGCGCTGCCGCGAGTCGGCCAGCTCGTTCTGGCGCGTCAGCACCAGGAAGTTGGTCGATTCGCCGGTCTGGAAGAGGCGGACCTCGCTGTCCAGTTTCTCTTGCGAGGCACGGGCGCTGGATTCGGCGGCGGTGATGCGCTGGCGCGCGGTCTCCAGTTCCTGCAAGGCGTTGCGGACCTGCGCTTCGATGCGCTGTTCCACCAGCGCGCGCTGGAGCTTCAGCCGGCGATCTTCTACCGCTTCCTGCTCCGTAGCCTCCGATGCCGGGCGCTCGATGCGGGTTCGAGGCTCCTATGCCGTCGGTTATCCAAAAGGATAACTTCTCAATCCGTTTTGATAGTACGCGCTAAGCCTCTGATTCCGAAGGCCTTAGGATGAGCAGACGGCGAGGTTTGCTATCCGATCGGATAACAGCTCACCTGCTGTTCGGAGGGACCCCAACCGTTAAGCAACTGCAAACAAAGCCTGTTACCCTCCAGCGGCGCCTCTGGGTATCCGATTGCTTTCCTCGGGCTACAGGTACTGAATCGTAGGATCTAAGAATCTTAGTACCTGCATAACCGAAAGGAAGGCCATGAAGATCAGAAATTCAACAATCATCCTCAGCAGCATCACTCTGCTGTTGTTTCTTGCTCCGCTTCTGCCAGCGGCTGACCCGCCCCCGAAAATCTTTCATGTCAGGCCGATGAACTCCGCCGGTGAGATCGTGATCATAGGGGAATACCTGACGCGAGATCTTCCGGAGCCGACGGTGACTCTCGGCAAACCGCCAATCGATCCGACCAAGCAAAGCGAATCGGGAGTGTTGCGGCTGACTCCTACCTGGACGTCTAGAACCTGGGTCGTGGCAAAACTGCCGCCTCAGACATCACTCTCTCCCGGCACGTACTTGCTGACGTTGACCAACAACACCAACCAGTCGGCGACGATAGATTACACGTTCCCGGCCAAAGGCGACAAAGGGGATCCGGGATTGCCCCGCGTCATTCAGGATGAAGG
The DNA here is from genome assembly GCA_026129905.1 of Bryobacteraceae bacterium. Classification (GTDB taxonomy): domain Bacteria; phylum Acidobacteriota; class Terriglobia; order Bryobacterales; family Bryobacteraceae; genus JAHCHE01. The sequence goes on along the minus strand of JAHCHE010000004.1, from coordinate 181,617 downwards.
GACATCGCTCCCCGGCGTTCAGGCCCTCAACTTCACCGGCGACGGGATCGAGTGCAAAGGGACCGGCAACACCGTCAATTGCGCGGTTAACCGGGTCCCCGTTACGACAATTGTCAACAACAACACCAAAGACTACCTCCCGAAGACTCTCAACGTTGAGGGATATGAGTGCACCTCTTTCAGCGAAAGCATCGACTGCAAGTCTTCCGGGGACTCTAACATCAAGACCGGGTCGGGCCTAGAAATCCTCGATGAACCCTACGGGGCTCATGATGGAAAAGGAAATAGCTACTGGATCGGCCCCCTCGGGAGCGGTCGACCACCTTCTGATTACGGGGTTACCTGTAGCGATGGCAAGAGGATCGTGGGAGGATCGTGTACGTTCAATTTTCCCGTGCCGGCAGACGGCAACAGTTTCGAGACAACGAGGCAGCGTTGGATGGCAGATCACCTCAGACTCATCTACTCGGGACCCGCTTTCGGAACGACGAACACATGGAGGTGTGTTTGGGTCTCAGGCGAAGAAGATGTGATCGGAGGTGAACACTCACCAAATTTCTTCCGCATCCGCGCTGCATGTGCTGCGGAGTAGTACGATCTCTAGCTGATCTTAAACCGTACGCCACGGAACCATTGCTCAGAATTCGCTCAGGGCAAGGCTCACCGATGGTGTCGCTGCCTACGCGCTGTGAAAGGAGGCTCGGCGGCTGCTGACCAGGTACGGCAGACCAGCATAGAAGATCGCTACCCGGAAGGCTGCTTTCACGATGGCCGAGCCACCTCTCGCGCGCGGGTACTCGGTTGTCCCAAACAGTTTCGTCCGCCCCGCGATGTTGTGGGTAGAGCGTCGTGACCACCAACTCGCGGGCGGGCGACTCTGCGAGAAAGGAAGTGCGACAGTGCCTCAAAGGCCGATCATCCGTCAGCCTCGCCGCCTTGTGCCTGCTGCTGAATTCGAGAGATGGAACCCTCTCAAGCCAACTCCCGCCGAAAACCCCGCCGCCCCTACTGCACGGTAATGTTGTACGTTTCCAGCGTCGTGCCCACCGCCAGGCGAAGCCGCGCGACGGCTTTGTTGAAGTCGGCCTTCGCGGCCACCACCCTCTGCCGCGAGTCGGCCAGCTCATTCTGGCGGGTCAGGACCAGGAAGTTGGTCGATTCGCCGGTCTGGAACAGGCGGACCTCGCTGTCCAATTTCTCTTGCGAGGCACGGGCGCTGGATTCGGCGGCGGTGATGCGCTGGCGGGCGGTCTCCAGTTCCTGCAGGGCGTTGCGGACCTGCGCTTCGATGCGTTGTTCCACCAGGGCGCGCTGGAGCTTCAGGCGGCGCTCGTTTACCGCCGTCTGCGCCAGTTCCGATTCGGCGGCGCGGTTGCGGGCGGTGAAGTCGAATTGCAGTCCCACGAAGGCCGTCGGGTAACGGTTTTCGAACACGCCGCCCAAGACCGAGCCGTAGCCCCCGATGAGTTTATCGGGCGCGCCGCCGAACGATGCCGGAGGCAGGGGCGGCAGTCCCTGGAGGCGGGACAATTCGTTCAGCCGCGCGATCTGGGCGGCCGAGACCTCCACGAAGGGGTTTTGCGTGGTCGTCACCGAGCCGGCAAGCCCGGACGAGAGATAGCCGCCCACCAGGTTCATCGCGGGAAGCGTCTGGTTGCGCGCCAGCTCGCTCTGAATCGCGTTCGTCTCCTCCTGGATGCCTACCTGCCGCAGCTCCGGGCGGCGCTTCAGCGACAGGTCCACCGCCTGCCGCACCTGGTCGAATTGCGGCGCTTCCAGCACGCGCTCCTCCGGGACGATCTCGTCGTCCCAAAGCGGCTCGTGGCGGCTGCCGGTAATCAGTACCTTTAGCGCGTTCTCCACCTGCGTCACCTGGCCGATGCTGGCGTACCAGGTGTCGACGCGGCGCTCAAGCTCGGCTTCGGCTGCGGCGATTTCCACCGGGGCCAGCGTGCCGCTGTCGATCATGCGCCGGGTCCGCGCCAGTTGCTCGCGCGCCAGGTTCACGGCTTCGGAGGAGACCTGGACGTTCTGCCGCGCGGCGACCAGGTTCCAGTACGCCTCCTCGACGCGCTCCACCACCTCGATCACCTTCACTTCGACATTCGATTCGGAAAGCTCCACCTGCCTGGCGGTGACCCGCAGGTTGGCCCGCTCGCGGTCGATCTCGCGATTCCGCAGCAAGGGAAGCGTCAGCGCAAACCGCAGCCGCGTGGTGATGAAGGGGCTGAGCGCGACAAACGGGTTGCTGGTGGATTCCCGGTCGTTTTCGAAGCTGACGTTGAACGTCGAGCCGGCCCAGGGCAGGCGCTGGTCGAAATAGAAGTTCTGGGAGTGGATCCTCTCCACCAGTTTTCCGTCCACGCCGATGAGGGCGGAACTGGTCGGCGTGTTGCGGTTCTCCAACATCGGCTGCCAGCGGAGGCGCGGGTCGAGGAAACCGCGCGCGCCCTTGCGGGACTCCACCGCCGACGAGACGCCGGTCTTCTCCACCTGCACTTCGAGGTTGTTGCGCACCGCCAGTTCGATCGCCTGCGCCAGAGAAAGCTCTTTCCTGATCACCCCCACGCCCACGCGCGGGGGCCCTTCGATTTGCGCCAGCGCGGCTGAACACACGAATAGAAGTACAAAGATATTTCTCCGCATTGTGGATTACCTCACCAGCCCCGTCACGCCTGAAATCGCCCGGCGCACGGTGAGGCCGCCGCGCTCGAACAGCGCGCGCAGCCTCCCCCAGATCGACGCGTGCGCGAGGTCGTCAAAGATCGAATAAGCCACCGGCGTCACCAGCAGCGTCAGCAGCAAGCAGAGCGTCTGGCCGCCGATCACCACGATAGCCACGGTCCGGCGCGAACCGGAACCGGCGCCGCCGCCCAGCGCAAGCGGCGCCATGCCCGCCACCAGCGACATGGTCGTCATCAGAATCGGCCGCAGCCGGTCCTCGCAGCCGCGCATGATGGCCTGGAGCCGCGGCATTCCTTCCTCGCGACGCAAGGACTTGATGTGGTCGATCTGGAGAATGGCGTTCTTCTTCACGATCCCGAACAACACGAAAATGCCCACCGAACTGTAGATCACTGAGAAGTTCTCCCCGGCCACCAGCAGCGACAACAGCGCGAAGGGTACCGATAGTGGAAGGCTGAGCAGAATCGTGATCGGGTCGATAAAGCTCTCGAACTGCGCCGCGAGCACCATGTACATGAACGCGATCGCCAGCAGGAACGCCATGAAGTAGGCCTTGCCGGCGCGGCCGAATTCCTTGGACCGTCCGACGAGCCCCGTGCGGTATTCCGGCGGCAGGTTCATGTTTGCCACCGTTTGGTCGACGATCTGGAGGACGTTGCTCAGCGACTGGCCCGGCGCGATGTTGGCCATGATGGTGATCTGGCGCTGCCGGTTCCAGCGCGTGATCTGCGTCGGACCCTCGGCGCGCTCCAGCGACGCCACGTTGCTGACGGGCACGTTACCGAGCTTGGTGGAAGGCACGAACAGCCGCTCCAGCGCGCCGGGGGAATCGCGGAAAGCCTTGTCGACGCGGAGTTGCACGTCATAGCGGTCCTCGCCTTCGCGGTAGGTAGTCGCCTGCTCGTCGCCGCCCACCAGGGTCCGCAGCGCGGTGGCGATGGAGGCCACGTTCACGCCCAGGTCCGCGGCCTTGTCGCGATTGATCAGGACGCGCACCTCCGGCTTGCCCGGCTCGTAGGAGCTGTCCAGGTCGACCACGCCGGGGATCTGCTTCAACTGCCGGATGATCTCGGTTGAGTACTGTTCCAGCTTCGCCAGCTCCGGGCCCTGCACGTAGAACATCAGCTCGGTCTGGGTGGCGCCCTGAATCAGCGAGGGCAGTTGGACGCCGATGACGACATCATGGAACTTCGCCAGCCGCTCGCGCGCCATCAGCATGAGTTGCTGCTGGCTTTCCGTGCGTTCCTTGATCGGAACCAGTTCGACAATGATGGATCCGCGGTCCACCTGGCGCCGGATATCGGCGCCCACGGTCGTCAGCATCGTATCGATGCCCGGAAGGTTATGCAGTTCCGCTTCGAGTTGCTTCATCACCTCGGTGGAGCCTTCGAGCGACGAACCCGGCGGCATGCGCACCGTCACCTCGAACTGGCTCTGGTCGTCGGTGGGCAGGAAATCCTTTCCGATGATCATGATCAGCGGGATCGACGACAACGCCACCGCGACGGAAACCGCCACGATCACCCACCGGTGGTTCAACGACCAGCCGAGCAGCGCCTGGTAAGGCCGGGAAATCGTCCGGAACAGCAGCGTCTGTTTGGTGGACTTGCCCTCGACGCGCGGCGGAGGCTTCAGAAAGCGCGAGCACAGCATCGGCGTCAGCGTGAAACTCACCAGCAGCGAGACCATGATCGCGAAGGCCGCGGTGTAGCCGAAGCTCGACATGAACCGGCCGACGATGCCCTCCATGAAGGCGATGGGCAGGAAGATGATGACCAGGGAGAACGTTGTCGCCATCACGGCCAGCCCGATGTCGCGCGTTCCCTCGATCGCGGCCCGCACCGGCGGGAGGCCCTTTTCTTCCATGAAGCGGAAGATGTTCTCCAGCACCACGATCGCGTCGTCGATCACGATGCCCACCATCAGTACCAGCGCCAGCATGGTGATCTGGTTCAGCGTGAAGTCCATCCACTTCATCAGGCTGTAGGTGGAGACGATCGAGGTCGGAATGGCCACGGCCGCAATCAGTGTCGAGCGCCAGTTGCGCATGAACAGGAGCACGATGAGCGAGGCGAACAGACCGCCCTCGATCAGGTGCCGCTCCACCGCTCGAAACGATTCCGAGATGAACTTGGACTGGTCGCGCCCGTAGGTGACCGAGAAGTCCGCCGGCAGCGACGGCCGCAGTTCCTCGACTCGCGCCTTCACGTTGTCGATGACCTGGAGGGTGTTCGTGCCCGCCTGCTTGCGGACCTCGAGGACGACGGCGGGAACCCCGTTCAGACGGGCCAGCGACCGCGGTTCCTCCACGCCGTCCACCACGTAGCCGATGTCGCTGATGCGCACCGGCGCGCCGCCGCCGTTGGCCACTACCAACCGCTCGAACTCCTCGGGCCGCTCGAGACGGCCGAGCGTCCGCACCGACAGTTCCAGGGGCCCCTGGTCCACTCGGCCGCCCGGGATCTCGACGTTTTGCGCGGCCAGCGCGGCGCGCACCTGGTCGATGTTGAGGTTGTAGGCGTGCAGCTTGTCGCCGTCGAGCCAAACCTGTATTTGGCGTATCCGCTCGCCAACCATCCGGACCTGGCCGACGCCGTTCACCGACTCCAGGTTCTTCTTGATGCGGTCGTCCACCAGCTTGGTGGTCTCGCGCAGGTCGCGGCGGGACGACACCACGACGTTCATCACCGGCGCGGCGTCGGTGGCCAGTTTCTCCACCACCGGCGGGTCCGCGTCGCGGGGAAGCTGGCTGACCACGGCGTTGACTTTGTCGCGCACCTCCTGCGCCGCGACGTCGGGATCTTTTTCGAGCACGAACTGGATTGTTACCAGTGAGATGCCTTCGGCCGATAGCGAGCTGAGGTCGTCGATGCCGGCGACGGTGTTCACCGCCTCTTCGATCCGCTTGCTGATCTGGCTTTCCACCTCTTCCGGCGCCGCACCGCGCAGGGTGGTGGTGACCGTCACGATGGGGAATTCAATCTTGGGAAAGAAATCGACGCCCAGCTTGTGATAGGCGTCGAAGCCCATCACCACCAGCGCCATGATGAGCATGGTGGCGAAGACCGGACGCCGGATGCATAATTCCGCGAGCTTCTGCATACTTTAGCTCCCCGCGTTCGGCACGGCCTGGACCGGCGTTCCGGTAACCAGTGAAGCCAGGTGGCTGACGGCGAGTATTGTGCCCGGCTTCAGGTCCGCGTCCCGGATCTCCACCCAGCCGTCCATTTCCCGGCCGCGGCTGATCCGCACTTCCTCGGCGCGGCCCTCTTCGACCTTGAAGATCTTGGTGAGCCCCGCTACGGTCTGGATGGCCTCTTTCGGGGCTACGACGATGGTTGCGTTGTGATGCGTCACCAACCTGACCTGGACGAACATCCCGGGTCGCAGCCGGTCGTCGTTCTTCGTCAGGCGAGCCTCCGCGGTAAGCGATCGCGAGCGCGGATCGAGCGACGGATTCACCTCGCGCACCACCGCCTCGAATTCCTGCCCCGGGATCGCCTGTGTCGAAAACGTGAGGCTGGTCCCCACGCGAACCGCCGCCGCCGCGCTCTCCGGAATATCCGCCCGGAGCCGAAGGGGCGTTGTTTTCACCAGCGTCACGATGGCCGTGTTTTCCCGCAGGTACTGGCCTGGGGATGCCAGCCGCTCGGAAACGGACCCGCTGAACGGCGCGCGGATCGTCGCGTCTCCCATTGTTTTCTCGGCCAGCTTCAAGTCCGCCTTCAGCCCCTCGATGTTCGCGAGCATGGTCCGCAGTTCGTCCCGCGCGGCGTCCACTGCCGCCTCGCGCGCGCGAAACGTCTTTTCCAGCTCAACGAACCGCTCGTTGGAGATGTCTCCGGATTTCACCAGCTTCTCGGCCGATTCGTACCGGCTCCGCGCGTCCTCCAACTGCGCCTGCGCCTGGCGGATCGCCGGCGTGGTGTCCGGCGCCTGGTCCTCCTGTCCCGGGCTCAACCCGATGCGCGCCATGGCCTGCGTCAAGGCCGCGCGCGCCCGCTCGACGCGGAGACGCAATTCCCGCTTGTCGAGTTCGGCGATGACGTCGCCCTTGCGCACGAGCTGTCCGAAATCCACCTTGATCTCGGCCACCGTGCCCGCCACTTCGTTGCTCACCGTCACCGTTTCATCGGGGGCCAGAGAGCCCGTGACGGATATGGTCTGCTCGACCTGGCGGGTCTGGACCGGCGCCACCCGCACTTCGAGGGGCGCCGGCGCATTGCCCGCCGCCGCCACGTTTTGTTGCTGCGGCTTGTTCGAGCAGCCCGCCAGCGCCGTCAGAGTCAGCGCCAAAAAAAGAAGATACGCGCGCTTCATGCCGTCTTTGTCCTCATTCCATCCAGGAATATGCGTACGAACTCCGCCACGATTTCCGCCGAGCGCCCGCCCAGGTCGTGGTTCTGATAGATGGTCACCACCATCCCGTGGTGCGCCACCATGCCGGTGAAGGCCCGCGCCGCCAGCAGCGGATCCATCTGGCGAAAGACCTTCTTCTTCATCCGTCCTTCCAGGTATTCGGTCAGGACGCGATAGTAAGTGACAATCTGCCGTTCAAAAAACAGCTCCGAGTATTCGTGCCCCTCCAGCGCGCTAAAGAGCAGGAGGCGCAGCATGTGCGGTTGCTCGGCGTGCCACCCCAGGAGCAACTCGCCCAAGCGCGTGAAGAACGCCCGGTCGTCTTCGGCGAGGCGAGCCTGCTCGAGCTGGGGATCCGTTTGGCCCTCCTGGACGCGGCAACTCGACTCGATGATCGCGCTGTAGAGGTCGCGCTTGGTTCCAAAGTGCTGATACAGAATAGGTTCCGTTACGCCCACCGCGGCCGCCAGTTCACGCGTGGTTGCGCCGCGGAAGCCCTTTTCCGAGAACAGCTTTACCGCCGCCTGCACAATGGCGGCTTTACGCTCTTCCGCGGTCATTCGGGGCCGCTGGTGCGGAGGAGCGGCGGCAGGATTCGTAGAGGGGATTGTCATTGAGGTACAGCTTTGCCCAGAGCTATGCTAGTAAACACTAAGTTAGCATACGCTAACGAAACGGTCAAGGTTCCCATCAGTCGATTCTTTGAGCCCGGCATCGCGGCGGCTCATCCGCGGAAGTACCGGAGGAGGAATCTCGATGCGACCCGTCAGAGTGCAGGTGATCTTCTACAGCATGTACGGCCATATCTACCGGATGGCCGAGGCGATTGCTGAAGGCGCGAGGGAAGTCGCGGGGACGAAAGTGACGCTATACCAGGTGGCGGAACTCGTCCCGGACGATGTGCTGGAGCGATCCGGCGCCAAGGCCGCCCGGGCCGCATTCGCCCACGTGGAGGTGGCGGAGCCCGACGTGATGGCCGAGGCCGACGCGCTCGTCTTCGGCAGCCCGACCCGCTTCGGCAACATGGCGGCCCAGATGCGGAACTTCCTCGACAAAACGGGCAAGATGTGGCAGGAGGGGACGCTAATCGACAAAGTGGGCAGCGTCTTCACTTCAACCGCGACCCAGCACGGCGGACAGGAAACAACGATCACCAGCTTCCACAGCACGCTGCTCCATCTCGGTATGATCATCGCCGGCGTGCCGTACAGCGAGGAGCGGCTGCTCAATATGGCGGAGATCACGGGCGGCAGCCCCTACGGCGCGTCCACCATGTCGGGAAACGACGGCAAGCGCATGCCGACGGAAAACGAACTCGGCATCGCCCGGACCCAGGGCCGCCGCGTCGCGGAAATCGCCGCCCGCCTAGTCCGCGGCGGGCAGTAGCGGCGGTAACCGAATCCCGCCCACCTTGCGGATCAACAGCCAGTCCAAGCTCGCGCAACTGGGCCACGTCTTGCCGCGCTCCTCCGCCAGCATCGCGACGTCGTCGCTAATCGGGTCACGATCTCGCGCGATCTCACGGCACAAGCCGGACAAAGTCTCCGTAGCGGGTGACGATGTTATCGGTAGTGGGCAACAACAGGTTCTCCCGTTGCGCCTGAGCGACGAGCACGCGATCGAAAGGATTGCGATGATGCCAAGGCAAGAGCGCGACCTGGCGTGTCTACGCCGCCTTGTCAGTGGAGTGATTGGCTGGGCCCGGCGGCCAGCAGCCGGTCTTCGAATGAGTAGTCGGGGCGCCGCTTCGGCTGTGAGCGGTACCAGGCGTAGGTCTCGCTGAGCCCGCGGCCGAAGTCCGTGGGCTCGAATCCCAGGAGACGGCGGGTGTCGTCAATCCGCATGGTGATCGGCGGGAGGTCCCAATATTCGCCGAAGTACAGGTTGTCGGGGCCCATGGCGCTGCCGCCCGCTTCTTCGATGCGCGCCCGCGGAACCATGACCAGCCGGGGCTCTTTGCCCGCCGGGGCGGCCACGGCGCGGACCGCCTCGAGTTGCGTGACGGGGCGATCGTTGCCGACGTTGAAGGCGCGGCCCACCGCCGCGGGCGCCGACAGGACGCGCTCGCACAGCCACGCCACGTCGCTCACGTAGGCGAACTGCATGAACCGGCTGCCATCGTCCGGGATGACGATCGGCCGGCCGGCTTCCAGGCGGTCCCAGAAGAACGCCTCGCGATAAAACGGGTTCTCCGGACCGTAGACGAAGGGCGGCCGGATGGTGACAACCGGGAGGCCCTCCTGGTGGCGCATGCGGAACAGCGCCCGTTCGGAGGACGCCTTGTGGCGGACATAGGCGATCGGGTGACCGTCGGGCGCGAGCGGGTCGTCCGGCCGATGGTCCAGGCCATCGCCGTAAGCGGCGACGCTGGACAGGAACACGTACCGGCTGAGATTGCCGCCGCAGGCGCGGGCCGAGCCGGCGACGTGCTCCGCGGTGGTGCCGCGCTCCCAATCGTACACGTTGTCGAAGACGGCGTCGAACCGGCGCGAGCCCACCGCCCGGCGAACGGAGTCGGGGTCGTTGCGGTCCGCCGTCAGGTTCTCGACATCGGGTCCGAAGCCGTGCGCGTCCTTGCGGTGCAGGACGGCCACGTCGTGCCCGCCGGCAAGCAGGTTCCGGACAAGGACGCGGCCGATGAACAGCGTGCCTCCAATGACCAGAACCTTCATGCGTCAGTCGTAGTATTCCAGGCCGAGGTGCGTGATGAGATCTTCGCCCTTCATCCAGCGCAACGTGTTTTTGAGCTTCATAAGCTGGATGAAAATGTCGTGCTCCGGGTACAGCCCCGGCGCGGTCATCGGGCCCTTGAAGTAGAAGGACAGCCACTCCTGAATACCGCGCATGCCGGCGCGCTGCGCCAGGTCGAGGAACAGCACCAGGTCCAGCACCAGCGGCGCGGCCAGAATCGAGTCGCGGCACAGAAAGTTGATCTTGATCTGCATCGGGTAGCCGAGCCACCCGAAGATGTCGACGTTGTCCCACCCCTCCTTGGCGTCGCCGCGCGGCGGATAGTAGTTGATCCGCACCTCGTGGCAGACGTTGGTGTACAGATCAGGGTAAAGCTGCGGCTGGAGGATGTAGTCGAGGACGGAGAGCTTGGTCTCTTCCTTGGTCTTGAAGGCCTCGGGGTCGTCGAGCACCTCGCCGTCGCGGTTGCCCAGGATGTTGGTGGAGAACCAGCCCTGCACGCCCAGCATGCGCGCCTTGAGACCGGGGGCCACCAGCGTCTTCATGAAGGTTTGGCCCGTTTTGAAGTCCTTGCCGCAGTGGGGCGTTTCGGTGATCTTGGCGAGTTCGGCCAGCGCAGGCACGTCGTTGGTGAGATTGGGCGCGCCGTTGGCGAACGGGACGCCGGATTTCAACGCGGCGTACGAATACACCTGGCTCGGCGCGATGTTCGGGTCGTTCTTGCACAGGCCTTCCTCGAAGGCGGCGAGCGACATGTGCGGCGCGGCGGGCTTGTGGTGGACTTCGGTGGAGCCGCACCAGATCATGACCAGGCGCGAGGCGCCGGAGGAGGCCTTGAAGTCCCGGATGTCCTGCATCACGGCGTCGGCCTTATCCATCAGCGTGTTTCCGGGCTTGACATTGGGTCCGCTCAGGCGGTGGACGTAGTTGGGATCGAACACGGCCGGCATCGGCTTGAGGCCGGTGAGCATGTCCTTCAACTGGTCGATCAGGGTGCGCTCGAGCACGCCCGCCTTCACCGCCGCTTCGTACGCGGTGTCCTCGAAGATATCCCAGCCGGCAAAGACGAGGTCGTCCAGGCTCGCCAGCGGCACCAGGTCCTTGATGAGGGGGCTGCGTCCCTCGGTCCGCTTGCCCAAGCGGACGGTGGCCATCTGCGTGAGCGAGCCGACGGGCTTGCCGAGTCCTCGGCGAATGGCTTCCACGCCGGCGACGAACGTCGTGCCCACGGCGCCCATGCCGGGTATCATGACCCCGAGCTTGCCCTCAGCCGGGGCGATTTTCACTGGTTCTTGCGTCGGCAAATGATGACTCCTTATAGGGTTGGCATTACGGATCGGTAAGAATGCAAGATGCTATACTAGCACTCTAATGGGAGGGCGCGAAACGGAGTGCATCCGGACGATTCTGGTCGATGACGAGCGGCTGGCATCGGACGAACTTGCTTACCTGCTGAGAGACTTCTCCGACATCGAGATCGTCGGAACCGCGCGCAACGGCCTGGAAGCGGTTGAGTTGATTGAATCGCTGGAGCCGGACCTGGTGTTTCTCGACGTGCAGATGCCGGGCCTGAACGGCCTGGGGGTGATCCGGAAGCTGCGCGAGAAAACCAGCCCCATGCCCCGATTCGTGCTGACCACGGCGTTCGACCAGTACGCCGTCGAGGCGTTTCACCAGGAAGCCCTGGACTACCTGCTGAAGCCGGTGGACCACGAGCGGCTGGCGGTGACGGTGGACCGCGCCCGGCGGTCGATGGCCGGGTTGATCAAGGGCGGCCCCCCGGTGGAACATCCCGCCCCGCCACGTCCGGCCGCGCAGCGGAGCAAGCTGCTCATCAAGGCCAGCAACCGGAACTTCATCGTGGACGCCAACGACGTGATCTACGCCACCATCCAGGACGGCCTGATCACGGTGGTTTCCACGCGGCTGGAAGGACTGTCCAACTACCGGACGATCGAGGAACTCCAGTCGAACCTGGACCCGGACATGTTCTGGCGCGTCCATCGCTCCTACCTGGTGAACATCAACCGGATCAAGGAAGTGATCCCCTGGTTCAAGTCGAGTTACCAGTTGCGCATGGATGACAAGGCGCAGACCGAGATCCCGGTCAGCCGGGTTCAGACCAAGCGCCTGCGCACGCTGTTCAAGCTGTAACGCAGGCAGTTCTTGCGGATCACGCGGTCTTTCGCCAGCTTCGCGAGCATGAATAGCGCTGCGGGCTGCAGCTCAGGCGTGGGGAGAGGACGATTTCGGTGCTTATGTGGCTGCCCTTCCCCATTGGTCGTACAGGTGGATCAGAGGCTCTCGCGCGATGTCGAGGGGTTTTCCCCACTGCGCCCGCCGTTGATCGTCCGGTAGCTTCCAGAATGCCGCGATCGTAGCGTCCGTCTGGAAATGCCGACGAATGCTCGCGTCACGGAGGAGCCGTGAATAGGCGTCGCAAGCTAGGTGCTCGATTTGGCGCGTCCTGCGCCAGCACACGTCCTCCCGCTGGTCCGGGGGATAATTCTGCACGGTCTTGTCCCAGGGATGCAGGTGTTCCGTGTCGCTGCGCATCTTGAAGGCCTCCAGCAGCAGGGTGCGCGTGTCGTCGCCCGCGCGGGCGAAGGTCTGACAACGGTGCGCGAACTGTGTTTGCGTCTGGCCGATGTCGGGGACGATAAGCGCCTCCAGCGAGCGGACGAACTGATGGAGGCGGTCCTGTCCGGTTTCTCTTAGGCCCTTGAAGAGCGTATTGAGCCCGCGAATGACCCGCCGGAATTGAGTCTTGTCGGCCTCCATTGCCATGACGCCGGCGCGGAGGGTGAGCGTCTCTTCAAGCCACTCCTTGGTGATGGGACTCCGGCTGTAACCGTTGCTCTGGTAGAACGTCGGGAGCTGGCGCACCTGCCGGATGCCAGGGACGCCCTGCTCGGATGAGCCGCACAACAAGTCGGCGCTCTCGCACTCGATGCCGCTGCGGAGATGCGCCATGCAGAACAGCTGGCTCAGTTCGTTGCCGAGGCGCTGGTGCACCGCGTCAAGGATCTCGGGGTCGCCGGAGGGTTCCTCGGCGAAAAGGACGAGATTGGCCTTTTCAAGCCGCGCCAGCCGGATGGAGCCGATCCATTCCTTCCAGACACCGAGGTCGGGGACCGGGACGCCAGGCATGACCCAGGTACCGTCCGACATCCGGAAGGCTGCCGACGGGAGATCGACGTAGACACTGAAGGTCAGGAGGGCGAACTTGCCCTTGTTCTGAAATTGGTAGTCCACTGCGGGATGGCGTCTCATCGAGTGTTATAGAGGAGTTATCACATGCAAGCGAGCCCTGCAACAGGACTGCACGAATTATCTATGATCGGGTTCGGGGCCCCGGAGAGGGCGGGTAGAGCTGCCGGGCGGCCTTGAGGCGTTCCTCGGCAGTCGCCAGTTCCTTGGGTGTGAAAAGCTGGTCGCTGTAGTCGAGGGAGAGGATAAGGGACTCCATCGTCAGGTCGTCCCGCCGCATTCGGCAGAGGTGTTCGAAGCCGTAGCTGAAGAAGTCCGCATCGGGCTTCAGGAGGCGGTGGGCGGCTTCCAGGCCGCCGTGCTCGTCGATCATTCTGAAGAAGATGGTCGGGTTATAGTCGGTTTCACGCACGATCCGGGCGTAGAGCTCGTGCATGGCGCGATTGAACTGGCTTTCGGCCGAGAGGCTGTCCATCGCTCAACTCTAAAACATTACCGGCAGATCCGGAAGGACCCTTGGCCTTGAGCGGTGACATCTCTATTGTCGTCGCGAGATCCCGGCGAGCCGGGTTCAGACAAAGCGCCTGCGCACGCTGTTCAAGCTGTAACAAGGGGAATCTCTTTGCGGATCGCGCCGTTTTCGACAGCTTCAGGAGAAGACCACGACCGCGGAAGGCATCGCCGAGTTCAGTGGTGTCAGTGTGATGTCGTGGCGGGTAACCCCGGATTCCCACAAGGTCCGAGGCGTTGAAAGCCGCCGCTGAATATATCGTTTTTGGTATACTGAGATGTGGGCTGGACGGTCGAGACCCTGAACGAAACCGTCGACGCAGAGGTTGAGGCCCTGGCTGAGGACATGCGGGCGCGGCTGGCGCGATCGCCTTGCTCATCGAGGAGAAGGGCCTGGAGCACGTGGGCGAGCCGCACGTCAAGCATATCGAGGGCCGTTTTTTGGGAAATGCGGCTGTCGGGACGCAGCGGGATTTCGCGGGCGCTGTATGTGACCGCCTTGGGCAAGCGTGTAGTGATCGTGCGGGTGTTCGTCAAGAAAACCCAGAAGACGCCATGGCGCGAGATAGAGCTGGCGCGGTCGCGCGCGAAATCGGTCAAATAAGGGAGGTTTAGCAATGGCGCGCGTATTGGATCTGCACAGGAAGTGGATGAAGGAGCCGAAGTACCGCAAGGCGAACGACGCTCTGGAGGAGGAGTTCGTCCTCGCCTCGGCCTTGATTGACGCGCGCAATCGCGCGGGCCTCACGCAGCAGGAACTGGCCCTCAGGATGGGGACAACCCAGCCGGTGGTGGCACGCCTCGAAAGCGGGCGCGTACGCCCCTCGATGCGGACGCTGGAGCGCCTTGCGGAGGCCACCGGCTCGCGGCTGCTGATCAGCTTCGAGCCGCGCGAAGGCAAAAGGCCGCAGGCGTAGAACGGCGGCGGGCGCGCATGAACGGGATCTTGCGCTCCACGTCGTTGCCGGCGTCTCAGCGCGCCGCGCCGCCAGTTCCAATCAATTCGTAATGTCGAAGGTGCGGCTCTGGTCCCGGATGGGAACGTAGACCTTATACCATTCCTTCTGCGCGGAGCTGTCGGCGTAGTCCTTCAGCGCCTGCTCGCTTTCGAATTCCATGACAAAGGCGTGGGTGACGCCGGACTCGGGCCCCTGGACCTTGATCGAGCGGGTCCAGACGTTCTTGATCCCGGGATAGGCCTCGCCGAGTTTGTGGACGCCGTCGAGCGCGGCCTTGATCTGGTCCGGCGTCGTCCCCGGTTTCCACTTCACCGTCACCACGTGGATGACGCTCTTGGGCTTGCCGGCCGCGCCGATCAGCGCGCCCGCCCCGAATATCGCCAGCGCCGCCGCGACCGCGACGCCGGTTTTCCAATGCAGGATTCTCGTCATGCGATTGTGTCTCCGTGAGTTGAGTTGAACAGACCTTATGATGGCGCGTCGTTTACCGGCTGGCGTGCGTCTCCTGGAAGACTTTCTCCCAGTCCTTGAGGAACTGCGCCAGTCCCTTGTCGGTGAGCGGGTGATTGAATAGCGAATCGAGCACTTTGAACGGCATGGTGGCGATGTCGGCGCCCGCCTTGGCGGCGTCGATGACGTGGATGGGCGAGCGGACCGACGCCGCCAGCACCTGGGTCTGGAAGCCGTAGTTGCGGTAGATCTTGGTGATCGACGAGATCAGGTCCATGCCTTCGATGCCGATGTCGTCCAGGCGGCCGACGAACGGACTGATGATGTAGGCGCCGGCTTTGGCGGCCAGCAGCGCCTGCGCCGCCGAAAAGCAGAGCGTCACGTTCACGCGGATGCCTTCCTTGCTCAGCCGCGACGTGGCTTGAATGCCATCGCGCGTCAGCGGCGTCTTCACCACCACGTTCTCGTGAATGCCGGCGAGGCTTCGGCCTTCTTCCAGCATCGCTTTCGCGTCGGTGGCGACGACCTCGGCGCTGACGTCGCCGTCGACGATGTCGCAGATGGCGCGGATCTGGTCGTGGATCGGCAGGCCTTCCTTGGCGATCAGCGACGGGTTGGTGGTGACGCCGTCGATGATCCCCCACTCGGCGGCCTTGCGCATTTCATCCAGGTTCGCGCTGTCCAGAAAAATCTTCATTTCGCATCTCCTCGGTTCTCGTGATATCGGCTCGCCGAAGGCATGGTACGGGCGCGGCTCAGCGCTCCTCGACGATCCGGTTTCGGAGAGTACCTATCCCCTCAATCACTATGCTAACTTCCGAGCCGGGGCGCATGGGGCCGACGCCCGGCGGCGTTCCGGTGGCGATCAGGTCGCCCGGCTCCAGGGTCATGAACCGCGTCACGTACGCGACGATCGCGTCAAGCGGAAAAATCATGTCGCCGACCGGAGCGTCCTGCTTTTTTTCGCCGTCCACCCAGGTCTGGACACGCAGTGCAGCCAGATCCACGCCGGCGCGCGGGACGATCCACGGACCCACCGGACAGAACGTGTCGAACCCCTTGCCCCGTGTCCACTGCCCGTCTCTCTTCTGCAAGTCGCGCGCCGTGACGTCGTTCAGGCAAGTGTAGCCGAAGACGATTTCCTCGGCCTCCTCCGGCCGGATGTTGCGCGCGCGACGGCCCACCACCGCCGCCAGTTCGCCCTCGTAGCTAAGCAACTCCGAAAGAGCGGGAAACACGATCGGATCGCCGTCGGCGGCCAGCGAAGACGGCGGCTTCAGGAAGAAAATGGGTTCTTCCGGGACGGGGTTCCCCAGTTCCTTGGCGTGATCGACGTAGTTGCGCCCGACGCAGACGATCTTGGAGGGATAGCAGGGCGGCAGCAGCCGGACCTCCGGCAACCGGAGCGTCCTGCCTGTGCGGATTCCAGCCAGCCCCTCGGTTTCGAGGATCGCGTCCTCCTCGAACATCCCGTAGCCGACATTCGAATCGGCGTCCGTCACCGTCGCCGGCGACTCGCGATCGAGCGTAAAGCGTATGTGCCTGGTCATGTCATCCTTTTCAAGGCGCGGTCACCGCCACCGCGGCCGATTTATCGCTTTCGTTGTCCAGCGCGTCCACGGCCGAGACCGCGTAGGCGTAGCGCGCGCCCGCCTCGATGTCCCGGTCGCTGTAGACCGGCGTCTGGAGCCCGTCGGCGATGCGGCTCATTTCGCCGTCGTCCCGGGAGCGGTAGACGCGGTATGCGGCGCCCTCTTCCGGCACGCGATCCCACGCCAGTTCGATGGCGCCAAGGGCGGCCACCGCCGTCAGACCTGCCGGGACATCGGGCGAAAAGCGGTCTTCCGGCGTGATGGCCACCGGATCGCTCAACTCGCTTTCCGCGGTCCGGCCGCCCGCGGGGACCACCGCCTGGACGCGGTACGTATACGTGGTCCCATAGCGGGCCTCGCGGTCGGTCCAGGCGAGTTCCTCTGTCTGGCCGGCCAGGGAGAACGCTGTTTCCCCGGGGCCGCTTCGAAACACACGGAACTTCCGCCCCGGCCGATCGTCGGGACTCCGCCACTGGAGCGTCACGCCGTCGCGCGCCGATTGGGCCGTCAGCTCCTGGGGGGCCGCCGCGGGCTCGACCACGTCCACCGGAACCAGGTTGGACCACTCCGACCAGCGGCCACTGGGCCCGGCGACGCGCGCTCCGAGGATCACTTCACGCCCCACCCACGGGGCGGCTTCGGTCTCCAGGCGCACCGGCCGGCCCGGAACGGCCTCGGGCACAGGTACGCGGGCGGCGGCGGCGTGCCAGGTCTCCCGGTTCCATGGCCTGAGCCCCTCCGCGCCGATGCGCAACTCCACCTCCTCGAGCCTGCCCAATGGCAGCGCGTCCGTCGTCACGGCCGGAATCGTAAATTGCACGATGATGCTGTGTCCCCGTTCCACCGCGGCCAGGTCCGAGATGGCGACCGGTATGCGCAGCGACGGCGGCAGCGGGTCCCCGACATAACCACACCCGCCCAGCGCGAGTCCAGCGACCACCACCGCCATCCGATGACGCATCGCACGCTCAAAGAATGTAGCGGCTGAGGTCCTGATCCTTGACGATTTCGGCTAACTGCTTCCGGACGTATTCGGAATCGATCCTGACAGCCTTCTTCTTCAGGTCCGGTCCCTGGAACGAGATCTCCTCGATCACCTTTTCCATGATGGTGTGCAGGCGCCGGGCGCCGATGTTCTCGGCCGACTGATTCACCCGGGCGGCCATGCGCGCGATTTCCTCCAGCGCGTCGTCGGTGAACCGGAGTTGAATGCCCTCGGTTTCGAGCAGCGCCGTGTACTGTTTCACCAGCGCGTTCTTGGGTTCCTTCAGAATCCGGATGAAATCCTGCTCCGAGAGCGATTTCAGCTCGACGCGGATGGGAAAGCGGCCCTGCAATTCCGGGATGAGATCGCTCGGTTTGGAAACGTGGAACGCGCCGGCCGCCATGAACAGGATGTGATCGGTGCGCACGAAGCCGTAGCGCGTGTTGACCGTGGTGCCCTCGACGATGGGCAGAATGTCGCGCTGCACGCCCTCCCGGCTCACATCGGGCCCGTGGCCGGCTTCGCGGCCGGAGATTTTGTCGATCTCGTCCAGGAAGATGATACCGTTCCGCTCGACGCGGTCGATGGCGATGCGCGTCACCTGGTCCATGTCGATCAGCTTTTGCTCCTCTTCCTGCACCAGGTACTCGAGCGCTTCGCCGACGCGCATTTTGCGTTTGCGGCTGCGGCCGGCGAACAGGCCGGGCAGGACGTCCTTGAGGCTGATGTCCATCTCCTCGACGCCGGAATTGGTGGTGATCTCGAACGTAGGCCCGCGCTCGCGCACGTCGATCTCGACGATCCGGTCGTCCAGGCGGCCGGCCCGGAGGCGCTCGCGCAACTTCTCGCGAGTTTTCTCGGGGTTGGCTTCGCTCTGTTCCGGCGGCGGAGGCATCAGCAGGTCGAGGAGGCGCTCTTCGGCGTTGCGTTCGGCGCGCTCGGCCACTTCGTCCAGCCGCTCCTCGCGGACCATCTCGATGGCGACGTCCAGCAGGTCGCGGATCATCGACTCGACGTCGCGGCCGACGTAGCCGACCTCGGTGTACTTGCTGGCCTCCACCTTGAGAAAAGGCGAGTTGGCGAGCCGCGCCAGCCGGCGGGCGATCTCCGTCTTACCCACCCCGGTCGGCCCGATCATGAGGATGTTCTTGGGGATGACTTCCTCGGCCATCTCGGGATCGAGCTTCTGCCGGCGGATGCGATTCCGGAGCGCGATGGCCACTGCCTTCTTGGCGTCGGCTTGGCCGATCACGTACTTGTCCAGCTCCCGGACGATTTCAGCCGGCGTCAGCTCATCGAGCAGCGGGCTTTCCTCGGCGGACTGGCTAGGGAGATAGATGACCATGCTTACCCTAGTTCCTGATAACTGACTTTCTGATTCGTGTAGATGCAGATGCGGCCGGCGATTTCCATGGCCTTTTCCACCACCTGGCGGCTGTCGAGCGAGGTGTTCTCCAGCAGCGCCAGCGCCGCCGACTTGGCGAACGGGCCGCCGGAGCCGATGGCCGCGACATCTTCGTCCGGCTCGATGACATCGCCCGAACCGCTGACGATGTAGGTGTTCTGCGCGTCGGCGACCAGCAGCAGCGCCTCCAGGTGGCGCAGCGCCTTATCGGTCCGCCAGTCTTTAGCCAGCTCCACGACGCTGCGCGGCAGGTTGCCGTTGTGCTGCTCGAGCTTGGCCTCGAAGCGCGAGAAAAGGGAGAAGGCGTCGGCGGTGGAGCCGGCGAATCCCGCTAAGATCTTGTCCTGATACAGCCTGCGGAGCTTCCTCGCCCCGGCCTTGACGACTTCCTGGCCCATCGTGACCTGCCCGTCGCCCGCCATGACGACTTTACTGTCGCGGCGAACGCACAGAATCGTCGTCGAACGGATTCGCTTGTGCATGGAATCTAACATTTTAGCGCAGGGGCCAAAATCCCCGGAACTGGGAACGCGGCATCCGCGCCGTCCGCGCCTCGCCGAACGTCCCCATCCGGAGGGGCGGCTGGCCAGGCGAAGGGTCTTCCGCCCTGATTACAATTAAGAGCGATGGCTGCCGTCCCCCATCCGCCCCTCATCCCGGTGGATGAGTATCTGAAAACGAGCTATCCGGACGGCGACCGAGAGTATCTCGACGGCCTGGTAGTCGAGCGAAACATGGGAACTCCCCTGCACAGCGCCCTCCAGAAGATCCTGATCGTCCACCTGGCAGCCTTCGAGAAGCGGCTCAACATCGCCGTCCGGCCAGAGTGCCGCACGCGGATTGCCGAGACGCGCTACCGCGTGCCGGACGTGCTGGTGATGGCCCGCCCTTTCCGTCAGACGGAGCGCGTTGTGCTGGATCCCCCGCTGGCGATCGTCGAAATCCTGTCTCCCGACGACCGGATGCGCGACACGCTCCAGCGTTTTCGCGAGTACGAGCAACACGGCGTCCGCCACATCATCCAGATGGACCCCGACGAGCGCACCACCTTCGTTTTTCTCCGCGGCGACCTGGTTCGCCGCGACCTCGTCAGCCTGGAGTTCCCCGGGTCCGAACCCCTTCCCTTCGACAGCACGGAACTCCTGGCCCGGCTCGACGAGGAATAACGGGCCGAGTCTGCGTCGCAGAAGGCGCCATTCTCATCAACAGCAGTCGAACCGGGACTTTGGTGTATACTAATTCGGCCTGGGAACCTGGAATGGAAATCCCGGACATCAACGTAACAGGGGAAGCGCGTTATGAGCATGGAGGCCATTCCCGATAAAGCTTTGCGGCGTTTTGAGAAAGTGGAGGGAATACCGCTCCCGGTTATTGCGGAACTCTTTTCCAGAATGCAGTTGGCGGGAGATTTGCAGCAAGCTTTTTGGCAACAGGTTGCGGCCAAACCATGGGAGCAGACCACCGGCAGCGTTCGGGCGGTCACGACTATGGGCGATGGCGTGACATTAGTCGAAGTAATCGATCGGGACGGCAGTACGACGATCTTCTACCACCCACGGGATATGTCGGACCAGCAGTTGGACGAATCCAAGCGCGCGCAAAGCCATGGTCTCAGCGTCCGGGTGATGTACCAGGATGAAGCGGAGAAGAGGCCCGTCAAGGGGCTGGAAGTGTTTTCCTCAGCCTAACGGCCCCGCCTGATACAGTTCCAAAAGCGGCTTCTTTGGAAGGCATGGAGAACAAAATGGGGTGCGACACTTTTGGCAAAGATTGCTTCATTATTGAGCAAAAAGCCCGTGAGCCGAGGTACGCGGTTACCGAAATCAGGTATGAGGACTGTACGGACGAGCAGTTCAACAGGCTCTACAACCGAGCCGGGGAAATGATCCTGCAAGCCGCGACCAAGAGGGGAACAACCTGCGGCGAGAACTGCCGATGCGATCCCCGAACTGGCGCCGTGGCCGAAGTGACGGATTGGTCCCGGGTGGAAGTTCCCGATTTCGTGGTGTACGGCGAAGGCGACTGTAGAATCCAGATCAAGCACGCCAGCGTCGAAACGATGATTATACGCACACCGGGTATATGTAAGGACGAGAAGATCAGAGTCTCCTCGGCAGCGATCATCAAAGAAGGGGAGATCGCCGTTGCCGATGCAACGCGCCTGACAGGTGACAAAGTCGCGCGAATCAGAGCCATCCTCGCAGAGGGATAAGCAGCGGGCAGGCGGCGGTACGTGAGCCGGGGCTGAGTCCGAAGCAGCCGCCCTGCCGCGGCATTATGCCTGCTGCTCAAAAAGCATGGCCGGGGTTCTCCGACCAGGTCGCAACTGCTGGCGAATAGCCAGGGCGAACCGCTTTGCGCTGCTGATCGATGGGTCCAACTACTACGGAACGCTTGTGAAAGCCATGAGGCGGGCACAGCGGACGATCGCGCTCCTTGCCTGGGATCTGGACACCCGGGCGCAGCTCTTCGAAGACGATCCTGCCGGCGGCGCCGGTCCAATCCGGCAATTTCTGCGCGATCTGGTCATCCGGAATCCGAACTTGCACATTTTTGTTCTCCCGTGGAACTTCCCTATCCTGTTCGCCAACGTTCGGGATCCGAAGCTCGTGCTCGGACAGGACCCCTTCGAGCACCCTCGCATTCACTTCAAACTGGACGATGTCCATCCACCCGGGGGGAGCCATCACCAGAAAGTCGTCATTGTCGACGGAATGCTCGCCTTTGCTGGAGGAATGGACCTCGCGGGGGGCCGTTGGGACACGCCGGAGCATCGCGCCCGGGACCCGCGCCGCGGAACCGGCGAGGAAGCATATCCTCCCTCCCATGACATCCAGGCGATGCTGGACGGCGACGCGGCGGCGGCCCTCGCCGAAATCGCCGCTGAGCGCTGGCGTCGGGCGACCGGCGCATCGATCCCGAAAGCGGACATCGGCAACGATCCGTGGCCCGCCGAAACGGCCGCGGATCTGACCGATGTGGACGTAGGAATCTCCCGCACCGACCCGCTGGACTCCTGCCGGGAAGTGGAACAACTGCATCTTGATCTCTTCGCGGCCGCCCGTGAGTTCCTGTATATCGAGAATCAGTACTTGACGAGCGCTCGAATCGTGGAAGCGCTGAGCCGTCGTTTGCGGGAAGTGGATGGCCCGGAGATCGTCATGGTGCTTCCGCTAAATAACCACGGGTGGATCGAAGACCATACGGTGGAAGTGCTGCGTTTTCGCCAGGTCCGGCGGCTTCGCCAGGCGGACCGCTTTGGACGGTTGAGGATATGCTATCCCACGGTTCGCGGCCTGAACCGGGAGGACGATTCAATCGTCGTTCATTCGAAGGTCCTGGTGGCCGACGACCGTTTGTTCCGCGTCGGGTCCGCGAACCTCACGGATCGTTCGATGGCCCTCGATACCGAGTGCGACCTGACGATCGAGGCGGAATCTGAACGGCGACGACTCGAGATCGCCCGGCTTCGCAATCGCCTGCTGGGCGAGCACCTGGGGCTTTCCGAGGAAGCGGTGCGGGAACGGCTGGCCCAAGATCGCTCGTTGATCCGGCTGATCGATTCATGCTCGAGCCAGTCGCGCTGCCTGCGGGAGCTGCCTCAGGACGGAAACAAGATCCAGATCCTCAGCGCCGCGCTCATCGATCCGCCGCAGCCGGTCACGCCGGGGTTCGTTCTGCGAACGCTAGCCGCGTCCGCCGCCCGGAGCAAGTGGGGATGGGCGTTCGCGGGCATTGCTGTCGGAGCGGCGCTGGCAAAACTCACGGCCAGCAGATCTCGACGGTAGCGGCTACGGGCAAATGATCCGAGGCAACGCGCGCCAGGCGGTCGTTCCGCACCGAGCAATCCAGAACGCGAATCCCAGGACTGACATATATATAGTCGAGACGGATCGGAATCACCCCCAGGCGGAACGTCGGGCCCCAGCGCCTACCGGCGGCGCGATAAGCGTCCTGGAAGCGCCGGCGCAAACTGGAGTGAATCACGCTGAACGGACTATCGTTGAAGTCGCCCATCAGGACCACCGGATGACGCAGGTCCCGGCTCAACAGAATCGCGTCGCTCAGCATCCGGTCGCGTTGAAAACGCCGCTCCCTCATCGTCAGTCCGAGGTGGCAGTTGAAAACGTGAAGCGCCGCGCCTGAGGCGACTTCAAGATCGGTCCGCAGACAGAATCGCGGCTCGCGCGCCCCCGCATAACTCAGGTCGTAGTTTTCACAATGCACGACCCGCAATGGGCTGAGCGTCGCCAGACCGAACGACCCTTTTCCCGCCGGGCGTGTTTCGCAGAAAGATGCGGTCGCCGGCAGATCCATCGCCAGCTCATTCACTTGACCGGCGCCGGCGCTCCTTTCGATCTCCTGAAGCGCTGCGACGTCGGCTCGTTCTTCCAAAAGAATGCGCCGGACGCGGTCGAGATCGGACCTGCCGTCCCTGCCGATTCCGGAATGGATGTTATACGTCAGGAGCTTCAGCCGTCTTGTGGTCCGGGGGCCTTCCATGGCAGGTGCGCGGCCATGCTTCAGTGTACATACGCCGCCTGATAGCTGCTTGTGGGACCGTTGCCTGGCCGTGGCCGGCGCCTTGGTTTTTTACCCTCCGTTGTCGTATTTCCCCTTCGAATTACGCAGGTGTTTCTGAAGGCCAACCAAGCCTTCCAGAGCCCAAGTGATCTCGAAAACTTGAGGCGATTGTTCGGAGGAGGAACGGATATGAAAAAAACCCTGGGTCTTCTGGCCGCGCTCGTGGCAATGGCGATATGCGTATCGTCCGGCAGAGCGGCGCCGAAACCGAAACAACAACATGTGGTTCTCAAGACCGGCCAGACGACGGTCTATGTGACGGGCGATGACGGCTACCACCAGGCGGGCGCTCAAGCTCCGAGCCCCCGCTTCACCGATAACAAGAATGGGACAGTCACGGACAAACTTACCAAACTGACATGGCTGAAGAACGCCGAGTGCCTTGGCCAGAAAGACTGGTCTACCGCTATCTCCGCGGCAAATGCGTTGGCTAGCGGAGCTTGCGGCCTCACCGATAGGAGCTTGCCAGGCGACTGGCGATTGCCGAACCGCAACGAGCTGATGAGCCTGATCGACGTGCAAGCGCATTATCCGGCGTTGCCGGCGGGCCATCCTTTCAAGTTCGTCCCCGCCGACTACTGGTCGTCAACGACAAACCTGGTCGGCCCGGCCTTCGCGTGGGTGGTGAGTTTCGTCGACGGCAGCACGGGCAACGCCCTGAAGAGCGGAGGAAACTCATTCTTCGTCACTGCCGTCCGCGGCGGCATGTGAGGCGACCGGCGGCGATCGGGTGCGCGCTAAGCGTCGGTCGGAAAATAACCATGCCGCCGCCGGGCCGATCGCCGATCGGCCCGCAGGTTGCCTTCGGCCAATCTGCGCCACAACCGTAGCTTGGAACAATCGGCATAAGATGGTGGCCGAAGGAGGCAGTCAGTCATGCGTCCATCCATTGCTGCGGCGTTCGCGCTGCTCGCCTGCGGCTTCGCCGGCGCCGCGGGGAATCCGATGTCCTATTCCGAGTTCACGCGCATCATGGGCTCGTTCCAGGAAAGCCGGTTGCTGCTTACCGCCGTTGAACTCGATATTTTCACAGCCGTTGGGGACGGCGCTTCCGCGGCGCAGGTGGCCGCGAAGCTGAAGACGAATCCCCGCGCCACGGAGACATTTCTCAACGCCCTGGCCGCCGTCGGCGCGCTGTCGAAACAGGAAGGCGTCTTCCGTAACACGCCGGACATCGCGCGGCGGCTGGTGTCCGGCTCTCCCGAATACGCGCGGCCGGCGCTGATGCACACCGTCCACATGTGGACCGGCTGGAGCGCGCTGACGGAGTCGATCCGGGCCGGCACGGCCGCGGCGCCGCCCGGCGTCGAGGCTCAGGACCCGCAGTGGACCGGGGCCTTTATCGCCGCTATGCACCGCAACGCCGCGACCAACGCGGCGGCTCTCGTGCGCGACGTCGGAGTGACCGGCGTTCGCCGCATGATCGACATCGGCGGCGGCTCCGGCGCCTACTCGATCGCGTTCGCGCAAGCCAAGCCGGATCTGCGCGCCGAAGTGCTCGACCTGGCCGCCGTCGCGCCGATCGCGCAAAAACACATCGATGAAGCCGGTCTTTCCAGCCGCGTGACGACGCGCGTGGGCGACCTGACCAAGGACGACTTCGGCCGCGACTATGACCTGGCGCTGCTGTCGGCCATCTGCCACATGCTGAGCCCCGAGGAGAACCAGGACCTGTTCCGCCGCTGTCACCGCGCGCTCGCGCCCGGCGGCCGCCTCGTCATCCGCGATTTCATCCTGGAACCCGGCAAGACCGCGCCGAGGCCGGCGGCGATGTTCGCCGTGCACATGCTGGTGAACACGCGCGGCGGCTCGACGTACTCGGAACAGGAGTACCGCTCGTGGCTGGAATCGGCGGGGTTCGTCAAGATCGCGCGCCCCGCGTCGCCCGGCGACCTGATCGTCGCCATTCGCTGACCCCGCGCCCCGGCGCTACGACTTTGCGAGCAGGATCTGCCTCACGCGGTCCGCGACGACGATTTCCTCGCCCGCCATCAGGTTGTAGGGGAAGATCCCGAGCCCTTTCCAATGCGGGCGATAGCGGGTGAGATCGGTGGCGATGATCGCCGGTTCGCCCTCGCGAAGCTGGCGCATCATTTCCGCGAGCGTCACACCAAGCCGCGCTTCGTCCCACTGAATGGAGAGTCGCGGCGAGTGGCTGAAGTCGTCGTTCGGCGCAAGTTCGGTGAACACCGTCGGAACGTCCTTGACGCGCTCCGCCACGCGGTCGAGCATCGCGTGGTATTCGCGAAATCGCGCGTCCCAGTCCGTCCGCAAGGCCAGTTCCACCGCGGCCAGCAGGCCGACGATCTCCTCTTTGCCGACCTTGGCGATCCGCGGGAAGTAGTTGCTCGGCGAGCTGTTCGCATACGCTTTCCGGACCAGTTCCTTGCGCCCCAGCAGAAGCCCGCTGCATTGGGGCCCGCGGAGATTCTTGCCGCCGCTGAACGCCACCAGGTCCGCGCCCATCTTCACGAACTTGCTCAGGTTCTCGACCGGAGGAATCTCGGCGGCCGCGTCGAGAATCAGCGGTACGCCCGCGCCGTGCGCGATCTCGATCATCTGGTCCAATTCGACCTTGTGCCCGAGGCTGTTATGACTCAGCACCATGGCCAGCGCGGCCGTCTTGGCGTTGATGGCTTGACGGACTTCGTCCGCGGTTTCCGCCTCGATCAGCGTGATCCCCACCATGCGAAAGGCGTGGTCGTACGAGTTCCGGTGCGCCTTCTGAATCACCATCTCGCTCTTCATGCCGGTGAGGTCGGGCAGTTGCTTCATCTTCGCGGGGTCGTCGCCGGCCGTGACCGCGCAGGCGCCCAGGCACAGCGCCGCCGAAGCGCCGGCCGTCACGAACGCCGCTTCGGCTCCCGTCAATTCCGCCAGGCGCCGGCCCACTTTGTCCTGGAGGTCGTGGATTTCGACGAAGTTACGCGAGGCTTCTTCCATCGCGCGGGTGACCTCCGGAGGCATCAGCGTCCCGCTCAGCGTGGTGAGCGTGCCGTAGGCGTTGATGTAGGTCTTGACGCCCAGCTTCCGATAGATCGGCGCCGCTTCCCGGAGGCTGGACGAGCCGCTCGCGGCCGCCGCGCTTGCCAGCCCGGGTATGGCGCAACCGATTTTGACGAAGTTTCGCCGTGTTTCCCGTGTTTCCCGTTTCATTCCCGCTCCTGCGGGACCCGGCTCGCTTGCCCGATCCCGATAGAAGTTACCTTATCACCATCGCGATCCTCCGCTGGTAGTGCGCCGGCGACCCGCTATTTGCGGAGTTCCCACCCGTCTTCGAACAGCCGAAGAAAATTCGCGCTGCCGTAGGGTCGCCGGGCGGCCTCCGCCTCGTCGAGTTCCACGCCGTGTCCAGGGCTGTCGGAGGGATCAAGATAGCCGTCCTTCACAGCGGGTACGCCCCGGCAGACTTCGCGCGCCCACGGCGCCAGAAAGTCGTCAAAGCACTCCTGAATGAGGAAATTCGGGATGCTTGCGTGAATGTGCGCGTTAACGGCGGTGCAGAGCGGGCTCTGCGCCTGGTGCAGCGCGACAAACGCCTCGGCGGCCTCCGCGATCGCCGCCGCTTTGGCTGCCCCGGAGACTCCGCCGATGTTGAGCGTCTCCGGCTGTACGATGCTCACCGAGCGGTCCGCCACCAGTTGAGCGACCTCCGCCAGCCGCCGGAATCGCTCGCCGGCGGCGACCGGAACCCGGACGGACCGCGCCACCTGCTGCGTGGCCGCGATGTCGGTGGACATTACCGGCGTCTCGAAGAACATCGGGTGGAACTCTTCCATGCGCCGCGCCAGGTGGATGGCCGTCGATACGCTGAACCGGTCGTGGCCTTCGATGAGGATGTCGACGCCGTCTCCGACCGCCTCGCGCACCGCGCGGATGATGTGTATCGCGAGTTCCTCCGCCTCGCGATCGAGGAAGCGGTAGGCCGCGCCGAACGGATCGAACTTCAATGCGGTATAGCCCATCTCTTTCACCCGGCCGGCCGCTTCCGCGAAGAACGAGGGGTCTCTCGGCCCCTGGTACCAGCCGTTGGCATAGGCGCGAAGCCGCGGCCGCTGCTTTCCGCCGAGCAGCTTCCACAGCGGCGTTTGAAGACTCTTTCCGAGGATGTCCCAGCAGGCGATCTCGATCGCGTTCATCGCCACGGAGACGTTCAGAAAAACGCCCTTGTACATCCGCTGCCAGAGCCGGACCGGTTCGAGCGGGTTTTCGCCGACGACAAATCGGCTAATCTCGCGCACCTGTGCTTCGATCGGCGTGGTTTCCAGGCCGCCCGTCGCTTCGCCGAGCCCGGTCAGGCCTTCATCGGTTTCCAGCTTGACGAACAGCCAGTTCTTCCAGGGATTGCCCACGACGATCGTCTTCACTCCGGTGATTCGCATCGGTTCTCCGATCCCGGCCGCTCTACCCGCGCCACGTCATCAGCGGCGCAAGCGCGGCCAGAATTTCGTCCAGGTATATCGACGAAATCGAGTCCAGCGCCATCGCTCCGTTCCGTTTCAGCGGGCACTCGATGACGCCGCGCCGGTAAAGCACTTCCTTATAGCAGCCGTCCAGTTGCGTTTCGAAGAAAAAGAGCGGCGCCATTTCCTTATATATGTGCATCGCCCTTGCGTCGTCGCCGCTTTCCAAAGCGTTCCAGAACGCCACGACGACGTCCGTGGCATGGCATCCGGGCATGTTGCCGGCCGAGCCCCGGCGGTATTCCTCGATCAGGTAGCGTCCGCCCGCGCCGCCGAAGACGCCTTTCACCGCCCCGTCGCTGGACGCCAGCGCCTCGGTAAGCTTGACGGTGCTCGGCTCGGTCTCCTCCTTGATGTAGTCGACCCACTCGATCTCACGGCACATCCGCAGCAGGAAGCGGACCGGCATGTCCGTGCCGACTGGCCCCGGCCAGTTCTGGATGAACACCGGCAAGCGCGCTGCCGTCGCGATGGCGGCGAAGTAGTCGAAGATAGCCTCCTCGGAGAGAGAGCGCCGGCGTATGTGCGGCGGCATGGCGATGACGGCGTCGGCGCCGATTTCGCGGGCGTGGGACGAAAACCGCGCCGCGTTTTCCCTGGTGGCCGCCGACACGCCGACCGCCACCGGCAGACGGCCGGCGTTCTGTTCCACCAGGGTCTCCGAGAGCGTGAACCGCTCCTGGTCGCTCAGGTGGATCCACTCGCTGGCGTTCACCGGGAATACCAGGCCATGCGCTCCGCAATCGACGCAAAAATCCACCAGCCGGCGAAAGCTGGGAACGTCGATTTCGCCGTCGGACCGAAACGGCGTCGATGGAATCGTGAAAATTCCACGAAATACCTTGCTAGTCGTGTTCATACGAGTTGTTTTTTCGGATCGATTGCCAGCCAGAGCAACGCTCCGGCCAGGTTCGCCGCCACGCCGATCAGAAACGGCGGAGTCCATGAGCCAAGGTATTGGAGCGAGGCGCCGAAGGCGAGGGCCGACAGGACGTTGCCCAGACTGCCCGCGGTCAGCATCAGGGCGGAAACCGTCCCCGCCCGGCCCGCTCCGATGTCCAGGCAGACGGCGAAGCAGACGCCGTGCGCCAGCGCCGCGCCCCCGTCCGCCACAGCCAGCAGCAGCGCGCTCGCGTACGCGTTCGAGACGAGGATGCCGGGGATCACCGCGAGGGCGGCCAGCCCGAATCCCGCCATGCCCACCACGCGGCGTCCAAAGGCCAGGCCATGCTTGGCCGCGGCCCAGTCGCTCCACCACCCGCCGAGCGGCTTCGCGATCATTCCCAATCCCGTGGGAAGCGCGGCCAGAAATCCCATCATGGCCACCGACAGGCGGCGGCCCTCGACAAGGTAGCTTGGAAACCAGGTGATATAGATGTAGCCGGTATAGCCGTAGGTGAAGTACATCAGGAGGATGGCGCGGAGATTCGCCGATCCGAGCAAGCGCCGCCACGAAATCGACGCCGCCCGGTTCGCCGGCTGCGCGGAGGCAATCAGCGTCAGTTCGGCCTGGTTCACCGATTTGTGATTAGCGGGATGATCGGTGAACCACGCGTACCAGGCGGCGGCCCAGATGACGCCGAGTCCGCCGAGCAGAACAAACGTCACGCGCCATCCCCACAACACCAGCAGCGCCGCCGTCAGCGGCGGGGCCAGCGCTCCGCCGGCGCTCATGCCCGACAGAAAGAATCCTTGGGCGCGGGCGCGCTCCCCCGGCGGAATCCATCGGGAGAAAGCTCGCGTCACGTTCGGCGCCGCGCCCGCTTCCGCCGCGCCGAACAGGAACCGAATGGCCAGCATCGACGCCAGGTTCCACGCCGCCGCCGTCGCTGCCGTGAAGGCGGACCACAGCAGGACGATGCCGCTCAATACGCGCCGCGGCCCGGCGATGTCGCCAAGCCAGCCGAACGGAATGTGAAACAGCGCGTAGCCCCATACGAACGCGCTGAACACCCAGCCCATCGCCATGGGCGAAAAGCCGAGGTCCTGACGGATGACCGGCGCCATCACGCTGAGTGCGGCGCGGTCCAGGTACAACACCGTCGCCAGAAAGAAGGCGGCGGTCACCACTTTGTGACGGGTGCGGGTGGCCTTCGCGACGCCGATCATGGAAGCTCTCAATCTACAGCGAAACCTTCCGCCGCGACAACGCGGAGTCCACCGGCCACGCGCCCGCCTTCCACCGCCCGCGCGCAGTATAGTCTTTATGGAGACGCGAACGTAGAACCTTCCGGAAATCTTATGGCTCTTACCGACCGACGAACATTTCTGCTTGGGACCGCGGCCGCCGGCCTCGCCGCCGCGCAGGAACAGGAGATCCGCACCGCTTACATCGGCGCCGGCGTGCGGGGAAGCGAGTTGTTGCGGCTGTCGCTTGCCGAGCGCAACGTAAAAGTGGCCGCCGTCTGCGACATCGACGCCGACACGCGGGACCGCGCCCTCAGCGCCGCGGCCGCGCACTCCCCGCAATCGTTCACCGAGTGGCGGAGGGTTGTCGATCTAAAGGAGGTCGACGCCGTTTTCATCGCCACACCGTGCGATCTGCACGCGGAGATGGCGGCGGCCTGCCTCGGGGCGGGCAAGTACGTCTATTGCGAAAAACCGCTAGGCATCACGCCGGAACAGGTGGCCCTGGTCCTGCGCGCGGCGCGCGGCTCGAACGCATTCCTCCAGGTCGGCCAGCAACTGCGCTACTACCGGGCGGTCCGCGAAGCCATTCGCCAAGTCCACGAAGGCGTCGCCGGCAAGACTTACATCATCAAGGCGCACCGGCACGGCGGGCGCAGCCGCTCGCGCGAGGCGGAAACCACGCCGCAGGAAAAGACGCGCACGACCTGGTACGCCGACGTCAAGCATTCGGGCGACCTGATCGTGGAGAACGCCGTCCACAACATCGACGCGTGCAACTGGATCGCCGCCAGCAAACCCGTGAGCGCCTTCGGCCACGGCAAGAAATACTTTCCCGAGCCGATTCCCCCGGGCACGGTGATGATGGACGGCTTCAGCGTCCAGTACATCTACGAAAACGACATGCACTGCGACTACAGCCAGATCAGCTTCCATCCACGGCATCTGAAAACGCTGCCCAGCGGCATGTGGTACACCGTCTTCGGCGAAACCGGCACGGTGTACATGACGCACACTTCCGCGCATTTCTATGACCTGTACGGCGAAGCTGAGCCGCGGGATTTGCTGGCCGGCAAGGGCGACCTCGAGGGCGAGGACGCGGTGGCGCAGTTCGTCGCGGATATCCGCGCCGGGCGTCAGCCATTCGCCGACATTCGCGTGGGCGCCATCGCGGCGCTCACGGCCATCATGGGCCGCGAAGCCATCTACAAAGGTCGGAGCGTCGACTGGAAGGAACTCGGGGTGGAGATTTAGGTCCCGTATGACGGTCAAATGCGTCGGCCTGATGTTCTGCGCCGCGTGGCTGGCGCGGGCGGAAGAGATCCGCATCGTCACGGTGGATCCGGGACACTTCCACGCGGCGCTCCTGCAAAAGGAAATGCTGCCCGGCGTCTCGCCGCTGGCATTCGTCTACGCGCCGCTGGGTCCGGACCTGCTGGCCCACCTCGACCGCGTCTCGCGCTTTAATCGCCGGGCGGACCGGCCCACCGCCTGGAAACTGGAGATCTACGCGGGCGGGGACTTCTTCGAGCGGATGCTGGCGGAGCGGCCGGGCAACGTGGTGGTGTTGTCAGGCCGCAACGCGTTGAAGATCGACCGGATCGAGGCCGCGGTGAACGCCGGTCTGCACGTGCTGGCCGACAAGCCGTGGATCCTGGATGCGGCCCAGCTTCCAAGATTGCGCAGCGTGCTCGAAAAGGCGCGGCGCAATAACCTGGTCGCCTACGACGCGATGACGCAGCGGTTCGAGGTCACCTGCCAGCTTCAGCGGGAACTGGTGAACGATCGAGAACTGTTCGGCGAGCCGGAAAAAGGGTCGCTGGAGGATCCCGCCGTACGGATGGCGAGCGTTCACTACCTCTACAAGCTGGTCGCGGGGGTCCCGAACCTGCGGCCGGTATGGTTCTTCGACACGCGCGAGCAGGGTGAAGGGCTCACCGACGTGGGGACGCACCTGGTCGACCTCGTGCAGTGGATTCTGTTCCCGGATAAAGCGCTGGACTTCGCCCGGGACATCCGCATCCTCGATGCGGCCCGCGAGCCCACCACGCTCACCCGGGAACAATTGCAGCGCGTCACGGGCGATCCCAATCCGTCGGTTCTGCCCGCGCAGAGCGCCGCGCTCGACTACTTCTGCAACAACACGGTCCGGTACGCGCTGCGCGGCGTTCACGTCGAACTGGACATCCGCTGGGACTTCGAGCCGCCGCCCGGAACATCCGACACGGAACTCGCGATCTTCCGCGGGAGCCGTTCACGGGTGGAGGTGCGCCAGGGCAAGGAGGAAAATTACCGGCCCGAGGTCTACGTGGTTCCGGAGGCGGCGTCGGACGCCGCGGCGGTGCGGCGAGCGCTCGAGCGGAAGGTGGCGGACCTCCAGCGGACATATCCCGCTCTCGGGTTCCGCGAAACGGATGGGGCCTTCCTGCTGACGATTCCGGATCGCCTGCGCGTCGGGCACGAGGCTCATTTCGCGCTTCTGACGGAACGATTCTTTTCCTACCTCGCAAACCCGGCTTCGCAGCCGGCGTGGGAAGATCCGAATATGTTGGCCAAGTACTACGTGACGACGAAAGGCGTCGAATTGGGAAGGAAATCGTCGAAATGAATCGGCTTATTTATCCTTTATTGGCGGTCTCTCTGACCGCGCTATCGAGTTGCGCGCCGGAGGCGCCGCGCGCCACCGGGAAGGAGGAACGACTGATCGCTAAGATTCACGACTCAGGATTCGCGGCCGCTCACGATACCTACAACGGCATGGGCGCCGCAAGCAACGGCAAAATCTACTATGTACTGTCGTCCGCCGAGCATGACGTCGCCGCGCGGATGTTTTCGTACGACCCGGCTTCCGGCAAAATCGACAGCCTCGGCGACCTGGATCAGGCTTGCGGGCAGGCCGGCAGCAAGGCCATTGTCCAAGGCAAGAGCCACGTCAACTTCGTGGAATCCGACGGCAAGCTGTACTTCGCTTCGCACATCGGCTTCTACAGCATCATCGATGGCATGGAGAAGCCCGGCATCCCACCGCCCGGCTTCACACCCTACCCCGGCGGCCATTTCCTCTCGTTCGACATTGCCAGCGGGAAATTCGAGGACCTTGGCATCGCGCCCGATCGGGAGGGGATCATCTCGATGACCATGGACACCCGGCGCGGGCGACTCTACGGCATCACGTGGCCCAAGGGTTACTTCCTGCGGCTGGACCTGGCGAAGAAAGACCTGCGGAATCTCGGTCTGGTGTCCGAACAGGGCGAGGACGGCCGCGGCCCTACATACCGAACGCTCTGCCGTTCGCTGGCGGTGAATCCGGACGACGGGTCGGTCTACTACACCACGGGCGAGGGCGTCATCATGCGCTACCGCCTGGCGAGCGATTCGCTCGAACCGGTGCGCGGCGACGACCTAAAGAAGGATTACTTCGGCCTCTACGATCCGACGTCGGCCGGCCACATGGGGTACAACTGGCGGCAAGTGGTCTGGCATGAGCCCGACAAAGCCGTTTACGGAGTGCACGGCAATTCGGGCTACCTGTTCCGCTTCGTCCCGCAGGACGAACGCGTCGAGGTCCTGGAGCGGCTAACGTCGCTGCCATCCAAACGCAGCGGCATGTTTGACCAGTTCAGTTACGGCTATCTCGGCTTCGCGCTCGGCCCCGACGGGCACACGCTTCACTACCTCACCGGCGGCCCGGTCTACCGTGAAGGCCGCCGCGTCAGCGGAAAGTCCAGCACGGCGAAAGGCGAGTCCAAGGGCGAGGAGAATCTGCACCTCGTCACATACGACATTCCGGCCGCCCGCTACACCGATCACGGCCCTATCTTTTTCGAAGGCGGCGGCAAGCCCACATACGTCAACTCGATCGCGGTCGGCAAGGACGGCGCGGTCTACGCCCTATCCCGCGTCAGCGAGGGCGAGCACGCCCGCACCGATTTGATCTCGATACCCGGGCCGTTCAACGCCGGACGCAGGTAGCGCGAGTTGGGGAACCTCGCGGCAGCGAGCCGAGTCGAGAGCTATCCCAGGCAGCAGGACTCAGCGCGCCCCACGCGTACGGCGGGCAGGCATTGTCGCCAAAAGGGCCCTCAGCACACTGTTTACGGATTCGGCATTCTGAAAAACCTGTGCTACATCGGGATCCAGCAAGATGGCCACAGATCCCGCACGTATGCGATCGGCGAAGCGGTTTGGTTTTGCTTTGGCGTAATCGTACCGATACTCAGGTTGAAGTCCGTTGGGCCGGCCTGGGTTCGCCGCGCCACGTGGCCTGGCATGCCGTCCCGGGAGATAAGGCCCACCGCATCAACCACAGAGCGCGTCCCGCGGCGACAGCGTCTGATCGTCATCCGAAACCAGGCACGCGAAGCCCCGACGAGCTAGCGCCTGCCCATCACAATTACCAACAAACCGATGGGAGAGCGGCACCGCAAGCTTTATTGCGAGTCGGAAACCTTGCTCCACCGCGCCTGGACAGCCTTGCGGGCGATTTCGCTGCGCCGCTCCGCCGACAGCTTCTTAGCCCGCGCCTTGCCGCCGACCAGGCCGGCTTTGCGGCCGATCTCGCTCTGTTGTTCCGGCGTTAGCTTCTCCGCCCGCGCCTTGCCGCCCATCGACGCGATCTGGCGGATGTACTTGTCGACCTCGGGATGTCTCGCCATATCCTCAATCTTAACATGCCGCGAAAGAATAGAATTGGATTAATCTTACTTGATATGTGTTGTATGTTATGTATAGCATGGTATCCGGGAGGCCTTTCGACCGAAATGCCTCGTCTTCGCGCCGACACCAAAAAAAGAGGGAAACGCGCAAAACGCCCCTCTGGAGCGCATCGCCGCGACCGCCGTGTTGCTTCCGGAGCCGTGCACCGGCCCGCCGGAGCGCATCGCCTCGATTTGCGGATTTTTCGCCGGCGACGGTTGTCGCCCGCGTTTGCGATCGTCGCCAAACCATCGCGGCGTTGATGATGCGCAGGCGATTCAGGCGCGTGGTAAGTGGATCCGCGGCGCGATCGATCCGGCCTGCCGCGGGCGGAGCCAGGTCGACGGACGACAGCTCTGGCAGATGTACACGGACCAAGGGCTGAAGCTGCAGACGGCCGACAACGCGGTCGAGGCGGGGATCTACCGCGTGTGGGAGCGGCTGAGCGCGGGACGGTTGAAGGTGCTCAAAAGTCCGAAGCAGTAGTTCGCGGAGTTGCGGCTTTACCGCGGGGGCGAGAAGGGCAAGGTGGTGAAGGAGCGGGACCGAATGGGGGCGGTTCCGAGCGTTCCAACGGTCCAAGACGCGGCAGGCATTCCAATTCGGACAGACAAATCCCGAA
Source organism: Bryobacteraceae bacterium (assembly GCA_026129905.1). Classification (GTDB taxonomy): domain Bacteria; phylum Acidobacteriota; class Terriglobia; order Bryobacterales; family Bryobacteraceae; genus JAHCHE01. The sequence continues at coordinate 146,280 of JAHCHE010000004.1, read as the reverse complement.
TTCGAACATGCTCGAAGGGTCCGGCGGCTCGGCGGCGCCGGCAGGGTTGACTTGCCATGGAAAAGGATGCACAATAGGCCTGGAGATAAACAGACCGCAAAATCATTAATACTGCCGCGGAGGCTTTATGGCTCCGGCGCTCAGCGGTTCTGACGTGCCCCCTTTAGGCGGCCGGTTCGGGAGTCGTGAGGCGAGCGGCTCCCGCGTCGGCGCCTGCCTTGCCCGTCGAAGTGGTTTCCGGCTCCCGGAGGCCGAGGGAGATCTCAATTCATCGCGCTCCCGTCTGAGGTTTGTCCGCGGATCGCGTACAACCCGAGGCGTAACATGGTGAGCACCGCGACGACGTGCCCCTTCTGCGCCTGTGGCTGCGGGTTTTTCCTGCTGGCGAAGAACGGAGAGGCGGCCGGCGTGGCGCCGGGCGAAAGTCATCCTGTATCGGCAGGAAAGCTCTGCGCCCGCGGGTGGTGCGCGCACGAAGCGCCGTCCTGGGGCAGCCGGCTCCTGCGCCCGATGATCCGGCGGAATCGGCGCCTGGAACCGGTTCCCTGGAACGAGGCTCTGGATCACGTCGCGGGGCGGCTCCGGGAGTTGATCGCGGCGGGCAAGCCGGTGGGCGTCCTCGGCTCGGCGCGCGCCACCAACGAGGAGAACTACCTCGCCGGCCGCCTCGCGAGAGCAGGGCTCCGGACCAATCACGTCGATTTCTGTTACCACTCCCAATGCCGCCCGCTTCTGGCGGGCATCGAAGACGTCACCGGCGGTTCCACTCGCCCTATCGCCCTGCGGGACATCGAATCCTGCGATGCGGTCGTGCTCGTGGAAGGCGATCTAGCGAAGACGCATCCTCGCGCTGCGGCGTCGGTCCTGAAAGCGCGCACACGAGGCGCGCGGCTGATTGCGATCGGATGCGCTCGCACGCAGATGGCCCGCGTGGCGTCGCGCTTTCTTCAGGTTGCGCCCGGAAGCGAGGGCGAGGCGATCAATGCTCTGCTGGCAGCGGCTCTGCGCGCGGCGGGTGAAGAGAAACAGGCGGCGCGCTGCGCGGGGTACGACGCGCTGCGTGGCGACCTGCAAGCGGTGAGCGCGACGGATGAGATCCGCGAGGCGGCGGAGTGGATCGCGGCGGCGGAGCGGGCGGCATTCCTGATAGGACCCAGCGCCGGCTGCGGGGACGCGTCTCGAAAAACCGCCGCGGTGATAGCCACGCTGGCCGCGGTCACGGGCCATCTCGGCGGGCCGGGCAGCGGGTTGTTGCCGCTCCTCGGACGCAGCAACGCGCGCGGCGCCTGCGACGTGGGATTGGCCCCGGACCGGCTGCCCGGGTACGAGCCCATCGAAGATGGAGAAGCCCGAAGACGCGTCGAATCGGTTTGGGGAAAGGCCCTGCCGTCCGGCGCCGGACTCGATGCGGACCGGATGATCGAGAACGTCAGCGGACTCGTTGTGCTGGCGGACGATCCGGCGGCAGTCCTCTCGGCGGGTCAGCGGGCCCGAGCCGCGATCGAGCGGATCGAGTTCCTGGTGGCGCTGGATGCGTTTGTGACGCCGGTCGTGGAAGCCGCCCACGCCGTGCTCCCGGTGGCCAGTTTCGCGGAGACCGAAGGAACGGTGACCAACATGGAAGCCCGCATCCAAAGGGTCCGTCCGGCGGGCCCCTTGCCGGGCGACGCGGTGGAGGGTTGGAGAGCGCTGGCCGAGCTTTCCGCGCGGCTAGGCGCGGGGGGAACGTGGAATTCGGCCGCGGACGTGTTTCACGAGATTGAACGGGCGGCGCCGCGGTATGGCGGGACGGCGGCGCGGATATTCGACGGAGGATGGGGTTCGGCGTTGACGGAGATGCCGGAAGCGGTTCGATTCAACGTCCAGGCCGCCGCGACGCAAGAGCTGACTACCGCCGAGCGTCCGTTCGTACTCGCGTGGGATGGCGCGTTTGACTGGGGCGGCGACCCACTGGTTTCGTTTTCGCCGACCCTGAGCCGGGACTCCCAATCGGAACGGAAGCTGTTCCCGAACGGCTTCGTGGAAATGAGCGGCGACGATGCGGATGCGCTCGGGGTGCGCGCGGGCTGGCAGGTGAAGCTGGGTTCCGCCCGCGGCGAGGCGATCGTTCCCATCCGGCGCCGGGATGGATTGCGGCGCGGAACCCTGCTGGCGCCGTACGCCTTCCGCGACTGCTTGGCGGGCGTGCTGGCGGACGAAGGAATCACCGCCGTGCAGGTGGAGCGAGCCTGAGATGCAGCCCCTTGTACTGACGATAGCCAAACGCGACATCGCGCAATGGGTGGGAGCGCTGCTGGAAAGTGGCAAGGTGATCGCTCCGGTGCGGGGGCCGTGCGGCGAGGCGGCGTTTTGCCGAATTGAATCCCCGGAGGAGCCGTTGTGGGAGTTCGAGAATCCTCTCGCGCCGCCCAAGCAGTTCCTGCTGCCGCAGACCGACCCGATCGTTGCGATCCGGCGAAACGGCGGCGTCACGACGGTGGCTCCGATTTACGACGATGCGCCGAGAATCCTGTTGAACGTGCGGCCGTGCGACGTCCGGGGCATCGCGTTCCTGACGCGAATGCACGAAATGGAGCCGGCCGACGCTTCCTATCTGCGGCGCCGGGCGAACTTCACGCTGATCGCGCTGGCGTGTCACGTACCCTGCAGGCTGGGTTTTTGCGTGTGCAGCGACTCCGGCCCCTTCCTGAGCGGCGGCTATGACGTTCAACTGACGGATCTCGGCGAGAGATACCTGGCCGAGACCGGCAGCGAAAAGGGAGAGGCGGCTATCGGGCATGCGTCCGGCCTTTTCCGTCCCGCTTCGGAAGAGGAGGTCGCGCAGCGACAGAGGCTGGAGACGGTGGCGCGGGGACGCTTTGGAGACCAGACCTGCCACTTTGCCTCGGCGATGCGGCGCATTTCCACCCGGCGCGTGGACGACGCGTTGTGGGAACAGATGGGCGATTGGTGCCTCGAGTGCGGCGGCTGCAATTTCATCTGCCCAACGTGTTACTGCTTCAGCGTGAAGGATCGGGGCGGCGATGGCCGATGGACGCGCTGCCGCATGTGGGACTCGTGCCAGTACGGGGCGTTCACGCTGGAGGCTTCGGGACACAATCCGCGGGCGCAACGGGGGGAACGGATGAAGCGCCGCTTCTTCCACAAAGTGAGCGCTCAGTACTACGTGCGCGACGGCGCGACGGGCTGCGTCGGCTGCGGCCGGTGCATCAAGGTGTGCCTGGGCGGAACGGACATGCCGGCGGTGGTGGCCGCGATCCGGAGGAGGGCCTGGCATGAACAATGACGCGTTCCTCCCCCAGATCGCACGGATCGACGCGGTGCGCGACGAGACCCCCGATACCAAAACGTTCAGCCTGCGCTTCCGCGAGCCGGACGAGGCTCGGGCTTTCCGTTTCCTGCCCGGACAGTTCATCGAGCTTTCGGTGTTCGGTTACGGCGAGGCGCCATTCTGCCTCGCTTCGAGTCCGACGCGGTCCGGGATGTTCGAAACCACGATCCGACGGACGGGCAAGCTGACCGACGCGCTGCACCGGCTTGAGTGCGGGGAGGAGGTGGGTATTCGAGGGCCGTTCGGCAACGGGTTCGACATGGAGGGCGCCCGGGGAAAGGATCTGCTCTTTGTGGCAGGCGGGATCGGGTTGCCGCCGCTGCGCAGCCTGATTTGGAACGTGCTGGACGAACGCGCCGGTTTCCGGAACGTGACGATCCTCTACAGCGCCCGGACGCCCGCCGACCTGGTCTACAAAGACGAACTCGATGAGTGGGCGAGAACTTCGGGCGTCGAATTCCACATGACGGTGGACCGCGGGGCGCCGGGCTGGAGCGGGAACGTCGGAATGGTTCCGGTCTTGTTCACCAAGACGGCGCTGCGGCCGGAAAGCACAATCGCATACGTCTGCGGGCCGCCGATCATGATCAAGTTCGTGGTTCAGGACCTGTTCATGCGCGGGTTCCGGGAGGAGTCCGTGATCTCGACGCTGGAGCGGATGATGCAGTGCGGGATCGGCAAGTGCAACCACTGCGCGATCGGGCATCGCTATGTCTGCCGGGACGGACCGGTTTTCAACTTCCGGCAGATCCGCGAACTGGTGGAGTGAGCGAGGCGACATGAACGTGGAGGAACAACTCGCCGCCAGGGTGGAAGGTTCGGTGGTGGTAATGGGCATTGGCAACCCGATGCGCGGCGACGATGCGGCCGGCAGCCTGGTCGCCCGGCGGATCACGCCGCGGCCGGGCGTGTGCGTGATTGACGCCGAAGACGTTCCCGAGGCCCATGTGGCGGCGGCGGTGCGCCGTCAACCTGACACGATCATTCTGATCGATGCGGTGGACTTTGGCTCGACTCCCGGCGCGATCGCGTTCCTGGAACGGGACCAGTTAGCCAATTACTGGCCAACCACCCACCGGACGCCGCTCACCTTCCTGATCGGCATTCTCGAAGAGGCGACGCGGGCCCGGGTGTTTGCGATCGGCATTCAGCCGGGCCGGACCGGCTTGCTCGAACCTGTGAGCAACGCCGTGGCGGCGAGCGTTGGCGCCGTCGCGGGCCTATTGAACGAAGCTCTCGCGCGAAATCGAGCGGCGGCGGGCCCGGTTCCCGCCAGTTCCCGGGTAGGGGAGGCGCCCGCATGAACACCCTGCTTGCCCTGCTGATTCTGGCGCTGCCCGTCGCGGGGGCGCTCCTGTGCGTCTTTTTGAAAGAGAGGTCCCGGCCGGCGGCGGTGGTCAGCGCCGGCCTGACGACGGCGGCCGCGGTCGCGCTGGTGGTCTCCACTTTTGGGGCCACTCATCACGCTGTTGTCGGGGACCTTCCGTGGCTGCGCGGCCTGGCGGCGCCGCCGGTGTTCGGCGTCACCATCGATCCATTGGCGCTGCTGATGTTGCTGGTGGTAGCGCCAGTGGGTCTGCTGACGGTGCTCTATTCGACGTCGTATCTGACCAGGAACAACCGTGAGCACCCGGTGGGAAGCCAGCAGTACGGCCGGTATTATTTCTGGCTGCTGTTGTTCATCGCCAGCATGACGGGCGTGGCGATATCGCCCAATTTCCTGCAGCTCCTGGTGTTCTGGGAGCTGACCACGGTGTGTTCGTGGGCGCTGATTTCGTTCCACCAGGACGAGCGGAGCCTGAGCGCCGGTTTCAAGGCGATGGTGATGACGCAGGCGGGCGGCGCGCTATTGCTGGTGGCGACGCTGATTCTGTTCGCGTCGACGGGCTCGTTCGAGTTTTCGGCGCTGTCGCAACTGCCCGACGGACCAAGGACCTGGGTCTTCGTTTTCCTGCTGATCGCGGCCTGGGCGAAGGCGGCCCAGGTTCCTTTACAGACGTGGCTGCCGGATGCGATGGAGGCGCCCACGCCGGTGAGCGCCTATCTGCACGCGGCGGCGATGGTGAAGGCCGGGGTCTACCTGATGGCGCGGACGGTGAGCAGCGGATGGGCGATCACGCCGCAGGTTGCGACGCTGATGGCGATCATGGCGCTGCTGACGATTTTCCTCGCACTGTCGTTTTACTTCGTGCAGGACGATCTGAAGCGGCTGCTGGCGTATTCGACGATCGCGCACCTGGGTTATGTGCTGCTGGGCATCGCCATCGGGGCGCTGGGCGCGCCGCTGGGCTATCGCGGCGGCGTACTCCACATCCTCTGCCACGGCCTGGGGAAGGCGACGATGTTTTTCTGCGTGGGGGCGATCGCGTACGTCACAGGGACGCGCCGGATCTCGGAGCTGGGCGGACTGGCGCGGACCATGCCTCTCACCGCGACGGCGTTCTTCGTCGGACTGCTCAGCGTCACGGGGGTGCCGCCGCTGGCTTCGTTCTGGAGCAAGTTCATGATCCTGGCGGGCGCCATGCGGCTGGAAGGGGCCGCGGGCCCGTTGATTCTGACGTTGGTGTTGTGCGAGACGCTGATTTCGTTCGGCTGGATGCTGTACATCGCGCAGAAGGTGTTTCTCGGCTCGCCGCGGGCGGCCGCCGACGTACGGAGCGCCGCGCCGTGGCCCATTCAGGCGACGCTGGTGGCGCTGATGATCGGTTGCCTGACGGCCCCGATTGTCGGCATACCTTTGGTGGGGTTCATGGGGACGTGACATGGGCGATCCGGTTTTCTACGTTGAGGTCAGCCTGGCGATCCTGATCGTGGGCTCGCTTGCGAGCCTCGCGGTGTCCGGCCGGCCGCGCCTTTGCGGATGGCTGAGCGCTGCCTGCGCCGGAGCGTCGGCGGTGAGCGCGTGGCTGGCGGCGGCCGGCGCGTTCGCGGGACAAACATCCGAGCGTACGTTGGTCTCGCTGCCGCAGCTCGGCGCGGGCTTCACGCTGCGGGTAGATCCACTCAGCGCGGTGTTCCTGGCGATTGTGGCGGTGGTGGCGCCGGCCAGCGCCGTGTACTCAGTCCGCTACATGGAGCACTACCGCGGCGACAAGGTGGCGAAGTTCTATCCGCCGCTGCTGCTGTGCATCGCGAGCATGAACGGAGTGCTCGTCTCGGCGGACCTGGTTGCCTTTCTCGTTTGCTGGGAATCCATGACGTTGACCTCGTACTTCCTGGTGACATATGAGCGGGAGAGCGCGGCGAGCCAGCGGGCAGGGCTGAAGTACTTCGTCATCACGCACGGCGCGACGCTGTGCATGGTTGCGGCGGCGCTGCTGCTGTGGCGAGTTTCGGGTTCGTTTCACTTCGACGCCGCCAGGGAGACGCTCTCCCGCGTGATGTCCACCCAACCGCTGGTGGCGCACCTGGTGGTGTTTCTCTTCTTCCTGGGATTCGCGACGAAAGCGGGAATCCTGCCGATGGGGGACTGGCTTCCGGACGCGCACCCGGTGGCGCCGTCCGGCATGAGCGCGACGCTGTCGGGCGTGCTGGTGAAGCTCGGGATCTACGGCCTGGTCCGCCTGTTCTGCTGGATTCTGGTTCCGTCGCCGCCGCTGGCGGCGTGGGGGATCATCGTCGCGCTGGCGGGCACGGCTTCGCTTTTCGCCGGCACGTTGACGGCGCTGCGGCAAACCGACGCGAAGCGTCTGATGGCGTTTCACACGATCGGGCAGATCGGCTACATCTGCCTGGGGCTGGGCGCCGGGGTCTACTGCCTTTCGACGGCGCCGCTGCTGGCCTCGATCAGCCTGGCTGGGGCGCTTCTACACGCGGTGAACCACGCCTGTTTCAAATCGTGCCTGTTCCTGGGGGCGGGTTCGGTATTGTACCGGACGGGAACGCGCGACATGGACAAACTGGGCGGCCTGGCCGGCGCCATGCCGTACACGGCGGGATCGACGGCGGTTGCGTCGTTGAGCATCGCGGGCGTGCCGCCCTTCAACGGCTTCACCAGCAAGTGGCTGATCGTCTCCGGATGCATTCTGACGGGCCTGCGCTCGCCTCTGTTTCTCGTGCTGGGGCTGATCGCTCTGTTCATTTCCATCGCCACGCTGGCGTCGTTTCTGAAGGTGCTCGGCGCGGTGTATCTGGGACGCGCGGATGAGCGCCGCGCGGTGAAGGAGGTTCCGGCGTCGATGATTGCGCCGCAGGTCGCGCTGGCGGCGTTGTGCGTCCTGCTTGGGGTGTTCCCGCAGCCGGCCTTGCGGTTTATCGGGCAGGCGCTGGAAAGCCTCAACGGGGCTCCCGCGGCCGCCGTGGCCACGGGGGGCTTGTGGGACGGCATCGCGCTAGTGGACGGGACGCCGGTGGCGTTCTGGTGGCCGCTGGCAGCCTTGGCGGCCCTGCTGATTCTGGCGTTGCTCGCCTTTGGCATCCAGCGGGCCGGAAAGGCCAGGACCCGGTCTGTGCCGGTGTGGTATTGCGGCGAAGAACACGGGCCGGAGACGGTGCGGTACCCGGCCGGCAGTTACTACCTGCCGTTCAAGCACGCGGTCCAGGGGGTCTATCCGGCCGCGAAGCTGCCCGCTCCCCGCCTTCCGGTCCAGGTCCGGCGGCTGCTCGATCTCGACCGGTGGCTGTACATGCCGGCGGCGCACGCCATCGAGAAAGCCGCCGGCGGAATCAGCAGAACGCACGCCGGCGCGCCGCAGATTTATCTTCTGTGGATCGTGCTTGGCGCCATCGTCGTGGCGGCGATCACGCTGGGGTTGGCGCGATGAGGTGATCCCGATGTCAACGGAGCATGAGCGGACTCTCGCGGCGGTTCACCAGGTGGCCGCCGAGCGAAGCAACGGCTCTCTTTTGTGCGCTACGCAGCCGCACTCGGACACGCTGCATTTCGTCGTCGACAGGAGCGCGATGCGAGCCGTGACCGGCGGGCTGGTCGACCATTTGGGCGCCCGGTTTCTCATTTCGGTGGGGACCGACAGGAGACCCCTCAGCGGCGATTTCGGCGTCCTGCATATTTTCTCGCTCGACCGCGATCATCTGTACGTCCTGGTCGAGTCGCCGATTCCGGCGGACGACCTGCGGATCGACTCGATCACGCCGGTGGTTCCTGGGGCGGCCTGGGCGGAACGCGAATTCCAGGACGCGGTGGGCGTGCGTGCGGAAGGCCATCCCGACCCGCGCCGCCTGCTCCTGCCGGACGACTGGCCGGAAGGCCTTTACCCGCTGCGGAGGGATTTCCCGTATAATTTCCGTCCTCCGGCCGACGACGCGGCCCGACCGAAATTGGCCGGAGCCCCGGCGGGCGCCAGCGTGTTTCCGATGGGCCCGTTCTTCCCGGTACTCGAAGAGCCGTCGTACTGGAGGCTCTTCGTGGAGGGGGAGCGGATTGTCGGCTGCGATACGCGCCTCTTCTACAATCACCGGGGCATTGAAAAGCTCGGCGACAGCGTATTGACCTACAGCGCGATTCCGCACCTGGCCGAGCGGATCTGCGGGATCTGCGGCTTCATTCACTCCACCTGCTATTGCCAGGCGGTGGAGAAGGCCGCCGGCATCGAGGCGCCTCGGCGGGCGCGGTACATCCGGACCATCATGCTGGAGCTGGAACGGATCCATTCGCACCTGCTCTGGCTGGGGATCGCCGGACACATCCTCGGCTTTGAAACCGTTTTGATGCAGACCTGGCGCATTCGCGAGCCGGTGATGTGGCTGTGCGAGGCGATCTGCGGAAATCGAAAGACGTACGGCATGAATACGGTCGGCGGCTTGCGGCGCGACCTGCCGGACAGCGTCCGGCCGGAACTCCTGCGGGTCCTGGCGGAAGTGGAAAAGGAAGTTGTCGCCGTGCGGGAGGCCGTCGCCGGGGACAGCGCTCTGCACGCCAGGACGCAAGGCGTAGGGACGCTGTCGGAGGAAACCGCGCGGAGCATCTGCGTGGTGGGTCCGCCCGCCCGGGCTTCCGGCGTGGCGATCGATGCGAGGATCGATCACCCTTACGCCGCATACGATGAAATCCGGCCGCGGATCGTCACGGAAGAAGCGGGTGACGTGTGGGCGCGGGTGGTGGTGCGGCTGGGTGAATTGGCCGAGTCCATCCGGCTGGTCGGCGAAGGGCTGTCCTCGATCCCGGATGGGCCGGTTTGCGCGGAAATAAAAGATGAAATCCCACCCGGCAAAATCGGGGTCTCGGTGGTGGAGGCGCCGCGCGGCGAGGCGATCCACTTCGTATTAACAGGCGGCGACAACCGGCCGTACCGGTGGAGAGTGCGGGCGCCCACGTATCCGAACCTGCAAGCACTTCCGGCGGCGATCCGGGACGGGAACATCGCGGACACGCCGATTACCCTGGGGAGCCTGGACCCGTGCTTCTCGTGCACGGAGCGCGTCGAAACGATCGACCGGCGTACGAAGGCGGTTCGCGTGTTCTCGCGCGCCGAGCTGCTGAAGATGTGCCGCGCCAGGGCGAAAGGGGGCGGGTGATGGTCTGGCTTCTGTTGGGGTGTTTGCTCAACGTGGCGATCGCGCTGCTGCTTTCGCCGCTCTACGAGGGTCTCCTGCGCAAGATGCGGGCGGCCATTCACTCCCGCGTCGGGCCGCCGGTGACGCAGCCGTATTGGGATCTACTCAAGCTGCTGGGAAAGGAAGACCTGCGGAGCGGGGGCGGCATGGCGTACGCGGCGCTGCCGGCGCTGACCCTCGCCTCGGTTCTGCTTCTGGCGACGCTCACGCCGATGGGCGCCGCCGCGCCGCTGGCGTTCGCCGGGGACATGATCGTGGTTCTCTATGTGGCGGGCATGAGCGCGGTACTGATCATGTTGAGCGGGATGACCAGTGGCAGCCCGTACGGCTCGGTGGGCAGCTCCCGGGAAATGATGATGGCGCTGTCGGTGGAGCCGGCGCTGGCGGTCTCGCTTGCGGTGGGCGCGTTGAAGGCGGGCACGCTGGCCTTGGGCGGCATGGTGGACTTCCAGGCGCAAAACGGGCCCAGCGTGAGCATGTCGATCGCGGGCCTGGCCTTTTTCCTGGCGCTGCAGGCGCAATCCGGGAAGCTGCCGTTCGACATTGCGGAAGCCGATCAGGAACTGATGGGCGGTCCGCTGGTGGAGCAAAGCGGGCCGCGGCTGGCGCTGTTCCGATGGGCATTGTGGGCGAAGCAGCTTGTACTCGCTTTCCTGTTGGTGGAGGTGTTCCTGCCGTGGCCGCGCCTGGGCATCCCGGTTGTCGATCTCCTGGCCAGCGGGCTCAAGGTATTGGGGGTTCTTCTGCTGGTCGCCTTGATCGACGTCGTGAATCCCCGGTTGCGCATCGACCAGGCGATGGGCTACTTCATGCGCGTGGGACTCGCGTCGGTCTCGGCGCTGGCGTTTGCGGTGATCGGGAGGTAGGAGACTGCCGTGTTGGTGAGCAAGGTCCGCGAAGCGCTGATTTGCCTGAAGGCGGGGCGCGTGACGCTTGGCTACCCGTTTGCCCCGAACGATCCGAAGCCGGGCTTCCGGGGTAAGGTTACGGTGGACCCGGATCTGTGCTTCGGCTGCGGCGGCTGCGCGAACGTCTGCGAGGCCGGCGTAATTGTCGTTTCCGACCGGGAGCAACACTACCGCCTGCTGGAGTTTTTCTGGGGGCGGTGCACGTACTGCGCCCGGTGCGAAGAAGTCTGCCCGGAGGGCGCCATCCGCCTGAGCGGCCAGTTTGAGACGGCCACCGACGATGCCCGGGACCTGTGCATGCGGCTGGAGGTCTTCATGGGACCGTGCCAGCGGTGCGGCCGGTGTTTCCCTCCTCCCACGCCGCTCGACAAAATGATGACGACCGGTTTCCGGCACGGTCTGGAAGGAGGGCGAGCGTGACCCAAGCCGATCCCGCGGCGTTCAACGCGAACCCGATCGAGACCCTGAGTCTGCTGCTGGTGATCACGTCGGTGGCAGCGGTGGAGATGCGGCGGCTCCGGTTGTCGGTGGCCGCCTACGTCTGCCAGGCGCTGCTGATCGTCGCTCTCCTGGCGGCGTTTGCCGCGGTGAACCCGGCGCTTTACTGGTGGGCGGGCACGGCGTTGGTTACCAAGGCCGTTCTCACACCCTGGTTCCTGTTTCGGGCCATGCGGGGCGCCGCCGACCGCGAACTGAAACCGGTGATGGGGCTGGGCGCCTCGGTGATCGTCGCGTGCCTGCTGATGCTGGGATTCTTTCGCCTGACCCACGGTCAGGCCCCCCTGCTCGGGCTGACCGGAATGGCGGAGCACGAGGTTTTCCGCACCAACCTGGCCGTGGCTTCTACCGTGTTCGCCCTTGGCCTGTACGCGGTACTGACGCGGCGGGACGCGATCAAGGCGGTCATCGGACTGTGCCTGCTGGAGAACGGCGTGCACCTGAGCCTGGTAAGCCTGGCGCCTGAGCTGCCGGAAACCGCCATGTTCGGCGTGGCAACGGAGGTTGTGGTAACGGTGTTTCTCCTGCTGTACGTGATCGGCGGGGTCCGGCGAGAGTTCGGTACCACGGACACGTTCCAGTTGCGGGAGCTTCGACAGTGACCGAAGGCGAGCAATCGATGCGGCGGAGAACGATCGGAGGCAACGATGGCGACTGAGATATCGATGATACCCGCCATAACGTTCCTGTTGCCGCTGGCGGCCGGCGCGCCGGTGCTGTTGTGGAAAGGGATGGATCGCCGGGCCCAGCAGGGCCTGCCGATCGTGGTGGCCGCGCTGGTCACCGGCATGGGCGTCTGGATGGCGATCAAGGCCGCCGGTGGGGTAACGCTAACCGCTTGGAACGACGAACTGCGGGTCGACGCCTTGAGCGCGCTCCTGGTGCTCGTGATCGGCCTTGTCGCGCTGCTGGCGTCGGTGTACTCGGTACGGTATCTGCGACTGGAAGGGCTGGTGGAGCGGGTGGGCAAAGAGGCCGCGACGCGGCGGACGCGCATCTTCTATGCCCTGCTGCTGTGGTTCTTCGGCACGATGCTGTGGGGCTCGGTGACAAACAACGTGATCATGCTGTACGTGGCGATTGAAGCCACCACCCTGACGTCGGGCCTTCTTGTCGCCTTCTACTGGGATCGCCGGGCGCTCGAGGCAGGATACAAATATCTGATGCTTCTAACCATCGGGATTACCTTCGCGTTGTTCGGGTGCGTACTGATCTACGCCGCCGCCGCGGCCACCAGGCAACTCAGCGGCGGCAACGCGCTCCTGATCAGTGAGGTGAGGACGGTGGTTCGCTTCATGCCGGGCGGCACGGCGGCTCTGGCGATCGCGTTCCTGGTGATCGGGTTCGGGACCAAGGCCGGCATTGCGCCGTTTCATCCCTGGCTGCCGGACGCGCACGCGGAGGCGCCCACGCCGATCAGCGTGCTGTTGTCGGGCGTGATGATCAAAATGGCTCTTTATGCGCTGGCGCGCACGGTGAGCATTTTCTATCCCTCGTGGCCTCAGGTGGCTGTTTTCCTGGTGGCGCTGGGCGCGTTCACCATGCTGCTGGGAATCCTGATGGCGCTGCCGCAGAACGATCTGAAGCGGCTGCTGGCCTATTCGTCGGTCAGCCAGATGGGATACGTGCTTGCGGGAGTCGGCCTGGGCACGTACCTGGGGTGTTACGGCGGGCTCTTTCATCTGGTGAACCACGCGATATACAAATCGCTATTGTTCCTGTGCGTGGGCGCCGTAATACACTCTACCGGCGCGCGGCGGATTTCCGAACTCGGCGGGCTGAGGCATCGCATGCCGATCACCAGCGGCTGCTTTCTCCTCGGCGCGCTGGCCATCGCCGGGTTCCCGCCGCTGAACGGCTTCTGGAGCAAGCTGACCATCTACCTCGCGCTGGCAAAGGCGGGGCTGTGGTGGGCGGCCATCGTCGCCATCGCGGTCAGCATCCTGACCATGTTCGTCATGGTCCGGGCGGGTTTCCGGGTGTTTTGGGGCGAGGCGCGCGCGCCCGCGGTTTCCGAGGCGGCGGCGCGGGAAGCGCCCCCTGTCATGTGGATGCCGATGGCGGTGTTGGGAGCGCTGTGCCTGCTGCTGGGCGTGTACCCGCAGGCCGCGTTTCCACTGCTGGATCGCGCCGCCGTGGTTGTGGCGACCTTGGGCAGGTGATTCGTGGAACGGGTAGGGAGGCGTAACCGTGTTGGAAGCTCTCTGCAAAAAGGCCTTCGCTAAAGCGCTGTGGGTCTACCACGCCAACGTCGGCGCGTGCAACGGCTGCGACATCGAGGTCATCAACGTCCTTACGCCGTACTACGACGCCGAGCGCTTCGGGATCAAGCTGGTGGCTTCTCCGCGGCACGCGGATGTTCTGCTGGTGTGCGGTCCCGTAACGCGCCAGGTGGCCCCGGCGCTGAAGCGGCTGGTGGAAGCCGTGCCGAATCCGAAGCTCACGTTCGCTATCGGCTCTTGCGCCACGGGCGGGGGTTGCTGGTTCGACACGTACAGCGTGATGGGCGGCGCCGACAAAGTGATACCCGTCGACTATTACGTGCCGGGCTGTCCTCCGCGGCCCGAGGCGATTCTCTATGGCGTGGCGCTGGCGCTGGGCCTGGTTCCGAAAAAGGTCGCCGAGGAACGGTACAAGCAGGAGACGCTCGAGGAGCTGGCGGAGGGCAAGTCGGCGTTTGCGGGAAAGACGTGATGGCGGCGTCCCGGCTCAGGAAGGAGTGGTCATCGTGAGCGAAGGCTCCAGGATACTGATCGTCGACGACGACAAGGATCTGGTCGCGGCGCTGCGCGTGGCGCTGGAGAGCAAAGGCTTGCGCGTGACGGCGGCTCACGATCTGTCAACCGGGCTGGAGGCAGCGGCGGCGCAGCGGCCGGATTGCATCATTCTGGACGTGATGATGCCGAATGCGACCGAAGGGTTTCATTTCGTCTGGCGCCTGCGACAGAAGGATGAGGCTTACTTCAAGGACGTACCGATAATCATTCTGACCGCGATACACGAGCGGACCGAGTTGCGGTTTTACCCCGATAGCGGGGACGGGACATACCAGGCGGGCGAATATCTGCCGGTCCAGGATTTCGTAGACAAGCCCGTCGATCCGGCCGTGCTGCTGGAGCGAATCGAACGCGTGCTCCGGCTGAAGCGGCCGGCCTGACGGTTAGCGGCTACGCGGGCATCGAGGCGAGCCCGCGCGCTCTCGGGAGGGTAAAGTGACCGACGCCGCGGAGCTTCCGGTCTCGGGCACCCTGGAGCGGGGTAATGCTTGGTTCATCAAGCTGCGATGGGTGGCCGCGATAGCTGTTGCCGTCGCCGCCGCGATGGCGCGCTACCTGGGCTTGTTCGATCTGCCGGTAGGTCCCATTCTGTGCGTAGCCGCCGGCCTCGTCGTCTACAACGCCGTTCTGTTCTCCGTGGCTCGGCGGTTCGCAGCGAGGCCGGTGGACCAGGACTGGGGAAGCGCCGGCGCGTTCGCCCGCCTGCTGGCGCCGCGCACGTTCCTGGGGCTTGGCGGCGAGAGCCGGGTGGCGAGCGCGGCGCTGTTCGCGTTCGCGCAAATCACGCTGGATTTCTGCGCGCTGGCCCTGTTGCTGCATTTCACCGGCGGAGTGGAGAGTCCATTCTCCGCGTTTTTCGCCTTTCACATCGTCATCGCGAGCATACTGCTATCGCGGCGCGCTACGTATCTTCAGGCAACGATCGGCTTGCTGCTTTTTGCAGGCGTTGTTTTGGGAGAGTTCTCCGGTCTCATGGACCATCACTCGCTCGGCTGGGTCTGGGCTCCCGCCGCATACCGGCAATGGAGCGTCGCCGCCGCCTATGTGGCGGTGTTGGGAGTGACGCTTTATCTGGCATCGTACCTGTGCAGCACGATCGCGGTGGACCTGCGAGAGCGGGTGCGCGTTAATGTGCTCCTGTCGCGCCAGATTCGCTCAGACAAGCGGCAGCTCGAGACGGCTTACGAAATCCTGGCGAAGACCGAGCGCTCCAAATCCGAATACATGCGCAAGGTGGCGCACGAACTGCGCGGCCCCCTCGGCACGATTGAGACGGCGCTCAAGGTGGTGTTGCAGGGCATGGCGGGCGCGTTGGGTGAGCCCGCCCGCGAACTGATCGACCGGGCGCGGCGACGCGCCGGAGAACTCGCCGCAGTGACGCGCGACCTGCTGCTGCTGGCGAGCGCGCGGGAGGCGAGTCCAGACGAGCGGTTCTGGACGCCTGTCGCGCTGGATGCGTTGGTGGCCGAAGTTATTGAAGACTTCAGAGGGGAGGCAGAACGAAAAGGCTTAACGCTTTCGACGGGCGCGGCGGCGGGAGGAGTCGTGCTCGGCGAAGCGGTCGCCATGAGACAGCTTGTGGCGAACCTGGTCGAGAATGGAATCCGCTACACGCCCCCGGGTGGATTCGTAACCGTGCAACTGCGCCCTCGGGCCGGATGCTGGGAACTGGAAGTTCAGGACACCGGCATCGGAATCTCGGCCCAGGATCAGCCGAAAGTGTTCGACGAGTTCTACCGCGGCGCCAATGCTCGAGTGCATGCGTCCGAGGGAACCGGTTTGGGACTATCGATCGTTCGGGCCATTGCGGAACGCCACGGCGGCAGCATCGCCGTCGAAAGCGAACTCGGCCACGGAACGCGTTTCGCGGTGACGCTGCCCGGCGCGGAAGGCGACCGATGCTAAGGTTTCCGACAAGCGGGAATCGCACGGGTGGTTTGCGGTTCCGGCGGGAGGGTTACGGTTCCCCTGCGAGGGCGCCGAAGTGGGAAGCGCCGGCGGTGCGCCGGCAAGGAGCGTGCGTGAGTGAAAACAAGTAGCCTGTTCCAAAAGGTGCGGAAGCAACCCTTTTTTGAGGGCTTCAGCGCCGGCCAGATCAAGAAGGCGGCTGCGACCGCCAGCGAGGTCCGCTTTGCTCCGGAGGAAATCATGGTCCGGGAAGGCGTCAGGTCGGATTACTTCTACCTGCTACTGGCGGGCAAGGTGGCGCTGGAAGTCTACACGCCGTATGGCGCCGTGACGGTCCAGTCGCTGGGACCGGGAGACGAGCTTGGGTGGTCGTCGATGCGGGTGGCTGGGGAGGCGCAGTTTCACGCGCGGGCCCTGACGCCGGTCGAGGCCCTGGCCTTTCTGAGCAGCCGGATGCTCCAGCTCTGCGACGAGGATCCGGCGCTTGGCTACGCGCTGATGCGCGGGCTGCTGGGCATCGCCCAGGAGCGGCTGCACGCTCTGCGTGCTCAGTTCCTGGCAGTTGACGTTTCGGTCGCGTGACTTCCGGCCGCGAGGAAGCGGTTCGAGCGATGTCCGGGAACGCGTAACGGAGCGCACAAGCGTCGTACGCGCGGATTACAGGAGGGCGGCGCGGGCGATGCGGGGTTCTTGCCGCTCGGCGGCCGAGGGCGGTCAAGTTGCCTTGCCGCTGACCGCACGAACCAGACAAGCGGCTGAAGTTTTTCACGAACAACTTCACCCTTCCAGCGACTACGATCGCGAAGATCTACAAGTCACGCTGGGCAGATCGGCGTGTCCAGTCAAGGACACATTTTCCAGTCGGTGAGAGACCGACCGAGGTCAAAAAACTCAGGCCTCGTAGCTGGGGACGCGCCGTGGCGCGAAAGCAAGACGGCGGAGCCCTCCGACAACATGCTCGGAAAGGAGTGGCAACGCACCAGGTTGCAACGTGCAGTGAACGCAGACGTAGCCTCGTTACACGAATCTCCGGTGGCTGAGACGGTCGATAACGCGCGAAAGCAGCAAGGGCTGGCAAGGGCCGCAATCCGTATCAGGTCAGTGAAGCTGGCCGCACCATACTAACGACGTTCCAGATCGCTCGCCAGGCTAGCGCCAACCAGTTGATGAAGAAGGCAGCTTGACGAATTCTTCGCGGGAGACAAAGAAACGGATGGTTAGTAGTAATAGTACAGAGCACTCACGCTGCCGATGGCGCCCGTGCGATCGGCTTTTTGTGGATCACGACGCTGGAGCCGCAGGCGTTTCCCGCTCAGCTCGTGCGCCAGCTGGGCATGACCGCTGGAAAAAGGAAAACAACGGCTGGAATGACCTGACGCCGAACTCCAAGCTGGTGCGGCGTTGCCATCAGACCGGCATCGAGGTGGCCCGTCAACTGCGAATGTCGGAGTCGAAACGGCCGCCACGGATCCGCGCTCCGGACGCTTCGGCCCCGTCAGTTCGCATCATCTGAACCGGCTTTTCCGGCCTCACAACGCCAGGCTGCCGCGGTAATGCGAAGTTCCTGCCTTGACGGCAGGTTTCCCCGACGCCGGTCCGCGCATCTGCTATCCTTTTGCGGGAAGCGCTCATACAGGAGGAAAGCACATGAAAGTTGGCGTTCTTACCGTACTGCTGGCCGATCTGCCGCTCGACCAGGTCCTCGATAAGCTGAAGAGCCTGAACATCGATACCGTCGAGCTGGGAACGGGCAACTACCCGCTACCCGCGCACTGCCCGCTCGACATGCTCAACGACAAGCGCAAGCTGAACGATTTCAAACAACTGCTGGCCGACAAGGGATTCACCATCAGTGCGCTAAGCTGCCACGGCGAGCCGCTGCATCCCGATTCCGGCATCGCCAAGAAGAATCAGGAAGTCGCCCGCAAGACGATCCTGCTGGCCGAGAAGCTCGGCGTCCCGGTGGTGTGCGATTTCTCCGGCTGTCCGGGCGACAGCGACAAAGCGAAGTACCCGAACTGGGTGGTATCTCCCTGGCCGCCGCACTACCAGGAACTGCTCAAGTGGCAATGGGAAAAGAAGGTGGCGCCGTATTGGACCAAGCACGCCAGGTTCGCCGCCGATCACGGCGTGAAGATCGCCATCGAGATGCACCCCGGCTACGTGGTGTACAACCCGGAGACGCTGCTCCGGCTGCGCGAAGTGGCCGGCCCGCAGATCGGATGCAATTTCGATCCCAGCCATCTGTTCTGGCAGGGCATCGATCCCATCGATGCCGTCCGCGTCCTGGCCGGCTGCATCTACCACGCGCACGCCAAGGACACCAAGATCTACGAGGCAAACCTGCCGAAGACCGGCGTGCTGGACATGAAGCTCTACACCGACGAGAAGAACCGCTCGTGGATCTTCCGGACCTGCGGCTACGGACACGGCGCGGACTGGTGGCGCGACTTCATCTCCACCCTGCGGATGTGCGATTACGACTACGTCCTATCCATCGAGCACGAAGACACGCTGATGTCGCCGGAGGAAGGGCTGACCAAGGCCGCGCGATTCCTCAACGATCTCGTCATCAAGCAGAGCACGACCGCCCCGTGGTGGGTGGACAACGTCTCGGCCTGAAGCCGATGATAAGCGAAGAAGCGAAATGACGGAAGTTGTAGGCGGCTTTTCGATTTCCATCGACCAGATCGACGGCTACCAGTTTCGGGTCGATTTCCACAAAGAGTCGTTGGCGCCGATGATCGTCGACGAGCCGCCGCCGCTCGGCAACGAGACCGGGCCTACGCCCACCAAGCTGCTGGCTTCGTCGGTGGCAAGCTGTCTCTGCGCCAGCCTGCTGTTCTGCGCCGGCAAGGTCCGCGTGGGCGTGAAGAACATCCACGCGGAGGTGAAGGTGCAGACCGTGCGGAACGACCGGAAACGGCTCCGCATCGGCCGCATCGAGGTGGCCATTACGCCCCAGGTGGAGGAGGCCGAGCGCGCCAGGGCGCGGCGCTGCCTGGAGCTGTTCGAAGAGTTCTGCACGGTCACGCAAAGCGTGCGCGACGGCATCGACATTGACGTCTCGGTCGAAGGGTTCGACGACCAATCCGAAGCATCCCCAGCCGCCTGAGGCGCCCCGGCCGGCCGGTATAATTGGGATTTGACCATCTTCTTGCAGAAGGGATCCCACGAATCATAATGGCCAAGCGCATCGGCATACTTACCGGCGGGGGCGACGTCCCCGGCCTCAATCATGCGATCAAGAGCGTCGTCTACCGCGGCAGCGACGTCGATTACGAAGTCGTTGGTCTCCGGCGCGGCTGGGAGGCGCTGACCCACCTGAACCTGGACGACGAGCAGAGCACGGCGCGCTACATTCTGCCGCTGGACCGCCTCAATACGCGCAAGGTGGACCGCACGGGAGGCACGTTCCTTCACAGCAGCCGGACGAATCCCCAGAAGATGAAGAAGGTTCCAGGCTTCTTAAACGCGGCGCAATTCCCCAAGTCGGAGTTCACCAAGCGCGGCGTCACGTCCACGGTGTTCGATATTACGTCGCAGGTGCTTAAGAACATCGAGGCGCTCAAGCTCGACTGCCTGGTGGCGATCGGCGGGGACGACACGCTGAGCTACGCCGACCGGCTGCACCGGGAAGGCGTGAAGGTGGTGTGCATACCGAAGACGATGGACAACGATGTGCGGAACACGGAGTACTGCATCGGCTTCTCGACCGCCATTACGCGCGCTTCGGACGCCATCGCGCGACAGCGCACGACGGTCGGCTCGCATGAGCGCGTGGGCATCTTCCGGCTGTTCGGCCGCGATGCCGGCTACACCTCGCTCTACACCGCCTACGTTCAGAACGTCCGCTGCTGCCTGCCCGAGTATAAGGTGAACCTGGAGCGGTTGATCGAACTCGTCATGCGGGACAAGAAGGAGAATCCGAGCAACTACTCGATCGTCATCCTCTCGGAGGGCGCCGAGTGGGAAGGCTATAGCATCCGCGAGTACGGCGAGGCGGACGCGTTCGGCCACCGCAAGAAGGCCAATGTCGCCGAAGACCTGAGCGAGGAAATCAAGAAGCGGACGAAAGAGGAGACGATCGTCAGCGACCTCACGTACGAGTTGCGCAGCGGCGCTCCAGACTTCATGGACTCGCTCATCGCCATTACCTTCGGCAACATGGCCGTGGATGCGATCGTCGACGGCAAAAGCGGAGTGATGACGGCGATTGCGGGTGGCTGTTTCACGATGGCCCCGATTCCCGACGCGAAGCTGGGCCCGCGCTCGGTCGACCTGGAAACGATGTACGACACCGAGCAGTACCGGCCGAACTACGCCTTCAAAGCCGGACTGCCGGTGTTCCTGACCCGGGCATAAGCCAGCCCCGCTGCGTCAGGCGCACGCGGGGACCGCTACTCCTTCATCGCGAACACCGCCGACTGTAACAGCCAGTCGCGGTGCGCGCTCAGGTCCGCCACCTTGCGCAGACCCTCCGTCATCATTCTCTGGTCTTCGGGAGAGCGGCTTTTCATCGCTTCCTCGTCGGCGGCGACGATCTTGTCCATTCCGCTCAGGTCGTTCATCGATATGGCGAACCATGTATGCCCCATATCGGAACTGTGTACGGCTTCTTTCATCACGGAGTAGCCGTTGATCGCCCCGTCGGCCACCAGCCGATCCCAGCCCGGCTTGACGACCTTCTTGAAGCCGTCCATGAACTCCTGGTCGAGGCCCTCTCGCACTTTGAATACGCTGAGCATCGCGTAAGGCCGGGCGCCGGACTTCACGGGCTTAAAGTTCGCGTCGATCGTCTGCAACAGCAGGTCTTCGTGCGCTTCGATATCCTGCCACTCCAACAGGCGCTGGAAGTCGGCCGCATGATTTTCCTGCGCCTCATCGATCGCGGCGATCGCCTTACCATAGGCGGCGAAGTTCGGCGCGTCGAACCAAGCCGCGGCGTTCGTGCGACCCGCGCGGTGCAAGACCTCGAAGTCGATGCCGTAAGCCAGTACGGCGCCATCGCTGAGCAGGTTCTTCATCACCGGCTCATATACCTTCTTCATCGTCTCCAGCCACGGCGCCGCCTTATCCACTTTCACCTTGAACATGGAAATGGCCGTCAACGGCTTTGGCTCCTGCCCTGCGAGCATGCCCACGGCGAGCAGCGAAAGACCCGCCCATCGAACTCTGTTGCGCATCCACCCTCCTGTTTCCGGCGTTTGTGCCGGAATCGTCTGTCGATTGTAATGGCGGGTTCAAATTCAGGTCAAGGTCCACAATTCCGATCGATTCGTTTCACGCAACCGTAACGGCCGGAGGCCGCGCGCCGCTCGGCCGGTGCTGTAAGCTGACAGGTAATGCGTAACGAATCCGTCGGCGGCCGTGCTGGGCGAACCCTATTCGTGCTGGCCCTTTGTCTTTCACAAGCGGGCCCTTTCCTCCGGGGCGCGGACGAAGAATCGATCCGGCCTCTGGCCATCGGCGCCAAAGCGCCCGATTTCAAGTTGCAGGGCGTGGACGGAAAGACCTATTCGCTCTCCGATTTCTCGAAGGCAAAACTGCTGGCCGTGGTCTTCACGTGCAACCACTGCCCGACGGCGCAGTATTACGAGGAGCGGCTGAAGACGTTGGTTTCCGAATACAAGCCGAAAGGCGCGGCGTTTGTGGCGATTTCTCCCAACGATGAGCATTCGGTGCGGCTGGATGAACTGGGCTACACCGACCTCAACGATTCTTTCGAGGAGATGAAGATCCGGGCCGAGTACAAGAAGTTCAACTTCCCCTACCTTTATGAGGGAGACCGGACGGGCTCCTCGCGGGCCTACGGTCCGACGGCCACGCCGCACGTTTTCCTGTTTGACGCAGAACGGAAGTTGCGCTACCAGGGGCGCATTGATGACAGCGAGCGCGAGGAGTTCGTGAAGGTGCGCGACCTGCGAAACGCGCTCGACGCGCTGCTCGCCGGACGCGAGGTCCCGGTGGCGCAAACGAGAGCCTTCGGCTGCTCCATCAAGTGGGCCGGCAAGGCGGACTCGGTCAAACGCTTCATGGCCAAGCTGGCGGCGGAGCCTGTCTCGGTGGAGCCGGCCGACGCGGCCGCGCTGCGGGCGCTACGTAAGAACGACTCGGGCAAGCTGCGGCTGGTGAACTTCTGGGCCACGTGGTGCGGGCCCTGCATCACCGAATTCCCGGACCTGGTGGAGATCAACCGCATGTACCGTCAACGCGCATTCGAGATGGTGACCGTGGCGGCGCACTACCCGGACGAGCGGAAGGAAGTGATCGGGTTCCTGACGAAGCAGCAGGCCTCGAACAAGAACCTGATGTTCGCGGACGCGGACAAATACAAGCTGATGGAGGCGTTTGACGCCGGCTGGAACGCGGCGCTTCCCTACACGGTCCTGATCGGTCCGGCCGGCGAGTACCTGTACAAAGTGCAGGGCCCGATCGACTCGCTCGAACTTAAGCGAACCATCGTGCGGTCGCTGAAAGAGGACAGGTTCAAATAGGGAAGGGGCAGGGCTTTGCCCTTGCCCTGGAGTTCCACACCCAGCGTGTCCTTCTCGTCGCGGTGGCTGACTTCAATCTGCCAGCGGTCGAAACAGATCTGCAGCAACAACTGCCTGGGCGAGCTCTTCAGGTCAGGTCGGTGGTGAGCAGCCTCCCCCCCAACAGAGCGGCGCGACCTCGTTACAACGGAGCCCGCGGCGCTTGCCACAGTAGAGAATCTTGGTGATATTCCAGGCGCGCGCTTCGTCCTGGCGCGCCTGCGCGGGATGAAGCCGACCCACGATCCGTCCGGGCTATTTGAGGTCCGTCGTATCCAGCGCGCCCTTCTGCGCGGCGATGCCGACGATCATGAACTCCAGGTCGGCGCTACCGGTGTTCTCGAACGAATGCGGCTCGCTCAGCAGGACGGGCACGGCGTCGTCCTTGCGGATGGGCGCGGATTCGTCGCCAACGCGCGCCGTTCCTTCGCCGTTCATCACGTAATAGAACTCCTCGACGCCTCGGTGCATGTGCCGGCCGATGGAGGCGCCCGGAGGCAGCACGACGTGGTCGACGTAGGCCCAGTTGGAAGTGAAGACCTCCGGCGTCAACGCGCGGCGGTAGCGGGCGGTCCTTTTGCCGCCGTTCATGCTTTCCACCGGCTGGAGACGCTCGCGGTCCAGCCGCATGGTGATGAAGATCGGAATCTTGTCAAGGGCCGCTCCAACACGCGAATCGCCAAGGTCGAACGCATCGTAGATTCCCTTCCGCATGGTGATGGCGATGTTCATCCACTCCACCGGCTTGTCCGTGTGATTGTAGATGGCGTGCGAGTGCGTCATGCGGCATGGCGCCCCGGCCGGACCCTGGAGCCGGGACGTGCGGCCATCGATGGTGAACTCCGCCTCGCCGTCAAAGATGACGAACATCTCCTCCATCTGGTTGTGGAAGTGGTGACCGATGCCGCCGTTCGGAGGCAGCACGCCCCGGTGGAGGAACAGCAGGTTCGTGCCGAAATCCCGCCACCCGAACATATCCATGTAATGCAGTTCCCCTGCCCCCGCGTGGACCTGTTTCGCCTTACGGTACTTGGAAGGGTCTTTATGCGCAATCCGCTCGGCCAGCGGTCCGTGAGCCGCCGCCAGCGCGGCGCCCAGCAGCAAGCATAACGGCAGCCTCATTCTCATCCCCGTCCTCCGATCGTGGTTCCTTCAAAACCCGCAGTCACTATTGATATCCTGATTAGGGAATTCACGCAAGGAGACCGCAGACTCATGTCGAACGATTTTACCCGCCGGAACTTCGTCAAATCGACGACCGCCGCTCTCGCGTCGGCTTCCGCCTTGCCGGTCCTCGGCGCCAACGATAAGGTCGCCGTCGGATGGATTGGAACCGGAAGCCGCGGGAACTACCTCTTAGAGCGCTTTTACGTCGGCAAGAGCGATCGCGCGGCGCAGGTTCAGGCTGTCTGCGACGCCTACGACGGGAACGTCGCGCGAGCCAAGGACCGCGTCCAGACGATGGGCGGCAACTCGCCGAAGACCACCAAGGACTATAAGGAGATTCTTGCGGATTCCTCGATCGACGCCGTCATCATCGCGACGCCGGAGCATCTCCACTACGAGATGGCGATCGCCGCCCTCAAAGCCGGCAAGAACATTTACCTCGAGAAGCCGCTGGCGCACACGATCGAGGAAGGCGAAGAGATCGTGAAGGTGGCAAACGCCTCCGGCAAAGTGGTGCAGGTAGGTACGCAGAACCGCAGTAACTCGCTCTACAAGCTGGCCAAGGACATGATCGCGCAAGGCATGGTAGGCGAGATCCATTACGTGCGCGCCTTCTGGTACCGGAATTCCCTGCCGAACGATCCGGCGTGGCGATACGCCATCCCGGCCGACGCCGGACCGGAGAACACAGATTGGAACCGCTTCCTGGGTTCGGCGCGCAAGCGCGAGTTCGACAAGCGCCGCTTCTACCAGTGGCGGCTGTATTGGGATTATTCCGGCGGCATCTCGACGGACCTGCTGGTGCACCAGACCGACATCACCAACTTCGTGTGCGGAAAGAAAGTGCCGCTGTCGTGCATGGCGTCCGGGGGCATCTACCGGTGGACCGATCCCGAAGATGACCGCGAAGTGCCCGACACGCTGAGCGCCGTCTACGAGTATCCCGACAAGTTCCACATCAACTACAGTTGCTATTTCGGCAACGATCACTACGGCTATGGCGAACAGTTCATGGGCAACGAAGGCACCATCGAGGTGCTTAACCGGCAGTACCTGAACTTCTATCCCGAGGCGTTCCGCGGCAAGGCGCCGGCGCACGTGGCGGCGCGGAAGCCGCTGGAGATGTACCTGCCCGGCAACGACAACCCCGCCGTGGAGGCGCACATCCGCAACTTCTTGGCCGCCGTGCGGGGCGAAGAGAAGGCCATCGCGCCAGTCGAGGTCGGCCAGCAGGCGGCGATTTCCGGGCACATGGCGACGCTGTCGTTCCGCAACGGCAAGAAGATCCTCTGGGACGACAAAGCCCGCAAGTACAGCTACGTGTAGGAGGGAGGCTTCTTTCTATTTGAGTTTGAGCTTGTCCAGGTCCGCGCCCGAGACGACGTAGTACCAGTCCGCGAATCTTTGATTGAGCGAGCGGGCGAGTTGTTCGCCTCCGCCGGAGCCGCCGTACTTGTCCTGGCGCTCCGCGCTGTGGCTGACCGTTACGAACGCGTAGCGAGGCTGGTCCGCCGTGGCGCCCTTGTCGGCATTGGCGGCGGCCGCCGCGGCGGACGCGCCGCGCACGATGGACCCGATGCGGATCGTGTACAGCAAGCCCCTGCTGGTCTCGACGGAGACTTCGCCCTCATTGGCCAGCAGTTGCCCGCTGGGCGTGATGAAGAATCCGCGCTGGCGGAGCGACATCACCGTTTCGAGCGTCATCTCGAGCGAACCGCTACGCAACTGGTCCGCCAGCGGCTTCGGCTTCGGCCGCGCCCCTACCACGTGCAGCGCGCCGAGCGTATTGACGGCGCTTTGCATTGCGCTCTGCGAAGCCCTTTTCCCCTCGGCTTTCCATTGGCTGCCCTCCTTGGTAAGCACCGTCCGCTCGACGTTGGCCAGCCGGCCCATCGCCTCGTCGATCACGTAGCTGTTAATCGTGATGCGGCGGATGTCAGCCGTCGAAACGCGCAGCAGGTTGCTTTCCACCCAGTCTTCGAACCGCGCGGAAGGCTCGGCGTCGGTCTTGACGCTATAGGTCCGTTTCTGTGGGGGCAGCCGCACGTAGCGATAACCGTTGTGTGCGGGGTCGGGCTTTCCCAGGACGGCTTCGGCCAGCGCTTCGCCCTGGGCGTCCCGCAGCGTGACTCGTTTGCCGCGGCCCGTCAGACTCGCAACTTCCTGGTCCATCGGATCGATGACGCCATACGTCGCATGATCGTCCATCCGGTCGGAAACGACGATATCCTTCTTCAGGTCCAGCAGAGCCGCGGCGGTTTTCGCGAGCCGATCGCCGGCCTCGGCCGGATAGTCGTCGTGCGACGGCAGGATCCAGCGGCCTCGCCGGAACTCGACTTTCAACGGGCGGGCCACCGCCTCCTGGTCGTCGTAATCCACCACTTCGATCGCCTTTACGGCGTCCACTTCGCGGAAGCGTGGAAACAGCGGTTCGCCCTGGTCGCTGAAAATCTGAGGCCGCGCGGCTTCGGGCTCCACCCACGCGGCGGCGATTGCCAGCGTCAGCCCCGCGACGATAAACAGGCCCGTCTTTGCGGCTTCACTCCTCATGCCGCCTGCCTCCTTACGAGCCGGTCGGTGGAAATCCTGCCGCGTTCGCGCGCCAGCTTGCGCAGCGAGACGAAGAGGAACAGCGCGAACGCGGGGATCGGCGGCAGGCCGACGGCCGACAGCTTGATCGTGTTCTGGATGGCGCGCACGGAGCCCTCCATCGAAACGCGGGCGTTCTCGATCAGCCGGTCGCGTTCGTCCTCGACATTAGCGCGCGCCACCTGGAGGCGGCGTTCTTCCGCGGAGCGCAGGTTCTGAATCATAATCTGCCGGGTCTGGTCGTCGAGGTCGGACCGATTGCGAAGCTCCGCCACCGCGGCGTCCAGGCGCGCCTGGGCCTCCGCAAGACGGCGCTCCGCGGCGGCCTGGGCTTCTTCGGTTTCCTTCGTGCGCTGTTCCTCGTACACACGCGTCCGCGCTTCGAGCGTCTCCAGCGTCCGGTGCCGCGGCCGGCGCTTGCGCAGCGCGATGAACGACCGGTCGCCCGCCAGTTCGTCCACGGCGTTCAACAGGAACGTGACGTTGTCGAAGTTGAGCTGCTCGACGCCGCGCCGGCGAAGCTCGAAAAACTGCTCGCTCATCATGTCGGCGTCCGCCACCACCACGGCGTTCGCTTTTCCGGTGACCCGGGCGGCGAGCGTGTGTACCTCTTCGTCCGGTTTGTGTGGAAGACCCTGGACGATTCCGGTTCCGAAAATCGACCGCTGGACAAGCTGGTTCCAGCGCAGCGTTCCGGAGTTGGCGCCGGTGGTCATCAGCGGGACGAAGCTGTCTTTCGCCCCCGCCGCCGGCTTCAGCGCTCCCGGATACAGGAGCACCACTTCTTGCAAGCCGGAAGAGATTTCGTCTCCTTCCTGGAACGGCATGGGCGCCTGGTTGCCTTTGCCGACAAAAACAACTTCCTGGGGCAACTGGCGGAATTGCGGATGAGGGTTGTAGGAATCCCAGACGATGCGGTCGGCCTGAAACTCCACCCCGAGTGCGGCTAGCAGCGGTTGCAGATTCACCTTGGGCGCGGCGGGAGGAGGTTGCTCAAACGGAGAAGCCGGAGGCTCGGAGTCGGCCGCCGGGGAAAGGTTCATATTGAACGCGGGCAGCGGATCGAGAAGAACCAGGACCGGGTTCCCCTGCTGAACGTACGCCACCAATCGTTCAAGCTGCTGCCGGTTGAGCGTGTGCGGCAATGCGGCGATGAGGACGTTGAGGTTCTCTGGATAGTTGTCGTCCGGCGAGACGCGGACCACTTCGTACTGCTTCCGCAGTTCCGGGACGATCGACCAGTCGTTGGTCTGCCGCTTGGTCTCGAAATCGAAGCCGCCGAAGAGTTTTGCGCCGGTGTCGAGGACGCCGATGTTCCGCCGACCGGTGCGGGAGACAACGCGAATCGAGCGCATCAGCTCGTACTCGACCGGCAGCCCGCGGTCGAAAAAGCCCGTTACCGATTCCTCCGGCCCACACGAAAAGACCAGGCCCATGAAGATATCGTTGGACACGGAAGCGCTTTCCTCCGTGGCGGGCACGCGATACGGCTCGATGCCGTAACGTTCGCGCGCTTCCCGCGCCTGCTCGGAGTATTTCACCGTCTCCACAATCCGAGCATGAATGTGGCCTTTGCTCTGCGCGCTGAACTCGCGCAGGAACGCGACCAGGTTCGAACGAGTCTGCAGGTAGGTGCGCGGGACCTCCGGGCTGAGATACGCCTGAATGAAAACCGGACGGTTCGGGTCGATGCTGTCGATGAGGGATTTCGTCTCGGCCGACAGCGAGTGGATCTGTTCCGACGTAACGTCCAGCCGTCCGCCCAGTTGCGCCGCCAGGACGGTGGCCGAGGCAACGGCCGCCAGCAGCGCCAGCGCTCGCAGGAGCACGTGGGCCGTCATGCGAGGCGCGCCCGCAAAGGCCGGCCACCGCCGCCGCCCCGCGAGTTTCACGCATAAATAGAGCACCGCGGCGGGCAGAGCCACGAAGTACGTGATGGCCGAGGCGGTAACCACGCCCGAAGAGAGATCGCGGAATTGTTCGACCACGGAGAGTTGCTCGGCCAAACGCTGCGCGCGGCCGCTCAGCAGGTTGCCGGCGTGCCGCAGAAAAACGGGTATGGCGCAGAAGACGGCCCCCAGAATAAACGCGACGGTGAGATTGTCCGTCATCTGGCTGGCCAGCAGTCCCAGCGACAGCAGCGCCGCGCCTATCAGCCAGTAACCGACGTACGTCGCCACGAGCATTCCGGGGTCGGGTTTGCCCAGCGACAGCAGAACGAGGACGTGGCTCAGCGAAAACAGCAAGGCCACCGTGTAGATGCCGAGCGCGGCGAAGTATTTCCCGAGCAGGATCGCGCCGTCGCGGGCCGGGAGCGTGAGCAGCAGTTCCTCCGTCCCCTGCTTTTTCTCCTCCGCCCAAAGCCCCATCGTGATGGCGGGCGCAAGGAAGATGAGCAGGTACGGGAAATAGCGGTTGAGCTGGTCGAGATTGGCCAGGTTGTTCAGAAAGAAGGCGTCCTGCCAGAAGGCGGCCACCGCGCTCAGGAAAACGAAGATCGTAATAAAGACGTAGCCGGTCGGATTGCGGAAATAACTGACGAATTCCCGCTTGAATACGGCGAATATTACTCGACCCGCGGAGCTTCGCATGAGGTATCCTGCGTCGGAGGCTCTTCCAGGACCGGCGGAACGGGTTCCGGCGGAGCGGGCGCCATTGCCGGGGCCGCGCCGGTGAGCGCATAAAAGGCCTGTTCCATCGAGCCGTAGGCGGCCTGCATCTCCTCGGGCAGGCCGTCGAACACGATGCGCCCTTCGTTGATGAGGAGCACTCGCCCCGCGACCGCCTCCACTTCCTGGAGGATGTGAGTGGACAGCAATATCGTCTTGGTCCGCCCGAGTTCGCGAATCAAGGCGCGCACCTCGCGGATCTGGTTCGGGTCGAGCCCGCTGGTGGGCTCGTCCATGATGAGCACGTCGGGCTCGTGCAGAAGCACCTGGGCCATTCCCACGCGCTGCCGGTAGCCTTTCGACAGCTTCGAAATGCTCTTCTCCAGCACCTGCCCGAGCGCGCATTGCGCGACGACCGAGTCGATCCGTTTCCGCAGCCGGCCGCCCGCGAGTCCTCTCGCTTCGCCGAAGAATTTCAGCAGCGCCAGCGGCGTCATGTCGGCATATAGCGGGCCGTTCTCGGGGAGATACCCAAGACGAGCGGCGCTCTCGATCCGGTCGGCGGCGACGTCGTACCCCGCGATGCGGCTTCGCCCCGCCGTCGGCGCCAGGTAACCGGTCAGCAGTTTCATCGTTGTCGACTTTCCTGCCCCATTTGGACCGAGAAAAGCGGCCACTTGCCCGCGCGGCACGCTGAACGTGACATCCCGGACTGCCGCGAAGTCGCCGTAGAACTTGCTCAAGCCTACGGCTTCAATCATGGGAAAGCCGTTTATCGTATCGACCATCGTCAATGGCGATTAGAAGAAAGCAGGGTTAAGAAACCAGGATAAGGCACGCGCGATCGGGCCTGCACGGTGCGGCTGTTCAAGCCGCCGTTCAGCGGCCGCCGCGCATGCGGGACGAAATGGGCACCTTGGCGGCCTCGGCCATCTCCCTGTATTTGAGCGCCAGGTCCTTTTCGCCCAGGCGCGTGTAGATGCGCGTGAGCTGGTAGTACACCTGCAGATCGAGGATCACTCCAGCAGGGTCCGGCAACGCCAGCGCCCGCTCGGCGTCCGCCCGGGCAGGCGCGTAGCGCCCCGCCTTCTCGTGGAGCTTGGCTCGCTCGTAGTAGACCGCCCGGGTGTTCGGCGCAAGCTGGACGGCTCGGTCCAAGTGCGCAGTCGCCTCTTGAAGCCGGTTCTGCTTCATCAGAAAGCGGCCGTAGTTGTAGTCGAGGAAGGCATCGAACAGCGGACCTTGGTTCACTTCCAGGCCCTTCTTGTAGGCCCGTTCCACGTTGTCGAACTGCCCCAGCGGCTCGAGGCTGAGAGCGAGGTAGTCCCAGGCGCGGGGATTGCCGGGCGTCAGCTTCGTCGCCCTCTCGAATTGTTCGGCGGCTTTGGCGCTCTGTTGGCGGCGATCGTAGAGCATGCCAAGTTCGAACCAGGCGCGAGCGCACGCCGGATGCGAGGCCTGAATGGCCAGGTACTCGCTTTCCGCCGCGGTGGCCTCGCCGCGCTGGAGCAGGCCTTCGGCCACGGCAAACCGACCTTCCGCGCCTTGGCACGGGTCGGCGGCGAGAACCGGGACGGCGAATGCCGCCGCCAGGCACAGAACGACGAGCGGGCTATGGTTTTTCATCGACGTGCTCCAGGGCGATATAGTACGCCTTGGTCGCATCCGCGTCCCCGGGCGTCACGCGCAGGATTTGCTTCAGCTCGACGACAGCTTCCTTCCACCGCTCCAGCCGGCAGAGCGCCAGGGCCAGGTTCCGCCGGAAGCTGATTTCCCGCGGGCTGATCGCTACTGCGGCGCGATACTTCTCCATCGCCTCAGCGAACCTGCCCTCCTTTTCGAGAGTCACGCCTTCGTTATTTAACTCGCCGGCCTTCAACACGTCGGGATCGTGGAGCGTCTGGCTGCGGGCGGATTGGGACAGGCGTTCCATCAGGGGCTTCGCCTCCTCCATCCGTCCGGTGGCGCGCAGGGCGCGGGCGAGAGCATACAGTATGTTGCGGTCGTCCGCCCGGAGACCGGAGGCGTGCTGGAGGTTCTTGACGGCATCCGCCGCCTGTCCCGTGCGGAGTTGCAGGGCGCCGAGCTGGTAGCGCGCCTCGGCGTCGTTCGGCGCCAGCGCCGCGGCCTTTTCCAACGCCGCCAGTGCGCCGGCTTGATCCTCCAGGTCCGCCCGCGTGACGCCGAGTTCCAGGTAAGCTTGGCCGTTTGCCGGATCCAGTTGCGCGGCGCGCTCGAAGTCCCTGGCGGCTTGCGCCTGCCGATCCTGCTGCCGCCGCGCTTTCCCCCGGAGGTAATAGTAGCGGGCAGCGGCCGGCGTGTCCCCGTCGAGCTCGATGGCCCGCGTGAAGTGCTCCACCGCCGACGGCAGGTCGTCTTTGGCCGCCAGGATGACGCCGAGATTCACGTGGGCCATCACCAGCGACGGATCGAGAGACACGGCCTTCTCGTACGCCTGCCGCGCGGCGTCCGGTTCGCTGAAACGCGCCAGCGCCATGCCGAGCGTGAGCTGCGCCTGCGCGGAATCGGGGCGAAGCTCGACCGCCTTCCGCAACGCATCGAGCGATTCCGATCGCCGGGGAATCAGGGCCAGCGCGGCGCCCAGCAGGAGGTGAGCGTCGGCGTCTCCGGGGTCGGCGGCGGTCAGGGGCTTCAGGATGCGCACGGCTTCAGCGGCCGAACCGTTGGCGATCGACTCGCGCGCTTTCTCGATGACGGTTGCCCGGTCCGCGGCGGCGGAAGCCTGGCTCGCCGCGGCCGGCGAGACGCACATCCAGAGCGCCCATGACAGCGCTGCGATGCAATTGCCCGCCTTCACCTGATAATCGAGTTTACCAACGCCATCCGGCGGGCGCGCCGGCGCTTCCCGGCTGCGGTCTTACGCGGCGGGCGCGATCTTCAGCGTATAGGCGTGCGACTCGGGCAGCTTCGCCGGCAGCCTCACCACCAGGTCGCCTCCCTCGGACTTCGACTCGAGCTTGCCCTCGGCGCCGAGCAGCGTCACCTGCGAGCTGGCCGGCGGATCGATCGACTTGATCGTCACGGCCGCGCTCTTGGGCTTCGACATCAGAATCGCGTAGACCACGTCGCCCTTGCGCGTGAACCGGACGTCGCCGCCGTCGGCCGTCTTGCCGTCGGCGCGCTGCCAGGGACGGGTTTCGAAGATGGCTTCCCCGTTCACATCGAGCCAACGCCCCAGCGCCCGCAAGCGCTGCGCCTGGATCTCCGGGATGCTTCCGTCCGCCTTGGGGCCGACGTTCAGCAACAGGTTGCCGTTCTTGCTCACGATGTCCACCAGCAGATGGATGAGGTCGCGCTCGGGGATGGTCTGCTTGTCGCCTTCCACCTGGTTGTAGCCGAACGAGAAGCCAAGGCCCCGGCAGGTTTCCCACTTGTAGTCCGTGATGGTGTCCATCTTCGCGTATTCCGGCGTAACGAAGTCGTGGTGCCGGCGGGGGCTGCCGGGTATCCCGATCTCAAACCGGTCGTTTACCAGGCCGTCGGGAAAGCGGTTGTAGAAGTCGGCGAAGATATGCTCCAGGTCGCCGGGCTTGGGATAGCCGATATCGTTCCAGAGAATCACCGGTTGGTACAACTCAATCAACTCGCGCCAGTGCGCGTCGGCGTAGCGGGCGTATTCGTCCGTATGAATGATCGTGCCCCGCACATCGTCCGGCATCAGGACCGGCTCCTTTGTGAAACTCCAGTCGAGCCCGCCGGAGTAGTACAGGGCCATACGCATGCCCTTGGCCCGGACGGCCTTGGTGAGTTCGCCGACCAAGTCGCGCGCGGCGTGCTGCCTGTCGGGCGGGCGGTTCGGATTGTTCACCTTGCTGGGCCAGAGCGTGAAGCCGTCGTGATGTTTGCTGGTGAGGACGACGTACCTGGCGCCGACCTCGGCGAACAGCGCGGCCATGGCGTCGGGGTCCCACTTGGCGATGGCTTGGTTGAATTGCGGGGCGAAGTCGACGTAATCGAAGTTCTTCCCGTAGGTCTTGAAATGATGTTCCTGGGTCGGGGAACCCTCGATCCGCAGCGTGTTCATGTACCATTCGGCGTAAGGGTTGTTCCGGAACCAGACCTTCCAGTCCACCTTTCCGAGTTCGCCGGACGGAACGGCCCAGGCGGGGACGGAATACAGCCCCCAGTGAATGAAGATGCCGAACTTGGCGTCGTGATACCAATCGGGCGCTTTGTGCGACTGGATGGATTCCCAATTCGGGGGGTAGCCGCCTTCCGCCTTTTCCTCCCGGACGGTCGCGCAGCCGGTAACCAGGATCGCGATGAGCACGGTAATCGCCGCGGGATGAGCGCGTTCAGCGATGTCAGGCATAGGATTCCTTTCGGGCGCGCCGGCGCGCCCCGTGCAAGCTCCGCATTGAACTGTACTACACGAGGGAAGCGCCGTGGGGACAGTGCGGCCGTCGGCAACCGCAACAGAATGCAAGGGAGGCCCCTGGGCGACTGCGCCAAATGGCCCGGCGGGGCCCGTTCCGTCCTCGGGCGCTCAACCCATCCGGATTTCGTTGCTGGAGAAGAGGCTATACATGTACAGACCGGCGAGGGCAACGGCGTACACGACAGCGATCACGGTCAGGATCTTTCCCCACCTGTCGATGACTGCGACCCGCTGGGCGAGCTTTGCCTGGTCCGCGACGTATCGCTGGTCTCCATCGAGTACATGAATGGTATCGTCCTCGCCACGCGTGACGCGATTGCGGTACAGCGCCAGGAAGGCGACGATGAGTGTGATAACGGCCAATATGATGAGATGAGGCAACAGGTTCATTGCAACCTCCTTTGTAATAGCGAGAGGCGGGTCGGAAAGGTGAATTCCCGCCAAGCCTCCCGAAAAGATCAAGATACCACGAATTCGGTGGATCGGATGCGGTGGTCTGCTTTTTTTGTGTGGTTTCGCTCGCGGCCGCTTCCCCATCACGGATGGGCGGGCCGAGACGGTCTCGGTGGACAAGGTGGGGCAAAACACGCAAAAAACCTTGGCGTCCGGAAGACCTGCTGATATACTTACGGTAGCGACTGGGGAACTGGTACAGTGGCGAATATTGTCTCCCTGCAACGACTGGCGCCGGAATGGCGCGACAGCAACCTCCTGGAGGCGGTGTTCGATCAGCTTGCCGACGCGCTGCTAATCTACGACTCGAATCGCGTGATCCGGGGCGTGAACCAGGCGGCGGAGAAGCTCTTCGGCATGTCAGCCGAGGAAATGATCGGACATGAGTGCGGCGAAGTATTCCGCTGCGGGGTCTGCGACGCCAACTGCGGCATGCAGCAGGGGCTCACGCACCTCAACGGCGCGCCCAACGGAACCGTGCGGCTGCATACGGGCAGCGGACGCGAACGGATGGCGTTGATTCGTACCTCGCCCATCTACAATTCCCAGGGGACCATCGACGCGATTCTGATGACGGTGAAAGACGTCACCGAAGAAGTGGAGCCCCGGAAGCGGGAAGTGATTGCCGAATCCGCCTCGATGCGGGACGTCCTGCACTTCGTCCGGCGCGTCGCGGCCAGCGAAGCGGCGACCGTGCTCATCGAGGGCGAGAACGGAACCGGTAAAGACCTGATCGCAAAGACCCTCCACCATCAGAGTCTCCGCCAGACCGAGCCGTTCATCGCCATCAACTGCGCGGCTATCCCCGAGACGCTGCTGGAAAGCGAACTGTTCGGCTACGAGAAGGGCGCGTTCACCGACGCGCGCGCGCAGAAACGGGGCATATTCGAACTGGCCGACCGAGGCACGCTCTTTCTGGATGAGATCGGCGAAATTCCGCTGATGCTCCAGGCGAAGCTGCTTCGCGTCCTGGAAGATCAGAGCTTTCGCCGCCTCGGTGGGTTGAAAGACATCAAGCTCGACCTAAGGGTGGTCGCGGCCACCAACAAGAACCTGCGTGAGGCGGTCCAGGAAGGCGCCTTCCGGCAGGACCTGTATTTTCGGCTGAACGTGATTCACATCACCATTCCGCCATTGCGCGAGCGTCCCGAGGACATCCTGCCGATGGCCGACTTCTTCCTGGACCATTACAACCGCAAGTTCAAGCGCCAGATCGAAGGCATCGAACCGGAAGCGCAGCGCATGCTGCTGTCGCACAGTTGGCCAGGCAACGTCCGCGAGTTGCGGAACGCCATCGAGCGGGCCATGATCCTTGAGGAATCAAGCTTTATTACTCCACTCAGTCTACCGTTGGCGATTGGGCGCGTACCGGCGTCGGCGATGGTGGCGGGCGGTGCGTCCATCCCGATACCTGTTGTCTCCCCGCGCCCGCCTGAGGTAGGTCTGTCGCTCGAAGACAACGAGAAGCAACTCATCTTGCGCGCCTTGGAGAAAACCAATGGGAACCAGACCCAGGCCGCCAAGCTCCTTCAAGTCACGCGCGACACGCTTCGCTATAAGATGAAGAAGTTCAAGCTGCGCTGACGCGGAAAGCGGATGCGAGCGGCGCGGCGACGGCGAGGAGAACAGGGGAATGCGTGAGAGGCAGTCGTTTTCGTCCCGTCGAACATGGCTGGGAATGGCCGCCGGAGGCCTGTTGGCGCCCGCCAGGATCTTCGCGAAAACGCCCGAAGACGCGATCATCGAGTCCAAGCACCCGAAAATGATCGTGCATTCGCGGCGTCCGGCGAATATCGAGACGCCGGTGGAATTGCTGGACGCCTGGATTACGCCGGTGGATCGATTCTACGTCCGGTCGCACCTGTACACGCCGGCGGTGGACGCGGCAACGTGGCGTTGCGAGGTGCGGGGGCTGCTGGATAATCCGCTCGCGTTGACGCTGGACGATCTTCGCAACATGCCGGCGGTGGAAGCGCCGGTCACGCTGGAATGCGCGGGAAACGGGCGGGCCGCGTTCCGCCCGCGTCCGCTCGGCACGCAGTGGGTCCGCGGCGCGGTCGGCACGGCGCGCTGGCGCGGAGTCCG
The DNA here is from genome assembly GCA_026129905.1 of Bryobacteraceae bacterium. GTDB lineage: Bacteria > Acidobacteriota > Terriglobia > Bryobacterales > Bryobacteraceae > JAHCHE01. The sequence continues at coordinate 110,507 of JAHCHE010000004.1, read as the reverse complement.
GCTGCGGGACGTGCTCGAACGGGCGCGCCTGAAGCCGGCGGCGAAGCACATCGTCTTCGACGGCGCCGATACCGGCATTATGAAGGCCGCCGATTTCATCCGCAGCGTTCCCGTGGAGAAGTGTCTCCAGCCGGACACCATCCTCGCCTACCAGATGAACGGCAAGCCGCTCGAGACGGCGCACGGCTTTCCGCTGCGGCTGATCACGCCGGGGTGGGAGGGCGCCGCCTCCGTCAAGTGGCTGACCACCATCACGGCGGCGGCCGAAGAGTTCGACGGTCCGTTCATGAAACGCGCCTACCGGATTCCCGTGCGGCCGGTTGAGCCTGGGACGGCTGTCGATCCGAAGGACACGCGCGTGATCACGTCGCTGGCGGTGAAGTCGGTAATCGTCCATCCCCGTTCCGCCGCCGAGGCGCGCGCCGGCCTGATCCGCGGCTTTGCCTGGGCGGGCGAGAACCAAGCGGTCAAGGTGGAGGTCTCCACCGACGGCGGCCGGACCTGGAATACAGCCGACCTCGGGTCCGACCGCGCGCCTTACGCCTGGCGGGAGTTCCGCTACAAGTGGAGACCGCCGGGCGCTGCCGGCGTCCTCATGTCGCGCGCCACCGACAGCCAGGGCAACACGCAGCCGATGACGCCGTCCTGGAATCCGGGCGGCTATCTCGGCAACACGGTGGAGCCCGTCTCACTGGACGCCGAACAGGATCAACGTCCGCGTTTGACCGCTTTGCCGGAGGGCCCGGGCAAACAGATCTGGGACCGGTCGTGCGCCGTCTGCCACGACGCTTCTGTTGTCTTTAACCAGCGGCACGACGTCAACGGCTGGACGCGCGATATCGAGCGGATGGAAGGCATGGGCGCCCAACTGTCGGCGGGCGACAAGAAAACTCTGGCCGCATACCTGGCGGAGCACTTCCCGCCATAGGTTCCGCCTACTGGTAGCTGACGCAGTTGCACCAGTTGCCGTCTTCGTCGAAATGAGGCCACGCGCCGCCCGGCGCGAATCCCGATACGATCAGGTCGTCGTACATTGGCGTCGGCTCGAAGTAGCCGGGCCGTCGCAGGTGCTCCTTCACAACGTCGTCGTTGAGTTCGATGCCGAGGCCCGGCCGCTCCGGAACCGTGTAATAGCCGTCTTTGACGATCGGCTTGTCGACGCCGGTGACCAGGTCCTGCCACCATGGCATGTCCAACGCGTGATTCTCCACCGCGATGAAGTTCCGCAGCGTGGCCGCGGTGTGGATGCTGGCGTAGGCGCCGATCGGAGACCCGGCGTGGTGCATCGCCACGCGAATGCCGGCCTCCTCCGCGTAGTCGGCGATCCGTTTCGTTTCCAGCAGACCGCCGGAAGTCTCGATGTCGGGATGGATGATGTCGACAGCCTTGTTGTCGATGTGGACTTTGAAACCTTCCGAAAGGCCAAAGATGTCCTCGCCGGAAAGGATCGGCGTCAGCGTGTTCTCCTTGATGGTTTTTAGACCTTGCCAGTTCCGCCACGGCACGAAGTCTTCCGCCCACGCAAGCTGGTATTTCTCGAACGCCTTGGCGTATCGGATCGCGTCGTCCACCGTCAGCCGCCCGAAGTGATCGGCGGCCAGCGGCGTCCCCCAGCCGACGACGTCGCGAATCGCGGCGATGTACTCGCACAGGTACTGCAATCCTTTTTCGGTAGCCGCGCCGCTTTCCAGTACCGCACCCGGGCGGTCGTCCACGAGGTTGGTGTGCAGGTCCATTTTGAAAAACGTGAACCCCATCGCTTTGCGCCGGCGCATTCGTTCGGCGTAGATTTTCGGATCCTTGTGATCGGTGGTGTCGGCGTAAATCCGAATGCGGTCGCGCGCTTTGTTGCCGATGAGGCGGTAGGCCGGGACCCCGTAGACCTTTCCGGCGATGTCGTGCAGCGCCATGTCCACCGCGCTGAATCCTCCGCCCATCCGCCCGTGCCCGGAAAACTGGCGAATACGGCGCAGCACGTTGTCGATCTCCAGCGGATTGCGGCCGACGATGTGCGCCTTCAAGATGAGCGCGATGCCTTCCACGCCGGCGTCCCGCACTTCGCCGAGGCCGTAGACGTCCTGATTCGTGTACAGCTTGATGATCGGATAGTCGTAATTGGCCGCCACCCGGCAGGCGCGCATGTCGGTGATCTTCAGCTCGCTGGGAGCGGAGTTTCGGCTTACCGCCGACTGGGCGCTCACCGTGCCGCTTGTGGCCTGGAACAGCGGCCCGAACAGGGACGCTGCCGCCGCGCGACGCAGCATCTTGCGGCGGCTCAGATTTCTGTTTCGTTTCCGCATCGGCATGAAGGTCTCCTTTCAGCCCCACCAGATTATCAGGCTCCCAACTCCGGTTCGGACGACGACGCGACCCCTCTTCTGTCGTCTTGCCCCGAGGCGGGGCCGGCGCGGTTAAGATGATGATGATATGAAGATCGCAATGTCCGCACTCATGCGTATGCTCCTGGCCGCCTTTGTTTTACTCGCTTCGGCCGCCGGCAAGACGTACTACGTCGACGGCGCCGCAGGCAACGACGCCAACGACGGCCTTTCGGAGGCCAAAGCGTGGAAGAGCCTCGAGAAAGTGAACCGCGCCGCGTTCGAGCCCGGCGATCGCATCCTCTTCAAGGCGGGGACCAGTTTCACCGGCCAACTGCGCGCGAAAGGATCGGGCCGCGAGGGCAGCCCGATTGTCGTCGATATGTTTGGAACCGGCGAAAAGCCGCTCATCGCCGCCGAGGGCAAGTTCCGGGAGGCGCTGCTGGTCGAGAACCAGGACTTCTGGGAGATTAGCAACCTCCAGTTGACCAATACCGGCGCCAAGCGCGAGCCTTTCCGTTACGGCGTCCGGGTTCGCGCCTGGGATTACGGGACGATGCGCCACATCCACCTCAAGAACCTTTTCGTGCGCGACGTGAACGGCTCGCTTGTGAAGAAGGACAAGGGCGAGGGCCACGGCATCACCTGGGAAAACGGCGGCGACAAAGTGCAGAGCCGCTTCGACGGCCTGCTGATTGAAGGCTGCCATCTCGTGCGCACCGACCGCAACGGCATTTGCGGCTTCGTGACCTACGAACCGGAAAAGGCCCGCGCGCTGCCCAGCTTGAACCTCGTGATTCGCAAGAACCTGCTGGAGGACATCGGCGGTGACGCCATCAAGGTCTGGGGCGCCAAGGGCGCGCTGGTCGAGCACAACGTGGTGCGCGGCTCGCGCACGCGGTGCGACGATTACGCCGCGGGCATCTGGCCGTGGGCGTCCGACGACACCCTCATCCAGTTCAACGAAGTGAGCGGCGTTAAGGGCATGAAAGACGGTCAGGCATTCGATTCCGACGCCCATACCACCAACACCATCTTTCAGTACAACTACACCCACGACAACGAGGGCGGCTTCATGCTGGTGTGCTGCTATGAGAACTCGGGCACCGTCATCCGCTATAACATCAGCCGCAACGACCGCGAGCGTCTTTTCCACATGGCAGGCTCCAACGACAACGTCGATATTTACAACAACGTTTTCTACGTTGGCAAGGGTATCGACATCCACCTGTTCCTGTGGACCGGCGGACGCAACGGGTGGACGCGCGATGCCCGGATCTTCAACAACATTTTCTACATCGAGGGCGTTGGGCGGAACAGCAGCGGCGAAAAGCGCAAACCCATTGACGACGGGACTTTCATCAGCCGGCCCGGCTTCGGCGGCGCGACGAACATCACGTTCGAGCGGAACGTTATGTACGGCAACTTCCAGGACGTGCCGGCGGACTGGAAGAAAATGGTCGTCGATCCCAAGCTGATGTCGCCGGGCAGCGGCGGTGACGGCTTCGCGTCTCTCGACGGCTATAAGTTGAGCAAGGATTCGCCGGCTATCGGCGCCGGTCGCCCCGCAAAAAACAATGGCGGCCGTGATTTCTGGGGCAACAAAGTTCCGGACGGGAAGAATCCCTCGATCGGCGCGCACGAAGCGGCGCGCTGAATCGCCGCCGTTTCAGCCCTGGAGTTTGCGCGAACCGTGGCGCACGCTCTCAGCGTGCCGAGTCCACACTCGTGTGGACTCTTGTGCTCCGGCAAACCAGTGAGCAGTCCGAGGGAGACGTCGCCTAACCCGATTTCTCACCCGCCAGCGCCGATAAGGTCTCAATGTAGTTATCGATGACGCGCCCGATCTCGTGTTGCGCCACGCGCCGCCGCGCCGCTTGTCCGATCCTCTCGCGCAGCGGGGTGTTGCCGTAAGCTTCCATGATCCGCGCGGCCAAGCCGGCGGCGTCCCCCACTTTGAAAAGCAGCCCCGTTTCGCCGTCCTCGATCACCTCGCGGGCCGCGGGAATGTCGCTCGCGATCGGCATGCGGCCACCGGCCTGGGCCTCCAGATAAACCCGCGCGAGACCTTCGCCTTCCGACGCAAGCACAACCATGTCCGCCAGCCGGATGTGATCCGGCATCTTTTCGTAAGGGACTCGCGCGATGAATCGCACGCGGTCCGCCAGCCCTTCGCGCCGGCACGCTTCTTCGAGTTCGGACGCGCGCTCTTCCCCGCCGAGGAACAGGTAAACGAGTTTCGGCGCCCGGGGAAGCGTGAGCGCCGCCGACCGCAGTACGTCCTCCGGCCGCTTGCGCGGCGTCATCACCGACGCGTGAAGGACCACCACCCTGTCCGCGTCGATTCCGTACCGCGCCGCCAGGTCGGGATCGCGCGGTCCCGGCGAGAACATCTCCAGGTCCAGAAAATTCGGAATGTGGACCACGCCGGGGACGCCCAGTCCCGCGAGCCGGGTCCGCATGTAATCGCCTACCGCGATGACAACGTCCGCCCGGCGGAACAACTCCAGGTACCGGGCCGTCAGGCGCTCGGGATAGACGCCGGTGACGATCTGCCACGTCGGGCTGCCCCGCAGCAGCAGGGCGCAGGGCAGACCCTTGGCGTGCGCCGGGTCGATCACCGCGCCGGCCAGGGTCTCGTGGCCCGAAACAACGACATCCGGACGATAACGGTCGATGAGCGCCGGTAATGTCCGGCGAATTTCATCGTGCTCGATGGCCTGGTATCGCAGATACTCGTCAAAATCTGACAATTTAAGGTGAAAATACGGCAATTCGTATCGCGAAATGGTCATCGCCGCGGGCCGGTCCGCCTGCTGCCGCCGGTCGAAATCGCGCGTGCCCGGCGTAATGGATGCGTGCGCGTGCACGCAATGCCCGCGCCGCGCGATGCCGCGCCACAGTAGCGCGCACGACTGCGCCGATCCTCCCGCCATCGGCGGATAGTGCGTCACCGCGAGAAGCTTCAGCGTGCCCGCCGCTTGCCCGCTCATCCCGTCTTCGTCCGCGCGGGCGCCGGCATCACTGGCAGCGCCTTGCCGGCCGCCGTGCATTCGGGCGGCTTACGCTCCACTTTCAGCGCGCCCGCCGTCCGGATCATCTCCGTCATGAAACCGTAATAACTCCTCTTTTCGGAAATCGCCCGAAAAAGCGCCTCCGTGATCGCCGCTTCATTCAGCTTCCCCAGCCGGGGATCGACTCGCAGTTCCAGGCTCGACTCGCCGTTCCCGTCCTGCGTCTCCACCAACTGGTAGTCGCCGACCTGTCCCCCGAAACGGCTCGGCAGCTCGCTCTCGAGAATCGGATAGAGATCGGCCACCGCCAGCGTCACCCCGAACGCTGTCAGCTTCCGAAAGCTGCGGATCGTATGCAGCGTCAGGTCGTACCCGAATGCCCGCGCCGGCCGGGTTCCGTCCACCCGCTGCAGGTAAGCCGAATCGCCGAGTTCCACGTTGATCAGGACCTTCGGCGCCGCCCGCACCAGCGATGTGAACAGAATTGCGCGCGGCCCCGCCGCGCCGTCGCCGTGGAGAGCCCGCGGCAGAACCGCGTAGGAATCGCGGAACACGTGGACCTCGTCATGCTCTTGCGCGCCCTCGAACTGCGCGCCCACCCATCCGGTTTCCGAAGTGCCATAGGTGGGGCAGCAGCGCGCCCCCGACGCCTCCATCGAAGCTCGCCGCTCCGGCGTCACCGGTTCGGCGCCCAGCAGGAACGACGCGCCTTCAAGCGGCCGCCCCAGTTCCACGGCCCGCTGGCACAGCCGCGCCGCGGCGCTCGGCGAGGTGTTGATCAGCGGCTTCTCTCCTTGCTCGACCATTCCGGCCAGGTACGCCAGCACGCGGTCGGCGTGTTCGAGGTCGGCCGGTTCGGCGGGCGGAAAGCCCAGCACAAGCTGCGACAGCCAGTGCACCGCGCCGGAGCGAAGACGGTCCATCGGCGTCCGCATGTCCGCCATCGCGAACCATTTCACGTACCGGTAGCCGATCTTGGCGCACATCAAATACCGGTTCGCCAGGCCCGTGTGCGTCGGAGTCCAGAAGACCAGCGGGCGCCCGGCCCACCCCTGCTCGTCGAACCACACGCCCCAGTTCGCCGCCGACTCCGCCTGGAACTCCAGGTCCACCTTCACCCGCACCGGCTGGCCCGACGAGCCTCCCGACGATCCGACGAAGTGGATCCGCGTCAGCGGATTATCGAACTGGCTCTCCTGAAACTGGAACGTCTGCCCTCCGCGCCGGGCTGGAGCCCGGCCCTTGAACTCCTCCCACGTGATGAAGACGCCCGCCTGGTGCAGCTTCTCCAGCGCCGCCTCCAACCCGTCCTTCAGCGCCACCGACCGGACGTCGCCCTCCTCCGCGCCGGCGCACCCGAGCAGGCGGCGGTACGGATTGTTCGGCGATGAGCGCAACGCCCGATGCAGGATTTCCACAAAGCGCGTCTCGCGGGTCCGCATGCGCTCCAGCACGCGGCGCCGGCACTCCGCGGGACAAAGAAAACTGCGCGCAAATGGCCGCAACCCTGTTGCCATGCGGGCCAACCCGAGCAACTCGGACGGTAGAGGCATCCAAGTTACCGATTATCGCAGAGACTCCGGCGGACCCCCACTCTCCTGGGTGCGCAAGGTCGTCATGGGCGACGGGGCGGAGTGAATCTGGAACCGGGCGGCGCAACATTTTCCCGGCGCGGTGCAGATTGTCGATCTGTATCACGCCCGCCAACACCGATGCGCTATCCGAAATTCCGTGCCCAACATGTGTTTGTTGGTTCCGGAGTGGTTGAGGCAGGCTGCAAGATGCCGCCGATTGGGTCTGAAAACGCTTTACCTGGCCCACCGTGAAAAACTGCCGAGGCAAACAGAGGAACGATTTCACGATCTTTGGCCGCAATTGAGTTCAATCCAGGCAATGAGCCGGAATCTGAGCCGATTCGATCCACGGGAGTTCGGATGCCAGTCAACACTGGCGCGCGTAGGGTTCTGGCTGCCAGGGCCGTCCAACAACTCAACGCGCCTGGCGTTCTCCAACGCTATGGCCAGCTCCCGGCTCCCGCCTTGGCCGTAGTCCGCTGTTGCTTTCTCCTCCGTATGGATAGACTAGCAAGTAGCATAAGCATCGTGCCTCTCTGTGCCTCTCAAATCGTATTTCGGCAACGGTTGCCGACAGCAAGGTCTGCCCGCGATCCCGGCGGATACTCCGGTCACGATCGATGTTCTCGGCGTGAGTTCGACGTTTCCGGGGCGCGGGGAAAGGAACAAGCAACCAGGGATGCAGGAAATCAGAACTGAATCCAAGGTCAAGAACATACGCTGCGGCGGCACGAGCCGTTCGCTCCGGCCGAGGTCGATTGTTAGGATCGGTAATCGCAATTGACCAACGGGCCAGGTACTGGGCTGAGATTCGCCAGCCAAAATCCACTTGACCGTGTCGTCATCTGGGAGAGTGTCTGTCCGGATTGCTCCCGTATCACGCCCTGCTCGGAGAAGCGCACCTCGGCTCGCATCGGGGCTGCGGCAAGTCTCCTGCGCGTGGGGCTTTCCCGGCTGTTGCGTTGCTGGAGCAGACCTGCCGCTTCAGGGCTACCGCTGGTCCTGGATCACCAGGTGCTGGGGGACGGGGTCGGAGGATTGGAGATAAGTGGAGCGGAAGTCGTCTCCGAGGCCGGCCAGGCCGTTCTCGACGATCTGGATGTAGGTGGCGCGGATGGCGGCCTGGCGGGGGGAGGAGACGTTGCGGCGAACGTATTCGTCTTTGCCCACGTAGGCGTAGGCCGATCCGCCTTCGACCACGAGGTCAATGCCCGCGGTGACGTCCTCGCGATCGTAGACCCATTCGCGCTCGTCGTATTTCGCGAGCTCCGCCTGGTTGACGACGAACAGAATGCCGTTCATGCGCGTGGCGGGATCGCGCCGCACGTTGAGGTAAAGGATCATCTCGGGCACCATTCTGCCGTCCTCGGTTTCCGTGTAGAAGCTGCTGTTGGGAATGGCGATGTCCCAACTGCGGCGCCAGCCGACAAGGGTACATGGGAGGAATGGCCCGCCATATTTCCGCCCGAGCGTGCGTTCGAGGCTGGCGATGGAGAGCAGTGAGCCGTAGCCAAAAATGGCGGACTCACCCGGACCGAGCTTGACGACGGAATTGCCAGGGCGGGACATGTTGGTAGTGTAACGAGGCCGGTTCATCCGGGGGCGGCGGCGCCGGCGCCGGCGCGGAGGCTGGCCGCCTCGCGGACCGCGTCGGCCGCGCTCCAGCATCGGCCTGTCTCCTGCCATTGGGCGAAGTCGGCCGCGCTCAGGTTGTCGCGCGCGGCGCTGAGGCGAGCGTCGCGCTCGCGGCGGTCGACCGGGGCCAGCGGCATGCGCATCGGCCCGCGCAGGTTGTCGGTGACCGCGTGAAGCGCCACGCACACACCGAATTGCTTGCGGAAGCCTGCCAGCGCGGCGAACCCTTCCAAGGTTTCCACGATCCCGCGTTTGTCGTCGACCGACCGGGCCAGCTCGTGGCTTTCCGACAGCAGCGCGTACGCCCGGTCGAGATGGCCCTGCCGCATTTGAATCGCGGACAGCGTTCGCATGCTCTCGCCGACGCCCCTCTGGTCTTTCAGCTCCTGCCGGATGCCGAGGCTCTTCCGCGCGTGCTGTTCGGCGGTGTTGCAATCACCGCGGGCCAGGGCTACGAGCGCGAGAGCGTTGAGCGGGAACGCCGCCTCCCGCATGTTGCCAGCGTCCTCGAAGCGCCGGCGGCTCTCCTGGAGGTGGCCGGCGGCTTCGTCGAACCGCTCCAGCTTTCGGTCCGTATTGCCAAGGTTGAACAGCCCTACCGCGACGCCGCGTTCGTTGCCCGTCTTGCGCTCGATCTCCAGACTGTCGCGATAGCGGGCGCGGGCGGTCTCGAAATCGCCTCCCATGTTGGCGACATTGCCCAGATCGTTGAGGGCGTTGGCGACGCCGGACAAGTTGCCGGCCTCGCGCTCGATGTCGAGGCTCTGCTGGAAGTAACCGCCGGCGGCATCGCAATCGCCTTGCCGGTAAGCGAGCATGCCGAGGCCGCTGAGCGCCTTCGCCCGCAGCGCCGGGTAAGCAGTCGCATCGGGCATATCGAGCACGGTCCTGAGGCGCCTGATGCCCTCGGTATAGAAGCCGCGAATCTCCATGAGGCGCCACAACGAAGCGGTCAGCCGCAACGCGGTTTCCGCGCGCCGGTTGGCGACCGCCCAGGCGATGGCCGCGCGCAGGTTGTCCGCTTCCGCGCTCAATCGCTCCAGCCATTGGGCCTGGTCTTTCTTCAGCAGTTCGGGCTCGGCCTGCTCAGCCAGTTGGAGGAACCAGGTTGCATGGGCCTCGGCGAGTTTCGGCTCCTCGCCCGAGATGGCCAGTTCATTATGGGCGAATTCGCGAATCGAATCCAGCAGACGAAAACGCCGTTGCCGGCCGGCGTCATCGATGACGAGCAGCGACATGTCGTACAACTCGTCGAGCAGAGTCTCAATCCGGAATTCGTCCTGGCCGGCTTCCCGGCAGACGGCGGCAGCCGCGTCGAGAGTCCAACCGCGGTGGAAAATGGCCAGCCGGCGGAAGAAGGCGCTCTGGCCGGCATTCAACAGCCCATAGCTCCACTGAATCGCCGCCCGCAGCGTGTCCCAGCGCCGTTCGGCGCTCCGCTCGCGCGGCCCTATCGACAGGTTGAGCAACCGGTGGAGGTCGTCGCGCACCTGTTCGACGCTGCGCGTTTTCAGTCGCGCCGCGGCCAGCTCGATCGCGAGCGGGATGCCCTCGAGCCCGAGGCACAGTTCGGCCACTGCGCGGGCATTGTTCTGGCTGAACTCGAATGGCGGGCTCGGGGCGCGCGCGATGAGGAGCTCGATGGAGTCGATGAGCTTCAGTCGATCCAACGCGGGGAGTCGGTCGAGGTCGGGGAGCTCGAGCGGCTGGATGGAAAACACCTCCTCGCCGGAGACGTTGAGGATGGCGCGGCTGGTGGTCAGAATCTTCAGATCGGGGCATCGATCCAGTAGCTGGTCGGCGAGGGCCGAGCAAGCCTCCACGACGTGCTCGCAGTTGTCGAGGATCAGCAGATGCCTCCCTGACTGGAAGAACTCCGCCAGCCCCTCCCGGATGTCCCGGCCCTTCTCGCCGATCCCGAGCACGGCGGCGACGCGCTGAGGGACGTAGTCCGCATCCCGCAGTTGCGAGAGCTGAATGAACCAGACATCGTCGAAGCCGCCCTCGGCCGCGCGGGCCAGCTCAATGGCCATCCTTGTCTTGCCCACGCCGGGTGGTCCGACAATGGTGAGCAGCCTGTGCTGGCGAAGCAGCCTGCCGAGATCGTCGCGTTCCCGTTCCCGGCCAATGAACGAGGTGCGCGGCGTCGGAATCATGCCGACGGTCCGCGCCCGGGCTTTTGCGGGACGGCGGAGCTTGGCCGGGATCTGCCCGGCGAGGTATTCGAGCAAACCTTCAACCTTCTCGTGGCGGCCGGTTGGATACCAGATCGGGCGGATGTTGTGATCGCCCAGGCGCCGGGCGCGGCGCTGGAACTCTTCGTCGCTAGCAGGCATCTGGAGAACGGCGTAGTGGCGGCTGGTCGGCAAATCACCGGCGACGCGGCGCAGAATGGCGACGGTGCGGTCCTGGTTGAGGCTACAGCCAAGGAACAGGAGCGGGCGCGTCGCCAGCAGCTTGAACAGTTGCGGCAGAGGCAGATTAAAATCCACGGCGTCGCTCGCGGCGCCATAGTGTTTTTCGTATTCAGCCAGGGTGAGGACGCGGTGATTGGGGTCGTCCCAGGAGCCGTGGATCTTCAGCAACAGCGGGGTCCCCGTTTCCAGCGCGCGAACGGCGAGGTGGACCTTGTCGTGCCATACGACGCGGTGGAAGGGGAAACCGGCGGCGGCGAACACCTTCTCGACCACGGAGTCGAAGTTGGTGGTGATGACCAGACCGGTGGCGAGGCGCGGCGCCACGGCGATGGCGCCGGTGAGTTGTTTGCCGCCGAGCACGTGGTCGCCAAAGTGGTGCTCGAGAAGGTCCTGGAACTGCGTCTGGCCCAGCGCCGAAATCACCTCGTCGGCCGCCTCTTCGTACTGGCCGGCAGAGAGACGCCGATTGACGGCATCGGCGACGCGGGCGCGCCCGGCCAGGTCGCGTAAGAAGGCCGTCCACTGCGGGAATTGGAATGGGGCGGACATGCCGGCGCCGATGAAAGGAACAATCCCGATGGGGCTTTTCAACTGCTCCACCAGCCTCGGCAAATACACGTCGTTATTCGGCAAATTGCCGAGGTATTGGAGGATCTCGGGCTCGGTCATACTGCCTCCGATTTGAGGTTTCGGAAAAATTCCCAGGAATTCGCCCGCCCGCCGGGCGATCAACACTATAACAGATCAGGGTAGCTTTGGTAAGCTCCTTGGACCTGGGCGACGAGGATCGCCGGCGTGTGCGCCAGCCCGAACAGATTGCCGGGGAGAGCCAACCGGCGCCTCGTCGCGGGCCGTACGGGGTCCGGGCGCAAGCCCAGCGCAAGGGAGGTCCGGGGGAGGGTAATCTTGCTGTATGTTTCGAGCTCTGGTGTTCGTGTTGGCTGGGGTTGCGGCGTTCGCGCAGCCGGAGAACTGGAGAAAGCCGTTCCCGGCGCACAAGATCGCCGGCAACCTGTACTACGTGGGTACGGAAGACCTGGCGTGCTTCGTGATCGCGACGCCGGAGGGCCATATCCTCATCAACAGCGGGCTCGCCGATTCGACGCCGCTGATTCGGGAGAGCATGGGGAAGCTGGGGTTCAAGCTGGAAGACGTCAAGATTCTGCTCACGATGCAGGCGCACTTCGACCACGTGGCGGCGCTGGCGGAGATCCAGAAGATCACGGGCGCGAAGATGTACGCCACCGAGCCGGATGCGCCCGCGCTCGAGGACGGGGGAAAAAGCGATACGGCGCTTAAGGGGAACCGCTTCGCGCCGATCCGGGTGGACCGGAAGCTGAAGGATGGCGATGTCATCCGGCTGGGCGGCGTGGAACTGGTGACGCATCTGACGCCGGGGCATTCGAAGGGCAGCGCGTCCTATTCATCGAAAGTGGAAGAGAAGGGCAAGACCTATAAGGCCTTGATCGCCAATATGGGCAGCGTGGTGATGCCGCTGGCGGGGAACGCCGCGTATCCGGAGATCGCCGAGGATTTCGCGCGGTCGTTTGAGGCGCAGAAGGCGATGACGCCCGACATCTGGGTGGCCGGGCACGCGTCGCAGTACCGGATGCAGGAGAAATATAAGGCCGGTTCGTTCGTGGACCCGCAGGGGTACAAGGAGGCGGTGGAGGAATACGAGCGGCTGTTCCGGGAGCGGCTGGCGCGGGAGCGCGGCGAGCGATGAGGGCGTGTAAAAAGCGTGGAGGAGGCGCGGAAACGCAGCGCCTGGCGGGCCGCGGGTTTATAATGCGGCAGGGGGTTGCGCATGAAGTTGCAACTGATCGCGTGCTCGTTAGCGGCGGTGACGGCGGGGATCGCGGCCGATGTCGCGCCGCCGACCGGAGAGGCCGCGAGCAAGAAGCTGGAAGTTCAAGCCACCTTGTACAACGATAAGGCAGCCATCCGAAATCTGATCGGACAGGACCTGGGCGACGGCATCATCGTGGTACAGGTCCGGGTGACGCCGAAGGCCGACGAGCCGATGAAGATCTGGCGAGAGGATTTTTTCCTGCGCTCGGACAAAGACGGTCAGAAGTCGGAGCCGTATGAGCCGAGCCAGATCGCAGGCGCGAGCGTCATCACGCTGACGAGAGGGCAGGAAGGCGCGCCGGTGATGGTGCAGGATCAGGGTCCGGTGTGGGGCGGCGTCGGCGGGGCGCCGCGCCGGCTGCCGGGGCAGGGAGGCGGGTTCGGCAACGCCACCATCGGCGTGGAGCGAACCGATACGCAGGTGGGCGAAAACTCGAGCGAGGAGCAGAAGAAACTGCTGGCCCTTCTGAACGAGAAGGTGTTGCCGGAGGGGGAGATCTCCGAACCGGTGACGGGGCTGCTGTACTTCCCGATGGAAGGCAAGCACAAGGTGAAGCAACTGGAGCTGCACTATCGCGGCGAGGCGGCGAAGCTGGACCTGCGGTTCGTGAAGAAGAACAAATAGCGCATGCACATCAGCGAATTGGAAACGCCCGCGCTTCTGATCGATGTCGAGGTAATGGAGCGCAACCTGGAACGGGTGGCCGCCTACTCGAAGGCCAACGGTTTTCGCCTGCGTCCGCATACGAAGACGCACAAGACGCCGGAGTTGGGAAAGCGGCAGCTTCGCTCGGGCGCGGCGGGGCTGACGGTGGCGAAGGTGGGTGAGGCCGAAGTGATGGCGGGCTCGGGCACGCCCGACATGCTGCTGGCGTATCCCGTGGTAGGGCAGCGGAAGCTGGAACGCCTAATGGGGGTTGCGAAGCAGACGGACCTAACGGTTTCGCTGGACAGCCTGGAAGCGGCGCGGGAGTTGTCGGCGGCGGCGCAGCGGGCGGGGATAAAGGTCGGCGTACTGGCGGAGGCGGACGTCGGGATGGGCCGGGTGGGCGTGCCGCCGGGTCAGCCGCTGCTGGAGTTGGCATGCGGGTTGTCGCGGCTGGCGGGGCTGGAGTTGCGGGGCTTCGCTTTCTACCCGGGGCACATACGGCTGACCAACGAGGAAGGCATGCGGGCGCTCGACGCGTTGAGCGCGGTGGTGGAGGAAGGCGTCCGCGAGTTTCAGAAGGCGGGCCTCCCAGTGGGTATTGTGAGCGGCGGGTCGACGCCCGCGCTGTATCATTCGCATCGCGTCAAGGGCATGAACGAGATCCGGCCCGGCACCTACATATTCAATGACCGGAACACGGTGGCGTGCGGAGGGTGCGAGTGGGAGGACTGCGCCGCGACGGTGATGGTGACGATCGTCTCGACGGCGCGCAAGAACGGGTTTATCATCGACGGAGGATCGAAGACGTTCTCGTCGGACCGGCTGCTGACGGGCGGCCAGAACACGTTCGGCCTGATCCGAGAAGCGCCCGAGGCGCGGTTCTTCAACATGAACGAGGAGCACGGCTACGTGGACCTCGGCGAGACGCAAGGGCGGTTCCGGGTGGGGGACCGGTTGCGGGTGATTCCGAATCACGTTTGCGTGGCGGTGAACCTGCACGAGCGGATCTACGGCCTGCGGGGGGATACGGTGGAGACAACCTGGAAGGTGGAAGGAAGAGGCAAGCTCCAGTAGCCTGCCTCCCGAATCGGAAGACCCGCCTTACGAACTGATGTGCTTGACCGAATCGATGGTTACGGTCTCGCCATCCACGTTGCCAGTCACGGTTACCTTGTGGCCCAGGTGATCCATCACTTTGTCCGGATTCGCGATCTGCAGGACCTTACCGTCGGAGGTGACGAATACAGGCTTTTGCCCGCCCTTGACGCACCCCTGAACGCACTTGATCGACTTCTCCGACCCGTCGGCGTGCGCGGCCCCGCACTTGGCGTCGGAGATGGCGCCTGTCATCTCGCCGGCCATCGCGGAGACGGCAAACAGCGTGAAGGCCAGGGCCATGACGAACGTCAGTCTCTTCATTGGACCTCCTCTGTGAGTGAAGCTCGGAAATACGCCCCAATCCCAGTCGGGGCCGTATTAGATGTAAAGATACCGGAAAAGACCGGCCGGTTGCAAATGCCGGTCTAGAGTTCACGAGCGGGGGGCGGGCGGGCAGCGATCCGTCAAGGCGACAAAACATCGCGCGCCCAGCGAGCCGTTTCGCGGTTGGCGGCGGCGATGATTTCGAGGGCGTCGCGATCGGGGCGCTCCCGTTCGTCGAGCAGACCGCGCTTGCGGGTGCGGTTCGCCAGGTAGGCGCCGCAGAGGTGATATCCGAGGCAGGCCGGATTCTCGCGCAGGACGGCGAGCGTCTCGCGATAGCGCGGGCCATCCTGGCGACGGTAACCTCCCGGGGCGGGCAGGCTGCCGCATCCATCGGCGAGCAGGATGGGCATGCCGGAAAGCTCGCGCCAGCGGGCGAAGTCGGCGGCGATGCGGTCCGGGGGGCCGAAGTGCTGGAAGCTGAGAACGTCCACGTACGGTTTGGCGGCCAGAACGACTTCGGCCGGGAGGGGCGCGAGCGCCTCGTAGCGGTCTCCGAAGATGAGGTGGTTGGGGTCGTGGCGGCGGACCGCGTCGTGGACTGTCCGGTAGTACTGCGCGGCGAGGTTCGAAAGCTCCTTGCGTCCCGACTCGGCGTCGAGGCGGGCGGGGTCGAACAGCGGACCTTTCCACGCGGTCCATTCGGTGGTGTGGGTCCAGGTGGGGCAGTCGACGTAGAAGTAGCCGACCAGCTTGGGATCGTCGGCGAGCGGGGCGCAGTGCTCGCGCGCGACGTGGTCGCACCAGGCGGCGAACTCGGGGCTGAACAGGTCCGGATGGCGGGTCTCGGCCTCCCACTGGTGAAAGGGGGCGACAGGGACGAGGTGAAAGTAGGGCAGTCCGAGCCATTGATACTCTTCGAAGGTGAAGGCTCGGGAATGGCGGTGGTTCGTCGGGCCGCGGGTGACGACTTCCTGCGTCCAGCCGACGCAATTGAATGCCCACGACAGGAGGTTCGGCCGAACGCTTGTTTCCAGCCAACGCTTCATGCTGTTGCCGTACTTGCGTCGCCAGATGTCGGCGTTCTCGGGGTAGCGCAGAGTCGCCGGATCGACGTGGTTCAAGCCGAGCGAGAACACGCGCTCACGTTTTGGGTTGAAAAGCCACCACCGGCCGACGCTCTGACCGACGGTGAAGAAGCCTTCCGGGCGGGACCGGGTTGCGGGAGGCGACGAGGGGAAGAGGCCCGGGGCGGCGGATGGAAGCGCGGCGCTTGCGCGGAGGAAACGGCGCCTGTTGAGCGGCATGGAGGATGTCCTTGACCATGCTACCTGGAGGAGGGGGAGGACGAGGAACTGGAAGTCAGAAGTCAGAAGTCAGAAGTCGGAAGCTGGAATGGAGCGGCGTTCAGTCGGCTTTCGCTGGAGGCGGTGAAGCGGCGTCGCGTTGTTTTTCCCAGCGGCGGCCGGACTCGTCAACGCCGAGGGCCGCGGCGGCAAGCACGTCGGGCGGCATGCGCCAGGGGTCGCGCAGGCGAAGCTGTACCTGCGCGTTGACGCCCAGCCTCTTGGGCAGCTTGTCCTCGATCGGGATCGATGCCGGGTCGCGTCCATTGAGGACGTCGCCGGCGAGCTCGCCGAGAGCCCTGCCGACCTCGAAGTAGTCGGCGCCCAAGCCCATGAGGGCTCCAATCTCGGCGTTCGTTGGAACCGTGGTCACCACCGGGATGCGCCCCTGGGCGCCGGCCTGGATCACGGACCGGATCGCCATGTCGACCGTGTTGTCGCCGCCGACGAAGAGGACCTCGGCGCCGCGCGCCACCAGCGAGTTGGCGGCTTCGGCGACGGCGGTGGGATTTTCGGCGTTGGCCTCCATCAGGTTCAGGCCAAATTCGGCGCACGTGGCGCGGGCGATGCGGGTGCAGGCTTCCGAGCAGGCCTCGGCGGGGTTCCATACCAAACCGACGCGGCGCAGAGCCGGGTACGACTGGCGGGTCAGGCGAAGGGCTTCGCGAACCGGCTGAAACGTACCGATGCCGACCAGATGCCGCGGGTGGCGATCGGGGGCGTCGCGGTTGAGGCCGACGCCGGAATTGAACGGGTCGGTCACCAGTCCGAAGGCGTGAATGACCTTGCCTTCGGCATTGGCGGCGGCCATCGCCTGCAGACACGGCGTGCTGACGGTGATCGCCATGTCGAAGCCTTGATCGACGATGTTGCGGGCAATGCTGTTGGCGGTGGGGAGGTCGTTTTCCGCGTTGAACCGCTGGATGGAGATCGTTTCGCCGGCGGCGTGACCCTTGGCGCGGAGGCCTGTGAGGACGCCGTCGACGCCGTCGTCCATGATGGGCCGGCTGGCGATCTGAAAGATGGCGACGCGGCGGAGGCGGTCGTCGGGAGCCTGCCGGTGACGCAGGTCCGAGAGGAGAAGCGAGCCGGAGGCCAGCAGGATCAGGGCCGCGGCAAGCCACAAATGTCTGCAAATCTCGCGCATGGGAATCGCGCCCAGCGGCTCATTACGAGCGGCGTCCCTGGCAAGGCGCCGGGCTAATTACGTATCGGCAATTGGCGGGGAGAGGTTTAGCCGCGCCCGAGCCGCTGGGGAGGCTTCTCGAGGAGATCGCCGCTTGGCGCAGGTCACGGCGCCGAAACGGTGAAGAAAAAGATGGCGCCGTCCGATAAGGGAGGAGGAGGGTCCACGGCGCGGACGCCGCGCGGACCCAGATCCAGCAAGGAGGCGCGCGTGGCGCGAAGGAGAGAGACAAAGTCGAAGTTCGTCTACTTGACCATTGGCGGCGTGACGGCCGCGGTCGCCATCATATACTTCTCGTTTTTCTGGCCGCCGGTTCCGGTCGAGCAGACGCAAGGCGCGATCGGCAGGCGGTCGGTTTACCGGGAGGCGCAGCTTAACGAAAGCGATGTCGGCTTGCCCGCCGGCGGGACGGTGACGGTAGACGATCTCCAACGACTGGCGAAGGATCCGGCGTTCCGGGCGCTGTGCCAGAGCGCGGAGTTTCAGTCGCTGGCGGCCAATTCGTCGTTTCAGTCGTTGGTGTCGGGTCCGCAATATCAGTCGCTGCTGAGCAGCGGGGCGCTTCAGGCGATCGTGTATCTCCAGGGAGCGGGCCAGAGCGCGGCGCTCTCCAGGTTACTGTCCAATGCGAGCTTTCAAGCCCTACTAAACGACGCGCAGTTTCAGAACCAGCTTAAGAACAGCGGGCAGGCGCTGAACCAGGATGCGATGCTGCAGCGGCTGATGAACAGTCCGCAATATCAGAGCCTGGCGCAGAACGCCGCGCTGATGAACCTGTTGCGCAACGGGCAATTCGTCGCGCTGATGAACAACGCGAGCTTTCTCAACGCCGTCGCGGACTCGAACTTCATGGCGCTGTTGGCGATGCCGCAGTTCGCGTCGCTGCTGGGCAACCAAAACTTTCAGAACCTGCACGCGAACAATGCGTTTCAGTTCCTTCTGGGGACGCAGCAGTTTCAGTCGCTGGCGGCGCAGAACCAGCTTATGCAGTTCGCCAACGACGCGCAGTTTCAACAGTTCTTCTTCCAGTCGGTGATGGGGAACGCGACGTAACGAACGGGGCGTGAAACGGTCGTGGGTAACGGCGGCTGCGGCGGCGCTGCTGTCGCAGCCGGCAAGTCCCGGAGTGGGCCTGCAATCGAGAGAAACGAACAACGTCCGGCTGGTGTACTACAGCCCGACGCATGCCTACCTGACGCCGCACCTGATGCGGAGCTTCGAGAACGCGATGCGGTTCCACTCGGGGCTGTTCCGGTACCGGAGCCGGGAGAAGGTATCGATCCTGTTCGAGGACTTCGGCGATAGCATCCACGGGGGGGCGACGTCGCTGCCGATGAACCTGCTGGATATCGGCATCGCGCCGCCCAATTTCGTGTTCGAGACGGCGCCGGAGAACGACCGGATGAACCTGCTGATGAACCACGAACTGACGCACATCGTGACCAACGACCAGGCGGACAGGGGCGACCGGCGATTCCGGCGGGTGTTCGGCGGGAAAGTGATGCCGGTGGCCGACGATCCGCTGTCGATGGGCTACAGCTACCTGACGAATCCGCGGCACTATTCGCCGCGGTGGTACCACGAGGGGCTGGCGGTGTTCATGGAGACGTGGATGTCGGGCGGCCTCGGGCGGGCGCTGGGCGGCTACGACGAGATGGCGTTCCGGGCGATGGCGCGGGACAAGGCGCACATCTACCACGCGGTGGGGCTGGAGTCGGAGGGGACGACCATCGATTTCCAGGTGGGCGCCAATTCGTACCTGTACGGGACCCGTTTTGTCACGTACCTGGCCAGCCGCCACGGAGTGGATAAACTGCTCGACTGGGCGCGGCGGGAAGACGGCGGGCGCCGGTATTTCTCAGCCCAGTTCCGCAAGGTGTACGGCGTCAGCCTGGACGAGGAATGGAGCCGCTGGGCGACGGCGGAGCGCGAATGGCAGGACGAGAACCTGCGGCTGATCCGGCAGTATCCGGTGACGGCGACGCGTCCGTTGACGCGAACGCCGCTGGGGTCGATTTCCCGCGGGTATTGGGACGCGCGGTCGCGCCGGCTCTACGCGGCGGTGCTGTACCCGGGGCAGATCGCTCATCTCGCCGCGATCGACATCGAGACGGGTGGGATTCAGAAACTGCGCGACCTGCGGGGGGCCGCGCTGTATTACGTCTGCTCGCTGGCCTTCGACGCCGAGGCGCGGCGGCTGTATTACACGACCGATAACAAGAAGTGGCGGGACCTGCACGCCTACGACCTGGAAACCGGCAGGAGCCGGCGGCTGATCCAGGACGGACGGATCGGGGACCTGGCGGTGAACGCGCGGGACCGTTCGCTGTGGGGCATCCGCCGCACGGACGGGATCTCGCTGCTGGTCCGGCTGGAGGCGCCGTTCCAGGACTGGACGGAGACGTACCGGTGCCCGTACGGCCGCGACCTGTTCGACATCGACATCTCGCCGGACGGGAGCATGCTGACGGCGGCGCAGACGGATCTCAGCGGGAGGCAGAAGCTGGTTCGGTTTCGGGTGGCGGACCTGCTGGCGGGGAACGCGGAACCGGAGACGCTGCACGATTTCGAGTTCAGCTCGCCGTCGAACTTCACGTTCTCGCCCGACGGGCGGTATCTGTACGGGTCTTCCTATTACACGGGCGTATCGAACATATTCCGCTACGACTTCGATCTCGCGGCGATGGATGTCCTCAGCAACGCCGAGACCGGCCTGTTCCGGCCGATGGCGTTGCCGGACGGGCGGCTGCTCGCGCTCGAGTACACGGCGAAAGGCTTCGTGCCGGTGGAGGTTGAGGCGAAGACGCTCGAGGACGTGAGCGCGATCCAATACCTGGGGCAGAGCGTGGTGGAGAAGTACCCAGTGGTGAAGACGTGGAAGCTGGGGTCGCCGTCCGAGGTCGATCTGGACGCCATCACGACGTATTCGGGGCCATATCGTCCGGTAAGAGAGATCGCGCTGATGTCGGCGTACCCGATTGTGCAGGGCTACAAGGACGCGACGGCGTATGGATGGAGGTTCAACGCCTCCGACGCCATCGGCTTGGCGCGGCTGGACGGAACGCTGACGTTTTCGCCCGGCGGCGGGCTGCCGGCTTCCGAGAAGGCGCACGCGGCGGCGACGTTCTCCTACTGGCGCTGGAAAGTGAGCGGATACTACAACAACGCCGATTTCTACGACCTGTTCGGGCCGACGAAAGCGAGCCGGAAAGGCTACGCGCTGCGGGTGGACCACTCGAGGAACCTGATCTGGGACGCGCCCCGGACGCTGGACCTGGAATGGGGCGTCGCCGGCTACGGCGGGCTGGACCGGCTGCCCGATTACCAGAACGTGTCGGCGACGCACAGCCGGTTTCTCACGGGAAAGGTGGGCTTGAACTACACCGATGTAGACCGGTCGCTGGGCGCGGTGGACGACGAAAAAGGGGTCCAGGCGAAACTGTTCTGGCGGGCGAATTACGCGGGAAGCAAAATGCTGCCGCGCGTGTACGGAACGTACGACCGGGGATTCCTTCTTCCGCTGCGCAACTCGCCGGTGTGGATCCGCAACGCGGCCGGAGTTTCGTTCGGGGACCGCAACGAGGCGTTCGCCAATTTCTACTTCGGCGGGTTCGGGAACAACTGGGTGGACCGGCTGGAGACCAGCCGCTACCGGGAATACTATGCGTTTCCGGGGGCGGACCTGAACTCGATCGGCGGCAAGCGGTTCGTCCGGACGATGGTGGAATGGAACCTGCCGCCGGTGAAGTTCCAGCGGCTGGGCGCCACGTATCTGTACTGCAACTGGATGCGGTTGTCGCTGTTCACGTCGGGGCTGGCCTCGGACGGGACGGGGACCGGACGCCGGGCGGCGTGGGGGAACGCGGGGGCGCAACTGGATTTTCGGATCGTGCCGTTCTCGTTTCTGAACTCGACATTCTCGGCGGGGTACGCGCGGGCTCGCGCGACAACGGGGCAAAGTTCGGGCGAGTGGATGATCTCCCTGAAGCTGCTGTGACGAGGCGCCGAAGGAATAGAAGATGAACCTGCGACGCAAGATCTATTGCCTGGCCGGGGCGGCGGCGCTGCTGCCGGTTGCGGCGCTGCTGTGCCTGATGGCGGGCTTCGAGCGCCGGGTCTCCCGCGAAGCCGAACGGGAACTGACGGGGCTGGCGCAAGCAAGCGTCGCGCAAACGGCGCGGGACGTGTACGGACTGTGCGAGACAACGAACGCGCTGCTGGAGCGCAAGGTGAGCCAAAACCTTGCGGTGGCGCACTTGATCCTGGCCCAGAAAGGCGGGCTGTCGGCGGGCGGGGCCGCGGACAACTGGGACGCGGTGGAGCAACTGAGCGGGAAGGTGGAGCGGGTGTCGCTGCCGGGCGCGCTGCTGGGCGGGCGGCCGGTTCCGAGGAACCGCAGTTTCGAGACGCCGGTCGCGGTGGTGGACGACGTGGCTCGCGCGGTGGGAAGCGCGGTCTCGGTGTTCCAGCGAATGAACGAACAGGGCGACATGCTGCGCATCGCGACCACGGTCCCGGGGCGGGACGGGCAGCGGGCGACGGGAACGTATATCGCGGCGCGCAATCCGGACGGGTCGCCGAACGCGGTCGTGGCCGCCGTGCTTCGCGGCGACACATACCGGGGGGCGGCGTTCGTGGTGGAAGAGTGGTACGTCGCCGCGTACGAGCCGCTGCGGGACGCCTCCGGGCGGATCGCGGGAATGCTGTTCGTCGGCGAGCGGCTGGCGGGCATCGAGCCGCTGCGGCGGACGATCATGCAGATCGGCATCGGACAGACGGGCCACATTGTCGTGATCGGGTGCAAGGGACGGCAGCGGGGGCGCTACGTCATCTCCAAGGACGGCAAGCGGGACGGCGAGAGCATCTGGGAGTCGCGGGACGCCACCGGACAGCTTTTCGTGCAACAGCTCGTCGAGAAAGCGATGAGCCTGCCAAAGGGGCAAACGGAGCTGACGTCGTACCTCTGGCAGAACCCGGGCGAAGCGGCGCCGCGCCGGAAGCTGTCGGCGGTGGTCTACTTCGAGCCGTGGGACTGGCTGATCAACGCGAGCGCGTACGAGGACGAGTTTCACGCCGCGATCCGCGGTTTGAGCGGGACGCTGGAGAAGCTGAAGTGGCTGGTGGTGGCCGGGGGCGTCTGCGCGCTGGCGCTGGCGGTGGCGGCGGCGATCTACATGGGCGGGCGGCTGTCGCGGCCGATCGAGCTGGTCACGCGGCTGGCGCGGAAGATCGCCGGCGGCGACGTTCACGGCGCGAAGACGGAATTCGCGGCGTTGGAGGGCCGGGCGCGGCCGGCCCGCGAGCCGTCGGCGGGGCGGCGCAACGGAGGCGACGAGAGCGAGCACCTGCTGGAGTCGTTCCGGACGATGACGGAAACGCTGGACGGGCTGATCGGGCAGGTGCAGCGATCGGGGATTCAGGTGACGACGTCGGCGACGGAGATCGCGGCCTCGGCGCGGCAACTGGAGGCGACGGTGGCGGAACAGGCGGCCTCGACGCGCGAGGTGTCGGCGACGACGGCCGAGATCTCGAGCACGGCGAACGACCTGCTGCGGACGATGAACGAGGTCAACGAGACGGTCTCGGAAGCGGCGGACCGGGCCGAGTCCGGGCGGGGCGAACTGGGGCGGATGGAAGAGGAGATGCGCCTGTTGGTGAAGGCGACAGCGTCCATCTCGTCGCGGCTGGGGGTGATCAACGACCGGGCGGCGAAGATCTCGACCGTGGTCACCACGATCAACAAGATTTCGGACCAGACGGCGCTGCTGGCGCTGAACGCCGCGATTGAAGCGGAGAAGGCCGGCGAGTACGGAAAGGGCTTCTCGGTGGTGGCGCGGGAGATCAGCCGGCTGGCCGATCAGACGGCGGTGGCCACGCAGGATATCGAGAACGTGGTGAAGGAGATGCAATCCTCGGTGTCCGGCGGCGTGATGGAGATGGACAAGTTCTCCGAAGAGGTGCGGCGGCGGGTGGAGGACGTCAGCAAGATCGCCGGGCAGCTTGGCCTGATCATCGACCGGGTCCGGGAGTTGGGACCGGAATTCGAGAGCACCAAGGACGGCATGAACGCGCAGACGTCGGCGGCGCAGCAGATCAGCGAAGCGATGAGCCAGTTGTCGATGACGGCGGACCAGACGCGCGAGTCGCTCCGCGAGTTCAAGCAGGCGACCGAGCAGTTGAACGCCGCGGTGCAGGGGCTGCAGGGCCAGGTTTCGCGGTTCAGGATCGGCGCATGACGTTGCGGACCAGCGCGGGCGCGATGGCGGGATGGTCCCGCCGGCTAACGATCGCGCAAAAACTGCTGGCGGCGAGCGGCGTGTTCGCGCTGCCGGTGGGGGTGCTCCTCTTCTACGCGGTTTCGGGCTTCAACCGGTCCGTCGAAACGGCGGAGCGGGAGGTTGCGGGGACGCGTGCGCTGGCGATCGCGCCGGAGCTGTACCGGCAGTTGTGGATCTCGGAGAGGTCGCCGGACGGCCGCGCAGGCGAGGCCGCGGCAGCCATGGACCGGGCGCTCGCCGAACTCGAGGCGGCCGCCGGGGCGGAAGTCTCGGCCGAACTCCAGACGCTGGCGAGCCGCTGGCGGGAGATAAGGAACCGGCCGGATGGCGGGCCGGCGGGCGAGGCGTACCGCGCGTTGGGCCGGGCCGCTTCGCGGTTCGTTCGCGCCGTGGGGGATTCGTCCGGGTTGGTGCTGGATCCGGAGTTGCATTCGTACTACCTGATGGAGCTTGCGGTCATTCTGACGCCGCAAGCGCAGGAGATGGCCGCCGCCGGGCAGTGGAACGAGGCGCTGGGACAAGGGCTGCTCTCACGGATGAGCCACGCCGTCGAGACGGCCGCGCGCGAGGAGAGGAGAGAGAGCGAAGCCGGGTTGGCGGCGGCCGGCGAGTTGGAGAGGCGCTTTGGACGATACCGGGAAGCTCTCGAAGCGCTGGGCGCGGACGCGGCGCCGGATCGGGCGTCCGAGCGGACGCGGGCCGCCGTCGAAGAGGGCGCGGGGTTCTGGACGTGGACTGTAACCGAACTGCGGCGTCTGGTGGAGCGCCGGGCCGGGCGCATCCGGGCGCTTCGGACCGCATCGCTCATCCTGAGCCTGGCCGCGGCCGCGGCGGCGATGCTCGCGGTGGCGCTGATCGCCCGGAGCGCCTCGAAGCAGCTCGAGCGAGCCGTGCTGGTGGCGGGAGATATCGCAGCGGGCCGGCTGGCGGAGGCCAAGCGGCGGCTGGCGGATGTGGGCGCGGCTCGGGTTTCGGGCAGTAGCCGCGACGAAGCCCGGCGGCTACTGGAAGCCTTCGCGGACATGACGGCGAACCTGAACGCGGTACTGGCCGAGGTTCGGCGAGCCGGCAAGCGGGTGGCGGGCGGCGCGTCCGCGCTGGCGGCAGCGGTCCGACAACTGGAAGCGACGGCGGCCGAGCAGGCAGCGTCCACCAGCCAGGCCGGCGCCGCTTCGCGGGAGATCTACGCCACCGCCGAAAACCTGTCCGGAACGATATCGCAGGTGGCCCACAAGGCGGTTGAGGCGGCGGATGCGGCCCAGGGGGGCCTGGGCAGCGTGCAGGGAATCCAAGCGGCGATCGGGCAGCTTGTGGACGCGAGCGACCGGCTGGCCGGCGCGCTACAGAAGATTAACGTCAAAACGCGGACCGTCGACGGCGTCATCGAGGCCATCACCAAGATCGCCAATCGCACGAACCTGCTGTCGCTGAACGCGGCGATCGAGGCGGAGACGGCGGGGGAGCGAGCGGGGGGCTTCTCGGTGGTGGCGGTCGAGATCCGGCGGCTGGCGGACCAGACGGCAGCCGCCACGCTCGATATCGAGCGGCTGATCCGGGAAGCGCAAGCCGCGGTCGCCGACGGCGCGGCGGGGGTGGAGCAGCACGCGCGGCAGACGATGGCGAGTTCCGCCGCGGTCGAAGCTCTGGGCCGGGAGCTGACGCAGGTGATCGAGGCGGCTCGGCTGCTGGCGCCGCCGATCGAGGAAGTCAACGCAGGCATGCAGGCGCAGACGCAGGCGGCCGGCCAGATCGCCGAATCGATGCGAAACCTGTCGGAGGCGGCGAAGCAGACCACCGCGTCGCTGAAAGACTGCCGGCTGGTCGCCGACGAGCTTCGCTCGGCCGTCGGCGCGCTGGAGAAGGAGGCGGACCGGTTCGCGACGGCCGACTGAGAGGCGATGCTGCTGCTGGTATTCGAAGCGGGCGCGGGCCGCTACGGCCTCGACGTAAGGGACGTTCTCGAAGTGGCGGCGTTTCCGGGATGCCGTGAAGTTCCGAGGACGCCGCCGTACGTGCTCGGCCTGGTGAACTACCGCGGCGAGGCGACGCCGGTGGTGGACGTCTCCGCGTTGCTGACGGGGGGGCCGGCGGGCGCGCTCCTCAGCACGCGCCTGGTTTTCGTGCGCAGCCGCTGTGGGGAGAGACAGAGGGCGGTGGGGCTGGTGGTGGAGAGAGCCGTGGAAACCGTTTCCTGCGACGAGCGGGAGATGAAGCCGGCGCCGTTGTCGATCGCCGGGGGGCCGCGCTTCCGCGGCGCGGTGGCGGCGGGCGGAGGCCTGATCCACTGCATTTCCGCGGAGGGCCTGTTGCCCGAGGAGCTGCGGGCGATGCTGTTCGCGGCCGGGGAGGCGGGATGACGAACTGCCTGGCCGTCCTGGCAAAGAAGCTGGAAGAAAGCGCGGGGCTTGCGGCCGAGTTGGTGGGAGTGGCGTCGCTCGAGCGGGCCGCGGCGGCCGTGGCGCGGGAGCACGACCTGGCCTCGGCCGAGGAGATCGTGAGCCGGCTGTCGGCGGCGGGTCCGGAATGGGACCGCTTTGTGGACGAAGTGGTGGTGCCGGAGACGTGGTTCTTTCGGGACCGCGAAGCGTTCGCGTACCTCGAGGCGCATGCGCGGCGGCACTGGGAGAACCGGTCGGTCCGGGCGCTGTCGGCGTGCTGCTCGACAGGCGAGGAGCCCTACTCGATCGCGATGACCCTGCTGGACGCGGGATTGAATCCGGAGGCGTTCCGGGTGGTCGGGGCGGACCTGAGCGGAAGAGCGCTGGCGGCCGCGAGGCGCGGCGAGTATGGCAGGAACTCGTTTCGAAGCGAGCTTGGCGACCGGCTGGAGCGGCATTTCACGCCGATCGAGTCCGGGTGGAAAGTGCGGCCCGAGGCGGCGGCGCGGGTTTCGTTCCGGCAGGCCAACATACTGGATCCGCGGGCTCTGCAGGACGAGGCGCCGTTCGACGCGGTGTTCTGCCGAAACGCGCTGATCTACATGCGCGAGGAGGCGCGCGCGCGGGTGGTGGGCAACCTGCGGGAGTTGCTGGCCGGCGACGGCGTGCTGTTCGCGGGTCATTCCGAGATGGGGATCTTCCTGCGGGAAGGCTTTGAACCGGCGGCCCATCCGGGGGCATTCGCCTGCCGCAAGGCGGGAAGCGAGCGTCCCGCGGCGAAGGCGCCGGAAAAGGTGAAACGCGCACCGAGGCCGCGCAAGAGGGCCGTGGAGGCCGAAGCGGCGCCGGGGCCGGAGGCCGGAGACCTGGCCGGCGAGGTCGCCAAGGCCAGGCTGCTGGCAGATCAGGGCGAGTTCGAGGCGGCGGCGGCCTTGTGCGAACGGATCGTCCGAGCGGGCCGAGCGGATGCGGAAGCGTACTACCTGTTGGGGCTGGTGAGCCAGGCGTCCGAGCGGGCGCAAAACGCCTTTGAGTTCTTCGAGCGCGCGCTGTACCTGAATCCGCGCCATTACGAATCGCTCATTCACATGAGCCTGCTGCTGGAGCAAAAGGGCGAGCGCGAACGAAGCCGGGTTTTCCGGCGCCGCGCGGCTGCCGTGCGCGAGGGCGCCGGGGAGTAGGCGATGACAGCGGAGGGAACCTGCTGGAGCGAGATCGGCGCGAGCGGCGACAAGTCGTGCGCGCGGCTGGCGGAGTTCGTCCATTGCCGTAATTGCCCGGAGTATTCGTCGGCCGGCCGCAGGCTGTTCGAGCGGACGGCGAACGAGGCGCTGCTGCGGGAGGCGGCGGAGCTTCTGGCGGCGCCGAAGGCCGCGGCATCCATGGCCGCGCTGTCGCTGGTGGTCTTCCGGGTCCGCCGGGAGTGGTTCGCCTTGCGGGCGGTGGCCCTGGAACAGATCTCCGAGGTCCATCCGGTCCATTCGATCCCGTTCCGGTCGGGCGCGGCGCTCGAAGGATTGACGAACGTGGACGGCGAACTCGTGCTATCGGTGTCGCTGCCGGCGCTCCTTGGTTTTGGGGCGGGCGAGGAGGCGGCGCCGGACGGAGGCAGACGCCGGCGCTGCGTGATCCAGGCCGAGCGGCGGCGGTACGCGTTTTCCGTGGACGAGGTTTTAGGCGTGCGGCGAGTGGATCCCGCGTCGGCGCGCCCGGTTCCGGCAACGGTGGCCAAGGCGCCGTCGACCCTGACGGAATCGTGCGTGGAGGTGGACGGTAGGACGGCGGGACTGATCGATCACGGGCGGCTGTTCGAAGCCATCGAGAGGAGCTTGGCCTGGTGAGCGACCTGTTTCTTCTCGACCTGCTGCGCACGGAACTGGAGACGCACAGCCGCGTGCTGGAGGCGGGCCTGGTGGCGGCGGAAGCGGACCAGTCGCCCGGCCGGATGGAGCCGCTGATGCGGGCCGCGCACTCGTTGAAAGGGGCGGCGCGGATCGCGGGTCTGGACATCGCGGTGAAGCTCGCGCACGCGATGGAAGACGTGCTCTCGGCGGCGCAGAAAGGCGCGCGGCGGCTGGAGACCTCCGACGTCAACCTGCTGCTGGAGGGCAACGACGAGTTCCTGCGGCTTTCGCGGCTGGAGCCCGCGTCGATCCCCGAAGAACTGTCGCGCCGGGCGGCGGAAATCCAGTCGCTAGCGGAACAGATCGCGGGACACCAGAGCGCATCGGTGTCGCCGCCGGCGGCGCCCGCGCCCGCTCCGCCGCCTGCGTCGCCGGTTGCCGCGCCCGCCGTTTCTGTTCCGGCGCCCGCGCAGGCCGTCATCGCTGCTGCGCCCGCGCCGGCCGCGAAACCGGAGGAGGCGTCGGTCCGGGTTTTCGTCGACAATCTGAACCGGCTGACGGGGCTGGCCGGCGAATGCCTGGTGGAGGCGAAGACGTTGCGGCCGCTGGGAGCCGCGCTCGAGCGGATCAAGCAACAGCACGGGCGGCTGGAGGCGCTGGCCGGGCGGGCGCTCGATGCCCTGGGCCAGGAATCGGCGCTCGAGGCGCGGGCGCGGCTGGAGGAAGCGCTCGCGCAGGCCCAGAGCATTCATCGCCTGCTGCCGGTTCACGCCGCGGACTTCGACCGCTTCTCGCGGAAGCTGGAACTGCTGGCGAACCGGCTGTACGACGAGGCGGTGGCGAGCCGGATGCGGCCGTTCGGCGACGGGCTGCACGGCTTTTCCCGGATGGCGCGCGACCTGGCGATGAGCCTCGGCAAAAACGCGCGGCTCGCCATCGAAGGCGAAGAGACGCGCGTGGACCGGGACATTCTGGAAAAGCTGGAGGCGCCGCTGAATCACCTGGTCCGGAACGCCGTGGATCACGGGCTGGAAACGCCGGAGGAACGGGCGGGCGCGGGGAAGGCGCCGGAAGGAAGACTCGAACTGGCGGCGCGGCACGTGGCCGGGATGCTGGAAGTGGTCGTCTCCGACGACGGGCGCGGCATCGACGGCGGGAAGCTGCGCGCGCGCATCGTCGAGAAGGGTTACGCGGCGCGCGAGATGGCGGACCGTTTGAGCGAGTCCGAAGCGTTGGAATTCCTGTTTCTGCCGGGCTTCTCGACGGCCGAGAACGTCACCGAGGTGTCCGGCCGCGGGGTGGGACTGGACGTCGTGCAGTCGATGGTGCGCCAGGTGGGCGGCGACATCCGGGTGGAGACGCGCCTGGGCGCCGGGACGCGTTTCACGCTGCAACTTCCGCTGACGCTTTCGGTGCTGCGGACACTGCTGTTCGAGATCCGCGGCGAGGCGTACGCGATTCCGCTGACGCGCATCGACCGGGTGGCGCGGGTGGGGGCGAAGAACGTGGAGGTGGTGGAGGACCGGCAGTATTTCCGGCTCGACGGCGCGACGATCGGCCTGATCGACGCGGGCCAGGCGCTTGGGTCGCCGCCGGCCGCGCGCCCGCCGGGTCCGCTGTGCGTGGTGACGTTGAGCGACCGGCTGAACCGGTACGGGCTGGTGGTGGACCGGTTTCTCGGCCAGCGAGACGTGGTGGTGAGGCCGCTTCACGCGCGGCTGGGCAAGATCCCGAATGTCAGCGCGGGGGCCATCCTCGAAGACGGCGCGCCGGTTCTGATCCTGGACGCCGAGGACCTGGTGCGCTCGATCGACAACCTGCTGACGCGTGGCGGCCTGGAAAAAGTCAGCCGCGAGAAACGCGCCGTCGCGGCCGCGCGGAAGCGAATTCTGGTTGTGGACGACTCGCTCACGGTCCGGGAAGTGGAACGGCGGCTGCTTGAGAACCGCGGCTACGAGGTGACGGTGGCGATCGACGGCGTGGACGGGTGGAACACCGTGCAGACGGCGCGGTTCGACCTGGTGGTGACCGACATCGACATGCCGCGGATGGACGGGATCGAACTGGTGAAACGCATCAAGTCCGCGGCGCACACGGCGCGGATTCCGGTGATGATCGTGTCTTACAAGGAGCAGGAAGAGTACCGCCTGCGCGGGCTGGAGGCCGGGGCGAGCCACTACCTGACCAAGAGCAGCTTTCACGACGAGACGCTGGCGGAAGCGGTTCGGGACCTGATCGGGGAGGCGGTCGGAGAATGCGGATAGGGATTGTGAACGATCTGCCGCTGGCGGTTGAAGTGTTGCGGCGGGTGACGCAATCGGCCCCCGGCTGCGAGGTGGCGTGGACGGCGGCCAACGGCGCGGAAGCGGTCGCCCAATGCGCGAAGGACCGTCCGGACCTGGTGTTGATGGACCTGATCATGCCGGTGATGGACGGCGTGCAGGCCACGGCGGAGATCATGCGGCGGTCGCCGTGCGCGATTCTGGTGGTCACCGCGTCGGTTGGGGGGAACGCGTCGAAGGTGTTCGAGGCGATGGGCTGCGGAGCGCTGGATGCGGTGGCGACGCCGGTCTGGGGCGGCGGGGGCCGGATCGACGGGGCCGAGGATCTGCTCCGCAAGATCGCGGTGCTCGGGCGGTTGATCGTCAATCCGGCGCCTCAGGCGGGTCTGGCATCGCCGCGGAACGGGCCGGGCGGCGGGCGCGAAACGCTGGTGGCGATCGGTGCGTCGACCGGCGGGCCGAAGGCGCTGGCCGCCGTCCTCCAGGGGCTGCCGGCGGCGTCGAAAGCGGCGGTCGTCGTAGCGCAGCACCTGGATGCGCAGTTCTCGCCGGGCCTGGCGGAGTGGCTCGGAGGGCAGACCGAACTCGAGGTCGCGCTGGCGCGCGACGGGATGAAACCCGCGGCGGGCAAGGCGCTGATCTCGGGGGCGAACGATCACCTGGTGATGGGCGCCGACGGCGCGCTCCGCTACGAGGCGGAACCGCTCGACTACCCCTACCGGCCTTCGGTGGACGAACTGTTTCTGAGCCTTGCGCGCCACGGGAAGGAACCCGGCGTGGCGGCGCTGCTGACGGGAATGGGCCGGGACGGGGCTCGCGGCCTGCTCGCGCTGCGCAGGGCCGGATGGCGGACGATCGCGCAGGACGAGGCGACGTCGGTGATCTACGGAATGCCGCGGGCGGCGGTAGAGCTGGGCGCGGCGTGCGAGGTGCTGCCGCTGGGGGCCATCGGCGGAGCGATCGCCCAATACATACGGAAAGGAAGCTGACGATGAACGGGAACGAACAGGGCGCGCTCTCCGCGCCGATCAAGGAATACGGGATTCGCGTGCTGCTGGTGGACGATCAGGCCATGATCGGCGAGGTGGTGCGGCGGATGCTGGCGCCGGAGCCGGACGTCGCCTTCGAGTACTGCGCGGATCCGGCGCGCGCCATTCCCACGGCGGACGAATGGGCGCCGACGGTGATTCTCCAGGACCTGGTGATGCCGGACATCGACGGGCTGTCGCTGGTGCGTTTCTACCGCGCGCACCCGAAGCTGAAAGACGTTCCGCTGATCGTGCTGTCCACCAAGGAGGAGGCCGTAACCAAGGCCGAGGCGTTCGCGCTCGGCGCCAACGACTACCTGGTGAAGCTGCCGGACCGGATCGAGTTGATGGCGCGCATCCGCTACCACTCGCGCGGCTACATCAACCTGCTCCAGCGCAATGAGGCGTACGACGCGCTGTTGAAGAGCCAGCAGGAACTGGCGAACGAAGTGGCGCGCGCCGCCGAGTACGTGGAATCGCTGCTGCCGAAGCCGATCGCCGAGGGCGCGCTCCGGACGGACTGGCGCTACGTGCCGTCGACGCAGCTTGGCGGCGATTCGTTCGGCTATCACTGGATCGACCGGGAACGGTTCGCGCTGTACCTACTGGACGTGTGCGGCCACGGGGTGGGTTCGGCGCTGCTGTCGGTTTCGGCGCTCAACGTTCTGCGGTCGCAGGCGCTGCCGGGAGTGGATTTCCGGGATCCGGCCGCGGTGCTGGGCGGCATGAACGAGAAATTTCAGATGGCCGAGCACAATAACCTGTACTTCACGCTGTGGTACGGGGTGTACGACGCCGGAGGCCGGCGGCTCCGATTTTCGAGCGGCGGGCACCCTCCCGCGTTTCTGCTCGAGGGAAACGGGGAGACGCGGCGGCTCAGTACGCCTAACTTCTTCATCGGCGGCTTTCCGAAGGCGTCGTACGGGGCCGCTGAGACGGAGGTGGGGGCGGGCTCGAAGCTGTACGTGTTTTCCGACGGCGTGTACGAAGTGGACAAGCCGGACGAGACGATGTGGACGCTTGACGAGCTGGAGGCCTACCTGAATTGCGCGGCCGGCAACGGAGGGGGCGAGTTAGCCAGCCTTTACGCCCACCTCCAGCAGATCCACGGGAGCGACGTGCTCGACGACGACTTTTCCCTGTTGCGGCTGGAGTTTGCGTGAGCGAGAGATGACGGTGACCGAACAAGCCCTGGTTCTGGACAGCGCCCTCGCCGAGTTGCCGCGGCTCGAGAGCTGGATCGACGAGTTCGCGGCGCGCGAAGGCCTGCCCGACAGCATCCACTACCACCTGAACGTGGCGCTGGAGGAACTGGTGATCAACGCGATCAAGCACGGGCAGTGTCAACCGGCCGAGGAGGCGATCCGGCTGAGCATGATTCTGGATGGAGGCGTCCTGCGGATTGAGCTGTCGGATTGCGGCATCGCGTTCGATCCGCTTCAAGCGCCGGCGCCGGACCTGGCGCTCGGTCTGAAAGAACGGCCGATCGGAGGCCTCGGCGTTCACCTGGTGCGATGTCTGATGGATTCGGTCGACTATGAGCGGCGGGACGGCCGCAACCGGCTGCTCCTGACAAAGCGCGTGGAAGGCGGCGCGCCATGACGGTGACGGACGCCTCAATCGACAGCGTCGCGGTGCTGAGCCTGGATGGGCGGCTCGACAGCCGGACGGCGCCGGCGTTGAAGAGCGCGCTGGAGGAACACTGGCGGCGGCAGCGGTATCGCGCCGTGCTGGATTGTTCGCGCCTGGAATACGTCAGCAGCGCCGGCCTGCAGGTGCTGCTGATCGCCGGCAAAATCGCCGCCTCGCACGGGGGGCAACTGGCGTTCTCGGGACTCGGCGCGTTCCTTGGCGACGTCTTCGCCATGACGCAGTTTCACCAGATTTTTCCCGTGTACGCGACCGCCGAGGAAGCGGCCGCGGCGTTGAAAGGGGAGTGAATCGTGCCATCGACTTTGAATATCGCGCGGCGCAGCCGGTCCGACGGTCTGGAACTGGCGGTGAGCGGGCGGCTGGACGGCTACTGGGCCGACCACCTGGCCGAAGCGGTCGACGAGGTATTGCGGGAGGGCATTCATCGGCTGTGTCTGAATCTCGCGGCGACGTCGTACGTCAGTTCGGCGGGCGTGCGCGTGTTGATGCAGGCCTACAAGCAGTTCGCCTCCGTGAATGGTTCGTTCCGCGTGATCGAACCTTCGGCCGCGGTGTTGCAGGTGCTGAGTCTGGTTGGGCTGGCGGCGATGCTGCTGGCCGAGGGGGGCGGCGGGGAAGCCGCGGCGCCGCGGGAGGAAGTCAGACGGCGCGAGGCGGACGGCTGCCTCATCGAAATCTACCAGGCGGCGGTGGAGAGGGGACCGGTCTGCCGGACGGCCGGGCGGCCCGAGAAGCTGCGCGCGTCGGAATGGCGGGAAGCCGATGTTTCCGTCATCGAGGCGCGGCGCGCGACGTTCGGCCTGGGACTGGGGGCGTTTGGCGAGGACTGGAGCGCATGCCGCGACCGGTTCGGGGAATTCCTCGCGCTGGCCGGGCACGCCGCGTGCCAGCCCACCGACGGAACGAACTACCCGGACTACATGATGACTTCCGGAACCTACGTGCCGCGCCTGACGGCCTTGTACGGCCTGACGTGCGAGGGACCGTTGCCGGGCTTCCTGCGGTTTGAAAC
Source organism: Bryobacteraceae bacterium (assembly GCA_026129905.1). Lineage (GTDB taxonomy): Bacteria > Acidobacteriota > Terriglobia > Bryobacterales > Bryobacteraceae > JAHCHE01. Next base: position 76,620 of record JAHCHE010000004.1, on the reverse strand, counting down.
GACCGCGGCCGGCGGACCGGCGGGACTGGACCGCATCCTTTCGGAATGCATGGAGGCGGCCGGGGCCGCGACGGTCGCGGTGGTATTTGTGGCGGAATCGTCGGGACTGGTCGGCGCGTCGCTCCGGCGCTCGCCGCCGGCAGCCGCGACGCCGGGAGAGGACCCCTTCGGCTACCCGGCCGTCCGCGACTGGATCTCCTATTCGCCCGAGCGGCTGTTTCCGAGATCGGTGACCGCGGGCGCGGGCATCGCGTCCACGGCTCCGCCGGAGGCGCTCGCGCCGTTTGTTCGGCCGATGGGCGGCGCCCTCGCCGGACATTTCCACGCGGCGTCATTCGGCTACCGGCCGCTGCCGAAAGGACGGATTGAGCTGGAGGCGACCGTGACGCGGCTGTTCGAAGCCGGCGGCCTGCGGGGCGTGACGCACCTGATCGCGGACCGGCGGCCGAACGGAGGCGCGGGAGAAAGCGAATTCCTGCGGGGCGCCTGTTGGTTCGGACCCATCGACCGGATCGCCGCGCCGGAGGTGAAATCATGAGCCTGCTGATCGGGGCATTGACGATCGGATTCATTCTGTCGCTGCTCGCCCTCGGCGTGTACGTGAGCTTCAAAATTTTCGACTTCGCGGATATCACGGCCGAAGGCTCGATCACGCTGGGCGCGGCCGTAGCGGCGATCCTGCTGGTGAACGGGTGGCCGCCGCTGGCGGCGACGGCGATGGGGGCGCTGGCGGGTATGGTGGCCGGCGCGGTCACGGGCGTGCTGGCGATGAGATTCCAGATCAACCGGCTGCTGTCCGGGATTCTGACCATGACCGCGCTGTATTCGATCAACCTGCGCATCATGGGGCGGAGCAACATCCCGCTGATGAACGAGCGCACCGCCATGGGGCAGGCCGAAGAGCTGGGGCGGCAACTCTTCGGCAAAGAGACGGTGTCGGCGCTGGGGTGGGAAGTCGGCGTGCGGGACCTGTCGGCGCTGCTGCTGATCCCGGCGCTGATTGTGATCGCATGCCTGCTTCTGTTCGCGTTCTTCCGCACGCAGTTGGGGACGGCCATGCGGGCCACCGGCGACAACTCGCAAATGGTGCGGGCGCAGGGGGCCGACGACCGGTGGATGGTGATCCTCGGCCTGGCGCTTTCCAACGCGCTGATCGCTCTCAGCGGCGCGCTGCTGGCGCAGTATCAGGGCTTCGCCGACGTGCAGATGGGAATCGGCATGGTGGTGTGGGGCTTGGCGAGCGTCATCATCGGCGAGGCGCTGGTGGGAACGCGGCAACTCGGCTACGCCATCGCCGGAGCGGTGCTCGGTTCCGTGCTGTTCCGGCTGCTGGTGGCTATCGCGCTGCGGTGGGGCTTGAATCCGAACGACCTGAAACTCATCACCGCGGCGTTCGTATTCGCGGCGTTGATCCTGCCGAAGCTGACGGCCCGGGCGGCGCGGGCAAGAAAGTGGAGGGCGGCCCATGCTTGAGCTGATTTCCGTTTCGAAGACATTCAACGCCGGCACGGTGAATGAGGTCCGCGGGCTGCGGGGGGTGGATCTGCGGGTCCGCGAGAGTTCATTCACGGTGGTCATCGGGACCAATGGGTCGGGCAAAACCACGTTGCTGAACGCGGTGGCCGGCGTGTTTCCGATCGACGATGGGACCATCCGGCTGGGCGGCGAGGACGTGACCCGATGGGCGGAGTATCGCCGGGCTTCCAAGATTGGCCGCGTGTTTCAGAATCCCTTCACCGGCACATCGCCTTCGCTTTCCATCGCGGAAAACTTCGCGCTGGCGGCGCAGCGGGGCCGGGCGCGGGGACTGGGACCGGCGGTATCCCGGACGGTGCGCGCGCGTACGCGCGAGATGGTGCGGCAATTGAACATGGGGCTGGAAGACCGGCTCGACACGGCGATCGGGACGTTGTCGGGAGGCCAGCGGCAGGCGCTGACGCTGTTGATGGCCACGTGGCAGCGGCCGGCGCTGCTGCTGCTGGACGAGCATACGGCCGCGCTCGACCCTAAGAGCGCGGACCAGGTGATTCAACTGACCGACCGGATTATCGCCAGGGACCGGCTGGCGGCGTTGATGGTGACGCACTCGATGCAACAGGCGGCGCGCTACGGCGACCGGCTGATCATGATGCACCGCGGGCAGATCCTGTTCGACGTGGACGGGGAGCGCAAGAAGCGCATCCGGGCGGAGGAACTGCTCGAGCGGTTCGAGGAACTGCGCCGGCTGGAACTGCTGGACGAAGGCGCGGCCGAGATGCTGGCCGAACTGTATGTCTGAGGCGAGGAGACGCCGGCGATGCGATTAGGGGAGCCGCTCCGCCGCCTCGGCCCCGGCGCCGCGATGATCGTGCTGGCGGGCATGGCGCTGCTGCTATCGGACACGGGGCGCAGACCTTCGCCCGAAGGGCCGCCGCGGGTGGCGGTCTTTCAGTTCAATTCACAGGAGATTCTGAACGAGGGTTTACGGGGCATGTACGACGCCCTCCGCGACCGCGGCTGGGAGGACGGCAAGACGATGCTGGTGGAGCGGTTCAACAGCGAAAACGACATGCCCACCGCCGCCTCCATCGCGCGGGAACTCGTCTCCGGCCGGTTCGGCTACGTCTTCACGGTGAGCACGAACTGTCTGCAGGCGGTGGCGAAAGCGAACCGCGAAGGGCGCGTCAAGCACGTTTTCGGGGTGGTGGCGAACCCGCGCGAGGCGGGAATCGGCATCAATCCGAACGACCCGTCGGATCACCCGAAGAACATGGTGGGCATCGGCAGCCTGATGCCGGTGGGAGAACTGCTGGCGATGGCGCGGCGCATCAACCCGCAACTGCGGCGGGTGGGCCTGCCGTGGAATCCGTCGCAAGCCAACTCGGAGACCTACACGCGCATGGCGCGGGAGGCGGCCGGGCCGATGGGGATCGAACTGCTGGAAGGCAACGTGGACAACACGTCCATGGTGGGCGAAGTGACTTCTTCGCTGGCGGGGCGGGGGGCCGAAGCGATCATGCTGACGGGCGACCTGACGGTTTCGCTGGCGATGGACACGCTGCTGGCGACGGCCGCGCAGAGCCGCATCCCGGTGTTCTCGACGCTTCCGGTGGCGGTTGGGCGCGGGGCGTTGTTCGCCATCGGAGCGGACTATTACCGGATCGGCCGGCAGCTTGGCGAGCTGGCGGCGCGAGTGCTTTCGGGCGAGGATCCGAACCGGATGCCGATCGTTTACGAGCTGCCGAAGAAGTTCGTCGTCGATCCGCGGGCCGGGGCCCGGCTCGGCGCGCGCTGGTCGTTCCCGCCGGACGCGCTGGCGGAGGCAACGGTGAAGAGCGACTGACCGGGCTACAGGAGAGCCTTGAGCGCCTGCTCCATCTCGGCGGGCTTGAAACCGAACGGCCCGGGCCGGCTCTTGTAGGCCACGCGGCCTTCGCGGTCGATCACGTAGAGGCGGTCCGGCCAGGCGGTATAAGCCTTTTCGGTCGAGTCGTCGATCTGGTCGAGCAGGGCGGGCAGCTTAATGCCAAGATCCCGGACGCAGGCCGCGGCGACGCCGGCGCGCTCGTCGGAAGTCTTTGGGCTGGCGAACAGCACCTCCTCGCGGACATTGACGGGAAGCTGCCACAGATCGGTGGGATGCGCTTCCTGGATGTACACGACGAAGAACGCGGCGCGGTCGCCGTACTCGCTGTACAGACGGTTTAGCTCGGGAACCTCCCGGCGAAAGGGCGGTCAAGTGTAGCTGCCGAAGACCAGGACGACAGGACGGTGGCCGCGGAACTCGCGGAGCCGGACCGTGTCGCCGGTGTCGCGGCGGGGCAACGCGAAATCCGGCGCGGGTTGGCCGACCTGGAGAGATCCGCCGCGGGCGACGTTCCACATCGGCTGGAACGGGAAGACCATCATCAGCGGCATCGGCAGCCTGGCCATGATCCGGCCGAATTCATCCGGCGGCCGGCGCATCACCTGGAAAAAGGCTACGAAAGCCGCAGCGTAAACGCCAAGCGCAACCGCGGCGGCGATCGCCCATTTCTTCCAGCGCGGCGTGGATCGCATCCCGAAGAAAGCCTCCCGAATGCTTTCAGGGTAGCGCAGATTCGGCGTGACGCGCCGTGAGGCGTAGGCCGAAGCTCTACGTGTTATGGATCTCGCCGCCGTTGGGGTGAAGCACCTGTCCGGTGATGTAGGAGGAATCCAGCTCGCTGGCGAGGAAGACGTAGCTGGGCGCCACCTCGGCGGGCTCTCCCGGCCTGCCCATGAGCGTATCCTTTCCGAACTCCTCCACCTTCTCGGCTTTGAACGACGCAGGGATCAGGGGCGTCCAGATGGGGCCGGGCGCCACCGCGTTGACCCGGATGCCACGGTCGGCAAGAGCGATCGCCAGGGAGCGGGTGAACGCCACGATCGCTCCTTTGGTGGCGGCGTAATCGACCAGGTGGGGGCTGCCGCGGTAGGCGGTCACCGAGGTCGTGTTGACGATCGCGGCGCCGCGCGGCATGTGCGGCAGGGCGGCGCGGGTCAGGTAGAACATCGAGAAGATGTTGGTGCGGAACGTCCGCTCCAGTTGCTCCGCGGAGAGGTCCTCGAAATTGGAGGTCTCGTGCTGCTCGGCGGCATTATTAACCAGGATATCCAGGCGGCCGAACGTCTCGATGGTTCGGGAAATGACGCTCTTGCAGAAGGCTTCATCCTGAATATTCCCAGGAATTGTGACGCAATGGCGGCCGAATTTCTCCACGCTCGCCTTGGTTTCGGCGGCGTCGGAGTGTTCCTCGAGGTAGACGATCGCGACGTCGGCGCCCTCGCGGGCAAAGGCGATGGCCACCGCGCGGCCGATGCCGCTGTCGCCTCCGGTGATGACCGCCACGCGGTCCCGCAGCTTGCCGCTGCCCGGATAATCTTCGCGCTCGGCAACCGGCCGGGGCCGCATCTCGGATTCGATCCCCGGCAGTTCCTGTTCCTGCGGCGGCCTGGTCTTACCTTCCTTCGTGGGCATTCGTTATCTCCTGAAAATAGAACCCGGAGAGGACGGTCTGTTACCGCGTGGAGCGGGACAGCGGCATGAAACAAAGACAGGAGGCGGAGAGTCAAGCAGGAGAGGAGGAGGAAATATGGAACTCACTTCCATGCAGACTCTGCTCGTTCACGAACTTCGGGATCTCTACGACGCCGAGAACCAGCTTGTGATGGCGTTGCCGAAGATGGCCGAAGCGGCGACGAATCTCGATTTGAAAGAAGCATTCCGTACTCATCTGCAAGAAACGACGAACCAGATCGCCCGTCTGAACCGGGTATTCCAAGCCCTTGGGATCCCGCCCAACGGGACGCGGTGCGAAGCGATGGAGGGACTCATCGCCGAGGGCGAGAAGATTGTGCGGGTCCCGGGGGACCCGGACGTGAAGGACGCGGCCCTGATCGCGGCCGCGCAGCGGGTGGAGCACTACGAGATCTCCGCTTATGGATCGGCGCGCGCTCACGCCAAACTGCTCGAGTTCGACGACGCGGCCGACCTGCTGAAGGATAGCCTGACCGAGGAAAGCAAGGCCGACGAGAAACTGAACAAGATCGCCGAGGGCGGCCTGTTCACATCGGGGGTCAACCAAGAGGCCACCAAGACCTGGTGAGTTTCCGCCTGGAGTGAAGCGGAGGACCGCCGGCGGGGGGAGCCTTGAGGTACGCTGTCCTCGAGGTTTCCCGCCGGCGGAATCGATAGAAGGGAGACAATCGGAATGAGCACGAAAACAGGTTGGATGATGCTTGGGGCCGGCGCGCTCGCGGGGGCCGCCGCCGCGCTGCTGTACGCGCCGCAATCCGGATATCATTCGCGGCGCGACCTGCGGCGCAAAAGCCAGCGCCTCTACCGGCGCATCGAAGACAAGTCCGCCAAGGCCTATGATTCGACGAGGTCGGCGGTGAACGGCGCCTGCAAACGGAGCATGAACTATCTGTCCGGCGTCGCCGCGCCCGCCGGCGTCTGGGCGTGGCGCCGGCTGGGCCGGTAATCCGCGCCCGCGCGATGAACACCGCGCTGTATCTTCTCGGGTACGCGCTCGTCCTCGCCGGCCTGATCTATGGATCGATTCTGATGGGCATACCGCCGCGGTGGATTGTCGCGGGCACGCTTGTCGTGGTGGGCATGGGCGTGCTGAAGGCCGTGCGCGACGTCCGCATGCGGGGTTCCGGCTGAGCCCGCCTTAACGGGTTGCCGGAAAGGCCGGCGGCCGGCTTCAGCGACCAGGCCAGCAGGCGGTCAGTTCGACGATCCGCGGCGCCCGGAAGCCTTTGCGATGAATCGGCCATTCGAATGGCGCGCGGTCGTCGCCGGCTACGTAATCGCAGAAGCCGCATCGGGCCTTTCGAAGGGGGACCTGCGCCGAATCCGGCGCGCCCGCGGCAATATCGCCCGCCAGCGTCGCCGCAAAGTCCTCGATTCCCATCGATTGGACACCAGACCAGACCGAGGCGGGCAGCCGGCCGTTTTCCTCGATGAACGACGCCGCCCAGCGGCACCTTTCGAGCCAGGCCTCGCGCGGCAGGTGCGGTTCTGTGCAGGTTGTCCGGCCGCGCTCGCGGGGGGCGAGCGTCTTTCGCGCCGGGATGCCCCGGCCCCTGTCCCCGGGGCCGGCCAGCGTCCACCGGAGAAGCGCGTCCACGATTTCCGCCGCGGACAGAGTGAAATTCCGCACTGTCGCGAAGGTTATCGTGGTCTGAAAATCCCCGGCTAATTTTTCGATGTCATCTTGTTTTAGAAGCTGCCGCGGCGATAGATCTTCGTAAATTCGGGAAAATTCGGACGCGGTAATGAACTGCGCCCCGGGTTTCGGCTTCACGTATCGCACGAATTCCTCGAGCGCCTCATAAGCGCGCCGGACCTCGCCGGGAGCGCGCGGCTTCGGCAGCCGCCACTCGCTTCGCGGAGGGTTGGCGCCGCCGGAGAAGTTCGCGCCTCCCAGAACTCGGCATTGACGAATTCCGTCGGGTGATAGTAGATGCTGAGGAAGCCGCCGCCGCGCTGCTGAAGCTTCGCCCATTCCGCGTCCACCGCCTGGCGGGCCTCGGCGATCCCCGGCGGCGCGTCGGGCTCCGCGCGGACGGTGAAGGCGTCATGGCTGGCCATGGTCAGGATGCCCTCGTACCAGAACGGCTGGTCGTCGATCCGCACCTGGGTGAAGGCGTCGAAGTAAAGCCCGATGCCGAGCCGTTCGAGCGCATGGTAGACGTGCGGGGCGAACGAATTGCCAGGCTGGCCGTAGCAGCTTGGCCGCTGTCCGAAAATCCGGACCAGGTCGCGCACGCCTCCCGCTTCCCGCGCATAGAATTCGGCCGCGCCCTCGGCCAGGTCCATCGTCTCGAGATACTCCGCCGGGGCGGGGGGCACGCTGTGATAGTTGGTGTGATAGCCGATGTCGTGGAAGCGCAGCGCTTCGATGACGTCGCGGCGGCCGTTCCGTTCCAGGAAGCGCGCCTTCTCGCCCACCACCTTGAAGGTTGCCCGGACGCCGAGAGCGCGAAGCCGTTCCGCGATCTCCTTCGCCGCGTCGTCGCTGCGAGGATCGATGAAATCCTCGGTGTCGAACCAGACGGTTACGTACACCGGCGGCGGGGATGCCGCCCGGAGCCCGAAACAGAGCGCCAGCGGCAGCAGCAGGAACAAACGCATAAGCGACTATGATCTCACCGGCCTTGCGTCACCTGCCGGAACACCCGGAGGAGATTGCCGCCCAGGAACTTCCGGATGCGCTCCTCCGAGTAGCCGCGCCGCAGCATGGCGTCGGTGACCATCGCCAGGTCGCGGATATCGCGCATGCCGCGGGGAGGCGTGGGACCGCCGTCAAAATCGGAGCCCAGCGCGACGTGGTCCTCGCCGACGATCCCGATCGCGCGGTCGACCACGCCGACCCACTCGTCGACGGAGAACAGCAGTTCGTCCGGAGCCTCGGGACCGACCATGGGAAACATCGGCGCCACCTGTCTGTCAATTTCGAAAATGGTACGTAGGCCCTTCTTCCTGGCGATCTCGCTGGTGTCCCAGAACGTCTTGCCCTCCTGCTTCGTGCGCCACTCGAAGACCTTGCGGTTGTGAAAATCGTTTCCGATATGGAAGCCGATCACGCCGCCTTTCGCGGCGACCTTCTTCATCAGCTCGTCGGGCATGTTGCGGGGAATATTGTTCAATGCCCGCATGCCGTGGTGCGTCGCCGCTATGGGATGGGCACTGACCTCGAGGGTCTGCTCGATGGTTGCATCCGAAGCGTGCGAGACATTGATGAGAATGCCGAGGCGGTTCATCTCCCGGACAACCTCGCGGCCGTGTTCGGTGAGTCCGTTCCATTTCGCCGGGGCGCAGCAGGAATCCGCGTAATTGTTCGTCCAGTTGTGCGCCGGGAGTTGGACCACGCGCAAGCCGAGCCGGTGAAAATTCCGCAGCACTCCGAGATCGCCGTCGAGATCGAAGCTCCCTTCAAGGTCAAGGACGGCTGCCATCTTGCCGGCCTTGTTGATCCGGGCGATGTCGCCGGCGTTCAAGGCGACTTCAATCGTGTCCTTGTTCCGCTCGATCTGCGCCAGCGCAAGGTCCATCAGCCGCATGAGCTGTTTCGTCTCAAAGCGCTGCGGGTAGTACTTCTCCGTTACGTAGAGCGTGAACATGAAGGCGTCGACGCCGCCCTCCCTGATCCGCGGCAGGTCCACCTGTCCGTCCGGATAGCGCCGGCCGATATCGCCGCCGTGATAGAACTGGCGGGTGATCATGTGCACGTGGCCGTCGAACAGGAATGCGTCCTGGTGCAACTTCCTGGCGCGGTCGGAGACCTGAGCCTCCAGCGCGAGCGCGGCAGCAAACAGCAGTAACAATTTCATGTCTTCTCCAGTGCGGGTACCGCTCCGCGATTGAACAACGATTCTTGCGGCGGCTTGTAGGACACCGACAGGCTCGGCGTTTCCAGGCGCGCCTGGCCGCGGAAGGAGGAGTCCATCAGGGCCGCCAGCGTCCCGGTAGTGAGGAGCGTCCGCTCCACCGGGTACGGGGAGCGCCCCGTGACGATCAGCTCTTCGATGTAATGCGACAGGCTGCTGAAGTGGCTGAAAGGCCGTCCGGACTGGAGCCAGACCAGCGTCGAGGCGGGTTGCCTGGCTCCTTCGATGTCGGCCGCGAACGTGCAATCCGACACATGGCCGTTCAACATGTACACCGCGGCCGGCAGCCCGCTGCGATACTCCAGAAGAAACAGGACGGGCTCTTTTACGTTGTCGCGCGGCGCGCCCGGCTTGCGGGTTTCCGAGCGCTTCAGCGCTTCCTCGAGCAGCCGGCCGGCCCACGAATTGGCGTCCGTCCATTTCCAGATCTCGGCGCCTTCGAGGCACTGGACCGCCGCCACGCCGGTTTCACCTCCCTTGCGCCGCTCGACCATGCACTGCAAGGCCTCGAGCGCGTGAAAGCCGTAGGATTCCTTGCCGCCGTAGAAGCAGGCGACGGCGCGCTCGACGGGAGCGCCAAGATCGAGCTCGAGCGGAGGCTTGCGCCACGATACAGGAAGCGAAGAGCCGGCCAGCAGCGGGAACTTCAGCTCGCGCGACTGGTCCACCATCCACTTGGCCTTCTCCCACTCCACCGAGAGATGCTTGTCGGTGAAGACGGGAACCGATCGGTTGGAAGCGCGGAACACGTCGACGATCTGGCGGTACAGCTCGTAGCGCGGATAGAGCTTCTGTCCCTTCTCGTTCTCCGGGTAGTTGCCGTGCTCGCCGATCAGCACGACGCCTTCTACCGCGAGCTTGTCCCCGCCGAGCGTCAGCGCCTCACGGACCGTGGGGGCGATCGGGAAACCGTGCCTGACGGCCATCGCGCGGCTCATGTCGTTGGCCGGAACCTGGTCCGTGTACATTGAAACGACCTTCACCCGCGGCGCTCGGCGCCGGCCGTAATACTCGTAACCCTCCAGCAGGCGGCCGACGATGACATCGGCGTGCGAGTTCCTGCGGTACTCGGTGATCACCGCGGCGATATTGGTTTTGCCCGCCGCGGACACGGGAAACGCGGCCAATCCAGCCGCCTTGAGTAGCTCCCGCCGGTTCAACATGCAATTATTTTAGTGTCGCCATGAGACTAATACCAATGCTGCTGCTAGCTGCCGCCTTGCTTCCCGCGCAGGAACGCCGTCCGCTGATTGCCATCGGGGGCATCCTTCACGAGTCGAACTCGTTCAGCACGGTGAAGACCCGCTACGAGGATTTCCAGCGACTTTATGGAGATCGCAAGGAGCAGGCGCTGGCCGACTGGGCGGATAACAACGATGAGGTCGCCGGTTACATCGAGGGGGGACGCCGCCTCGGGCTCGACCTGTACCCAACGCTGGTGGCCATTGCGGTACCGTCCGGCCCGGTCACCAACGACGCGCTGGACCGGCTCACGGGAGAGCTGATCCAACGGCTGCGCCTCGCGCCGAAACTCGACGGCCTGCTGCTGGCCCTTCACGGGGCCATGGTGAACGAGAGCCACCCGCACGGCGACGCCGAAATCGTCCGGCGCGTGCGGGAAGCGGTGGGACCCGACTTACCGATCGTAGTAACTCATGACTTTCACGCCAACGTTTCGCCGGAGATCGTCGAGCGGTCGACCGCGCTGATTACTTACAAGACCTGTCCCCACCTCGATCAAAAGGAACGCGGGCGGAAAGCGGCCGAAGTTATGGCGGGCATCGTCCGCGGCGGCGTCAAACCGACGCAGGCGATCGTCAAGCCGGGCATGCTGTACAACATCCGGTTCCAAAACACCAATATCGAGCCGCTGGCGCCGATCACCGAGGAAAGCCGGCGACTCGAGAAGGAACCCGGCGTGCTCGCGGTGAGCGTATCCGGCGGTTACCAGTACGCGGACGTTCCGGCAATGGGCGCCAGCGTCATCGCGGTGACGGACAACCAGCCCGAGAAGGCCCGCGAGATCGCACAACGGCTCTCCGACATGCTGTGGGCCACCCGGGACAAACTCAAGCTCGACGTGCCCGACGCGGCGACCGCGGTGAAACAGGCGATGGCAAGCGATAAGTTCCCGGTGGTGCTCGTCGAAATGGGCGATAACATCGGCGGCGGCTCCGCGGGCGACGCGACGTTCCTGTTGGGTGAACTGGTCCGACAGAAGGCGCAGGGCTGGGTCGCGGCCATCGCGGACCCGGAGGCAGTCAAACTCGCCGCGCGCGCCGGAGTCGGCGGAACGTTCGACGCTCCGGTGGGCGGCAAGACCGACAAGCTCCACGGCGACCCCGTGCGCATTCGCGGCCGTGTTCGCGCTTTGACCGATGGCCGGTTCATGGAAACGGAGATCCGTCACGGCGGACAGCGTTACTACGACCAGGGCCTGACGGCCGTGATCGAGGCCGAAGGTTCCACGCGCGACTTACAAAACCTTGTCATGCTGACCACGGGCAGGATGGTGCCATTCAGCATTCACCAGTTAGTAAGTTGTGGTATCTATCCGGAACGCCAGAAAGTGCTGGTGGTGAAAGCGGCGATCGCGTTTCGCGCGGCTTACGAGCCGGTGGCGGCGAGAATCATCGAAGTGGACACGGGCGGCGTGACGGCGATCAATCCGACGCGATTCACGTACAAGCGGGTTTCCGCGGAGTTGTTCGGCATGAGGCCGTAGGCGGCGCGCTCAGGAGGTCGTCCGGTCTATTCGGGAAACAGCCAGACTTCGGCGACTTCGAGGCCGCGTCCGGCGCCTCCGCCTCCGGCTTCTTTGGTCCAGGTCAGCGTGAGTTCGCCGTCGGCTGTCGCTTCCGGCGGGATGGCGAACTCAACGGGCCGGATGGGAAAGTCCTTCCGCCGCCAGGAGTGGACCTCCCAGCGCCCATCGGCGACGAGGCGGACGCGCGCCGGCGCCGGTTCACCCGCGTAGGTGATGCGGACGCGGTAACGGGCGGACGGCGACAAGTTGGCGTAGCGCATTTCGAGCGGCTGATCGTAGAGGCTGGTAAGGTGGCGTTTCCAGGAAGTCCGCAGCGGAGAAGTGGACTGCCCTTGCGTGGCGAATGACACGAGGGGCGACTCGAGATGCGCGGGGTCTTCGCTGTAGGTTTTCCGCCGGACGACGTGGGGCTGTACGGCAGGATTGCCCAAGTCATCGTAGAAGCCACCGGGGGCGGGATCGCTCCACCGCACGATCTCATCGGTCGCCCGCCGGCGTTCGGCGTCGCCAGGCAGGCGCCGGATTTCCGCGATCCGCGCGGCGAGCCATCCGCGATTGTTGAGCGGCGCGTCGATCGCGTCGAGATTGGCGCCGCGGCGAAGGCCGATCGCCTGGTAACGCGGCACGCTCAACTGCATCCGGATGCTCTGAAACAGCGCCTCCGCCAGTTCGAAGACGCGGGACCGCCAGGCCTGAGCTACCGGCTCCGTCTCCGCGCGCGAGAGAATCCGCTCCGCTTCGTCCAGCGCCGCCGCGCCACCGCGCTCGAGCGCCTCCAGCGCCCGGTCTTCCAACACCGTCTCGTAGATGAGGCGGCTGCGCGTATACGCGTCGTAATACGCGCGATACAAGGCCTGCTGAAACCGCCAGTTGAGCAGGTCGCGCGGCGCCGCCTGGCGCTCCAGGGCTTGAAACTGCCGGAGCGTCGCGAACGCGCCTTCGTTCGTCAGCAGCGGGCCGCGCCAGTTCCGTTCCAGCGCGAACAGCCCCTGCGCGAAGCCCTCCTCGAACTCCGGACCGATGAAATACCGGCCGTACTCGCGCAACGTAGCGCCGAGGTCGGTGTCGGGGTCCCAGCCGAGCGCGCTCCAGACGATCTTGTTCACGTCGTCGTTGCAGCCTTCCGAGTAGGCGATGAAGCCGATCGTGTAGGGTTGCAGCAAACGGAAGACGATCGACTGATCGACCGGCCGGGGATTGATCGGCTCCCGCCCGAGGGTCCAGGCGTACGCCAGGTCCCAATCGGGCACGGGATACTGGCAATGCAGCGAGTGCGTGATGTCCGGGTAATGGCGAATGGGATACTTTTTCGGCACGGCCGCGCGCAGTTCCGGAAGGCTCGCCCGAATCTGCGGGCCGAAGACGACGCCGGCCAGCCATTCCGGTTCGCCGCGGAGGATGGCGTAGAACTCCTCCAGCCATTCGGCGGAAAAGCCCTGCGGCGCGACCCAGAGTTGCGCCTTAGGGTGGTAGCGGCGCAGGGAGGCAGCCTGCTTCTCCAGCAACGGCATCAGGTGCTTCGGATGCGTATGCCCCGGATCGCCGCCCGGCACAAACACCGCGTCAATCCGCGGCAGCTTGCGGAAGACTTCGGCCCACTCGTTCAGCGCGAACTCCATCGTCTCCGGTTTCGAGTAGTCTTCATCGAGGGCGGGATACCAGATCCAGACATCGAGGCCGTAGTCGTCGCAGATCCTCGACATGCCAATCATCGTCTCCATCTTCGGCAGCGGAAAGTGCGGGCTCTGGTCGTCGTCGTCCGAGCGAGGCGGGATCAGTTCGATGGCGTTCGTTCCGAACACGGCCAGGTCGCGGATGTACTGCTCCCACATCGCGAGCGTCCAGCCGTCATAGGAATTGGTCTTGGGCCGGTAGCCAAGCTGGTGTCCACGTAGCGGGTACTTGGGCGCGCCGGCGGCCCGGAACCCATCTGGGAGCGAGACGCTTCCCGGCCGCATCCGCAGTTCGCGCAGGAGGCGGCCCACGCCGAACAGCACGCCGCGCGAATCGTTCCCGGCGATGCGGACCTCGTTAGCGTCCGAGCGGATCTCATAGCCTTCGCGCGGGCCGCCGCCGGAGTTCAACACGCGCACCACCTGACCCAGTGCGCCCGGCGCGATCGTCCACCGAATGCCGGAGCGTTTCTCGACCTCGTCCAGCAGGAGCGCGATGGCCTTTTTCTCGACCGCGGGCATGCCGGGCGGCGCGACTACGGCGGCCGTGCCGAGGTCCAGGGCCTGGAGGCGTCCGCCCATCAGAAGACAGGCGACCGCGGCCAGCGCAGCGTTACGCCGGCGCCTCGCCTTTGCGGTGCTCTTCGTAGCTGTAGACGGCATTCTTGAGCGGCGTTCCCCGAATGTCGATCTTACTGAGATCCGCGGTTCCGATTCCCGCCTCTTCGCCCGTCATGACGGTGTTATCGGAGTACGCGTGGGTCCCGCTCTCCGGGATCACCTGCTCCTGCGGATGGAAATGTCCAGCTTTGACGAGGATGAACGGCTTTTCGTTTCGGGAGGCCCGCGGATTGTAGCCCATGGCCGCCATCGCCACCGCGTCGGTACAGACGCAGTTTTGTCCTACGATCAGCAATTGCGGCTTGCCGAGTTTCGTGCCGGGAATGCCGGGGCTCTCGCCGCCCATCAGGGCCTCGATTCCGTCCAGCACCGCGAGGTCGATCGGCCGCGCGCCGCAGATATCGGTCAGCAGGCGCGGCATGCGCCAGCCCTCGTACCGGCTCGATTTCGGGTCGATTTCCGCGGGCACTCCCTCCGGCGGCTGCGCCTGCCCGTAGTGGAACACGCGCTCTCGGACGGACCTGGACGCGCCTTCCGGAATGGGGGCGGCGCCGTACAGCAGTTCGGGCGTGATGCCAAACAGGTTTTTCATCGACAGCGTGATGCCCAGCTCTTCGTGATTCTTCATTTTGGCCACGCTGACGAAGAAATCGCAGTCTTCGTAAGAGTGATTCAAATCGAAAGAGGGGAAAATAAACGGGCGGCGCGTATTCACTTTCATGCGGGAGTACTGCTTGCCCGTCCCCAGCCCGTTGGTGTCTTCGAATTCCACGATGGAAGCGGCGTTCTGGATCGCGGAGACGTCCCAGCCGTCGTTCAGCATCGTGTCTTCCAGCGGCACGCCATAATTTCTGCGGAAGGTGCTCTCCAGCAGGCGGACCCGCTTCGCTCCCAGTTTGCCGAAGACGGTCGTCAGAGCGGCGACGACGTTCGGATGCACCCAGTGGGAGCGGCCGGCCGGTACGCCGAGCCTCCGGCCGCGGCCCGCCGCTCCGGCGAGGTTCAGCTTCATAGCCACGGTCTTTCCGCGCACCCGGCTGCCGAGGCCGCCGAGTTGATCGAACATGCGTTCGAAGTGCGCCACCAGGTCTTCGTCATAGCCGCCGACCTTCGCGATGGACACGGGCGAAGAGGGCGCGGCCGGGGCTGGAACTGCCGCCTCGACGCGCCTGGCGGCCCAGGCGCCCGCCGCCAGGGCGGAACCCGCCAACAATTCACGCCGCGTAAAACTGCCGTAACAGTGCCTCATACAATGTCCGTTCTCCTAAGTGGACGTTTTCATATTAATACCCTTCAATGATCGAAAAGAAGGGCTCCCCAGACCGCCAAACCCGGGGCCGATGCCTGCGTACGCCCGTCCGGGGTGTTCCGGACGTCGAGATCCACAGGCGGGTTCTCCGGCGTGAACAGCCGCGCTTTCCTGTACGTCCCGTTCAGGCGAATCGTGATGCGCTGGTCGAAGGGGTCGGCGGCGTAGTTCAGCAACTGAACCAGGACGCGCGCGCCGCCCTCGTCCGCCGCGGCGTACGTGAGAACAGAAGGGACATTGAAGGCGGTCATGCCCATAAGGTCCTGGTCCAGCAGTTCGAGCATGTCGCGGGCTACTTCCTCTGGATCGGGCGGCTCGTCCTTATAGACCGTCACGCGTCCCTTGCCCAGCGGCGTCTCTTCGTACTGGTTGTCGGCGGGAGCGCCCCCCCAGGACGGACCGGCGATCACGAGGCCGCCTCGTTCGGCGAACGCCTGGAGGAGCTTGCGTTCCTGCTCGGCCGCCGGCGCGAGGTCGACGGCCAGCGCGGCCCGCAGTCCGTCCAGCGACGCCGACGTCAGCTCGTTTCGCGCAATCACCTTGTAGGGAACCTGCCGCCGCGCGACGAGATTCAGATATTCCTGGGATATTTCAGGATATTCGCTTTTCGTATCGAAAATAATTCCCAGGTTTCCGAAGGGGGCGAAACTACGCCATCCGGCATGCTCTTCGGCGAAGTTCAGGTAATTCGCGATTGCTCGCCAGGCGGCGAGGCCCTCCGCGTCGTTGCGGTACAGCCTGGCGCGGAGTTGGTCGTCGAGCGCCACGATCCAGCGGCCGCCCGCCGCCGCCGCGTCCGCGACGCACCGAACGTAGTCTCCCGTAGAACCCGGTCCGGCCGGATGGTCAATCCATACGGTTCGACGGGCGCCCCCGAAGCGGAAGGAGCGAACCAGCCAGATGTTGGATTCGATCCACGGCTCGGACGAGGGACCCGCGCGAATTCCCTCGTCCGCCAGGTCCTTCGCGTTCGGCTGCACGCCGGCCACGGAGACCAGCGAGGCAGCCGAAAGGCGAGCTGCCGCCGCCTCCTGCGCCAGTGGAATTACCACCGCGGCGCTGTTTGTCGCGCGCATGGCGGTTTCAACGTCGGCCGCCGCCGAGTGGGGGAAGTCGCCGTCTAGCGCCAACCCGTCAAGCCCCGCCTCGTTCGCGGCCGCCGCCAATCCCGCCAGATCGGCGCCGGCATGCACCATACCGAGGACGGCGAGACGGCGCTCATGGGCCAGGCGGACGTATTCCTTTACGAGTCTGCGCTGCGCGACTTCGGTCTCGCCGTCAGGGGCTGCTGCAAACGTCACCAAAAGGCAGTTGATGGGCGTTCCCTTCAGCAGGTCGAGCGTGTCGGCCCGATACCAGTTGGCGATCGCCTCGCGGACGGCGCCTTCCGGAGCGCCGGCCTTATCCTTGGACCTTTGCGCCAGTTCGAGCGGCCCTCCGCTCCAGCGCGCCGGGACCCAGCGCTCCGGGTCCTCGCCGCGCATCGGCGAAAAGCCGATCAGCAAGCATGTCAACGCGACTGATTTCCCGAAGGTCCGCCGGAGCAGCTCTGTCATCCCGCTCGAACTATATCAGAGCCGAATATCCGTTTGCCCGCTTCCCGCCTCGACGACGAACGCCGAAGCTCCCAGCAAGGCCTGCTGCGGCTTCATCTGCCTGTCGACGAGCGCCAGCGCGGCCGCGGCGTTGCCCGAACGAAGATGCGCCAGCAACCGGCGGTGCTCGGCGGCGTTTCGGAGCATGTGTTCGCGGCTCGGCCTGGCGTCGTGCAACAGGCTGAGGGCGAAGAGACGGGGGGCCATCCTTTCCAGGACGTCCGCTAGCGTGCGATTGCCGCAGGCTTTCCAGAGGGCCCGGTGGAAGCCGAGATCGGCGCGCAAAAAACCGGCCACGTCCCCGTCCTCGGCCATGCGGGCCATCTGGCGCTGCAGCGTTTCGGCCTCGGAAAGCTGCGGACGACCGTTCTCCAGGAGCACCTCCACCACCATGATCTCGAGTCGCGCGCGCACACGGTAGATCTCGCGGACTTCCTGCGCGCTTAGTTCGGTGATGCAGGTCATCCGCGGCCCCAGACGCTGGATGAAGCCCTGGTGCTCGAGTTCGATAAAGGCTTCGCGCACCGTCGACTGCGAGATTCCGAAGGCCTTCGCGAGCCCAAGTTCGGTGACGCGCGTGCCGGGCCGGAGCCGGCCGTGGTGAATGGCGTCGAGTATCTGCTCGATGACGGCGCTCTTGAGCGACTTGCGACGAATTCCCGTGATGCCGTAGGGAGAACCGTCGACTTCGTGAATGCGTGGCGCGACCCCCTGCATCCTTGACAGGATAATCGATAATTGGTTAACTTGTAAAACACGCTTTGGTTTCGGGCCGGCTTCCCGGCCGGCCCTGGGGAGTTAGATCTTTCAATTCTGGGAGAGCAAAATGCATCGTCAACGGCGAGAACTTTGTCTGCCGGCGCTGCTCATGTGCGCGCTGGCGCTGGGTGTGTTTGCGCCGCGCGCGGGCGCGCAGGTACTATACGGCTCCGTTGTGGGCACGGTAGAAGACGCTTCGGGAGCAGTGGTTCCCGGGGCGACCGTTACGATTGTCAATCCGCAGACCAGCCAGGAACGGCATGCGACCACCGACGATGGCGGCCGCTACGCCGTCCTCAACCTTCTTCCTGGCACGTACGACCTTCAAGTTACGGCGCCCGGTTTCCGGACGCTTTCCCGAACCGGCATCAGGATCTCCGTCAACACCGTCGTCCGTGAAGACGTCAAGCTCGAGGTAGGCGCGGTGACCGAGCAGATCACCGTCACCGCCAGCGGCGCCAGACTGCAAACGGAGACCGCCGACGTTCACGTGGAACTGGGCTCGCGCGAGATCACCGAGCTGCCGCTGTCGAAGTACCGAAACTATCAGACCTTGATCAATCTCGTTCCGGGCGCGACGCCGGGTCGCTATCAAAACGTCAACATCCCGATGAAGGCGTTGACCACCAACGTCAACGGGGTGAACCGCAACAACAACGCGACGAAACTCGATGGCACCCTCAACCGCTTCGCCTGGCTGCCGCACCACACGCTCTACGTGCCGCCGGCGGAGACGGTGGAGACGGTGAACATCTCCACCAACAGCTTCGACGCTGAGCAGGGCATGGCGGGCGGAGCGGCGATCACCATCTCGACGCGGTCCGGAACCAACGACATCCACGGAACCGCGTTCGGTTTCCACGAAAACAGCAAATGGGGCGCGAAGAATTTCTTCTTTCGCGACCCGAAAACACCAAAAAGCCTGGTGAATATCAACGGCTTCACCCTCGGCGGCCCGATCAAGCGGGACAAGCTGTTCTTCTTCGGAGGCTGGGAAGGCGTGCGCGAGCGCGTGAACTACAGCCGGCTGGCGACGCTGCCCACGGCGCAGCAACGCGAAGGCAACTTCAGCGGACTGGGGACCACCATCTACGATCCGGCCACCGGCAATCCGGACGGCTCCGCGCGGACGGCATTTCCGAATAACGTCGTGCCGCTGTCGCGCCAGAGCCAGGTGACGCGCAAGTTCCAGGAACTGGTCCCAATGCCGAACCTGCCGGGACTGAACGCCAACTTCTTCAATTCCGCGACCCAGGTATTGAACCGCGACAACTTCGACGGCAAAATCAACTGGAACCGCAGCGACAGCCACATGGTGTGGGGCAAGTACAGCCTGATGGACGCGCAGCACGAAGGGCCGTTCGCGCTGGGCGCCGCGGGCGGAGATTGCCTGTGCGCCGGCGGGAACGGACTGGGCAACACCACCGTGCAAATGTCCTCGATCGGGCACACGTACACCTTCTCGCCGACGTTTCTGTGGGACGCCACGTTGGGCTGGGCGCGGATCGGCGCCAGGCACCGGACGCACGATTTCGGAACGAACATCGCGCGCGACACGCTGGGCATTCCGGGCACCAACGGCCCCGACGAACGGCAGAGCGGTTTGCCGGGAATGGTGGTGAGCGGCTATTCGAACATGGGCAATATCGACCCCTGGTTTCCGTTTTTCTGGAACGACACCACCTATTCGATGACGCAGAACTTCAGTTGGAAGAAAGGCGCGCACGAGATCCGCTGGGGGTACGAGGGTTTGCGGCAGCACATGAACCACTGGCAACCCGAGATCGGCGGGGGACCGCGCGGGCGCTTCGATTTCAACCAGGAAGTGACCGGAATCCGCGGCGGCCGGACCGACCAGTTCAACGGCTGGGCCACGTACCTGCTGGGTCTGCCCCAGTCGATGAGCAAGAGCCTTCAGTGGGTGAAGATGACCATCTTCGAGTGGCAGCACGGCCTCTATGTGCGCGACCGCTGGGAAGTGTCCCGCAACTTGACGCTGAACCTCGGCGTCCGCTACGAGCTGTTTCCGCTGATGACGCGCTCCAACTACGGCGGCGTGGAGCAGTGGGACGAGACCACCAACATCGTGCGGCTCGGCGGCGCCGGCGGCAATCCGAAAGACTTGGGAATCAGCACCAGCCGCACGCTCTTTGCGCCGCGCATCGGCGTCGCGTACCGCTTCAACGACAAGCTGGTTCTGCGTTCCGGTTACGGCATCACGTACAACCCGATGCCGCTGGGGCGGCCGCTGCGCGGCTTCTTCCCGCTCACCGTGGCGCAGACCTTCCAAGGTCCGAACACGTTCCAGCCGTTCCGGCCGATCGATGAGGGTATTCCGGATTTCGCGGGCCCGGATCTGACGTCAGGCGCCGTGCCGCTGCCGGGAACGGCGGACATGCGGACCATCGCCGGCGACAGCGTGACGCGCGGCTACGTCCAATCCTGGAACCTCTTCCTTGAGACCACGATGCCGGGGAGCTTCGTCACGTCGCTCGGCTACGTCGGGACGCAAACGGTCCGGAGCTTCGCCGATTGGAACGCGAACGCCGCCGCGCCGGGCCGCGGAAACCTGGGCCGGCCGTTCGCGGCGCTCTACAACCGCACGGTGAACACGCTCTACTGGAACGGCCAGTTCAGCGCGAACTACCACGCCCTGCAACTGGCGGTGAACCGCCGCGCCGCGGACGGCCTCATCGTCAAGGCGGCTTACACATTCTCCAAGGCCATCAACATGACCGACGACGACGGCTGGACCGGACTCACCTTCAACTACCTGCCGCACGTGTCCCGCAACCGGGCGCGAGCCGGCTACGATATACCTCACATCTTCCAGTTCGGCTTTGTGTACGAGCTGCCGTTCGGCCGCGGCAAGGGACTTGCCCAGCAAGGGATCGGCTCGGCGGTGCTTGGCGGCTGGCAGATCAACGGCATCTTCAGCTCCGTGATGGGCCGGCCGTTCACGGTTTCGGCATCGGCCGGATCGCTCGACGCGCCCGGCAACACGCAGACCGCCGACCAGATGAAACCCGAGGTAGTGAAATCCGGGAACCTGAACGAATTCTACGACCGGTCGGCGTTCGCCGCGCCCACCGGGACGCCGCGCTTCGGCACCGCGGGCCGTAACATCCTGCGAGGCCCCGGCCTGGTGAACCTGGACTTGAGCCTCTTCCGCGATTTCGCGCTTAGCGAGCGATTCACGTTGCAGTTCCGCGCCGAATCCAACAATTTCACCAACACGCCGCACTTCAACAACCCGGACGGCAACGTCAACAGCGGCAACTTTATGCGGATTACCAGCG
Source organism: Bryobacteraceae bacterium (assembly GCA_026129905.1). Lineage (GTDB taxonomy): Bacteria > Acidobacteriota > Terriglobia > Bryobacterales > Bryobacteraceae > JAHCHE01. The sequence continues at coordinate 55,699 of JAHCHE010000004.1, read as the reverse complement.
CGGACAACGATCAGCGTACGATCCGATTCGGACTGCGCCTGGTGTTCTAACGTCTCGCAACGGCCTCCGGCCCATCGGGCGGCCGGAGACCGTTGCGCCAATACGACGCTACCGTTTCGGAGCCGCGTGTTCGCGACGGCCGGCGCGCTTCAGCGCCGCGCGCACGGTGGCCATCATCTCGCGGACCTCGTCGGAGGTCTCGAGTTCGTCGATGCTGTAACGCATCTTGCGGCGCCAGTTGGGGTGCTCGGCGGTGGTGCCGGGGAGGTTTTGCTGTTCGCGCTCTTTGGTTAGATCCTCCTGATTGATCGCCAGCAACACGCTGGGCGTGGAGGCAAGGAACGAAATCACCGCTTTGTGCAGCTCCGGCGTCACCTCGGGATAGTCGTCCACCGACTTGCGGCCGACGCCTGGCAACAGACGGGAACCGGCAAGCGCGTCTAGGATCTTCTGCTTCTCGCGCCGGCGGTCCTTGATCGCCTGTTTGTAACTCTTCTCGTCCGGCAGCACTTTGGCTTCGCGCCGCGCGTCGATGTCCCGGCCGGTCCAGAAGCCGACCAGGGTCGGCAGGTCGTGGGTCGTCGAGGAGACCAGCGCCGGCCGAGGGTATTCCTGCGGCGGACGGAATTCGCCCTGTTTATTCTTTTCGAAATAGAAGACGCGGTAGCCAAGGATGCCGAATTTCGTCAGAATTTCGCGGATTTTTGGCTCCACCGTTCCAAGATCTTCGCCCACCACCACAACCTGATTTCGTACGCTTTCGAGAGCCAGCACGCGGATCAAGTCTTCGTGCCGGTCCCGCACGTAAGCCCCGCTGGCCGGCTTCTTGCCGCCCGGGATCCAAAACAGCCGGAAAAAGCGCATCACGTGATCGATACGCAACGCGCCCCCATGACGGCACGCCTTGCGGATCGAGTCGCGAAACAGTTGGTAACCATTTTGGAAGTGCCGTTCGGACGCGGGCGGCGGGAACGACCAGTCCTGCCCGTTCGGCGAGAAGTCGTCCGGCGGAGCGCCGACCCGGCAGCCGGAGACGTAAAACGGCCGGTACGCCCAGAGGTCCGCGCCGAAGCCGTCCACGGCCAAGGCCAGGTCGTGAAAAACGCCGATGCCGAGGCCGCTGCGGCGCGCCGCCGCCTGCGCTTCGGCGGCCTGAAGGTCAATGAGCCATTGCGCGTATTTGTAAAAGAGCACGCTGCGCCAGTGTTCCTCCTTGAACCGCCGCGTCGCTTCCGAAGACGGATCCTGGTACTCGGGCGGCCAATTGTTCCACGTCCACACGTCGCGCTGCCGCTTGTGGATCCATTCGTCCAGCGCGCAATAGGTGGCGAAACCGTCGAGCAAATCCCTTTCGGAAGTGATGAACTCCTGGAACTGGCGGGCGCGTTCTCCCCCGGTGCGGTATTCCTTGAGAAACTGGCGAAACGCAAGCCTGAGAAAAGCCTTCTTCAGCCGGGCGACGCGCTGATATTCAACCAAATCGCTCTCGTTAAGCGCTCGAATTTCCGCCTCCACGTTCGGGCTGGCGCGCAGCTTGCGCGCGCACGCCGACGCCTGATAATCCGGAATCCGCTCGATGTCGAGATAGATGAAGTTCCGGTAGAAGATGGAGATCGGCATGTACGGGCTGGTGTTGTACGGCTCGCGATTGTGAATGGCGTGGAGCGGATTCAGCGCGACAAAGCTCCCGTTCGCCTCGCGGGCCAGCCAGGCGGCAAGCCGTTCCAGGTCGGAGAAATCCCCGCAGCCCCAGCTACGGCTGGAGTGGATGGCGTAGAGGCTCGCGTACAAACCCGCGCGTTTTTCGCTGCCGCGCAGTTCGAGCGGCAGGTAGGCGCGGTCGGGCGTCACGATGAGCCACGCCTCGCCTTCGAGCGGCGCCTCGCCGCCGCGGGCAATCGACACCCGGAGCCGGTGATAGCCGAGCGGCGCCTCGCCCAGCGGCAACCGTTTCTCGACAAACGCCTGGCCGCGAAGCTGCGCCCTCCGCGTCGCGGGAAGGGACTTAAGCTTGTGCTCCGCCGCGGCCGTCCCGCCGTCCTCGAGCTGGACTTCGCTTCGCAGCGTCCCGCCGGCCAGGGCTTCCGGAACGCGAACGGTCGCCTCGATAGGGTTTTCGCCGCTCACCACGCAGACCGGCGCGACGACGGCCGTCCATTCGCGCCAGAGGCCGTCCTCCATTGCCTGGTTGACGTGCGCAAGCGAATCGGTGGGAACGCCGATCGACTGGAGAATTTCCTTCTGGACTTCCGGCGCCGCGACATGCCGCTTGCCGAAAATATCCCAGTATTCGGGTTCAATGCCCCACATGGCGCCGGCCCGGCTGAGCGCCTCGGGAAAGTCTTTCGCGGGCGTGAAGGTTATCGCTGGAATCCCCATGGGTAGGACGTCGTCACACCCATTTTACCCGCCCGCTTCGTGCGTGAGCCGGGCGGCGGTATTGCGCGCGAACGCGCCGGCTCAGCTTCGTGCGCGATCGAGTGCGCGTTTCACGGCCGGGGTGGGATTGACGATCTCCTTAGCGCTTTGCACGGTGATGGTCGGCAGCGCTTCGTGCTCCTCGTGGATGCGGGCGCGGAGTTCCTCGTTTTCATTGCGCCCGCCCAGGCCGGAATAGCCGAATGAGCGGCAGAGCTTTCCGAAAAGGAAATTGTTCAGCGCGCAGCCGCCGGCTCGTTCCAGACCCTCGACGCTGCTGTGCCAGCTTTTGAACAGGTGCACCTGGGCGAACGAGAGCCCCTGGAAGGTGATTTCGTTCAGGCCCTCGGCGCCAACGCCCAGGCCCGGACCGGTTGCGCCGATCTGGCGCAGCAGCCGGTTCATGCCCTCGGTCGAGGTCATGTTCTCCACCAGGCAATTGTGAAGGTTGTGCGTATTCAGCGCGACGTCGACAAAGACGTTGCGCAACGCGAGCTTTTCCGCTGCCTCCAGGATCCGGCCGCAGAGAATCGAGCGCCACATCGACAGGCCCGGATGGATCTTCACCATCACTTTCTCGTTGCGGTGATTCAGGCGGCTGACGTTGGACTCGGGGACGCCGATGGCGCGCTGGTTCACCCAGCTCCAGCCGTACAGTTTCTTGGTTTCGATATCGCGGTATTGAAAATCCCGCACGGCGTTGTAGACGGCGTGGTTCGGATCGGTCTCGATCGTGTTGAAGTGCGGCATGATGTGAAAGCCCGATTTCTCCGCGCGCGTCAGGAACTGCGCGGCCTTATCGCTGGCGACATACGTCGGGTAGTTCTCGTCGTAGCTGTCGGTGCGCCAATTGTGGAAATGGATCAGGACCTTTTTCGGATTCACGCGCTGCTCGAGGGCGTCGAGAAGGCCCATGTCGAGCGGGCACCAGGAGATCGCCATCGCCAGGTCGTGAATGGCGGGATTTCGCAGCCGCTCGTCCTTTGCCAGCCCGTAGGCCGTCCACAACCAATCGCGGTAGCGCGCCGCGGGAACTTTCCAGTCGCCTTCATAGGCGCCGATCCGCCAGACCAGGCCTCCGGCGGCCATGTTGTTGTCCACGGGTCCGTAAGCCTCGGTGTCGAAGCCCACCATGTAGGGATCGCCAGCGCTCCCGATGCGAAGGGCTTTGTAACGGTATTGGGCATCCTGCGTGTGGATCCAGAATCCTCCCGAGCGCGCCTGGAATATGGCGAGCGCGGCTTCCCAGTAGCGCGGCCAGTCCCAATAGGAATCGCGAATGAGGGCGTCGTCCAGCGCCAGCGACGAACCCTGGTAAAACGGCGCCACCAGTTTCAGATCGCGGCGCAGCCCTTTCACCAGCCAGCGGCAGGAGCGCACGCCGGGACGCGACGAATAGGCCGAAGGCTCCACCAGAATGTCGCCGGTTTCAGGCTCGACGGAGATCGCGATCAGCCCGTCGCCGTCCCAGTTCTGGAACAGGAACTCCGCCCGGCGGCCGGACACCTTGCGGGTTTCCACCTTGCCGAACTTCTGCTCTCCCACGTCCACCGCTTCGCCCTTGCTGTAAACCAGTTGCAGCGCGTCGGAGGCCTTGGCGTCGAAACCGCCGATGAATTTCTCGCCGGAGGCCTTACTTTCAAGCGAAGTGAGGAACCCCTTTTCGAACCTGGCTCGCAAGGCCCCCGTCTCGACATCGATCGCGCCGCCGGCATCGACGTTGAATTTCGCCGGGCCGGCGCTCGCTTGCGCCGCGCGTGACGCAGGCGGACCCGCGGCTACCGCGCCCGCGGCGAGTCCGGCGCTCTGAAGAAAGCCGCGGCGTGAAACAGGACTTGAAGAATTCATTGTCCTTTTATTTCAACCTGAGCGGGCTTCACGGCGCAAGCGGCTGAGCTGTGACTTCAGTCATATCGCGGCGTGGCGGCAAAGCCGTACGTTAAAACTTGCAACGGTCTATGCGATCCCCAAAACCCCAAGGTTCAGGCCTGTGGAAGCACGGCCTTCTTATCACAATTCTTTTCGGATTCACGGTAATGCTCGTCGGCGGCTTCTTTCTGTACAAGACGAGAGCGCCGATTCCGGACCGCGCTCTCGCGCCCGGCGGCGAGGTTCTGTTCACAGCCGCCGATATTCAGGCCGGCCAGGAGCTGTTCCGCAAGCGCGACCTGATGAACTACGGCTCGGTGCTCGGACACGGAGCGTATCTCGGGCCCGACTACACCGCCGAATCGCTTCACTGGATGACGGAAGCGATGCAGGAAGCGCGGACCGGCGGCGCGTACGCCTCGCTCGACGCGGCGGGGCGCGCGGCCGTCGACGCGGCGATCGGCGAGGAATTGCGAGTCAACCGCTACGAAGCGGAGACCGGCGTGTTGCGCTTCACCGCCGCGCAAACGCTCGGCTGGAAGCGGGTCGTCGAGCGCTACGGGGCGCAATTCACCGACGGCGACGATGCGCGCGCGCTGCCCAAGGGCGCGCTGCTGCCGCCGGAGGAGGGCGGATCGGACCCGGCCCGGCATGCCGAGGCGACGCGCCAGTTCGCGGCGTTCATCGCGTGGACGGCATGGCTGTCTACGGCGAAACGGCCCGAGGCGAATCACTCGTTCACCAACAACTGGCCGTACGATCCGGCGGCCGGCAATGGTCCCACGTCCGGCGCGCTGGTGTGGTCCGCCGTGAGCGTGGCCGGCCTGGTGTTCTTCCTCGCCGTCATACTCTACTTCCACCAGCGCTACCGCCTGCAACCCGTGGACGCGCCCGGCGCAAGCTTGCGGTTCGACATTCCGTCGATGACCCTGACTCCTTCGCAGCGGGCCGCGGGGAAGTTTTTCGTCGTCGCGCTGCTGCTGTTCCTGGTACAGGCGCTGCTCGGCGGAAAGATGGCGCACGACTACGCCGATGGCGCCAGCTTCTACGGCATTCCGCTCAACGATATTCTGCCGTTCAACGTGGCGCGCACCTGGCACCTCCAACTCGCCATCTTCTGGATTGCGACGGCGTGGCTCGGGATGGGAATCTTCACCGCGCCGCTGGTGAACCCGAGGGAGCCTCGCGGGCAGCGGGGTTTGGTGAACCTGCTGTTCTGGGCGCTCGTGGTCGTGGTCGTAGGCAGTCTCGCCGGCGAATGGCTGGCGGTGAAAGGCCGCCTCGGCGAGAGCTGGTACTGGCTGGGAACGCAGGGCTGGGAGTACCTGGAACTCGGGCGGCTCTGGATGTACCTGTTGATCGGAGGCATGCTGATCTGGCTGTTTATCGTGTACCGCGGGCTGCGCGGCGCGCTGCGGGCCGAACGCGACAAGGGCGGCCTAACGCACCTGCTGCTGTATTCCGCCGCGGCGATTCCCGTCTTCTATTGCTTCGCTCTGTTCATTTCACGGGACAGCCACATCACCATGGCGGACTACTGGCGCTGGTGGCTCATCCACCTCTGGGTGGAGGGCATGTTCGAGGTATTCGCGGTGGTCGTGATCGGCTTTCTCATGGTCCGGCTGGGCCTGGTGACGGCGCAATCCACGCTGCGGGCGCTGTATTTCCAGCTTATTATTTTGCTCGGCAGCGGAATTATCGGAACGGGACACCATTATTATTGGATAGGCGCACCGGAATTCTGGATGGCGCTGGGCAGCGTCTTCTCGGCGCTGGAGGTGATTCCGCTCTCGCTGCTGATGGTGGAGGCCTACGGCCAGTACAAAATTATCCGCGAGGGCGGCGTGGATTTTCCGTATAAAGCGGCCTTCTGGTTCCTGGTGGCCACCGCGTTCTGGAACCTGTTCGGCGCGGGCGTGCTGGGATTCCTGATCAATCTGCCGTTCGTGAGCTACTTCCAGCACGGGTCGTTCCTCACCGCCGCGCATGGCCATGGCGCGCTGATGGGCGTCTACGGCATGCTCGCGCTGGCGCTGGCCTGCTTCTCGCTGCGCAACATTATCCGGCCGGAGTATTGGAAGGAGAAGTGGGTGATGACCGGCTTCTGGGGCCTTAACATCGGGCTGATGGGCATGATCCTCGTGACGCTGGTTCCGGTGGGCGCGCTCCAGGCGATCGCCAGCTTCGAGCGGGGCTTCTGGTGGGCGCGTTCCTTCGAGTTCTACGCGCAACCACTTGTCAACAAGCTCCTGTGGCTTCGAATGATTCCCGACGCCATCTTCATTGTGGCCGGCATCCTGCCGCTGGTGGCGGCAGCGCTGTATGGCTTCCTGCATCTGCGGCAGGAAAAGAAGGCGCCGCGGACGGCTACCATCTGGCTGCCCGAGGATGAACTGGCGGTTCCGTCCCCCGCCGCCGGAGACTAACGCCTGTCCGTGCCCTGGCGGCGCTTCACCGAAGTTGCCGGAGCGCCGCCAGGTCCCATGCCGCGGCGGGCTGCACGCGGACATTCGGCGCCCGCTCGTACGCGCGGCGCACGGCTTCTTCGGTCAGCGGCTTGTTCGAGCCATCCACCGCACCGGCAATAACAAAGCTGCGCGGCGCGGCAGACGCCGCCACCTGCGGCAGATCGGTCTGGAGCAGGACGCCCGGCAGGAAGTTTGCGAACGGATGCGCGTAGCTTTCCGTTTCCACCAGGCTCCGATAGGAGACCAAGCCGCCGGACAGGTACGCCGATTCGATGCCCGGATCGATGGCGGCCGCGAACAAAGCCGGTACGGACACCGTTCCGCGCGCCGCAAGGACGAGGCGTCTTCCTTTCACCGCCGGGTGCGCTCGAAGCGCCTGCGCCAGGGCGAGGATGTCCGTTACCCGCTGGCCGAGCAGAGGCTTGCCGAGCATCATCGAGGCCCAGGCGTACGCTTCCTCTTCCTGATGGAACCGTCCGTGCCCGGGAGCGCCGCGCGGAAACTCGGGCCGGAGGTCGCCCAGACCGCGCAGGTCCGGAAGGCAAACGGTGAAGCCCTCCGCGGCGAGCGCCGGATACAGATCGTCCTCGCGCCAGTTGTTGACCCTGCCCGATGGCTCCAAAGCGAGAACGGCGGGCTTCGACGCGTCCGGCTTTCGCGACGTGAACAGCCAGGCGGGCAGCCAGACGCGCTCAGCGGATGGGACCTCGATGGCTTCAACGTCGGCGCGCGCCGACGGCGCACGGCCCATGATCCGCGCCGTCAGGTCCGCGGGCGGAAGGTCGGCCCGAACGAGCGCGGCAAGCGGCGGCGCCTTGTCCGGCGTCCTGATCCGGGCGGCGGCGGCGCGCGTGAGCGTGAACGGCGTCTCGCTCTTCAACGACCGCACCACGCTACCGGTTTCGGTACACCACAGGGTCTCGTCGGCTTCGACATTCACCGGCGGCTCTTCCTTCACCGGCTCGTTCGACCGCTGGAGCCAGCGCGCGAACCAGTTGTAGATCCGCAGCCGCATGTTGTAGTCGAGCCCGTGGGGCAGCGGCGTGTCCTGCCACGCCACGTCTTCCGCGCGGCCCAAAACCTCGTACACGCGGCGGAGCTTCTGAAATTCCTCCCAGCCGTTGGCGATGTAATTCGGCGAGTAGGTGCCGAAGAAGTCGCGCGCGCTCACCAGCACCAGGAGCGGCTTGGGAGCGAACGGGTAGAACAGGTCCCACCGGGCGAAGCCGCGCGGGCCGGCGTCGACGAAGTTCTGCTCCGCGTCGTCGGTGGAGCCGGGCGGATTGAAGTTCGCGCACGCCAGGTTTTCCGTGTTGGGGCAGGAGGCGACGGCCGCGGCCAACCGGTCGTCCACCGCCGCCAGCATCATCGTGAGCGTGCCGCCTCCCGAGTTGCCGGTGGAGGCGAGACGCGTGGGATCCACCAGCGGATGCGAGGCGAGGTAGTCGAGGCTTCGCACGGCGTCCCAGGTCTGAAACCGCGTGCTGGTGTCGCCCAGCAGGAGCATTTGCCGGCCGGGATAGGTATGCTCGTCGTCGGCGGAATCGAGGCGCGAAAGGCTGCTGCCGGGCTTCAGGTAGTAGGCGCGCTCCCCCTGCCCCATCGGATCGAACGCGAGGACCAGGTAGCCCAGCCGCGCCAGTCCCTGGCAGCACTTCTGGTACAAGCTTGACGATTTGCCGTTGACGGCGTGACCCAACTGGAAAACGACCCCGGGAAACGGAGGCTTGGCGGCCGTCGGAATGTACAGGTTCGCCGTGACGAACAGACCCGGGCGGCTTTCGTAGATGACCTTCTCCAGCTTGTAGCCGGGACGCTCAAACGAGCCGGCGGTGCGCGCGTTGAGCGGGGTCCGCTCCGGCATGCCGCCGACGAGGCGCCAGAACGTCTCGCGCGTCCACCGCTGGCGTTCGCGCACCGCTTCGCCCGCCGTAAGACCCGCGATCAGGTTGTTGCGGTATTGGTAGGCTTTTTCCGCCACCGAGCGCAGGTAATCCGGCAGACAGCGCGCATATTCGCGATAGGCGATGCCGGGGTAATCCTGCTGCGCGCGGAGAGAAGCGCCGGCGATGCCCGCGGCGCCCAAAGAAACGCGCAGCACGTCGCGGCGCGTTACCCTCAATATCGACATGAATTACGTCCTTTTTAGAGCGCGATTTCAAAGCCTTCCTTGGCGGCAAAGCAGTTCGGGAATCGCTCGCGGGCGCTCTCCAGTATCCCGGCCAGTTGCGCGTCGCTGCGGCCGGGATCGTGGTGGAAGAACATCAGCTCCCGGACTTTGGCGTCCTCGGCCAGCCGGATGCACTCCAGCCACGTGCTGTGGCCCCAGCCGCGCTTCGATTCGTATTCTTCCGGCGTGTACTGGGCGTCGGTAATCAGCAGGTCGGCGCCCTGTGAGTATTCCCGAATCAGCGCGTCCAGCCTCGCGTCGCCGTGTTCGCGGTCCGGAGCGTACACCACTACCGCGCCGTCCGCTTCAATGCGGTAGCCGAGCGCGCGCTGCGGGTGGTTTACCTCGAAGGCGTGGACGCTGACGCCGTGGTAGCTTACCGGGGCGCGGTCCATTTCGACAAACTCGCGATCGGCGCCCACCGCATCGAAAAGAACCGGAAAATACGGGTCCGCCATCTGGTTCTGCAGCATTTTTCGGACGGAGCCGCGGAAACCAGCCGCATGAAATACGACGCGGTTTTTCGGTCCATAGAGCGGGGCGAAGAAGGGAATTCCCTGAATATGGTCCCAGTGGTAGTGCGAAAGAAACACCTGCGCCGAAACCGGCGCGGCGCCATGCTCGGCCTGGAGCGCGAGACCGAGGTTGCGGATGCCATAGCCGGCATCGAGAATCAACAGCCCGCCGTCGGGCAAACGAAGCTCGACGCACGACGTATTGCCGCCATATTCCAACTTTTGCGCTTCGGGAGTCGGCGCCGAGCCGCGCACCCCCCAGAATTTGATTCTCAATCGAGGTTCCATCGCCGAGCCTTCCTGTTATCCATAGCACAGCGGCCTGTTCTCGTGAGACGTTGCGGAAGAAGCCTATTCGATGGCGATCCGGACCGAGAGCGCGAGCAACGGCCGGAGAAGGCATCTCGCGCGCTTCACCACGTTTCACCGCCCTATCGCAGCAGTTCCAGGTGTCCCAGGTGGTGGCGGCCATGCCACGCGTAGAGGGCCAGCGTCGTGGTCAGGTCGCGCTCGCCCAATTCCGGGTGAATGAACGTGCGCGCCCAGTCGGCGTCGCTCAGCGAGCGCAGCAGCGCCACCCATCGGGCGTGCAGCCCTTCGATCAGCGCCAGCGAAACCTCCACCGGACCGCTTCTCGCGTCGCTCAACTCCGCCCATCGCGTCTCTTCGTAGGGTTTGATGACCGGCTTCTCTTCGGTCAGCGCCAGACGGAACCGCACATAGCTGTTGATGTGGCTGTCGGCGAGATGGTGGATCACCTGGCGGCCCGTCCAGCCGCCTTCGCGATACGGCTTTTCGAGCGCGCCTTCCGGCAGCGAGGCGACGGCGGCGCGCAGTTGGTCCGGCAATCGGGCGATCTCGTCCAACCAGGCGGCGCGGTGTTCCGGGGTGGGATTCGGCGTCATGGCGAAGCGGCCAACGGGGTAGCGGCGATCCATTTCACTCATGATATCGCGGTACAATTCCACTCCATGACGACTACACGGCGCACCGCGATTGCCGCGCTCTGGGGCGCGGCGCTCTCCCGCTCGCCGGGCCGCTCGGCGCAAAAGGCGGCCGCGTTCGGGCTTATCGGCGACCGCTATCACAACTCCGATTACGTCCGCACCGCGCTGAACCGCACCATTGCGGGCGACGTCGGCGTGTCCATCGACTTCTGCGACGAGACCCGGATGCTGACGGAGGAGACGCTGTCGGGCTACCGCCTGCTCATCATTCTGCGCGACGGCATGATCTGGCCCGACGGCTATCCCGACGAGAACACCAACGCCGCCTGGGTGGCCACCGGCAAGCCGAAGCTGGTGTTCGATCCGCCGACGCCTCCCACCGAAGCGAAGCCGCAATTCTGGATGAAGCCCGAACAAGGCAAAGCGGTACGGCGGTTCGTCGAAGAGGGCGGCGCGGGGCTGTTCCTTCACAACGTGACGCACGTCGGACTCACCGACCCGGATTTCCGGCACGTGCTGGGCGCCGCGTACACCGGCCACCCGCCGATTCGGACCTTCAAGGTGAGGGTCACCAATCCGGATCATCCCATCGCCAAAGGGGTGCGCGACTTCATCGTCACCGACGAACAGCACTACATGGACTACGACAAGGACCGCAAGCACATCTTCCTCGAGACGGTGAACGAGGAAGGGCTCACGTATCGCGACTACGGCGCCACGGCTCCGGGCGGCTGGGCCTATGACTACGGAAAAGGCCGCGTCTGCTACATGTCGCCGGGGCACCTGCTCACCGTGCTTTGGAACCCGGAGTACATCAAGCTCCAGCGCAACGCCGTCCGCTGGCTGCTCCGGCAGAGTTCGTGATCGTGGGGAACGGAGGTTAGAAGATGAAGCTTTCGCGCAGGCAGTTCCAATGGTTCGCGGCAGGGGCTATCGGCCACCGGCCCGCCGCAACGGCCCAGACGGAGGCGGCGGCCACGCAGTCGCATATCGGCAACTTGTATCCCTTTGTCCAGAAGCAGGCGGACCGGTCGCCGTTGGAGCTTTCCTATTTGCGATCCGAGTTCAAGGCGCTGAAGCCGTGGCAGGAAAAAACGCGGGCGTTAGTGCTCGATCGGCTGCTTTATCGGCCGGCGCCGGTTCAGCCGGATGCGCAGCTCATCCGCCGGACGGAGCGCGACGATTATGTTGAGGAATACCTGACGTTCCAAACCACGCCCGATATTCGCGTTCCCGCTTTCGTGCTGATACCGAAGAAAGGCGCGCGGCCGGCGCCCGGAATCGTCGCCCTCCACGATCACGGCGGCTTCTACTTCTGGGGGAAGGAAAAGCTGCTGGAGCAACCGGGCGAGCATCCCGAGTTGACGGCGTTCCGCCGCCAGTACTACGGGGGGCGCAGCACATCGGTGGAACTGGTCCGGCGAGGCTACGTCGTCGTTGTGATCGACATGTTCTATTGGGGCGAGCGGCGCATGCTGCTCGACGACGACCCGCAGGAGTTCCGGACCAGGCCGGCCGACATGCCGAAGGAGCAGCTCAACGCCTTCAACCGGCGGTCGGGCGCCAGCGAGCAACTGGTGGCGCGCAGTCTGTTCACCGCCGGCGTCAGTTGGCCCGGCGTGATGCTGTGGGACGACATCCGCACCGTGGACTATCTCGCCTCCCGTCCAGAGGTCGACAAGAACCGCCTGGGTTGCGTCGGCCTGTCGGTGGGCGGCTACCGGAGCTTCATGCTGGCCGCGCTCGATCCCCGCATCAAGGCCGGCGTGGACGTGGGCTGGATGACGTCGTTCGGATCGCAGATCCGGCGGCACGTGATCAACTCGGTCGGACTGACGTTTCACATACCCGGGCTCTACCGGAGTGTGGATCTTCCGGACCTCGCCGGACTGATCGCGCCCCGCGCCATCCTGGTGATCAACGGAGCGCGGGACGGGCTGTTCGCGCCCGAGGGGGTCAAGAGCGCGTTCGAGAAAATACCCCGTATTTACGAGAAAGCGGGCGCAGTCGAGCGGCAAAGCTGCCGCATGTACGATGGCCCGCACGAATTCAATCCGGAGATGCAGGAGGTCGCGTGGAAGTGGCTGGAGCGGTGGGTGTGAGCCGCGGCCGCGCTACAGTTCCACGTCCAGCGATAGTCCGTCGATCATCGCGTCGAGCTGCCGATTACTGGACGTAGCCCAGGCTTTTCAGGCGCTCAAGCTCCTTGGGCGAGAGCCCTTCGGCGGCGTCGCCTTTCGGCAGCTTGCCTTCCTCCACCTTCTTGCGCCAATCGGCGAGTTCCGCCTGCAACTGCCGCACCCGGTCCGGATGCTCGCCGGCCACGTTCTTCTGATTCAGCGGGTCGATGGCGTGGTGGTAGAGTTCGAATTCCGGCGTGCCGTCGCGGCGGTGGACGTTGTGAATCAGCTTCCATCCACCGGAGACGATGCCGTAGGATTCGGTGTCGTGAGGGGGCGGGCCTCCCGCGTTCGCCGATTTCGCCTTTTCGGTGACGGCCGGCGCCGGCTTCCAGCCCAGGCGCTGCGCGGCTTCGGCGACCGCGCCGTCGTCGTCGCCGGCCCGCAGCAGCGACACGTTCGCGCCGCGTTTGCCGGCGTCGCGGGCCGCGGCCAGCAGCGGCAACAGACTCTGCCCCTGCGCGCGCTTGGGAAGCGGCAGACCGCTCAGATCGAGAAGCGTCGGCATTACGTCGATGGAGCTCACGGTTTCCTTGATCTGGACGCCTTCGGGAATGACGCCGGGACGGTAGAACATCAGGGGCACGCCGGCCAGTTCGCCGTAGACGCTCTGGCCGTGGAAGGTCCGGCCGTGTTCGATGAACTCCTCGCCATGATCGGCGACAAGCGCGACCTGCACCTTCTCCTCGATGCCGAGCCCGCGCAGGCGCTCCACGAGTCGGCCGATCTCGGAATCCATGCTGCGGATCGAGCCGTCGTACCAATTCTTATCGTGGTTCACGTAGGCGACAGGATCGACGCCGGCTTTCTCGATTTCCGCGCGCGTCGGCATACCGAAGGCCTGAAGCAGAGGATTTTCGATTACCTTCCGGATCTTTTCGAGGTTCTTTGCGTGCTCTTCTTTTTTCGATCGGTCGGCCCAGAGTCCGTCGTAGGGAGGCCGGGGCTCGAACGGATCGTGCGGATCGAGCACGTGCAGGAACATGAAGAACGGCGTGTCGCGGTGGCGTTCGATCCAGTTCGTCGCGCGGTCCACGTAGGCGCGCGCGGTCTTGGCGCTGTACTTCGGATCGTGCACGGACGTGCTCTCGTGCAGTTCCTCGAAGCCCTGCTGGAGGTTAGTGAATTTCCCAGTGAACAGCACAGACGAATACGCCACGGTGGCGTAGCCGGCCTGGCGGTACTGCTCGGCGAGAGTGTCGGCAGCGGCCGAGAGCCGGTCGGTGAAATCGTGCACGCCGTGCGAGACAGGGTAAACAGACGTCATCAGCGAGGGCGCGGCGACCTTGGTCCAGGTGGCCGGGGAAACATTGTCCAGAAAGACCGCGCCGCGGGAGGCCATCCGCGCCAGGTTCGGGCTGGTATCGCGCGGATAACCGTACATCGGCAGGTGGTCCTTGCGCAGCGTGTCGCACATGATCAGGATGACGCCCTGGGGCGGCTCGACGCCTCCCAGAGCGGCGCCCGCTTTCAAGGCCGCCGCCGGCTTGCCGCCGCGCACCCGGATCACCGGCGCGCCCCAGAAACCGATCGAGCGTTCATCGTCCACGCCCAGCCAGAATCGCAGCGTGGTCTGGCCGGCGTGCGCCGACAGATCGACGGGCGCCGGTTCCCACTTATGGGCCGAGGTCAACGTCCGCTCTAACAGCATCCGCTCGCGATCCCCTTCGACGGCCGCGATGTTGAACGTCACCGGGTGGTCTTCGAGCGTGCCGACGTTCACATCCAGCCAGGCGTTGGCTGGGATGTCCACCGTCAGCGCGAATTTTTCGGGCGAGCGCGACACGAGCGATTCCTTGTAGATGTCGGCCAGGCCTTGCCAGCCGACGCCGGAGCGAATCGCGGCGCGGCGCTCCCGTTGCGGGATGGCGTGAATCGATTCAATCTCGAAGGTTGCGCCGGCGGCGTCGGTCGGCCGCAGCATCAGCGTCTCCCAGTCCATTCGGCCGATCTGCTGGGCTTGCAAGGTAGCGGTTTGCACGCCCGCGCCCTTCCTGAGGGGACTTTGCAAGGGCCAGGGGAAGCCCCTGCCTTGCTTCACCACCTGGGTGAAGTCCGGTTTTGCGCCTGGTGAACCTCCAGGACCTGTTCGACGGGATTGCCGGTCGCCGGAAGCGCTGATGTTCGCGCCGTCGCTGAGCCGAAGCTTCACCTCGATGGAATCGAAGGCGTCGCTCGTATCGACGGCCTTCGGCCGGCTGACGTACAGGATGGGGAAGTCCGTGGTGGTGCGGCCGGTCAGCTTGCCGTCAACCACCTTGAGGCCCGTCACGCCATCGCCGGCCTTCCAGCCCAGCAACGCGTCCTCGCCCGGCTTGGCCGGTTTGGAGAAATCCCACCGGGCAGCCGGCTCGAGCGCTTCACCCTGGGGCGAGCCTTCGACGTTGGAAGCATCGAACAGGTCGACAAGATGGACGGCCTTTGGGGCGGGCGAGCGCTGGCAGGAAGCCAGGGAGAGCAGCCCGATGGCAAGAATAGCTCGGACAGACATGGAATCCCCTCCAAGTCAAACGTTCGTGCGATCGCCGACGGCCCGTCGGCGGCGCGCGCCGCCGCGCGGACCGCATCGATCCAGGTATGGAGCTAGCGTAGCAGCTTTTGCCGTCCGTGTCTCGCCCATTCGGGGAGGTCCGGGGAGGTCCGAAGGGGTTATGCCGCCTTGATCTCGGTCCAGATGCGGTCGCGAAGGCGTTGCGCGCCGGCGGGCAGGGGCAAAAACCACTCGGCCTTTTCCAGGATTTCGGGGGGCGGATACAGCGCGGGGTTGTCGCGGACCTCTGCGTCCAGCGCGTGTTGCGCTGCGGCGTTGGCCGTCGCCGTTTGCGTGGCGGTGACGACGGCGGCGGCCACTTCCGGGCGCAGCAGGTAATTGAGGAAGGAGTGCGCCAGGTCCCTGCGGTCGCTTTCTCTCAAAATGACGGCGTTATCGCAGTAGCGCGGGAAGCCTTCGCGCGGGAAGACAAACGCAAGATCGTCCGCGCCGGCGATTGCCTGCTGCGCGGTGGTGGCCCAGAGCTGCGCGGCCAATACATCGCCGGCGACAAGCTGGTCGCGCACCTCGGCGTTGAGGTAGGCGCGCACCAGCGGCTTCTGGCGCAGCGCCTCCCGGCGCGCGAGGTCGAGTTCTCTCGCGTCGGTCGCATTCACCGACAGGCCGAGCTTCTTGAGCGACGCGCCGATGACCTCCGCCGGATCGTCCAGCATCGTGATGCGGCCGGCCGTCCGGGGCGCCCACAGCGAGGCCCAGGTGTCCGGCGCCGGCTGGAGCGAGCGGTTGAAAGCGATGCCGGTGGCGCCCCACATATAAGGTGCGCTCCAGGAGAGTTCGGGATCCCAAGGCGGATGGCGGAACTCGCCCTCGAGATGGTCGAGGTTGGGAAGCAAGGCATGGTCCAGCGGGGCCAGCAGCTCGTTTTCCCGCATCGGCTGAATGAAGTAGTTCGGCGGGAACACGACGTCCCAGCCCGAATTGCCGGACAACACTTTGGCCAGCATTTCTTCGGCGCTCTCGTAGGTGGCGTAGCGAACGCGGACGCCGAACTCCGTTACAAAATCGGGGATCGTCTCGTCGGCGACGTAGTCGGACCAGTTCAGGACGTTCAACCGGGGGCGCCGATCGCGGCGGCAGGCGGCGAGCCCGCTCGAGCCCAGCAGGAAGGCGCGGCGGTTCATGTCCGTTGCAGCCTCTGCGCCAGCAGGATGAACACGCCGAGCCCCAACACGATCACCGTGGAAATGGCGTTCACCGCCGGACTGACGCCGCGCCGCGCCATGGCGTAGATCACCATCGGCAGCGTCTCCGAGTCGACGCCCGCCACCAGGCTGGTAATCACGTAGTCGTCGAACGACGTAGCGAAAGCGAGCAGGGCGCCCGCGACGATGCCCGGCGTCAGGTTGGGCAGCGCCACCCGATAGAATGCCTGCCATTCCGTCGCCCCGAGATCCATGGCGGCTTCCTCCAGCGAAGGGTCCAGCGTGCGGAGCCGCGCGAAGACCACCAGCGCCACATAGGCGATACAGAACGTGACGTGCGCCAGAATGACGCTGTGCATCCCGAGGCGGATGTCGAGGTAGCGGAAAATCCACTGGTAGAAAGCCAGCAGCGAGACGCCCATCACGATTTCGGGCGTCACCAGCGACAGGTACAGCGCGGCCACGGTGAAGCGCGACGTCCGCTTCCAAAGCGCGTACGCGGCCAGCGAGCCGATCACCGTAGCCCCAATCGTGGCCGCCGCGCCGATGATCAGGCTGTTCCACGCGCCCTCCACCAACTGCCGGTTGGCGAACGCCGCGCGATACCACGCTAGGGAAAAACCCTCCCAGACCGTGAACCGCGACCGGTTGAAGCTGAAGACCGCCAGCACCGCCAGCGGCGCGTACAGAAACGCGTAGACGGCTGCGGCGTAGACCGGCAGCAGACGGCTCACAGCAGCTTTTCTCCCTCGCGGCGCAGACCCGCGTACAGCAGCGCCATCACGATGGCCATCAGCGCGAGCGAAACCGCCGAGCCGAAAGGCCAGTCGCGCGCGTTCGTGAATTGGTTCTGGATGAGGTTGCCGATCATCGCGCTCTTGCCGCCGCCCAGCAGGTCCGGCGTGAGATACGCGCCGAGGCAGGGTATGAAGACAAGCACGGCGCCGGCGACGATACCGGGCCTCGCGAGCGGTAGAACCACGCGCATCACCGTTGCCAGCGGGCGCGCGCCAAGGTCGGCCGATGCCTCGACTACGTGCGGGTCCAGCCGCTCGAGCGTGGCGAAGATCGGCAGCGCCATGAACGGCAGATAGCCGTAAACCAGGCCGAGAATCACCGCGCCGTCGTTGTACAGCAGGGGCAGCGGCTCGCGGATCAGGCCGGCCGTCTGGAGGACGGTGTTCACCAGGCCCGTGTCGCGCAGCAGGAACATCCAGGCGTAGGTGCGCACCAGGAAGCTGGTCCAAAACGGCAGGATCACCAGCGAGAGATAGAGGTGCTTGCGCGGCCCGGCGCGGGAGATGAACAGCGCCAGCGGAAACCCCAGCGCCAGGCAGATGAGCGTGGCCGCGCCCGCGATGTAAAACGAGTGCGCCAGAAGCGACAGGTACAGCGGATCGGCGAGCCGCCGGTAATTTTCAAGGGTCCACGGAGCGCCGAGCCCCCCGTACGTGCCCCGCGTCAGCAGGCTGTACGCGCAGACGATCGCCGTGGGGGCCGCCATCAGCGCCAGCATCCACGCCGCGGCCGGGGCCAGGAAAAGTGTTCGAAGGCGCCCCATTCCGGCTTCGCGAGATCAGGAAAAGTCCAGCCGGAGTTGGCGCATGCGAATGTACGTCCTGGCGGAGGTCAGCGATGGCACGCGCCGGAGCACGCGGCCGCCCACCTGGCGGGCGACCTCGTCGGCCACCGAGCTTTCATGGTCCTCCGCCTGAAGCGGCGGCCCCCCCGTCTGCGCGATCCACGAGGCGGTCCGCGCGTTCAGCATCGCTTCCAGCCGCGCGTCGGCCGCCAGCCACATCCCGCGCCGGAGAATCGCCTTATTCTTGCCGACGCGTATCAGCACACCCATGACCTCACATCATAGGACAAAGTCGTGGGGCAGAATCTCATCCTGCGCGGCGGTCCCACCGCCTCCCCTCGCTATCCGATGCTCAGAGTGTTGGCGGCGCTCTTGAACGACTTTCCTATGTGCGCCGAAAAGGACGACGCCGCCGCGCTGACGCTTCCAACCGCGTCACCGCTGTTGAAGTCGTGCGCGCCAAGCAGCGTCATATTCTCGGGCGGCTTCCCGCCAAGGAAGAAGAGTGTCATCCACAACTGGGCAGTGTTCTGCTCCGTCGTCCCGCAGCTCACCCGCTTCACGCTGGAGTAATTGGCTACGTGCTTGCCATCCTCCAACACCTTGCCGCCTTCAATCTGCCAGCGCATGCCGGGGTCGTCTACGTTGGTCAGGCAATCTCGACGCAACGCGTAGGTAAGGCTTGGACTCGGACCGGCGCCAAACGTGAGGTGGAACGGCGCTGTCAGACCGCCGCCGCCGTCAGGGATGAAGAAGTCCATGAAGGTCCCGGCCGGATAGTTGAAGCGCATCACATTCGCGGCGTTCTGGGTGGCGACGTAGAGATTGTTGTCGGGGCCAAACGCGATTCCGATTGGGACGTAGAGGTCGCTGCCGGTGTTGGCGAAGAAATCGATGAAGGCTCCCGTCGTCGGGTCGTAGCGCCGGACGCCAAGATTTCCTCCGAACGTGCCGCCTGAGATGTAGAGATTGCCGTCCGGGCCAAACGCCATCGCCGAAGGCGTATACAGGCCGCCGGAGCCGAGCGGTGCGCCGCCGGGCATTAGCAGGCCGAGCGACGCCATGGTCGACAGATCGAACGTCTCCACCGTCGCTGCGTTGTAGTAGAGCACGTAAAGGCGGTTGTTCGCGGGGTTGACCTTCACGTCCCGCGGGCTAGGGTTGGCCAGCGTCGGCGCGAAGGCGCCGGTATTCACCCCTGTGACGGCGTCGAACCGCTGGACGCCCTGAGGTGGATTCGAGTTGGTCACGTAGAGGACGCCCTGGTGGATGGTCATGCCTGCGGGACCCGCAAGGTTGGTTGACGCGAACACGTCGATGAACGCGCCTGTAGCGCTGTCGAAGCGCTTCACCTGGTTGGTCTGGCCATCCGACACGAGCAGGTTGCCGTCGAGACCAATAACGAGGCCGAGCGGATCGCCCAGCGCGCCCCCCGACGCTGCCAGCTTGACGAAGGCGCCGGTTGTCCGGTCGTATTCCCGAACGGTGTGATTGAGTTGGCTGGTGACCAGCAAGCCGTTCATGCCCGTTTTTCGCCCCTTACCTTCCCACAAAATCCGGCGGGGCAGGACTCTTGCAGGCTGAGCTGGCTGGAAGCCGGTCGCTTTATTGCTGGAGCGAGGCGCGGACCAGTTCCTCGTCGTTCCGCGTGAACACGTGGCCGTTCGCGTACGCCGGATGGGTCCAGTTGACGGCGCCTTTCTCCCGCCGGTTCCCCGCCTGGGAGGTTGGCTTGATGAGCTGCGTCCGGCTGACTTCCTCGTAGCCGTCGGGCGATAGCCGCGCGATAATCAGCTCGCCGCGATCGTTGTTGATGAAGTAGCGCGAGCCTTGGCGTACGATGAACGCGGTCGCCCAACGCGCTTTCTCTCCGACCGGCTGCTGGGTCTGCCAGACGCGCTTGCCGTCGCTCAGCCGGAGGCAACGGAACTCGCCGTAGCTGCACACCCCATAGATGTAGTCGCCATCGATTACCGGGGTGCTGACCAGCGAGTGCAGCCCGTCGCTCCGGATCTCGCTGTCGCTCGCGCCCTTCCACAGCAGGCGGGCGGCCGGTTTAGCCGGGTCGAGATCGAGCAGCATCGAGCCGTTGAAGAACGACGAAACCAGCAGGCGCGAGCCGCTGAGGACCGGAGTCGCCACCGGCAGGTTCAAATGGATGCGGAAAGGCTGCTCCCAAAGCGTGCGGCCGGTTTCCGGATCGAGAGCGCTGACTGCCTCCGGATGCCACACGATCACTTGTCGCCGCTTGCCCGCGGCGGCCAGGATCGGCTGGGAGTAGCCCGGCTCGGACTCGCCGGAGAGCGCCCGCCACATTTCCCGCCCGGTCTTCTTGTCGAGCGCCACCACCTTGGCGTCCGGCGCGCCCCCCGCCAGGCAGATGAGGCGGTCGCCGTCCACCAGCGGAGCGCCCGCGATTCCCCACACCGGGGCGGACGTCCCGAAATCCTTTGCGTAATGCCGCCGCCATCGCACGGCCCCGTCCTTCACGTTGAGGCACACGAGCACGCCCATGGCGCCGAGCGCGTAGACGCGGTCGCCATCCACGGTCGGAGTCGCCCGGGGCCCGGTGGCGTAGGTGAGGGACAGGCCGGTATAGTTCTCTTCCCACTCCTGTTTCCACAGCAGCTTGCCGGTTTGTTCGTCGAAGCAGAGGACGCGCTCGGTCCCGCGGTTCGGCGCGCCGGCGACGAAGTCGGTGACGAACACGCGGCCGCCGGCCACCGCCGGGCCGCTGAAGCCGGCGCCGATCGGGACCCGCCACCGAAAATCGAGGCCCTGCGGAGGGAAGGCCCGAAGGATGCCGTCTTCTTCCCACACGCCGCCGCGGCCGCTGCCGCGCCATTCCGGCCAATCGGCGGCCGGCGCGCAATCGCAGGCGCACTGGAGCAGAACGGCCGCCGCCATCCCCCGGGCAAGAGTCCTCATTGCCTCAGGATAGCCGACGGCCGACGGCCGTCCCGGCGGTAGTTCGTAGGCTGCGCGGGACTCCCTGTCCCGCTATGACGGCCTCTTAAGTCGCCGAGGCCACGAGTCCGTCCTCGGTCCTGCCCCGCATCGGCGCTGGCGCAAAAGCCCTCACTCCCCGTTTTCTCTGCGATCTCTGCGTCTCTGTGGTGAAGTCTCTGAAGATTCTGGCGCAGCGAGTCGGCCGCCCCCCTACGCGTACAACGGCGCGATGGCGATCAGGCCGAGTCCCGCCACGAAGAGCGCGATCATCAGCGCGACGAGGACCTTGGCCAGGGTCGGCGCGCCTTTGAACTCCCTCCAATAAAGGAGGCCCCAGAGCGTGCTTACCAGTACGGCGCCCTGTCCGATGGCGTAGCTGATGGCCGGACCGACCTGGACTTCGGGCGGCGCGCTGGCGGCGGCGAAGTTGGCGACCGCGCCGACCGTCCAGATGACGCCGCCGAGGACCCCGAGCAGATGCTGCTTCGCCGTGCCCCGGAAGTACTCGACGAATTTCACCGGCTGGCCCTGGACGGGGACGTTCATGAACACGATGTTGAAGAAGGGCGTCGAGACGAAGACGCCAACGGCGAAGATGAAGCCGACTGAATAGGCGCGAAGTCCGAGATCGCCCTGCTTGGAAATCTCCACCAGCGGGTAGAACGAACCCATCAGCGCGCCGCAGGCGAGACTGATCCCCAGCGCCTTGGCGCCGGTGCGGGGCGGCGGCTGGCGCTTGTGCTTCCATTCCTTGGCTCGCGCGGCGTCCCGTGCGGCGGTCAGGGACTTGTAGGCGCGCGAAACCAGGATAATGCCGGCCACCAGCAGCAGAGCGCCGGAGAACAAAAACGCCGGATTGCCCTGCGGATTGAGGATGTAGCTCCACACGACGCCGATTACCAGCGCGAGGCCGATGCCCACCGGGAAGGCGACGGCCATGCCCGCCAGCGAGATGGCGGCCACCAGGAGCATGTTGGCGAGGTTGAATACCACGCCCGCCAGAAAGCCGAAGAACAACGCCTGCTTTCTCACGATGAGGAGGTTGTCCCGGAAGGTAAGTTCCGAGCCCATTTCTCCGAAGGTTAGCGCGAGGATCGTGGCCGTCAGCAGCACGCCGAAGGCGTAATCGAAGTAGAACAGTTCGAAGCGCCACCGCCCGGTCATCTTCGTCGTGTTGGCCCACGAGCCCCAACAGAGCATCGTAAGGAAGGTGAGCAGCAGCGCGGCCGTATACGTGGAGGGAAGGATCATTGCGGCGCCAATCTGTTTTATAATACTGCCGTTTCGCCGATGGAGGGTGCAATGAGAATGGTGATCGCGTTTACGATCCTCGCTCTGCTGGCGCTGCCTGCGCCAGGACAGAAGTTCGACATTGATACGGACACGCCGGAGGGGCAGTTGCTTCAAGAGATCGGCAGCGAAGAAGATCTCTCGAAGAAAGCCGCCCTGATGGAGAAGTTCGCCGCCGAGTATCCCAAGCACGAAGCGACGGGGTGGGTGCTGGGACAACTCTCGACAACGTACGCCAAGATGAACGAGCCCGCGAAAGCGCTCGAGGCGGGCGAGAAGATGCTCCAGGCCGATCCCGCCAACGCCGCCGGAGCGCACGCCATGCTCAAGATCGCCGAGGAGCGGAAGGACCCGGACCTCATCAAGAAATGGGCGGTTCTGACGTTCGACGCCGCGAAGAAGGCGGTGGAGGCGACTCCGCCGAAGTTCGAGGATAGCGACCACGAGCAAGCATGGAAGCAGAACGTCGATTTCGCGAAACAGGTTGGGACCTACGCCGAATACTCGCTGTTCAACAGCTTCCTGCAAACGGCCGAACCGGCGAAGAAAATCGAGCTTGGCGAGGCGCTCCAGCAGGTGAACCCGCAGAGCCAGTACGCGTCGCAAATCACTCCGCACTTGTTCCTGGCCTACCGGGAAGTGGGTAATGCGGAGAAAGCGATCGCCATCGCCGAGGCGTCGCTGGCCAAGGATCCCACCAACGAGGACATGCTGCTGGCAACGGCCGACTATTACATGAACACAAAGAAGGACGCCGCCAAGACGCTCGACTACTCGAAGAAGCTGGTGGATCTGCTCAACGCGAAGCCGGCGCCGGAGGGGATCGGGCCGGCGGAGTGGGAAAAGAAGAAGAAGAGCATGCTCGGAGTCGGCCACTGGATGATGGGGGTGACCTACAGCACGCAGAGCAAATTCGCCGATGCCAACAAGTCTCTGCGCGAGGCGCTGCCGCTGGTGGAGGACAATCCGCCGCTCGTGCCGCCGGCGCTATTCCACCTCGGACTGGCCAACTTCAAGCTCGGGGAAAAAGGGAACGACCAGATGATTCTCGAAGCGTTCAACTATTTCAAGCGCTGCGCCTCGATTAAGAGCCCCTTCCAGGCGGCGGCGCAGAAGAATTTGAGCGCGATCCAAAGCCAGTACCACATTCGATGAACATCCTCGTTCCGAACCTCGGCTCGACGTCGCTGAAGTACCAACTTCTGGAGATGCCGTCGGAGACGATGCTGGCGCGGGGCCGGCTGGAGCGGGTGACGGACTACCGCGAGGCCATCCGCCGCATCGACGCTGGCGGCGCGCCAATCGATGTCGTGGCGTTTAAGGCCGTGCTGGCCGGCCCCGAATACCGCGGCACGTTCGTCATCGACGACGGCGTGATGGAAGCGCTGGAACGGTTCCTGCCCGCGGCGCCCGCGCACAACGCGATTTACCTGACGGGCATCCGCGCGTTTCAGGAGGCGCTGCCGGATGCGGTCCGGGTAGCGGCATTCGAAACCGAGTTCCACGCCACGATGCCCGACTTCGCCGCACACTACGGCGTGCCGGCCGAATGGCGCGCCGAGGGCATCCGGCGGTACGGTTTCCACGGCGCTTCGCACGAATTCGTGAGCTACAGGGTTCCGGAGATCCTGGGCGCGCCCCGCGAAACAATGCGGCTGGTGAGCTGCCACCTCGGCGGCAGTTCATCGATTTGCGCCATCCAGGGCGCCTGCTCCATCGATACGACCATGGGGTTCTCGCCGCAGTCGGGCCTGGAGAATGCGACCCGTCATGGCGAGTTGGACGCGTTCGCCGCACTGTACATGATGGAACGGCGCGGCTGGAGCATCGAGGAAGTGCGGCGCCAGCTCGCCAGCACCGGCGGGCTGGCGGGGCTGTCCGGCATCGCAGGCGGCGACGTGCGCGACATCGAGGCGGCCGCGCGCGACGGCAACCCGGACGCGGCGCTCGCGCTCGACGTTTTCGTTTACCAGGTGAAGAAAACCATCGGCGCGTATGCCGCGGCGATGGGCGGCCTGGACGCTATCGCCTTCACGGGAGGCATCGGCGAAAACGCTTCGGGCCTCCGGTCCGCCGCCTGCTCCGGGCTGGAGTTTCTCGGCGTCCGGCTTGACGAGACCCGGAACGCTTCCGGCGCCGGGGACCGGGTGATCTCCTGTCCCGATTCGCCCGTCCGCGTTGTAGCGCTGACCACCGACGAGGAACTGGTGGTCGCGCGCCGCGCTTACCGCTGTGTTGCACGGTCCTGACCGCACAGCCGGCGGGGGGATGCCCGCGAACTTCGTCGGGCTGCTGGTGGAATCGGGGCCGCTGGTGGCGGTGCGGTATCCTCTGGTTATGAATGGACCGACGGATGAGCTCGTCACGGTATTTCGCTCCGCCGACAGTTCCGCCGCTGAAGACGCCGAGGAGGTGCGGGACCTGCTGGCGGAGGCGGGGCTGAACCCGGTCCTCGCCGGCGACGACGCTCCCGGCGTCCCGAGCGGCGCATGGGAAGTGCGCGTGCCGCCGAGCGAGGCCGCCCGCGCCGACGCAGTGATGGCCGCCAGTTCGACGGCGCCGGCCGTGGACGGCGACCCATCGCCCGATCTGGATCCCGAGACCGTTTTCGACGGAATGGGCGCAACGGCGGAAATGGAAGCGATCGGCGTTCGGGGGGTTTTGGACGCGAATGGGATCTCGTCGGTGCTGGTGGGCGCCCGCGTTTATCCCAATCTCCGCTTTCTGGTTCGCGTTTCCAGGAAAGACGCCGCGCGAGCTCGACAGGCGCTGGCGGACGCCCGCGCGGCGGGCCCGGCGGCCGCCGAAGAAGCGGCGACTGGAAGTATTGAACCGCCGCAGGAGTGAGACGGGTTCATGTCTGCGCGTAGCGGACAACCAGGGCGGTAAGATCGTCCGCCTGCGGGCTCCCGGAACAGAAACCGCTGAGTTCCTCCAGCAGATTGTCGCGGACATCCGAAGGGGAAAGCCCGGTCTGACGCTGCGCCCAGGCGCGCAGCCGCTCTTCGCCGAACATTTCGCCGGCGGAGTTCTCCGCGTCGGTGGCGCCATCCGTATAGAGCACGACGAGATCGCCTGAGGAGAGCCGGGTCGTCCCCACGGAGTAGTTAGCCGAAGAGATCACGCCTAGCAAGGGTCCGCCTTCCTTGAGCAACTCAGTGTGTCCGCATCGTCGAATGATGATAGGCGGCGGATGGCCGGCATTGCCGTAACGGAAGCTGCCGTCGCGGGCGAGAGACGCCACCAGGGCCGTGGGGTACGTGGCCCGCACGCTCCTGGCGATCAGGCACTCGTTCAGGCATCCCATCAGCAACGCGATATCGGTGGATTGGCGGGAACTGCCGTGGACGATGCCCTGGATCATCGCCGCCTGAAGCGAGGCCGGCGCGCCCTTGCCCGTGACGTCGGCGATGACCATCAGGGTCTCGTGATCGCCGGCCGGAAAGAAATCGTAGAAATCGCCCCCGATCTCGAAGCACGGCTGGCTCAGCCCGGCCGCCTCCAGGAAGCCTCCTCCTCGCGAATCCGAAGGCAGAAGCCACTGCTGGATCTGGCGCGCCATCTCGAGTTCCCGGACCAACCGCTGCTTTTCGGTTTCCGAGCGCTGCAGCCGGACGTTGTCGATTTCCGCGCCGGCCATGGTCGCGACCGCGTCAAGCAACTTCTGGTCCGCGGCGGTGAAGATGGGGGCGGAAGCGCCGCGGCCCAGGCAGAGATAGCCGAGTTCCTCGCCCCGGTCGCAGATGCACGACGCCAGCAGGCGCGCGGGCAAGCCTTCTGGACCTGGCATCTCTTCGCTGAACGAGTGAACGATCAGGCGTCGCCGGGAACCCGCGAACGCGGGCTTGAGGAGCGTCTCCACCACGTGCTGCGCCGCGGCCATCGGCATCGAGACGCAGGCGCCGGACGGGATTTTGGGACGCCCGCGTTCCCACAGCGCGGCGAAGCCGCACTCGGCGCCGAGCACTTCGCGAGCGCGCTCCGTGGCGGCGGCCGCAATGGCATCTTCGTGATTCTCGCGGCCGAGCCGGGCGCCCAGCGAGTAGAGCAGCGTGAGCTCTTCGTAACAGTTCAGTAGCTGCTCGGTCAGGCTTCGCACGCTGGCTTGAAGCGATTCGACCGTGCGTTCGGAGCCCCTCGCCGGAGTCATCGGTGGATCATGGCTCGCCGCCATGGTTCGATCCTATCTTCCCACAGTCCGCCCGAACCTACGAAGCAATGGCGCGCGGTGCGCATGGAAAGCGTCCGGTGGTCACCACGCCGCGCGGATCTTGCCGGCTACCTCGACGCCGCTTTGGTACGTGAGGTAGGAGGAGGCCAGAATTACCAACCCGAGAATTGCGTTCGTCAGCCAGCCGTTGGCGTGGGCGCCCATCAGCTTCTTGTTGTTGGTGAGCCAGAGCAGCAGGAAGACCAGCACCGGAAGGAGTACGACGAAGATGGCCGCTGCCAGCAGCGTGAGCCAGAAGGCCTTCCAGTCCGTGAAGATCACGTACAGGGGAGTGACGGTGAACCAGACCATCGCCCAGCGGTAGGCGGGCCGCTCGCCGAAGCCCTCGCCCGCGTCGGCATCGGGAGAGCGCCGGAGCACGTTGTGCCAGATGTCGGAGACCAGCAGGCCGTACCCGGTGTTGGCGCCGACGAGGGTGGTGAAACAGGCGGCCCACAGGCTGAGCGCTAGGACGATGCGGCCCGCGTCTCCGAGGGCGACCGAGAACATCGGCGCCAGGTCCTGGATACCGTCGAGTTTGACGCCCGAGCCGAAAAGCGTGGCGGCGGCGGTGATCTGGGTGAGCGCGAGCATGGCGAACAGCGCCAGCGTACTGGTCATGAGATCGAAGCGCTGCTTCTGCAGGAAAACGGGATCGCGCCAGCCGCGCTCGTGGACGAAGCTCGCGTACTTGAGATTGCTCAACGAACCGGCGCTGGAGCCGGCCAGGGCCATCAGTACGAAGAGATAGCTATACGCGCCCTCGCCGCCGGGCACGGAGGGCAGGAACAGGCCCTGGGCGGCGGCGCCCAGATCGGGGCGGGACATCACGGCCGCGACCGCGAGAGAACCGCCCAGAATGACGGCGAACGGTTTGCTGATCTTCTCGATGAACCGGTAGCGTCCCCAGAACGTGATGGCGAAACCGGCCCACCAGAAGATCAGGCCCCAGATTTTCTCGCTCCAGGCGGTCGGCAGCGGCAGGAGCAGGTGGGCCGCGCCGCCCAGGAGGAGAAACAGATACAGGGCCGAAACGTGCCGCTTGAGAATGATGGAGAGGGAGATGAGCCAGACCACCCAGCGGCCGGCGCGGGCGTAGCCGGCCATCAGGGTTTCGCCCGTGACCACGACGTATCGCGCCGTGGCTTCGAGCATGACGTAGCGGGCGATGATGATGATGGCCAGGGTCCACAGCATGCTATAGCCGTAGCCCGCTCCGGCGGCGGAATTGGTGAGCAGGTCCTGAGGGCCGAGCACCGCCAGGACGAAGACCAGGGCGGGACCAAGTTCCCAACGGCGGCGGGACTCGGCCGCCGGCCGCGCCTGGGTGGCTACCGTTGTTGCCTCAGTTGCCAGAACCGCCTCCTGTGAGCGCGTTCATTCGAGTTTCTTCACCACCCGCAGAGGCGGAGTTTTGGCTGCCGGGGTGACGTAGGGGTCGCGCCGGACCACGCGGACCGTGCCCGCCTGTTTCCAGATATCGGCCATCATCCGATTGCCGGCGTCGCCGCGGGCAAGATAGGTGAGGACGGTCTGAACGACGTCGTCCGCGCGAACGGCGCCCACGCGCGGGCTGACAAGAACGCTGACACTGTTCAACAGACCGTCGTGCTCCTCGACAAACTGGTAGTCGGTCGGAAAGCCGCCGTGGCTGGCCGGCAGCACCTCCTCCACCAGGCGGATGATGTCTCCCCCCATGAAATGCATCCCACCCGAGGTCAGTTTCTCATAGTTGCGGATCGTGTGCAGATGGTTACGGAAGCCTGCGCGTTCGAGGGCGCAGCCGCAGTCGCGTTTGCCGAGGACGCCGTAATCGCCGCAGTCGACGTTCAGCATGATCTTCGGCGTGGAAGTGTGAATGGTGGTGAGATGGAGCGCGTCGACCGAGGCTTCCCCGCCGGCGAGTTGTTTTTGTCGCTGCAAGACGGCGATTTTGCCGGTGAAGAGATGGACTTCGTCGACGGCTTCGCGGTTGGCGCAGCCGGCGCCGAGATTGCCCGCTTCCGACATGGACCAACTGCTGAAGGTCCGTGCGCCCATCCCGTCGACCACGCGAAGCTTGGCGTCCGTGAAGGGTTCTCCGCTGACCTTGAAGACGGTGCCGGCGATATCGAGGCCCGCCTCGTTGGCGGCGATGCAGGCGCGGACGCAGGTGTTGGCCGGCGCGGAAAGCAGGGGGGCCGCCCCGCGCGCGGCGTGACCGGCGATCCACTGCGCGACCGGTTTGCCATCGGTCAGCGGGGCGAACTCGGGTTTCGGGATGTACGCGCCATAGAGGCGGGCGGCGCGCACGGCGTAGCTGGTGACGGCGGCGAAGCGGAAGGAACCGGGGGACCAGGAAGACTCGATGGGTGAGAACCAGCGTTCGAGAGGCCGGCCGATCTTGGCGCCCTTGAGGGCTTGTTTGATGCCGGCGGAGCCGGGCGGGACCGGGCGCCAGATGGCGGAAGGCGACCGGCCTAATTGCTGCGCCTCCAGCGAAAGATACCAGAAGGCCGCTTCGCTCGCCAGCAGATCGAAATCGATACGCATCCGGCGGCGGGGACCGGTGGAGCCGCCGCTTTCCACCTCGAATTCGACGGCCAGCAGCGGGTTGTCGAAGTCCGCCGCGGCGACGTCGATGCGGAGGCCGGGACGGATGATCGGCCGGCGGCCTTTGAACTCCTCGAGGTCGATGTGAACGCCCGCGTCGAAAAGGCGCTCGGCCGCGCCCTCGATGCCTTCGGCGGCCACCAGGCGCTCGAGATCGCCGTATTCGACGCCCGCCCATTTTAGGAGCGCGAGGTAAGGGCTGTGTGGAAAGCCGAAGATGGCGCGGCGGGCGAGGTTCAGGAAGTTTTTCTCGCGGTCGCGAAGGTCCTGTTCGGCGATACGGAGGCTATCGGACGGGGACAACGGATGCTTCAGGAAGCGGCGGAATCCGGCCGCGAACCGGTAGAGGAGCTTGATGTCATCAATCATGGGCTACGATGACTCTCCTTTCCGGAGGACGCGCAAAGCGGGCGTCTTGGCCGCAGGGGTGACGTAGGGCTCCCGCCGCAAGACGCGCAGCGTGTCCGACTGTTCCCAGATGGCGGCCATCGCGCGATCGCCCTCGTTCTTGCGCCCCAGGAAATCCAGGACGGTTCTGACAACGCCCTCCTCGTTGACCTCGCCCAGACGGGGGCTGACGACAACGGCGACCCGGTTAACCGGTCCGTCGTGCTCCTCGACTACCTGGTAGTCGGTGGGTCCTCCGCCATATTTGGCCGGGAGGACCTGCTCGACGAGCCGGATGACGTCGCCGCCGAGGAAGTGCATGCCGGAGGCGGTGAGCTTCTCGTAATTGCGGATGGAGTGAAGGTGATGGTGAAATCCGGCCTGCTGGAGGAGACAGCCGCAGTCGCGGCGCGTGAGCACGCCGTAATCGCCGGTATCGACGTTCAACATGACCTTCGGCGTCGAGGGCAGCAGCGTGGTGAGATGGATCGCCTCCACTTCGTCCCCGCCGGCGAGGCGTTTTGGACGCTGGAACAGGGCGGCCTTGGTGGTGAATACGTGAACCTCGTCTATGGCCTCGCGGCGGGCGCAGCCGCTCGCCAAGGGGCCGGCCTCCGACATCGACCAGCCGCTGAAGGTCCAGGCGCCGAGTCGCTCGATAAGACGCAGTTTCGCTTCCGTAAAAGGCTCGCCGCTGACCCGAAGGATAGACCCGGCGATATCGAGGCCGGCGTCCTGGGCCGCGATGCAGGCGCGGACGCAGGTGCTGGCGGGGGCGGAGAGCAGACCGGGCGTACCGGCTTGGACCTTGCCGGCCAGCCATTGGGCTACGGGCAATCCGTCGCTCAGGGGCACGAATTCCGGGGCCGGAATGGCCGATCCCCAAAAACTGGCGGCCCGCACGGCGTAGGCGGTCGAGAGCGCAAACGGCCAGCCGCCGGGAGACCAGGACGAGGCGGTGGGAGAGAACCAGCGCTCGAGCGGCCACTGCACCTTGGCGCCGAAGAGGGCGTGCTTGAAACCGGCGGATCCTGGCGGGACGGCGCGCCAGATCGCCCAGGGGGTAAAGGCCACGCCCTGGGCCTCGAAGCCGATCAGCCAGCTTGCGGCGTCGTGGACGAGCAGATCGAAGTCGATGCGCATGCGCCGGCGGGCCCCGGTGGAACCGCCGCTTTCCACCTCGAACTCCCGCGCAAGCAGGGGGTTGTCGAAATCCGAGGCGGCGGCCTCGATCGACAGGCCCGGACGCGTAATCGGGCGCAGGCCTTTGAATTCCTCGAGGTCCAGGTAGACGCCGGCGTCATGGAGACCCTCGAGCGCGTGATCCACGCCCCCGGCGGACACCAGCCTCTCGAGATCGCCGTACTCGACGCCCGCCCAGCGCAGCAGCGGTAGGTACGGGCTCCGCGAAAAGCCATAGATGGCGCGGCGGGCGAGATGCAGGAAGTTGGTCTCGCGGCCGCGCAGGTCCTCGCCGGCGATGCGATGACAGTCTGCCGCCGACAGGGGAGTTCGCAGGAACCGGCGAAGACCGGTGGCGAACCGCCAGAAGAGCCTCGCCTGGCCGATCATGCGAGCGACGGAACTCCGGCCGGACAGCGGGCGGAGCGGTCCGGCTGCGGCGCGAGACAGGCCATCAGAATCGCAGCTTCATCCCGAACTGGATTTCGCGGCTCTTGGCGGCGCTCGTGATGCGGGCGAAGTCGCCGCGAACCGACAAGCTGTCGAATACCTGGGCGCGGTCCGGCGTGGGGAGATTGAAGTTGGTGTGATTGAACAGGTTGAAAAATTCCGCCCGGAAATCGAGCGCGGAGGATTCGCCAAGCCGCGGGACTTTCATTCGCTTGACGAGCGAGAAGTCGACATTGGTCATGCCAGGACCGGTAAAGGTGTTGCGCCCGAGATTGCCGAGGTAGCCGGGCGTGGGGCGGCGGAACAGCGAGGGGTCCACCCACTGTCTGGGGTCGCCGGTGACGGCGCTGTTGCTGGCGCCAGGCGCCAGGTCGGGGCGCTGGCCGGACTCATGATCGAAGCGGCTGGTCTTCGTCTGCGCGCCGTCATAGCCGAGCCGCACCGAGAAGGGCGTGCCGGATGCATACGAGGTGATCCCGCCCATCTGCCAGCCGCCGAAGACCGCTCCGAGGAGACGGGTCCGCGGTCCGGGAAGTTCCCAGGTGAAGCTGGCGACG
The DNA here is from genome assembly GCA_026129905.1 of Bryobacteraceae bacterium. Classification (GTDB taxonomy): domain Bacteria; phylum Acidobacteriota; class Terriglobia; order Bryobacterales; family Bryobacteraceae; genus JAHCHE01. The sequence goes on along the minus strand of JAHCHE010000004.1, from coordinate 24,240 downwards.
AACGCATGCCGCACATCGTGGCCGGAGAGGCCGCGGTTGAAGCGCGGGTTGCCGTTCAGAGGAATCGAAATGTAATTGTCCGATTGTGTTTGCGTGAAGAAATCGGAGCTGTCGTCGATGCTCTTGGAGAAGGTGTAGCCAATGATGCTCTGGAAGCCCCGGGCGAACCGCTGGCGGAACTGGGTTTGAAGACCGTGGTAGAAGGAATGCGCGTCGAAGGTGCGGTTCCGAAGCTGTCCGAACAGAGGATTGATGCGGGGCGCGGAGGCGGGGAAGAAAAGGCGGCCGTCGGCTTCGATCACGGGTTCCACGAGATTGGCGTCCTCGGTGACGGAGGATAGGTTCAGCCCGTGCGAGCCGACATAGGCGACGCGAAGACTCGTGTTAAAAGTGAACGTCTGCTCAATGTTGAAATTCCACTGCTGGACGTAGGGCTGCGCGAGGCGGCGCGGAATGCGCTCGATGCGGTACTCAGGTGTGGGGTTGTCGACAAAGACGTTGTAGGCGTTGGAGGGAAAATCGCCCGGCTGTACGCGGCGCGTATCGCCGCGCTGAAAGAAAGGCGGGTTGCGGACGCCGGAAAGAAGGATGAACTGGGAAAGGATGAGGTCGGGGAAGATGCCGTAGCCCGTCCGAACGATCGTGCGGCCATTGCCCCAGAGATCCCAGGCCAGGCCGGCGCGCGGGCTGAAGTTTTTGAGCGACGGGTTGTCGAACAGGGGGTCGCCGACGCGCATGGTAGTGGAGGTCAGTTCGTCGAGGTTGGCCACCTTACCGTTGACTTCGGTAGGGACGGTGGCCCATTCATGACGGAGTCCCAGTTCCAGCGTGAAGCGCGGGCTGATTTTCCACATGTCCTGGAAATACCAGGCGGCGATCCATTGACGGTGCCCCCGGACGGTGTCCGAGCCGGGCAACTGGGCGCGGAAGCGCGTGGGGCGATTCGTTATGAAGCTCAGTACGTTCGGGAACAGGAACTCGCCGTTCTGGCGATTCTGGCTGAGTGTGTTGAAATGAGTGCGCTCGATGCGGGTTCCCACCTTGATGGAGTGCGAGCCTTTGAGCAGAGTGAGATCGTCGGAGCCCTGAAAGGAATTGAAGACGTGCCGGTCGTAGTCGAGGGAACCCGAGCCGCCGGGGAAGCTCGTCAGGCCGGTGACGATGGCAACGCCCATCGCGCCGCTGCCGGGGACGAAGGCGGTCTCGGCAGCATCCACGCCGGCAACCTGGGCTTCGGTAAGACCGGCGACGGTGAGGGTGCGCAGAAAGCCGAGGCGGGCGGTGTTCATCAGGTTGGGGGAAAAGACGTGGGACTCCTCGATGGCGAACGATTGCATGCGGGTGCGGTTGCGGCGCGCGGAGATCTCGAAATCGGTTTCGTCCTCGCGCTCGCCGGAGTCGAAGCTGTAGCGAAAGAAGAGCTTGTCATAATTGCCGAGGTTGTGATCGATGCGGGTGGTGACGAACGTCTCGTGGCCGAGTTCGTCGTTGGCAAAGATGTAGAGACCCGTATCGCCAAACACCTCGCCGTTGGGTAGAGGCCAGAAGGGCAGCACGCGGGCGATTTTAGGATCGATGGCGACATGACCTGTGGTTAGTTCTCCGCGGCGTGCGGCGGGGCTGAGCGTGGTGTTGATGGTGGTGTTGCCGCGGAGTTCGCGAAAACCCTCGTAGTTGACGAAAAAGAATGTCCGGTTGCGGAGCACAGGACCGCCGAGGGAGCCGCCGAACTGGTGTCGGCGGAACTCGGGCGGTTCGCCGCGGTCGAAGAAATTGCGGGCATCGAGACTGTCGTTGCGATGGAAGTAGAAGGCGCTGCCGTGGAGGTCGTTGCCTCCGGACCGGGTGGCGGCGTTGATGACCCCGCCGCCGGCGCGGCCGTACTGGGCGGAGTACGTGCTGGTGTGGACGGTGAACTCGCGGACCGCGTCAACGCCGAGATTGATGCCATTGATGCTGCCGGGCGTGCCGCCGTTGTAGGTGTTCAGGCTCACCCCATCGAGCCAGAAGCCGTTCTGAAAGGGTCGCGAGCCCGAAATGCTCATCTGGTTGCCGTAGCCATGATTGACGTTGCGGTAGGCGCTACGGACGGGGGCGACGCCGGACTGCAAGGTAGCCAACTGGACGAAATCGCGCCCGTTTAGAGGAAGTTCCTCGATGGTTTTCGAATCCACGACGTTGGAGATGGCCGAAGGGGTAGCCTCGACGAGGCGGGCTTCGCCGACGACAACGACGCGCTCGGAGAGGTCGCCGACGAGCAGGGTGTGGTTGACGACGGCATTCCGATCGAGTTCGAGCAGAACATCCTGGTGGGTGCTGGTTCGGAAGCCCGGTTTCTCAGCGGTGACTTCGTAGCGGCCGGGGTCCAGGGAAGCGGCGCGGTAGAAACCCTGGAGGTCGGTCGTGACGCGTTTCTCGCGGCCGGTGGCCTCGTTGCGGACCTGGATGGCAGCGCCCTGGATTGCGGCGCCGGTCTGATCTTTGACCACGCCGGCGATGGAACCCGTGCGTTCCTGCGCCAGAGCGCCAGCTAGCGAGGCGATCAGACAGGCGGCGCTTACAGCCCTTGCGTTAACCATCCGGGTCCTCCTCCTGTGGCGCGAATTGATCTATTCTAGCAATGGATTGCAGGTTCAAGGAGTAGCAGTATCCATGCGGCGGATCGCCGGCGTCGCGCTGGCCATCTGGCTACTGGGCGCCCCCTCGGAGGCGCAGGGCCAGGCGGACCGAGATTTGTCACGGTTGTTGGAGGCGCACAAGGCGCAACCCCAGGACTGGAAACTCTGCCAGCAGATCGGGGTGGCGTACGTCGAAGCGCACCAGTTGGAGAAAGCGCTGGAGTATTTCCAGAAAGCGGCCGAGCTGAATCCCGGCTTCGCCCCAGCGCGCAAGAACGCGGCCACGGTGCAGTGGTTCCTCGGACGCAAGGACGAATCGGAGCGGGTGTTCCGTGCCCTGGCGAAAGAGATTCCCGCCGACCCCGTGCCGCGGCTCTATCTGGGGCTGGCCGCGTACGAGCGGCGCCGGTACGCCGAGGCGAAGGAGCACTTCGAGAAGGCGGGGGACCTGGCGTTGAACAACCCGGAAGTGCAGCCGGCGGTGTTCGAGACGTACCTGGCCATGGGGGACCAATACGACCGGGAAGGCAAGCCGGAAGCGGCGTACGAGGCGTATCGCAAAGCGATTTCGTGCGCGCCGCGGATGGAAGACGGGTACGTGGCGCTGGCGAGTTTCGCGGCGGACCATCAAAACCAGGAGTTCGCGCTGAAGGTTTTGGAGGAAGGGATCGGGAAGGTCCCCGGCGGGGCGCGGCTCCGGTTGCAGCGCGGGTTGATTCAGGCCTTGCAGGGCAAGCAGGAGGAAGCCGAGGCGAGCTTCCTCGAGTCAAGCCGGCTGGACCCGAAATCGAACGCGGCGGAACTGGCGCGAGGCGTGCTGCGGCTGGAGAACGGCGAGTACGCGGAGGCGGCGGAGGCGTTTCGGAGAGCGGCGGCGATGGCGCCGGACGACTACCGGGCCGAGTACCTGTACGCCACCGCGCTGGGGCGGACGGGTGGCGCCGAGGCGGAGGTGACGCGGGCGCTGGAAAAAGCCGTGCGGCTGAAGCCGGACGACGCGCCGAGCCGCGCTGCGCTGGGGAAGGCTTACGCGGACGCGAGGCGGGTGGAGGAGGCGGCGAAGCAACTGGAGAAGGCGCTCGAACTCAACCCGGCGCATGCGACGGCGCTGTATCAACTTGGGCGCTTGTACCGGAAGCTGGGGCGGCCGGAGGATTCCCGAAAGCTGCTGGCGAGGTTCGAGGAAGTGAAGGCGACGGAGGGCCGGGACGAGTGGAAGATGGTGCAGGTTCTGCGCGTGGCGCCAGGGCAGTGAGAGCGGTGAGCGGCTGGCTTGCAAGGGGAGAGTCGCTGCTATAGACTTGACGGGCAGGAACTCGCGCGCAGGAGCGCGGGTCATGGAGGTATTTGCATAGATGACAGATGACAATCTACCGTTCAGGCGGCGCGACGCATCGGTTCGGCGCGCCCTACTTCTGAGCCTTGCGTTGGCCGGCGTCGGTCCGGCAATGGCGCAGGTAACCACGGGCAACATGAATGGATACGTGAGAGATGCCAGCGGCGCGAGCGTCCCTGGCGCGAACGTGTCAGCCAAGATGATCGAGCAGCAGGCTGTTCGAACGACGCAGACCAACCAGGAGGGCTACTACACGCTGCTGGCGCTGCCGCCCGGCGACTACGAGGTGACGTTTGAAGCTCCGGGCTTCCAGCGGCAGGTGCAAACGGGAATCGAGCTGTCGATTAACCAGAACTTGCGTCTGGACGCCACGCTGGCCGTGGGGGCGGTGGAGACGCAGGTGACGGTGGAAGCTACGGCGCCGCTGGTGGATACGACGTCGCCGACGTTGTCGGGCTTGGTGGACGACCGGCGCGTCGTGGACTTGCCGCTGAACGGCCGCAACGTGATCGGCCTGGCGCGGATTCTGCCGGGCGTGCTGGGCGTATCGGCGCCACAGCAGTTGAGCGACGCGCGGAGCGGCCCCAAGATGAACGTGAACGGCGGCCGTCCGAACATGAACCTGTTCACGTTTAACGGCGGGTACTTCAATAACCCGTCGCGCAACACCGGAATGAACTATCCGCCGCCGGACGCGGTTCAGGAGTTCCGGATCCAGACGCACAATTTCGCCGCAGAGTACGGAAGGAATCCGGGTTCGCAGATCAACGTGGTTTCCAAGTCCGGGACGAACGAATTTCACGGATCGGCGTGGGAATTTCTGCGGAACGACGCCTTAAATGCAAGGAATTTCTTCGCCTCACGCGTGCCGGCCATCAAGCAGAACCAGTTCGGCGCCGCGGGAGGAGGACCGGTACTGAAGGACCGGGTGTTCTTCTTCGGCACGTACCAGGGGCTGCGGGACCGGCGGGAAGCGCAGACGGTGGAGGCGCTGGTACCTTCGTCGGCGGAGCGGCGCGGGGATTTCAGCGGCCTGGACACAACGCTTCAGAATCCGACCGACCCGGTTACGGGGGCGCCGTTCACGGATTCCGCCGGACGGCCCTGTGTGCAGAACAACGTGATCCTGCCGGGTTGCATCAGCCCGGTGGCGCAGAAGCTGCTGGCTTTCGTGCCGGAGTCGCCCACCGGCCTCGTCTCATCGCTGGCCTCGAGCCCGCGCGACGGCGACATGTTCATGGTGCGGGGCGATTATAACCAGAGCAGCGCGCACCGGATTTACGGCAGCTATTTCTACGACCGGAACAAGCGCTTCAACCCGTTCGCGGGCGGCAACATACCGAACTACATGGAAGAGAATTTCATCCAAAGCACGCACCACCTGACGCTCAGCGACACTTATACCTTCACGCCGACGCTGCTGAACCAGGCAACGTTCACGTTCCTGAACACGCCGTCGGACCAGGTGCAATCGAGGACGGTGGACCCGACAGAACTGGGGATTAACATGCCGCAGTATGTTCCAACCGGCTCGGTGCAGGTGGATGTGGATAACTTCTCGCTTGGGTCGGGCTTTACGACGCGGTTCTACAGCCGTAACTGGCAGTTCCGCGATACGCTGAGCTGGATCAAGGGCCGGCACAATTTCAAGTTCGGGTACGAGCTGCTGCGGTTGCAGTTCCGGCAGGTGTTTATCGGTTCGCCCGGGTTCACGTTCAACGGCTCGCGCAGCGGGCATCCGGTTTCGGATTTCATGCTGGGGGCCTTCGACAACCTGAACCTGAACTTCGGCGTCCGGGACACCGACAGCCGGACGTGGGCGCACGCGGCGTTCGTCCAGGACGAGTTCAAGGTCAACCGGCGGTTCACGCTGACGCTGGGCGTGCGTTACGAGCCGTTCCTGCCGTGGGTGGAGAAGGACGACCGCATTAACACGGTGGCGCCCGGCGTGCAATCGACGGTGGTGCCGGACGCGCCCATTGGCGTGCTGTTCCCGGGCGATGTGCCGCGCGGCCTGGCCAACAACGACCTGAACAATTGGGCGGGGCGCATCGGTCTGGCGTGGGATGTCACGGGCACCGGGCGGACCAGCGTCCGCGCCGGGTACGGCATCTTCTACGAGAGCGTCAACGGTGACTCGCTGGCGCAGGAGAACCCGCCGTTCGCCGGCTTCTCGTCGGTATTCAGCGGCCGGATCGAGAACCCGTACGGTTCGGTGGGGCGGACGCCTCCGCCGGCGCAAACGACCGGTCAGTTCGGATGCGCCAAGATCGCGGAGTATCCCGGATACGATTGCCCGCTGTTCCCGCTGCCGGTGGGCGGCGTGTTCACGGAGCGCAATTTACGGACTCCGTACATTCAATCGTTCAACCTGGCGATCCAGCACCAGTTGACGCCGACGTTGATGGTAGAGACCGCCTACGCGGGCAAGATCGGCATCAAGCTGGAGGCGCTGCGGACGTACAACCCGGCGCGGTTCATCAACTCGCCCGTTGACGGGTCGCCGCCGTCGGACCAGAACATCAACGACCGCGTCATCTTCGAGCCCGGCATTCTGAGCCCGGTGGGATTCCTGCTGGGCAACGATTTCCGGAGCTGGTATCACAGCTTTCAAACGCAGGTAACGAAGAGGTTCTCGCAAGGGATCACCGTATTGGCCTCGTACACGCTCTCGAAATCGATCGATACGAGTTCGACCGACAACCTCGGCGCGACGGTGGCGAATCCGTTCAACCTGCGGGATGAGCGGGGCCGCTCGGATTGGGACCGCCGGCACGCGTTTGTGGCGTCCTGGCTGTGGTCACCGCAGCCGAACCTCGCGAACCCGGTGGGCCGGGCCCTGCTGCGGGACTGGACGATCACCGGCATACACACCATCCAGAGCGGGCGTCCGCTCACCTTCCTGATGGGCGACGATGTCGCGCTGGATGGAACGTTCGGCGACCAGCACGCGCAGTTGAAACCCAACGTCACGGTGTCCGACATCGAGATCAGCCACTCGAGCCGGGCGGCGATGATCACGCGTTTCTTCAATACAGACGCGTTCGTGCCGACCAACGACGTGCCGCGGGGAATCTACGGTAACGCGGGCCGGGGCCTGATCAGCGGGCCGGCGTTGAACAGCACCGACTTTAGCGTGTTGAGGGATTTCGTCATCCGGGAGCCGATGCGGCTCCAATTCCGGTCGGAATTCTTCAACGCCTTCAACCAGGTGAACTTCGCGAACCCGACGACGGCGGTGAACTCGGGGAACTTCGGGCGCATCCGAAGCGCGGGAGATCCTCGGATCATACAGTTCGGGCTGAAGTTCCTTTGGTAGTTTAATCCGACTTGAGAACGGAATTCCGGCGCGAATCATCGTGTTCGCGCCGGATTTTTCTATTTATGCGGAAATATTTGCTTGCCTTCATCCTGGTGGCGTCCGGCAACGCGGCCGGGCAGTGGATCGGACGGGAGGCGCCGCCGTGGGAAGGGCGATTTCAAACCTGGGCCGCCGACATTCACAAGCGAGTGTATCCGGCCAGCTTCGGACGGGAGTTGGACAAACGCTCGATCGAGATCCAGGCGTGCGCGAACGAGTACGCGGTTGTCCAACTCGGCGTCCGGAGTCCCGAAGACGTGCGCGAGTTGCGCGTCCGGCCGCGCGTGTTGAAGTCCCCCTCGGGCGCCGAACTGGGAAGCCGCTTTCGGGTGCGCTACGCCGGGCTGATCCCGGTGGACGAGAACGCGCAGTACACGCCGGACCCGCTGTGGGACGTCCCGTCCGTGGCGCTTCGGCCATACCAGAGCCAGGGCGTCTGGCTGGACCTGAAAGTCCCCAAGGACGCGCCGGCCGGGCCGTACAAGGGGTCAATCGACGTTCTGCGGGACGGCGCGACGGCGGCGACGTTCGAGGTGACGCTGGACGTCCTGCCCGCCGCGCTGCCGGACCCGTCGGGATTTCACTGTTTCCTTAACATCCTGGTGGACCCGTCTTCGGTGGCGCGTTTCAACAAGCTTCCGCTGTGGGGAGACGAACACTGGCGGCAGTTGGAAAAATACGCCGTGAATTTGGCGGCGCACAGTCAGAAAACGATTACGACGTTCATCGTCGACGATCCGTGGTCGGGCGTTACCGGCTTTCCGGTGCGGACGCTGGTGGAGTGGCAGTATCCGGGCGAATGGCGGCCGGGCGTCCGGGAGAAATGGACCTATGATTTCGCGGCTTTCGACCGCTGGGTAAGCATGTGCCTGCGCGCGGGGGTCGGCGACCACATCGAGGCGTGGTCGCCGCTCGTACAGCCGGGCACGGATCACTCCGTGGTGACCTATTCCGATACCGCCTCCAGGCAAACGCGTCGCGTGAAGCTGCCGGCGGGCTCCGACGATTACAAGGCGGTGTGGGGCGACTTCGCGCGCGCCTTTGAGACGCACCTGCGGGCGAAGGGGTGGCTGGACAAGACATATCTGGCGTTCGACGAAATCGCGAGCGACGTGCTCGACCGGACCATCCCGTTTTTCAAAGAGGCAGCTCCCGATCTGAAGCTGATGATCAGCGGCGGCGACGAGAAGGGGCGGCATATGGCGGAGTCGCGCGAAATGGCCTTCCACTACGGCTATTACACGCCCGGCTCCGGCGCCGAACTGCCGGACATCCCGGCGCGACGCAAGGCCGGGAAGCGGACGCTACTGTACACGGCGGTGACGCCGATTTATCCGAATACATTCATCTTTTCCGAGCCGCTGGAGTCCCGTTATCTCGGCTGGATCGTTTGGAAGTGGAATTTCGACGGGTACATACGATGGGCCTGGAACTTCTGGCCCGAACCGCTCTGGAATCAGCCGTTCTTCACGTGGCCGTCGGGCGACATGTTCTTTGTCTACCCCGGCAAAGACGGTCCGGTGGACAGCATCCGCTGGGAGATGCTGCGGGAAGGAATCGAGGACTGCGAGTGCCTGTGGATGGCGCGGGAAGGCATTCGCAAGCTGCGCGCGCAAGGCAAACACGCGGAAGCGGTGAAGCGCGCGGAAGCGAGCCTGGCGAAGGCGGTGGACCTGGCGACGCAACAGTTCGACCGCACGAAGATCCCGCGGGACCCGATACCCGCGCGGATGGACGAAGCGCGGCGCCTGGTAAACGACGTCCTCCGCGTTCTCCAAGAACTCGGCGGGTAGACTGAAGTAGATGACGTTTTTCCTTCTGCTGCTTGCGCTGCAAAGTCCGGCGGATTGGCTCGCGCAGGCGCAGAAGCACTTCCAGCAACAGCAGTGGAGCGCCTCGCGGGAAGCGGCCCGCAAGGCGCTGGCGATAGATCCGAAATTGGGAGACGCGCACGTGCTGCTGGGGCTTGTGGCGACGGTCGAATCGAAGTTCGCCGAGGCCGAAGCGGAGTTCCTCCAGGCTGTCGCCCTCCAGCCGGCGAACCCGCGCGCCCACGCTTACCTCGGCTCGACGTACCTTCAGCGGAAGAAATGGGACGATGCGGCGCGGTCGTTCGAGCAGGTCCTGAAGCTCGACGCGGGCAACCTGTCGGCGCACTACAACCTCGGTTTGATCGCCTTGACCAGGAACCAGCCGGCCGAGGCGCTTGCGCGGTTCGAGCGGGTCTACCGCGCCGCGCCGAACGACGTCGAGGCGCTAATCGGGATGCTGGAGTCCCAGTTACTGTTGAAGCGCGCGGCGGAAGCGCGCCAGACCGCGGCGATGCTCGGAACGCTGGTCGACAGCAGGGATCCGCGGCTGTTTCAAGCGGCGACGATGCTGGGGCTCTATGGCGAGTACGCGGCCGCCATTCCGTTGCTGGAGCGCGTGCGGAAAGCCCACCCGGAGTCGTACGACGCGGCATACAACCTTGCGCTGGCGCAGTACCAGGCGTCGGAATACGACCGCGCGGCGGAGGAGCTTCAGGCGCTCCGAACGGCGGAGGCGTACAATTTGCTGGGCGCGGTGGAGGAGAAGCGGAAGCGGATGGGCGAGTCGTTCGAGGCTCTGAAGAAGGCGGCTGAACTCGATTCGCGCAACGAAGATTTCCGGTATGACCACGCGACGGCGATCCTGCTGTACCGCGAGGTGAAGGACGCGGTGGCGAGTTTCGAGGCCGCGGCCCGCGATTTCCCACGCTCGTGGAGGCTGCGGCTGGGGCTGGGCGCGGCGCAGTACCTGGCCGGGAACTACGATGCGGCGGTGCAGGCTCTGCTCGACGCGGCGAGAATCGAGCCGGAGGCGCGGCCGGTGTTCCGGCTGCTGGGCTTGACTTACGAGACCGCTCCGGCGATGCAGCCGGAGATTGCGAAGGCGTTCGCGGGCTACCTGAAACGGCGCGACGACGATGCGTGGGCCCACTACCACTACGGCGCGATTCTCTCGATGCGCGCGCGAGCCGGCGAAGAGGTGGCGCAGGAGGCGAAGACGCGCCTGCGGCGGGCGCTGGAACTGGAACCGGATCTCGCCGTGGCGCACATGGAGATGGGCGTGCTCGCGCAGGCAACCGGCGACGTCGCCACCGCCGTTCAATCGTTGGAACGCGCGGTGAAGCTGCGGCCCGACCTGGCGACGGCGCACTACCGGCTCGGGTTGGCCTACCAGAAGATCGGCGAGAAGGAAAAATCGCGCGCCGAGCTGGCGCTGTTTCAGAAGCTGAAGGCGGCCAGCGAGGAAAGCGAGCGCATACTGGTTCGGGAGTCGGTCGTGTCCTCGGAGCCGCGGCGTTAGCGTCGGCGTCAGCGGAGCGCCCATCAGCGAAACGGCCAAATTACCGGGATCAGACCGATCGCCGTGATCGCGACGAGTGCGTTCATCGGCAGCCCGATGCGTAGATAGTCCGAGAAACGGTACCCTCCGGGTCCGTATACCATGAGATTGGTTTGATATCCGATCGGTGTGGCGAAGCTGGCCGATCCCGCCATCATAATCGCGATCACAAATGGCAAAGCGTTCACGTCCAGTCGTTCGACCGTCGCGAGCGCGATGGGGAAGACCAACGCTACGGCGGCATTGTTGGTAAGAATCTCCGTCATCAGCGAGGTGACGAGGTATACCACGGCAAGCGCTACCCACGGCCGTTCTCCAACAGCCGCCAGGGCGGCGTTCGCAATCATGCCCGCGCCGCCCGACCCCTCCAGCGCATTTCCGATACCCAGCGCCGCGCCAATCACAATCAGTACGGACCAGTCCACGCTCGCGCGGGCATCCTCAACGGAGCAGCAACGCGTAAGAACCATCAGCGAAGCGGCGATCGTAGCGGCCAACAGCATCGGCATCCAGCCCAACGCAGCCACCACAACCATGCCGGTCAAAATGGAAACCGCGACGAGAGACCGGTCGTAGCGCCTGGGCGCGGAATCGTCGATCGAACCGACCAGGAAGAAATCGCGAGAGTCCTTATACCGCGCCGCGAACAAGCGACTCGATTCGATCAGAAGCGTATCTCCAGGCAGCAGCGCAATATCGCCGATCTTCTTCTGGATTCGCTCGCCGCGCCGGGAGACGGCCAGCACGACAGCGTCGTAGCGGCGCCGGAAGCGTCCCTCGCGAATGGTCTTGCCCACCAGGGGACACGTGTTCGAGACCACGGCTTCAAATAGCTGCCGCCTGTAGCGGGGCGCATCCAGTTTGAATAGCTGGTCCGTTGCAGGTATCAGCCCACGCAAATTCTGCAGGTCTTTTATCGAATCGACGACTCCCGCGAAAAGCAAACGGTCGTCCGCGCGCAACACGTGTTCGGGCGAAACCGCGGGGATGCTTTCCCCGTTCCGCTCGACTCCAGCCACGTACGCGCCGGGGAGGTGGCGCAGACCCGCGGCTTCAATCGATCTCCCGATCAGCGGACTGTTCTCGGGAACGATCATCTCGGCCAGGTACTCGCGCGGGTCTTGAAGCTGGCTCACCGCCGAGCCCCTCGCCGGCAGCAACTTTGGCGACAACAGCAATATGAACAGCAATCCGGCCGCCGCGCACGGCAGGCCAATCCACGCGACGTCAAACATCCTGATCGGCGGCACGCCGGCGTGCGCGGCGGCCAGCCCGCTCACTACCAGGTTCGTACTGGTGCCGATCAGCGAACACGTCCCGCCCAGAATAGCGGCATAGCTGAGAGGCAACATGAGTTTCGAGGGCGGCAGGCGCAATCTGCGGGCCCATTCCGCGGCGGCCGGGATCATCATCGCAACCAGCGGAGTGTTATTCAGGAACGCACTCAAGCCTACGACCGGCAGCAGCAGCCGGGTCAGTGCGCCACGAAGACTCGCGGGGCGCCCCAGGACCCTCTGGGCGATCCAATCGATGGCGCCTGTCTCCCGAAGTCCCCTGACAACGATGAACAGAACTCCGACGGTGAGGAGGCCCGAGTTGTTGAATCCACCAAACGCCCGATCGGGAGAGATCACGCCAAGCCGAACGCCATGTTGCCCCGGCACCGGAACGATCATCAGCAGGACGAGACCGCCAATCAGAATCGCATCCGGAGGAATTCGAGTGAAGGCCAATAAGCCGAGGATCAGCGCCGTGACGCACAGAACGATGATTGCTTCTATGCCCAATGAAAAACAATGACCTCCGGACCCAATTGGGACATCGTTACTAACCGCCTTTAGCGTCGCTCAAAGCGAATACTAGGTAAGCGCCGTCAAACGGTAAGCAAGTCCTGCCAAAACGGCGCCTGCAAGGGTCTTTATCATGCCCATACGAAACACAAACATAGCTGTGAATGCGCCCGCCGCAATTAGCAGGGCAGCCCAATCGATCGTGTTCCAGACAGGAATCAACAGCCTCATGCCCACAATCCGACTTTCTTCCACCTGCTTGAATACCGTGTGAAGAGTGAACCATACGGCGAGGTTCAGGACCACGCCCACCACTGCCGCCGTAATCGCGGAGAGGGCCGCAGTCAAAGACTTATGTCCGCGAAGTCGCTCGATATAGGGAGCGCCCAGGAAGATCCAGAGGAAACAGGGTGTAAAGGTGACCCACGTGGTCAAAATTGCGGCGAGAGTTCCCGCAACCATCGGCGCGAGACCCCCAAGTTGCTCCGCCCCTGCGGCGCGATAAGCGCCCATGAACCCGACGAACTGCACCACTTGAATGAGCGGGCCAGGGGTCGTTTCCGCCATGCCAAGGCCGTCGAGCATCTCGCCTGGCTGCAGCCAACCGTACGTGTCAACTGCCTGTTGAGCGATATAGGCAAGCACGGCGTAGGCGCCGCCGAAGGTAACCACCGCCGCCTTGCTGAAGAAGAACCCTTGCTGAACCCAGAGACTTTGCCACCCGTGAATCCCTGCGAGAATCGCAAGAGGGCCAAGCCAGAGCGTTAACCGGATCGCCGCTGTTCTTAGAGCCCGAGCGAAAGTGGGCGCCATCTCGATCCCGGCGTCATCGGAGATCGCGATGGACGATGTCTGATCCTCGTTGCCAGGTTTGGGGTCATGGAATCGAATCACAACGAACAGATCCGGACGCACCTTTGCGCCCAGGATTCCGGTTATCGCGGCAGCCACCACCACCAAAGGAAAGGGCGTGCCGAAGAATAAGATCGCGACGAACGCCAGACCGGCCACGGCAACCATGACGCCATTCTTCAGGGATTTCTTGCCAATCCGAAATACCGCCTCCAGAACAACGGCCATCACGGCTGGCGCCAGCCCGTGGAACACCGCGTCGACCACACGGAGTTCCCTGTATCCCGCGTATAGAATGCTAAGCGCCAGAATCGACAAGAAGCCGGGGAGAACAAACAACGATCCTGCCACAACCCCGCCCAACGTGCGATGGAGAAGCCAGCCAACGTATGTCGCCAATTGCTGCGCCTCCGGGCCTGGAAGCAACATGCAGTAGTTGAGCGCATGCAGGAAGCGATTCTCACTTACCCAACGCTTCTCCTCGACCAGGATGCGATGCATTACGGCAATCTGGCCCGCCGGCCCGCCGAAACTGAGAGCCGCCACCTTGCACCAGCACCAAAAAGCCTCTTTGAATCGTACCCGACCTGTTGCGGACGACAGCCATCGACTCACGGAAGTCTGCCTCGGGTCACACGGATAGCTCCCTTCGTCGAATCATCAGAGTTCGGTCAGAAGCTCAACCTGAGCCCCACCTGCACGGCCCGCGGATCGTCGGCGCTCAGCACCGCTCCGAAATTCGCCGCGCCAAACACGTGGCCCGGCAATTCAAAATTAGCGTGGTTCAGCAGGTTGTAGAACTCGCCGCGCAGCTCAAAGCGGAACCGTTCCGTCACCGGGAACTCCTTGGCCAACGTGAGGTCCACCTTCTGCACCCCGTCGCCGCGCAGCCCGGATCGGGGCGAATTGCCGAACGTGAACGGCGTCGGCGCCTGGAATGCCGCCGTGTCGAACCACCGGGCGAGCGTCCGTCCGGAGGGCGGCAGGCGAGGATCGCGCAGCACGTTCGGGCGCAGCGATCCGGCCGAGAAGGCGTTCGTCGTGTTGGCCGCCGACGCCACCGTAAACGGGGCGCCGCTCTGGAGCGTGGTCAGCAACCCGAGCCGCCACGAGCCGGCCGTCCACCGCAACCACTTTTTCCCGGCGAACGCCGGCGTTTCGTATAACCCGGTAAGGATCAGCCGGTGCGGAATGTCGGAGCCGCTCAGGCTCTTATCCAGCCGGCGGTTGTAGGCATCCATGTAGCTGCCCGGGTCGCCGTATTCATCGGCGCTCGCCACATCGTCGAGAAACTTGGAGAACGTGTAGTGGCCCAGCACGGAAAAGCCGTTGCTGAAGCGCCGCTCCAGGCGCACGTAGCCTCCGTGATAGCTGGAATCGCCGATGGTCGGATTGATCCAGTACACGTTCGAGAATTGCGGAAACGGCCGCCGCGCCTGCGCGTTCCCGGCGCCCATTGCCTCCGGCGCCACCTGGTTCAGGCTGAAATCGTTCGCCGCCAGGTGATGGCTGATGTTGGCCATGTACCCGACCTCGAGTACCGTCTCGCGAGCCACCTCCCGCTGAATATTGAGGTTGTACTGGTAAGAGGTCGGGGCTACCTGGTCGTGCTTGAAGAAACCCACCGACAGGTGCGGACGCTGGCCCGGCCGTACCGCGCCGAACGCGTCGTCCAGCGGCGGCCGCTCCACCGCCGGAAAGCCGTTCCGCAGCGACAGTGCGCTCAGGTACTCGGCCTGCGGGACCACCAGGGTCGCCGACGTCGAGAACCCCGTCGAGGCCGTGTCGCCGATCGTGTTGCTGACCGTCGAGCCGAAAAAGACCCCGATCCCGCTGCGGATCACCGTCTCGCGCTGTAACGGGAGGCGGTACGCGAATCCCACCCGCGGGCCGAAGTTGTTCCAATCGGTCCGGTAGGCCGTGCGAGGCGTTCCATTCCGCCCGGAGAACGTCACCACGCCGGGCGTCCCGGACACCGGGTTAGTGCGAGCGGCGTCGAACGAATTCTGGCTGTCGTCCACGCTCCGCCGCGGCAACTCCGTTTCCCAGCGCAGCCCCAGGTTCACCGTCAACCGGTTTGTCACCCGCCAGTCGTCTTGCACGTACCCGGCCAGGTAGTACGCCCGCGTCCGGATCATGTCGGAGATCTGAATGTTCGCGGAGTTGGCCTCCCCGAGCAGGAAACTCGCGAATCCGTCGCCCGTGCCGGCGCGGCTCGGAAGGCTCGTGTATTGCGGAACGAACTGGAAAATGCCCGACGAACCGCGGTCCCGGATCTCGTGGTTGGCCGCCCGCCGGTGCTCGAAGCCGAACTTGAATGAATGGCTGCCGCGGAACCACGACAGCGCTTCCAGGAATTGGGTGTCCCGGATCGGCGTCTGCGTGCGGCCCGGCGGCGCGCTCAAGGCCACATAGCCCGGAATCGTGAAATTTGGAAACGCCGCGTCGCTCACGCCTCGCAGGCCAATGGCTTCCGCGAGCCCTTCTCCCGAGCCGCGCCGCCTGTCGATGAATCGCCGCTGGAAGAACGTGACCTTCAGATCGTTCACCAGCGTCGGTCCGAAAATATGCGTGTGGCTCCCCAGGAGGCTCTGGACGCGAACATCGGTGAAGTGGGCGTTCGGGTCCGACTCGGGAATCCCGAACGTCCCTTTGTCCTCGATGCCCGCGTCGTTGATGTAATAGCGCGCCGTCAGTTGGTCGCTCGGCCGGAGTTGGTGGTCGAGCTTGGCGACCAGGATGTTCCGCCGGAGATCGGAGTTGTTGTTCCCGCTGAAATTGTTCGCGCCCGTCGCCGTGGCCGTCCGATTCGGCTCGGGCCAGTACCGGAGCGCCGCCGCCGAAACGGGATCGAAGCGCGCCGCCGGAATGACGTTGCCCGGAAACGGCAGGCGCGAGGCGCCAACCGTGGTTTCCGGATCGTAAATCGGGATTGGATTTCCCGCCGCGTTGCGCAGCCCCGAAAAGTCGCCCGCCCGTTGTTCCAGCGACGGAACCGTTTGCAGCGGCGTGACGCTCGAAACCTGCTGGGTCCGCTCCCAGGATGTGAAGAAGTGCGTCTTGTCTTTTCGGATCGGACCGCCTACGGCGAATCCGAACTGGTGCAGCCGCAGCGGAGGCCGCTCGCGCGCGAAGAAGTTGCGGCCGTCGAGCACGCTGTTGCGCAGGAATTCGAACACGCTGCCGTGCAAATCGTTGGTCCCCGAGCGCGTGGTCAGACTGATCACGCCGCCGGCCGAGTGGCCGTGCTCGGCCGAGTAGTTGTTGCTGATCACCCGGAACTCCTGCATCGCGTCCATGGGAAGGCTGGTCATCTGCATCACCCGGGTGAGGCCGGACGCGTTGGTCGCGTTACCGCCATCGAGCGTGAAGTTCTGGTTACGCGCGCGCCCGCCGGCCACGCTGAAGACGGGGTAGTTCTCCGCCCCCTGGCCCGAGTCGATCATCACCACGCCCGGCGCCAGCGCGACCAGAGAGGATGCCGCCCGGTTCGGCATAGGAAGACCTGCTACCATGCGGCGGTTCACAAGCTGTCCGACGCTCTGCGATTGCGTCTCGGTAAGCGGCGCGGCAGCCTCGACCGTCAGCGTCTCGGTGGCAACCCCCACGCGCAGCATCAGGTCCACCGCGACAACCTGACCCGTCGTCACCGGCAACCCGGTCCGAACAAGGCGGTCGAAGCCCTCCTTTTCCGCTTCTACCCGGTAGTTTCCGGGAATCAACGACGGCGCGCGGAAGTGCCCGGACTCGTTCGTCAGCGTCTCCAGCCGGGCGCCGCTATCTTCGTTTACCACCGCGATCCGCGTAGCCGGAATGGCCGCTTGCGTCTCGTCCAGCACGGCGCCGGCGATCGCGCCGGTACCGGTTTGGCCAGAGCCGACGGTCGCGCTCATCAGCAGGACGGGTAGATACACGTATCGCCACTGTTTCGAACCCAAGATCTCCTCCTCGGGGGACTATCTGGA
Organism: Bryobacteraceae bacterium; assembly: GCA_026129905.1. GTDB lineage: Bacteria > Acidobacteriota > Terriglobia > Bryobacterales > Bryobacteraceae > JAHCHE01. The sequence goes on along the minus strand of JAHCHE010000004.1, from coordinate 6,949 downwards.
ATTATCCACACGCGCCGCTTAGCGCGGCGTTTCTTTAGACTACTAAGTCTATAGACTAACTGGTATGATCGGGGCTGTCAAGCCCTTTTCCCACACCAAACTCCCTTTTTCCAAGCCGATTCTGTAAACTCGAAGTGCTACCCGGTGCGAACACTCTCGAAAAAGACCCAATACTGCCTGCGAGCGCTCTACGCCCTGGCCCGCCATTACGGCCACGGGCCGGTCCTCATCCAGAAGCTCTCGGAGGAAGAGGCTATTCCCAAGAAATTTCTAGAGTTGATCCTCCTGGACCTGAAGGGCCGCGGCGTCGTCGCCAGCAAAAAGGGCAAGGGCGGAGGCTACTTCCTGGTTCGGCCGCCCGATCGGATCACGGTCGGTTCGGTGATTCGCCTGATTGACGGCCCGCTCGCCCCACTGCCGTGCGCCAGCGAAACCGCCTTCCGCAAGTGCGACGAGTGCCACGACGAAAAGATCTGCGGTACCCGCATCGTCATGAAAGAGGTGCGGGACGCCATCGCGCACATCCTCGATCACACCACGCTCGCCGACGTGTGCCAGAAAGTGGATACCGCGAAGGACCGTTCCGAACTCGCCGACGCGCTGATCTACGAGATCTGAAACCGCGGCGCCGGCGGCGTGCGGATTTGCTTTCATTCCCCGAGCCTGATATGAATGTCCACTTGGGCTGCTCCGGAAGCCGGGCTTCCGGCGGTCCGGCGATTTTTTCTATGCGCGTCAATCACGTCAAAAAAGCACTCAAGGAAGGCAAGGTTCAGCTCGGTTGCGCGTTCGCGCAGTTTCGCAGCCCCGAAGTGGCGCGGATTCTGGCCAAGGCGGGCTTCCACTGGACCTACCTCGACACCGAGCACGGCAATTTCGACATCGAGAGCGTCCAGGACATCTGCCGGGCCGCCTCGGAATGGAACCTGTGCCCCATCGTCCGCGTGGCGGACTTACAGTATGCCCTCATCGCCCGCGCGCTCGACAACGGCGCCATGGGCATCATTTTTCCCCGCGTCGAATCGCCGGAACTGCTCGCCCGGGCAATCAGTTGGATGAAGTTTCCGCCCGTTGGAGTGCGCGGCTTCGGCCTTACGCCCACGCATGTCGAGTACGTGGACGCCACGATCCCGCAGATCGCCGCGCACATGAATGACAACATCATGGTCGTGCTCCAGATCGAAACCGAGCTTGCAGTCGAGCGGCGGGATGAACTCCTCTCCGTGCCGGGCATCGACGCCGTGATGGTCGGTCCGGTCGACCTGTCGGTCTCGCTCGGCGTGCCGGGCGACTTCTTCCACCCGAAGATGGTGGATGCCATGGAGAAGGTGCGCGACAGTTGCATTCGCCACGGCGTCGCCCCGGGAACCCAGACGCGCACGCTCGACCTGGCGAAGTTCTGGAAGGAGCGGGGCCTGCTGTTCCTCGGCTGCGGCGCCGAAACCGGGATGCTGATGCACGGCGCCAAGGCCATTGTGACGGCCTTGAGCTGAGCCGCCGCTCGAATCCTCTTTCTTGCCGGGAGCGCACATGACGGTCTTTGGATTTCTGGATTGGCTCTGGGTGGTCCTCTACCTACTGATCATGGTGGGCGCGGGCGTGCTTTTCTACCGCCTGGGGCGCAGGGGTCAATCGGATTTCTTCCTCGCCGGGCGCGGCCTTCCCTGGTGGTTGCCGGCGGCGTCGGTGTACGCTACGCACACCGCTACCGACACGCCGATGTGGTTCGCCGGCGTCGTCTACCGCTACGGACTGGCCGGTATCTGGTATTCGTTTTTCGCCGCCTGGTGCGCCATCAGCGCGTTCGTCTCGACGCGGATTTTCCGGCGCTCGCTGGCCTACACGCAAGCCGAATGGAACACCATCCGCTTTAGCGGACTGGGGGCGGAACTGCTGCGCGGGTGGATGTCCGGCTGGCAGGTCTTCATGTCGATGTTCATCCTCGGCTGGGTCGGCATCGCGATGGGCAAGGTTTGCCAGTACCTGTTCGATTGGCCGGTCTGGGTAGGCTTGGTGGTGTTCTCGTCGATGTGCGCCGCGTATGTCATGGCGTCCGGCTACTGGGGCGTCATCATGGCGGACTTCCTTCAGGGCGTAATCGCGTTCGCCGTGATTCTGATCGTGTCGGTCTGGGGCATGCTGGCCGCCGGCGGGCCCTCCGGCATCATCGACAAGCTGGCCGCGATGGGGCAATCGTCGCGGCTGAATCCGTTCAGTTTTTCCGGCTGGTTCACCGGCGACTTCCCCATCGCGTGGTTCCTGACGATGATGGTCATCGCTCTGCTCGGCGGCTTCGGCATGGGAACCAGCATCGACTGGTACGTCGAGGCGCAGCGCATCCAGAGCGCCCGGACCGTCCGCGACGCCAGTTACTCGATCTGGTGGGGCACGGCGCTGGTGCTGATGCGCAACGCGGTCTGGGCGCCCGCCATTCTCGGCTTTTACGTGCTCTATCCCAACATCCAGGACACCAAGGAATACGAGATGGCCTGGTTCCGCATCGGCTTCGACTATCTGCCCGTCGGGATGGTGGGCTTCTTCTTCGCCGGCATCATCGCCATCCACATCTCGACCATTTCCGCCGTGCTGAACCTGGGCGCGATGTACTTCACCCGCGACCTCTATCTCCACTACTGGAAGCGCACGGCCACGGAAACGGAGCTGGTCTGGGTGGGACGGCTGGCCACGCTGGTCCTGTTGATCGGATCGTTTTTCTATGGGCTGATGATGGAGGAGATCACCTCGTGGTTGATCTTCGCGCTTTGGATCATGGCCGCCGGCGTCTGGCTCCCCAACATCCTGCAAGTGGTCTGGTGGCGCTTCAACGCGTGGGGCTATCTCTCCTCGTGGATCGCGAATCTTGGGTTAAGCTGGCTGTTGGTTTGGGTACTGCCCTCGTTCGGCGTTATTCCCGAGTTGCCCGACTACCAGCAGTTCTGGGTGTTGATGATTCTCGGCGCCCTCATCTACGTTCCCATCACCTTTCTCACCAGGCCCGACGACCTCGACCACCTGGTGCGCTACTACGTGATGTCGCGCCCCATCGGCTGGTGGGGACCCATCCGGCGCGAGGCCCAACGCCGCGGCCTGCTGGCACGGGCGAACGCGTGAAAGGAGGCCCGGATCGATGCCGCTGATCCGACGAAACTGGACCCCGGCCGAGGCCGACGAGTGGACCAGGGAGGACTGGTACGCCATCGTCATGTCGCCCCTGGCGTATCTCCTGCTGACGGTTGGGACCGCCCTCAGCATGATGCTGTTGCCGGCGGGCTACCTGATCCTCGCCGCCGGCGCGCTGGTGACCATCCTCATGCACTGGGTGATCGACCCGAAGCTCAAGGTCGTCTCCAGCGAGTACGAGAAGCGCCAGCACGACTACCTGGAGGAACTGGAGCGCAGCGCCCGCTGGAAGGAGGATAACAATGGATAAGGGCTTCTACATGGTCGTCGGAATGTCCATCGCGTACCTGGCCTCGTTCCTCGGGCTTGCTTTGGCCTGGTACTCCTGGCGCAAACATGAGAAGGAGAAGCGCCAGTGAATCTGCTTCTCCTGGTTCCGGCGCCCGAACGCATTGGCGGCGCGTGGATGGGTATCGTGATCCCCGCCGCGATTCTGCTGCTTTCCTGCTGGGTCACCTGGTCGCTCTATAAACACTTCTCGGAATAGAAATGGCAGAGGAAACATCGAAAACATTCGGCGGTGAACAGGGCTGGCTCAAGCCGTTCGTTCACCTCGCCGACAACCTTATCAGCAAGATCGGCTTCGTACTACTCACAACCGCCGGCGTCGCCTGGCTGTTTGTCCTTCCCGTCGAGACCCGGGAGGGCGCCAGCCACCCGTACCTGGGCATCCTTTTCTTTCTCATCCTGCCGGCCATGTTCTTTCTCGGGCTTGCGCTGGTACCGCTCGGGATGTTCCGAAAGCTCCGCCGCGAGCGAAAGACGGGCACGCTGTTCCAGCGCCTGCCGCCGTTGGCCTGGAGCAATCCCGAGTTGCGGCGCCTCGTGAAGCTCATCGGCATCGCCACCATAGCCAATATCGTGATCGGCGGCTATTACACCCACGCCACGGTCAGCTATATGGACTCGGCCGGTTTCTGCGGCACGGCGTGCCACGTTATGACGCCCGAGTACACGGCCTACGTGGAGTCTCCGCATGTGAACGTACCCTGCGTCGAATGCCATGTAGGCGCCGGTACGCAGGCCTATATACAAAGCAAGTGGCGCGGCGTCGGCCAATTGGTGGCGGTCACCTTCAATACCTACGAGAAGCCGATCCCCACGCCGGTTCACACGCTCCGCCCGGCGCGGGAAACCTGCGAGCAATGCCACTGGCCCCAGAAGTTCGGCGGCTATCGCCTTCGGGTCTGGGATAAGTTCGCCGAGGACGAGCAGAACACCAACGCCAAGACCGTATTGGTGATGCGCATCGGCGGCGGATCGATGACCACCGGCATCCACGGCTTCCACGTCGCCCCGGGCATCAACATCGAATACGCCGCCGACCCCAAGCGCCAGACCATTCCCTGGGTCCGATACACCAGCGCGGAGGGCAAATCGGTGGAGTACGCCTCCGAGGAATGGACGCCCGAAAACCAGGCCAGCTTCGAACGGCGCACCATGGATTGCCTCGACTGCCACACGCGGCCGTCCCACCAGTTCTTCGTTCCCGAGCGCGCCCTCGACATCGCGCTCTCGACGCGCGTCGTGGACGCCTCGCTGCCTTGGGCGAAGAAGAAGGGGCTCGAGATCCTGCGCGCCAGCTACGCCTCCACCGAAGAGGCCGACGCGCGAATACCGGAAGCGTTTCGTGAGTTCTACCGCAACGAACACGCCGACGTTTTCAAGGAGCGCGAGCAGGCGGTGGAGAAATCCGCCCAAGGCCTGCTCTCGGTCTGGCGGCGCAACGTGTTTCCCGAGATGAACGTTACCTGGGGCGTCTACCCCGACCAGATCGGCCACACCGATTTTCCGGGCTGCTTCCGCTGCCACGACGAGATGCACACCAGCAGCGACGGCCAGGTGATCAGCCAGGATTGCAGCGCCTGTCACGAGGTGGTGGCGCTGGAAGAAACCAAGCCCGAGATCCTCGGCAAGCTCGGCATCCATGAGTAGCATGGCTCCCGCACTCGCTTCCTCCGCGCTCGCCGTTCCGCCCTCGCGGATCCGCGAGCTGGCCGAAATCGCCATGGGCATGGACGGGGTCCTGAAGCTCTACTTCGGCGAATCGAACATCCCGACCCCCGAGTTCATCAAGCGGGCCGCCATCAAGGCGATGCAGGACGGGTTCACCTTCTACACCGAGAACGCCGGACTGCCCTCGACGCGCCGCGCCATCGCGCGCCACTACCAGGAGTTGCACCAGGTCGAACTCGATCCGGAGCGGCAAATCGTCGTCACCGCTTCCGGCGTCCAGGCGCTCAACGTCGCCATCCGCTGCGTGCTCGACCCCGGCGACGAGGCGATCCTTTTGACGCCGGCCTGGCCCAACGCTTCCGCCATGGTGGCGATGTTCAACGCCGTCCCGCGCGAGATTCCGCTGGCCCTGCGGGGCGGCCGGTACGAGATCGACTTCGACGCCCTCGAAGCGGCCGTGACGCCCCGCACCCGTCTGCTCGTCTACACGTCGCCATCGAACCCGCTCGGCTGGGTCGCCTCGTCGGACGACCAGCGCCGCCTTCTCGAGTTCGCCCGCCGCCACAAGCTTTGGCTGCTGGCGGACGAGGTGTACGAACGGATTTTCTACGCCGGCCCGAAGCTTGGGGCGCCGGTCCCCAGCATTCTCAAACAGGCGACGCGGGACGGCGCGGTCATCGTGGCGCAATCGTTCTCCAAGAGCTACTGCATGACCGGCTGGCGTCTGGGCTGGCTGGTGGCGCGGGCGGATCTCGCGGCGCGCGCCACGCCGCTGAACGAGTTCATTATTTCCCATGCGCCGTCGTTCACCCAGAAGGCCGGCGAGACGGCGCTGCTCTGGGGCGAGCAGTTCGTCCACGAAATGGTCGCGCGCCTCAAGGAGAACCGCGACTTCTGCCTGCAGGCCCTCGGCGCGATGCCCGGCGTCTCCGTGCCGCGGCCCGACGGCGCGTTCTACCTCTTCCCGAAAATCGACGGCGTCACCGACAGCTTCGAGCTGTGCCGGCGCATTCTGCTGGAGCAGAAGGTCGGGCTGGCGCCGGGGGTGGCCTTCGGGGCCGGCGGCGAAGGCTCCGTCCGCCTCTGCTACGCCTCCGAGCGCCACATCCTTGAACAGGCGCTCGACCGGCTGGCGCTTTTCTTCCGGGACTTTTCCCCTTCCAGCCGGACCTTGCGGCCCTGACTTCACCGCTGACCACGCGCACCCCGTCCCCGCGGTCACCGCGACGCTGCCCGTCCCGCCGCCCGCCGCCGCCGAGGCTGACGTGGGACTGATGCCATCGGTACACCCTCCGCCGCCTCCGACGCTCGTCACCACAACGTCGTCGAACTTCGCCGCGGAGTTCGCCCAACTGTACAGCGCATCTTCCCCGCCGTGTGACTGGAATCGGCCACGCTGAAGATCTGCTGCCCGTTCAGCTTCACCGTCACCACGCCGCCCGACATGCTGGCTTCCACGTCGTGCCATAGCTTTGCCCCGCCGCCACCCCCGGGTCGGAGATCGAATCCTCCCACGCCATGAACCCCCACAACCCGGTCGTTCCCCGGTACACCGTGTACTGGTACACGCCCGTGCCGTTGACGTCGTCGGTCACGCCCTGCCACCGCAGGTCCACCCGGTTCGGAAACGCCGCCACCGCCACCGACGCCAGGTCCACCGGGTTCGGCGCCGCCCGGTCCCGCGGCCCCAACGCCGCCTGCGCGATGCTGCTGTCGCTCGGCGTCTCCCGCGCCCCGATCCCCGGCTGCCCCACCGGTATCCCCACCGAATACTGGGCCATGTACATCGCGTCGTTCACCAGCACGAACACCA
>JAHCHE010000039.1 GCA_026129905.1 Bryobacteraceae bacterium | reverse complement strand
ATGTCGAACAATCTCCCACCCTGTCGGGACGCCGGCGGAATGCGAGAGGCCCGATCCAAGCAACAACGCGTAACCTCCCCGATTTCCGTGGAGCGAAAGGGCCAGCGAGAGTGTAGGATCGATGCCCATCAAGAGTGAATTTTAGCTTACGCTTCGAGTCAAGGTCTGTTTCAAAGTAGAGAATTCAGAAGGTACCCTTCAGACCGTCTTCGTCGCTAAAAGGCACGGACCGCCTCGCGCGCGGCGCGTTCCCGGACGCGGTCCTTTAGAGTTCTGGTCGGCGTCAGGTCAACTCGGGCGCCAAGTATGTCGGCGATCCGGTTTTCCAGACCTACCAGGTCGATCAGCGAGAGCTGCCTGGCGGGATCGAATTCGGCCATTAGATCGACGTCCGATTCCGCGGAAGCATCGCCGCGAGCGACGGAGCCGAACAATGACAGCCCGACGATGCCGGCGGCCTTCAACTCCGTTTCGTGTTCGCGCAGTTTTGCGACAATTATTGACCTGTCCATCACCTCGCGCTCAGCACACCGCTATTGTAGTAGGCTCCGCTTGCCCCGCGGCGGCCCACGGAATGCCAACCGCCTCCGCGCCGCCCGCCCCCCGCATCCGGCCTGCCGTAAAATCGAAGGCATGGGGAGGATCTGCTCTCGTGAGGAAATTCTCGCCTGGCGCGCCCGCTGGAAACGGGAAGGGAAGACCGTCGTGTTCACCAACGGCTGCTACGACGTGCTGCACCCGGGTCACATCCGGCTGCTCGAGCAGGCGCGCTCGCTCGGCGATACGCTCATCCTGGCTCTGAATTCCGACGCGGGCGTGCGCCGCCTCAAAGGTCCGGCCCGGCCCTTGATCGGCGAAGACGAACGGGCCGAACTGGCGGCCGCCCTCGAGGCGGTCGATGCCGTGACCTTCTTCGACGAAGACACGCCAACCGAGCTGATTGCCGCCGTGCTGCCGGACATCCTGGTGAAGGGCGCCGATTGGGCCCACTTCATCGCCGGCAAGGAGGAAGTGGAGGCCGCCGGAGGGAAAGTTTACGCCCTCCCCCTCGAGCCCGGCTACTCCACCACCGGCATCGTCGAAGCGATTCTGGCGCGTACCTCTTGATCCACCCGGCCATCCGCGACCTTTTCCTGGAACTCAACCGTCATCCGGAGTTCCAGAAAGCCCTGCGCCGGCTGACCTCCGGCGGCCCCGCCACCGCGTCCATGTCGGGCCTGACGAACACGGCCAAGGCGATCTACCTCGTGCTGATGTGGCAGTTCGTCGGTCGGCCGCTCATCGTCATCGTGGACGGCAGCAAGCAGGCCGAAACCCTGCGCGAACTGATCGGCGCATTCTTCGAGGTGGTGGTGGCCGACCCCGCGACGCCGCGGCCCGTGCTGATCCCGGCGCTCGACGTTCTGCCGCACCAGCGGCTCTCGCCCCACCCGGAAATCGCCGAGCAGCGCGTCACCGGCATGTGGCGGCTGGCGAAAGGGTCCGCCTCCATCGCCGTCACGCCGGTGGCTTCCGCGCTTCTGCGCACAGACACGCCGGAAGCGTACCGCCAATTGGCGCTCACGCTGGCTTCCGGCGAGGAGCTTCCGCTCGAACTGCTGGTCGAGCACCTGGAAAGCGTCGGCTACCAGCGCCGCGAGCCGGTGGAAATGGTCGGCGAATACTCCGTGCGTGGCGGAATCCTCGACATCTTCCCGGCCGAGGCCGAGCACCCCGTCCGCATCGAGATGTTTGGCGACGCCATCGAATCGATGCGCCGCTTCGACCCGGCCAGCCAGCGGTCCGTCTTCAAGATCGACCGCTGCCTGATTCTTCCGCTGGTCGAATGGCCGCAGGACCGTAAGCTCCTGGCCGCGGCCGCGGCCCGCGCGAATCTCGAATTCCCGCCCTCGCCCGGCGACCCCTTTCCCGGCTGGGAATTCTTCGCCCCGCTGGCGAGGCCCCGGTCCGGCTCCATCCTCGACCTCTCGCCCTCCGCGGCGGTCGTCATCGACGAACCCGAGCAGGTCGCCTCCGCCGCCGAGCGCCTGTGGATCCGGCTGGCGGAAGGCGGGCGCGAACCCTCCGCCCCGCCCGAGGCGACCTTCCATCGCTGGGCCGAGCTTCAGCCCGCGCTCGCCGGCCGCAGCCGCGTCGATCTGCGTGAACTGGAGATTGTCGGCGCCGCGTCGGACTCGTCCTTCGCAATCGCCTCCAAACCCTCGATGGCCTTTCGCGGCAAGATCAGCGTCGCGGTGGCCGAGGCCCGGAACCTGGTCGAGCAGGGCAACCGGGTCGTTTTCTTCGCGCCCTCCGCGGGCGAACTGGAGCGTCTCGCCGACATCTTTCAGGAATATGCCGTACCCTTCCAGCTTGGTCTCAGTTCCGCCGAATCCACGCCTCAGTACCTGGCCGAGCGCGCCTACCTGGCCGGTTCCACCTCCAACATCTGGCTGGTCCGCGGCCAGGTTCGCCGGGGCGTCGCGCTGCCGGAAAGCCGCCTGGCGATCGTCGGCTCCGAGGATCTTTTCGAAACCTCGGATCTTGTCGCCCGGCCCGACGGCCGCCGCCGTCCAGCCGCCGCCTTCGCCGCCGACATCGGGGACCTGAAGCCCGGCGACTTCGTCGTGCACGCCTCGCACGGGATGGGCAAGTTCCTCGGTCTCCGCGAGATTTCACACGGCGAGCAATCGGGCGACTTCATGCTGCTCGAATACGCCGACGGCGCCCGGCTGTACGTGCCGCTCACCCGCCTGGACCAGGTGCAGAAATACCGCAGCGTCGGCGACTCCAGTCCCCCCCTGGACCGGCTCGGCGGGGCGACCTGGACGCGGACCAAGAGCCGCGTGAAAACCCGGCTCCGCGATATGGCCGACGAGTTGCTCAAGCTCTACGCCGAACGCCAGTTGGCGCAGGGTCACGCCTTCTCCTCCGACAGCAACTGGCAACGCGAGTTCGACGACGCCTTCGAATACGTCGAAACCACCGATCAGCTCACGGCGATCAAGGAGATCAAAACGGACATGGAGCGGACCCAGCCCATGGACCGGCTCCTGTGCGGCGACGTCGGCTACGGCAAGACCGAGGTGGCCATGCGCGCCGCCTTCAAGGCCCTGGGCGACGGAAAGCAGGTGGCGGTCCTGGCGCCCACCACCGTCCTCAGCTTCCAGCACTTCGAAACCTTTAAAAGCCGCTTCGCGCCTTTTCCCGTGCGCATCGAAATGCTGAGCCGCTTTCGCTCCGCGAAGGAGTTGAAGGACGTGGTCGCCGGCGTAGCCGACGGCAAGGTGGACGTCGTTATCGGCACGCACCGCCTCCTCTCGAAGGACGTCGAGTTCCGCGACCTCGGCCTGCTCATCGTGGACGAGGAGCAGCGTTTCGGCGTCCGTCACAAGGAGCGGCTGAAGCAGCTTCGCAAGAACGTCGACGTGCTCACGCTCACCGCGACGCCGATCCCGCGCACCCTGCACATGTCGCTGCTCGGCATCCGCGATCTTTCCGTCATCGAGACTCCGCCGAAGGACCGCCTCGCCATCCAGACGGTGGTGGCGCACTATCATCCCGAACTCATCAAGAGCGCCATCGAGCAGGAACTCGCCCGCGGCGGGCAGGTCTACTTCATCCACAACCGCGTCGAAACCATTTGGTCGCGCGCCGCCGCAATCCAGGACTTGCTCCCCTCCTGCCGCATCGGCGTGGGCCACGGCCAAATGCCGGAAGCCGAACTCGAAAGAGTACTGCTCGGCTTCATGCGGCACGAATACGACGTCTTTGTGAGCACCACCATTGTCGAAAACGGTCTCGATATTCCGCTGGCGAACACGATCATTATCGATAACGCCGACCGCTACGGACTGTCCGAACTGTATCAATTGCGCGGCCGGGTGGGACGCTCCAATCGCCGCGCCTACGCCTACCTCCTGGTGCCGCCCGACGCCGAGCTGAGCGAGGTCGCCCGAAAACGCCTGGCGGCGCTCAAGGAGTTCAGCGACCTTGGGTCCGGGTTCAAAATCGCCGCGCTCGACCTGGAGCTTCGGGGCGGGGGCAACCTCCTCGGCGGCGAACAGCACGGGCACATCAACCTCGTGGGTTTCGATACCTACCTGCGCTTGCTCGAGCAGACCGTGCAGGAGCTGAAAGGCGAAGAGGTTCCGCTCGAGATTCAGTCGAAGCTGAGCCTGGGGCTCGACATCCGGATTCCGCCGGAGTACATCGAGGATGAGCAGCAGCGGCTTCGCTCCTACAAGCGCATCGCCGACGCCGCGACGGCCGACGACGCCGCGAAGGTCCTGGGCGACCTGGAAGACCGCTACGGCAAGGCGCCGGAGCCGGTCCACAACCTCCTGCGGTTCTCGATGCTGAAGAGCCTGGCCCAGAAGCTCGGCATCGAAGCCATCGAGCGGCGGGGCGGCGCCGTGAACATCAAGTTCCACCCGGAATCGAAGGTGGATCCTGGACGGTTGATGACCCTTGTTCGCGAGGTGGAAGGATCTCAGTTCACGCCGGCCGGCGTTCTCCGCGTGCCCGTTAACGGTCAGCCCGGCGCGGCCGAACTTCTCGCCGCCCTCGAGCAGCGCCTGACCCGCCTGTCTTGAGCGCCGCGCGGAGACTCACTCAAAAGTCTGCGCGAACGTGATTCGATTGCCTTCCAGATCCAGCACTTTGAAGTCGCGGAGGCCCCAGGGATGGCTTACCGGCGGTCCCAGGATTCGGGCGCCCTTTACCGATAACTCCTCATAGAGCGCATCGGCGTCCGCGACATATGCTTCGAACGAGCCGATGCCCTTGTGATGCTCGGTGCGCGCGATCAGCAACACCGTAATCGCGTCGCGGTCCATCACGCCCAGGTCGTCCTGCTGGTAGTTGATCCGAAAGCCGAGAACATCGCGGTAATACGCGACCGCGGCGGGCACATTGTCGAACGGCAGCTCCGGCAACGCCTGCCGCAAGCCGTGAGGCTGCGATCCTCGCCGGCTGGGGGAATCCTGTTCCTCGTGGTACGTCTGCCCAAACCACAGTACATTGCCGTCTGGGTCGCGGATCTCAAACATCCGCATCTTGATCCAGTTAACCTTTTCAAGGTCGCTTGGCGCGCCTCCGCGAGCCTGGATGGCTGCGCGCATCGCCACGACATCGTCGGTTTGGAAAAACAGTATCCCAGATCCGGGCGGACGGGGGCTTTCCCAGTCCCCAGGCGCATACCCTTCCTTCCCGAATCGGATACGCGCGGGGCCAAGCGTTGCTTCAGCGGCGCCGGATTCTTCATTCACCTCGAACCCAAGAACGTCGCGGTAGAAGGTTGTGCTCCGGGCGAAATCCGTAACTCCCAGGAAGCGCATCGCCGGGCTGGCGAGCCTTGGGACAGAATTCTTTCCCTCGCCTCGCTCCACCTAATACTACTGTGTTAATAAAGAAACGTGCAACAGAAGGGGCAGCAGGGGAGCTGCCGAATCAGGGCGCGCGCGATCTTGATGCGGAGCGTGGCAATGGACTGCGGGTTATGCCGTTCGGCGCGCACGCGGCGAACCGCGGGGCTGGAACTCGGGCGGAATCCTCGCCGCGCGTAGCTCCAGTCGGCCGGCGCGGGCAGAGGGGGAAAAACGGGTCCGTTCGATCACCAGGAACCCGTAGGCGGCAATGCAGAGCGTGGCGTGATGATGGAATCCTCGCCAGCCGCGGCCCTCATAATGTCCCAGTCCGAGTTCCTGTTTGAGCTCTTCGTAATCGCGCTCGATGATCCAGCGGTGTTTGGCCAGCCGCACCAGCGCGGTCAGTCGGGTCCGCGGCGGCAGCGTAGACAGCCAGTACTTGGTGGGTTCCGTTTCGCTCGCGGGCCATTCCACCAACAGCCATTCTTCCGGATACGGTTCACTCCGGTTATGATCCCGGTGCGCCGGGCGGACCCGAACGGCCGCAAAACGCGATTTCAGTTTGTGCCTGGTTCCTTCCCGCCAGGCGACGGTTTTCCAGACCTGGTCTGGCAACGAAACCGCCAGTTCTTTTGCCGCGACCGGCTGATGCTCCGCATCCCGCTGCAACCGGGTGGGCGGGCGCCCCCGGCCCTTCCGCCGTGGTTTCGGTCGCGGCGCTTCCCCCGGCGGCCAGACGGTCATGTTCTCGTGAACGCCGACCGTATACGTCAACTCCAGTTCGGTAATCCCTTCTCGAAACCGGGTCTCATTGCCATAAGCGGAATCTGCCAGGACCGGCCCTCGTGACACCCCCTGCTCCGCCGCCCGGCGAATCTGCGCCAGCGCTATCGCCGGCTTGGTTTGAAAATGGACCTCATCCGGAATGCCGGTTTCCTTTCGCCGGTCCTGATCGTTGGCCCAACTCTCCGGCAGATATAACCGCCACGCGATGGGAAGGCTGGCGTGGCAGGTCGCCACCGACAAACTCACCGCCACCCGGCAGTTGTCCTGCTTGCCCACTTGCCCGCAGTACTGACGCGCCACCCCGACCGAATGCGTTCCTTTCTTCAAAAAGCCGGTGTCATCCACGATCCAGGCGACCACCGGTCCGTTCTGCTTCATCGCCGCCAGAACATGCTCCCGCACGCTTCCCAGAACGGCTTCGTCACTCCAGGGCGCATCCGCCACCAAATGATGTAGCGACTGGTGCGTGCGCCGGACGTTTTCAGGCGCCAGGCGCGCCGCCATCGGCTCCACGCTCTTGCGCTCGCCCGGCAGCAACAGCCCGGCGCAGTAGGCTTTCAACGGGCCATGCCGATCGGCGTGCCCTGCGGCTTTTGCCAGGCCATCCGTGTATGCCGCAAAGCGCCTCTCTTGTGGGCCTGGCGCGGACGGTGTACCCACAAAACAATTCTATCACAGAATGTTCCGTTTATAACACAGTAGTACTAGTTTCGCGAAGGCGCGCATTGGGCTGTTGGATACTGAGATTAATCGCTGGGCGCTCGACCGCGGTCAAAGCCTGGAGACGTTTGCGAGCACATGTCCTGGCGGACGCCTCTGTTTTTTCAATCGTTGAGGGTCCCAACAGGTTTGCGCGCGGTTAATCTGATCTGACGGCGACTTCGAACGGGCCCGGTGCCATTCGTACGCAACGGCGGGACGGAACACGCCCTGTCCTGTGGCGAGGAAGCGACGCCGCCGCGAGACATACACCGCGACCACGCCCGGCCTGGACGGCTCGGCGAGAAGCCCTTGGACTGCCGCTGGCGAGGCCGGGCGTTCCCAGATGGGCCAGCGGAACCGGTCGCCGTCCCACCCGCGCGTCACCCGCTTCCCCTGCGCCACCCAACACGGAAACAGGGGCAGCGCCTCGGACGCCAGCCATGTCGCGGCGGCAGGCGGGTGTTTCGTCCGCTGCGTCTTGGGCTGCTCGGCCGTCACCGCGCCTCCGCGATATGCCTCCGGGTCCCAGCCGAGGGAATGAACGGCGTCACGATATTCCCACGGCTCAAAGAGAGCCTTCTGGATTGAGCGTTCGCTGGCTCCCCGCGGCAGCTCTCGGCGAGCTTGTTGAAGAAGCTTACGCTAGCGTGAGTCAGATCAAACTGGGTTCTCACAAAACGATCACCAATCACCGTTCCCAACGCGGCTAGCCAGCGAGACTCTTCCGCTTGGAGCCGTCTGGTCGCGGCCGCCGCCCACCTTTCCGCCAACTCCTGCCGGTGGCGTTCGAACGCAATGCCTAGCCATGCCGCTCCGCCGCGATCGGCAGCGGCGCTTTTGGCGGTTGTCGCCAGGGCTTGAACCAACTCGTCTTCGGTCAGCGGCGTCTCGAGCACAGCGCGACAAATGCCATCGCCATCGAGCCGCCAAAACAGACGGCCGCCAATAACGCGATGAAGGCCGAATGCCGCCATCGCCCGAATCGGCGAATCCGCTCGCAGTTGCGGCAATCCCAGCTGTCGACTCAATTGAACGATCCTCCCCTGCGGGAGGCGGGAAATGAAGTCGAACTCGAACGTCGAACCAAACCCTTCATCGACGAACTTCGATCCTCCGTACGGAGGCGGGAAATAGAACTACTGGTCATGGGTACTCCGAGCCTGCCGCTCATCAGCGCTCTGACGCTGATCCGCCAGGCGCAGAATGGTTTCCAAATACGCGAGCTTCCAGGCGCCATGGCGGAGCGCCAGTGACCGGAACCGCTCTGGCTGGGGCGAGTCGGGGCAGCCGAGTTCACCCCCGGCGCCGGTGGTGACTTCCCGCCCGTCGACATGAGCCGTGATCCCGTGGTCATCGTCCCAGGCCGGCAGCCACGGCCGTCCATGGCCGTGGTGGGACGCGATCAGGTGGAGGGTCAACTCACACGCGCCGAGTTCCTCGGCGAGCTTCACCGACGCCGCCTCGTGGCGCGCCCGGCGCGGATAGCCGGCGGCGCGCCGGACGAGCCGTTTTTGTGAATAGTTCTGCGCGAATAGGGACTTGGCCAGCGGCTGTTTTCCGTCGATTGCCCGCGCGGCGCCGACGAAATTCCCTCCGTGGAAGATCGCCTGTACGCGAAGATCCCACTTTCCCAGGTCATGGTACTGGCCGGCCCAGCCCAAAGCCTCGACTTCTTCAGAGGTGACGCCGCATGCGGCCGCGAATTGCAGGACCCACTGTTCCACGCCATAGCTGTGCGCGGCCAGCGTAACCTCTTTGGCGCTGTTCCCGCGCCTGCGCGGCGGGCGGATCCGGAGGGCGATGCCTCCCGGATACGCCTCTGCGCTCGCCAAGTCCACGCCATCAAGGCCTGTTAACTCGACGAGTTCCTGAAGCGCTTCTGCATCGATCGCTTCATCGGCTGCCCCAAGCAATCTGATCCGGCGCGCGATGGTCTCTTTTGCGGCCGGCGCGAACAGGCTCGGGTGAATGCGCCGCCAGCCCCCGGCCGAATTGCCGATGTCCGGCACGGGTCCAAGCGAGTCCGGATTCCAGCCAAACGCATCTGAGCCGCCGTAGTTCGATGGGACTACGACTGTGTCGCCGGGCCGAATGCCCTTACCACCGTCCACGACTGACGGCGCTTGCGTCAGCCCGCGCCAGCGCAGCCCTTGCGCCGGCAGGAAGGCCTCGGCCCGGCGCCGCAGCCAGCGCTTCAACGCGCGAAGCGGGAGCGGCATGGCTTCCCGCGAATCCGGCGGCGCGGCGCGAACCGCCGCCGCCCAGTCCGCGCCGAGATCCGCCCGCCAGACCAGTTGTATTTCGTCGGCATCGAGCGCTTCAGTCCCGTGCAGGAACGGGGCTGCGTCCGGAACGCTATCGCTCCGCGTATCCTGCCATGCGTCGAGGTAGGCAGGCAACAGAGCCGGCGCTCGCGGCGAGGGCGTCAGCAGATCGGCGTCACGAAACCGTGCGAGCATCTCATGCATCGCGAGAACGCCGAAATCGACTGACTCTGTTTCGCTCATCGGGCGGCGCGCGCGCAGCCATCGCCATGTCCTCTCGACCGCCCGCCCATACGGGACAAAATTGCGTCCGGGGTCGCGCAGGATCGCGGCCTGCGTGCTTCCCCGTTCGCCTCGCCTGTCGAGGCGTCCGAAGCGTTGCCGTAGCACGTCCAGCGGCGCGGCTTCCGTTACCAGGCTGTCGAAATCGATGTCCGGACCCGCTTCAATCCCCTGGGTCGATACGCAGTAGATGCGACGGTCGCTCCGTCGGCGCCCCGCCGCAATCAGGGGCAGCCATTTTTCCAATACCGCTTTCCGCTCCGCTGGACGGACGGGCCCGATCAACAACGCCTTCTCTCCATCAAGCTGCTCGAACACCTGACGAACCGCCCCAATGGTATTCAGAATGACGCCGACCGCCGGCCCGGGCATCGCGCGAGCTTCCGCGACGGCGGATCGAACGAGGTTCTGCGTCTCCACGAGGCGGGCCGGCTTCGAGGCGACCACCCGCTGCCGGAGGATCGGATCCAACATGTCCTCCGAAGGCTGCCACGAGAAGACCGACCCGTCGGAGACTCGAGGAGTAGCGGACATCTGCGTGAGGCGGATGTCGGCGCCAAGATCGCGCAGACGCTTCGCCGTGTCGATAAATGGCTGCGACAGGTGCGCTTCATCGGCAATCAGGAGAGCGTCGTTTCCCGCCAAGCCCGCCTCGATGGGACGCCTGCTCTTTGTACAGCTGTAGGCGCGGAACAGCAGGCGCGAGCCCAACTGGTCGACCGTGCAGACCGCGACGATCGGCTGCGCCGGATTCCGGCACCACGGCCGCTCATACTCCAAGCCGCCGCGCAGCGTCACCGCCGTCAGCGGGAAGTCTCCGCCCAGCGCCCGAAGCCGGTCGGCGGCGAGTCGCACTGCGCCGGTTCGCGCTTTTCGCAGTTTCCTGGCGATTTTCCGGGCATGCGCTCCGATCTGGTCCACCACCAGACGCCGGTCCACGGCCAGGAAAATCCTTCGCGCCGCCGGTTTCGCGCCGAGCGCCAGCAGGAACACGGCGATCTCGATGACGCAGGTTTTGCCGAAGCTCGTCGGCAGGTCGATGAAATCTGGCCAGCCCTCGCCCAGAATGTGACGCAGTAACCGGATTTGCCAGCGAAACGGCTCCAACCCATGCAGTTGCCGGAAGAACGAACGGAAATCGGCTACCTGCATATCGGTGAGGAAACCGGCCGCAGCAGCCCCAGGCCGAAGTGCCGCCACCGGCCGACGAAGATCGGTCCCCGCACGCGGCGGGCGAACCGGATCGTGGCGTGAAATCCGAAACCTTGCCTCTCGTCGGGCTTGCGGGCGAGACGATACTCGCGGGCATCGACGGTCCCGGCGCACGCCGGGTGAGCCTGGCAGGCGATGTCCAGCGGCTCCGGCAGCCCGGCAGCCAGGCAATAGGCCGCAATCAAATCCTCCCGCGCTCGGTCAAACTTCAGCGAAGGCCGCCGCCGGAACAGGATAGGCGTAACGCTCGTCCAGGTCCGCGAAGGACCTATCCACGTCTCCGCCCGTAGCGTCGCCGGCCCAATGGCGGTCGCCGGCGCGAGGGTCATCTGCTTTCGCCCGCAATGGATTGCCGTCAGCTGCGCTAGCGTACAGTAGATCCGCCATCTCGCATCCGCATCGATGCCCGTCGGCAGAACCACCGCGACGCCCTTGACGAATCCGTCGGCATGTGCGTGACCTACGTTCGGCAACGCCAGAAACGCGCAATGGTGTTTTCCAGTCTTGGAAGACGGCTCGTGGCCGTGCAGTTCTGGGATGAGCAGTCCGCGCTCGGTTGCAACCCGCAGGATCCCCTTTCGGAGCGAGTCCGTCAGCAGCAGGGAATCCTCGATGCCGACGATATCTCCGCCGGCCTGACCGAGAACGATCATTTCTCCGTGCGCCGGCATGCCAACCGTCTCCGCCGATCCCGGCGGTCCGTACCATTCGATCGCGGGCGGAGCCGGGCGCAAACCGCGGCGGTACGCCTCTTCGAGCATCTGCAAGTAGCCTGGTCGAGGCACGCCCAATGACGTTCTTCCTCGCCCAGGGACCAAGTTGGGTTCGACAGGTTCTGGAAAAATCGACGCCGAAACGAGCGAATCCGACCGTCCGATCCGGGAGATGTGTTCGATGACGGCGCCGAGCGCTTCGGGCCACGCGTTGACCTCCGGCCACTGGTAGTCTATGGGCCCGAAAACGCTGAAAGCGCCCACTTCACGCAGTTGCCGGTTGCGCAGCCAGGGCAGGATCTCGTGGGGCCGGCGGAACCGGGAATAGTTCGACGGAACCCATGTCTCAACGATGCCGGGCGCCGCTGCTGCCGGACAGCCGATCTGCGGTGACGGCAGCCGTTCCAGCCACCGCAAGGCGTCCTCGGCCTGGGTTCCCAATCTCGCTTGTTTGACGGCGGCGACGGCCGAGCAAAACAAACGGGATGGATAAAACGGCCACTCGCGTTCTCCCTCCGGCGTGAACGCGTGCGCCCGGCCCAGAACGTCGACACTAATTCTCATCCTCAGGATCTCCGTTCTGGCCATTTCGCCTGACGAGCTCGATCAGATCTTCCGATGGCTCCAGCTGCAGCGACTCCCACTCCAGCCCGAGACGCCGCGTGGCGGCCGTCGCGGTCTGCGTCAGCGTTAGAGCTTGCTCGGCCGACAGCGGTAAGGCCCGAGTTCCCGTAGACGTCGTCAACTGGAATAGCAACTCGCTGTCGAGCGGATCGAGCTGGCAACCGGACCGCAGCCAGCCGCCGCTTTCAAACTGAACCGCCGCGGCGAACAGAGCCAGCGCCGTCAGAACCGCCCGTGCGGCCCCGTTTCGCTCCGGACTGCCGAACGAGTATTGGCGGAGGGCGGTCAGCGAGATAATCGTCGTCTGGATGATCTCTTGGGCGCGTACGCCCCCAAGCTCGTTCAGGCTTGGAGGAATATTCCCGAGCACCACTTTGGCTGGTTCCACCGGCGATTCCCCCCGCGCTTCGGTCGGCTGCAGCGTCCAGCCGAGCGCGGGTTCCCGATGCCGGTAGACGCGGAGATCCCGGCCGAGACCGAGCGGGTCCAGCCGGGAGGCGGTTCCGCAGCAGCGCTCGATGTGGTGCGCCGTAACGTACGACTCAACGACCTTGGCAATCCGCGCGCCCGACCACTTGGCCAGACTGTCCCACCCGCCGAACAGCAGTACGTTCGGGCAATAGCGGAACAGCGCGGACATGTCCTTGGGCCTTGGCGCCCATAGCATTTGGCCGATCTTCGATTTTGGGAAATCGACGCCGTCCAACACCGCCCGCCGAAAGATCGAATCGAATACCCGATGCGGCGCGGTGAAGTTGTCGATTACCTTGCCGTCGATCTCGAGCCAGATCACCGGCAGCCCGAGGATTTCGCGAAAGGCGCGCAGAATCGCCTCGAACCGGTTCGCCTGGGAGGCCGGCGAGTCGAGTTGCGCCGATACCGCGCCGTCTCCGCGGCGTTCGACTGCATAGATCCGGGTCTTGTCTTTTTCGACATATATGGGCGGGCGGACGACGCCGTCCGTGTTGAAGCGAATCGTTGTCCTGATGCTCCGGCCCGTGGCGCGGCCGGGCTGGTAATCGAGACACGCCTCGAGCAATTCCTCGTAGGAGACCTGCATGACGGCAGTCCACTCCTGGATCTACGGTTGGCCGGAATCAGATCCGGGTCGGCAGGCAACTCGCTGTCCCGCGCGCGGCGGGGCTAAGGAACTTCTCGGGGAGCGGAGGATGGATTTGCGACTACGTCATTTCCTCGTATCATGCCATGCTTGGCGCCGAAGGTCAATGGCGTTCCCGTGCGATTTTGCGCCAACGGCCCGCAACAGGCATTCATCCAGGGCCTCGGCAGTGATGGACCTGGAGCCGGCCACTGGGCACTCCAAATTACGGGAACCGCCACGGCCTCATGAAGCCGCGACGGTTCCCTTACCCTACCCACAAGCGCCAAACCGCCTGATCGAAGGAAGACTGCAACGAAGGACAGATGCTCGCCCAACCTTGTCCACGACCATGAATGGCGCGTTCAGCGCCGGCTCATCCGCACGGACAACGCGGGGCGATTTCATGCGAGTGCCGCCCGAACGACTGCTGCAATCTCATTCTTGAGCTTGCTGAACGCGCAGCGGGGCTTTAGCTTGAAGACGGCGTCGGCGATCCAGTAGCTGACTGCCTCCTCGATCGACTGCCCCCTGGCGACCGCATCCTTGGCCTTTTTGAAGGCATACTCGATGATCGCTTCGGAATCTGGGATCGGCTGCGCCGTCGTTCCAAGTTCGCTGAAATCGTGCAGCCACTTCCGCAATGCAAGGCGCACAGGTTTGTCGTTGAGAAGACGCTGCAACTCTGTCACGCGCTGTCCCGGCTTCAGGTCCTTCCAGGAAGCCCTTGCTACCTTATATAATCCGCGTTTCTGCTCTGCTGACAACCGTTGCCCTAATTTGTCTGAGCGTTTTCGCCCGGCGCCGCTCGTTGGGCGCCGGTCAGCCGGGCCGTCATCGCCGGACCCGCCGCCCTGGATCGAGAACATTCCTTTACCTCCGCATTCGTCTTGGGAATCGGGGACAACCGGGGTAGGCCGCCCCCCACCAACGCCAGAAACTGCAGAGGAAGTAGACCCCTGACGGTCATGCCCGGCAAGGGTCCGAACTTCGGCGAGCGACACAAGAAGCGGCGGTGGCAATCATGACGCGCCTACGACCAGCATCACGGCACGCGGGCCGGGACCCTCCCTGACGGGCGCCTCCCGGCCGCGGCGGGCCCGACCGGAGGAAGGAGCATCTCTGGGACCGGCGAAGCACGCCTTGATGGCCAACGCTCGGACCGTGGAAATCGGCGATGTGAATCGCCATCTCTATGGCGACCTATCCCACCAGCGCTAATCGCCACCGCGGGTCGGCGTTCTGGTGTTGCGATCGCGTATGCACTGGATCGGTCCATTTAGAGACTGCCGAGGCTCTGGATGTCCAGCCAGTTCTCGGTGGGAACGACCCGGCAGGGCCAGCGGTCCGAGCTTTGGTTGGTATCCGGTCCCGCCACGAGGAGGCAGCTCTTTGGGACCTTTCGGGCCGGGGGGCCTCCCCGGCGGGCGCATCCCCTCCGGCCCATGAACCATATGCGAATACGATTCTCAACCTTGCGCCCGCTCGGCTAGGTTTTGTCCGTCCGGCGGATCTTGCCAGCGGCGCGCCAGACCCTCCATCGGTGCTCACCACGGCGGACTGACAAACAGCGCCTGAGGCATGAGTTCCATCGACTTAGCGAAAAGGGCCGATTGTTACCACGAACGCGATCCAGGCAACGCCTGCTGCCATTCCAAGGCAGGCCGCGAACGCAAGCCATTGGAGCAGCGATGCGGCCCATTCCGGCATTCGTCTCCGCGTTTGCGCCTCTAGCGCGGCAAGGCCGGCGAACCGCGCCCGTAATTGCGCGGCTGGAATTTGCCAGCGCTCGCCATAAGCCGAAACCAGACGATGTGCTTCCGCCACCAGGATTTCGCAGGTTTCGCGACAGTGCGGACCACCGTGTGCGCTGTGCTTTTTAGCGGTTCGGATCAGAGCGTTAAGCTGGCGCTCGAGTACGAATCGATCCACCTGCTGCAGAAGCACGGTTCCCAAATTATGGGTTCCCGTTCGAAACACACGGCCGTGGTCAGCTGCGGCTACCACTTCATCATTCATTTTCATGTTCCTTCTCCAGACGTGAGTTGTTTGTGGATTGACCATGCCGGGGGGCTCGAATCAAAATCGCGCGGGTCCCCCCGGCCATGGATCACCAGGTGCCAAGTGATCCAAGAAGATCCGGCCCTCGCGTCCGAGACCTCGAAGGCTCGCAGGTCGGCAACAATCCTCCCCCTAAGACGTTGGCCGGAATGGCAGGGGCGGCTGCGGCCGCCCCGAACGTGAAATCACCCGCCCGCGGAGGGGAACGGCTGATCCCCACGTTTTGATTCTTAGATCGAAGATCGTAAACAGAGATACTTCACAATTTGGAGCGGTAACATTAGGCGGCGGCAAGCAGATCGACGACGCCCTGAATGGCGGCGTCGGCCTTGTGATATGCGGCTTCCAGCTTGCTGTTGGGCTGGTGCGCGGGATCGGGCTGATGGTGGAAGCGGCTGCGGACGCCGAAGATCTCGCTGATGCGATTGGCAGTCAGCCGCCACAGGCCGATCTCACAGCTGCGCTCGAAGATCTTGTGGATGGGGAAATGGCGTTTGAAGATGAAGTTGCGGCAGTACTCGATCTGGGCGATGGCGTAGAAGCGGGACAACGCTGCCAGCGCGGGTAGACCCTACGCGCAAAGCCCTATTGCCGAGGCTCGGCGAAAAAACCTGAGATATTTCCTGATCATCCTATACTAGCTCTATTTGTGGGCCGCAAGGCCCGCCCGTCCATAAAAGGATCTGGCGGTCGCGTCTGACCTCGGAAGTAAGACGGCGGTGAACCAAGGCGTGGCATTCTTGGGAATCTGGCGGGACGCGCCGGGCTGGTGCTACGGAGCTATGCCGGTCATCCGTTCCCAGGGCGGTTACGGGCCCAGGTCTCCAAGGTAACTTGGGGAAACGCGGAGTGGCGAGCCCGATCAACGGTCCACTCCGCCACCTGAATCCAGGTTGGGAAAGAACCAGAAGGTTGATGATCGCCTAGTTGATGGCGCCCGCATCGCGAGCCGAGCAGTTGCGGCCATGACCCGATACGGGGTTCGTTGGCCGGTCCAGAAAGACTCGTAGCCGCCGCAAGCGGCGATCGGACCGGCCGGCCCCTGAAGCCAAGATCGTCTATCACCCCGGTTGTGATAAGGGCTACCATGTCGGAGCAGAAAATCTCCGGCATAAAGTAGCCTGTCTTTTCACACGCCCTCTTAGGCGCAGCCGATCCCGGCTAACCGAAAGCTCGCCGGCTCTCTTCCCGAGTTCCTCGTTTACTGGCGTAAAAGAAGAGCCTTGACAGCCGGATAGGTCCGCGGCGATCCAAACGTTCATCATGCTACGAAGAAGCGACCATCAAGCCTTCACAGGATCATCGCTTTCCTTCTCTCTTTCTTGAACCGAGCGGATTTTCGCCTTCACGAACACCAGTCAGAAAGCGGCGCTCGAGACGGAGGCGGGATGAAGAAAAGCCAGGACAGGCTGACTTCGGCGCGCTGGCGCTCAGGCCCCTCAAAACGAGACCAGCGTCCACAGCGAGGACAGGAACCCGAGCCTGGCGACTCGTGCGTCTATACGTCCCTTTTGGCGTCCACCCACGCCATACGGCGCTCTTTGTGGACGCCATAAGGCTGAGAACGACTGTCCACCGGACCTCGAACTTCCTGATGCGGAACCGGATTGCGGCAGGGTTCTCCCGCTCCGGCTCCGCATCGAGGACACGATATGGCGGCGATGATCCGGCTATTCCTTGTCCGACTCGCGATACAACCGGCACGCCTCGTCGAAGCAGTATGGGCACTCCCATCCCATGACCATGCCAGTGCTCTCGCAGAGGCGCAGCGCAGACGCAGGCGCTGCACGATGAGCATCCACACTACCACCTCGACGGAACCCGGATGACGATGACCGGACCCTCTCCGCCTTGCCGAGACGTGTGTCTGCCGCTCTTCACCCAGCGGTCCGCGTCCTACCGGTCACGGACAGCCGCGGGGCCTCTCGGTTCTCGCGCGTGAAGTTTCCATGCATGCTTGGGGTCTTCGACTCCGCCGGGCCGCGGCGCGCTCGCGCTGTCGCGCGCCGCGATATTGCCTTCCCGTTGGTTTGACACGGTCGGCTCCCGGATGGAACGATTTCGGAGCTCACTGGTTAGGGATACCTAGCCTGCATGTGCCCCTGTCCAACGCTTCGAGGGCCGCCTTGCGGCTGCCCCCGCATGGCTCGGGGCCAGGATGGTTCGCTACTCCTTTCCTGTATGACTCTTTCATTCACAACTTCACGCCGGTTTATCCCGACGCCATCCAAACCCGCGGCCTGCCCCATTACATGACCATCTCTCCGCGGGCCCATCACCCTCCCGACGCCCGACACTCGAACCGCTTGACGGCAGACAAGAGAGCCCTCGAGGTGGCCGCCGCTGGCGCGTACAACGTGCTCATGATCGGACCGCCCGGGAGCGGCAAAACCATGCTGGCGAAGCGTCTGCCCGGCATCCTGCCGCCGCTGACGTTCGAGGAGGCGCTCGAAACCACCAAGATCCTGGGCGTGGCCGGGCAACTGCCGCGGGGCGTGGGCATGCTGAAAGAACGGCCCTTTCGCGCGCCGCATCAAACGGTCTCCGACGCCGGCCTCATCGGCGGCGGTCCGGGCATGCCGCGGCCGGGCGAGGTGAGCCTGGCCCACCACGGCGTACTGTTTCTGGATGAGTTGCCGGAGTTTCCGCGCAACGTGCTCGAGCTGCTGCGGCAGCCGCTGGAAGACGGCTCGGTGACGATTGCCCGCTCGAACATGACGCTGACGTTTCCGGCCAGCTTCATGCTGATCGCCGCGATGAATCCCTGTCCGTGCAGACCTTAACTGAACACGGCTCCAGTGCCAAAGCTGCGCGCCGTCTTTCAAATCTTTCGCTTCGCGGCGCGCCTAGCGCGTGAGATTCGCTCGTCTACGCTACCCCGATCCTGGATGCCCGGTATCGCACTTTCACCCGACTCAGGTGGCGGTTCGCCCCGTAGAGCTGTGGCGAGCGCTTCGTAGGCAAGCTGCCGGTTCATTCGACCGCGCTCAATTTCGTATTGCGCCTCAAAGGTCAGGAGGCAATCCAAGCACGCGTGCACGCACTCGCGATGGTGACGTTCATCCACATACATCGTTTTGGCCGCTGCCTTCAGCCATCTCGGTGCGAGCTCCATGAGCTCGTAAACATGGCCCGCACCACCTGGGACGTTATCGTACAGGACCACACCCCAGCTTCGCCCTGCCTTCCCTGCGGGAATCGCGAGCGTTCCCAGCTCGCGCGTGTCGATCTGCATCATCTCAGCGCCGGCCTGCCGTAGCGCGTGGCCAACTGTCGTGGCAACTGCGAGATCGTAGCTGTGTGTGCCGAACGGGACGGAAAAATCCAAAAAAAGGATGTCGGTTACCTCTTTCGCGCCCAGGATCTGATGCCGCCAATGCGATCCCTGGCCTCTGCGCCAGCAGCGAGCGTCCCTGCTCTTCGAAAACAAGGGGCTGTGTCGATCGAAGCCTTTAGGTAGCCGGTCATCACTGTGGGACTCCTCGCTCGTTGCATAGCCACACTGTAGGCAGATGGCGTACCCCAAGCCCTGCTGGCCGCGATTGAAAACCAAAAGCTCACCTTGCTCTTGGTACTCGGCGCGGAGGCCCCTGATGCCGCCAAAGTCACTCTCGGTCACGCGTCCTTCGGTCGGTTGAAAGAAGGTCATCGTAGCTTGTTCGACTATCCCCACGGTCTCAATGTTGCGGCTGCGCCGTGGAGGGTCCCAGGCTGCGGAACTGTAGCCGAATTTGGGCAGAAGTATGTCCATGGATGGCTCAGCATTCGGTTGCGCGCAGATCGGGCATTGCTGAGTGGCTTGACCGAAGCGGTAATAGGTGTGACCAGAGGCACACGTCGCAAGTTGCCCTTTCATCCCAACAGCCTTATTGAGGTTCGCGCCAGTCCAGTGCTTGAGTATGCCCCTTGAGGTAACCAGTTTTCCACCAACGAGTAGCTGCGAGCCAGGTACGTACTCTCTTAGCGCAAGTAGTCCGGAGCGCTCAAGCCGGAAGCGGTCTTCACGAGCGCTGGCGTCCCGCGTGCTTGCGGGCTGATACACCTGCAATCGGTGAACGCCGATCGGAAAACCATACCTAGGCAGAAACAAGCGGTCGGCAAGACACTCGATTGTCGTAGTCTCAAAGATGTTGCTCATCTGATACCGCACAGCGTTGGCTACCGATTTCTGCTGTGTTTCTTCCCATTCGGCGAGGAAGTCGCTGTAAATCTCAAGCCAATAATCACAAGCGTTCTGAAGAAGTAGGTTGGTGCTCGTTAACAGTTGATCCCATTCGACCTGTTCCCATCCCGGAACTCCGCGCAAAAGCGCCAGAGCACGCCGCCGCTCTTCGTTGTCGTGCTGCCGGAGAAACGTTACGTAGTTTGAGAACTGCTTCCGCAGAACCTGATCGTCAGGAGCCGGGCTCCACCAAGCGAGCGAGTGTACATTCTCTGGAAAGCGGTTGCTGGCGCGGTCTAGGGACGGCTTCGGGCCTGCGTCCCAGTACTTGGGAAACGGCAGCGCGCAGAATATCCCAAATCTGCCGTACGCCTCCATAGCCCCAACCCGTGCCTCAGGAGCATACACGTGGCGGAAGAACTCGTTAAGGAGGTATGCGTGGATGTGGCGGCGAATGACCCGCCGGCGACTTAGGAGGATGCTCGGCTTGCGCAGCGGCTTACTCAGGTATTCGCCAAACGCTTGGAAGACAGCACGGTCATACGGACGCTGCCTAGCAAACGAAACAACCAATGACGATCCGTCGGTTCGGCGCCCCGCACGGCCTGCACGCTGGAGATAGTTGGCCTTCCCCGGTGGGATGTTGCCCATGAGTACCGCCAACAGGGAGCCAATGTCGATCCCGAGTTCCATGGTCGTAGTCGCCGAGAGGACGTTGCGGATGCCGGCCCGAAAAAGGTCCTGGCGCCGGCGGTTTTCATGGGAAGCGAGTTGAGCGCTGTGCTCCTCTGCCCACAGCCCGATTCGGAATACAGTTCCGGATTCATCGCTGTACTCGCGCCGAGGCCTGCCGTACCGGGAGTTCTCGTCGAGGAACTGCGCAGGAATTCTTTTGAGATCGGCCACGAGATTGCCTTGCGCCGTGGGCACGGAGAACGCGACGGCGCGTGGCCATACACCACCAGTCATTGGGCACTCGTAGAGGTCGGACGGGATGCGCAGGCCTAGTCCGCCAAAGCGCATCCGGACGGACTGGCAAAGCCGGCCTCCCTTGTCTGCCCTTTGCTGATATTCAAGCCACGGAAACCGGAGAGACTTCGCCGCGTGCACGAGTTGATCGAACGTGTGGTGGAGGATCGTTCTTGCGGTCGTTAGGTCCGAGCGAGCACTGACTCTCCGAAGTACCCTGGATACAAACCGATTGCGGCGATGGTTTTCAGTTTCTCCGACGAATCGCACAAGTCGAAGCCCATCTCCTTCGACACAGGCCCATTTCCCGATCAACTCCGGGCCATATTCATACCCTCCGTCATCCTCCGGGGTGCCCAGCGTGATCGCTCCATCTCCGCGCAAGGTATCCAGAAGTAACGAGACGAAATCTGGCCACTGTGCGCGCAATGGTGCAGCCGAGGCTCCGAGGAGGCCTTCCTCGAAGGAGGGCATGGTAAGGTCTTCGATACCCGGATAGGTAATCTCGATTAGCCCAATGGATTCGAGGCTCCGTTCGTTGCTACGTTCCATTCGCGCGCATTCGCGGCCAAGTAGCTGCACGGCTCGCCTCGCGACACGATCTCTATTCGCGCTCCATTGCCTTTCGTCCCATTCGTCGGCTCGCGTGTTCTCCCCAAAATCTTGATCCATAATCTCGAAGAGAAGCGGCGAGGTTGAGAAGGCACCAGCTATCTCCAGGATCGATCCGCCGGAACGGTGGGCCGCCAACTCGGACCTTTTCCTCTGCAAGTCGCTCGACACAAGAATACGTACGGGATCCGGAAGCGGTAGCGAGAGTTTCTTTTCAAGATTCTGAATCTCCTCTTGCAGGTAGGAAATTGTTGTCTGATCAGCGACGGGCTGTCGGCGTAGCGTGTCAACGATGGCAGCACGGACGAGCTGAATCTCATGCTGGTAGGAGAGACGTGGTCCGAGC
This sequence comes from Bryobacteraceae bacterium, assembly GCA_026129905.1. Lineage (GTDB taxonomy): Bacteria > Acidobacteriota > Terriglobia > Bryobacterales > Bryobacteraceae > JAHCHE01. Next base: position 46,775 of record JAHCHE010000039.1, on the reverse strand, counting down.
CGAGCCGCCTCCATCCTGCTGTCACTAAACGCGAGTACGCGACGGCCTCGGGCTAGCCGTATCCTGCCCTCATTTTCAGGAAGCGGCGGTAGTCCAGCGAGCAACGTTTCGGCGAGGATCGTGATTGTCAGTGAAGTGGCAACCGCGAAAGAAGTAAAGTCCTTGCCATCGGCTCCACATCTTGGGCAGTGCTGGATGACAAATAAGGTGATCGACTCTGCCCCTGCCCGCCGAGGGTAAGCGCCTGTCCTGGTATCGGCGTGCAAGACTTCACCCTCCGCTGGAGTTATCACCAACAGCGTGGGAGTTCGCTGAGGGTTTGACAACGGGCGCAACTGAAGGGTGTCGCGATCAGCGGCGAGCACATGCTGACCACAGGTCGGACAGCGATACAGGCTGAGCGTCGCGGCGCCGCAGTGCTCGCAGTGCTCCCGCAACCCTGATGACACTGCACCGAGACCCGTGAGCTTGTTGTCTGAGGTTGCTGAACATTGAGCGTTAAGACACACCTGCAACGGAGCATTGACTCTGGCCAACAAGTGCAGCCGGTGGGGTACAAGCGGCAGCTCGTCAGGACGAAGCCGAGCCACAGCGCTCAGATGGAGTAGATGAAGAGTCGCACTTACGGCATCGTCTCCTGATTCGCCCCACAGCTCCTGTGAAAGGTCTTCGAGCCTGATGCGTGGCGAATTCCACAGTGCTCGAACCAGTCTATGCACGATGGGACTGGCACGCAACGCCGAGTGCAGTAGAATGGCTGGGCGATCCTCCGCAAGCTGACATGCGGCCTGTATCGACCGCGTGCCGACGACACTTCTCAGTTGTTTCGCAAGCTCTCGTGACCGGTCCGGATTAACGACCAGCTCACCCTCCGCGATCATGGGTTCTACTATCCATTGATGCGCAGTCAGGTCGTGAGGCTGCGTCGGAGCTGATGGCGGGGACGGTTCGTCAAGTCGCACTCGATCGGGTTTTCCCTCGATGACCTCGACGAGTTCAGCGGACTTGGAGAAAAGCCGAGCCGCGAAGGTCTTGATAGTGTCGTCCATGACACTCAACGTTGCCGATGTGGCGACGTGAAGGACCGCGTCGGCGCGAACACCGCAGCGGTCGTAAACGCGACGCAGCAACATCGTTATTTCGGCCGCCAGGGTGCCGGAATAAAGGTGGGCCTCGTCGAGAACTACGGCGCGTAGCGCCGGTCCGAAGAAGACGGCGTCCTGCGGCCTACAAAGCATGTACTCCAACATGGAGTAGTTGGTGATCAAAATGTCAGGAATAGGTCCCCTCGGTTCGCCAGGCCGCCAGCGTCGACCGGTTCTCGACTCGAGGCCCCGTGCCTCCTGACGCGTCCGCAAGCGACACAGATCAAACGATGGAAGGTCTGAACTGTGTTCCTCTGGCGTCTCGCTCGTGAAGTGGACAATTCGCAGCCGTGTCGGTTCTTGGTTCTTGAGCCAGCGTTCAAGGCGGTCGACTTGATCATTGACCAAGGCGTTCATGGGGTAGAGAATCAGGCATTGAACGCCCTCGCCGCGGCGTTCGTTTGTGAAGAGCCTGTTGAGTATTGGCAGAAGAAATGATTCGGTCTTTCCCGAGCCAGTGGGTGCCGAAATCACCAGCGCTGGCGAGGCGTCGGTCTCTGCTCGTTGCGCTTTAGTGATGGCTTCCAATTGATGCTTGTAAAGCCGTCGCCCCGCTGGAAACACCCCGTTCGCGTCAATGAGCCGTTGGAGATCTCCGCGAAACCCTGCTCGCACAAGGTCTGGCAGCGTGACTTCCGTGAGTTCCGCGGCGAAGGCCCCCTCGACCCAGAGGTGTCCGACCAGCCCACCTTGTTCAGGCGGCCCCTCCCAGAGCCGCGCGCACAGGTTTCGCAATCGTTCGTCGTACACGTAGTTGTCGTCCAAGCAGAGTTCGACGAGACGCCGACGTATCTGCTCGGTGAGCGCGACTGCATTAAGGAGAGGCATAGTGATCCTTGCACATCCTCATGAAGACGTACTGCCGAAAGGCATCTCCGTGGAGCGCAATCTTCAGATTGTCTTCGTCGATTTTGCGGAGCATGCCTCCGGTGCAATGGACATAAGCCTTTCTCACAAGGTCATCGAGGAAGTAGGCATCAGCTCGCAAGACCGTTTGGGATTCTTCTCGAAGCATTCTTAGGTATGCCTCGCCTGGTAGAGTTACTTCCAAGTCGCTAAGCCACCTGGGATCTTCTAACAGAATAGGGCGGAGGATGCGGTATGCCAAGAGGGGATCTGCCCTCTTGATCAACGCGCAACCCGCAGTGAATGAGTTACCCCGACCACTGACTGCGCTGAGTACGTCGTCGCTGACGCCTCGTGCCCTGTGCCTCCATGCCCAACATGCCTCACGTACAGCCGCCCACCATTCTTCGCCTGCATCGTTGCCAAACTGAAGCGCGTGACCGTCGGGAAGTTCAAATCTCTCTCTGTTAAGCCAGATACCTAAGCACTCCTGCGGTCTCGAATGAAGGAGCTGGCGGACGTACGGAAGAACATCGGAAGCGCAGATCGGAACGCGGAACCATCGGAGAAAGGCAGCCTTCATTTCAGCGGACAATGGGGCGGTCAGCGGTTTGGTCCGCAGTGGCCCAACCGGTGGCCAGATCGCACCGAGCCGCTCCCCCCTAAATTTAATGGCAATCCACCCGTCCATTTGCGCTTGAGAAAGACCCCTGAGCCACCATTGGCGGTCCGTGACGTTGATGTCGCCTCCCGAAATACTCGTGAAGCTCCCGTCGACTCCGAGAATGTGGACGGAGTGCTCGGGCGTCAAGTTCACCTGATGTTGGGTCGTGATGATCAGAACGCCGAAATTGTGCTGAGCGCTGACAATGATTCCTGTATCTTCAAGTGTCTTCGCGATCTGATACTGGAGATGAGCGCCGTTGAATCGCCCGGAAAACACAGCCAGCGATTCTCCGAATCCGGTTACTCGTCCGACACGAGTTGCAGCACCTGTCAGGCGCTTGATAAGAACGTGGCCAGCCATCAGGTATAGCTCGTCGTCCGAGGCCGGGGACAGTTTGATGACGAGCTGCTCGGCTTCAGCAGCAGTTATTCGAGACAGTGTCGTTAGCTTCCGCCATTCATTGTCGACGCGCTCAAGCGCTGGCGGTTCGACTTGGAGAGCCCGACGGGTGATCCCCCTCTGGTTGCGACACTCTGCATTAATCGTGATCGTATAGTGTGGTTTTGGCGGGAGAGTTCCGTACTGGATCCCATCGGGCGGAAACGTGGCTCTACCGACCCTCACTTGACGGATCACGGTTGGGGGCGGGGCATCGACTCTTGCGTTGCCGGGGGTGGTTGGCACGATCCGAATTTCTTTTAGCCAAGCCGGCTCGGGAGCGGGCTCGCGACCTGTTCGCGGGCTCCAGACATCGTGGCCTTCCAAGGCGGCGCGAATCTGCGGCGGCCAAGGAGGCCGAAGTTCGTAGAAGTGGACGGGTAACGTGTTGTCTCGATGAAACTTTGCGGGCTCTGGCAAAAGGTTGATGTCTGGTGCTGTGGCGACGTAGAACGGCTCTCCGGTTCTCATGAGATCCCGATAGGCGTCTATTCTCTTGCCGGTAAACGAGCGAAACGCGGTAACATCTTCGTCAACGCTCCAGAGCTCAAGTTCCTGCTGGTACACGCTCCGTCCGTCTGTTTCCAACTCGATGATGCATGAACCGGTACGGTGAGGCAGTGCGACTTCGCCGCTTGTGGTGTGATGCCCGTCGGTGCTATACGCGATGTATCCCGACGGTTGGCCATCGACTGTGATGCGATGAGGGACTGGGTCAAGGTTGGCCCACGCGAGGCTGGTGACCCGCGTCGCCAGAAGTGGCGCACAGCCTGGGGCCCACTTGAGAAACGGTGCCTCAAAGAGAAGGATCGGGCCAGTCTGGCTTTCGTGCCCGATCGTTTCGACGTGCTTCTGAGCCTGGGCTAATACGGACTCAATCCATTCGGGCAGAATGAAGGGGCACAGCATCAGAAGATGCTTTGCGTGTTCGGGCTTCCGGTTGCCGTCCCGCACTTGTTGCAAGAGCGCCCAAAGCTCCTGGAAAGTCCCGGCGGCCCTGCCTGGAAAATGCTGATCTTCACCCAGCAGAATGCTTATCGACGCAGTTCGTGGATAGCCGGCGAGCCAATACGGGATTCTCTTGATGCCAGAAGCTGTGAAACCGAACTGCAGGTACACGCTGAGATACCATTCCTGAGTCCCGGTACTCCCAAAGACGTGCCGGAGTCGTGCCTTGCGGGCGGCTGTTTCAAGGCCATCCTTCAAAAGCGGCGCCGGTTGTGCATTTCTGGTGAAGAGTTCGTCCCGGCATTGCGGAAAGTACTCTACTACGCTCGGCCAGAGCTGCCCCTCGTTAGCGTAACGACGGGCAATCTCGGTTATTAGGATGAACAGGCCTAAGCCGACGAACTCGTTGGCCGCCCAGGATTCGGCTCCCAGGCAGTAGCGATTCAGGCCCCATAGAAGGTCTGCGCGGACGCGATGTCTTGATAGGGACCCTCCCCAACGCAGCAGGGCTTCGTACTCGGCCCCGGTTACTCGGAGTTCGACAAGCGAGCGCGGAGCCTCGATCGCTTGGAGCCGGTCAACCAGGTCCGTGATTATCCGATCATGTGGTGACGGCAATCCTGCGGACAATGCTCTCCGTATTGCATCGTAGGCAATCCTGAGCAATTGTGCAAGGCGCTGTTGGGACCAGGAGGAATCGATCGCCCTCAGCGCAGCTTTGAGCCCTGCTCGTGGCAGCAAAGCATTGTCGGGCACCCTCGTCACAGCCTACATGCCGGTCGCCACGGTTCCTATCGGGGGACGGAGGGCGGCGGATAGGGCGGTGTCGCGCGAGTTCGGCGGTCGCGGGTGCGGCACCCACAGTCCGAGTGTAAGCCGCCCTGGACCGCTCGGCGCGAAATTGGCAGACGATCTGGTCGCCGCTGGATTTTAGACTTCGCCCGTTCGAGGCGGGTTCGCCGCGGCGCCGATTGGATACAAGGTCTCCAAGACGACCCGCTACTGGAAGGGCACCACGCCGGCGGAGCGGGCCAGGAAGCTCCTGGAAAGCCTAGGTGCGATCCACACCCCACTCGCCGCAGTCTTTGGACCCTTGGACGTTCCGTTGTCGGCCGCGTTGGCGCTGGCGGGCTCAGTCGCCTGAAGCGCTACGAGGACGCGCTCGACGCGCTCGTCTGCGCGTTGGGTCGGCGTCCAGTTCCTCGCTGGCGAGACCGTGCCCTTGGGAGACGAGACCGCCGCCATCTGGTGCCCGCGTCACGTGGAAGTTGAGCACGAGCACTGTCATTCGGATCGTTCGTGACGAGCCGGGCGCGCTGAAGATCGGACGAGACCATCTACGCCGCGGTCGCTGGGCTACAGGGCGCTACCTACGCCTGAGTCGGTGATTCAGCGGATGTACGGGCGGTCGGTTGGAATGCAGGAGATGAAGCGTAACAACTCAGGGCGACGGAGGACCAGCCTGCGATCGGCACCGCAGAACCGCGAAATAGGTGGGTGAGGTCACCCGGGAGCGGCGGCCGCACGGGTATCGTACGGTCGGATAGTTCACCGTCCACCGGCTCTGCTGGCAGACCGTCCTCGACCGCGCCACCGCGCCCGTACAGGCTCACGAACCTGCGGAGATCCTCGGACACAGCCTTCTGAGGCATCTAAATAGGGGGGCTATGGTATCATCACCCCGAGGCGATCTATGCCTGATCCGGTTTCCCTTGACCTTGGGAACGCTATCCCTTACGTCGTAGAAGGCGTCCTTGCAATCTTCAGCAAGGATGCGGACTCTCGCAGTTGGAGAAGAACCCTCGATCGGATATTGCGCCTATCCGCAGCCGAGGCATCTCACGTTCAGTGCGTGGGTATGCCTAATCCGATCCCGATTCGCGCGATTTACCAACCTCTCAACCTTGTTGTAACAATGGGTGAGAAAAAGGTCAAGTACGAGTTGACTCAGCTACTGTACGACAAGAGCACAATCATATTCGCGGGCCCCGGCCGCGGGAAGACCACACTGCTGCATTGGGCTTATAACTACTTGCTCGAAACAGCCACGTACCTGCCAGTGCTGTTCACGCTGCGCTGGCCGGACGGCGTCGAAGTACTCTGCGATTTCGTGCGGAACCTTGCGCTCGGACGAAGCGCCGGCCGAGCCAAGAGTCTCATTTTGCTGGTCGACGGTTATGACGAAATTAACGAGAAAGAGCGGCAACGCATTTCACGGGCTCTCCTGGAATTCAACTCGCTCGGCGTCGGAAGTTTTTTCCTTACCTGCCGTTCTTACTACGACGTCTATGATCTAAAGGTTAGGCACGCCGAACTTAGTGCCTTCGCGCATGAAGACGCCATAAGGTTCGTCATAGCCTATGCTGGTGCTCTCGGCATCTCTATTTCGGCTGAGCATCTTCTGAGCGAGCTGCACGATCATGGCTTCGAGGACTTTGCTTCGCACCCTCTGATGCTAGCTCTCGTCTGCATTCTTCAAACGGGCACTGAAAGGGAGATACCCAGGCGTTCGATCGGCCTAATTGAACGCGCAATTCAGACGCTAACTCTTCGTTGGGATCAGTCAAAGGGAGTACGTCGGCAATCCGACCTGGAGATCGATGGTTACGAGCGTGTAAGATGCCTCATGCGAGTTGCGTTCTCAATGGAACGGCTGCAGGCGTCCTGGGATGTCGTCGAGAGCAGCATTCGGCGCCATCTCGAACTGGTCCAGATCAAGGGCATCGACGTGCGATTGCTCCTGACGGAAATTGCGCAGTGGTACGGCGTGCTGGTCCCGACTGGAGATGAATGGCAGTTCACTCACCGCACTATTCACGATTATCTTGCTGCTAAGTTCTGGGTCGACAGTGGAGGATTTGGCTCGGAGGAAGTAAGCAGTTGGAGTACGCGCGCCGCATATGCCGCATGTCTACTTCCCGACGCCACCAAGCAGCTTGTTCACATGCTCGCTTACGGTCAGGCTACGCCGTTCTTTCGAGAGTGCTTATATAATCGTGCCGCCTTCGACGTGCAGGAAGTGTCAAATGCCGTGCTTAAACGTCAGAGGACCGGCGGAAAGGTCGTTTTCGTTGAACGGGACGGCGCAATACGCGTGAGCATCGAAGATGATTTTTTCGGCCTCTGCACGCACGATTTTCTGCGTGGCCTGATCATGGCTGCTGATAAGCAACGCGACAAGGCCGGCCAAGCGGTGGGCCTCTACGCCCTTGGCGAACTTGTTCGCAGAAATCAACGCATGGGGGCGGCATCACTTAGCCTTCACCTCCTAGGGCTTTATCTACGTGCTCACGATGTGCCTATAGAACTGCGACGCGACGGTGGTACACAGACGTACCTCATGCGTGACGCCATCGCGCAATAATTGGGTATCGGCTTGGAGCCCTTCCCTTCGGACAGCTCGATGAAATGCGCGAAGGTTTACGCGCTGGGGCCATGCACTACTGCGGCGCAACAGCGCCATAGCACACCGATGTTGATGACAAGACGAAACCTTATCTTCGGCTTTGCTGGGGGAACGGCTACGCTGCTGGCGGGAAACCCGGCACGGTCTCGCAGGCCTCTGTTTGGCTTCAAGCAGTACGGGATGAAGAGGATTCCGGTTCGCCAGGCGATCAGTCACATTGCGAAGATCGGATACAAGGCTCTGGAGCTGACTTTGATGCCGACCTGGGACACCGAACCGAGGCTGCTGAGCAAGACGGATCGAACCGAGATCCGAAAACAGATCGGGGACCTCGGGCTCGAGCTTTCTGCCGTGATGGAGAGCCTGCGGCTGGGGCCGAACACGGACCAGGGGATGTACCTGGAGCGGCTGCGCACGGCGGCAGAAGTGGCGCACGAGTTATCGCCTGGAGCCCCGGCGATGATTGAGACGGCAGTGGGCGGTCGGCCTTCCGCGTGGGAAGACACCAAAGGAGAGATGGCCGATCAACTCCGCGTGTGGGCCAAGACGTTGGAGGCGCTAAAAACAGTGCTTGCGATCAAGGGGCACGTGGGTAACGCGTTGGACAGGCCCGAGAAAGTGCTGTGGATGCTTGATCACGTGACGAGCCCCTGGATCCGGATCTGTTACGACTACAGCCACTATAAGATCCACGAGCTGGACCTGCGCAAGACGATGCACCAACTGGTGGGACGCTCGGCGCTTATTCACGTGAAAGACAGCGTGGGCTCGGAGCAAAACTACCGGTTCCTACTGCCGGGCGACTCGGGGGAGATCGATTACAAGGAGTACGCCCAGATTCTCAGCGAGATCGGCTACGAGGGACCGGTGATGGCGGAGGTCAGCGTCCAGCTTTCCGAGCAGCCGGGATACGATGCGGTGGCGGCCGCGAAGCGTTGCTGGGATAACCTGGCGCCATTTTTCATGTGAGAACAAACGCTGCTCCGCCATAGTCGCAGGAAAGGAGTGCGAAAACGACGTGTCGCAGGATGGCTGTTCTAGACGGTATTTCTTCTTTGGTGCGCTCCTTGCCGGCGCAGTTCCGGCGGGCGGTTTTGGCAGCGCGCCAACGCTGACGCAACTCGGCTACAAGTCCCCAAACGAGAAACTGAACCTGGCTGGGATCGGTGCCGGCGGCCGGGGGCCTGTCGACTTGGCCGCCGCCGAGGCGGGAGTCGAGAACGTGGTTGCCCTGGCCGACGTTGATTTCGCCCGCGGCGCGCCGGGTTTCGCGGCGTGGCCGAAGGCCAAACAGTACAAGGACTTCCGGCAGATGCTCGACAAGCAGTCGAAAGAGATCGACGCCGTGGTCATCACGACCGCAGACCACATGCATGCCACCTGCGCTCTCGCTTGCATGCAGGTCGGCAAGCATGTCTTCGTCGAGAAGCCGCTGACGCGCACCACCTGGGAGGCGCTCCTGCTGACAAATGCGGCGGCGAGGTATCCGAAAGTCGCCACCCAGATGGGGAACCAGGGGTACTCACACGATGCGACGCGAGTGGCCTGTGAGATCATCTGGTCGGGTGAAATCGGCGAAGTGACGGAGGTCCACGCCTGGTCCGGCCGACAGGAGTGGCCGCTGGCGATGCAGACGATCCCGGCTCCCACCCCAGCCCCGGACACCCTGAACTGGGACTTGTGGTTGGGCGGCGCGGCTTGGCGGCCCTACACCGCAGGCGATGCTGCTTACAGGGCGCTGATCGCGCCGTACATCGAAAAAATGGGGCCAGACGAGGTGCGGCGGGCGTACGCTGGCTTCTATTGCCCGTTCGTGTGGCGTGGATTCCACGATTTCGGCACCGGCCACTTTGGCGACTGGGGATGCCACATTCTCGGTCCTGCCAACTGGGCGCTCGAACTGAGCCTGGAAAGCCTCGTCAGCGTAGAGGTGATTAAGAAGGAAGGGACCGGTCCCTTCACCTACCCGCAGAAAAGCTGTGTCAAGTATGACTTCGGCCCTCGTGGCAACATGCCTCCGGTGACGGTCTACTGGGAGGACAACGTCCAGGGGGATGGCTACCTTCCACCGGGGATGAGCGCCGAGGAGGCGCGACAGATCCCTGGCACTGGTCCGCAAGTGGGCCCATTCGGCCTCGGCGGTGGCCCAACGGGAGGGGGACGCGGTGCAACGACGGCCCGCCGGCCGGGCGCCGCGGCCCCACCGGAAAGCCGTGGCGGAGGAATGCGAAGTAGCGGGTACAACTGCATATTTGTCGGCTCGAAAGGCTACCTCGGTACCAGTGGACGCGGCGAAGGAGTTGGCCTGCTTCCGGGTTCTCGCTGGGCGGACTACAAACTTCCAAACGCTTACCTGGCCCGCTCACCCGGCCCAAGCGCCGGGGCCAGTCCCGTCAACTGGAACATTTCCGCGCACGCGCGCGATTGGATCCGCGCCTGTAAGGGCGGCGCTCCGGCCTGCTCGAACTTCAGCATTGCCGGACCGTTTACAGCCTGGGTCGTCCTTGGCGCGGCGGCTTCACACTACAATGGCAACCTGCTGTGGGATAACGAGCGGATGCAGTTCGCGAACAACAAGGACGCCACCAAGTGGATTAAGCCCACTTTCCGAAAAGGGTGGGAGATCAAGCGACTTTGATAACCGCTGCGCCGCCCGCCAGCTTTGCGAGCCGCTCCTGAAGTTTCTCGCGGTCGTAGTCGGAGGTGGTCTTCCTCGACCTGGGACCTGAGCTGCTTAATCCGGCCTTCGATGTCCCTCTGCGCTCCGGCGCCATCGATAATGGTGGTATTGTTGTCGCGGAGCAAGAAGTGCGACTCTACCTTGTTAATCCGGACAACCCGATCGTCAGCCTGAACAAGGTCCGCTGGAACGGCCTGACAAAGTACCGGGTGTGGAAGCCCCTCGGGCTTCTTGTGGTGGCAGGACTGACCCCACCAGAATGGGAGGTGACGCTGATCGACGAGAACCTGGACCACCCCGATTACTCCAGCCTTCCCAGGCCAGATCTTGTCGGCGTTACGGCATTCACTTCCCAGGCGCCGCGGGCTTATGAAGTCGCCGGAATGTATCGGGCGATGGGAGTTCCGGTGGTGATGGGAGGCATTCATGCCACGTTCTGTCGCGACGAGGCGCTGCGGCACGCGGATGCAGTGGTCACGGGAGAGGCGGACTCGGTATGGAAGCGAGTCTTGGAAGATGCCGGGAACCATGCGCTTCGGAGGGTGTATGAGGGCGGCGTCGGGTCGATGGCTAAAATTCCGCCCGCTCGCCACGATCTGCTCCAGGGAAGGTACTACTGCGGATCGCTCCAAACAACGCGCGGCTGCCCGTTGAATTGCAGCTTTTGCAGCGTCACCGCTTTCAATGGAGGAACGTTCCGGCACCGGCCGGTAGACGATGTCATTCGAGAATTGCGACTGATCCGGGAAAAAGTCATTCTCTTCGTGGACGACAACCTCATTGGTACCCGACGCGACCATCTCGAATACTCGAAGGACCTTTTCCGGGCGATGATTCGTGAAGGGTTGACTCGGCCCTGGATCTGCCAGGCGACGATCAACTTCGCCGACGATGAAGAGCTGCTCGATCTCGCCTCGCGTTCCGGATGCCAGGGCGTGTTCATTGGGTTCGAATCCTCCACAGTGGAAGGGCTCATGGCCCTTAACAAGAAGTTCAACATCCAGAAAGGGAGAGATTTTCGCGAGTCTGTCCGCCGGATCCAACACCACGGTATATGCGCTGTGGGATCTTTCATCATGGGGATCGACACAGATGGGAGGGGAATTGGCGAGACCATCGCCGGCGCGGCCACGGAATACGGGATCGATGCCGCCAACGTTCTGATCCTTACGCCGCTGCCTGGAACCAAGCTATACGCTCAAATGGAGCGTGAAGGCAGGATCCGCGCGAACGACTACCCAAAGGATTGGAAGTACTACACGCTGACCTATCCGGTAGCCGACTACAGCAACCTTACCTGGGCGGAACTGGTGGAGGAAGTAAACCACTTCAACGATCGGTTTTACTCCTATACGAGGATCCTTCGACGACTGCTGCGTTTCGCCAGAAACACACGCAGCCCCAGAAAGCTTTTGGTCTTCCTGGTTGCCAATCTGAGCTACCGGTCCAACCACCTTCTGGACCGGCAAACCATGCCAGCCAGGTTCATTTTCTCCCGAATTCACAAGATGGCTCCGGCGGAAGCGGAACTCAAAACCACCGCCTGACCCATCGCAGGCGGTTCCGCCTTTATGGATTTCAACTCTCTGACGCGGTTATGATCGCCGCCCTTGGCGCTACCACTGCAAACATTCTGGGGGTGCTCGTTATAGTTGCAAAGAACATCTTCCCGCGTAACGCCGCTGATCTTCTGGGTGCGCTGCAACGCTCAGGAACTTTAGTGAGCCGAAACGCCGGCCGAGGACAGGTTTAAGGCTGCTGAGCAAGGTTCGAGCCGGGATGTAGCGGTGGCCAAGGGTCGGACATCGTTGTTCCGGTCCACTGGCCGCGCGCCTTCGGAATGGATGTGAATGCCGGAAGTTCCCGCCCGGCGGCACCACAAAAAGCGACACCTAAAAAGAGCGACAACACAAAACGTGGGGTTGGGAGCCCCAAGCCCCGCCGACATTTTGCGTTTGGACCAATAGAAACGGGCTTCCTGTGCGAATCGGGCAAGGAACGGAAACACGAAGAAGGCGGTTATGGGGCACCCGGTGTTTCAATCAACGTGCCCCTTCTTGGGCTCGGCCAATGGATGGGGTGAGCAGGCGCGGTGTCCATGCGCCGGTGATTCGGCACGCGGCGCGTGGATCCGCGGCGCGATCACTCCGGCAGCGCGGGCAAGCTCACAGGCCGTAGCTCGCGCGATCGAACAACTCGCCATACGCCTGTACGCCTTCGGCCACGAACTCCGCCTCAGCCGGCGGCAGATCCGAAAGCGCGGAATCAATGCGTTGCAGCCACTGCTGTTCCTTGGTAGACGCATCCCACTTGCCTTCGGCGATGCCTTCCTGAAGCATCAACACCGCCTCCTTTGCCGCGGCGACCGTGCGGCGGTAGGCGTTCTCTTCACTGATGATGGCCGATGCGATCCGAACGGCTGCGCGAGGCGAGAGGACCGCCGCTTGCGGACTCCCCCATTCATCGGATTCGGTCAGCCAGTCCCGGAGTTCCTTCGCTTTGCCTCGTCGCGCGGCTGTGTTCATGAGGCGGCAGTCGTATGCGAGCAGTTCGGTAAACGCCTCAGGCGCGTTGCCCGAGAGCAGCCGGATGTTTTGCACCGACTCGTTGCTCCAAAGATCGCAAGCCGCGGCCGCGATATTCCCCATCGGGCTGAAATGCGCGCAAGTTGCCGACTTGCCCTCCATCGAGATGGGGCGCCCGGTGATCACCTTCAGAATCGGACCCTCATAAGCACAGTCTTTGGAAGGTCCAACCGCGCCCTGCTCGAAGGCGACCAGACTTCGCGCGGCCGAAGCGGCGCGAACCACGGTCGCCAGCGTTTCGGGAAGCATTTTCTGATGCGCAAGCTGCATCGCGGTGTTCGCGAATCCGCAAGCCGAATCTCCTGCTGGAGCCGCGTTCGTTCCACGACACAACTCGCCAATCTGCCCCCACAGCCATGCCATGTCGCGCGGCGCGAGGATCCCAACCGCGAAGAGGATGCCCTGAACGTCACCGTACACCAGCGCCTGATCGTGGACCTCTTTACCTCCCACCGATTCGATCGATATGAGATCGGCGCCGGCAGCAATGCAGAGTTCAAAGCTGCGCTTCAGCCGTTCCCACGGCTCTCCCCGGCGAAGAACAGGCGGCTTTAGCTGGTCACGGATATCGGTGGGCGTGACGCGCAGGGCAGACCGCAACCCGGACTTCTGGTGCGCTGTTTCGAGATGGCGGTGTAGCAATGCCGTGATCTCGGCGCCCCACTCCGGCACTTCGGTCATGGCAGGCAGCAGTTCGAACTCAAGCACAATGCCAGGGACGCGCAGGGCAGTCGCCCGGCGGACGATCTGCTTCGCAATATCATCGTAGTGAGCAACGATCTGGGGCCGGGTATCCGCCGTGATCGCTATCACCGGCAACGTAAAGTTGACTTCCGGGTAAACCTCGCCGCCGCCGATGGTCAGATCGAAACCACAACGCAGCGGTTTCGGCGCGATGCCGAAAACCAGCTCATCGGGGTTGTCTATCGCAAGTTGCGATCCGCTGCTGTGAGCGCCAGCGGAGGCGGTCGTGTTCAGAATCGCGTCGTTGAGTTCAGCCATGGAATTTCTTCGCTTTCAGTAAGCAGTCGCGCCGGCAAGCCACACACCATAAAGGATAATCGTGAAGACGGGGCCGCCGCGGAGGGCCTTGATCGCATCGGCGTCGACGCGATGCCAGAGCCATCGCCGCCCAATGAATACCGCGCATGACCAAACTCTACTCACGGCATCCAGCCTCCCCCGAACCCGCCGCCACGATGAAACGGGAATTCCAACACAACCTCTGGCTTCCCGCGGCGCGGATCGATCCGGCGGCGCGGCGGGCGGGCGCGGGTGGACGCGGACGGAGCCACCGAAGCGAGAGGGCATCGAATTCCCGTTCCACCGCGGCGGATTCGGTCGCGGCGGAACGTGGATGGGGTGAAGCAGGCAGTCGCAGGCAATCCGGGTGCGCGGCCAGTGGATTCCGGGGCGCGATCGATCCGGGCTTTCGCGGGCGGAGCTAGGCCGAACGGACGGAAGCTTTCTGAGGGGCTGTGGAAGTCGATCCCGCCGACAATTCGAATCGACGTCGAAGCCGCCGCGCACGCCGGAGGATACCGTCGAATTCCCGTCCCAGCACGGCTTCGGTGGGTTCAGCGGCGTGACGTTGGCGTGTCCCTGAGGGAGGACCGCTACTCCTTCTTCTTCAGCGCCTCATCGTTGTCCCGGATGAACGTCCTAATCTCGTCGGCCATTCCCAGGAGCTTTTCCCACTGCTCGCGGTACAAGGTGACGGGGAAGCGACCCAACCCGTAAACGGAGAGCGCACCCTTCTCGCTGACCTTCATGGACGTTTGTCCGCGAGCAGGCTTCTTCAATGCTTCGTTCTCTGCGCGAAGCCGATCGATTTCCTGCTTCAGTTCGTCTTCTGTTGCCATAAAGTTCAAGGGATACCACAAGCGCGGGTGACGCGAGACCTATCCAACCCGCCGTGCCTCCGAGCGAAGTTCCTCCCCCGCGAGAAACTGCATCACGCGCAGCAGAAGTTCACCAGTGGGCTGTCGCTCGCCCCGCTCCCACTTCGCGAGGGTACCGGGGTCCACGCCGATCTCCTGGGCCGCCTCCTTCTGGCTCATGCCGAGGCTCGTCCGGTACCGTACCAACTTCTCTGCCAGCGTCTTCCCCTCCGGAAGCGGATTGTAGCCAAGGAACCGTAGGATCGCGGGCATGTATCGAAGGTCCGGCTCCCACTGCGCCACCTCCCAGTTCCAGATACTCGACTCCGTGACGCCAAGCCGCTCGGCAACATCGCGTTGGAGCAGCTTCAGGCTCAACCGTCGCCGCCGGAGGTGGTCCCCCACTGTTTGCGGCTGCACCGGAATCCGGATCACCCGCGCAGGGCTGCATGATTGCGGCAGCACGAGCGGCATCGGGTGGTCGGGCTCGCTGAAGCGGTAGGTGACCGTCGCCCGGGTCTGCTTTACGCCGCACTCCTCGACGGTATCGACGCGGACGCCGGCGACGAGCACTTCGATAAGCCGCCGCTTCAACTCCCACGACACCGGCTCATCCAGCCGGTTTCGGAGCTTTGGCGATACTGGGTGCGTCTATGAAAACAATACCCGCCTCTTTTTCCAGTACACGTGGTTCGGCCATAACCAGAGAAGGCTTGCCAATATCAGCTTGACCATTGACTGCGCGATCAGGTCAGCGCCTCTACCACGGAAACCAGGCGCGGGTGTCGGGAACGACATACCTAAGAATGTAATGACGATCAGAACCCAATTCCACTGCCAGGCCCAGAGCTTTCGGTGATCGAGTCCATACGCCACGATCAATTGAAGGGCTGCTATCGGAATCAGAACAATGCCGAGTGTCGGTGTCGCGAAAGTCGTCAATACTCCAAACAACGCTCCAGCTGGGAGGCTCACGTAATTCCAGAACCGAAGCCACTTCGTTCCTTGAAAACGCTGTGGCCGGGGCGAAGCCGGCGTATTCGGGTTTGTTGGCACTTGGGGAGGGAGAGCAATAGCCGTCGATCGTCCGCACTTCGAACAGAATAGTGCTTCGGCTGGCAAATGTGCGCCGCAATAAATGCAAAACATCCTCGCTCCTGGGGTTGATGGTTGATGTTCACCTGCTGCAAAAGCTCAATGGATGGGTGTCGCATCATGAGTGAATATTATTACATCAGCGGTCCCGGAAAAGAAAGCGCAGCAGGCACCGACAGCGGGTGTGGTATTCACATCGCGGTCCTTCGACCACATCGGCGGACCGCAACGCGGCACGAGACCTACCCTGCCCGCCGTGTTGCCGAGCAGCGGGCCTCCCCAGCAAGAAACTGCATCACGCGTCGCAGGAATTCACCGGTGGGGTGTCGCTCGCCCCGCTCCCACTTCGCGAGGGTGCCGGGATCGACGCCGATCTCCTGGGCCGCCTCCTTCTGGCTCATGCCGAGGCTCGTCCGGTACCGTACCAACTTCTCTGCCAGCGTCTTCCCCTCCGGCAACGGGTTGTACCCCAGGAACTCGATGACTGCCGCCATGTATCGAAGATCCGGCTCCGACTGGCCTGCCTCCCAGTTCCAGATGCTGGATTCGGTGACGCCCAGGCGTTCGGCCACATCGCGCTGTAGTACCTTCAGGCTCAGCCGTCGCCGCCGGAGGTGGTCCCCTACGGTTTGCGGCTGCGTTGGAATCCGGATCACCCGCGCAGGGCTGCATGATTGCGGCAGCACGAGCGGCATCGGGTGGTCGGGCTCGCTGAAGCGGTAGGTAACGGTCGTCCTGGTCTGCTTGACGCCGCACTCCTCGACGGTATCGACGTGGACTCCGGCCACTAGGACCTCAATCAGCCGCCGCTTCAGTTCCCAAGAGACCGGCTCGTCCAGCCGTTTCCGAAGTTTCTCCAGCAGCGCCTGCGCCGAACTGATGGTCGCGCCAATGGAGTCGGCGCCGGCGATCTTGCCGCGCAGTTCGGCGATCTGGGCTTCCAGCGCGGCCTCCTCCTTGCCGATCTCGTCCATCTGGGCATCCAACTCGGCGTCCGTCAGGCGGCCGCGCCGATACAGGCCCACAACCCGGCTCCGCTCGGTCTCCTTTTGGGCGAGCAAGCCTTCCAGCCGCGCAACCTGCTTCTTCGTCTGGCTCGAACCCTGCGCGTCCGCTTCCAGCCGCGCATGAAGCTGCTCAAGGACGGGCTGCGGGTTGCGCAGAAACGTCTCCACGTCCGACCACACCTGTTCTTCCAGGTGATCCCCCCGAACCGCCTTGGACTGACAGCGGCCTCGCGGGCCGTAGATCTGGGGCGAGTGCGCGCCGTTGCACCGATAGTAGTATTCGCTTTTCGAGGAGGCCGTCCCGATGTACGTCAGGCCGCACATGCCGCACTTGATCAGGCCGCGGAGCAGGTATTGCTTCTTCGCGCTCCGGCGACTGAACAGAATGTTGCCGCGGAGCGTCTGCTGCGCCTTCTTCCAGGTCCCCTCGTCTACAATCGCGGAGACCGCGCGGACAATCAGCTTCCGGTTCTTGCTCGGCGAGCGCTTCCCGTACTCGTGCCGACCCATGTAGGTCTTGCTGATGACCAGGTTCCGCACCCTGCCGGGGCGCCACACGCCCGAGGTCCGCTGCTTCCGCTTGCCGCGCAGAACCGCGCGACCGTCGCGGGTGTAGGCGCACGGCACGCCGAGCCGGTTCAGGTGGTCGGAAATGGCGCGGCAGGACTTCTTCTCGACGGCGGCCATCTGGTAGATCAGGCGGATCACGTCGGCCTCGGACATGTCCATGCCGGGGATCGGCTCCTCGGATACGACCAGCTTTGCGCTGCCCTTGTCTCCTGCCTTCCGGTAGCCGAACGGCACGATACCGCCGAGCCAAACGCCGGCCTCGGCCACGCGGTCCGTGCCGGCGAGCGAGCGCTCCCGGATCACCTCGCGCTCATGGGAAGCGAAGCCGGAGAGCATGGTCAGCATCAGCCGCCCAGTCGCGGTGCCGGTGTCGAACTCCTCGGTCATCGAGCGGACGCGGACGCCGTACTTTTCGAGTTCCGCGACGCCGTTCAGGATCAGGCGCGTGTCGCGGCCGAGGCGATCCAATTTGTAAACGAGAAGCTGATCGAACTTCCCGAGCTTGGCATCCCGGAGGATCTGGCTGCCTTCCGGCCGCCGGTCCAAGGGAACGGTGCCGGAGACGCCATCGTCCGCGTAGACCCGGTATACCGCGATGCCGTGAAGCTCGGTGTACCGCCCGCCGAACTCCCGCTGGGTCGCGATCGACTGGCGCTCGCGCTGTTCCTCGGTCGAGACTCGCAGGTAAACGGCAACGGCCATCAGGGCGCTTTCTCCGTCACAACATGAGTCCCTCGTTTTGGGAAGGAAAGCAAGGCGGAAATCGCCTGATCAGGCGCTTTGATTTGGGGCGCTGCCTCCGGGCCCAGAAGCAGCCGGATCGCCTCAGCCAGGTCGTCGATCTCTAGGTCCGCGGGCGCGAACTGGCGAACTACGGGCGCTGCGGCCTGCGCTTCGTCGATCGGTTCGGACTGCCGGCGGTTCCGCATGGTCGTGTCGTGGCGACACCCACATCGGCTTCCGCCTGGCGGTCGGCGCGCTGTCTGGTTTCTGCTTACTATATACGCCGGATTTTGCAGAAGTGTCCGGCGATACCAAGTTTCTCGTTCGCGCTTCCCCAATCTTGTGCCGGGGCTGCTTGACCACGCCCTGCTCGGGGTGCATGCCATCACAAGATGGAAGGTCAGCTATTACACTATGTGTTATTTTCTCCTTGACGCTAGGCTACGTTTCGCCTATAATTTTTCTGATGGAAGTGCGTTTTCAGAAACGCGCACTCGACCGACTGGAAACCGACCAGGACTTCGACGCGGGGCTTCCGGCAGCGGTTGTATCGCTCTACCGAAAACGCATGCAAACAATCCGAGCGGCACCCGATGAGCGCGTCTTTTGGGCGCTCAGGTCGCTCAACTTCAAAGAGGTAGATGGAAGGCACCACCAATACGCCATGCGACTAGATGATGAGTGGCGGTTGATCCTCGAACTTGCATCCGAGGATTCCGAGGCCATCGTGGTCTTGGTGGACGTCGAAGAACCAACGGGCAGGAGCACACATGGAGGGCAGAACGTACGCGGAGGTATTCCCACCCGGGGAAACCGTTCGGGAGGAACTGGAAGAGCGGGGTTGGACGCAAGTCGATCTAGCGGAGATCCTGGGTCGGCCGCCGCGTTTAGTGAATGAATTGATTGCGGGAAAGAGATCGATTACCCCCGACACCGCGAGGGAGTTAGGCGAAGCTTTCGGCACAGAGGCGAAATATTGGCTGAACCTTGAGGCCGCGTATCAGCTCTGGAGGTCTAAGCGGCCGGACAATGCGATCGGCCGGCGGGCCCGGCTGTACACCAAGGCGCCAGTCAAGGATCTTATCCGTCGGCGGTGGATCGAGCCGTCGTCCGATATTGACCTGCTTGAGAAGCGCGTGTGCAGTTTTCTAGGTATCTCCAGTCTGGACGAGGATGTTGTTGTGTGGCCGCATGCGGCGCGGAAGACGACCCCCTACGGCGACATCTCACCGGCGCAGGTCGCGTGGCTGTGCAGGGCAAAGCGGTTAGCCGAAGACCTACGAATCGAGCGATTCTCGGACGATCGATTTGACGAAGCCCTCACGCGGCTTCGCGCCCTGCTTTCGGATCCCGCAAAGGTCCGCGAAGTGCCTGCCGTCCTCGCCAACGCTGGCATCCGTTTCGTTGTCCTTGAGCATCTTCCCCAATCAAGGATCGACGGTGCGTGCCTTTGGCTGGATGAGCATTCGCCGATCGTTGCGATATCGGTAAGGTTCGATCGCATCGACTGGTTCTGGCACACCGTCTTACATGAGCTATTCCATGTTAAGAACCGTGACGGGCTGGATGCCAACCAACCGCTCGATACCAACTTGGTGGGGGATAAGGCGACCAGATTCGAAGACAAGCCCGCCTTCGAGCGAAGGGCCGACGAATCGGCTGCAGATTTTCTCGTTCAAAGGACGAAGCTCACGGATTTTATGGCCCGCGTGCGCCCACTCTACGCCAAATGGAAGATCCAGCAGTTTGCTCATCAGATGGGAGTGCATCCCGGCATCGTCGTCGGACAACTGCAGTTCAGGGACGAGATCAAGTACTACCACAACAGGGAAATGCTGGTGAAGATCCGAGACGAGATTACCAGTACAGCCGTAACGGACGGATGGGGCCACATACCGGCGTGACGTTTCGTAACGGAGCTTTTGTGACGGTCGGATGCTTGTTGGATGATTTTAGTGAACGACCGATGAATGGGACAAGGCGTTCACTTTCCCCGATGTCGTCCGGCGTCCGCTCAACGATAGAGCTGCTACCTCGGGGATGTGAATGCAAGAAGAGGGGCTGGACGAACGGAAGTATCGGCTGAAGCTACGGAAAGCCGATGCCATAAGAGGGCTGCGCCGGCATATAGACACGAGCGCACGGCGGCCACGAAAACCGGGAGTGGAGCGGGCAATCGTGCGCTACTTGGCTCAAGTTGTTCACGCTCATTTGGACCAGCTCTTCAGTACATACCCTTTGCCGCCAAGTCTGGACGCCAAGGCATTCGCGGAGAGCGCGCTGGCCGATGCCAGGAAACACGCCGACGCCGCAATCGTCGACGAAATTGCGAGCCGGATCCTCAACTATGTGACCGACTTGGTCGAGGTCGAGTATCTGCACGAACTCGGCCGAAAGGCTGGTTACCAAACAGCAGCGCGTCGTCACGCATCCTCGGAAGACGTTTCGCCGGGGTCAGGAAGCATCGGTCTCGGCGCATTCGTCGCGGAGCTGCAAGCCGAAATACCAGAGGAAGTCCTGCAGACGCGAAGGCGGAGGTCAAAACTCCGGAAGCGGTTACCATCGTCGGTCACCGTTACCAGACCTCGTTCCTCGGAACGGGCGCCGAGTTCGGACGACCGACTGAGGCAGCAGCGGGCAGAGATGTTGAAAGGGTACAAAAAGGACACGAAGGTCAAGTCCGACCGGGCGATCTATAGCTGCGCCGGCAAGCAAAACACCCACTCGTGCCACAAGCCTCAGTTCCTTGATTGGAAGAAAGGTAAACTCGCTCCCAAGAGCCAGCCATGCAAAAGCCTGGAGCGATTCCTGCTGGAGCGGCGGCCGCCACCTACCAAAGCCGTTTCTGACCGAGAAAATCTACCAATTCTACCCACCTCTACCAATTGACCTCTACCAGATTCTACCCAGTATTTCTGGGGTGTGATGGGTTACAAGCAATCACAATCTGGCTCAGGGGATACGCAAACTGCGCAAGGCAATCTGGGGTCATCGGCTGGGGCTAGCGAGCGATCGAACGACCGCCGCCTCCTGAACGAGTTCCAGGTCGCCGAAATTCTGGGGGTCTCGGTCGCCACCGTTCGCCGGTGGCGCCTTCGCGGACGTGGTCCGAGATTCGTGAAGGTTGCCGGAACCCTGGTGCGGTACTCCACAACGGCACTCGATGAGTGGCTTGCCGTTCAGCCCACCGGCGGCGAGGGTACCGCAGTCCTGGCGTCATCAGCCGAACGTCTGGGGATGAGGTGCGCAGAATGACGGGCACACCTTCGTCAATTGCGGACCTCCAGCCGTCCGAACGTCGCTTTTTGGCAGCGATGCAACGGATGCCGCACTGCCGCTTCGAATTCCTCCGAATCGCGCACGGCGAGCTCGTTCTGGACCCCTGGCCGACCACAATTCTGGACGTCAAGTTCGGCGCCAGGGCCCAGGCCACGCCGGAAACGGAATCGCCCGACACTAACTTGAAGAGGCAGGTCGCGGAATTCTTTGCCTACCTGCGATCGATCGACTCCGGCGAAATCCGGAGCCTGGTGGTGCAAGGCGGTCTACCGTTCCACATGCAAATCGAGGTAGCCGGAGGAGCCGAAGGAGCGCCACAGTGCCTGAAGTAACATTCCTCGACGCGTACCCTCTCGCCCTCCGCGCCGCGCAGGTTCGCGCCGCCGCCGCAATCTCCGCCGGTTCGATCCCTTCCCACGAATACGACGATGTCGTCCAAGAACTCGTCCTGGCTTCCTGGCGCGCCCTTCCTCGACACGACGCAACGCGCGCCTCTGTGCGAGCCTACATCGAGCGCGTGGTCGCTAGCCGGTTCATCTCCCTGATGCGCTCGCGAGGCCGGCAGCACCGGATGCTGTCGATCGACGGCCATGACCCGATCAGCTTCGACGGTATTCCGGCGATCGAGCGCCGGGCGGATGTGGAGCGCGCCTCGCGATGCCTGACGGAAAGGGATCGCCGCCTCGCCGGGTTGCTCGCCGAGCTTTCACCGACGGAGGCCAGCCGCGCACTGCGCATTTCGCGATCGACAGTATACGAAGGCATCGGCCGCATCCGGGCCGCCTTCGCTGGCGCGGGGCTCGCACCGCGAGGAGGCGCACGATGACGGCGGCGATCACCGGCAGGAAGACGACGGCCTGGCTGCACCAACTGCAGGCCGTCGAGTTTGTCCAATCGCTCTACCGCCACGGCGGGTGCGGAGCGATGATCGCCGCGGCGATGGGCACCGGCAAGTCCGCCATCACCGTGTACCTGTGCGACGAGGAGGAGTTCCAGCAGATCCTCATCCTGTGCCCGCTCCGTGTTGCCCAGGTCTGGCGTCCGCAGTTCGAGAGGCACTCGTGGACACCCTACGAGGTCTTGCCGCTCGATGAACGCTACACGAACGTGCGTGCCAAGCGTGACGCCGCCGAGCGGCAAGTCGCCATCTCCCGAGCGCGCGGCGTGCCGGTCGTCATCGTGATCAACTACGACTCGGCGTGGCGCCCGCCGTTCGCCGAGTGGGCGCTGTGGCAGCGATGGGATCTCCTCGTCGCCGACGAAATTCACCGCTGCAAGGCGCCAGGCGGCAAGGCCAGCCGCTACTTGGCTCGGCTCGGCAAGAGTGCCCGATTCCGGCTCGGTCTTTCCGGAACGCCGATGCCGCACTCGCCGCTCGACGTGTACGGCTACTTCCGGTTCCTCGACCCCACGATCTTCGGCTGGTCGTTCCACCATTTCCGGCAGCACTACGCGTTGATGGGCGGCTTCAAGAATCACCAGGTTGTCGACTACCGGAACCTCGAGGAGCTGCACCGGCGCTTCCACTCCATCACGTTCGCCGCGGGCAAGGACGTCCTCGACCTGCCGCCAGAGATGCACGTCAACTATACCTGCCAGTTGAGCGCGGAGGCGCGCCGAGCCTACCGGGCGCTGGAGCGCAACTTGATCGCCGAGGTAGACGCCGGAGAGGTGACGGCGTCCAACGCGCTGGTGAAGCTCCTCCGGCTCCAGCAAATCACCGGCGGCCACATTCGCACCGACGATGGCCGCGACGTCCAGATCGACGCGGCCAAGGCCGACCTGCTCGGCGACGTCCTCGAAGACATCGCGCCGGAGGAGCCCGTCGTTGTCTTCTGCCGCTTCCACCGCGACCTCGACGCTGTGAAGCGGGTGGCCGTCGAAACGGGCCGTCAATCGCTCGAACTCTCCGGGCGCGCTGATGACCTGACGCGATGGCAGGCCGGTGAGGCGCCGGTGCTGGCTGTCCAGATCGACTCCGGGGGTGTCGGCGTCGACCTCACCCGCGCCCGCTACGCTGTCTACTACTCCCTCGGCTTCTCGCTCGGCTCCTACGAGCAGAGCCTGGCGCGCATCCACCGTCCCGGCCAGACCAGGCCCGTCGAGTACATCCACCTACTCGCCGAGGGCACTGTCGACGAGCGCGTCATGACGGCACTCGCCGAGCGCGCCGACGTCGTCAACTCCGTTCTCCAGCAACTGAAAGGACAAGCATGAACACCGAGGAACTGAAGCGATTCGTCGCGCTCGAACAGCGTCAGCTGCAACTTGAGGCCGAAGTCGATCAGGTCAAAGCCGGAGGCCGCCTCGCGCCGGAGCGGGCGCAGCGCGCCAAGGACTACGCAGCCAAGATCGAGCCGTTCCTGAAGGCCGCGCCTGCGATGCCGCTGGCCCACGACGTGAGCGAGGCGGCCGAAGGCGAGGTCGTCTAGCCGGAGCCGCCGGGATGGAGGCTAACCGTCAGGCAATCCGCCAGTTCCTCGATCGCGTTCACGGCCCTGAGCCAGCAGGTTGGCTCATCGTCTGGACGCGCCCGGACAAGGCCACTCGCGCGTTCGACCTCGGCCAAGCCGGCGCGCTCGAGGCGGCGGTGGATTACAGCGTCGTGAAAGCGGCTGGCCACGACGTGTATGCGGCGGTCGGCCTCCAGGGGGAGTCGCCAGCCAACAGATGCCGGGGCACTGAAACCGGCGTCGCAGCGTTGCCAGGCCTGTGGGCCGACGTTGACTTCGCCGGCCCGGCCCACAAAGCGACGAACCTGCCGCCCGGCGAGCCGGGGGCCCGCAACCTCGTCAGTGGCTTGGGCTTGGAGCCGTCCATCATCGTCCGCAGCGGCTTCGGCCTGCAGGCCTACTGGCTGTTCCGCGAGCCCTACCGCATCGAGACCGACGACGAGCGAGCGCTACTCAAATCCCTTTCGACGCGCTTCCAGATGAACCTCCGGCTGCGCGCCAGCGCACATGGGTGGACCTTGGACCCGACGGCCGACCTGTGCCGGGTGCTGCGCCTGCCAGGCACCTTCAATCGCAAGGTCGCCGGTGACATCCGGCTGGTGACCGCCGAGTATAACGACCGGGCCTATAACCTTGACGACTTCGAGGAACTGCTGGCCGGTATCGAGGATCCGGGCGAGGCCAGCCGCGAGACCCCGCCACCGGAGCTACCGCCCGCCCGGCTGGTTCAGATCCTCGACGGCTGTCCGTGGATGCGGCACTGCCGCGACGATGCCGCGACACTGCCGGAGCCCGAGTGGTACCGGATGGTGACGGTGGTGGCCCGTTGCGACGACGCCACGCGGTGGGCCCACGAACTGAGCCGGCTCTATCCGAACTACTCCAAGGAAGAGACATCGCGAAAACTGCGCCAGGCATCAGGCAAGAAGATCGCGCCCGTCACCTGCGCGTACGTGCAGTCCGACCTCAACGGCGAGCGCTTCTGTGCCCAGTGCCTGTTCCGCGGCAACATCAACTCGCCTATCGCTATCGGCCGCATCGTCGATTCGCCCGAACCGGAAACCGCGCCGGAATCAGGGTCCGGATCAGCGCCAAAGGTGGAGGCGAAGCCGGGCTCCAAGCCATCGGCGAAGGCGCAGGCACCAGCCAACACGGTTGAGAAAGCCAGCAAGATCGAGAAGCTCACCGACCTCGGCAACGCGCGGCGCTTCGTAGCCCGCTACCGCGGAACGGTTCTCTACTGCGCGGTCTGGGGCCAATGGCTGCTGTGGGACGCCACGCGGTGGGCCGAGGACGAAAGCCTCGAGATCATTACGCGCGCCACCGACCTGATCCGCGGCCTCTACCCGGTGGCCCATAAGATCGGGGACGAGGAACAGCGAAAGGCGTTTCTCAGCCACATCGCCAAGTCCGAATCGCACCGCGCCATCAACGCGATGGTCCAGCTCGTCAAGGCCGAACGCGCCATCGCCCGCCTCCCCGATGATTTCGACGCCCATCCGTGGCTTCTCGCGGTCCGGAACGGAACCATCGACCTCCGCACCGGAATCCTCCGGTCCGCCGATCCCAAGGACCTGATCACCAAACTGGCGCCTGTCGCCTATGACCCGTCCGCTCGGTGCCCCAACTGGCTCGATTTCCTGGACATGATCATGCTCGGGCGAAAGAGCCTTGTTGATTTTCTGAAGCGTGCCCTGGGTACGAGTCTGACCGGCATCACCAGCGACAAAGCGATGTTCATCCTCTATGGGCCTGGCGGCGACAACGGCAAGTCCACCATGGTCGAGGTCGTGGAGATGCTGCTCGGCGACTACGCGCGGCGCACGCCGGTCGAGACGTTCCTCAAGAAGCGCGAGGGCTCCATCCCAAACGACATCGCGCGGCTTCGCGGAGCGCGGTTCGTCTGGGCCTCGGAGAATGATCGCGGCGTCCGCCTGGCCGAGTCGCTGATCAAGGAGATGACCGGCGGCGACCGGATGACCGCGCGCTTCCTGCACCGCGAGTTCTTCGAGTTCATGCCGGCGTTCAAGATTTGGTTCGCGACCAACCACAAGCCCACCATCCGCGGCGACGCGGCGCTCTGGCGGCGGCTGAAGCTCGTTCCGTTCGACTACACCATCCCGAAGGAGAAGCAAAAGAAGCGCCACGACGTGATGGCGATGTTCCAGGCCGAGCTGCCCGGCATCCTGAACTGGGCCATCGAGGGGTGCCTGGAATGGCAGCGCGATGGCTTGGGCGTACCAGAGGAAGTCATCACCGCCACGCGCGAGTACGAGGACGAACAGGACACGTTCTCAATGTTCCTGGAAGAGAAGTGTATTCAGGTGCGCAACGCCCAGGTGATGTCGTTGACCCTCTACCGGGAGTACAAGACCTGGGCGGAGCAGTACGGGGAGACGCCGATGAGCCACAAGGCGTTCTCGTCGGTGATGAGCGAGCGGGGGTTCACGAAGAGAAAAACTAAGCACGGAGCAATGTACTCCGGGGTCGGGTTGCGCACCGAGGACCACTATGACCAACCACCACCGGCGGTTCCAGAAAAGCCCCTGATTCACGGCCGGGAGGAGGAAGGAGAGGAGGTTTGAATGGAATCCGTCACC
Organism: Bryobacteraceae bacterium; assembly: GCA_026129905.1. GTDB lineage: Bacteria > Acidobacteriota > Terriglobia > Bryobacterales > Bryobacteraceae > JAHCHE01. Next base: position 20,453 of record JAHCHE010000039.1, on the reverse strand, counting down.
AGCGCCTTCCGTAAGTTATTGAAAACTCGTACACGCGATGACGGGTGACGGATGGTGACGGATTTTCCCATTTGCACGCATGGCGCGCGCACACGCGCGCACGCGCATTGGAGGAGAAATGGAAAGAACCGTCACCACCCGTCACCCATCACCGAATCCGTCACCCGAGGCTGGGTCCGTGGCCGACGTTGAGTTGGTCTTGGACGGGCTCTCGGAGGTGGGGGTTTCCGTCTGGCTGGATCAGGAAGGCAAGCTGCGCATCGACAAAGGTGCGACGGGTGAGATCAAGCAGCTCGTCCGTGAGCACAAGCAGGAGTTGATCGATGTGCGCCGTGCCCAGGGCTTCATGAACCGCGCGGGCATTCGCATCATCCGGTTGCCGCTCGGTCACCTCGCCCTCGCTTATCCACCCCGCACGGACCTCGACGAACTGCGCTGGGCAGCGCGCAACCTCCGCATGGACTCGATGCCGCTGGTTGTCAACGACGAAGGGCTGGAATGGATCAGCCCAGAGGAGTGGCGGTGCCGGCAAGTGGCCCGGATCTTCGCAGACTAGACTACAGGCGGGAGCAACTCAGGCAAGCCGCTGCAGTAGCAAAGCAGTCCACAGCGTGGCCGAGGTCCGGGCGCTGCTCGAAAGAAATCTGGTGACGGTTCGGACACTTTCCCAAAACTGAGCGTATATAGTAACCGAGCAAGCCGTTCTGACGATGAGCGCCAGGCGCAACCGCTGAAGGCCCACCATACCGAGCGATGGGACGCTCGTTAATCCCTTTCCCTCTTCTTATCCGACGTGTCTCGAAGCCACAAATACATTCCGTATTACGCCGCCGATGGGACTTCGCTCGGCAGCCGCACGTTCGAAACCGCAATGAGGTTGCTGGACGGGGGGCACGTGAAGCCTGCGTACGGGCGCAAGGGACACCTAAAGGCGATCTTCCTGGAGCAGCCGGACGGCGGGAACCCGGTTGACGCCCAACCGCGGACGGGCAAACGCTACAGCTTCCTGGAGCGGCTCGACAGTGGCCACCGCGACTGGAAGCACAAGAAGCTCGACGTCCGGGACGAGGACGGCACGTTCGTCAGCACACGCGGCGCTTTTCTGCAGGTTATGCGGGAGTGCATGCGGTGAAGTCTGCTCGGCGACAGGTCGGCGCGAGGTACGTCGCCAAGAACCGCAGCGACTACCGCGGCAACCGGCGGCCGAAAGAGCGGGTTAAGAGGCGGCGATGACACGCCGGATGAGTCGCGTTCATTCGTTTCGGTCATCGGGGTCCGCTCGGACCTCGCACCCCTTGCACTGTGTTTCGGCCAGACACCAGGAGCTAACCCTCATGGAAGAGACGCGCCAGGCTGCGCCATCCTTCTTCATGAGCAAGACTACCGGCTGTTCCCGCTTCACGATCACATACTGAACCCAAACGGCATCGACAATGGCGACATCGGGCGTGACGAACCGTAGCGACTTCTTATCGATCCTCGGAGTAGTGACTTCGCTCCAGGCGGGCCGCGCCGCCAGTTTCTCCGCGATTGTTTTGGGGCCGGCCAGAACATCTCCGGCGATCCGGAGATCCCCGTCGGAAGTGAAGAGGGCCGCAAAGTCCTTCACCTCGGGCTTGGTGAGCGCCTTGTTCAGCGCCGCCATCACCGAGGCGATGCTCTTCGCGTCAGCGTTCGGCGGCGGGGCTTGCGCGCACAACGCAATCGCAGCCGTGATCAGGACGACAAGTATTCTGCCCATCGACAGGAACATGCCGCGAGGGCTGCCTTCCTTTCATCGAGGCATAACGGAGTAACAGATCTGATTTAGGTACTGGTAAGTTGTTGAAAACAAGCGGGTAGGCGGATTACACGCTGTTACTACCGTTAGGCGCTCAAAAACCGGTTCACACCTAGTCAACAGTCAACACTTCCGATGAAGCAGCCGGGGCTCATCACGCAGGCCGCCTACGCCCGCCACCGCAAGGTAAGTCGTTCTTATGTCAGCCGGTTAGCCAGCCGCGGCATCCTCGTCATGCGCGGCAAACTGGTCGATGTCGCCGCCAGCGACGCCGTTCTCGACGACAAACCTGTTGACTTCGATGTCCCAGAGGCTACCGCGGCCGGAACGAAGCCGGTGGTGGATGGCGTCGCCGGACCCCCGCCAACCAGCTTCGCCCAGGCCCGCACCGCCGACATGGTCTTCCGCGCCAAGCTGCGCAAGCTAGAGCACGATGTGCGGACTGGCAAGCTCGTGGAGGCTGAACAGGTGAAGCAGCGCTGGGCGGCGATCTACGTGGCCATCAAAGAGCGGATCCTGTCCTGGCCGAACCGGGTCGCGCCGGAGATCACGCCGCTCACGGACGAGCGCCAGGTGCGGGACGTCATGATGCGCGAGGCGCGGGCGCTGATCGGGGATCTGAAGGGCGACGTCCAGTATGCGCGTTGAGGAGATCCAGATCCTCGCCGCCGAGGTCCTGGTTCCGCCGCCGGACCTGACCGTCTCGGAATGGGCCGATCAAAACCGGCGGCTGTCGTCGGAGTCGGCCGCGGAAAAGGGCGAATGGCGCACCGACCGGGCGCCCTACCAGCGGGCGATCATGGACGCGCTCAGCCCGGCTCATCCGGCGGAAACCATCGTCGTGATGAGCGCGGCACAGCTCGGGAAGAGTAGCGTCCTGGAGAACTTCGTCGGCTACATCATCGACCTCGATCCGGGGCCGCTGCTGTTGGCCGAGCCGCGCGAAGTGGATGCTGAGGCGTTCTCGAAGGACAGGCTCGCGCCGATGCTCCGAGACACGCCGTGCCTACGCGGGAAGGTGGCCGACTCGCGCAGCCGCGATTCGAACAACACGATTCTGCACAAGAAGTTCCTCGGCGGCAGCATCACCCTGGCGGCGGCCAACTCGCCAGCCGGCCTGGCCATGCGTTCGATCCGCTACTGCCTGCTCGACGAGGTGGACCGGTATCCGGCGAGCGCCGGCGGCGAGGGCGATCCGGTAAACCTGGCGATCACCCGGACGGCCAACTTCTGGAACCGCAAGATCGTCCTGTGTTCCACGCCCACGACCAAAGGCTCCTCGCGCATCGAAGCGGCCTGGCTGCAATCGAACCAGCAGAGCTTTTGGATTCCCTGCCCGCACTGCCGCGAGTTCCAGATCCTGCGCTGGGACAACCTGATCTGGCCCAAGGGCGAACCGGAGCTGGCGCAGTACCGGTGCGAGCATTGCTCGCAGATGATCGGCGACTGGCAGAAGCACGGGATGTTGCAGCACGGCGAGTGGCGGGCGCAACGGCCCGAAGTGACCGACACTGCCGGGTTCTGGATCAACGGCCTGTACTCGCCGTGGCGGAAGTGGGGCGCGCTGGCGAAGAAGTTCCTGGCCGACAAGGGATCGCCGGAAACGCTGCGCGAGTTCGTCAACACCGTGCTGGCCGAGCCGTGGGACGACGAGGCGGAAACGAGCGTCGATCGCGCGGTAGTGATGGGGCGGCGGGAGCACTATCGAGCGGCCGTACCCTACGGGGCCGCGGTCCTTACCGTTGGCGTCGATGTCCAGAAAGACCGGCTGGAATTGGAACTGGTCGGCTGGGGCCGCGGGGAGGAGTCGTGGTCGATCGAGTATCGCGTGTTCCCCGGCGACCCTTCGGGCGCTGCGCTGTGGCGCGAGTTGGACGAATACCTGGAGCGGCGCTGGCCTCACGAGTACGGGGTTTCGCTGCCGGTGGCGGCGTGCGCGATCGACTCGGGCTACGAGTCGCAGGCGGTGTACGAGTTCTGCCGCATGCGTTATCACCGGCGCATCTTCGCGGTGAAGGGGAGGGGTGGACCACTGCCGGTGTGGCAGCGCAAGCCAACCTCGAAGAATGTCCGCGGCGAGAAGCCGTGGACTGTGGGCACGGACACGGCGAAGGAGACCATCTACGGCCGGCTGAAGAATCCGACGCCCGGTACGCCAGGCTATTCGCACTTTCCGGCGGATCGCCAGGAAGGCTACTTCGAACAGCTTCTGGGCGAAGTGCTGGTTACGACGTACAGCCGCGGTCAGCCGAAGCGGGAATGGCGGCCTAAGCCCGGAGTCCGGCAGGAGGCGCTGGATGCGCGGGTGTACGCCTACGCGGCGCTGCGGGCGCTGGTTTCGATGGGTCTACGGCTGGACGCGGAGGCGGAACGGATCGAGGCGTTGCGGCCGGAGCCAGGGTCAGGTCCAACGAGGCCCACTTCGGTGAGCCCGCCGCCAGCACGACGGGTGCTCCGCAGCAACTGGTTGCAGTCGGGAGCAAGACAGTTTTGACCAGTCCTGTTCTTGCAGAGCGCATCGAGCACTGGCCGGTGGAACGGCTGGCTCCATACGAGCGGAATCCGAGAACGCACTCCGACGCCCAGGTGGCCCAGATCGCCTCGTCGATTGTCGAGTTCGGCTTTCTGAATCCCATCCTGGTCGATTCGGACGCCGGGATCGTGGCCGGCCACGGGCGACTGCTGGCGGCGAAGAGGCTCGGGCTTCGCGAGGTGCCGGTCGTGATCCTGGATCATTTTACCGAGACGCAGAAGCGCGCCTATATCATCGCCGACAACAGACTTGCAGAAGCGGCGGGATGGGACGAGAGCCTTCTGGCTGAGGAACTGGCGGCGCTGGCGCGAGACGGCTTTGACCTGTCGCTGGTCGGCTTCGAAGATGAGGAGCTCCGGGCCCTGCTGGCCAGCGTTGAGGACGCGCAGGAGGAGACCGCCGCCGAAGAACAGATCCCGGAAGCGCCGGCGGTCGCGGTCACCCAGCCTGGGGACGTCTGGCTCATCGGTCCGCACCGGCTGACCTGCGGCGACTGCCGGGACGAGGATCTGGTCCGGAAGCTCCTCGATGGCCGCCAGGCGAACGTGGTCATTACATCGCCGCCCTACGCCACCCAGCGCGAGTACGACCCGACGAGCGGCTTCAAGCCAATCCGGCCGGAGGAGTACGTCGCCTGGTACCAGAGCGTGGCGGCGATGATCGAATCGGTTCTCGCCGAGGACGGCTCATACTTCCTCAACATCAAGGAGCACGCCGACGAGGGGCAGCGGAACCTGTACGTGAAGGACCTGGTGATCGCGCACGTGCGGCAGTGGGGCTGGCGGTTCGTGGATGAGCTGTGCTGGCGCAAGACCGACAACGGCGTGCCGGGCGGCTGGAACAACCGCTTCAAGAACGCCTGGGAGCCGGTGTTTCATTTTTGCCGCGAGCCGCAGATCAAATTCCGGCCGCACGCGGTAGGGCATGTCTCGGAGGATTGCTTCGAGTACTCCCCAGAACGGCGCTGGTACGTGAGCGCCGGTGGAATGGGAAGCCAAACCAGAAACCGGGAGAACGCCAAACTGGCAGTGGGCATCGCGCGGCCATCGAACGTGATCGAAGCCAAGACCGAGAGCAGCCAGGGCTCGCATTCGGCGCCCTTTCCCCGGGTACTGGTGGAGTTCTTCGTGAAAGCCTACTCGGATCCGGGCGACCTGATCTTCGATCCGTTCTCGGCAGCGGTTCGGCGATGGCGGCCGCCGCGGTGCTCGATCGCGCCGGCTGCGGGGTGGAGATCTCGCCGGCGTATTGCGATGTCGTCCTGCGGAGGATGTGGAGCCTGACCGGAGAAGAACCTTCCTTGGCGGGGACCGCTGAGGCGTTCTCAGCCGTCGCTGAAGCCCGTGGCGTAAGGATCAATGCTGCCGATGACTTGCGCCGCCGGGATTCGCGATCCATTCGCCGCAAGCCGAACGGCATGCCCTGCTACGGCCGCAAGGGGAAAGCCTCGTGAATCTGGTCCGCGACAACTACCAGATCCAGATGTGGCCGGTGGCGCGGCTCTTGCCGTACGCCAGGAATGCCCGGACCCACACTGACGAGCAAGTGGCGCAGATCGCCGCCAGCATCGTCGAATTCAAGTGGACGAATCCCGTTCTGGTCGGCGACAACGGCGTCATCATCGCGGGGCATGCGCGGCTGGAGGCGGCGCGCAAGCTGGGCATGAAAGAGATCCCGGTGATCGTCTTGGACGGCCTCACGGAGTCGCAGCGGCGGGCGCTGGTAATCGCGGATAACCAACTGGCGATCCAAGGAGCCGGATGGGATGAAGAGATGCTCCGCGTCGAGTTGCAGGCGCTCCAGGAAGACGGCTTCGATCTCGACATCGTCGGCTTCTCGGATGAAGAACTGGAGGCGCTGCTCGCCGAGCCGGAGGCCGAGCGCGAGGGCCTGACCGACGAGGACGCGGTTCCGGAGGAGCCGGAAGAGGCGGTCACGAAGCCGGGCGACCTGTGGATCCTAGGGGAGCATCGCTTGCTGTGCGGCGACGCCACCCAAATGGCCGATATCGAGCGCGTACTCGACGGCGGGTTGGCGGACATGATCTTCTGCGATCCGCCGTACGGCGTCTCTTACGAAGGCAAGACCGCGAAGAAGCTGAAGATCGCCAACGATGCCCTGGGCGGCAAGTTCCAGGAGTTCCTGCGGCAGGCCTGCGCCAACATGCTCGCGGTGACCAAGGGCGCGGTCTACATCTGCATGTCCTCGTCGGAGCTGCACACGCTCTACCAGGCCTTCACCGAAGCCGGCGGCCACTGGTCCACGTTCGTGATCTGGGCCAAGCACCACTTTACGCTCGGCCGCTCCGATTATCAGCGCATGTACGAGCCGATCCTGTACGGCTGGCGCAAGGGCACAGATCACTACTGGTGCGGCGCCCGCGATCAGGGCGACGTCTGGCTGGTGAAGCGGCCGGCGGCGAACCGGGAGCATCCCACGGCCAAGCCGGTCGAGCTGATGACCCGCGCCATCCGCAACTCCAGCAAGACGCGCGACACGGTGCTCGATCCATTCGGCGGATCCGGCTCTACGCTGATCGCCTGTGAGAAGACCGGGCGCCAAGCTCGCTTGTTGGAGATCGATCCGAAGTACAGCGATGTCACGATCACCAGGTGGCAGACTTTTTCCGGCCGACAGGCGCGGCATGCCGCCTCCGGACGGTCCTTCGAAGAACATCGCGCCGCTCCGGCGGCATAGCCCAGGAAAGGAGTACACCTATGGAGTTCGGTTGGCTGAACGCCATCGCCCTCGGGTTTCTGTTCGTGATGGCTGTGTTTGGAGTGACCAGCGTCATCGGCTTCTTCGCCCGTGCTGCGGAACAGTGGCTCCAGGCCCGCCAGAAGATCAACGGCGACGTACCGGTTCTGAATGAATCGGTGCGCGACCTAAATTCGAGAGTGTCGCTGCTGGAAACCGCCGTCCGGCACCTCGAAAGAAACCGCGATCAGGAAGCGGCGCTGGGCAAAGCTCGCTCGGATAGCCTGCAGACGGAAGCCCCGAACTCGTGAAAGCGCGCGCCGGGCCGCCAGCAGTTCTGAATCGGAAATGGCGCGGTGTCGCCGCGAAATCGAAACCATCGAAGCGACGCTGCGGGGCGGCCATCCGAATATCGCGGGCCTCTGCTTGGCGTTGTCCGACTGGTCCGCCGAACTGAGGATCCTGGAGGGGGAACGTGCCGGATTACATCGTGAACATGGCGATTCCTGGGGTAGCGCTGATCTCGGGCCTCATCGGAACCTATGTGGGACTTCAGAACCGGGCGCTGCTTGCCGATGTGCGGCGAGAACTAGCCGAATTGGAAAACCGGATCATCACCAGGATCAACGGCACCTACGTCCGAACGCGGGAGTGTCTGCTGAGGGAAGAAACCATGCAGGCGAAAGTGGCGACGCTGATCGCGGAGCGGCATGGCGGTAAGCACTACGAAGATTGCTGATTGCCCTGCTGCGGCGGCTTCTGTCGGCGGCCCAGCGTCGCGTAGAACGGCTCCCATCGGAGGGATTCGGGATCGAGCTCCTCGCACAGTTGCAGGAGGACCTCTTCTCCGTTGCCGGCGGCCACCCACTCGGGCTGGTACGTCCGGAAGTCGGGTTGGTCGACAATCCGTTGGCCTTTCCAGGCGCCGTGGTTCATTTCCGCGCTCCCTGGGCGAGACCGGCCTCGTAGGCGGCTTCGAGCGCTGTGCGGATCTTCCACACCGCCAGCTCGTAGAAATCGAGGCCGTCGCGGTTGCGCGTTTCCAGGGTCTCGATGTCCAGGATCTTCTGGCCGAGGATCTCGATGACCTCCGTCCTCGCCAGTTTCGCGGCGCCGGCGGGCTTCGTCTCGTCTTCGCCGAACACCTGATCCATCGCGGCCTCCGCAATCCGCGCGGCGCGTTCTGTTGTGTTGTGCTTCATACATGACGATTAATCACTCGGGTGGCCGGAAATTGCAACGAAAATCAGGCGCCGAATCGAAAGAAAAACCGCCGGCGCGTGGCCGGCGGCGGTGGGCGGGGGCTGGCGTTGACCTTCACCACCGGGAGTATCCGGCGTCGCCGGCGGGACAGCGGGACCGGTATCCAGCAATGACATCCCAGGAGCCCAGCATCGTGGTTCCCTGGTGGAAGGTCGCGCTCGGGCCCTTGGACTGGGCGTACCTGACGGCCGCCGGAAGGTCGTCGAATTCCTCGTCCGAAAACCATCCGTGGTTCATCCAGAACACGCGGACTTTGTTCGCGTCGGCTTTGGGTTGGTTGTTGGTGGCGTTCCGCATCGTTTTATCTCCTTGCACGACGATTAATCACTCAGGTGGCCGGCAATTGCAAGGGAAATCGACGCCGATTCGAAAGAAAAAAAGCCGCCGGCGCGGTGGCCGGCGGCGGCGCGCTCAGAAGGAAGAGCGTGCATTGGATTTCCGTATGGCTCCTCCGGAACCTGGTGTAGTTGGCGTACCGATGCCGGCCAAAGTGGTTGAGCAGCGACGCCAGCGCCCGATTCAGCCGCTCGGGCTGCTCCCACGAATAGACGTCGTTGCGGATGCGGAAGGCCACGCCTTCGGCGGGCGATCCGGTTGTTTGAACGCGTTGGACATCCCGCGCCATGGTGTTTCACTCCTCCCGGTTGGCGGTGCTGGCGTCGCCCTCGACGTTGGCGCGATTGAAGGCCGTCGCGTTGCCGGTACGATACGGCTGGCGAAGTTTGGCGGCGCTGCGGATGCGGACCTCGCGGCCCGTCCGCTCGTTGCGCCCCACCCAGCCGCCGTACGGCGATTCGCGAAGGATCTTCACCGGCGCGAGGCGACCGGAGACCTTGACCACGTAGGTCGCGTTTGACCTCACCGGCGTGAACTACTCTTCGATCCGGGCCGGCCTGCTGGAGTTCCGCCGCCGGTGCGAGCAGTTCCAGCACCAGGTGATCGTCTTCCAGATGTGCCGGCCCATCTGGAGCGCCTGGCTGCAGGCGGCCATCCTCGCCGGCGCTCTTCCCAGCGCTGCCGCCGATTCGCCCGGCGCCAAGTGGATTCCGCCGGGTTTCGCCTGGGTTGATCCGCTAAAAGACATCAAGGCGCAGATCATGGCCGTGCGCGCCGGCTTCAAGAGCCGGGCCGAGGTGGTCTCCGAACAGGGCTACGACGCCGAGGCCATCGACGAAGAGGTCGCCGCCGACAACGCGCGCGCCGATGCGCTGGGCCTCGAATACGACTCCGACGCCCGCTCCGGCGGCGCCCCGCCATCGAATGAAAACGACAATGACAACGCAACGTGATCAGGTCCTGCGGCTGTTCGGCGCCAAGCCGCTGTTGATCGACGCGGCGCAGCTCGACGCCGCCTACGGCGCCCGCCGCCCGTACGCGCTCCACAACGGCATCGCGATCATCGACATCGCCGGCGTGCTCGCCAATGAGCCGTCGCTGTTCGAGGCGCTGTTTCTCGGCGCAACCGGCTACGGCCAGATCCTCGACGAAGTGGAGCATGCCGCCGCCGACCGGGATGTGCGCGGGGTCCTGCTGCGCATCAACTCCCCGGGCGGCGATTCGGACCAGGCCTTCGAGACGGCGGCGGCGCTGGAGGATCTCGGGAGGCGCAAGCCCATCTGGGCGGTCGCCGATAACCGCATGTTCAGCGCGGCGTACCTGCTGGCGGCGACGGCCGAGCGCATCTACGTCACCCAGTTCACCGGAGGCGCGGGCAGCATCGGCGTCTACGCCGAGCACGTCGATTGGAGCGAGTACAACCGCAAGCTCGGCGTGCAGGTCACCTACATCGCCGAGGGCGAGGGCAAGACCGACGGCAACCCCAACGAGCCGCTCTCGGACTCTGCCCGGACCGCGCTCGAAGCGGAAGTCGCCCGGCTCTACGCGCTGTTTGTCGGCGCTGTCGCCAGACGGCGCGGAATGACCGACGACGCCGTTCGATCACTCGGAGCGGCGCTTAAACGCGGTCCCGACGCGGTAGCCACTAACTTGGCGGACCGCACCGGAACCCTGCGGAACGCGCTGGCCGATTTCGCCGCCGCCACCAGGCCCAGCGGCATCGGTTCCAAGCCAAGTACTTCAGCCACACAAGGAGGCACAACAGTCATGACCGATGAAACCGCTCAGCCCTCGCCGGCTGAGCAAGTCGATGTGGAAGCAATCCGCACGCAGGCTCGCCAGGAAGGCTACGGCGAGGCGCGCGAGATCGTCGAACTGTGCGCGCTGGCCGGCATGCCGGCGAAAGCGGCGGGGCTGTTAGCGAGAGGTGCATCCCCGGCCGAAGCGCGGCAGTTCCTGATGGAAGCTCGCGCCGCCGAGGACGCGCCCGAAATCCGCTCGCACGTGCTGCCCGAGACGGGCACGAATGCGAAGGTCCCGCTGGAGAACAACCCGGTCGTGAAGGCCGTCGAACGGCTGGCCGGAAAAGGAGTGAACTGAGATGCCTGTACAAACCGAAGGCAAGTATCTGGGCGACTGGCTCAAGTGGGAGCCGGACAACCACTACAGCCGGGACGTGGTGACCGTGCTCGCCGGCAGCGGCGCCGATCGCGCGCTTACCACCGGCATCGTGTTGGGCCGCGTGACGAAAGGCGCGGCCACAGGAGCAGCCGTAGCCGGCAACGCCGGCAATGGAACGATTACCGCGTCCCCTGCGGTGGGAGCGGCGGCCAAGCCGGGCGTCTACCGGGTCGTCTGCATTGAGCCTGCCGGGAACGCCGGCAAGTTCAGCGTCGAGGACCCCGATGGCGTGCTGATCGGCGTGGCTACCGTGGGCGTCGAGTTCACCACCCACCTGACGTTCACCATCGCCGACGGAGACCCCGATTTCGCGGCCGGCGATGCGTTCACCATCACGGTCGCGGCCGGTTCGGGCAAGGTGAAGCAGATCGATTTCGCCGCGACCGACGGCAGCGACATCGCCTGCGGACTCCTGCTGCTCGATACGACCGCTCCCAACGGAGCGGACCGTTCCGCCGTCGCCATCGTGCGCAACGCCATCGTTTCCGACAACGGCATCACCTGGCCCGCCGGCGCCACCACCAATCAGAAGAACGCTGCCATCGCGCAGCTCAAGAGCGCGGGCATCCTCGTCCGCCAAGGAGCGTAACCGATGATCCTCAATCCCTTTGCTTCCGATGCCTTCGAGATGGCGGCGCTGACCGCCGCGATCAACAAGATCCCCAACAACTACGGCCGCCTGGAGCAGTTGAACCTCATGCCCGGCGCCGGCGTCCGTACCCGCACCATCATCATCGAGGAGATGAGCGGCGTGCTGAACCTGCTGCCGACGCAGCCGGTGGGGGCGCCCGGCACGCTCGGCACGGTCGGCAAGCGCAAGGTGCGGTCGTTCGTGATCCCGCACATCCCGCATGACGATACGGTGCTGCCCGAGGAGGTCCAGGGCATCCGGGCGTTCGGCGCGGAAACCGAGACCGACGCGCTGGCGAACCTGCTGGCGCAGAAGCTGGCCACGATGCGCAACAAGCACGCGATCACGCTTGAGCACCTGCGGATGGGCGCGCTCAAGGGCGTGATCCTCGATGCGGACGGATCGACGCTCTATGACCTCTACACCGAGTTCAACATCGTGGCCAAGACGGTGAGCTTCGCGCTGGCGAACGCGCAGACCGAAGTGCTGACGAAGGTGCTGGAGGTGAAGCGCCACATCGAGGACAACCTGAAGGGCGAGTTCATGACCGGCGTGATGTGCCTGTGCTCGGCGGGCTTCTTCGATTCGCTGACTACACACGCGAAGGTGAAGGAAGCCTACTCGCGCTGGCAGAACGGCCTGGCGCTGCTGTCGGACAACCGCACCGGCTTCACGTTCGGCGGCATCACGTTCGAGGAGTACCGGGGCCAGGCGACCGACGCCGCCGGCAACGTGCGCAAGTTCATCGCCGACGATGAGGCGCACTTCTTCCCGCTGGGTACGGCGAGCACCTTCCGGACGTACTTCGCGCCGGCGGACTTCAACGAGACCGCCAACACGCTGGGGCTGCCGCTCTATGCAAAACAGGAGCCGCGGAAGTTCGGACGCGGGACGGATCTGCACAGCCAGTCGAATCCGCTGCCCGTCTGCTTGAGGCCGGAGGTGCTGGTCAAAGGCACGAAGGCGTGACGCGATGGCTGCCTGGGACTCTCTCGTGAACGCGCTCAACACCGGCGTGCTGGGCGCGTTCGGGCGGGAGGTGACGTACCAGCCGGAGGCGGGCGGATCGTTCCCGATAAAAGCGGTCCTCCAGGAAGGCCGGCAGCCTGAAGACAACTCGCCGGGCACGTACGCGCTGCTGTTCACACGGCTGGCGGATCTGCCTCACGCTCCCCAGCGCGGTGATGTAGTGATTGTTGACGGCGCGACGTACAAGGTGTTCGAGATCGAGGCGGACGGGCAGGGGGGCGTTATGTTGGCCGTGCGGGTGAACTGACCGTGCGCCGATCTCTTTCGCGGTGCCATTCTGATTGTAATTCCGCTGCCCTTGGCCCAACGAAACACTCATCGGATGCCGGTACCGCTTCGCGCCAGACCGCCTTGAAGTGAGCACCGACTTTTTCAAGCAGCTGACGCAGGTTATCCTGCTTGGCAAGCAGGCTGGGCTGGTTATGGCCTTGCACACACAGAGATTGAGGATCGCGGGGATTCGGCGCTCGGAGGTACCAACCAAGCTGGACAAGCGCATTATCGATCGTCAGTACGGCTATGCCCGGTTCGTGCCTGTAGTACCACAGTCCCACGGTAGGGAATTCATATCCATACTTGGAGACACACTCAGGTACTCGCTTCACCGTCGTCTCGGTCAGTCTGATGTTTTCACCATGTTCTGGTCCATATTTCTTCGTCGCCTCGTCGGGGTGCATCAAGAGAAGGCAAATCGTGAGATCGGAGCACTTCCAGGAGGCGTCCAACAGCTCCCGGATGATCCCAAATCCGCTCATGTGCAGCACGTTTATACGATGGGGCTGGCTCGTTGCGATGTAGTCGACAATCGCCGTTGACTGTGCGACGCGCTCGACATCGACCTGAGCGACAAGCTGAGCTTGGCCGAGTTGAGCAGCTTTCTTGTACGACTCGATCGCGCTTTTGATCCTGTAGCAGGCTTTTCCCAAGGCGGGTTCATACCCGAAGCGTTGGGGATGAACGTATGTCGCCATAGTCACGCCAGCTAGATCAGAAGGAATCTGCATGTCCTTGGGACATACGATAAAAGTCCGTTCGCGCCCGAGGCGACCCATGAACAACCCGAGTTCCAGTAGCACGTTGTCTCGGGCGGAGTTCCGCCGCTCATCACCTCGCAGCAGTACATCGTCCGGCGTCAAGACAAGAATTGCGAAGTCAAAGCCATCCAGAGCTTTGACAAGCGACTCCAGCGTCCCCTGGCCCAAACCAAATACGCCTTCCTTCCAGATCACAACCTCAGCATCATCGCAAAGCTGGGATTGTATGGCTTCTGCTACTTCAAGCCCTTTGGTGGACGAACCTACGAAAATAGAGGGCCTTTCCATCGGAGTTTTCCTCCCAGGGCGATATTATCAGATCCTGATGTGCGAATCTAGGCGCTCTTCTTCAGCTATTCTGCACTTTTCTGATCCCGCTCCCAAGACGCGACACCGCCGTCTAGTGCCGACACCGACGATCATGGCCGCCAGGCGGGGAGACGATGAATCTTCGGTGAAACCGATGGAATGAAGCATTACCGCAGCATGCGGCTTCATCTCTCCAAGGTCTCTGGATCTGTTGGCGGAACCGAGCAAAGGTGCTACTCGCGAACTGAACCCATGGCCAGCGTTCGCATCTGGCAAAAGCGGCAGATCCGCATCGACCATCTAAACTTCCGGCAGACGCAGATGCTCAAGATCGGCACGGTCGGCGTTGCGGCCTTGAAGAACCGCCTCGCTGCCGCCCAAGGGCCGAGCGACGCTCCCGCGAAGCCGCTTCGCAAGAGGTACGCCATTCAGAAGACCAAGCTCGGCTTGGGCAACCGGAGGAATCTCTCCTTCAGCGGCGCCATGCTCAGGAACCTCCAGGTCCGGACGGTGAGCGAGAATAAGTCCCGCGCCGGGCTGTCCACCCGCAAGGACCGGATCAAGGCTTGGGCGAACCAGAAGATTGAGCCGTGGCTGGTGTTCTCGCCGAAGAACCGGCAGGCGGTGAAGGAGGCCACGCGGCGGCTGCTCGCGGAAATGAAACCGCGGCTGGTTGTCGAGTCGTTTCTCAGGGGGCGACAGCAGCAGTGAAACGAGAAAGGGCGTTCGCTACGCTGTCAGGAAGCATCCATCGCCCAAGACCGAGCCACATCTCACCGTCGGCCGTTATGCGGCCAAGTGGTCGGCCACCCCAGTGGACCTACGGTACGCGACAAGGTAGGGTGTGATGCGGCAGCACCTTGGGCCGGCACGACGTGGCGCGGAGGCAGCCGCGGCGTGTTAAGTAGCCGAGCACACCCCAGGCGAGATGTTCTATCCTGGATGTCCCGAGTTGCGGGCGTTGTGGATATCAAGGGTCCTCGAAGGCGGGACTAAAGTCGTGGTTACCGAAATCTCAAACATCTTTGGTTTCGCAGTCATCAACATCTTGTACGCGGTGATTGGCCTCCTGGCGGCGGCCGGGTCGGTTGTCGTCTCTCAGAAGCACTTCCCCGGCAGATCAGAGCAGATTTTCTATGGAGTCTTTCTCGCCTTTATCGCCGGTTTTTACCTGGCCTTCGTGGCTTACTTCAGAAATGCTTCAGCTTGGAATACCGAGTTGTCTGCGGTTGCCGCGTTTTCTCTCCTCGGTATTGTCGGCACACGATACGCTGCTGTCCTGATCCTGGGCTACTCTCTACATGGGATTTGGGACCTTCTGCATGAACTGAGCGCACACACCGGTTATTCCGTCCTTAGACCGGAGCAGTTCACGTCGATAACCTTGGCGTATGGCATGTTCTGCGTGGTGTACGATGTCGCGATCTCTGTCTACTTTGTACGTCGGAGGGGATCTTGGAGAACGTAACTGGTGGCTGCACGGCCGAATAGCTTCCTCACTGAAACGCCCCAGTATTTGCCCAGCAAATCCGCATGGCCGGGTAGTCGCTGGCCGACTCGTGGATTTGCCTGCCGCCGGTGATCACCTGCGAGTAGTCGCCCAGCCTTATTAAAAGGAATCGCCCGGCATCTCCCATGCCGGATGCCGATTGGTACGTTCCAGTAAATCGAGCTGAGCAAAACAAGATGATCGACACCTCCGCACTCGTGGACAACCTCGTCTCTACCCTGCGCGACATCCCTGACTTGATCGTGCAGATGAACGGCGCCCACGATCGCATCTACTCCTACCACGACCATTACCCGAAGCGCTCCAGCCTGCCGCTGGCCATCCACCAAATGCCGGCTCCGGCCATCATGGTTGCCTGGCAGGGAACGGCAGCTGGCAGCTTCGGCGGCACCGACGTCTGGAAGCACCAGGTGACGCTGTATCTGCGCGCACGTGAGACGCCGGATGCTGAGCCGCCCGCCGCCTACTACCGCCTGTTCCGGCTAATCACGAAAGGCGTGCCGGCCTCGGCTGGCGTGCCGATGATCAACGCAACCATCCACCCCTCCTGCTATCCGATGGACCTGCCGTCGATCCAGCGGCAGACGGACGCGGAGGGGCTGGACTATTTCGAGGTGACCATGTCTTTCACGGAGATTGGCGATGAGTGAGCTCGTCTGGCTGGCTCCTCCGTTCGGGCAGGGAGAGCCGAAGCAAGTTGAAGCAAAGCCCGAACTGATCGTGCCGCTCCTGGTAGCTGGCTGGTCCCAGTGCGAGCCGCCAACGAAGAATGAGGAGGTGACCGAGAATGTCCACGACTAGGCTCCAGGAAGTCCTGATCGCCTTCGGCAAAGGCAAGCAGGCCGATATCGCCACGGCGCAGGTCTCGGCCGCCCTCTGGCGCTTCAGCAAGCTCAACGCCGCGCTCGCCAATCCGAGACTCGCCACCGAGAGCGACGCCGACGAGTACGGCAAGGGCCACGAGTTCCCCACCCAGACCTTCAAAACTTCCTGGGACATCAGCGGGACCCTGGAGAAGTATCTCGGGGCGGAGATCGCCGCATGGGCCATGGCGTTCAGCCTGGGCAAGGTCGTCAAGTCCGGCAGCGCTCCAAACCTTACCTACACCTGCACGCCGCTCATTCCGTCGAACGGCGACGCCGCGGAGCTGCCGTACTTCTCCTTCTGCGAGCAGATCCGCCCTGGCGCCGGCGTGGTGCTCGACCGGTTGGCCGTCGGCTGCGCCATCGAGTCTTGGCAGATCTCGATCGGCTCCGGTCCTGGCCGGGCGAATTCCAAGATCAGCATTGAGTTCGTCGGCTCCGGCAAGGTGGTCGACTCGGCGACCGGCATCACCATGCCCGCGGCGCAGACGGAGAAGCTCCTGCCCTCGGCCTCCCTCACGCTGTCCATCAATGGCGTCGACTACGTCACCAACAAGAACATCGTCTCGCTCGAGACTGGCTGGAAGAACAACCTGAGGACCGACGCCGGCTTCTTCCCCGGGTCCGGCTTTCAGACCGCCGGCGACGGCTCCTCGGGCGCGATCCGGGGCCGACTGGAGTTTGGCAATCGGCAAGGAAACCTGAAGTTCGTCGCCCGCTTCGAGAACGGCTCGACCGAGTACGCCAAGCTCAAGGCCCAGACCACCGGCACGGCGGTCATCAACCTTCAGTACGACGCCAACAACTCGCTCCAGCTCACCTGGCAGAAGATCTCCTACTCGGCAGTGGAACTGGGCGAAACGGACGGCATCCTGACGGTCGCGGTGGATTGCCTGCCGCTGTACGACTCGACGAATGGGATCGTCTCGGCGGTGGCGGCGTGCGGCGTGGATGGGATTTGTCAGTAGGAGGCCTCATGCAGACGAATACGGCTGTGTTTGACGCAACGCGCCCGATCACGATTCAGCTCCGGACGCCGACGGGTGTGAAAACCGTCCGCGTCCGCTTCCCCTCCGACGACGAATGGGCCGAACGCCAACGCCGGCGCAAGGTCATCATCAAGCACCTGGGGCGCGGCGTGTCCGAAACGACCATCCCGAACGCCGAAGAAGTGGACGCCGCTTTGCTGGAGAAGATCCGCCTGGAGGAGGAGACGCCTGCGGAGGTCGATCCTTTCGAAGCCGCCAAGGTCATCGAGCAGTTGAGCCAGGCTGAGGCAGACGACGTGGTAACGACTGGAGATGGATACCGCGTCACCTTGCGCGTGCTGGGCGGCACCGTCGTCCACGAACTCCACATGCCTTCGGCGAAGGACGTCTTCGACTACCGACGGAGCTTCGCGCGGGTGCTGGACCTGCCGTATAACAAGCAGGAGTTGACCATCAATCTCCGGGCGGCGGGGGAACTATACAAGAAGCTGGCGGAAGAGAAGCAAGGTTACGCGGGCGAGGTGCCCATCATCCACCAGGCAGTTGCGGTGAAAGCGGTGATAGATGCGCTCGAAGCCACGTTCCAGGAGGACCGGGACCCAAACTTCTGAACGGGGAGTGGCCGGAACGGCCGTCCGTGCGGTTCCTGGTGCATTGGGCGCTACGGCGCGACGAACTGTGCGATCCGGGACTTTGTCCCGATGCGCCGGATGATGGATGGAGGTGTGGCCACTGTCCGCTGGACAAGCTCGACGCCGTGCAGCATAGCGAAACCGGGCTCCTCCTCCGGCGCGCTATCGACCTGCGTGCGGCGCTAAAGCTCGGCATCCATATCCGCCTTGAGGAGATCCAGGGTGACGAGTTCTGCACGATGTTGATCCTCGACGATGAACGGGACAAGTGGGACCGCGAGCGGCTGCCGGCTTCGGGAAGTCATCATGCCGCCTGATCCTTCAAGAGGTGCCTCCATCTCCGTTGCTGGCCAACTTCCGGTTTGGCGACGATGCGCTCGGTACGGGCAGTCTACTTACGCTCTAGTTCGGTGAGCGCCTTTTGCGCAGTTACCGCGGTGGGGTTGAGCTCGATCGCCTTACGATAGCTCGCCAGAGCGCGTTCGCGATCGCCCGACGCGGCATAAGCTTCGCCCAAGCTGTCGTAGACGTTCCAGGCCTTCGCGAACAGACTGGCGTTGCACTCGAATACCGCGACGGCTTCAGAGAGCCGCCTTCCCCGCAAATAGTAGTATCCGAGCGTATTGATTTCACCCTGGACCGCGTCGAGTTCGTCGCGCCTCGCGCACTCGCGCCTTGCGCCGTCGACACCCCTCGCGCGGATGCCACGCGCGAGGGCATCGGCCATGGATGGCTTAGGGATCTCGGCTGGCTCGCCATAAAGGATCTGGATAATGGAATTCGACACGCCGCCCCATTCGCTACCCAAGATATTAGCCAAAATTACAATCAAGCTCCGATCCTCCGGTAACCGAATGATCATGCTCGTGAACCCCGGAATGCCGCCGAAGTGCTGCTGAACCGGCAAGTGACGCTTGCTCACCGGCAGCACGCGGCTGCCCAGCATCCAACCGTAGCCATATCCACCGCCGTCAGGAAACTTCGCGGCCGGCTCGAAGGCGAGTTCGAGGTATCGGTGCGGCACCAGCTTCTCGGTGTAAAGCGCCGCGTCCCATTTGCGCAGATCGGGCGCCGTCGAGCAGAGACCCCCGGCGGCGAACGGAATCGACATGTTGACCCACGTCGCGTTCTCTACGCCATCGGGAGTTTTGGTGTATCCGGAGGCCCGGTTTGACAGAATCGCTTCCGTATGGTCGTAACCGGTATCTGGCATTTCGAGGGCGTCGAGAATGCGTTCTTTAAGGACCTGCTCGTACGATTTGCCGGTCATCCTCTCCACGATGAGACCCAGCACGTGATAGCCGGAGTTGCTATAGGCGTATTTCGATCCGGGTTCGAATTCCAGGTCTCGGTCCCAGAACACGGATGCGAGTTCAAGTGGAGTGAAGGAATCACGCGCGCGGCGAGCCATGAAGTCGGGCGTGGTGTAGCTGGCAATCCCGGACTGATGCGAGAGTAGTTGGTGGATCGTGATACGCTCGGCGGCGGCCTTCGGATACTCCGGAAGATAGTCCGAGAGTTTGCCATCAAGTTTCAGCTTGCCTTCTGCCGCGAGTTGCAGAATCAGCATGGCGGTGAACTGCTTTGTTAGCGAGCCTATGCGGAATTTGGTGTCGCTGCGATTCGGGACATTCAGTTCCAGATTTGCCATTCCGTAGCCCTTTTGAAGAATGACTTCTCCGCGGTCGGCGACCAGAACTGATCCCTGAAAGCGCCCCGTGTCGGTATACGCCTGCAGAATCCGGCTGATTCGGTTGGATTTGGTTTCTGCTGCGGCAGGAACGGCAAGGACGAGCGCAGCGATCAGGAGCAGGCGTCGTCTCAAGGAGACGCCAGAGAGGAACACATTGACATCTCGCATGTCCTCTTAGACACCTCACCGCACGAGTTGTTCCTCCGCAAGGCTGATGCGAGTCCATGGACTTGGCCGCCGGCCGCCAGCGGAAATGAACTGGCTGGTGCGGCGCCGTCGCGTGCACAGATCCAAATCTGCGGCGCCCCGGTGGTGCTTCCGTCCGGATTGGTCCTGGGTCACGCCACTCGGAAGTAGCCCACAGAGGAAAGGAAATACGTTGCATGCGGACGAGACCGAACGACCGGTGCCAGGTCTGGAACGTGCCGAGTTAGAAACCTGCGCTGCGACATCCACGCTATTTCAGCTTGGAGAAATCGGCCGGGTCCAGGTAGACGGATTCCGGTGGTTTGGCGAGGATCTTCCCGTTCTTCTCGGACTCGGCGGCGACCTTCTTCCATTCCGGATCGTTCCTGAAGTCTGCCCAGTTCTTTGTGGCTGCCTCGCGACTAGGGTGCACGACGATGTAGATCAGCGTGGTCTTGGCCAGCACGGGATCCTGCGGAGTCCAATAGCCCACGCTCTCAATGCCATGGCGCTTGAAGATCTCGATGGTGTGATCGCGGAAGCGCGTCTTCAGGGCTTCCAGCTTGCCCTCGTTACAGGTGTACGTGCGCAGTTCGTAGACCCGGTTCTGCGAGCAGGCAAATCCGGCGAAAAGTACGAAGAGACCAAGTAAACGCGTCATGGGAGCAGTGTATCGTGGCGCGGTGTGGGCAGGAGGCAGACGACGCCCGGGAGCGCAATGGGAGCATCCCCTGTGAATTGTCATGGCCGATAACAAGCTCGAACTCGTCGTCGAGGTAGACGCCGG
>JAHCHE010000038.1 GCA_026129905.1 Bryobacteraceae bacterium | reverse complement strand
CCCGTTGGGTCTTGAACCCACGCCCTCATGGCAAACTATGAGGGGAATGCAGAAATTCCAAGGAGGGGCTTTGCGCAAGAAACGCGAAGAAATGACCGCGTTCTTCGAGCTGGAGCAAGCGACTTGGCAAGCCGAGGACTGGGGCGATATGCACGTATCCTTCGAGGTCTACCGCCAGGAATTTGACGATCGGCCGTTCCTGCAAGGGCTGCCCGGCGATCATTGCCGTTGTCCTCACTGGGGATATGTGATCAAAGGAAGGCTCCGCGTCCTCTACGCAGACCACGAAGAAGGGATACGCGCCGGCGAGGCGTACCACTTGGCGCCGGGCCACGCGATCGTCGTCGATTCCGGGACTGAGTTGATTGAGTTCAGCCCGCGCGAAGCGTTCGCCGCGCACATGAAAGCGGTGGAAGAGAGGTTGCGTTCGCGGCCGGGAGGCTGAACCTCTCCGGTGGCGCGAGTCTCGCTTGTTAGCCTCAGGGCCAAGGCGCGGCCATGCGGCCATCCGGCGTTGACAAATCCGTACAAATAGGTATGATAGTTTCGGAGGCTATTATGCCTGTTGGTCGCCGCGTTTTGTGGATTGCGGCCTTTACCGCGGGTTTCGCCGTGGTGCTGGCCGCCGCCGTTACCGCCGTGTTCGTCGTGCCGGATCTACGGGCGATTCCGCACCGCGTCGCCGTCGGCTTGGCCGCGATTGCCGCCTGCGTCTCCGGCATTTTGCTGATCGCCAGGTCCGCGTCCCGGCTGGAGGCGTCGAGCAAGCCCGCGCCCGACCTCCACATTCCCGGCCTGGACGCCGAAGTGCCCGGCCGGCATTGAGAAGACTCCCCGAATGGTTCTTGCGCAATCCTGCGCAACAGGGCCGGGAACACGTCACCCCGTGGGGACCGGCTCACGCGGATTGGCTGTTGCGAATCGGCGGTTCAGACGCCCCTGTTCGCCACCTGGCGCATGGCCTGGATGTAGCCGATCGCATAGGACCAGCCGGACTTGCGGCCGCCCACCATCTCCGGCACATGGTCGGCGATGACGACGCCGCGGAAATCGACCTCCTTGAGCGCCTTCATGATCTTCCACATGTTGTAATAGCCGTCGTCGGGGAAAGTTTCGACGAAGCGGGGCAGCGGCGCATCGACGTTGCGGAAGTGGATCTTCCAGAGACGGTCGCGCTTGCCGAAATAGCGGATGGCCTCGGTGACGTCCCGGCCCATGAACGTGCCGCCTTCCAGCCAGCAGCCGCAGCAGAGGCAAACGCCGATGTTGGGGCTGTTCGCCATTTCGAGCGCCTTGGCGTAGCCGTCGAAGTTACCGAAGATGCAGCGGGGGACGCCGCCGAGTTCGGGCATCGGCGGGTCGTCGGGATGGATGCCGATGCGGATGCCGAGTTCCTCGGCCAGCGGCGCCACCTGGTGGACGAAATAGGCGTAGTTGTCCCAGATCTCCTGCTCGCTGAAGCGGCGGCCGTGCGTGAGTTCGCCCTCGAAGACTTTGCCGATCCAGTAGCCTTTCGGGTTCTTGTTCATGTCGAAGGCGCGCGCCGGGGCGCCGCCGCGGGTGGTTTCGCGGGCGGAACTCCAGATGCCGTTGCCCATGTGGGCGTAGGTGGTGTAGAAGATGCCGGCCTTGGCGAGGTTGCGCAGGTATTGCTTGTATTCCTCGACCTTGGCGTCGCGTCCGGGAAGGTTGAGGGTGACTTCCGGCATGTTATGGACGTTGCTGTTGCCGATATTCCAGACCTTCAGGCCGGCAGACTCCACGCGCTGTTTGAACGACGCGAACGTCTCGTAGGTGGCGCGGTCGCCGCCGGTGGGAATGCTGACGTAGTCGACGCCGAGCTGTTTGGCCCAGGTGAGATCTTCGTCGGTGAAATCGGTCGGGATCTGAAGCGAGATCTTGATGCCGGGCGGCAGCGGGTCCAGCTTCTTCGCCGCCTGGGCCTGGGGCGCGGCGACGGCGGCGGCCGCTAATGTTTTGGCGAATGCTCTCCGGGTTGGTTCCATAACGAGTCGATTATGTCATGGCGGGATGGTAGAATCCATCGTCGTGCGCATCCTGGTTTCGCGGCATTCGGCGTTCTACAGCCCGCTGATCTCGACGATCGCGGGCGGGTTTCTCGGGCGGGAAGGATTGGAGGCTACGTACGGCGTTCTTCCGGCGGGCCGGACCTCGCGGGACGCAATCCGGAGCGGGGAGGCGGACGTTATCCAGTCGGCGGTGTCGTCGAGCTTCGGGCCCCTGGAGAAAGGGGAAACGGACCTGCCGCCGCACGTCGCGCAGATCAACTGCCGGGACGGCTTCTTCCTGGTGGGAAAGCGGGACGAGGGCGGCTTCGAATGGAGAACGCTGGAGGGCCGCTCACTGCTGGCGGATCATGGAGGACAGCCGCTGGCGATGCTTCGATACGCGGCGCGGCTGAACGGGGTCGATTGGTCGCGCATACGGGTCATCGACGCGGGCAAGCCCGAGAGGATGGCGGAGGCGTTCCGCGGCGGCGGGGCGGATTTCGTTCACCTGCAAGGGCCGGCGGCGCAGCAGTTGGAGATTGAAGGCGTCGGGAGAGTGGCAGCGCGAGTGGGCGCGGCCATGCCGGAGGTGGCATTCAGCAGCCTCGCCGCTTCGCGAGAGTTCATCGATTCGGAGGAGGGCGGGGCCTTTCTTCGGGCATACGAGTCGGCTCGGCGGTGGGTGCGGAGCGCGGCGGCCGAAGAAGTTGCGGCGGCGGAGGCATCGTTCTTCCCCGGGGTGGCGATGGAAGACCTGACAGCAGCGATCGCGGCGTACCAGGGGCTGGGATGTTGGGAAGGGGAAGTGGAAATCCCCAGGGACCTGTTCGAGCAGGCGGTGAACGTGTTCGAGAGTACCGGCGCCATTGCGCGACGGCCCCGGTACGAAGACGTCGTCTATTCACGGGCGAACTGGAGCCGAACTGCGGGACAATGAGTGAAGTCCGGGTTGGATGCGGGGGGATATGCCCGACGAAACGGTAGAAGTGGAGGCGACGGCCGAGGAAGGGACGGTCGATGCCGAACAAGCGCAAGCTATCGATCTGCTGAACGAGTCCGGGTGGCATTGCCTGGACTCGGGCGACTGGAAGCGGATGCTGGCGCTTTCGGAAGAGGCCATGGAGCGTTCCAACGCCCAGGGCTATCTAAAAGGGCTGGCAGAGAGTTTTCGCAACGCCGCGTTCGCCCACTACAGCCAATGCAGCTATAAGTTCGCGCTGGCCGAGGCGCTGGTGGCGCTACGGATGTCCGAGGAGCTGGCGGACCAGCGGATCGAGGGGCAGACGCGGACTGTCATCGCGCTGGTCCAGTGGAGCCTCGGCAAGTACGAAGAGGCACTCTCGGAAGCGCACCACGCGCTCGACCTGATTGATGGCGTGGGCGACTCCTGGGCGAAGGGGTGGTGCTCGACGATCACCGGCGGCATCTATCACACACTGCGCGATTACAAGCAGGCGCTCCGCTACCACGAGATGGGTCATCAGCTATTCACCGAGCAGGGTTACCTGCTGGGCCAGGGGCGGGCGCTGACCGGCATCGGGACGGTGTACCACGCGATCGGCGACGTGGCCGCCGCGCTGGAATGCCATCAGAAGAGCCTGGACATTTACCGGCGCATCGGCAACCGGGCGGGCGAGTCTCGCGCGCTGACCGACATCGCGATGATCCACCAGTCGCAGGGCGATTACGAGAAAGCGCTGGAATTGCACCTGTACAGCCTGCGGCTGCGGGAGTCCGAGAATTCGCTCCAGGGGCAAACGACGAGCCTGCTGAACCTGGGGCGGCTGTACCTGAAACGCAAGGAAGTCGACAACGCGCGCGACGCGCTGCGAAGGGCGCTGGAGATTTCCGAAAAGCTGGGCGCGAAGCCAAAGATCTACGAGGTCCACGAACTGCTGTCGGAGCTGCACGAGGCCACCGGCGACCTGGACAAAGCGCTCTATCACTACCGGGCCTTCCATCGCATCAAGCAAGAGGTTTTCAACGAGGAGGAAAGCACCAAGCTTCGGAACATCCAGATCGGCGTCGAGGTGGAACGAAGCCACCGGGAAACCGAGTTGCAGCGAATCCGGAACCGCGACCTGGAAGAGAAGAACCAGGAGTTGAAGACCGTGCTCGACGAGTTGCAGGCGACGCAGGCGCAGTTGGTGCAGACGGAAAAAATGGCCGCACTGGGCGACCTGGTGGCGGCCATCGCGCACGAGATCAACACGCCGCTGGGCGCGATCCGCAGCTCGGCCGACGTGGCGATTCGCGGCGCCGAGCGGATCGTCGAGGCGATCGAATCGAGCGAAACGGTGGAGCAGTTGAAGTCGCGGCGCTCCGTGCAGGCGACCGTATCCGCGCTGCGGCTGAATGCCAAGACGATCGCCGCCGCGACCGAGCGCATCGCGAGGCTGGTGCGGAGCCTGAAGAGCTTCGCGCAACTGGACCAGGCGGCCTTCGCGGAGATCGATCTGAGGCAATCGATCGAAGACACGCTGTGTCTGCTGGAACCCAAGTTCGGCGATCGCGTGCGCGTCGTCCGCGAATACGGAGAGCTGCCGAAGATTTTCGGCTACCCCGCGGAGCTGAACCAGGTCTTCATGAACCTGCTGCGCAACGCGGAGGAAGCGATCGGGGAGAGCGGTGAGATCCACATCCGGACGTACGCGAGCAACGGGGGCGTCTATATCCGGGTGGCCGACACCGGCCGCGGCATCCCGGCCGAGCAACTGCCAAAGCTGTTCCATCCCGGCTTCCGCGTGGAGGAGCAGCGGGTCAGGGCCTCGATGAGCCTTTTCACCAGCCTGAACATTGTCCGCAAGCACGGCGGCGAGATCCGCGTGGACAGCGAGGTAGGGAAAGGGACGGTGTTTACCGTCGCGCTGAAGGGTCTGGAACCTTCCGAGGAGAAGGCTTCCGCGGCGGCCCATTCGAAAGCTCGATGAACTCCACCGTGAAGGGCGCCGCCGAGATGTTCAGACGCGCCACCGTCACCGGCAGCCGGAACCGCCGCGGACCGGCGCTGCCGGGGTTGACGTAGAGGACGCCGCCGCGCTCGGACTGTCCGGGCCGGTGCGAATGCCCGCTCACGACGACGTGAAACCCGGCCGCCGCGGGATCGAGCGGCAGGTCGTGAACGTTGTGAATCACGAAAATCCTGGCCGCGCCGCCTACAACAGCCGCCGTTTCGGGAAGCGCCGTCGCCCAGGCGCCGTGATCGATGTTGCCCCGCACAGCGACGACGCGCGCCACGCGGTTCAGACGCTCGAGAATGGCGGGATCGCCTACGTCGCCGGCGTGGATGATCAGGTCCGAGCCCTCCAGTCCGCTCAGGGCCTCTTCGCGGAGCAGACCGTGGGTGTCGGAGATCAGGCCGATGGCGGACGGCGCGCCCCTCATAGTTCCATCGTAGCCGCGCGCGTGGGGGCGGAAACGCGCAGCCGCCGCTTATTGGAAAAGCCGGGGGGCGAAATCGTTGAGACACCGGCGCCAGGTCAGCCACTCGTGGGCCGTGCCGGGCGACTCGAAAAAGACGTTGTCGATGCCGGCTTGAGTCAACTGCTCGCTGAAGTTCCTGGCGCCGGGGCCTTCCATGGAACCGATTCCGAGGAACAGAACCTTGACCTTCTTGTTGAAGGCGGCCGCATCGGCGAACACGCCATTATTGGAGGTTTTCGGATCGAATGTCCCCCCGCGGCCGCCGGTGCTGCCGCTGAAGCCGCCGATGTAGGCGAACCTGTCCAGGTTCGAAAGGGCCGTCAGGAACGTCTGCATGCCCCCCATTGACAGCCCGGCCATGGCGCGATGCTCGCGGCCGGGACGCACACGGTACGTCCGCTCGATCATGGGAATCAGATCGGTGAGCATCATCTCGGTGAATGTCGCCCCGGTGAAACTGGCCAGGCCCCCGCCCCGGGCCGGAGGCGCCGCCGTTCCAGCGCCGGCTGGTGGAGCGGCTGCTCGCGGCGGGGGGAGGCGTCCCAGCGACGTGAAAATCGTCCCGTCCTCGCCCGGCTTGACGGCGTTGAGATTGTCCATGACGATAATCATCGGCTTTGCCTTCTTCGCCGCAATCAGGTTGTCCAGGATGAAATCCGCGTGTCCCTGGACGTGCCAGCCTGTTTCGTCCTCTCCCCAGCCGTGCATCAGATACAGAACCGGATAGCGCGCCTTGCCGGCGTCATAGTCCGGCGGCGTGTAAACGTAGCAGCGGCGCCACTTGCCGGTGACTTTCGAGTAATACCAGCGCTGGCTCACCTGGCCGTGTGGCACGTCTTTGGGAAGGTAGTAATCTACATCCGGCGACTCGGGAATCTCGATTCCGCTATTCTCCCAGCCAGAGCCGAAGAACGTCCGGCTTGCCGGATCCGCCACCCGGACGCCATCGATAACCAGCGCGTAGTAGTGGAAGCCCACCACCAGCGGCGTCGTCGTTACCGTCCAAACCCCGTCCGCCCCCTTGACCATATCGAAGCCCTGCCCAACGATTCTGACCTGCACCGTTTGGGCGTCGGGCGCCGCCAGGCGGAACGTCGCGCGGCCGTCGGGATAAACGCACGGGTGCTGCGCTCCCGGGATGTTCAGCGCCGAAGGCTGGCATTCGCCGCCCTGTCCCCAGCACATGCCGCAAGCAAGCAAAGTAAAGATGACGATTCTCATATTTCCTCTTTCGTGGGCATGCCTGTCGTGGCCGGATTCCCAGACTCCTCCATAGGGTATAGCAAATAGCGCAGCCAGACCGGCCGGCGTGGTTCCGCCGCGTGCGAGAGCTCCCTTAACCTATTGGGCTGTCGCGCAACGCCGCGCCGAAGCCCATCATCGCGTACTTCCTGGAGATTCGCCTGCTCGACGGCGCGAAGCGCGTCGAGACCTACACCAATGCGAAGATCGACACGGTCCATGCGGGCCTGATGCCGCCCGGGGTGCGTTGGACGATCGAAACCGGGACGGGCGGTCCGGCGCACCCCAACCTCGCGGCTCTTCAGAGAGAAGTGGTTGTCGATTACGTGCTGTTCGCGGACGATTCCCAGTGGGGGCCCGACGTGAATCAGCAGTCGGCATTCGTCAGGGCGGTGTTGTACGGCGCAGCGGGAGAACGGCGCCGTCTTCGCAGCGTTTTGGAGAGCGAGGGAGTGGACAAGCTGCTGGAGGACCTGTCGCGGGAGGCTCCCCGGCACAGGGTCAGACCGGGCGGCAAGTGAGGACAGGAGAGGCTTGAGGCCAGGCAGGCCGCGGATATGCCATAATTAAGAACAAGGTTCGAATATCCTCTATGGTCAGGGGCACAATGCGCGGCTTGTTACGGTGGGGAGGTCACTATCGTGTCGGCATCGGAGAGATGGACCGGGACCATGAAGCGCTGATTGAGTTGCTGAACCGGCTGGATGAACAGTTTCGCAACGGCGAAAACGCCGAGGCGCTGCAAGCGACGTTGCGCCGGCTTGTGACCGAGGCTCAAACTCACTTTCGCATGGAAGAGCGGCTGATGAAGCGGCTCGCGTATCCGCGCAAGGACGCTCACAAGGCGCAGCACGATTTTCTCATCGGGCACGTCGCGGAGTTCCAACGCGAATTTGAAGCGGGGAAGGCGGAACTGACGGAATCGGTGATGACGTACTTGCGAGACTGGCTCCGCGACCATCTGCTCGTTTCGGACAAGCAACTCGGCCGCTTCCTCGAGCCGCTGCTTCGCCGTTGAGCGCAGCGTCCGGACGCCGCGCGCTTTTAGCCCGATCAGTACTTCCCGAATTCGTAGGCCGCGTCGAGCATCGCGACGATGTTTTCCGGCGGAACGTCCGCCATGACATTGTGGACCTGGTTCCAGACATAGCCCCCGCCGGGCATAAACGCGTCCAGGCGGCGGCGGACGTCTTCACGGACCTGATCCGGAGCGCCGTGCGCAAGGACGCCCTGGGTGTCGCAGCCGCCGCCCCAGAACGTGACGTCGCGGCCGAACTCCCGCTTGAGACGTTCGGGCTCCATGTATCGGGCGCTGGTTTGGACGGGGTTCAGGATCTCGACGCCGGCTTCGATCAGGGAAGGGATGAGCTGATAGACGCCGCCGCAATTGTGCATAAAGATGTGCGCGCCGCTGAGTTCGCGGGCGCATTGATAAATCCTCTTGTGGCGGGGCAGGAACAACTCGCGATAGGTTTCGGGCGACAGTTGCGGTCCCGTCTGCATCCCGAGGTCGTCGCCGACCACGACGATCTGGACATAGCCCTTGACGCGCGGCAGCAGACGGTGGAGAAATTCCAGGTGATGATCGACGAGGCGGTCCAGGAAACGGGCAAGCTTTTTCTTCTCTCCTGCCAGGTAAAGATAGAAATTCTCCATGCCGAAGAGAAACTGGCACCACTCGAAGAGATTGCAGCCGACGGAGAGCGAGATTGCATAATCGGTGGATTCATGCAGTCGGCGAGCGACGGCGGCGATTTCGTCGAGGCGTGCGGCGGTGAGGGGTTCATCGTGGGGCGCCGAGGGCAGGGCGGACCAGATCACGCGGCTCATCTTTTCGGCGAGCGGCTCGTAGTTGTCCAGACCGTCGGGGCCGGACAGCGGCCAGTGGCACTGGTCGATATAGAGCGAGCCGTGCGGCATCCTGCCGATGACGATGCCGGATGCGTCCCGAACCAGCAGGTCGCCATTGGAGCGTTCGGCGCGGAACCAGGCCGGAGCGAGCGCCGCGGAGCCGTCGGGGAGGGTCCACGCCTGCCATTTCTCCGGCGCGTCGAAGCCGCGGCCAAAGTCGATGGCATCGATGCGAAAGCGATCCAGGTACCACTGGCCGGGAAGGGCGAGTTGCTGGATGACGTCATAGACCTTGGCGGGTCCGTCGTCGATGCCGAGGCGCTCCTGGAGCCGGTTGTAGGCGATCGCCATGATCCCGGTGGAGCGCATCGAGCCGTGGTCGATGGGCGTCCGGTCGGGCTCCTTGTGGTTGATGGCGGCGAGAACTCTCTCGCGGGGAGTCATGCCTATCAATGTACCGCCGAGGCGATGATGACGCCGATGCCGAGCAGGACGAATCCAAGCAGAATGGCGAACGACGTTTCGCCGATCTCCGGGACGTGCTTGCGGAGCATGGCGGCCACCACCGGCGCGAGGAACCGCAGCGCGGCCACGTAGAGGAGGATGCCGATGCTGACGAACAGCATTGCGCTGAACAGGCTGGTGAAGTTGAAATACATATCCATGCGCGCTTCCGGCAGGACGCCGAAGGTCCGGTTGTTCCGCCCCGCCGAACCCTTTATGATGGTAAAGGTTCCCGCGACGGAAATCATCCGATTTCCCGAACAAACCAACCGATGCCGGAGAGGGGGTGAGCGAGAGATTGGCTGAAGTAGTCATCCAGGATGGAGAAACCCTGGAAAGCGCGTTGCGCCGGTTCAAGCGCAAGGTACAACAGGAGGACATCATCAAAGAGATCAAGCGTCACTCCTACTACCTGAAGCCCGGCGAAAAACGGCGTCTCAAAGAAGCCCTCGCCCGCAAGCGGAATCGCAAGAAACGATCCAAGGACGTCGAGTGACGGCGTGAGGGCTGACGTTCGCGTCGCCCTTGCCGGACCGTAGTTACCTTCCAGCTTCCTTTCACAAGCTGACCATGTTCCACGACGGAGGACATCGGTTGCGCCGGAGTCCTCCATCGACATGGACAATGCGTCGCAGAGGTGGCGCTACAGCTTGCGGAGAAGATCCTTTGCCTCTCTGTATCCCGGAAATTGCTTTTCGGCTTCGAGGAATTCGCGCGTGTGAACCGAACGGCGCGCGCCGCGATGCTCGACGGGGAAGCGGAGGTGGAGCATCTCGTGAAACAGGACATATTCGGCGGCGAACCTGGGCACGCGAGCATCGTCGAGCAGACTGCTGATGACGATGGCGTTGTGCGAAGGGTCGTAGTGTCCGAGCGTGGTGCGCGACGGCCGGAGGCTCCAGCCGAGTTCGGGGCGCGCCATCAGCCCGTTGAAGTAGCGTAAGTTCAGGTCCTCGAACAGCTCGACAAGATCGTAGTGTTTTCCGGCCGGACCTTTGACGAGCTTGCGGCCCCGAATCTGGCGGACAAGATGCACGCTGCGCCGTACTTCCTTGCGATTCAGGTAGCGGCGGAAACGCTCGTTGTACTTGCGGTCGACCGGAAGCCGCAGGAGCTTCGCCAGCAGAATGTACGCGAGCGCCTCCATCACAGGCGCCGGAGCGCCCTCCAGCAGGTCGGAAATCTTCACCGTAATGCGGCCGCAGCCCATCCGGATGGAGCTGTTGGCGTTGGCGAAGCGGCAAAAGGCGATTTCGATGGGGGGCGGAGCGTGGCGGGGCTGGAGCTCGCGGTACACGCGGGCATACATCTGGACCGGGGTCTCAAACAACAGGGCGCTATGCAGGTCTCGGTGGACTTGCATTCCACCCATGTTTAACATATCTAGAGATCCGTAGTTCCCGGGGATCGGAGCAGGGTCAGGCAGATGTCCGCGTGCAGGAGGTTACTTGCGTCGAGTCAAGATCAGCGCTCTCGGATGCTATACGCCCCCAGGGCTGCTCACCAACAAGGACCTGGAGAGGCTGGTCGAAACCAGCGATCAATGGATCCTGGAGCGCACCGGCATAGCAACGCGGCACATCGCCGGCCCCGAGCAGGCGACATCGGACCTGGCGATTGAGGCCGCCAAAGCGGCCTTGGAACAACGCGGCATCCAAGGGCCGGACGTGCAAGCCATTATTGTTTGCACCGTGACGCCGGACATGTTCTTCCCCTCGACGGCCTGCCTTGTACAGGACCGGCTGGGCGCAAAGGGCGCGTGGGGATTCGATCTGATCGCGGCGTGCTCGGGTTTTGTCTATGGTTTGACAACCGGCGCGCATCTGGTGGGAGCGGGGGCGCACGACAGGGTGCTGGTGATCGGCGCGGACACCATGTCGCGGATCATCAACTACAAAGATCGAGCGACGTGCGTTCTGTTCGGGGACGGCGCCGGAGCGATGCTCATCGAACCGGCCGGCGACGGCGAAACGGGATTCGTCGATTTCCTCAACGTCGTGGACGGCGCGGGCGGGCAGTACCTGAAGATGCCGGCGGGCGGCAGCCGGATGCCGGCGAGCCATGAAACGGTCGATAACGACCTGCATTACGTCCACCAGGACGGACAGCAGGTGTTCAAGTACGCCGTGCGCACGATGTTCGAAACCTGCCGGGACCTGCTGGCGAGGAACAAAGTCCGGCCGGAGGACGTCGCCGCGTTCATCCCTCACCAGGCCAACCAGCGGATCATCACCGCGTGCGCCGACCGGCTCGGGATTCCGCCGGATCGGGTGATCATCAATATCGGCGACTACGGAAATACCACGGCCGGCACCATTCCGCTGGCGACGCGCGACGCGATCGCCATGGGCAAGGTGAAGAAGGGCGACATGGTTCTGTTCGCCGCTGTCGGCGCCGGCTACACGGCGGGCGCAAACCTGTGGCGGTGGGAATTCTGAAGGCCGCGGGAAGATGATCGTCCTACGCCTGGCGGCCATCCCCTTACACGAGCCCTTCCGGATCTCCAACGGCTCCGTGGCGGTGAAGGAGAGCGTAGTGGTAGAGATCCGCCGCGACGGCCACTCGGGTTTCGGCGAGGCCGCGCCGATGCCGGGGGCGTTTTACTCGCCCGAGACGCCGGAGTCGAGTTGGGCCGAACTCGAACAGCGGCTTCTGCCACGGTTGCTGTCGGACGGTTGGATGGCTCCCCGGGAGGTGGCGGTCAAGCTCTCGGAGGCTTCGACCGACGCCTTCGCGCGTGCGGGTCTCGAGGGCGCGTGCTGGGACCTCTATTGCCGGGAGCGCGGGGAGCCGCTGTGGCGAGCGCTCGGGTCGGCGCCGCGGCCGATTGCATCGGGCGTCGCCATCGGTCTCTACGACACGATCGAGGAACTGCTGGAGCGGGTGAGCCGTTATCTCGCCGCCGGGTATCGCCGGGTGAAGATCAAGATCCAACCGGGTTGGGACGTGGAGGCGGTGGCGGCCATCCGGAAGCAATTCGGCGATATTCCACTGATGACCGACGCCAACGCCGCCTACACGATCGCGGACGCGCCGGTGTTCGAAGAGCTGGACCGGTTCGGACTGATGATGTTCGAGCAGCCGCTGGCGGGGGGCGCGCTGGAGGAAATGGCGGAACTTCAACGCCGCGTGCGGACGCCGATATGCGCCGATGAATCCGCGGAGTCGATCGAAGCGCTGGAGAAGATCATTCGCCTCGGCTCGGCCCGGATTGTGAACATCAAGATCCAGCGGGTAGGCGGCCTCGCTCCCGCGCTGGCGATGTACGAGCGGGCGCGCGCGGCGGGGATGGGCATCTGGCTGGGGACGATGCCGGAGTTGGGCATCGCCTCGGCGCAGGGCTTGCACCTGGCAACGCTGCCGGGCTTCAATTACCCGACCGACGTCGAATCGTCCGACCGCTGGTTTGTGGACGACCTGATCCGGCCGGCGCTCGCGATCGACCGGGACGGCTTCCTCCATATCCCGGACGGTCCGGGCGCCGGGTACGAGGTGGATCGGGAGAAGCTCGAGCGGTATACGACGCGCAAGGCGACGTACGATTGAATGCAGGCCGGAGCTGTACGTCATAAGCTGGCCAACATGACTTCCGCCGAACTTCTCAACCGCATCCGGCGGCAACTCGACGCCGCGGTGGATCCGGAGTTCCGCGAAGGAGCGCTGCGATTCTTCAAAGACGAAGTTGCCCTTCACGGAGTCCGTTCCCCGCGGATCAAGGAGATCACGGCGGAAGCCTGGCGCGAGTTCAGGACGTGGCCGCGCCCCGCGCAGAACCGGCTGGCGAACGAGCTGTGGAAGAGCGGCATGATGGAGGAGGGCAACGTCGCTATCTACCTTTACCGGAGGCTGGCGAGGAGCTGCGGCGCCTGCGAGTTTCGCCTGTTCGAGCGCTGGATCGACCGGTACGTTCGCAACTGGGCGCACTGCGACGGCGTATCGAGCTGGTTGATCGCCGCCGCCTTGGCCAATGAGCCTCCGCTCATGGACCTGCTGCCGCCCTGGACCGCTTCGCCCAATCGCTGGAAGCGCCGCGCCTCGGCCGTGTCTTTCCTTCAAGAAGGCAAGCAGGGGCGCAACACCGAACGCATCCTCGACATCGCCGACAGGCTGCTCGGCGACTCCGACGACATGGTCCAGAAAGGCGTCGGCTGGTTGCTGAAGGAAACGTACCCGAACAAGCCCCGCGAAGTTGTCTCTTTCATAGAGGCCCGAAAGGGGCGCCCCTCCCGTCTCCTGCTGCGCTATGCCGCGGAGAAGATGAAGCCCGGCGATCGAAGAACAGTCCTCGAATAAGCAGTGCGATACTGGTTTTGATGCGGCGTGTTCCTGTCACCGCAGCCCTCCTGGCAGCCGCAGTCTGCGCGTACGGAGCGGCGTGCCCGAGCGGCGTGCCTCTGCTTGAATTCCAGCTTGTGGTCGAGCCTCCAGGCGGAGGTCTGGGCCGCTCGATTCGCACCGTCAACCGGATCGAGGCCGGGCAGAAACTCGTCTACGCGCCGATCGTGCGCCAGCCCAAGGAACTCGACGACGCCAGAGTTACGCTGGCGCTCGTTCCGTCGGATTCGAAGACAGACCTGGTGGTGCTGCCGCCCAAGCCTGCCCGGACGTTCGCCGAATGGGAGGTTCCCACGCGAACCGCCGTGGTGGCGTTCGTGTTCGGTCCGCAGGGGCTCGATACGAAGCGGGTCACATCGCTGGTGAGGCGCGATCGTCAGCTTGTCGAGCAGCTTGCCGATTACGCGGAACAGACCGCACGAACGGAAACGCTCATCACCGCGCTGGCGCGCTGGGATAGCACGCCGAGCGCGACGGACAGCCTGAACGCGGCGCTGGCCGGCTTCTCCTCCGCAACCGCGGTGAAGCTCGACCGCACCTCGTCCACCGATCAGCAGGTGTCGACGCTGCTGCGCACTCTGAACCCGGCGCTGGCAAGGATCGACCCGCTGGCGCCCGAGCCGCGGCAGAAAATGCAGCAGTCGGCGCTGCTGGCTTCGTCGGTGGCGGGGCTGTTTTTCGGTAGTCCGGTAGGACTGGCGGCCGGCGGTGCGGCGATGTTCGTGAATCTCAGCAACATGATGTTCCCGGACACCGAGTTTCGCTCGGCGTTTGTCCAGCCGGCGTCGGCGCATTCCAGCATGTTGTGCGCAAACCGGGACCGGGCCAAGTCGCGGACTCGTGCGGCATACCTGTGGGCCGTGCGGGCGCCGGACGCGGACCCGCCGTCGCTGGCCCTCGCCGGACCGGCGCATGCGCTGATCGGGGCCAGCACGCCTGTGCGGCTCAGCGTATCGAGCCGTGACGGTTGGAAATTCCTGGATCGCGCCGCCGATTGGACGCTGACGCCCGCCGATGCGGAGGACTCGATTGCCATAAACGTGAAAGCGCGCCCTGAAGCCGAGTCGATCGAGATCGATCTGAAGGAAACAGCCGCCCAGCCCGGCGCCTACAGGCTGGCGGCGCGCTGGGATTGGGAGCGCGTTGGCGTGGCGGGAGAAATTCATCTCCACCAGATCGACGACGCGCAGAAACCGTACGTCGCGGCCGCCGCGAGGGACACGCTGGTTGCCGGGACGGGAAAAGCGCCTCTCGTCGTCCGGGGCATGGATTTCCAGTTTCTCGAGAAGTTAGAACTTCGGAGGCAGGGCGAAACGGCGGGCAGTCCGCTCGAATTCAAGCTGTCCGAGGGCCCGCGGGCGGGACCGCAGTTCGAAACGCAGACGTCGATCGAGACGGGCGCCGCCGCGCCGGGCCCTTACTCGCTGGTGTTTCAATTCCTCGGAGGGCGAACCCGCGAGCTGCCGATTCGCGTGCTGCCGCCCCATCCGACTTTGGACCGGCTGCCGCTGCGCGTCAACTCCGGCGATGGCGCTCGGGAGGTCGTGCTGAACGGTACGGGCCTGGACCGGGTGGAAGGGATCCAGGCCAGCCGCGGCGTGGTTCAACTCGACCCCTGCGGCAAGCCGGATCGACGAACGGCCACGGTTGCGCTCGGTCCCGACGCGAAGAAAGGCGATCGGGTAGACCTGCTGCTGAAGGTGGAGGGCGTCCAGGCGCCGGTACACGTTCCGAATGCGATCGAGGTGATCGGACCGCTCCCCCGGATAATGTCCGCGCAGGTTTCCCTTCCCGGGGAACTAGGCATGGAACTCCTCGATGGAGAACTCCCGGCCGGTTCGTTCGCCAGCTTCGCGCTTCGGGTGCATCCGTTGGAATCGCCGCCCGCTGTGAGAGTTGGTTGCGTGGAGCCGACGCTGACCTTGCGGGCGGAGACGGCGCGTCTGGGAGAGGAGCGCGGCGGTCTAAGGCTCCAGAGCGCGGGCGGCGGCGCGTTGTTCCTGTCGCTCGACCCCGGAGCGATCGGCCAGCCGGGGTGCGCCGTAACAGTGGTGGTTTTCACCGAATCGCAGGGGGCGTCGGATCCGTTCGAATTGGGAAAGGTGGTTCGCCTTCCCCGCATCGACAGCTTCGAGTTGACGGATCAGAAACAGGGCGAACTGGGTTACGCCGCCACTCTGAAAGGCGAAGACCTCGAGGTGATCGAGCGCGTGGGCTGGGACGCGCAGTTCGGACTGCCTGTTACCGACCTCCCGGTGCCCGTCGCCTCGGGCGGCCGCAAGCAGAGCTTGAAGGTAACCATCCCCTGGCCGTCGCCCGTTCCGCACGCTCCCGTATACGTGTGGCTGCGAGGCGAGTCCAAAGGCCGCGCTACTTCGGCGCGCTATTGACGGCTCCGGCGGCGCTCCAGCCACCGCATCCATTCGTTGAAGCCAGCCCCGGTGAGCGAAGATAACTCCAGTACTTCGATCTGTGGGTTGACCCGGCGCGCGTTGGCGAAGGCGGCGGCGGGATCGAACGGGACGTAGGGCAGCAGGTCGATTTTGCTGAGAATCATCAGTTCGGATTTTCTGAAAATCCCGGGGTATTTTAGCGGTTTATCGTCGCCTTCGGTGACGCTTAGTACGACGATCTTTGCGGCTTCGCCAAGGTCGTAGCTGGTGGGGCAAACCAGGTTCCCGACGTTCTCGATGAGCAGCAGGTCGATCGAGCCGGCGTCAAACGCGTCCAGCTCGCGCCGGACCATCGCCGCGTCCAGGTGGCAGGTTCCGGCCGTGGTGATCTGCCGGACCGGGAAACCGTAGCGGGCCAGGCGCCGCGCGTCATTGTCGGTCTGGATGTCTCCGGTCAGCACGGCGACCTGGGAGCCGGCCGGCAGCGCGGCAAGCGTCTTTTCGAGCAACGCGGTTTTCCCGGAGCCGGGCGCACTAATGAGGTTTAGACACAACACGCCTCGCTCGGCGAACTGCCGGCGCAAGCCCGCGGCCAATTTCTCGTTCTCGTGCAGGACCTTCCTGCCGACCGGTTCCGTTGTGATGCCGCTCACGTTGCCTCCAGTTCCAGGTAAGCCAGCTCGAGTTCGTCGCCCCCTTCGCCGGCCAGGCTTGTCGCCCCGCAGGAGGGGCATTTCGCTTGCCATTCGCCCCCGGCGATTTCGCGGCCGCAATCGAGGCAGCGATATCGCAGCGGGCAGAGCTCGATTTTCAACTGAACGCGTTCGATTTCGGTGTCTTTAACCAGGCACTCGAAGCAGAAACTCAACGAATCTTTCTCGACGCCCGAGACCTCGCCCAGCCGAAGGCCGATGGCGCGAAGGGCCGAAGGCGGACGTCCGTTCAGTTGGCTTTGCGCCAGATCGATCACAGCCTGGGCGATCCCCAACTCGTGCATCCGCTTTCAGGATCTCACGATCCGGCGCGGAGCGGCCGCTGCGAGGCGGGATTGTACAATGGCAGCAATGGAAACCCGCCGGATGTGCCCGAACTGCCGGGCCTTCATCTCGACCAAGGACAAGGAGTGCGCCTATTGCGGGGTGAAACTCGGGCCGAGGGCGATTGACAGGCGCAGCCCAAGCGACGTTCTCGGCGGTCTCATCCCGCACGCGCGCTTCACAACGGTCGTGATCCTCACCATCAACTTCGGCCTGTACCTGGCGATGGCGGTCTACAGCATGAAGGGCGGCAATCAGAACGCCTTCATGAGTCTGGACGGCCGCACCCTGTTCGACTTCGGCGCCAAGCTGCGCGAAGCGATATTCGGCTACGGCCAGTGGTGGCGGCTCATCACTGCCGGTTTTCTGCACGCGGGCCTTCTGCACATCCTGATGAACTCCTGGGTACTGTTCGATCTCGGCACGACGGTCGAGCAATTCTACGGGACCAGCCGCATGCTGGCGATCTATTTCGTCTCGACGATCACGGGCTTCCTGGCCAGCAGTTACTGGAACGCGGGGTTGTCGGTCGGCGCCTCGGCGCCGCTATTCGGCTTGATCGGCGCGATGATTGCATTGGGCGTGACGCAGCGGTCCTCGATGGGATCGGCGATCAAGGCGATGTACACGCGCTGGGCGCTGTACGGCCTGGTGTTCGGTTTGATGTTCAGCGGGATCATCGA
Source organism: Bryobacteraceae bacterium (assembly GCA_026129905.1). Classification (GTDB taxonomy): domain Bacteria; phylum Acidobacteriota; class Terriglobia; order Bryobacterales; family Bryobacteraceae; genus JAHCHE01. Next base: position 55,009 of record JAHCHE010000038.1, on the reverse strand, counting down.
CAACGCGGCTCATCTTGGCGGACTGGCTGGCGGATTCGCCACGGCGTACCTGGCAAACACGCCGAAGCTGGTTTCTGACTGGAAGGATCGATTCTGGCGGTATGCCTCCATCGGCTGCATCGCGCTCACGGTTCTTGCTTTCTTCGAAGTCTTCCTGACGCTGAATGCGAAAGTCACCTGAGGTCCGAACCTGATCACCCGCAATCCTCGCCGCATCATCCTGGACGTCGATCCGGGGATCGACGACGCGCTGGCCATTCTGCTGGCTCTCCGTTCGCCCGAATTGCGCGTTGAGGCGATCACCACCGTCTCCGGCAATGTCATGGTGGATCAGGGCGCGGAGAACGCGCGGAAAGTGGCGGAACTTGCCGGACGGCCCGACATCGTTGTGGCGAAAGGGTCGAAATACCCGCTGATGAAGAAGCCGACGAAGGCTGCTAAGGTTCACGGCGAGGACGGACTCGGCAACGTCCGTCTGCCGCCGCCGGCGCGGCCGCTCGATCCGCGGCACGGGGTGGACGTGATCGCCGAACTCGGACTATCCAACCCCGGCGAAATCACGTTGGTGGCGGTCGGACCTCTGACGAACCTGGCGATGGCCCTTCGCAAAGCCCCGGAGCTTCGCGACGCCATCCCGGAGATTGTCCTGATGGGAGGCGCGGTCGCTGGAGGGAACGTGACGCCGGTGGCGGAATTCAACATCCACAGCGACGCGGAAGCGGCCCACATCGTGTTCGAATCGGGGATTCCGATCACGATGGTGGACCTGGGCGCAACGAAGCAGGCGCTGGTGACGCGGTCGCACCAGGCGGCGCTGCGCGAGAGCGGGTCCGCGATGGGGAGGACCGCCGCCGCGATGCTCGATCATTACCTTGCCTTCGAAGAGAGCCTCGGCATGACCGGCGCGCCGCTCCACGACCCGCTGGCCGTCGGACTCGCGATCGACGAAACGCTGGCCACAGCGATCCGACCGATGCGCATCGACGTGGAAACCCAGGGCGACCTGACCTACGGACAGACGGTGGCCAACCGCTGGTTGCGCGTCCGCACGCGGGTGGATGCCGGGGACCACTATGTTCTGGGCGAGTTCCGCAGGGTGGACGCCAATGCCCGCGTGCCGCTGGCGATCGACAGCGGGAGGTTTCTGGCTATGTTCATGGAGAGGATCGCCGGCGGTCCCCCAGGCGGGCAGGCATGACCTGGCGCGGCGGATTGGGACTGATCGCCATTTGCGCGATCGCCTGGCTGCTGAGCGAGGACCGGCGGCGGATTCCGTGGCGCACGGTGCTGGCCGGCCTTGGCCTTCAGATTACCTTAGCGGTTTTGCTGCTGCGCGCACCGCCGTTCCGGGCCGTGTTCTTCGGCCTCAACAACGTGCTGCAATCCGTCGCAAGGGCGAACGAAGCCGGCACCAGCTTCGTCTTCGGATACCTTGGCGGGGGGCCGTTGCCGTTCGAGAAAACGGGCGCCACCGACTACATATTCGCCTTTCGCGCGCTGATGCTGATCCTGCTGATCAGCGCGCTTTCCGCGCTGCTGTACCACTGGCGCGTTCTGCCGCTGGTGGTGGGCTTGATGTCGAAGGTCCTGCAAAAGGTCATGGGGGTAGGCGGCGCGGTGGGCCTGGGCACGGCGGCCAACGTCTTTATCGGGATGGTGGAAGCGCCGCTGCTGGTGCGGCCGTACGTCGCCCGCATGACCCGAGGCGAACTCTTCGCCGTGATGACCGCCGGCATGGCGACCATCGCGGGTACCGTGATGGTGCTCTACGCGGCGGTTCTGTCGCCGGTGATTCCCGATGCGCTGGGACACATTCTCACCGCTTCGCTGTTGAACGCGCCGGCGGCGCTGATGATCGCCGCGCTGATGTCGCCGCCGGGAGAGCGGGGGACGGAAGCGAAACTGGCGCCATCGGCTTCAACCAGCGCCATGGACGCGCTGACCAAAGGGACTATCGAAGGGGCGCAGTTGCTGATCAATATCGTCGCGATGCTGATCGTGCTGGTGGCGCTGGTGAGCCTGGTGAACCAGGGCCTCGGACTGCTGCCGCACGTGGGCGGGGCGGCGTTGACGCTCCAGCGCATCCTCGGCGTTGCGATCGCGCCGGTCGTGTGGCTAATCGGCATTCCCTGGAGCGAAAGCGTCACGGCGGGAGGGCTGATGGGGACCAAGGTGGTGCTCAACGAGTTGGTCGCGTATCTCGACCTGGCCCGCCTTTCCGACGGCGCGCTCGGCCCGCACAGCCGCCTCATCATGCTCTACGCCATGTGCGGCTTCGCCAATTTCGGCAGCGTGGGCATCATGATCGGCGGGATCGGCACGATGGTTCCGGAGCGGCGCGCGGAGATCGCGGCGTTAGGCATGAAGTCGATCGTTTCCGGCTCGCTGGCCACCTGTTGCACCGGAGCGCTCGCGGGGCTGCTGGCGCGGTGACGCGGCCGCCCGTCGGCGGGCGCCTCCTGCGGCGCGTGCTACAAAGGTCTAGGCATGAAACTTACACTCTGGGGCGCGGTGCAGACGGTCACCGGCTCCATGCACCACCTGGCGGTTGGCGGACGCCGCTACCTTCTGGATTGCGGGCTCTACCAGGGACGGCGGGCGGAGGCGCGGGACCGCAACACCACGTTTCCGTTCGCGCCTCGCGACATCGATGCGGTGCTGGTCTCGCACGCGCACATCGATCACACGGGCAATCTGCCGACGCTGGTCAAGCAAGGCTTCGAAGGGCCCATCTGCGCCACGCGCGCGACGGTGGACCTCTGCGGCGCGATGTTGCCGGATTCGGCGCACATTCAGGAGAAGGACGCGGAGTTCGTTAACAAGCGCCATTACCGCCGGCGCCGCATCGATGCGACCGTCGAAGCCGAGGCGGTCGAGCCGCTCTACACCGCGGAGGACGTCGAGCGCACGCTGCCCATGCTGCGGGAGATCGCGTATCGCCTGCCGCGGGACGTGGATGATTCGTTGGTATTCGAAGCTTACGACGCCGGGCACACTCTTGGCTCGGCCGCGCTCGTGCTCGAGCGCCGGCGCAATGGCGGGACGGTGCGGCTCGCCTTTTCAGGCGATGTGGGGCGGCCCGGCTTGCCGATCATTCGCGATCCCGAGCCGCTGCCGCCGGTGGACTACCTCATCATGGAGAGCACGTACGGGGACCGGCTGCACAAGACGGATGAACTGGTGAGCGCAAAGCTGGCGCGGGTGGTGAATCGGACGGCCAACCGCGGGGGCAAACTCATCGTCCCGGCGTTCGCGGTCGGCCGAACGCAGCAACTTGTCATGATGCTGCACCAGTTGATCGAACGACGCCAAATCCCGTCGATTCCGATGTTCGTGGACAGCCCGCTCGCGGTGAACGTCACGGAGGTGTTCCGCCGGCACAGCGAATGCTACGACGAGGAGGCGGCCCGCTACCTGTGGGACGGCGACGATCCCTTTGGTTTCGGCCGCCTGCGTTACGTGCGCGACGTCGCGGAATCCAAGGCGCTCAACGATCTTAAGGGTCCGTTCATTGTTATCTCGGCGTCCGGCATGTGTGAGTCGGGCCGCATCCTGCACCACCTGCGCAACAACATCGAGGATCCTCGGAACACGGTGTTGATCACCGGTTTCCAAGCCCAGAACACGCTGGGCCGCAAGCTGGTGGACCGGCCGGCGGAGGTGGCGATTTTCGGCCTTCCGATGCGTGTTCGCGCGGAGATCGAGACGCTGAACGAACTGAGCGCGCACGGCGACCAGAGGGATCTTCTGCGCTGGATCAAACCCATGACGCCCACGCTGAAACGAATATTCCTGGTGCACGGCGAGCCCCTTCAGTCTCGGGCGCTGGCCGCGGCAATTCACGAAACCTACGGCATCGAAGCCGTCATCCCTTCTCGCGGCGACGAATTCGAGCTATCTTAGACAGATTATGGCGGCCTCCGACATCTCACTTGCGCCGCCCCGCGACAAGGGGCTGCTCGACCGCGTCCTGTCCGTCGTCAGCGAGGTGAAGGCCGGCGAGGGCGCGGGCGCGCTCCTGCTGGCGGTGAATGTCTTCACACTGCTTGCGTCCTATTACGTGCTGAAAACGGTTCGCGAGGCGCTGATACTTTCCGAAGCCGGCGCCGAGGTCAAGAGCTATGCCAACGCGGTGCAGGCGGTGCTCTTTCTGCTCATCGTGCCCGCGTACGGCGCTTTTGCCTCGCGGGTAAACCGGGTGCGGCTGATCGGATGGGTGACGGCCTTCTTCATGTCGCACATCGCGATCTTCTTTCTGCTGTCGCAATCGGGCGTGAAAGTCGGGGTGGTCTATTTCATCTGGGTGGGAATCTTTAACTACCTGGTGATTGCGCAGTTCTGGGCGTTCGCCAACGACTTGTACACGGAGGAACAGGGCAAGCGGCTGTTCCCGATTGTCGGCGTCGGCGCATCGCTGGGCGCGGTGCTAGGCGCGCTGGCCACGAAGTACGTCTTCGAGCGGATCGGACCGTACCAACTCATGGTGATCGCCGGGGCGATGCTCGGCTTCTGCATTCTGCTGACGGTTATCAGTCACCGGCGCGACGCCCGCCATGCGCCGACGAAGGTCAGCCAGGCGGAGGCGCCGCTCGGAAAGGAAGGGGGCTTCCGCCTGATTTTCAAGCAGCGCTACCTGCTGCTGATCGCGGTCCTGATTCTGCTGCTGAACCTGGTCAACACCACCGGCGAGTTCGTGCTGGGCAAGTTCGTCGAGACGCAGGCCGAGCAGGTCTACGGCGAAGGCGACGCCGCGCGCGCGGAGCGGGGCGCCTTCATCGGCCGGTTCTATGGCGACTTCTTCTTCTGGGTGAACCTGGTCAGCCTCGCGATGCAGATGCTCCTGGTGTCGCGGATCTTCAAGTTCATCGGCGTCCGCGGAGCGCTGTTCGTGCTGCCGCTGATTTCGCTGACCGGCTACGGAATGCTGGCCTTTGTCCCCATCCTGGCCCTGGTGCGGCTGACGAAGATTCTCGAAAACGCCACGGACTATTCGTTGATGAACACCACCCGGCACGCTCTGTTTCTACCCACCAGCCGCGAGGCGAAGTACAAGGCCAAAGCCGCCACGGACACGTTCTTCGTCCGCTTCGGCGACATGCTGCAGGCTGGCCTGGTGTTCGCCGGGACGCAGCTTGCGTTCTCTATCAAGAACTTCGCCCTCGCCAACGTGGTGTTTGTGCTGATATGGTTGGCCGTGGCCGCCGCCATCTACCGCGAGCACAAGCGCATCAGCCACGTGGCGTAGTTTATTCGTTGCGGAGCACTTCCATCGGCTTCTGGCCCAGGATGCGGTAACTTGCCAGCCATCCGGCGCACATCGCGATCAGAGCCGTAAGCGCCACCGCGGCCGCGTTCGCTAACGGATCGAGCCGGAAAGGCGCATCGAGCATCCGCGTGAGCAGGACCCGGGACAAGCCCGTCGCGATGACGCCCCCGATCAATCCGGCAACCGCTCCCAGGATCAGGAACTCCACCGAGAAGATCGCGATCACCCGCCGTCGGGTTGCGCCCAGCGTCTTGAGAATGGCCGCCTCGCGGATGCGCCGGAAGCGGGTCCCGGCGACGCTGGACGCCAGGATAATGACGCCGGCCAGCATGGCGAACAGCGCGACGAACCGCACCACCAGGGCCATCTGGTCCACCACCTCCTGGACGATCGCCAGCACCTCCGCCGCATTGATGACGGTGACGGTGGGATATTGGCGATACGCGGCGTTTTGTAACGCCGCGACGTTTCGCGGATTCATGCGCACTCCGCCGAAGTACAAGACCGGCATGCCGCGCAACGCGGGTGGATTGAAAACGAAATCCAGATCAGGACCGAAGCGCTCCCGTTCCGGCCGGTGCAGGCAGGCCACGAGGGCGTTCACCTGAACCCCGCCCGCGGTCAACTCCAGGCGCGCGCCGGGCTTCAGGCGCAGCGCTTGCGCCTCCCGTTCGGAGATACACAGCTTCGGCTCGGCGTCGCCGGCCGGCGGCCACCATGCGCCTTCGATCACCGTGAGATCGCTCGGCTTTTCGGTGGCCCACGTGACGGTTTGCTCCCGTTGGAACCGGTTGACGCGCTCGCCGAGCCGCAATTGAGCTATCGGAACGCCGTTGACGCCGGTGATTCTGGCCCGCACGGAGGCGAAAATCTCGGGCCGGTTTTCAAGGCCCGGCTGCCTCCGCAACAATTCGAGCACGCCCTCGCGTTCCTGCTCGGTGATGTTGATCAGGAAGACGTTCGGCATGTCCTTCGGCGCGGACCGGGACATCTCCGTCACCAGCCCCTGTTGCAGCAGGTAGACGGTGACGATGAACGTCACGCCGATGCCGAGCGCTACCAGTACCGCCGCCGCGTGATTGCCCGGCCGGTAGAGGTTCGCGATGCCGTGACGCAACAGCGCCGGCAGCGCCGGCGAGGCGCGGCGGACCAGCGAACGCAGCGCACGCAGCAGGAGCCACGCCACCGCGCTCAGCGCCGCGATACTCACCGTCAGCGCGCCAAGGAATGTGACGCTCAGGGTCAGGGCGCTCTTCCACTCGCCGCCGGCCAGCCAGAACGCGATCAATCCGACGCCCAACAATACCCCGGCGCCGGCGGCCATCGACGGTCCCGCGGCTCGCAAACGCTGCCGCAACGTTCCCTGCGATTCTTCCATCTCACGGCGGAAAATCAGCGCCGGACGAATGTCGCGGATGCCAAGCAGGGGCGGCAGCGTAAAGAGAAGCGTCGCGAGGATGCCGATCAGGAAGCCTTGAATGGCGGAGGGCGCGTCGAAAACCTGTTCGGGCCGCAGTTGAAAGTAGCGCTCGATCAGCCGCGGAAACGACGCCTGGATCAACACGCCGAAGCCGACGCCCAGGACGCCGCCGGCCAGGCCCAGCAGCGCCGTCTGCGCAAGGTAGATCCGCACGATCTGCGAGGATCGCGCGCCCAGGCACTTCATGATGGCAATTCCGTCCATCCGCTGCTGCAGGTGGGAATGCATCGCCATGGCCACGCCCAGCGCGCCGATAATCATGGCGATGAGGCTCACCATGCTCAGGAAGGTGGTGGCCCGCCGCAGTCCCCGTTCGATGCGCGGATGGACTTCGCGGTAGTCCGTGATGAGGGTGGCGGGGAAAACGCGAGTCAGTTCCTCGCGGACGGCGGCCACGTCCGGTCCGCCCGCCGGCAGGCGCAAAAGGTACCGGCGCGAAGCGCGGCTGCCCGCACGCATCAGTTCCGTTCGTTCCAGCCCCTCCCGCGTGAGCATGACGCGGGGGCCGACGTTCAGACTTCCCGTCATGCGGTCCGGCTCCAGCTTCACCAGCGCGGCGATGCGGAACATCGCGCTTCCCAGACGGACCTCTCCGCCCGGCCTCGCCTCCATCCGGAGCAGCACGTCTTCGGATGCGGCAACGGTCCCCGCGTTCAGAACTTCCGCGAGCGGCCGCGGGGGATCGAGCCTTACCTCGCCATAGAAGGGATAGACGGCCGGATCCACTGCTTTGATCGACACCAGCAGCGGCGCCTCCACAGTGTCGGACGACATCATCGAGAGCGTCTCGGTGATGCGGGTTACCCCCACGCCGCGGCGCTCCAGTTCTTCGAGCGCGGCTGTCTGTTCGGCGGTGGGATCGTCGAAGGTGCGCACCAGCAGGTCGCCCGCCATCAGCGTGCGCGCTTCCTTCAGAAGCACGCCGCGAAAGGCCTCGCTGAACCCGCGGACGCCGGTGAGGACGCCGACGCCGGCCGCGACGGCGAGCGCGACAAAGGCAAACTTCGCCGTCGAAGAGCGCGCTTCGCGCCACGCGATCTTCAGCGCGGTTGCCAGGGGAAAGGCGGATACCGGCTCGCTACTCATCCTGTGGGCGATCTTCGGCGATCAGGCCGTCTTTGAGAGTGATGCGCCGGTCGGCATAGCCCGCCAGTTCGACGTTGTGCGTCACCAGCAGTAGCGTGGTTTTCTCGCGCTGGTTCAGTTCCAGCAGCAGTTCGAGGACGTGCTGTCCGTTGGCGCTGTCGAGATTTCCCGTGGGTTCGTCCGCCATGAGGATGAGCGGGCTGCCGATAAATGCGCGGGCCAGCGCCACGCGTTGCTGCTCGCCGCCCGAGAGCTGGATGGGGTAGTGATCGCGCCGGCCGCCCAGGCCCACGCGCTCAAGCAGTTCCCGCGCGCGCTCGCGGCGTCGCTTGCCGTTGCCGCTGAGTTCCAGGGGCAGCAGGACGTTTTCCTCGGCGGTAAGGGTCGGTATGAGCTGATACGCTTGAAACACGAACCCCACCTTGCGGCCGCGGATAGCCGCGAGCCTGTCTTCAGGCAAGCCCGTAATGTCCACGCCGTCGAGCAGGATGCGCCCCTCCGTGGGGGTGTCCAATCCGGCCAGAAGACCGAGCAGCGTGCTTTTCCCGCTGCCGGAGGGTCCCATGAACGCGACAAACTGGCCCGCTGGCACGTCGAAGGTGATGCCCCGCAGGATATCCACGCGATGGGTGGCGGTGGCGATGGACTTCTTCAGGCCAGCGACCTGGACAGCGGGAACGGAGTTCGACATCAGGAGCTTTCTTAATTATCTCGCGGTCTCCGCCGAGGGGCTCGGGATGAACGATGGCCCGTCTTTCTGAATTACGCCGCGTTGCCCACCGCGACAATGAGCGTCTTGCCGAAAAGCATGAGAGCCGCCTCGATCTGATCCAGTCTCGAGGCATGGGAGAGATTGAGCAGGCGATCGACCTGCGACCTCTGCCAGCCGAGGCGCCGGGCGATGTCGGCCTTGCGCATGCCGGCGGCCCGCATCTGCTCGTAAAGCGCGAGCTTTGCTTCAACCAACGCCGGAAGCCGAACGACCCGCATTTTCTTGCCGCGAGGTTTGGATGGCTTTGGCAACGGCCTTCTACGCCGGATGTATTCGTCGAGGACGACAGTGAGCGCATCCGCGGCGTACGCCATGGCCTCATCCATCGATTCTCCCTGGGTGACGACCTCCGGGACATCCGGGAAGGTCACGACGTACCCGCCGTCTTCCGGTTCGAAGAGCGCTGAATAGCTAAACACTCTTGAAGGACCTCCGTCTTACCTGAGGCCGAGCCTCGCCTTGATCGAATTCATCGTTCCGGTCTTGAGTTCCTTCGAAGGGTGGCGAGGGAGGGTGGTGAATTTCCCCTTGTAGAACACCTTCGTGTGACGAGTTCCTTCTTCAAACGAGCAGCCTTGCGCCGCCAACCATCGCCGAAACTCGCTGACCTTCACAATCAATTGTACACACAAGTGTGTACGCGCTCCAACGCAAACGCGCAGGCTTGCGATGTTGACCCGGCGGGCCGGATCGGGGAAAGTGAGAATGAACCGGCGATCGGGCCGGCGGACGTTCGCCAAACGTCCGGAGAGGAGTGCGCATGAAACGATTGTGGGCGCTGATGGCGCTGTTCGCTGCCACGGCGCTGAGCGCGAACATCGATGGAACCTGGAAGGCGACGGCCGAGGGACCGCGCGGAACCATGTCGCGGACTTTTGTCTTCAAGACCGACGGCGCGAAGCTCATGGGCGAGACGACGAGCTCGATCATGGGCAAGTCCGTTATAACGAACGGCAAAGTGGACGGCGATCGTCTCTCCTTCACCATCGTGGTGAAGTTCCAGGACGAGGAGATGGCGGTGGATTACAGAGGCCAGGTGAAAGGCGACGAGATTGAACTCACCGCCGAAAATGCCGATGGCGGCCTGAAACTGGAATGGCGCGGCCGGAAGGCGCAGTGAGGGTTGCCGGCTGTCTGCTGGCGGTATTTGCTCTGCTCGGTTGCGGGCCGGACCGCGGCGTGGAGCCTGCTCCCGCCGCGGGCGAAGCTCCATCCCTCGCGCCGCCCGCCGCTGCAGCCGATCCGCGCCCGGCGATCGTCGCTTTCGGCGACAGCCTTTCCGCGGGGTTTGGCGTCCCTGTCGGACAGAGCTATCCCGACTTTCTCCAGCAGCGGCTTGACGAGGCGGGGCTGCGCTATCGGGTGGTGAACGCCGGCGTCAGCGGGGACACCACCAGCGGCGGGCTCTCCCGCATCGAGTCGATCATCGCGATGAAACCGGCGCTGGTCGTTCTGGAACTCGGCGGTAACGACGGTTTGCGGGGCCTGCCGATTGAAAGTACCCGGGCGAACCTGGAACGGATCGTCACGGCGCTGAAGCCATCCGGCGCGGTGGTCGTCCTGGCCGGTATGACGCTGCCGCCGAACTACGGGGCCGAATACATCGGCCGGTTCGAACGCGTGTACAAGGACCTCGCGGCGAAGCACGGACTGGCGCTGGTCCCGTTCTTCGAAGGCATGGCCGGCCGAGGGGACCTCATGCAGCCCGACGGCATTCATTTCAGCGTGGAAGGCAACCGCGTCGTCGCCGGGCAGGTTTTCCGCACCATCGAGCCGCTGCTGAAGCGGTAGGACGGCTACAGCATCGGCAGGCTGCGCGGGCGCGGGCCGAGGGGAAAGGCGGCGTCGATGCCGGCGGCGTCGGTCTCCGATAGCTGGAAGTCTCCGGCGCCGGCATTCTCGACCACGTGGGTGAGCGTCGAAGCCTTGGGGATGGCGAAGGTGGAGGCGCGCCGCAACAGGAAGCGCAAGGCCACCTGGCGGGGCGTCGCTCCGTAGCCGGAAGCGATCTGCTCGAGCAGGCGTCCTCCGGCCGTGCGCGGATCGGGAAACTGCCCGTGGCCGAACGGGCTGTACGCGACCACCGCGACTTCCCGCCGCTCGCACCACGGGATAACAGCGTGTTCGATCGCGCGTTCCTCAAGGTGATAGAGCACCTGGTTGCAGGCCGGGCGTCCCGCTCCGTCGATGGCCCAGGTTTCTTCGAGGTCGTCCACGTCGAAATTGCTCACGCCCCAGGACAGGATCTTCCCCTCGCGGACGAGTTGCTCGAAGGCGGCCAGGGTCTCTGCCAGGGGATGGCGGCCGCGCCAGTGGAGGAGATAGCAATCCAGCCGGTCGGTCGCGAGCCGGGCCAGCGATTTCTCGCATGCTACGATCGTCTTCTTGCGCGAGGCGTTTTCGGGCAGGACTTTCGAAACCAGGAATACGTCGTCGCGCCGGCCGGCGATGGCCTCGCCAACCCATTTCTCGGCGACGCCGGAAAGGTACATCTCGGCCGTGTCAATGTGGGTCATGCCCGCATCGAGGCCGCGGCGGAGGGCGTCAATCGCCTGGGCGCGATCGGAGCCGTGGTCGTACCAGGTCCCCTGGCCGATCGCCGCAACTTCGCGCCGTGTCCAACCAAACTGGCGTTTCTCCATGCGGCGGCTATCCCGTCGTAATCTCGCGCAGGAGCCGGAAGAACGCCCGTTTCCGCTCGGTATTGATGCCCCAGTTGACGGGCGGGCTCTGGTAGCCGTCGCGGTAATTGTTCTCGCCGATATCGAGCAGGCCCCAGGAGGCGTAGCTTTTCACCGCGGCCGTCATGTTGTTGTCGGGCTTGTCGAAATCGTAGTGGTCGTCTTCGTTGAACAGGATCGGCGTTCCGCGGTAGCCCTTCGATTGCCGCGTCTGGTCCACCATTTCGCGAATGCGAGCGGGTTCGCCGACGCCGTTGCCGTGCAGGAGCGCGTAATCGCAGTGCGCGAGGACATCGGCGGGCGGCACGACGTTGCCGTTGAAGCTGACGCTTAGCAGCAGCGGGTTGGCGCCGGTCCAGGCCACGCGGGCGACGTCGAACAACTCCGGAACCCGGTCCGGCTTCAGGATCGCCATGTCGTACTTGGCGTTGTTGCACTCGTTGGCGATCTCCACCAGGACGTTGGCGTACTTGCGTTCAGCGAGCCAGCGCATCGCCTCCCGCACCGCGCGGCGGATGGCGTCGTCGCTCTCGAAGATCTGGTCCTGGCCGAAATAGAACAGGCAGAGCATGACGGCCATGCCCAACTCGCCGGCGCGATCGAGAATGCGCTCAAGGCGGCCGAGGTAGGCGGGCTTCAGGGAACCGTCGGGCCGGTAGGCGCTATTCTTCCACGGCTGCTGTCCCAGGTAGCCTTTCGGATTGCCGCCCTGTAGGCAAATATCGAAAGCAAGCAGCCCGCTCCGCCGCCACTCGGGCATCGCGGCGATGAACTCGCGCGTGTTGCGCTCCGGGTCCCACTTGCCGGCGTCGGGGTAGTTCCAAAAAAGAGACGGTCTCCGGGTTCTCGTCGTCGAAGATGCCCTGCACCATGCGGGAGTTCATCAGCAGGCCTTCGATGCGATTGCCGCGCCAGACCCGCCCCTCGTAAGTGGGCCGGCCGTCGATGAGAAATCGGTCGCCCTTGATGGAGACGACGGTCTTTCGGGGATCGCGGTAGAGAGCTGCCGCGGGCAGACTGAGGAATTCTCGTCGATCCATGGACGCCACTGCCAGGGTTCTTCCGGAAGCCACATATTAGCAGAGGCGGCAGCGGCCCGCCGTCGTGGGCCCGCTTCCGGCCAACGATAATGGTTAGTCCGCGAACATTGCCATCTGGAGGGACCCGTGACCCGTCGCCGAATGCGCTTTGCTTTTCTGGCCGCACTGGCTTGTTTTCCTGCCCTGGCGCTGGAGCGTCCGGACGTTACATTCAAGGTGTTCCAATTCCCCGCGAACATGATTCCCCGGATCGACGGCAAGACCGATGACTGGCGGACTGTGCCCGACGACTATGCCATCGGGATCGATCAGCTTGTGGAGAGCGCGAAAGGCCGCGGCGCCAACATCGACCGCAACGACCTTGACGTGACCGTGCGCGTGGGCTGGGTGAAGGGCATGAACCGCCTGTATTTTCTCTACGAGGCCTCCGACAACTATTGGGATTTCTCGCGCACCGACCTGCACAACGACATCTTTGAAGTGGTGGTGGACGGCGATCTCTCGGGCGGTCCGCTGATCGAGGAATGGCATCCCGATAAACAAATGGACCGCTGGGACGCCCACTTCTCCTTCCATGGCGTGCATGCGCAGAACTACCACATCTTCACGCCCGCCGAAGGGAAGGATTGGGCCATGGTCTGGGGCTGCCAGCCCTGGATCAAGGAGCTTCCGTACGCCAACGCCGAATCGTCCTACAGCTTCAAGCCGGGCGAATCCGGCAAATATACGCTGGAGTTCTGGATCACGCCCTTCGACTACGCCGGTTGCGACGGACCAGCCCGCGCGGTGGAATCGGAACTGCGCGAAAACAAGCGCATCGGTCTTTCCTGGGCGATCCTCGATTACGACGATGTCAACGCGGAGTCCTATACCGGGTTCTGGAACCTCTCGCACAAGATCACGATGTACGGCAACGCTTCGGACCTGGTGGCGTTCCGCCTGATGCCGCTCGAGCCGCGGTTCCGCAAGGCGATCGACGCGCAGTGGACGTTCCGGATTGTCGATATGAACCGCCGGCTGGTGTCTTTCCAGGATCTCTCCGAAGGCGAGATCACTTCGTGGAAGTGGGACTTCGGCGACGAGACGACATCGGAGGAACAGAACCCGATGCACGAATACAAGAAGCCTGGAGAATACGTCGTCACCCTCTACGTGGAAGGCCGTGCCGGCAAGGCGCGGCGCGCGAAAGTCTGGGACGTCACGGTTCGATAGGGCGCGCCTGTCCCATCGGCGAAGCTGAATCGCGGATCAGGGTCGGACCACCAGCCGGTCCGTGATCTGTTCGGCTTTCCGGTCCCAGTACATCTTCTTGCCTTCGCGATAGCTGCGGGTCGCCATGATCACGGCTACCGAGTGCGCAAAGCCGGTCTCGATGCCGCCGTTCGGCGTTTTGCGGCTGCGCATCGAGCCGAACCAATCGTCGGTATGGTGCTTCAGGTCGTCGCTTTGCTCGATGGGCGGCGGCGTGGTCTCTCCGCCGAGGGTGACGAGTTCCGGTTTCGGCTTGCCGCGCTTCAGATCGAACACCACGTTTGAACGCCAGGCGCTTTGAATTTCCGGAATGAACCACCATTGCGGGCTGCCCTCGCCGCCCGGCGAATAGAGCGTGCCGCGCGTTCCGCGGATGATGGTGTGATCGCCATAGGAATCGCCGAAGGTTGTGCTGTAGCTGTAAAGCACCCCCTTTTCAGCGAACGTCGAGAGGCAGGAGAACGTGTCGGGATTCTCGCGCACGTCGTGCCAGGCGAAGATTCCCCCGTTGGCGACGGTGTCGTCGGGAATCAATGTATCCAGGTAGAAGTGCGCCAGCCCGGACCCGTGGCTGTACCACTGATCGGTGATGCCGCCCGAAAAATCCTTGAAAATGCGGAACTCGAAGTACACGCGCGGGTCGAACGGCCGAAACGGCCGCCCGAGCAGCCAGCGCTTCCAGTCCGTATCCTGCTCGCGAATCGCCTTGATGTTCGGATCGTTCGGGACGTGCCAGCGCGGCCCGTTGAAGTTCCAGCTCTGACTGATGGAGACAATTTTCCCGAGCCGGCCGCTGCGGACGATCTCGCGCACCCGGGCCTGATAGGGATCGCTGAGCCACTGCGATCCCATCTGCACAACTTGCCGGGAGGCGCGCACGGCGTCGCGCGCCAATTTGGCGTCCTCGAGCGTGTTGGCCATCGGCTTCTCGCAGTAGCAGTCCTTGCCCGCCTGCACAACTTCGGCGAGAATCCGGGCGTGCTGGTGGTCGCCAGTGGCGATCATCACCGCGTCGAGCGCGGAGTCCGCCAGCATTTCCTCGGAATACTTGAAGGTTTTCGGACGGACGCCGAATAATTCCATCGCGTGGTCCGCGGCGCGTTCGCGATTTACCGACCAGATATCGCAAACGCTCCGGAAATCGAAGTTCGGATCCGTCGCGGCGGACAGCTTGAGCATGCGCCGATGGCCGGCCGCGCGCTGGCCGCAGCCGATCTGGCCAACCTGGATGCGGTCGTTAGCGCCCACGATGCGGTCGTACGACCGGGCGCTTTGCGCCACCACGGCCGATCCCGCGGCGCCAAGAACCTTTCTTCGCGAAATCATGACTCCCTCAGGTTAAGGCTTCCAGAAGCCGGTCGACATCGTTTTCCGTGTTGAAGATTGCCGGCGAAATGCGCATGCGGTTGCCGATCAGGGTCAACTGGATGTTCGCACGCGCGACGCGCGCCTTGGCGTCGTCCATGTCGGCCGGCATGAAAGTGACGACGGGCGTCTTCAAGCCCGGAGGCGTAATGGGCCGGTAGCGGCTCTCGGGCAATTCTTTGCGGATCCGGTTCACCAGTTTCATCGTGTGGTCGAACATCTTCTCGATGCCGATCGATTCCATGAACTTGAACGTCTCGTATTGGCCCGCGTAGCCGGCGTAGTTGTGGTTGCCGGGCTCGTAGCGCTGGGCGTCTTCCGGCGTCCGGTACCCGAATTCGTCTTTGGACGCGTCGGCGCTCGCCACCCACGGCCGGTAATTGAAGACGACGTATCCGGGATAGAGGAGGTCTTTCAGCGCCTTCCCCTGCAGTTCCTGGCGCACGTAGAGGTAGCCGGCGCCGCGCACGCCTTGCAGCCACTTGTAGTTCGAGCAGGCGGCGAAATCGACGCCCAGCGCCTTGACGTCGATGGGCATCACGCCGGCGGCTTGAATGATGTCCGCATAGACATACGCGCCCCTGGCGTGCGCCATTTCCGAGATCGCCGCGGCGTTTTCGATATGGCCGTTGACATTGGAGACCAGCGTGATGGCCACCAGGCGCGTCTTCCCGTCGATGGCCG
The DNA here is from genome assembly GCA_026129905.1 of Bryobacteraceae bacterium. Classification (GTDB taxonomy): domain Bacteria; phylum Acidobacteriota; class Terriglobia; order Bryobacterales; family Bryobacteraceae; genus JAHCHE01. The sequence continues at coordinate 39,384 of JAHCHE010000038.1, read as the reverse complement.
CGTCCATGTCGTTCAGGTCGATAGCCCAGTCGCGGGCCTTCACGATCCGCACGTCCATGCCGTGCCTGCGGCGACCGATGTAGCTGTGGATCGAGCCGGCGTAGTGGAGGTCGTTGGTGACGACGTTGCCCCCCGACCCCTGGATGTCGAGCCCGTTCACCACGACGTTTTCGCCCCCCTTGGTGCACTGCACGAGTGCAATCTCCGACGGCGTTGCGTTGATCATGCGGGCGAACATCCCCCGCGCCTGGCGCATCGCCTCGTCCACGTACTCGCCGCGTCCGTCGCCGGGGCCGTAGGTGTGGAAGTCGAGGTACCGCTGAATGCCGGCGGCGGTGTGCCTGCTCAACGGACAGTGCGCCGCCGCGTCAAGGTAGACCTGCTTCAGCGCCCTGGGAAAAGCCTCCCGCCAGGCCGTTTCGCCGGCGCTGCTGTTTGCCGATGCCGCCGCGGGCGCAAGCCCCATGGCCGCGAGAAATTGACGTCGAATCATCGCCATTTTGCCCTCCGCGTTGCCCGGCATATATGATAGACCACGCGAAGGAGGCACGGTTATGCGCAAGGGTTCGACGCGCCGGAATTTCATGCAAGCGACCGCCGCTCTTGGGGGCGCCGCATCCCTCTCCGGGTCGCCAAAAGCGCCGGCGGGAATCTACGCCCGGCTGGGAGTGCGGCCGGTCATAAACGGCATCGGCACGGTCACTATGCTGGGCGGCTCCATCATGCCGCCGGAAGTTGTGAAGGCGATGGAGGAAGCTTCGCGCCATTTCGTTCGCTTGACCGATTTGCAGGAAAAGGCCGGCGATCACCTGGCCAGGCTGCTGGACGTGCCCGCGGCCATGATCACGGCGGGGGCCGCATCGGCAATCACTGTCGCGGCCGCGGCCTGCGTGGCGGGCGGCAATTCGGCCAACCTGCAGCGGTTGCCCGACACATCCGGGCTGAAGAACGTGATTATCCAGCAGAAGAGTCACGTTTGCGGCTACGAAGCGCAGATGCTGCTGGTGGGGACGAAGATCGTCACGGTCGAGACCCGGCGGCAGTTGGATGCCGCGATCAACGACCGCACGGCCATGATGTTCTTCCTGAACAAGGCGGAACCCGATGGAAGGATCAAGCGCGAGGAATGGCTGGCAGTCGCCAGGCAGCGGGGCGTGCCGACGTTCAACGATGCCGCCGCCGATGTGCCCCCGGCTTCCCGGCTCTCCGAGTACGTCAAGCAGGGATTTGACCTGGTGGCGTTTTCTGGAGGTAAGGGCCTGCTCGGCCCGCAGTGCTCCGGCCTGTTGCTCGGCCGAAAGGACCTCATCGATATCGGTCGCCAGGCCATCAGCCCGCACGGCGGCATCGGCCGCGGCATGAAGGTTGGCAAGGAGGAGATCGCCGGGCTTGTCGCGGCCGTCGAGCGCTACCTCCGGGTCGATCACGACGCCGAGCGCAAGGAACTCGACGCTCGCGCGGATGTCATTGTCAAGGCCCTCGCGGACCTCCCGGGTGTAGAAACCCGCATTGACGTTCCGGAGATCGCCAACCGCGTTCCGCACGTCCTGGCGCGGTGGAGCGAAGGCGGAGGAAGGCCCTCGGCGCGCGAGGTGGCGGACCGGCTGCTGGATGGCGATCCCCCGATTGCCGTCTCGCTCGGGGAAGGCAATGGCCTCCGGGTCTCGGTCTGGATGATGCAAGCCAACGAACACCGCCTGGTCGCCCGGAGACTGCGCGAGACGCTCGGCGCGGCGAGCTGAGCCGGCAACTGCGCGATTTTGGGTCGTCGCAGGTAGAGGGGCCCTGTTCGGGCCCCATCGAGGAGTCGGTCCCAGGCAGCGAAGGCTTGGCCCCTGGTCAGGTGCTCACAACGGAAGGTGCGCTCCGGTGGCAGGCTCCTGTCGGCCAGGCGGGAGAAGCCTTCGGAACGCGTGGTTGGGAAGTTGCGCAGGGCCATGCTGAGGGCGGCGCCGGGCGCCGCGCCCGGTGGTCGCAGCTCGTTCGGGACGCCGTCTGACGCGGCGGTCAGGCGGGGCGCGTGGATGCGGCGTGAGCGGCGGAGTTGAGAGCGGTCGTCGCGAGAGTGCCGCCGAGGCCCATGGTTTCCACGGCGGTCGAGGGGACGATCACCATCGAGCCTTTTTCCTTGATGGCTTCGTAGAGCATGTTCATGGCGCGGAGGTGGAGGGCGATGGGGTTGTCCTGGTAGGTGAGCGCCGCCTGCGAAAATTTGGCCGAGATTTCCGTTTCGGCCTGGCCGAGGATGATGCGGGCCTGCCGTTCGCGCTCCGCCTGCGCCTGGCGGGACATGGCGTCTTCGAGCGCCTGCGGGATGCGGACGTCCTTGATCTCCACCGACTGGACGGTGATGCCCCAGGGCGTGGTTTTCTCGTCGAGAATGCGCTGGAGTTCGCGGCCCAGGGATTCGCGCTCGGTGATCATCTGCGCGAGTTCGTGGCGGCCGATGGATTCGCGGAGAGCGGTCTGCGCGGCGACGTTGATGGCCTGGACGAAGTCCTGTACTTCGAGGATGGCTTTTTCGGCGTTCCAGACGACCCAGAAGACGATGGCGTCGACGTTTACGGGGACGGTGTCGCGGGTGAGGGTGGATTCGGCCTGGACGGTGGCGACGCGGACGCGCTGGTCGACGTAGCGGCTGAGCCAGTCGACGACGGGGACAATGTGGAATATGCCGGGGCCGCGCAGACCCTTGTAGCGGCCCATGCGGAGGACGGCCACTTTCTCCCACTGGTCGGCCACCTTGATCGAGAGAAGCAGGTAGGCGCCAAAGAGCGCACCGATCGCGATGGGGATGCGGCTGTCGAAGGCGACCGCAAAGGCAAGGCCGGCCGCCGCGGCGGCGGCGAAAAGGGCGACGGCAATGCCGCTGACAGAAAATCGATTCTCGTCCAACCTCATTTTGTTATCTCCTGTTTCCGGCCGGCTCGGCTTTGAACTCCTGCAAGCGCCGCAGCAGATCGTGAACGGTGAACCCCTCGGCGCCGGCGCGGGCGATGAACTCGCCCACCACCTGGGTGAGGCGGCGCTGGCGCTCCACTTCGTCGCGCTCGACTTTCTGGTGGCTGATGAAGGTGCCTGTACCCTGCTGGGTTTCGAGCACGCCGCGGATTTCCAGCTCGCGATAGGCGCGAACGACGGTGTTGGGGTTGATGGAGAGATCCACGGCCACCTGGCGGACGGTGGGGAGCTGGCCGCCGCCGGCGAGGAGGCCGGTGGCGATGCCGCCCATCACCTGGTCGATGAGCTGGCGATAGACGGGGACGCCGCTGTGGAGGTCGAGCTGGAACCGGAAGGGTTGGCGGTTGGCGGCGGCGGGTCGGCCCATCGGTAGCAGTGTACTAGTTAAATAGTACACTGTCAAGGGGCGGATTTCGTTTTTCTTTTTCGCGAGGCTGGCTGCGGTCGACGCCGGACAAACGCGCGTCGGGCCTCGTATCGGCGCGCGACTACGGCATTGGCCGCGTCCGCTAGAAAAGGTACTTCAGAGCGAGCTGCAACTGGCGGTTGTCGAGCCAGGTGGCCGTGATCTGGCCGAAAGCCGGCGTTCCGAGAACCGCATTGGGAGCCCGAAATTGCGGCGTGTTAAAGAGGTTAAACGCCTCGAACCGGAACTGGAATCGATGCCCTTCCCGGACGGGAAATTCCTTAAAGAGGCCGACGTCCCAGGTCTTCATGCCGGGTTGCCGCAGCGTGTTGCGCCCCACATTTCCGAACTTCAGATCGGCGAACTGGAACGCGGCGGTGTTGAACCAGCGGTCCGGCGTTGCGTTGGCGAGCTTCGGATCCTGCCCGGGAACGTAGTCCGGCCGCTGCGGACTGCCGCCGGTGTTCTGGCGATTGCCCTGCTGGGTCACCGTGAACGGAAAGCCCGACTGATATGTCACGATGCCGTTCAGGGACCAGCCTTTCAACACCGCCCGCTTGATGCCGCGCCAGTCGCCCGGCGCAGGGATGTCCCACAGGAAGCTGGTTGTGTAGCGGTGGCGGTAGTCGAAGCCGGAGTCGGAGCGTTCGCAGGCCCAGCAGTCCATGTTTTGCGCCCCGTTGGTGCTGAAGGGCAGCGACTCGTTGGTGCCGTAGCTCTGGTCGATATTGTGCGCCCAGGTGTACGCAGCGAGAAAGGAGAAGCCCCGCGAGAAGCGCCGCTCGCCGCGAAGCTGCAGACTCTGGAAGTAGGATTTGCCGTCGCTGCCCAGCCAGCGAACGGGTCCCCACAGCGGATACCTCCGCCGCTGCTGAACCGGTCCTGCTCCCGGCGGGGCATCGTTGGCGTTACGGCTGTTGTCCAGGTGCGAGGCCTGGCTGCCGACATAGGCCGCTTCGAACGCGGTGGAAGGAGAAAGCTGCCGCTGGAGCGAGAAGCTCCACTGGACGTTGTACGCATTGACGCGCTCGGTAGGCACGGCCACGACGCTCAGCGGGGGCGCGGCGGCGGCCCGGCCGATCGGATACGGATCGTTCAGCGTCAGCGCGAGCGGGTCGGCGGGATCCGCGATGAACTGAACCTGGAACGTCCGGAACGGGTTGCCGATCACCGTGAGGTTATTGATCTGGTTGGCATTGTTGTACACGCCGAAGCCGGTTCGTACAACCCAACTGTCGGTGGGACGATACGCGATGCCGATGCGCGGCCAGAAGCGGTTCTTTTCCGCCCGATAGAGCTTGGTGGGCACTTTGCTCAGCGGATCTTCCGGGAACAGGTATCCTCCCGGCCGGTCGATCCGCAGCGTGCGAGGAAACCCGTTTTCCTCGTCCACCGTGCCGACGAAGTCATAACGCATGCCCAGGTTCAGAGTGAGTTTTGGCGTCGCCTTCCACTCGTCCTGCACGTAAAACGAGTAGGTCTGCTGATTGTACTCCACGCCTTGCACCCCGTCCGGCGTTTGGGAAAGCGAAGGAAAGCCCAGATAGAAGTCCGCCGCCTGGTGCCCGGTGACCTGCCCGTTGAATTGGAACTGCCCGCGCGCGTTGTTCGAGCCGGCGCGGTCCATGCGGAGCCGTTTGAAGTCGATGCCCCACTTGAACGTGTGTACGCCCCGCGTCACCGTGAAGTTGTCCACCAACTGCCAGGTTTCGCTCACGTTGAAATCTGGTATCAGCCCGCCGTCGCCCATGGTGAGGTAACCGGAGATGTTGAACGGCACGATGCCGGTTTCAAATGGCGAGAGCGCCCGCGGTTGCCGGGTTTCCGGGTCGGTGGCCCGTACCCCAGTCAGACCCATCGATTCGGGGTCGAAATTGGTGTTGGTCCGCAATCCCCGACGGAGGATCCAGTTTCGATTGAAGCCGACCTTCAGTTCGTTCAGCACCGTCGCGCTGAACAGGTGGGTGTGGCTGAGCACCGCGTTGCGCGCGGTGAGGCGGCTCTGCAGCGGCGCGAAGTAATTCAGCTCGGTGGTCGGGAATTCGTAGTTGTAGATGGCGACGCGCCCGAACAAACGGTCGTTGTCGCCGAGGTTGTGATCCCCGCGGATGAAGTACTGGTCGACGTCGTTCACTTGTGTTTCCAGGCCGGACAGGTTCGCGCCCGTTCCCGGGCCGGTCGGCAGAGGATGAAAGTCCAGGTAGTTCCGCGAGATCGGGTGAAGGCGGCTGGAAGGGACGATATTGTTGGGGAACGTCCCGCCGAGCGGGTCCCGCAATGTCGTAGTCAACGCCGAAAAGTCACCCTGCCGGAAGGCGGCCGGCAGCACCGAAGCGAGCTGCGCCACTTCCTGCTTTTCCCTTTGTCCCTCGTAGTTCATCATCCAGAAGGTCCGGTTGCGGCCGTCGTAGACTTTCGGCAGGAAAACGGGGCCGGAGAGGACGAACCCGAACTGGTTGCGCTGGAGAATGTCCTTGCTCAACGGTTCCGGACGGAAGTAGTTGCGCGCGTCGAACACGTCGTTGCGCACGAAGGAGAACAGCGCTCCGTGCAGTTCGTTCGTGCCCGGCCGGGTATGGATCTCCACCTGCGCGCCGGCGTTGTGCCCGAATTCCGCCGAGTAGGTGGCCGAGTGTACCTTGAACTCCTGTATGGCTTCGATCGACGCGCGGAAGAACGTCGCATTGTTGATGTTCCACGCGGTGTAGACGCCGTCGTAGCGGACCTGGCCCTGGTTCTCCCGTATCCCGTTCGCGCTGATCGCGATCGCCGAGTCCCGCCGGCCGTACTGGTTCGTATTCGAGGAAATCCCCTTGATAACTCCGGGCATTAATCCGGCCAGATGGGCGAAATTCCTGCCATTCAATGGCAAATCCACGACTCTCTTTTGTTCCACGACGTTGCCGAGCGTGGCGTCGTCGGTCGCCAGCAGCAGGCCGCTGGCCGTCACCTCGACCGACTCCGCCACCGAGCCGATCTGGAGCGTGAAGTTGACCCGGGCCTTCTGGTTGATCTGGAGCACCAGTCCCGTGCGCACCTCCGCGCGGAAGCCTTCCTTTTCCGCGCGGACCGTGTATTCGCCCGGCTGCATCGCCGACAGGACGAAGGTCCCCGAATCGCCGGTCGTCACCCGCCGCGTCTGGTTGGTGGCGATGTGCGTAGCGGAGACGGCCACGCCCGGCATAACCGCTCCAGTGAAATCCTGCACGATCCCCAGGATTTCCGTCGATTCACCGCCCTGCGGAAAGCAAGGCAGCGCGAAAGCAAATAGGACGAACGTCCGCGGCAGACGCTGAAGACACCTGTGCAGCATCGTGAAAGCCCCCCCTTTGATAAGTTGGATCCCAGAGTACTAGGGATTCTACCCCACAAATGGGGCTCGGCGCTACCAGTAGGAATTCCGCCGCTCCGTCGCGGCGCTCCTCGCGGCCGCAAACCAGTGTGGATGCGGCGTACAGAATCCGCAGATGCCGGTCCTGATCCTGACGATGCATGAATCCGAGCAACTCGTTCGCGATGTGTTTCTTCAGGCGCTAATCAAGGGCGATGACGCTCATGAGTTTGCAGCTGCACTGGAGATCTCCGTCAAGACGGTGGAAACCCACCGCGCGCACATCATGGCCAAGCTGGATCTGCACTCCGTTCCCGAATTGGTCCGCTACGCCATCCGGAATCACATCATCGAATCCTGAGCCGACCTGGCTCTATACACGACGAAGTCTCAATGTCGGGTCCGACAGCCGAACGTTTCGGAAAGTCTTATGGGATCGCACTCGCAACTCGCGCAAACACAAGTCCATGACATGACAAGGCGCGATGGCAGGTCCGTCACGTCGGATCTCGCCGTTTCCGCCGGGGCTTCGATCGGATGTTGCTCGGTGCGGACGCGCCACAGGCGCCTTCAGCCCTGGAAAACTGATTCGATCCCCGGCACTTGAACTAGAAAGCCCGCAGTGCTCACCTTGGGATCCGTTCGCCGGCGTTGTTTGCGATGTACGCCATTATGGCGCTTGTCACAACGGTCGCGACGTCACCAATCCTCCACCCCCAACCCGTGAAACGCGTTGCTGAACCGCTTCCGCAGGCGTAGACTACGGAAAGCGGAGAGAGATCGGTCAATGAATAGACGAGATTGCCTGAAGGTCGCTGCCGGGGCGTTCGCGCTGAGCCTGCCCGCAGCGAAGAAATTGACGGTACGCATCGGCTCGATGGCGGGTTCTTTGCCCGCAGGGGCTCCGGACGAGGTTTTTGCGGCGGGGAAGCGCGTCGGACTTGAGGGCATTGAGTTCAACATCGGGCGCGAGCCCGTGGATGGCAGCCTTCCGTTGTTCAAGCCGGACACCCAGAAGCGCTATCTCAACGCCGCGAACAGCCAAGGCATGGCCATCGCAGGCGTGGTGCTCGATGTTTTCCACCGCCACTATCTGAAAAACGATCCGGTGGCGGCGACGTTCATCGATCGAGGCATCGATACCTGCCGCGCGATGAAGGCGGGCGTATTGCTGTTGCCGTTTTTCGGTCCGGCTGCCCTGACGAACAGGCAGGAGATGGGCCACGTGGCCGATATCGTCAAGGAGCACGCAAGCCGAGCGAAAACAGCGGGCGTGACGCTCGGGCTGGAGAACACCATTTCGGCGGAGGACAACGCCTGGATGCTGGACCGCATCGGTTCCTCCGCCGTGAAGGTCTACTACGACATCGGCAATTCGACCAACAACGGATACGACACGCCGAAGGAGATTCGCTGGCTCGGAGGCAATCGCATTTGCCAGATGCACATCAAGGACCGCGGCTATCTCGGCGAAAGCGGCAAGATCGACGTGGTGGAGAACCTGCGCGCTATACGAGACTCCGGCTTTAGCGGCTGGCTGAATTTCGAGACCTCGTCGCCTTCCAACAACAAGGAAGAAGATCTCAAGCGCAACATGGCGTACTTAAAGAAGGCTATGGCAACGGCGGAGGAGAGCTAAGAGATTGACAGGGACAGGAGACCAGGTTCGACCGCGGCGCCGTATGGGATAATCGCGTCAAATGCTGGTCGAGCTACTGGTGGAAAACTTCGCCGTAGTCGAGCAGCTTCGCGTTCGTTTTCATCCCGGCCTGAACCTGCTCACCGGGGAGACCGGCTCCGGCAAATCGCTGGTGGTGGATGCCCTGGCGCTGCTGTTCGGCGGCCGCGCCTCGGCGGACCTCGTGCGGACGGGCGCCGATCGCGCCCGCGTGGGCGGCATCTTCCAGATCAAACCCGAGGACCCGCTGACCAGGCTGCTCGAAGACGCCGGCGTGGAGGTGGAGGACGGCGAACTGCTCATCGAGCGGGAGATCGCCGCCGGCGGCAAGTCCCGCGCGTTCGCGGGCAGCCGTCCCGCGACAACGGCGCTGTTGCGGGAACTGGGCGCCTGGCTCGGCGACATCCACGGTCAGCACGAGCAGCAGAAGCTGTTCGCCCCCGATTCGCAACTCGAGATGCTGGATTCGTTCGCCGGTTCGGGCGCTCTGCTCCTGGAAACGGCATCGCTGTTCCGCGCCTGGCGGCAGGCCGGGGCGGAACTCGCCGAACTCGACCGGTCCGAGCAGGAGCGCCTGCGGCTGGCGGACTTGTGGAGCTTCCAGCGGAGGGAAATCGAGGACGCTTCGCCTCAACCTGGAGAGGATGCCTCCCTCGAGGACCAAAAACGCGTTCTGCTCAACCTGGCCCGTTTGCAGGAGCACGCCGGCGCCGCCTACGACGCCCTCTACGACGCCGCGGGTTCCGCTCTGGCCCGGCTCCGGCACGCGCGGCGCAGCCTGGAAGAGATCCGCCGCATCGATCCTCGGCTCAGCCCGCTGTCCGAGTCCCTTTCGGGCGCCGAAATCGCGATCGAGGAAACCGCGCACGAATTGCGCCACTATCTCGGCGGCCTGGAAGGCGATCCCTCGCGGCTGGACGAGGTGGAGGCGCGGCTGGCCGCGCTCGATAGGCTCAAGCGCAAGTACGGCGCGACCATCGAAGAGATACTCCGTTTCCACGAGGAAGTCAGCCGCAATGTGGCCGGCGCGGAATCGGCCTCTGAGCGCCGCGATGCGCTCAAACAGCAACTGGAACGACTGGCGCAAGACTTCGAAACGGCCGCCGCGCGCCTCACCTCGCTCCGCGCCCGCGCCGCCGAAGCTTTGAGCAGCCTCCTGCAGGCGGAACTGAAGCTCGTCGGCATGGATGGAACCCGTTTCCGGGTCGATCTCGGCCGCGCCCCGTGGTCCGAGCGCGGCGCCGATAGGGTGGTGTTTCTCGTTTCGCCGAACCCGGGCGAGGAGCTGCGCCCGCTGGATAAGATCGCCTCGGGCGGCGAGTTGTCGCGGATCGCGCTTTCGCTCAAGACGTGCACGGCCGGGGAAGGGCAGAGCGGCGGCAGTCCGGTTCTCAACCGTACGCTCGTCTTCGACGAGGTCGACGCCGGCGTCGGCGGGGGCGTCGCGGAGATGATCGGCCGGCGCCTGAAGCAGCTCGCCGCTTCCCACCAGGTCCTTTGCGTCACGCACCTACCGCAGATCGCCGGTTTTGCCGATCATCATTTCGTAGTCGAGAAGCGGGAAGCCGACGGCCGGACGGTGGCCACCGTCGAGGAGCTTCGCGGCGATGCCCGGACGCGGGAGATCGGACGAATGCTGTCCGGCCAGCGGTTGACCAAGGAAGCCCTTCGCCATGCCGAGCAATTGATCCGGAGCGCCGCCGAACCCCTCGCAAAATCCCACCTGGGCTAGGGACTTGTCCATTTCCTGCCGATAAGCAAACAGGACGAGCCTCATACGTTGGAGCGGACATGGGAATCTCACCATTGGTTTTCACCGGCATCAGCGCCTTCTCCGATGACTTCCAGACGATCCTGAATCGCTCGGTCTCCATCGCCAACATCCCGCTGCTCCAGATGCAGAATCAGCAGACCGATCTGCTGACCAAAAAGCAGTTGCTCACCGACCTTCGCTCGTCGGTAGCCGGTCTCGCCTCGGCCGTCGAAAAACTGGGCGCAACCGGCGGCTCTCGGGCGCTGTCGGTATCGAGTACCAACACAGCCCGCGTGACCGCCAACCTCAACGGCGCCACCAATGCCAGCTCGTACACCATCAGCGAGATCACGTCGGTGGCCCGGGCGGCTTCGGAGACGTCGGCTTCCGGCTTCGCTACGGCCAACGCGACGCCCGTGTCCGACGATGGAACGATGCAGTTGGTGGTGGGATCGACAACCTACGTTCTGGACCTGACGGCCCCGGGAAAGAACACCCTCAACGGCCTTCGGGACGCGATCAACGGCCTCGGCGCCGGCGTCACCGCCAGCGTACTGAACACCGGGACCGGCGACCAGCCCTACTACCTCTCGATTACCGCCAACGCCACGGGCAGCACGACGCTCCAGTTGCGCGAGACGGCCGATGACGAGGAGTCGAACATCCTCACCGCGGATAACCAGGGCTCCAACGCGGTGTTCAAGTTGAACGGCCTTGATGTTGAAAAATCCGACAACGTGATCAACAACGTCATCCCCGGCCTCACCTTCACCATCGTCAGCGCCACCGGGCCGGGTGAAACCGTCGACCTCCGGCTCGCTTCCAGCCGCGCGGTTCTGGCGACCGACCTGGCCGCCATGGTCACCCAATACAACGACGCGCGCACGAAAGTCTCCGCGCAGGTCGGCGAGTCCGCCGGCATGCTCAGCGGCGATTTCATCGTCCGGCAGCTGCAGGAGAGCCTGCGCGCACTGGCTTCTTATGAGGGAAGCGGCAGCGTGAAGCGCCTGGCGGACCTCGGCATCGAGTTCGACGAGCTGGGCAAGATGTCGTTCAACACCGAGAAGTTTTACTCGCTCTCCGACGCCCAGATCTCCGCCGCGTTCAACTATATCGGCTCCGCCACTTCGGGCTTCGGCGCGCTGTCGGCGCAACTCCGGCAAATCAGCGATCCGGTGCGCGGTCTGATCCGGGTCCAGCAGAATCAGTACGACGCCGCCGACGAGCGGCTAGCGAAGCAGATCACGGAGATGGCCACGCGAATCCAGTACATGCAGACGAGCCTCTCCCAGAAACTCCAGCGCGCCGACGTCCTGCTGGCGCAACTGGAGTCGCAGCAGACGATGCTCGAAGCGAGTATCAAGGGCCTCAATCTGACGCTGTACGGCAAGAAGGACTACTAAGGGGTCGAGTTTCGATGGAAACCTGGGAAGAAGTGATTTCCGGCCTTGAACGCGCCACCGCCCGCCTCGTTTGCATACCGGCGGACGATTTCCTCGAAGTGGCTGAGGCCATGAACGAGCGGTCCGTCGCCGTCGCCCATCTGCGGGAGTTCGCCGAGCAGCCCCCGGAACCCATTTCCGGCGGATTCGTCGACCGTCTCAAGGAGGACTGGAAGAGAGGCGCCGCCATCAACCAGAAGCTCCTCCTGATGCGCGCCGCCGTGCGACTGGAATTCAGCCGCGCGGCCGAAGCCGGCTTCATGGCGCGCTCGCTGAGCCCCGGCCCAACCTCGGCTGGATCGACGCTCGACGTGGTGGGCTGATCCCCTCGGCGGTTCCCCCGGCGCCCCTCGAGTCCGTTATTTCGGAGATCCGGGTCCCGTTTGCCGCCTGCTCCAAGCGGTTGATATGATTGTAGGGAACACTCGCACTCTTACAAAGGAGCATATCCCCGAATGGCAGTTAAAGTTGGCATTAATGGCTTCGGCCGAATCGGACGCAATGTGGTACGCGCCGGTCTGAATAACCCCGGAATTGAGTTCGTCGCCGCCAACGATCTCACCGACACCAAAACGCTCGCGCACTTGCTGAAGTACGACTCGGTGTTGGGTCCGATTAAAGAGGAAGTGAAGGCCGAATCCGACGCGATCGTCCTCGACGGCAAACCGATCAAGATCTTCTCCATCAAGGACCCCGCCCAGATCGACTGGCCGTCGCTCGGCGCCGAAGTCGTGATCGAGTCGACCGGCAAGTTCACCAACCGCGACGACGCGGCCAAGCACCTGCGCGGTTCCGTGAAGAAGGTGATCATCTCCGCGCCGGCCAAGAACGAGGACGTGACCGTCGTGCTCGGCGTCAACGAGAAACTCTACGACCCGGCCAAGCACAGCGTGATCTCCAACGCCTCCTGCACAACCAACTGCCTGGCGCCGGTTGTGAGGGTGCTCCAGGACAAGTTCGGCATCGTCAAAGGCCTGATGACGACCATCCACAGCTACACGAACGACCAGGTGGTGCTCGACTTTCCCCACAAGGATCTGCGGCGCGCCCGGGCCGCGGCCCTGAATATGATCCCCACCTCTACCGGCGCCGCGAAGGCGATCGGCCTGGTGGTGCCGGAACTGAAGGGCAAGCTCGATGGCTATGCCGTCCGCGTCCCCACGCCGAACGTATCGGTTGTGGACCTGGTGGTGGAACTGGAAAAACCCGCCTCGGCCGCCGACGTGAACGGAGCGCTGAAGGAAGCCGCCGAAGGGCCGCTGAAGGGCATTCTGGCGTACACCGAGGATCCGGTGGTCTCCAGCGACATGATGCGGAATCCGAACAGCTCGATTGTCGATGGCAGCCTCACCAAGGTGATGGGCAACAACCTGCTCAAAGTGGTCTCCTGGTACGACAACGAGTGGGGTTACTCCTGCCGCGTAGTCGACCTGGTTACCTACCTCGCGGACAAAGGCCTTTAGTCCGGGCGACCTTTACGAAAAGGCCTTCAAAACGAACGGCGGGTGGCGACGCCCGCCGTTTTCGATTTTCGCCGGCATCCGGCGGCGCTGTATATTGCATGCATGAGGCTCTCCGGCGTCGCGCTTATCCTGGCACTCGCGGCGGGCGCGGCGTCCGATTCGAAAGCGCCGCCGCGGCCGAATATCCTGTGGCTCACCAGCGAGGATAACGGCCCCCACCTGGGCGCCTACGGCGACTCTTACGCCCGCACGCCGAACCTCGACAAACTCGCCGCCCGCGGCATGATCTACGCCAACGCATGGTCGAACGCGCCCGTCTGCGCGCCGGCGCGCACCGCCATCATCTCCGGCATGTACCCCACCAGCACCGGCGCCGAGCACATGCGGAGCGAGACCAGTCTTCCGGCGGGCATGAAGATGTTCCCGGCCTACCTGCGCGAAGCCGGCTACTATTGCTCCAACAACTCCAAGGAGGACTACAACCTCATCAAAACGGGCACGGTGTGGGACGATTCGAGCGGCAAGGCGCACTGGCGCAACCGGAAGCCGGACCAGCCGTTCTTCGCCGTGTTCAACTTTGTAGGTACCCACGAGAGCCAGATCCGCAAGCGCCCGCACCAGGCCGCGCACGACCCGGCGAAGGTCGGCATCCCCGCTTATCATCCCGACACGCCGGAAACCCGCCAGGATTGGGCGCAGTACCACGACAAGATGACCGAGATGGACGCCGAGGCGGGCGAGATCCTCCGCCAGTTGGAGGAGGACGGCCTCCAGGAGAACACGATCGTCTTCTACTACGGCGATCACGGCCCCGGAATGCCGCGCAGCAAGCGCTGGCCTTACAACTCCGGTCTTCACGTGCCGCTGATCGTGTACGCGCCGGAACGATACCGGAGCCTCGTAGGGGCGGACTGGCAGGCGGGAGGCCGGACCGGCCGGCTGGTCGGCTTCGTCGATCTCGCGCCCACGGTGCTCAGTCTCGCAGGCATCGAGCCGCCGGCTCACATGCAGGGCAAGGCGTTCCTGGGTCCGCGCGCGCAGCCGGAAGCGACGTACGTGTTCGGCTTTCGCGGGCGCATGGACGAACGCTACGACCTGGTCCGCAGCGCGCGGGACAAGCGGTATGTCTACATCCGCAACTACATGCCGCACAAGATCTACGGGCAGTACGTCTCCTACATGTTCGAGACGCCCACCACGCGCGCGTGGAAGCGCCTCTACGATGAGGGGAAGCTCAAACCGCCGCAGACCCTGTTCTGGGAGACGAAGCCGCCGGAAGAGCTGTACGACCTGGAGAGCGATCCCGACGAAGTGAAGAACCTCGCCGAATCGCCCGAGAGCCTGGAAATCGTTCAGCGCTTTCGACAAGCCCTGCTGGGGTGGGCCATGGCGACCCGCGACATCGGGCTGCAGCCGGAAGGCGAAATCCATTCGCGGTCTCGCGGGAGCACCCCGTATGAGGTGGGCCACGACTCTCGCCGCTATCCCCTGGAGCGGGTGCTTGGCGCCGCGCAACTGGCCTCTTCGCTGAAGCCTGACGCAACGGTTCAGTTGAAAACAATGCTTGGCGATTCCGACAGCGCGATCCGCTACTGGGGCGCGATGGGCATCCTGATGCGCGGCGCGGCGATCGCCCCCGAGACCCGGGAGGAGATGGAGCGCGCGCTTTCCGATGCCTCTCCCTACGTGCGGATTGTCGCGGCGGAGACGCTGGGCCGCTATCACGACGCCGCGGAGAAGGTTATCCCGGCGCTGGTGGAACTCGCCAACGCGGAGAAACACGGCGTCTACGCATCCATAGCCGCGCTTAACGCGCTGGAGGCGCTCGGCGGGAAGGCGAAATCCGCGCTGCCCGCCATCAAGGCGCTGCCCTTGAAGGATGCGGCAGCGCCGGAGCGGGCCCAGGGATACATACAGCGCCTGGTCGAAAAGATCGTGGCAGACTTGGAGTAGGTTCTGACCGTCTGGCTGTTTGCGCTGGCCCTTGCGTCGTTCGGCCGGAACTCGCCCCCGGCGTATACGGAGATGCCGCTGGATCGATTCGCGCAACTCGGAATGGCGCCGGCCGTCGAGCCACTCGTCATGCCCTTCGGCGCAAACCTCCCCTTCCTCTACTATGGCGACGTGGGCTGCAATGCCTGGGGTTGCCGGGGCCTCGCCACCGAGGGCTTCACCGCCAGGCAAGGGTTCGTCGACCTGAAGCGGGTGGCGACGAATCCCTTCACCGGCCGTCAGGCGCTGGCCATCTCCGCGAACATGGCCGCCCAATCCGCGCAATCGGCCGGCGAAGTTTCCACCGAACCGGCCGTCTCCATGCCCGCCGCCTGTCCGAACATCCCTTCGGGAACCTTGCTGGACCTGGAAGGCGTCACCGTTCACTACCGGCTCTGCTTCCCCGCCGGCAGCGCCGGTCCGGAGGGCGCCCGTAATTTCGTGCAGTTCTTCGCCAAGTCGCGAACCGGCAACGAGTTTCCCAGCCTGTATAGCGACCCTGTCGCCATCGACCCGGCTTGGGAGAGCAAGTGCGTGGATCTGGAATTGCGCGTCGCCACCAACGGTCCCGGCCGGCGGTTCGGCCCTTTCGACGCCGCGCGCATCGCGGAAGTAGGTTTCAAGGTGGCCGTCAACGCAGCCATCCCAGGGGCGACGCTGAGGGGCGACCTTTACCTCGAGCGCCTGGCCATCGATACGAATCCACCGATCGTCTACGACTTCGAAATGCCCCTGGTGGAGAGGCAGTTTCGCGCCATTGGCGAGTTGTCGGCGCGACTCAGCCCGGCCCCGCCGCTCGTGCGCGTGTTCGCGCTCGTGGACGGGCGCGCCGGCATTGTGTGGGACGCCGGCGGCCGACCGCAGGGTCTCGACGACTTCGTTTTCCGCGACCTCGATGCGCTGGTCGCGGCGGCCGAAAGCGCGCAGGTCCGGCTCATCCTTGTGCTTCTCGACTTCCACTGGGCCGCCCGCGCCTCCGTCTCGGGCGGAGTGCAACTGGGCGGACGCGCCAACGTGATTCGCGAAGCGGCGTTGCGGCGGGCATTCGTGGCCAACATCCTCGAACCCGTTCTCTCGCGCTACGGCAATCACCCGTCGATTTATGCGTGGGAGATCATGAACGAGCCCGAGTGGGTGGTCTCGGGCATCCCGGGCTTCCGTCCCGATGCGCGGACCTTCGATCCGGTTCCGCTGAACGACATGCGGGAGTTTTTCCGCGCCTGCGCCGAGGCCATCCGGCGTCTTACGCGGCACGAAGTCACGGTGGGCAGCGCTCGCCGATCATGGCTTTCGCTCTGGAAAGAAACGGGCGTCACCATCCACTCCTGGCACTACTACGATTCCGATACCGAGGAGCCGTTTCCCTGGCGGCCGAAGGCGGACCTCCGGCTGGACGCGCCGGTGCTCGTGACGGAAGCGCCCACGGCCGCGACCACGCGCGCCGCCGGAGACTACCTGCGCGCGGCGCGCTTGGGCGGGTACGACGCGCTCTGCCTCTGGAGTTGCCGCGCCCAGGATGCCTTCTCGAATTTTCCAGCCGCCGCCGCGGACCTAGCCGCCCGCGTTCCTGAACTCGCCGCGGTTGTTAACGCCGCCGGCTTTGAAAACGTTGCGCTCGCGGCGCCCGACTCCTGGCTGACCGTTTTCGGAACGAATCTTGCGCCCGCTCCGGCTTCCGCCGCCGGCGCGCTCCCAACCACGCTCGGTGGCGTCGCGGCCACGATCACCGACAGCGCCGGCGCGGTCAGTCCGGCGCTGCTGTCATTTGTCTCTCCGGGACAGATCAACTGCCTGTTGCCCGCCGGCATCCGGACGGGCGCCGCTACCCTCGTGTTGAGCCGCATTGACGGCGGCGCGGCGGCATTCAACCTCGAGATCGGCTCTGTCGCGCCGGGATTATTCACCGCGAACGCGGACGGTAAAGGCGTAGCCGCCGCGCTGATCGCGCGTGTATCCGGAGGAAGAGTCACTGCTACCGAGCCGGTGTTTGCGTGCGGCGCCACGGGACGCGATTGCCGGCCGCGCCCGTTCCTGTTCGGGCCGCCCGGCGAGCGGGCGGTGCTGATTCTGTTCGCCACCGGCATCCGGGGCCGTTCCGGCCTGTCCGCCGTCGCCGTCCGCATCGGAGGCCGCGACCTCGCCCCGGAATACGCCGGCCCGCAGCTTCAGTTCCCCGGACTCGACCAGGTGAACGTCATGCTGCCGCGCGACCTGGCGGGCGGCGGATTGTTGAGTGTCGAACTCGTCGTGGACGGCTTCAGCTCAAACGCAGGCTCGATCCTGATCGAGTGACCGGGCCGGATCCGGCTGCGCCACGAACCAGTCGTTGTGCAGATCCGGCTTGTTGTAGGTGAGTTCCTCTTGCCGGCCGTAGCGGAACAGCTTGCGCCCGGCGGCGTTCGCCACCGCGTGGGCGGCGGCCGTGTCCCACTCCATCGTCGGGCCGAGCCGCGGATACAGGTCGGCCGTGCCCTCGGCCACCAGGCAGATTTTGAGCGAGCTGCCCATCGGAATGAATTCGACGTTGTCGTGTTTGTCGCGCTCGCGGGCGACAAACTCCTCGAGGGCGGGCGTCGAATGTGAAAGGCTGCCCACGATCACCAGCGCATTCGAACGCCGCGCGCTGGGGATCGGCAGGCGGCGCGCCTCCGCTCCTCCAGCGATCTTGTACGCGCCCTGACCCTCAATACCGTAGTACAGCAGATCGAGCGCCGGAGCGTAAACGACGCCGGCAGCCGGCCGCGCGTCTTCAATCAGGGCGATATTGATCGTGAACTGGC
The DNA here is from genome assembly GCA_026129905.1 of Bryobacteraceae bacterium. Taxonomy (GTDB): domain Bacteria; phylum Acidobacteriota; class Terriglobia; order Bryobacterales; family Bryobacteraceae; genus JAHCHE01. The sequence continues at coordinate 21,578 of JAHCHE010000038.1, read as the reverse complement.
CGTTCTTCTTGATGAATTCCTTCGTCCCGTCCAGCGGATCCACCAGCCAGCATCGCGTCCAATGCCGGCGAATCTCGTACGCGACCGCCGTCGCGCTTTCCTCGCTGAGCACCGGCGTCTCCGGGTAGAGTTCGCCCAGCCGGCCGGTGATGATCGTGTGCGAGCACAGGTCCGCCTGCGTCAAGGGAGAAGCGTCTTCTTTGGATTGGACCTGGAAGTCCTTCTCATAGACGTCCATGACGGCGGCGCCCGCCTCGTGACAGATACGGATCAGTTCGTTGATATCGAGTGTTTCTGCTGAAAGCATGGATGGCGCGCGGCGGGGCGCCGCGTGTAAGACTCCTCCAGTATAGCGGACGGCCGCGCCTGGCTCCGTGATAGAATACGGCCAAATTCTCATTCGGAAGGGGTGCCACAGATGGCAAAAGTGATTCGTTGCAGAGACGTCGGAGTCGACTGCGACTTTGAAGCCCGGGGCGAGAGCATGGAGGAAGTGCTCAGCCAGTGCTCCGACCACGCTCGGGAAGCGCACGGCATGGATGCGATTCCTCCGGAGCTGGCCGCCAAGGTTCAATCGGCGATCCGGGACGAGTAGTCCCGATCGCGCGCCGTTAACGGGAGGCTCCCTCGGCGTTCACGTCCGGTAATCGGCGTTTACGTGGATGTAGCCTTCCGTGAAGTCGCAGGTCCAGAACCGCGCTTTCCCTTTTCCGCGCCCGTGCATCGCCACGCGGATCTCGCACTCCGGCGCCCCGAGCTTGACTTCCAATGCCCTCTCGGAGAACGGAGCGGCCAGCCCCGACCGGCACACGCGGATACCCTGAATGTAGACGTCCACCCGCGCCGGATCGAACGGGATGCCCGCGTAGCCCGCCGCCGCCAGCACGCGGCCCCAGTTGGCGTCTTCGCCCGCGATGGCCGTCTTCACCAGCGGCGAATTGGCGACCGAGCGCGCGATCCTGGCCGCCGCGCCGTCGTTCGGCGCGCCCGTTACGTCCACCGTGATCAGTTTGCGCGCGCCCTCGCCATCCCGCGCGATCTTTACCGCGAGTTGCTGAAGAACGTCGGTCAGCGCCTGCTGGAAACGCTTCCGGTCCGGCTTCTCGCCGGAGGCGCCGTTGGCCAGCACGATGACCGCGTCGTTGGTCGAGGTGTCCCCGTCGATCGACAACCGATGAAAGCTGTGCTCCACCGACGGGACGAGCGCTTCCCATAACTCGAACGGCTCCAGCGCGGCGTCGGTCACGACGAAGCACAGCATCGTCGCCATGTTGGGGTGGATCATCCCCGCGCCCTTTGCGACGCCGGCGATCTTCACCAGGCCGCGCTTGTGCGCCGCGTCGCTGGCCGCCATCTTGGGAACCGTGTCCGTTGTCATGATGGCCGCCGCGACATCGGCGAAGCGCTCCGGAGACAAGCCCTGAATCAGTTGCGGAATCTTGCCGGTTATCGGCGATGGGTCGAGTTCCACGCCGATCACGCCGGTTGACGCGGGCAGTACCTGCGTTACCGGAGCTTTCAGCGCCGCCGCCACCGCCCGGCAGCATTGCAGCGCAACTTTGTCACCCGTGCGCGTCGCGCAATTGGCATTGCCCGCGTTCACGAGTATCGCCCGGGCTTTTCCCCGCGCCGCGCTCAGGTGCTTTCGCGCCAGCTTCACCGGCGAGGCCTGCACGCGGTTCGTCGTAAACATCGCCCCGGCCGAGGCCTCCGCATCGGACAGGATGAGCGCCAGGTCGTCCTTGCGTTCGCTCCGAATCCCGGCGTAAAGGGACGCATAGCGATATCCGGCGGGTAAGTTCACTTCCGTTATTCTCCTAGGGGCTCGATGTCCGGCAGACGCTGGCCGTTGATGAAGGCTTCGGCGGTCATCCGCTTGCGGCCTTCGAGCTGCAGTTCCAGGACCTCGATTGCGCCTTCGCCACATCCTACCAGCAACCGGCGGCCCGCAGGCCGCATCGCGCCGGGCGCGAGAGCGGGCGGCATCTTCTCCACGCGTGACTGCCACATTTGCAGCGCCTGTCCGCGGAACGTCGTGTACGCGCCCGGCCAAGGCTGAAATCCGCGGATGCGGTTGTGAATCCTGGCGGCCGGCCATTGCCAGTCGATCCGCCCGTCTTCCCTGGTCAGCATCGGCGCAAGCGTGGCCTCCGAGTGGTCCTGCTTCCTGGGCGTGATCCGCCCTTCGCCCAGCCCCTGGAGGGTTTCCACCAGCAACTCCGCGCCCATCGGCGCAAGCCGTTCGGCCAACTCCACGGCCGTCTCGTCGGGGCCGATCCGGGTCTGGCGCGCCAGCAGAATGTCGCCCGTGTCCAACCCCGCGTCGATCCGCATGGTGCAGACGCCGGTCACCGTTTCCCCATTGGCGACCGCCCACTGGATCGGCGCCGCTCCACGGTACTTCGGGAGCAGCGACGCGTGCACGTTAACGATGCCGAGCCGCGGAATGTCGATGATCGCCTGCGGGATGATCTTCCCGTACGCCACCACCGCCATCGCGTCCACCCCGAGTTGCTTCAGAAAGGCAATGACCTCGGGCCGGTTCACCTTTTCCGGCTGATGCGCCGCGAGCCCCAGCCGCAGCGCCGCCTCTTTCACCGCCGGCGCCGCAAGTTTCTGCCCGCGGCCCTTCGGCCGGTCCGGCTGCGACAGCACCGCGGCGATTTCCATTCCGCTTTCGGCCAGCCGCTCCAGCGACGGAACCGCGAATTCCGGCGTGCCGAGAAACGCAATCCTCAGGCCCACTCGCCTGCCTTCACCAGCTTTCGAACTTTACGCCGGATCAGGTCCCGCTTCAGCGCGCTGATCCGGCTGATGTACAGCCTGCCGTTCAGGTGATCCGTCTCGTGCAGCAGCGCGCGCGCCAGCAGCTCTTCCCCGGTGATCTCGAACGGCTTGCCGGTCGCGTCCTGGGCCCGCGCCGTGACGCGCCTGGCTCGCGTCACCTGCTCGCGAAATCCCGGAATGCTGAGACAACCCTCTTCCTCCCGTTGCGAGCCCTCCGTCTTGACAATCTCCGGGTTGATGAGCACGATCTTCTGGCTCTCGTCCTCGCCCACCGAGCAGTCGATCACCGCGATCCGCCTGCCCACGCCGATTTGCGGCGCCGCCAGTCCCACTCCTTTCGCCGCGTACATCGACTCGAACATATCGGCAATGAACGCGTGCAATTCCGGAGTGTCGAATTCCGTCACCGTTTCGGCCGGCGTCTCCAGCACCGGGTCGCCGTATTTCACAATCTCGTAAACCATCAGAACCGCTTCACCTGCTCGAGATATCCCTCATAATTCCGCTGCGTTTCTTCGAGGGAATCGCCTCCGAATTTCTCGAGAAACGCCTGCGCCAGGACCAGCGCCACCATCGCCTCGCCAATGACGCCGGCGGCCGGAACCACGCACACGTCGCTGCGTTCGTACGCCGCCAGCGACGGCTCCCGCGTAAGCAGGTCCACCGATTCCAGCGGCCGCCGCAACGTCGAAATCGGCTTGAGGAAGCCCCGCACGACGACGTCTTCGCCGTTGGTCGTGCCTCCTTCGAGCCCGCCCGCGCGATTGGAGCCGCGCGTGAATCGCCGCGCTCCCCGGTCGTAGTGGATCGTGTCCTGCACCCGCGATCCGAACGACGCCGAACCTTCCTCCGCCGCCCCGACCTCGACGCCTTTCACCGCCTGGATCGAGACGATCGCCTGCGCCAGCCGGCCGTCCAGCCGCGTGTCCCAGGCGATATGTGAGCCCAACCCCGGCGGCGCGCCGCGCGCGACCACTTCAAACACGCCGCCCACGGTATCGCCGGTCCGGTAGGCTTCGTCCACCACTTCCTTCATTCGCGCTTCCGTCTCCGCGTCCACGCAGCCCAGCAACACCTCCCGCCGCCGGCTCAACTCGACGATTTCTTCCCATGCCGCCGGGCGTTCCAGCCGCTCGCGGCCCACCGCGATCACGTGGCTGAGCACCTCGACGCCGAACACGCGCAGGAACATCTTCGCCAGCGCGCCGAGCGCCACCCGCGCCGTCGTTTCGCGAGCGCTGGCCCGCTCGAGCACGTAGCGCGCGTCCGCGAAGCTGTACTTGATCGCTCCGGCGAGGTCGGCATGGCCGGGCCGCGGCCGCGTCACCGGCTTCTTCAACTCTTCGCTTTGCTCGGTCGACTCAACCGGAAGCGCGCCGGTCCAGTTCGCCCAATCACGGTTCTCGATAATCACCGCGATCGGCGAACCGATGGTTCGTGAGTGGCGGACTCCAGAGACGATCCGCGCCGTGTCCGTCTCGATCTTCATCCGGCCGCCGCGGCCGTAGCCCTGCTGGCGCCGCCAAAGCTCGTGATTTACGGTTTCCGTCGAAATGGGAATGCCGGCGGGAAGACCCGTCAGCGTGGCGACAAGGCATTCCCCGTGCGACTCCCCCGCGGTCTCGAAGCGAAGCATCCCGGGATTCTTCATCTTACCAGCGCGCCGAGCCGCAACGCGCAACGGACCGCTCCGCCAGGTCCCCAGTGCTACCCTGACTGAAGATGAAAGCATCCGGTTTCATCCTGTTTCTGGCGTGGGGCCTTGGTCCGGCGGCAGCCGAGATCGCGGGGCCGCTGGTAACCGCCGATCGCTGGCCGCAGTGCACGGATCTGAAAACCTGGACGCGCGACGTCATGCGTATCGAGGGCCTCGAGACCGGCTCCGAGACGGCGCGCGGAAAGGCCTTTTTCGAATGGCTGCGCTTGTTCAACCGGATGGCGACCGGCGGCATGATCCAGGCCTACGAGGGCGAATACGGCAACGAGAAGTATGTGCTCGACCTCCACAAGAACCTGTTCGTTTACGGCTGGGGTTTCTGCGACACGCACAGCCGCATCGCCGAGGGCGCCTGGCAGGAATACACGGGCGATCCGCGTTCCGCCGAACGGGTGATCACGCAACACGACAACGGCGGCTACCATACGCTGTATCGCCTGCGCCTCGACGGCCGCTACGGCGCCTTCGACCCGCGCTACGGCTACTATCTCATCGACCGCGACGCCCCGGACGCCCGCGTGCTCGACTGGATCGAGGTTGGCGAGGACGCCAACATCCTCGCCAACCGGAGCTACAAACACCGCAGCCGCCCGTTTTTCGAGTTCTTCGGCGTCGAGTGGGAGCGCGCCCTCGCACTGAATCCCTGCTACTTCGAGGACGAACCGGCCTGGGAAAAGGCCGGGAAGCCCATCGAGTGCGCCTTCGGCAACGGCCAGTACGAGATGGGAACCCGCTATCACGATATGAAGTTCCGGCTGCCGAAAGGTATGACGATCGAGCGCTTCTGGGACAACTCGGCCCGGATGTTCTACATCCCCGCCGGCAAACACACCCGCAAGGAAGAACCATTCCTGCCCTCCGGCCGCTTCTACCGCGTCACCGAGACGATGTTCGACTGCAACTGGCCGAAATTCGATCCCAACCACAAGCGCGCGAAACCGTACCTGGCGAGCGTCCCGCCAAACGAAGGCTATAACCCGGCGGTGAGCGGCGGCCGGACCATCGGCCAGGCCTGTGGCCGTTTGAGCTATGCTCCCGATCTCGCGGATGCCGCCTCCTCGGACGTCCTCGCGCCCGGAGCGACCCTGGTTCACTCCTCCTCCGCGCCGTTCCTGCGGCCCGCGGCGCTCTCCGGCGGCGGCGAGGCGGCGCTCGATTTCTATAGCCCCTACGTGCTTGTCGATGGACAGGTTGAGGCGGAACTCGCGGGAACGCCCGGCTCGGTAAAACTGGAACTGCGCGTTCTCCAGGCCAAGCCGCGCCGCGCGAGCGACCCGGACATCTGGTCGCCCTGGCAGACCCTCCATGCCAGCCCCGGCCCTTTCCGCACCGGCCTCGGACGCGATCGCTTCAACGGCGCCGACGCCAGCATTCACGGCGCATATCGCTTCCAGTTACGCGTCGCGGTCGCCCCGGACCCGGCGCGCTCCGAGCCCGCCGGCTTGAAAGCGCTGAAGGTCACGGCTGCTTTCGAGAACGGCATCATGTCGATCCCTCAGATCTTCGCCGGCGCGAACACGGTGCGCTTCAAGCTGAACGACGCGCGCTCCGTTCGCAGTCCCATCCGCGTGACCTACCGCTACCAGACCGCCGCCGGCGAGAAAGCGCACGAACAGGGCCTCCGCCCCGCCGATTTCCGAAACAATGAGGCCGTCTACCAGCTCGACGCTCCCGGCCTGCTCCGCTGCAACTCGCTGGCGATCGCCTACTAATACCCGCAGCGGCGAAGGCGCCGGAAAGGGCGTCGTCACTGCGCGGCGCCTCGCGACCCTCTCCTTATCGGCGCCAGAATGGAGAGCACAGTGCCAGAGGAGCAAAAGGCAGCCTCCGGCGACCAGCCGATCGACACCGGCTGGAACGCCTTGTGCCCTGCGTACCATCGGCGATCTCCTCCACCTCGGGCAACCGCAGGTGCAAAGCCTCGACATCCGTAATCTTCATCCGCGTTCCGCTCCTCTTCAGGCACGACTATACTCCATCCCCGGATCCACGAGCGCCGTCTCGGCCGCGGCGCCTACTTCGACGACCCAATGGCATACAGGGCGTCTCGCGTTCGAATGTACATTCGATCCTCGCCGATTGCCGGCGTTGCGTAGATTTCCGAATCGAAGGCGTTGATCGACAGAATGTCCCAATCGCCGGCGGCGCTCAGCACGACGACCTTGCCCTGCGCCCCGGCGATGTACACCTTGCCGCCGGCGCCGACAGGCGAGGCGTAGTAGTCTTCGAGCGCGCCCATCAAACGCCCCTGCTTGAGTACCTTGCCGGTCAGCGCGTCGAGCGTCGTCACGATTCCGCCGCTTCGCACCAGGAAAACCACGCCGTTGTAAACGAGCGGCGACGGCACGTCGGGCAGCGACTTCTCGTGCCGCCAGAGCACGTGCGTCTCTGTGACGTCGCCGCTGCCTCCGAGCCTGACAGCCAGCAAACCGTTGCGCGACGCCCGGCGGGTGCGGAAGAACGTCCATTCCCTCTCGTTCAAAAAACCATCCCGGTCCAGGTCGACCGCGCGCCAGGTCCCCGTGGGCTGCCACGGCTGCGGCAGTTCCTCCGGCGAGAGCTTCCCGTCCCGATTGGCGTCGGCCGCGGCGATCACTTCGGAGAACGTGGGCAGTTCAACCTGCTGTCCCGAGTCGTTTCCCGGAGTCCAACCGTTGAAGTACACAATATCCCCGGCAATGGTTGGCGCCGATTTGGGCTGGCAGGTGAGACCTCGAACGAACCAGCGCGGTTCGCCGTCCGCGACGGAGTACGCGGTGAGCTGGTAGGAGCCGGGCGCGATAACTTGCGCGGGGCCGCCGGCCGGACGGTGAACGATCGGCGTGGAGTACCCGTTGATGACCTCGCGCGGCGTTTTCCAGGCCACCTTCCCGCTATCCGCTTCCACCGCGATAATGTATGCGTCGGTGTCCTGGTCGCAGACGAGAATCACTTTTCCATCGGCATAGATGGGCGATCCGACCACGCCGTGTTGACTGTTAAACGGTCCGAGCGGCAACTGCCATCGCTCGTTGCCCTCGAAATCGTAAGCGGCCAGGCCGAAATCGGCGAAAAAGACGTAGACGCTCTTCCCATCGGTCACCGCGGTCGGCGCCGCGGGATGATTGAGGGTGTGCTGGGCTTCCCGCCTGGCGGCGCGGAGGGACCGGCGCCATAGAACCTTGCCGTCCTGGCGGCGCAGGCACATCGTAACCAATTCGCCGCTGTCGGAAGCGGTAAGGAAAATGCGATCTCCCGCCAGGATGGGGGACGACTTGCCCGCCGGCGCCTCTGTCTTCCACACTACGTTCTTTTGAGGCCCAAACTCGGCCGGCAGTTGCCCGCAGGAAGGGCACAGTCCGGAGCCGTTCGGACCGCGAAACTGAGGCCAGTCCGCGCCGAACAGGCCGATTGCAAGCAGCGGATAGAGGAGGCTGCGGGTCAGTCTATTCATAGTAGACGCTCCTTTCCGGCGCGCCCGCCGGGCATCGGCTGCCTCTTCCCAGTTGAAGAAGCCTGCGGCCGACCAGAGGGAACCATACCAGGTACAGCGGTCCGGCGAGCGCCATTAGAACGGCGCCAATCGACGGCGCGAGGAGACCGACCAGGATGTGCGCCAGATCGAGGCCGTGGTTCACGATGCCGATATAAGCGGTCGTCCTGCTGAAGACGTCGCTCCGAAGCATGACAGCCGCCACCACCACCGCGGCGCTCTGAAGGAGGATGCCGCCTACGATGGCGCCCGTCCCGCGCCATATGTCCGTGGCCAGTATCGCTTCCCCCGACGCCTCGAGTTGCGCTCTTATCAACTCGGTTTCCGCAAGCGCATGCCGCTCACTGAGTGCGACCAACGGGAGAGCCGTTGGAGTCGCGAGCACGAGCGTTACGCCCACGAATCCGAGAGCCGCGGACAGTGTTGCGAAAGCACGATCGGCTCGTCGGAGAGCCGCGTACAGACCGAGGAACAGAAAATAGTAGAGCGGCATCGCAAACACCGTCGGGAGATCGAGGCGCAGCAGCCCTACGAATTTGTTGTCCTGCAGCAAGCGGAAGGCTTCGGCCGCGGTCTTCGGCTGTCCTCCCAAAGCTACTGCGGCGGGCTGACGGTGGCCAGGCAGGTTTCCGGCCTGGCGCGCGCCGCGCAACGGCGGTACGTGCCGCATTGCTTCAGCACGGGGATCAACCTCGCGGGTTCTCTGCACTGGATGGCCGCCTGCGGTCCCGAAGATGCGTTGGTGGAGTATTGCCTGCGTCCGTCGCCGCTGATGCGGAAGCTGGTCCGCAACCTGCCGCCGCTGGTGGATGGATACGTGCCGGTTCCGGAGGGGCCGGGGCTAGGCATCGAGCTCGACGAGGAGATTGTCGAGCGGTTTCGGGCAAGGTAGGCATCGGCAATCGGAACCGTTCGCGCCACCTGCGCGGCGGGCCGCCGGCGTTCGAGGCGCGGGAGCTACCGCCCGCGAACCGGGATTGCGATGCCGGCGGGGCTGATCTCCTCGCCCAGCGCGAGGCGGATTTCGGGGTCGGCTTCGACTTCCTCCGGCAGCCGCAGGTTTACCCGAGGCCTAATGCGTGGACTCCGAGGAGTTCGGCTTGGTTTCAGCCGTCACGGATGTCGCGCCAGATGGACTGCTGCCGCCTTCACATCGAGGAGAAGATGATGGGACCGCCATCCGGGCAAAACTGGGGACTGCGGTCGATGGAGGTCGAGGCCTATGTACTCCATATGTATGTACTGAAAACCCTTAAGCCTCGTAGGCTACCCTCCCTGCCAGCAGAATTTTGTTGAATCAATTTACGTCTTGTGTGTTACTCTATTGGTGCGGTGCGGATCGGATCCGCTTCACCCAGGCCATAGCAACGAAACGCACTTCGGGTAGGTGGAGCAAGATCTCGGGTCCACGAGGTCAGGATTTTGTGCCACTGAAGACGTGAAAACCGAGGATAGACGAGGCTGGGAAAGGGATACATATGGCTGATCGGAAGCAGTTTCAAAAGGTGCCTGCGCCAGACCCCGAACTGATGCGGCTCTTGGCTGCATCTCGTACCAGGGTCGTAACGGAAGAGGAACTACGCGAGCAAAGAGTCAGCTTCGCCTTCGGCAATGCTCCCGCCGGTGCTGAACGCATCACGAAGGATAGCGTCCGTGCTGCGTCAACACACATAAGGCTCCTGCGCTAATAGGCTTCCTGCTTACAACCAGAGCCGATGTCAGTCAGAGAAAAAGATGACCCGGAGCTTTACGCCAAAATCCAAGAGCAGAACCTCCTGCGCCAGTATGACTTGCTGTCGAATTGTATCGAAATTGGTCTAAAGAAAGGCGTCGAATTTTTCGACAAGTACACGCTCTGGGCCTTGAATTATGCGGCGGTCTCGAATATTTCCCAGTTCGGTGGACGCTACCGTGAGGAGCCCATCTATGTCGGGAATCACTGTCCGCCTCACTATAGGGAAGTCGCCGTCTTGATGGACCGGTTCTTCTCCGTCGTCCATGAAAATTGGGGGGTCTTGGATCATCCGACAATCCTCCCGGCATATGCGCTTTGGAGGCTCAACTGGATTCATCCGTTCGTAGAAGGCAACGGGCGAACCGCAAGAGCCGCGTGCTATTACCTGCTTTGCCTGAAGCATGGCCAGTTGCTGCCGGGAACTAAGATCGTGCCCGAACGAATCAGGGAAGACAGGAGACCCTACTATGAGGCACTCCGGGCAGCAGACATAGCATGGGAGAAGGGTCATTTCGACGTTTCAGAATTGGCAGAGTACCTGAGCGGCCTTCTCAAGCTGCAACTTTCCGAGCCCGGCGATTCAGAATGATCCACGGATTTACTCGAGAGGGCCGTGGAGACTGAGTGATGATGTTGGAGTGTCCGGAGTCCGTTCGCGCCTCCTGCACGGCGGGCCGCCAGCGTTCGAGGCGCGGGAGCTACCGCCCGCGAACCGGGATTGCGATGCCGGCGGGGCTGATCTCCTCGCCCAGCGCGAGGCGGATTTCGGGGTCGGCTTCGACTTCCTCCGGCAGCCGCAGGTTCACCTGGTAGAGTCCCGCGTATCCGGGCGCCGCGCCCGCGTAGAGGATGTTCCGGCGGTCCACGGCAGCGCCGTTGAGGAACACATTGAAGTCGGAGAACGCCCGCAGCCACGCGGCCCCGTTCGGCAGCTCGCCATACCAGAAATCCGGCACGGTCCGGCCCAGCCCGGTGGCGTAGAGCACGACGATGTCACCGCCTTCGGCCCTCGCTTCCCGGGTGAGCAGCGTTCCATCCGGACGGGTGGCGATGGCCGTTTTCGCGTCCAGTTGAAACAGCCCGGGCGCCGCGGCGCGCAGCGTGATTCGGACCGCCGGTCCGGCGCGGCCGTCGTGAACAAGCTGTAGCTCGACTCTCCCAGGGAGCAGGTTGCCCGGCGCGAGGCAGTTGATCTGCGTCGGGGAAACGTAATACAGACCGGCGGCGATGTTATTCACCAGGATGCGGACTCCCTTGATCACGGTTGGAAGCCGGCCGCTCTGGATATCCGCCGAGGAAATGCCTTTGGTGTCGTACGCGAGCCCTTCGCCGTAAACGGTGATGATCGTGTTGGGAGCGTACGCGCCGATCAGGTTGGTGGCGGCATTGACGATGCTCGCCGAGGAGTAGTTTGCCGCTTCGCGCTTCCCCTCTCCGGCGCCGTATGCCGGCGCGAGGATGGAAGCCGCCAGCAGCCACAGCGCCGCCTTCATGGGACCATCCGCCTTGTTCTTCTATATGGTGCGCGCCGGCCCGGGAATTCTTGCCCGAAGAAGGGCTTCTACCGGCGTCGGGATCGGACTTCGGGTCGGGCGTTGAAGGCGACGTTGGCGTAGATCTCGGCGCCCTTACCCTCGAACCGTCACGCCCACAGATCCGATACGATCTTGCCTTTCACCAGCTCGCGGGGCTGGTTGAGGTGGTTGAGGATCTCCATCTCCGGGTCGATGCCGAGCGTGTAGTAGACGGTCGCCAGCAGGTCGTTCGGGTGTACCGGCTTGTCCTTGGGCGACGAGGCGGTCTGGTCCGATTCGCCGTATTGCATGCCCGCCGCCACGCCGCAGCCGGCGACGATCGCGCTGTAGCAGTAGGGCCAGTGGTCGCGGCCGTCGGGGGAGTTCGTGTTGCCCGACGTGCTCACGCCCATCCGCGGCGAGCGCCCGAATTCGCCGATGGCGACCACCAGGGTCTCCTTCAGCATGCCCCGGTCGTCCATGTCTTCCAGCAGCGCCGACAGGCTCCGGTCGAGCTTCGGGCAATGCAGGTTCTTCAGCGGTCCGAAGTTCGCCGCGTGCGTGTCCCAGGAATCCACTTCCGGATTGCCGTTGGCCACCGACGGCCAGTTCACCTGCACGAACCGCGTCCCCGCTTCGATCAGCCGCCGGCTCATCAGCAGGCTTTGCCCGAAGGTGGTCATGCCGTAGCGCTCGCGGACGGAATCCTTTTCCTTCGCCAGGTCGAACGCATCGCGCGCCTTGCCGGACAGCACCAGGTCGAAGGCTTTGCCGTAGTATTCGTCCACCGCCTGGTCCTTGAGCGCCTTCTCGAGTTCGCCCATCGAGCCGTTGATGCCCTTCAGCAGCTCGAAGCGGTCCTTCAGCCGTTCGGGCGGGACGTCCTTGCGCAATGACAAGTCGTCGAGCTGGATCGGCCTCGCCGGATCCTGGTAGAGCCGGTACGGATCGTATGCTTTGCCGAGGAAGCCCGCCGCGCCGCCCTTGCCGATGATGCCGGACTCCTGAAGCGGCCGCGGCAACTCGACGAACGGCAGCACCGGCTCCTGGGGCGGCTTCATCTTCGAGACGTGGCTCCCGGCGGTGGGAAAATCCGCCGGGCTGGGCGGCTCGAGCTGGCCGGATGGCGACACGCGGTCCGGCGGGTAGCCGGTCAGCATCTGGTAGATCGCGGCGGTGTGATTGAACAGACCGTTCGGGGTGTAGCTCATCGAGCGGATCAGCGTACACTTGTCGAGCGTCTGCGCCATCATCGGCATCGTCTCGCTGATGTGGGTGCCCGGAATCTTCGTTTTGATCGGCTTGAAGTCGCCCCGGATGTTGGCCGGCGCGTCGGGCTTTGGGTCCCAGATATCGATATGGCTCGGCCCGCCTTGAAGGAAGATGAAGACGACCGACCTGGCGCTGGAGAACCCGCGGGCTCCCGCGAACCTGGCGGCGGAGGTACTGGCGCCGGCCGTCTTCTGCAAGGCCAGGAAGCGCGTCAGGTTTAAGCCAAGAACACCGATTGAGCCGATGCGCATCAACTCGCGGCGCGTCGGGCCTTCGCACGTTGTGCATTTGCGGCCAGGAATAACCAGCATGTCGATCCTCCGAGATCCGTCGTCGTTCAGTAGTTGTAAAGAAACGCCTTGCTGTTGACCAACGCCCACAGCAGATCCTGCGCCCGTGCCGCCCGGCCACGCGCGCCCGCTCCTTCCGCCGCGGCCAGGTATTTCACGGCCGAGGCGATCTCCTCGGCCGAGGGCGGCCGGCTCAGCGAAGCAAGGTAAAGCTCCTCGACGATATCGCGGTCGCTCTTGCCGCCGACGATCGCTTTCGCGATGCGGCCGCTGGCGTCCGCCACCGCATCGGAAATGGTCCTGCCGTTCACCAGGTTCAGCGCCTGCGGCAGGCTCAGGTCGGCGCGCCGCTCGCACTCGCACGCCGACTCCCGCGCGGGACGCCCGAACAGGTCGAGAAAGCCTTCCTTGCCGATGTGCGGGTCCACGTACTGCGACGCGGTCGTGTCGGGCGGCACGTCCGGCAGAACCGGCCGCACCCCGGTGGCGAGCGTCAGCGCGTCCATCAACTCCTCCGCCTTCAGCCGCCGCGGTATCGCGTGCGAGAAATTGGTGAGGTCCTTCTCGTTCCATTCGTTCGTCTGGATCGAGGCCTGGTAGGTCCGCGAGTCCGCGATGGTTCGCATCAGGCGCCGCAGGTCGAAGCCGTGGTCGATGAAGTCCTTCGTCAGCGCATCGAGCAGCGCCGGGTTTGACGGCGGGTTCGACGCGCGGATATCGTCCACGGGATCGATGATGCCGATTCCGGTGAAGTAGCTCCACACCCGGTTCACCGCGCTCTTAGCGAAAAAGGGATTGGCCGGCGAGGTGAGCCAATCGGCCAGCGCTTCGCGCCGCTGTGGGTCCGCCGGAATCGCGCCACCATTCACCGCGGCTGCCGGCAGCAGGAAATTCGGCTTCATCACCCGCCCGTCCTTCGGGTGTTTCATCTCGTAATCCCGGCGCTGGTCGTAGACGATCTCCTCGCCCACTTCGTACGCCGGACGGATGCCCACCGCGGAGAAGAACGCGGCCATTTCGTAGTACTGGTTCTGGGTCCACCGCTCGAAGGGATGGTCGTGACACTGGGCGCAGACCATCCGGACGCCGAGGAAGACCTGCGTCGTCTTCTCCATCGTCGGCTTGGCGTCGCGCGTCACGCGGTAGTAGTTCGCTGCCGGGTTCTCGTAGGAGCTGCCACGGCTGGTCAGCAGCTCGCGGACCATTTTGTCGTAGGGCTTGTTCCGCGCGATCGACTGGCGAATCCACTCCTGGAATCCGTAGGCGCCTTTCTCGCCGAGATACTTGCGGCTGTTTTGCAGCAGGTCCGCCCACTTCACCGTCCAGTGATCGACGTAGGCGGGACTGGCGATCAGCTTGTCGATGAGACGGCTGCGCTTGGCGCGCGACGGCGTACGATCCGACAGGAATGCGCGGATCTCCTCCGGCGTGGGCGGCTGCCCGGTGAGGTCGAGCGAAACCCGCCGCAGGAACTCCGCGTCGGTGGCCGCCGGAGACGGCTGGATTCTGAGCGTCTGGAGCTTCGCGTCGACGTGCTGGTCGATGTAGTTGTGCTGCGGCAGCGCCTTCCACGCAAAGCCCGGTTTTGGATTGAGAACGGTTACCGGCAGCGTGACGAACTTCCCCTGGAACCGGACCAGCAGCGCGGCCTCGCCCACGCGGGCCCCTTTCACGCCGTCTCCGGCAACCTCCGCGACATCCGGCGTGTTGCTCTCGATGGTGGCGTCTTCGGTCACCTCGCGGCTCCCGCCGTCGGCGTAGTGCGCGGTCACGCGGACCTTGGCCGCCTCGCCCGGTCCGTTCATCGTGATCTGTTGCGGCTCCACGTCCAGACGCTCTACCGCGTCGCGCGCCGGATCGCCGTACGGAACGCCGGCCGCGATCCAGTCGAAGATCATCTTGTAGTAACGGGAATTCGTTTCAAAGCGGAGACCGCCCTCGTGCGCCACCTGTTGCGTCGGTTTGGCCAACATCAGGCTCCGGCCCGGGTCCGCGCGGTTGAAGCGCCTCCCCGCCAGGTCGTACAGCAGCGACTCGTAGTCGAAGTGCGGATCGTAGCCGCGCAGCGACAGCTTGAAACCGTTCTTCCCCTTCGCCGCGCCGTGGCAGGGGCCCGACGTGCATCCCGCCTTGTTGAGAATCGGCGCGACGTCGCGCAGGTACGTCGGCTTCGCCTCGTCGGCTCCGTAAGCCGCCAGCGCGGCGAAAACGCTAGTGATTGGAAGATACCTGAACATTGGCTTCCTGTTCCGTAACGGTCAAAACCAGCGGGCGCGCGTAGATGTCCTCGTCCAGCCCGTCCGCCTTGATCCGGCCGCGAACGATGACGTCGTACCGCGCCGGGTCCGTGGCCTTGGTGGTGTTGATGCTGAAGCTCCCGGTCTCGCCGTTCTTCTGGAAGGCGGTGATGCGGATGTCGCGCGCTCCCACCACGTCCACGCCAAGCTCGTCGGGAAGCTGCGCGTCCCTGGACCGAAGCTTCCAGGCGTACTCGAAATCGAAGCGGTCGCCTTCCTCCATCCGCGTCAGCTTCACCTGCTTCACCTCGAGATTGGCCGGAGGCGCCGCGGTGGGACCGGCGGGAAGATCCAGGCCGAGCCAGGGCGCAATCAGCGAACGCTGCCGGTCGACCACGCCTTGCGCCGTGGCCCCCGCCACTTCGACGCTCATCCCGACCCCGCGCGCCCTGCGCCGCAATTTTGTCCCGTCCTCGAGCGCGCCCTCGCCCCACACGGTCAGCGGCCGCAAAGGCAACTCGACGCCAGGGTCCGCGGAGAGAATCAGCATGCCCCGCCGGCTCATCGTCCGGGCGTTGTTGGCGTCCACGTGCTCCCGGGGAATCAAGCCCCCTTCCAGCCGGATGCCCTCCGGCAGATCGGGAATCGAAAGCTGGATCGGTCCGTCGTAGCCGCGGCGGTCCGCCGCCACCACCACGACGGCCGTGCCGCCCGACGGTACGTTCACGTACGGAGATGCGATGGTGAGTTGGAAATCCTCGGCTTGCTTTCTCACCGCGAGCCGGTAGGCGTACTGCGGCCCGCCACGCAGCGCCAGATCTTCCACGGCGATGGCGATCTCGCGAGCGTCCTTCGGCACGGTGAGATTCAGGAACGGATCGGTACTGGTGCGGCTGACGCCCTGCACCGCGAACACGTCCTCTGGCAGCGGCTGGTCGCCGGCCGAATCGATGCGCTTACCCTCACTGTCGTACGCGGTGACGATCGCCTCCAGCCGGGACGTCCCCAGTTCGCGGGCCTGCAACTCGATCAGCAGCTTGTCGCCGGGCTCGACCTTGATCCGGTAACGGTCGATCTCGCCGGGTTCGGACAACCGTCCGTTGACGACGCCGGGGACCGGGAGGATCTCCACCGGCTCGCGCGCTTCCGGCAGGTCCCCGACGGCGAAGGCGAACGGCGCCACCGGCGAATCCGGCGCGGCGATGGTGGTGACCGTCGCGTTCTCGGGAACGTTCCGCAGATCGATTGCCGCCTTCACCGGCGCCGCCAGATTGCCGCCCGAGAACGTCACTTCCGCGACCTCGCCGCGCCGGCCGCCGAGCGGAAAAACGTTGTCCGGGTACGAGTACGAGCCCATCTTGAGCCGGTAGAAGTTCTGCGCCTGCCGGCTGAAGCGCGCATCGTGCACTTCCACGTAGTAGTAGGCTTCGCGCGGAAAGGTGAACTCGATCCGCGGGTCGAGTCCGGCCAGCAGCGCGTCGTCGCTGATCGCAAGCTGTTGCCCCGCGCCGTCGAGGATTCGCAGTACGGGGTCAACCGCCGAACCGCACCGCCGCGCCTCTACTTCGAACACTCGCCGTTCGCCGCCTTTTCCGTACACGCGATAGATGTCCCGCTCTGCGCCGACCAGGGTACCGTTCACCGTAATCGGGGTCGAGGGGACGGATTCGGCCGTTTCGATCGTGTCGTTCCGGTTAGGCTGCGAATACCGGCCCGATTCCTCCTCAAAGTGCTCTGGAAACAGGCCGACTGAGAACAGCAGGACGTTGGAAACGCCGTCGGGCGTCTCCAGGCGAATCGGGTAGATGCCCGGCGCGAGATCGGCCGCCGGCTCGACGAGAAACTTCGCCTCCCGGCCCGGCGCCATCATCCGCGACGCGGCGTCGGAAGCCGAGAGCGCGGTAAACGAGGCGGGCATCGTGGACCACACCCGCGCGCCGTCGGGAATGTACCGGCCTGCGATCGTGAGCGTGAACGGACGTCCGCGCTCGGCCCCGCGCGGCTGGAGTTCGGTGATCACCGGCGCCTTTGCGAACAGGCTCCCGGCCACCACGGCGCAGATAAGAAATCGATGCGTCAAGGCTCGGCCCTCCGCGCTGATGAAGTTTCCAAAGGAACCGGGATGAA
Source organism: Bryobacteraceae bacterium (assembly GCA_026129905.1). Classification (GTDB taxonomy): domain Bacteria; phylum Acidobacteriota; class Terriglobia; order Bryobacterales; family Bryobacteraceae; genus JAHCHE01. The sequence goes on along the minus strand of JAHCHE010000038.1, from coordinate 4,427 downwards.
CTCGCGCGCCAGCTTGCCCCCGGCGGTCTCGCACAGGCGCACCTGCCCGTCGAAGCCTCCCGTGGCCAACAGCTTGCTGTCGGGCGAATACGCCAGCGCGTAGATGCCGGCCGCGTGCCCGGTGCATTGCCCGACGCGGTTGCCGGATTCGGCGTCGTAGAGGGTCACCTCCGGCGAAGCGCCCGCCACCGCGATCTGCCGCCCGTCGGACGACCATGCGAGCGCGAATATCGCGCCCTGCTGCCGCTCCAGCTTGTGCACCATCGTCGTGTCGTCGGCGATCTTCATATTCTTCGGGCGATCCATCAGGTAGACGTACGGAATCCGCTCCTCACCGCCGATCACCACTACTTCCTGCAACGGGTTCCGCGCCACGGCGTTGAGTTCGCCGCGCAGCAGGTTAATGTTCTCCAGGAACGCGCCCGAGCCGGCGTCGGTCAGCTTGGCGGCCCGGTCGCGGCCCACCGAGACGATGCGTTTGCCGTTCTTGCCGAACACCGTCCCCAGCACCCAGTTCTCGTGATTGCCGATCTTGTGCAATTCCTTCCCCGTGGCCGTCTCCAGAATGCGAACCGTGTTGTCCGCGCACCCCACCGCCACCGTCTTAGCGTCCGGCGCCAGCGACGCGCCGAACACGGTGTCGTTTGTCAGAGTGACTGATCGCAGCATCTTCGCGTTTCTCACGTCCCAGATCTGCACTTCGCCGAAGCGAGCCGGCGTGCCGCCCGCCGCCACCAGCAGATCTCCGTCCGCCGAGAACGCCAGGCTATGAATTCGTTCGGACAGCCCCACGAGCCGCTTGCTCGGGGCCGTCGAGTTCACCGGGATTATCAACACCTCCCGGTACCCGGAGACCGCCAGGAGCATCCCGTCGGGAGAAAATGCCAGCGAGGTGATCACCGGCGGCTGCGAATAGGTGATCGGCTTGTCGAGCGACACCGTTTCGCGCGCTTCCGCCGGCGTGTCGTCTTTGGCCCCCTGCGCGATCCACTCGCTGATGGCGTCGATCTGCTCGCCCGGAAGTTCCGGCAGCCCCATCGGCATCTGCGGCCGTATCTCGCCGGTGAGATACTTCACCAGCAGGCTGTCCGCCGGCGCTCCAGGCTTCACCGCCGGGCCGTGCTTACCTCCGGCGACGAGGCTCTCGTAGCTGGTCAGATCGAGATCGGACGACTTGACGTTGGGCTGATGGCAGCCCTGGCACTGCCGTTGAATGATGGGGCGGACATCACGCGAGTAGCTGATGTCGGCGGCGTACGCAGCCGCTGCCAGAATCGCGGCGCCCAGAGCCGCAGGAATGAGTGCGCGCATCTCTCCCCTTGCCGCACCTGTCGTGCGGAACAGACGTAAGTGCCATCATTATACGTCAACGGGAGTTACTCGTTGAATTCCTCGACAGTGAGCCGCCGGAAATCGAGCTTGCGCCGCAGCGAGCCGTGTTTCATCAGGAGCGCCTCGGAATCCACCGCGGCCTCGAGAAACGGCCCGCCGAACAAAGGCCACGCGCCGTAGTCGAGCGGAACGCCGTTGCGCGCCGGCGTTTCCCCGTACGTGAATTCGAGCTTCTGGCCGCGCAGCGATTGAAAGACGACCCGCGGAGTTGGCTCGATGCGCGTCTGGAGCGGCAAAGCCCGAATCGCCCGCGCGAAGGCCTCGAGGTTGGGATACTCGGAGGCCGCCGCCACCTGCATCACGACGCCGTTTTGCCGGTACGGGCTAAACAGGCGCCGGCCCCCGCCCGCAATCGGTTTCCACTGGTACGGCTGCAGCGGGCGGAAGGCGATCAGCGCCTCGCCGCCCCGCGCGAAGATCCAGCCCGACGCGTCTTCCCGCACTTCCGCCAAGTCCTTCGAGAAGAAGCCGTTGACGTGGGGGAAGCGCGCGCCGCGCGGCACATCGTAGAGCGCGATGACGGTGTCCTGGTCCTGGAAGATCTTCTCGTACGGCGAGCCGCCGAGGAGCTTGTCCGGCGAGTCGTAGGTTTTCTTCGACCGGACGACGGCTTCGATGGCATTATCCGGCGCGAAGACGAAATAGCTCTGGAGTTCGTGCAACGACGAGTGCGGGTTCAGCGCGAACAGCGTGTTGTGAGCCCCGCGCGGATCGGGCGTTGCCCACGTCACGTCCCACGAGTGCTGCTGGATCGGCTGCAGCACGCCGCCCTGGTCCGAGCTGACGGCGTACTCGCGCCGAACGTAGGTGGTCTTATACACCGGTCCGTGCAGTTCGTCGTGAAACCGCCACCGGTTCCGCGTGCGCTTGCGCTCGTAATGGGCGTAAGGCTGCGAGCGATCCGTCGCGATGCGCTTGAGGATCTCCGGCGGTTCGTACGCGCTCGCCAGCAGGTAGTACAGGGCGTAGCCGCCCGGCGGCTCCTGCGGGCGGCCGAGGCCGAACAGCGTCCAGCCGAAGTCGCTCGCCACGGCGGCCCATTTCTCCACCACCTGCCGGTCGTCGGTGCGGGCGTGCGCCCCGACGTAGAGGCCGTCGAGATTCTCCGCCGCGTAGTCGGCGATGAGGTAGTCGAGCATCATCTCGGCGCGCTTCTTCATGGCCGGATCGTTCGACCACGCCGCCAGGTAGGACATCGGCAGCAGGTAGACGCCGATGTAATGCGTGCAGTCGTACTCGCCCTGGCCGCGCCGGGTAGTCAGGCGCACCCAGGATTCGATCCACTCGCGGGCTTCCGCCAGGTTCGCTTCCGAGGGTTTGCCCGTGTACCACTCCGAGCCGGGCAGGTCCGGCCAAAGCTGCGCCATGAGATACAGGCACGTGTAGTAAAGGAGGAAGTGGTTCTCCGTGTCGCCGCGATACGGAGCGTACGTCTTCCAGGCGTTGCGCAGCGCCCGGCGCGCCGAATCCGACAGTTGTCCGCGGTCCAGGTACGCGATCGACGTCACCGGGAACATCCAGAACATGTCGCCCGACGGTCCGGCGGCCAGCAGTTCTTCCAGGCGCCGCGAACACCATTCGGCGTCTTCCCGCAAGTAGAGTTTTGCGGCGATCGTGCCATAGCCGGGCTCGCCGCTTCCGGTCGGATGCGCGTAGAAGTCGATGAGGGAACGCGCGCGCTGCTCGAACTCCGGGCTTGCCGCCGCGGCCGGCGCAGCCAGTAGCAGAGCAGCCAGGACGAATCTCATCGGGCGCCGCCCTCCGGGATCCACTTCATGCGGTAAACGATGCTGCCGTCCAGGCTGTCCTTGCGCCACGTTGCGCCCAGATCGTCGGAAACGTACAGGGCCTCCTCGTGGACGCTGGCGTACAGTCGACCGGGCTTCGCCGGATCGAATGAGACGCTCCAGACGTCGTTTCGCGGCAGCCCGGCGTTGCGCGCCTCCCACGTCTTGCCGCCGTCCTGGGACAACTGCACGCCGGGTCCCCATCCGCAGATCGCAATGCGCTCGGCCGACCTCGGATCAAAGGCGATGTCGTACAGGCTGCGGTCCACGCCGATCTCCCCGGCGTTCTCGAAGGTGCGCCCGCAGTCGCGCGAGGCGAACAGCCCGCCGCCCTGCGTTGCCGCCATCCAGTGGCAGGCGTCGTGCGGCGACTGCGCGATGTGCAACAACTGCCAACCCGAAGCGCCGGCCAGCCGCCACGACCCACCCGCGTCCTCGCTGCGGTACAGGCCATCCTCAGTCCCCGCCAGCAGGAGGTTCGGGCGCTCGCGGTCGACGCGTATGGTTTCGGTGAACTTCCGGGGAAGCTCACCGCCGATCTCCTTCCAGGTTGTTCCCGCATCGCGGCTCACCCGGATGCCCGCCGCGTGCCCGAAATAGATGATGCCGTTGCGGTCCACCGCGACGTCCCGCGCTTCGGTGACGTCGGCGCTTGTGAGAAAGGTCCACGCCTGTTCGTCGAGGCTCGGCCGGATGATCCCATTGCCGGCGGCGACATAGACTTTCGACGGATCGCGCGGATCGTAATCCACGGCGAACACGAACGGGTGCGGATGGCCCACCTGCCGCCACTCGCCCGCGGGCGCACGCCGGAACACGCCGCTTGGCAGCAACTTCGCCCCGACCACGTACCCCTTCGTGGTGGCCATCGCCGTATACAGCGAGTACTGCGCGGCGGCCGGAGCGGCAACCGCCAGCAGCAGGATGGGGATCGGCGACAAGTCTATAGTTTAACCACGAAACTCTGCGCTCGATAAATCCGGCCTGGATGGAACGCCTGTCTCGCCAGCGGCAGCGCTGCTCGATTCGCGGATCGTGCCCAGTAGATATCGATGGAGCGGTTTCAAAGACACGCCGAGCGCGGCGACCGAAAGGCGGGAGAAATTGGAGGGGGTTTAGCGGGTCATAAGGATGGGCGCGGGCACCGGATCGAGACCGTTGGGGTCGGAGGCGGGGGGGAGTTCGGGGTTTGTGCGGGTAATCGTGATCATTTCCTCGATCGGCCAGGCGATATCGGCAGTTCGTTTC
>JAHCHE010000037.1 GCA_026129905.1 Bryobacteraceae bacterium | reverse complement strand
GCTCGCCGTCGGGAGCATAGGGCGGACCAAATCCCGTGCCGTAGAGCGTCACGATTTCGCACGGCGCGACGGCATCGGATGGTCCGATCATCCGCCCTAAACGGTGACTCCAGAGCGCCGGTGGCCCACAGCCCGATGCGTCCCTGGTGAAGATGCCCGGGTCAGCGCCGGACACGAGCACATTGGGGATGTGCGCAGTTCCTTGCCGGGTCTCAACGCGGATGCTTACAAAAAAGCGATCCGTAGATGGGGTAACAACGTTGATCTGAGTCGGGGATACATACAGGAGCCGTCCTGGAACGCGAGAATCAGAATTGGCAAGAGTGAACAGTACGCGTGTTCCTCCCAGCTCCGTTGGAAGCGGGAACCCGCTGGCACTCGCTATTTCCGTCGCCAGATTGCGGCCGAAGATCGTGATGATCGAACCCACGCCGAAGTAACCACCCAGTTGGGGTGGTCTGGAGAGAGTAGCTGCACGATCGACTGTCGGGAAAACTCGGGGGGCCCCTGAGCCACCAGCAGAGGCAACGGCGACAGAAGCAAAACACCAAATAGACAAAGTGCCTGCCGCGAACTCATCGAAACCTCACCTGTTCTTTTTCCGATTCGGTGAGTGACACGGCAGTTACGACGACGCGCAAGCTGGTCCCTTTTGCCTGCAAGGGGACCGCGAGTGTCGCATGCGGAAAGGTCAGAGGCTTCGCCGCAGCATCAACACACACCCGGCAATGACGATGGCTAATCAATCCACAGCCCTCCGTAGCGATAGGTGTATTTCCATGTGTGTCGGCCCCCCAGCGAGAGTCCGGGCTCTGTCAACGCGGTTTCCATCGACGGATCGGGCGTTACCTCCAGCACGATCTCGGTAGGGCCACTGCGTAACGGGAGATGCGGGTATTGCGCCCCGAGAACCGGTAGCGTGAACGTCCCGGCTGGGGTCCGAACCGGGAAGGATGACGAGTAGATCAGGGTGCTCGTGGGTTGCAGGAAGTTGACGACCACCCAGGTGTCAGGATCGCCCCCCGTCCAGTTCACCGTAATCGGCAAGGCCGGCGAGAAGTGCGTGCCCGGAGGAAACAGTGTGGTAACTTGAATGCCCGACGCGATTCGTACACTGGATTCAAACGCGCGCACGTCGGCGCCGCCCGTAGCGCTCACCTGGAATCCGCCGGGCTGGATGCTGCCGGGCGGAAGCGTAGCGCGGAGCACGCGGTGACCTTTCTCCAGCGCAGCGACAGCTTCCGCCGGTCCGAAGCCTAGACCTCGCACGGTAACCCTCCCGGCATCCAGTGCCCTGTGACCTGGAGTCGGGCAGAAACCGGCATACTGCTCCGAAGCCGCGCGTGGCGGCGGCGCTTGCATGCCGGGCGCTGCGGTGAGTACGGCGGTGAAGGTCTCGGTTTCACCGTCGGAGTTCGTTCCGGTGGCCGTGGTGCGTTCCCAGGTCAGGAGACTGTAGCTTTCCAACGGTGGATCCACGCAAGGACCTCCGCCTCTGCGGATGGCAACCGGAACCGGCTGGCTTAGGAATACGCCGAGATATCCGACGGTAACAGGGACAGTGCAGCCTTCGGGGGCGTTGTCGGGAATCTGGACGTTTAACTGATCGACCCCGATAAGACCCGGCGCGCGCCCCGCGAAAGCCGCTCGATTGTGCACTGGCTGGACCGGGAACGGTTCAAGTGGCGCGTTGTACGGAGCCGGAGAGTCGTAAGGTTTGAATTCCGCGTAGTAGTTGTAGAAATCACCGGTAATGATTACGGCTGGGGAATCCGAAGGAGAAGGAACGCCGTCGGGCGCGTTGCGGGCTGCGCCCATCCCGGTTCCAAAGATGGCCAAGTACTCTCCGGGAGATGCGGGGTTGGCCGGAGAGTTCAAGGACATGCTGCCATTTTGGCTGATGTTGAGCACCGCTCCACGACCGCAGCCGCTCCCATCCAGACTGAAGACTCCGAAATTCGGACCAAGGAACTCGACCGGAAAGGGATCGCTGGAACCGGCGGGTGTTGAAACAGTTACTACCCAATCACTACCCAGGGGAATGTTGGAGGGAACCTGGATATTGATCTGTCCAGGCGAAACGTAGAAGATCGGGGCCGAGATGCCCGCTACAGTCACTGCGGTTCCTCCGAGGGTGGTCGGCAATGGCACGCTCGTTGCAGCGTGTGTTGTAAGTGCAAGATCACGACCAAAGATCGATGCAATGGAGCCGAGCTTCACGCCATTGTCGCGGATTGCTGTCGTAAAGTTTGCAGAGTTGACGATCCCACGGGGGTAGATCACCGGCTTCTGACCACTTGCGGCAGCGGATGCCAGGAAGAGTGCTAATAGAGTGCGCATGACGAGCCTCCTACTTCGACTCGGACGCACTGCCTGACACGTTAAGAGTGAAAAACTGGTCCTGTCCCGCAAGCGCCCCGAAAGGAATCATTGCGCCGGAGTTGTCAACGGGCGAGCGGTCGGAGTCCGTCAGCTTGACATGACGGCTGAATACCCAGAGAAAGAGAGGTTCACCGGCCGGAATGACCATCGCGTAGTCCCGACCGCTCCCGTCGACGTATGTGATGTTGGCCCCGTGAAAGGCGCCGTTTCCGAACCGCACACCGATGATCAGGTTGCCCGCTTTCATCGGCCCTGGCTTGACAGCCGGAAGTAATCCCTCCGGATCGTTAACTCGCACCCTTAAGAATACCCCCCGCCTAAGTACGACCGCGGGCCTTCCCACGGCCCCGGCGGAGAGCGTCAACATCGGCGAGGCGGACCACTTGCACGGGTCCAGGTAGGGGGCTGAAGGGACTTCGGCGCAAACAACGTAATCGCCAGCCGGCAGGTTGGACACCGTGAAGGTTCCTCTGGCATCTGAAGCTGTGGCGCCGTCAACGACGTCCTCGCCCGGGACCAGTTCGAAGCGCCCGCTGATACTCGCGATGCGCGGCACACGACGGTACCGCAAAACGACCCCTTCCAGGGCCTGTCCGTCATCGGATGATACCAAGCCCTCCATCCTCGCAGACACTTGCCCGAAGGCGCTCAGCCCCGCAGTGAGGATCCCTACCAGAATCGTTGATGTTGTTTTCATACTTCTCTCTCGAAGCGCTGCGTCAAGCGGTGGCCGGGGATTTAGCGTGCTCGTTCCTCCGCGATTGGCCTGCTCGCTGTTGCGATGATGGTCAGAAATTGTTTGGTGCATACGGACCACCCCACTCGTAGTTCACCCGCTGGTTGGTCGGATAGGTGAAGCAGTTACCCGACGGCGCCTGAAGCTGCATCCAGGGGCGAAAGACGATGTCGCGGCCGGCGTTCTTTAGGACACTCTCGTTATAACCGGCCACCGTATCCGAAGCAGCGTTAATCGGGCCGTCGGGTACCCCGTCCAGCGGAATACTGTGGTCATTTCCCTCACATGGGATTGAGGAGGACGTATTGCTCCAGGTTTCGCCCATAACCACTATCGATGATGGAAGCACGAACGGAAAAAAGAGGTAATGGCGAATGGCATTGAAGTCGATCGTAGCTTCGCTCTCAACCATCTCGCTTCCAAGAGGAGCGCCAGCCACAGCTGGACGAATGTGCAGGTCAACGATCTTGGGCTGCGTGCCATAGTAAGGCATCTGCCACATGCCGTCCGTCGTGCCACCGCAGTACTGCCAGCCGGTGTCCGGCCCACGCTCGGGGTCAAGCCCCGCCGGCGTGCCGATCCAGCCCCCGCCGATGGCCGATGCAATCTGGTCCTGCCCCATATTACGGGCCAAATCCCAGTAGACGTTCACACAGTCGTACCCTGCCTTTGTTGACCCCGGCCAGGGAGCTGCCCACGTCACTCGTGCGGTTTCGAACTTGCGTTGCCTGACCGTCCCATCCTTTCGATGCTCCATGTAATACCGGAGTTTGTCTCTGACGTTAGGATCACCCGAATCGCTCTGGGCATTGTCAACAATAAAGCGCGCGAACACTGGAAACCCGGCCAGAACCATTTCTTGCTCGAAATCCAGTTCAAAGACGTCAAACAGTAGCTCCGAGGGTGTATTCGGCGTGGATTCCACCGCATCCAGGACGGCAGCGATGACATCGTACTGGTGCTGCCAGCCGACGAAGAACGGATTCTTTGGCGCGCAGTTCCAGGCATTGTTATCGTCGACTCCGATTGGGTGATAGCTTATCGAGTTGTCCGGATTGACGACTCGTTTTCGACCGAACGGCGAGGTTGCATCGAAATAGACGGTATCGGGCGTGTCGCTGCAAACGTCACCTAGTGGTGCGGTGGTTTGGGATTTCGGCTTACTGCCGACAGGCGGCTCAGTCGCACGAGCGGGCGAGAGAGTGATCTTTGCGATGTCGGCGTCACTGACGTCCTGAAAGAAGTTGGCGACATTGGTTTTCCACGTGGCATTGGGGCCGGACACGTCTTGCCAAGGTCCGCCACATCCGGACAGCGGCGTCGAGTGGCCCTTGCCGCACAGTCCGAAGAGGATTCTGACACCGGAAACCCCCTGGCGCCGAAGGTCGGCCAACACCGTCTTGAAGCAACCGCGAATCTTGGATCCGGCTGGGCAACTGTTGGAGAATCCGTATTGGCTCGCGGTGTGGCTGTCGTCATAGTAATCAAACGGCATGTAGCTGAGGTTGACCTCCAGCCGGGTCGGCCCCTGCATAGTCGCCGCAACGGTGCGGGCGGTAAAGGTTGCCGTATAGGTGATTTCCGATGAGGATGCCGTAATCTGATGCCTTGCGCTTCCTCCGTCGGACCACTGGCTGTACACCATCCGAGTCGAACCGCTCCCCTGGAATGTGGGAACCTGGATTGTGTGGGAACTACTGGCGTCCAGAAGAAGTCGGTCCGGGAATGGCTGCATGCCACACCCCTTGAATCAGGTTCCACAGATTGGTTGTGATGCCGGTTTCGCCTTCGGGTTCGGCCCAGCCCCCACTGTCCACGTCCCTCTCTGTTGCCATCCGGAGGTCAGCCCAGCGCGCTGTCCTGGGCGAATATAGCGTCGTTCTTCGTCCCGGAAAATAAGCCCGGGAAACGTGACGGAACGCCAGCGTAAGTTGAGCCGCCAGCGCTGTCGCCCACGCCCCCCGTGCCGCTGCCATCGCTTGGCATCGCGAATTGCTGGCCGCGCCTGGAAGTCCCCGGCGCGAAGCTGCCCAGCCAGCTTGTGTCCGTGCTACAGTTCCTCGTGTACAGCCGGTTGGGGAAAGTCTGGCTAACGGAGGTGGAAGCAGGCATTCGGGTAGAGAGATTGCAGTATTGAAGAGGCATGATTCCGCCAGATTGTAGTTCAGGCTGAGCGAACCGGTTCCGTGGCAGGTCCGCCCCTGCTGAGCGCCGCCGCTGGAAGGCGAAAGGCGGAGCCTCGCCGGTGGGGTTCTGGTTTTTCCAAAAGGTGTGGTGCGGCGCGTTTGGCGGTAGCGTGGAAGCCCGACCAACTGGATGCAATTTTCGCTGGCGATAAAGCGTGACGCCGGAGCTGTTGATAACGACGCTGTTTGCGTTCGCTGCATTGTTGTCATGGAAAGTTATACGTCCCGGAAGTGAGTGGCCCCAAGGTGCTGGCTGGAAATTGAAGGACAAACATTGGAGCACTGGCGGCCCGGAGCGGCGCCAGCAGGTTCCCGGCGACGAGGCAGAGTCCGATCCGACCACGCCGGCGGCGGCGCCCACGCAGTAATGGCGACGGCGCGGCACGGCGGCTCCTTTTTGCGCATCATTCCGCTGGCGGGGCGCGGCGGCCACGCAATTCCAGCCGCAGCTGGGCGCGGCGGCGAAGTTCCTGATTCCCCTCCCGGTCCTGCCGAATCAGGTGGAGCGGAGTTCCTGACTTGGCCAGTGAAGCAGTTTGTGCAATGTCGTGCCGCCCACGATGCCTGTTGCTCGACTTCCAGACTGGTGTAACGTCCGCAGATAAGGTGCGGCCTGATATTATGCGCTGACTTCGCTCAACGGCCGAAGGTAGCGTACGCAAAGACGTAGTCCGGCATGTATCCGGTATTGGTGACGATGACCTCCTTCTTGGCGCCGATCACGCCGCTGACGGCATGTTTGTACTGCGGGTTGCCCGTTCCGATGCCGACGTTGCCGGAGTCGCGCGATGCATCTTTCGACCAACCGCCGCCGGGCGGTCAGGTCAGGGCGCGTTTGCAGCCATGGCGGAGGCGGCGCTGCTGCCGCCGCCCAGCCAGATGATTTATGCGCCATCGGCCCAACTGCACGAAACCGTTGTTGGTTTGTTAGGCCGCCAGATTGCCGATTGAGACTTGCAGGGCGCGGTGGACGGTGCTTAGAGGTTCCGATCCGATGTGCCCGTTGGTCCAGGAGTGGATTTCAAAGCTGGTCCACCGGGCCTGTGGCAAAAGCGCGCGCGAGCCGTTAACTGTACAGGGCCAAGCCAACGGCGAATTTGCGCTGGGATCCCCCCCCCCCCCCCCCCCCCGAGAAGGTCGGCATGAACAACTCCAATTGAAAAACGTACAATAGGATCTTAAACCGACGCAATGTGAAATGCAAGATAATTCTTTAGGGTTTAATATTAACTAAAAAGGCAAGTTCCTTCAATAAACGGAAAGGAATGGGAAATCGGTCCCAGTGCGATTCCCCTCATGAGGATATTCTGCCTCAAACCCGGGAAGCGGTACCGGCGTTCAGCGGCGCGACGGCTCCGGAACCGCGCCGGGCGCCTTATCGAACTCCTCCATCTCGGCCCTGCCGCCGAGCACGAGCGGCGTGCGCTGGTGGATGTGCTCGGGCTGAATGTCCAGGATCCGGCGTTCGCCGTCGGTGGCGCGGCCGCCGGCTTGCTCGACGATGTACGCGATGGGGTTGGCCTCGTAGAGCAGGCGGAGTTTACCGCCGGGATCGCGGTCGGTGGGCGGGTAGAGGAACACGCCTCCCTTGAACAGCGTCCGGTGGACGTCGGAGACCATCGAGCCGACATAGCGGGAAGCGTAGCGGCGTCCGGTTGCGCCCGAGCGCAGGCGATCGAGGTAACGCCGGTAACGATCGGGAAACGACGCGGCCAGCGCTTCGTTCACCGAATAGATGTTGCCCGCCTCCGGCATCCGGATATCGGGGTGACTCAGGACGTAGTCGCCCACCGCCGGATCGAGCGTGAAGCCGAACACGCCTTTGCCGGCCGTGTAGACCAGAATCGTGGAAGAGCCGTACATCACGTAACCGGCGGCAACCTGGCTGGCGCCGGGCTGCAACGCCGCGTCGGCCGCCGCGACCGCTCCGCCCGCCGCCGGCCGCCGCAGGATAGAGAAGATCGTCCCCACGCCGACATTGACGTCGATATTCGAAGAGCCGTCCAGCGGATCGAAAACGATGACGTACCCGCCCGCGCCTTCCGACCGCCGGAGGGTCACCGGATTCTCGTTCTCCTCCGACACGAGCACGGCGACGATTTCCGGAACGCCCAGGCAATGCAGGAGGGCCTGGTTGGCGAAGACGTCCAGTTTCTGCTGCACCTCTCCCTGCACGTTGACATCGCCGGCGGCGCCGAGCACGTCCAGCAGGCCCGCGCGGCGCACGCGCGCCTGGATCATCTTGGTAGCAAGCGTCAGTCCCGACAGCAGCCACGAGAAGCTTCCCTTGGCGCCGGGATAATACTCGCGCTGCTGTTGAAGAAGGTGTTGCTGAAAGGTGACGATCGAATGATCGCCCGGGGCTGCGGTCGCATCCGGCGCGCGTTCCATGGTCCCCTCCGGCGAGTGCTTGCGCCCGGACGCGGCGGGCCGCCGGGCGGTCACCTCAAGTATAGACGGGCTTGCCGCGCCGCTTCACCAGACCGTTTGAAGACCCGACGCGCGGATCCGCCCATCCCGGCTGATGACCGGCGCGCCATAGTACGCGGCTGTAGCCGCAACGATCCGATCCGGCATGTCGGGGACGTCCGCACGCGGAATGCTTCTCATAGCATCGACGATGCCGGACGTGAGCGGCGCTTCCGCGATCACATAATCGACAATGCTTAGCGCCTGGCGCAATCGTTCATAGGCAGCGAACGGCAGGCGGTTCTTCTCGACAAGATAGATCGTTTCCGCCAGGCTGATGGACGACACCGCGATCTTGTGGCCGGATGCGGCTGCCTGGTCGATGAACGCCTTGGCAAGCGCCGAGAGGCGAGTGTCGCCGAATAAATACCACAGCGCAGCGTGCGTGTCGGCTACGCCCGCGATCATTAGAAGTCTTCGCCGAAGCCGTGGAACATGTCGCGCCGGTTCTCGTCGATTTCTTCCGCTGATGGCGCCGGACCGTACTCGGCCAGCAGACCGTATGCGGATTTCAGAGGTTTGGCTGGCGTGGCGGTTCCCTCCTCCGCCAGCCTGCCAAGCCATTGCTGAAGAGTGAGGCCCTGCGCCGCCGCTCTCGCTTCGAGCGCCGCTGCCTGCTCATCGGGAATTTCAATCACGGTCATTGGCTCCACTCCCTTCTCTTCAGCGTAAAGCATGCGACATGCGCTGTCACCCGCTTCCAGCTAACGCATTGCGCAACGCGTGGAGACCGGAGGCGCGGCAGAGGTGTAGCGCCCGGCGGTTGTCGTCGGTGCTAACCTGATGAAAGACAAGGAGATGTAAACCATGATGCGATCCGGAGCATCTCGACGTTCTTTCCTGGCTCGTTCGGTCGCGACGTTGGCCGGCGCGGCGAGCCTCCGCGCGCAACCGGCAGGCGTCCCGGTTGTCCTCGACACCGATACCTATAACGAAATCGACGACCAGTTCGCGGTGGCCTACGCGATGCTGTCGCCGTCGTTGTCCGTTCAGGCGATCTACGCCGCTCCGTTTCTCAACAACCGCTCGAAGAGCCCGGCCGACGGCATGGAGAAGAGCTACGAGGAGATCCACCGCGTGCTCGACGCGCTCGGCAAAAAAGGAGCGGTCGAAGTCTTCAAAGGCTCCCGCGCGTTTATGAAGGGGCCGGGGCAGCCCGCGCGGAGCGACGCCGCGCGCGACCTCATCAAGAAGGCCATGGCGGTGGAGGAAGGACGCCTTCACGTCATAACGCTCGGCGCTCCCACCAACGTCTCCTCCGCCCTCGTCCTGCAGCCGGCGATCAAGGACAAGATCACCATCGTTTGGCTGGGCGGAACGCCCTACGATTCGGCGAGCGCGAAGGAGTTCAACTTACAGCAGGACCCGGCCGCGTCGCGCGTGCTTTTCGATACCAGCCCGCGCCTGGTGAACGTTCCCGCGCGCGGCGTCGCCGAGAGCCTCTCGATCACCACGCCGGAACTCGAGCAGGCGCTCAAAGGCAAATCGCACATCGCCGATTACCTGTTCAACATCTTCGTCGAGTACGAGCGCGACCATCACAAGGACTCGTCCAAACCGTGGTCAAAGGTGATCTGGGATATCTCGGCTGTGGCCTGGCTGGTGAATCCGAACTGGGTTCCCACCACCATGGTTCCCAGTCCGATCCTGACTCCGAGTCTGACCTGGCAACACAACCCCGACCGCCACGGAGTCCGCGTGGCCACCAAGGTGGACCGCGACGCGGTGTTCGCCGACCTGTTCCAGAAACTCACCGCGGCGGGTTAACTCGGCGGCGCGGTCTAATTCACCCGGAAGTTGATGGCGTAGTCTTTCCGCGCCGGCCCGGACAAGTCCTTGACAACAACTTCGAACACGTACGACCCGGCGGACAGCCTGTGTTGCGCATACGTCTGCAATAAGGGCTGCGTGAGGCAGCCGAACTGGTTGGGGCTGGCCCGGCAGAGGCTCACCCTGCGCTCCAACACCGCCTCGACGCGTCCGTCCCGCGACCGCACCGTACCGGTGATCAGGTACTCCACGGCGTCGAAGTCGATCGGCGCGCTGACCAGGATCCGCCGGTCCGGCATCACCTCGACCGCCACCCGGGCGCCCGGCTCGGTCGAGTAGAACACGTCGCCGCCAAACTGGCCCGGCGCGTAGGGCTTCACTTCCTTGACGAGCGGATCGATGACGGCCCGATAGTCGCCCGTGCCGGTTGAGTCAACAAATTCGAGGATGACGTCGGCGCCCACGCCTTCCAGCCAGCGATAGCGCCACTGCTCGAATGGAAACGTTTCGGTCCAGCCACCGCCCTGCTCGGGAGGACGCCGGTAACGAACGCCCGCAGGGTGAGACTCGATCTCATCCGGCGGTCCCCACAGGATGTACGCGCGCCCGCGATCGGTCTTCCGGCCCGCCGCGCCGGAAGGGACCAGGAAGCGCTGATCGGCGTAGCCGAGCCGGCGATAGTGCTCCGTGCGGAATTCGTTTTCGGGAGTTCCGGCGGTGGGATCGCGCCTCTCCCAGAACTGCTCGATAAACCGGTCGCGCTCCGCGTCGCCGGTCAGCTTTCGAAAGGCGTTGCGCTCGTCCGGGGCGATGATGAAGGCGACTTCCTCATCGAGCCAGCGCTGATAAGGAGCGGGTAGCGGAGGCTGCGTTGCCTCGCCGCCCGGGGCGGCTTGCCACGCCGCAACCACAGCAACGCCGGCGATGGTCAGCACGGCAAGCGAGAGCGCCGGCGTCAGCGCCAGGCGCGGCCGGTGGGGCGGACCGATCAGCCGCCGAACGCGCTTGACGAGGCTCCCTCCCGAGGCAGCAGGCGCGGCATTGCTCGCGGCGCACCGACTCTGCTCCAATGCCACCAGCGCTTCCGCGTACTCCCGCCGGTTCGGATGAACGGCGGCCGCGAAGTCGTCGCAGCAGTGTTCGCGCTCCTGTCGAATCACTCCGGAAATCCACCATGCGGCCGGATGATAGAATAGCAGGCTTTCGGCGCACGCCTGCAACAAATTGACAAGGTAGTCATGACGGCGGACGTGCGCCAGTTCGTGGAGGAGGATCGCTTCCACCTGCGCGGCGGGCATGCCCGCGAGCAGTCCGATCGGCGTCAGGATCACCGGACGCAGGTGGCCGATCACGACCGGCGTTTCCGCCAGGCACGATTCGAGGAGCGCAACAGGACGCGCGAGCCGGATGCGCTCACGTAGGCCGTCCAGCCGGCGCTGCCAGCCGGCCGGAGCGCCGCACACTCCCGCGTCGCGCAGGCGGCGCGCCTGTCGCCAGCCGGCGAGCATGCGCAGGTGAAACACGGCGATGCCGAGCAACCAGCATGGCCCGAGCCACGGCAGGACGGCGTCGGCGACCTTCCCTGCGGAGCCTTCCCATGCGGCGGGGTGAGTTGTCTGGTAGGACTCGGCAAGCGGGTCGAAGAACGGAGTCCGGATGGTTACGCCCGAAAGGGGCGCCGGCGGCAGCAGAAGCGCGAAGGTGAGACCGAAGCCCGCCAGCACCGCCAGGAGGGTGGCGCACGCCGCCGCGTATCGCGCCCGCGAGGATTTCAGCAGCCAAAGCGCGGCCGCCAGGGCCAGCGCGATCGCCGCCCCCTGCCAGAGCGTGTGGACCAGGGTCCAGCCGAGCGTCTTCGCGGCCGGCGTTTGCGCCCACTGTTCCAATAGCGTCATCGCGCCTCCTTTTCGTAGTCGTCAAGAAGCTTTCGAATTTCGGCCAGTTCCCGCTTCGATGTTTTGCGCGCGCCCAGAGCGCCCATCACGAGGTTCGCGGCGGAGCCGCCGAATGCCCGTTCCAGCAGATCGCCGGCCAGTTGCCGCTGCGTCCATTCACGGGACCGCGCGGCTTCGTAGACGTGGGCTCGCTGCCGTTCATCGCGGCGAACCAGGCCTTTTTCGGCCATGATCTGCATGAACTTGAGGACGGTACTGTACTGCACGGGTTTCCGGCGGCTGATGGCCTGGTGCACGTCGCGCACGGTGGAGGGCCCAAAGCTCCAGAGCGCGGTCAGGATTTCCAACTCGGCGTCGGTCGGGCGAGACGGGTCGCGCGGCATATACGAAGATCTTACTACGAAGAAATTCGTATGTCAAGGTCCAGCCTAGCGCGCCGGCCCCCCCACAACTTTGGCCGGCGATTAGAATAATAAGATCTCAAGCTCGCGGTAAGCGGCGCGGATGGAGGACGTTCATGGCCAATCTCGAACCCTACGATGAAGCCGCCGTAATGCGAACGGTCGATGAGAGCTACACCGGAATTCAGGCGACATTAACGCTGCCGTCGAAGTACTCAATCGGACCGGTTACAAAGGCTTCCAGTTACACCCACTACTTCAACTTCTACCTCGGTTTCTCCGACGAGTTGGAGGCCGGCATCTCGCACAGCCGAAAAGAGACCTACAGTCCGGACCTGGACCCGGTTTGGCGCACTTTTTCCTACAGCTATAAGGACAAGGATCATAACTTCGCGCTTCAGGGGCTCAAGCAGAAGTACCACCTGAAGATTGTCGTGGACGAGCAGCGCATGTCGGAGTTCTACCTGGACGGCAATTTGGTGGCGCGCATCGTGATTCCGCGCAACCGCTTCCAGGTGAAGATGTGCTTCGCCACCCAGGACCAGAACAGCGCGTTCAAGCACCAGGTCTATTACGATTCCGCAATCTTCCAGTTGCTGGGGATTCGCACGCTAGAGGGCCAGAAACGGCCCCACGACCCGAAAGGCTGGCTGGACCGCGTAGCCTGCGAGAAGTTGCAGTGGACGCAGAAATACGTGCCAAGCACAGACCGGGTTCCGCGCATGAGCGTCGGGTGGGGCCTCAGTTGCTTCCGGACCAGCATCCAGCCGCCCACCGTGCAGAAGTTGCGGGAACACATGCTGCAGACGGGTCCGGCAAGGCCTCGGGAGAACGTAGCGGGGCCCCGATCGAGCCGCTAACCGTTAACGGCTGCCTGAGCGGCTTTTCCGTAGAACGCTTCGGCGGCGCCGCGAGCGTCGGCGCGCGGCCGCCACCCTTCCTTGCGCAGGGCGTCATCGAGGGCGTCCAGCAGCAGCAGCACGTTCTCCTCGGTAGAGCCGGCGCCCATGATGCCAATGCGAAAGACCTTGCCGGCTAGCGGTCCGAAGCCGCCGAGGATCTCAATGCCACGCTCGTTGAGCAGCCGTTGCCTCACCTTCGCGTCGTCGATTCCCGCGGGAACGCAAGGAGTGTTCAGCGGGCGCAGCCGGAGAGCTTCCGGAACAAGCATGCTCAGGCCCATCGCCTCGATTCCGGCGACAAATGCGCGATGATTCGTATGAATGCGGCGAAAGCGATTCTCCAAGCCTTCTTCTTCGATGATGGATAGCGCCTCGCGCAGCGCGTAGCACATCGAAATGGGAGCGGTGTGATGATAGCGCCGCCCGCTCAGATAGTCGTTCAGAAGCGTCAGATCGAGATAGAAGCTGCGATTGGACGACTTGCGCGCGCGCAGCGCCTCCAGCGCACGCGGGGAAACGGTCAGCGGCGCCAGCCCCGGCGGACAGGCCAGCCCTTTCTGAGAGCAACTGTAGGCGATGTCGATTCCGGTTTCGTCGACGTTGACGGGGACGTTGCCGAGAGAAGTGACCACGTCGGCGATGACCAGCGCGCCCGCCTGGTGGGCGGCTTCGCAGATTGCCTTGCCGTTCTGCAAGACGCCGGTCGAGGTTTCTCCGTGCACGAAGGCGACGACGTGAGGTTTTTCCGCGGCGATGAAGTCGCGCGCCTCCCCATCGGAGAAAGCCTCTCCCCAGGGCTTCGCCAGCCGTTTCAGCGAGGCGCCCTGGCGGCGGATCATTTCCGCGATGCGTTCGCAGAAATAACCGTTGGAGAAGACCGCCGCCGTCATGCCCGCTTCGACGAAATTCGACACCGCCGTTTCCATGCCGGCCGTGCCTGTGCCGGATATGGCCAGCGTGTACTCGTTCGCCGTTCCGAAGACCGGCTGTAACAGGCGGCGAATATCGCCCGCTACTTCAAAGAAGTAGGGGTCGAGGTGCCCGACGATCGGCTTGGCGAGGGCCTGGTAAACGCGCGGTTCGACAGGGCTCGGCCCAGGTCCCATCAGGAGCCGCTTGGGTGGTTGGAGGAGCGAATGTTCCATAGTGTCTGTTTTTTATTGCATAATCCAGGCAAGAGTCAACTCGGGACATGCAAGCATGAGCAATCCGCACGAACTGGACCGCTACATCAACCTGAAACTGGCGGCGCTCGGCCAGCCGACGAATCCGGCTACGGCCGACGCGTACTTCCAGGAGCTGGCCGGCCCTTTGCTCCGAAACTTCCATCAGAAGGATCTCCTGCTCCGCGACCGGCTCTGCCCCGCCGACGCCCGCATCCAGGAGTTCCTCGACGCCTTCCTAGCCGACGTCCGCCCTGCCGCGGCGCCCCGGCTTCCGGCGCTCACCTTCGCCGTCGACCGGCCCGGCATGGCGCGCACGCTGTCGTTTCCGCCCGGCAGCGACAGCTTTCACTCGCCCTACCTGGATTCCTACCGCGTGGCGCAAGGCGTCCTGCACAATCCCCGGAGCGACCGCCGGACAACGGAAGGGGTCTTCCATGTCGCCGAGGGCGGCCTCCCGATTCCGGCCGACAAGATCGCCGTTCCGAAGCGGACGTTCGCCGCCCTGCTGGAAATCGCGCTGCGCCCACCCGGCGACGTATTGACGCTGCCTTACATGGCAAACCATACGCCGGTCTCGCGGCTCTTTGTTTCGCTGCTGCTCCGCCCGTTGGTTTGTCCGGCGTCGGCGCGGGACCCGGAGAAGCGAATGGAGATCCGCTTCTTCGCGCCCGGAACCCTGGTCAGCAACCTGGATTTCGTCGAGAGCATCTTCGGCAACGCCGGCGACCCGTACCTGCCGGAAAACGACGCCGCGCTCGATGCGCTTCACTGGACCGGCCACACCGGCTGCGTCATCCTGGCGCCGCACATCGCGGGCCTGAAGAAGAAAGACCTTGGCCTTCCGCGTTTCGCGGACGCCACCGAGCGCCAGAAGCGCGACGGCATGTACTGGACCGACGAGGCCGAGCCGTACAACGGCGGCAACGCGTTCAAGATCACCTGCCGCGACGAGCGGGGCGTAATCGTTACGATTATCGCCGATAATTATTTCGGTTATTCGAAGAAAGAAGTAAAAACGCAGATCAGCTTCACCGCGAATCTTTACGGCATGTGCGAGGAGGAGCACGCCGGCGGCGCCATCGCGTTCGCCGCTTACGTGCTCGGCCGCGATTTCTTCGCCGACCGCTCGGTGAAGCTGAAGCCCGCCTCGCTGGAGGACGCGCTCCGCCTACTCGGCGGCCGCGCGGAGCCCAAGGATGGCGGCTACGCCGTGGACCGGCGCTATCCCGGCATCCTCTATATCCCGGACAATGCCGAGTTCAGCGTCCGCGAAGGCCTGATACGGTGGAAGCGCGACGGCGCCAGGACCGAGATTCCCCTCCGCGCGGGGGAAACCTACATCCTCCCCTCCGGCTACCGGGTCCGCCTCCAGAAGCAGCTTGCCGGAACCGCCTGGCGCCTGGTCGGCATACGGGCCGACGGCGTGGTCTGCCACAAGCCCTGCACCGTTTCCGGCGGCGGAAAGAGCGAAATCTCGAAATCGATCGCCGACGTGCTCTTGAAAGGTCCCGTATTCGTCAAGGATTATCGCTCGGATATGGACCAGGTGGCGGCGATCCTCGATACCGATTTTTCGGAGATTTACCGGAACCGGCGCCCGGACCGCCGCACCATCCGGCCGCTGCTCAGCCCGGAGCGCTCTCTCGGCTCGGTGATTAAGCTCCTGACGCCGTCGGAAGACTACAGCCCGGATTACAACCAGTGGCTGCGCGACATCCCGCAAACCATCCGGCAGCTCGTCTTCACCGTCAAGCGTTACTACCGACACGAATGGGGTAAGAACTGGCGCGAGCACTTCACCGTCGATCGCATCAACGGCTACCAGGGACACGAGCTGAAGTTCGACGGCCAGCCGCTGGTGAGCAATTACCTGCGGGTGGGCTACGACCCCGACGGCTCCTGGCGTATCTACAAGCTCCGGCCCGACTTTCACCCGGCGGACAAAGTGCAGATGGAGGACGACATTACCGCCTCGGTCGTTCTGCCTCGCGAAGCGCTGCCGGGTCTCGATCCCGCGTACCGCAATCCCAGCGTCAAGCTGGTGGCCAATTGCGAGGCGATGCTCTTCCAGCGTCCCGACGACGCGATTCACCGCGGCGTCGACAAGCAGGCCGAAGCCGATATCGCGGGCCCCGAGGTCTTTCTTTCAAACTGGGAGCCGCTGGACCGGGGACAGGCCCAGGCGATCGTCGACCGCATCGTGGATTTCGACCTTTACAGCGAACCGATGAAGAAGCTGCTTGCAGGTTTCGCCGACGCCGGGAGCGGGGAGTTCGTCGTCTCCTCGGCGCATCCGCGCATGGTGGACGGCAAGCCGTCGAAGAATCCGCGCTACCTCCAGCGCCGGCCCGATCGCGTCCGGGATCTCGAGACTTATGCCGCCACCGTCGCCGCCCGGCTGGACCGCAGCGTTCCCGCGGAGCAGGAGGTCTTCTTTCCCGTCAACGCGATCCTGCCGGGCCGGCGCAACAACCCGCCCGATCCCGCGCTCGGGCTGGCCCCTCTGGCGGTGTACAACCCGATTCACTATCAGGAACTGCCGGAGCTGTTCATGGAGTTCATCTCCAGCCTCACGGGAAAATCGCCGTCCACCACCGGTTTCGGCAGCGAAGGCGCCCTCACCAAAGGGCCGTTCAACGCCCTCTCGCCGGTGATCGATCTAAACAACGCGCTGGTGGCCATGGCGATCACTGGGGACGCCGCCTTCACCACCTCGGCCGGTCACATCGGCCCGCGCTACCGCGTGGATCACGACATCAGCATGCTCGTGCCGGAGATCTGGTGCCGGATGGAGGTCCACGAGCGGGACCCTCGATTCCTCATCGAGCAGGGTTACCTGGAACCGCTCGAGGACTTCGAGGTGGAAGGACGGACGATCCTCGCCAGCCGGCTGGGGTACCGCATCACGGCCAAGTTCGCCGACCATTTCCTGGGCCGCATCTTCGAGACGCCCGACGCGGTCTTTCCCGAGGAACTGCTGCGGCCCGAGAAGCAGGACCCGGCGATGTTCGCCGCGGGCGTCGAGGCGATTGTGGCCACCCAGCGCCGCGTGGCGGAGAACTACTTCGCCGACGGCAGCGTCGACGCCGCGTGCCCGCCCGTGCGCATCCTGCTGCATGTGATGGCCCGCGGCAGTTATGAGGGGATGTCGATCCGGGATCCGCTTCTGCGCCTGCAATTCACGCGCGAGACCGTGCTTGCCAGCGACTGGTATGCCGCCCGGCTGCGGGCGAAGCAGCGCAAGGACGTCGCGCTCTGGCAGCGCCACATCGACGCTCTGGAGCGTTACCGCGACTCGTCGGTTGAACCGTCGCCGGAACTGGATCTCGCCGCCCGGCTGTCCGCCGCGCGTCGCAATTTTGCGCGGGCCGGCTCGCCGGCTTACCTGAAGGAGCTGGTGGGAACCATCGGCGCGGACTAACGCCTTGCGCTAGAATCGCCGTGGCGCGAACACTCGTGTTTGCCGCGTCGCCACTCGTGGTGACGCCTGGAGTTTGTACGTTTCGCGGGGCGTTGTGGGTCTCAGAAGTGGGGCAAACCTCCAGGGTTGCGAGCCGGTCTCCAACCGGCTTACGGCGCGTTGCGGACAAGCCGGCTAAGTGTGGACACTCGCCCCACGCTCGTGGCAAGTGTAGAAAATTCAGGCGTCGCCATTGGTGACGACGCCTGCCTGTGAAGCCGGCGGAGCCGCGGCCCGCCGACTAGAATGTCACGCGCAATGCCAGGTAGATCTGGCGCGCGTTGGAGGCGAAGGTCCGGGTTGGGTCGTTGAACAGCGGGTTGCCCGGGATCAGGAGGTTCCGGGTCACATTGCTCGAGACAGCCTGGACCGTGTTCAGACTGCCGGGAATGTACTGCGGGTGATTTAAGGCGTTGACGAAGTTCGCCCGAAGCTCGACAGCCTTGAATTCATCGATGCTGAACTTCTTCGCCAGGCCGAGGTCCCAATTGTTGATCCCCTCGAGCGGAAGCGTCTGGCGGCCGCCATTGGGATAGGCGCCGCGTCCCGCGCGGATGTAGCGGGCGTTCGGATTGAGCGCAAGATAGGCAACCGTCTGGCCCGCACTGTTGGTGAGAGCCCGAACGTCGCTGCCGGTCCGGTCCTGGCCTTGCGGGTTGATGATGGCGCGGTCCGAAGCCGCGTCGATGTTCATGTTTGAATCGATGCCGCTCTGGACAGTAGCGTACTGGGGCGACTCGGCGATATACGTGCCGCTGATGACCCAGTTACCCACCAGGTTCTTGGCCAACCAGTTCGAGTTCTCCCTGAACCACGGCGCGTCATAGACCCAGGTAAACGAAAAACGATGCGTCCTGTCGAGGAACGAGCGGGAGCGCTCGGCCCGAAGGTTTTCGAAGTCCTGGGCGCGCCGCGGCGAAAGCAGGGTCGAGAACAGGTCCGCCGTCGAGTCGTCGATGGCTTTGCTCCAGGTGTAGGCGGTTTTGAAGAGCAACCCGCGCGCGAAGCGCCGCTGAAACTCGGTGGCCAGCCCGTGATAGGTAGAGTTGCCGATGTTCTGGAACGCGGTGATGAGATTCTCGAAGCCGGCATCGAGGTACCGGGGGACATAGAAGCCGCCGGCGTTGAACTCCGCCGTGAGCTCATCGAGCGTGAGCCCGAGGGAATCCAACTCGGATTGCGATGGCTGCTGGAGATACGTCGGCAGACTGCGGGTCGGAGTGACCACCGCCCGCGAGTTCAGACGCTGCTGGACGAACAGGCGGCTGCCGCGCGTGCCGAGATACCGGATGTTGAAGGTGTAGTCTCTGGCGATCACGCGCTCGACGCCGAACGTCCACTGGTAGGAAACGGGCAGCCGCTGATCGGGGATCCAGGTGCCGGTGACCAGCCGCGCCTCCGCCGGATCGAGCGTCTCGCCCGGCGCGGTACCAGGAATCCCGCCGTTGGCCAGGAAGTTCGGCAGGTCGTTGGGTTCAACGCGCGCCGTCGACTCCAACTGCGGCGGTTTCGACAGCGTGCCCAGGTTGTCGAAATAGTTATCGTAGGCCATACCTCCGCCCATTCGGACGACGGTCTTGCCGCTCGTGCCGGGCGACCAGGTCAAGCCGACGCGGGGAGCGAACGCGTCCTTCTGCGCCCTCGGCGCCCGGAATTCGATCAGCCCGGGGACGCTGGAAACCGAGTTCAACTCCTGGAGCCTGTCGTCAGAGGGGATGCCTTTGTACTCATGGCGCAGGCCGAGCGTGAGGGTCACGTTTCGCCGCAGTTTCATTTCGTCCTGGATGAACCAGTACATGTTCCACTGGTTGCCCCAGTAGGGCCGCCCTCCGACGTTGCGCTCGGCCAGCACATCCGGCGTCAGGTCGAGCAGGTACTGCTCCAGCGTGGAGTAATTGTAGTCGCCGCGCGAACGCTGGATGAACGTGGTCGGCTTGATCATCCGGCGTACGTCCACGCCGGCTTTCACGGTGTGAAGTCCTTTGTTCCACGTCAGGTTGTTCACCAACTGGTAGATGTTCTGCGAACCGCTCTGGGGCGCCTCGGGAAGGGGTCCGAGCTGGGCGTTCAGGTCCTGCTCGATGATAATGTTCGGGAACACGTCCAGACCCGGGAAGCTGAAGTCGCCCGCCGGGATCGAATCCGCGAAGTAGCTGTTGTTCAGCCGCAATTCGTTCAGCAGCGTGGGACTGAAGGTGTGGAACTCGGAGAAGGTGAGGATGCGCTGCCGAATTTGTCGCGGGCCCGCGAACGCCGGCAGGTTCGGCGACGTGTCGATGTCGATCCCATCGAACTTGCTGGCCACGTAGCGGAACCGGAGCTGGTCGGCGGACGACGCGTTGAAGTCGACGCTGCCCAGCCAGTTGTAGGTGTTCGAGTAGTTGGGGAAGGAGATGGGAAGGATCCCGATCGGAATCGACACGCCGCGCACGGTGGTGGTCTCGGAGGCCGAGGGAGCGGGCGCAAGGTACTGCTTGAGGATGTCGTAGTTGGTCCGGCTGAGACCTCCGATGCCGTCGAGAAGACGGTAACCCTCCGCCGTCGGACTGTAGGTGGCCGAGGACGGCGAGGTGGCCGCGCCGTAGGGATTGTATTCGAACAGCCCGTAGTAGAACAACCTGTTCTTCACGATGGGGCCTCCTACAGAGCCGCCGACCCGGTTCTCGTCGAAGCGGGGGTTCTCGCGGATGCCCTGGCGCGCGTCGGCTTCGTCGACGGCGTTCAGGTTGCGGTTGCGCAGGTACCAGAACAGGGCGCCGTGGATGTCATTCGTGCCGCTGCGGATGGCGACGTTGAACTGGCCGCCGTTGGAGTGGCCGAACTCGGCGCTGAACTGGTTCTGCAACATCGAGAACTCGGCCACGGCCTCGTTCGGTACGCGGACATTCGCCCCGGTGACGTCGGTTCGGTTGTTGTCGACGCCCTCGATCATGAAGCTGTTCTGCCGGGGCCGCTGCCCGCCCACCGAAGGACCTTCGCCGAGCCCGACGCCGCCGCTGGAAGCGACGCCGGCGCCCATCAGCGCCAGGTTGTAGATGCCCAGCGGCAGCGCGCTCAGCGGGTTATAGATGGCCTCCTGCTGGCTGAACGCCGACCCCACGGTCGCCGTGGTCGTGTCGATCTGCGCCGCCGCTTCGACGACTTCCACCTGCGTCGCCACCGTGCCGACCGCCAGCTCGAAGTTCGCCGTGGTGGTCCGGTTCAGCGTCACATTGATGTTTTCCAGCGTCGAGGTGGTGAAGCTTGGGGCCCTCGCCGTAATCCGGTACCGGCCGACCGGAACGTTATTGAACCGATAGATTCCGTCCTGGTCCGAGGTCGTCGCCCGCTTCACAGCCGTCGCCACGTTCTCGAGTTCGATCGCCACGTCGGGGATCACGGCGCCGGTCGCATCGGTAACATTTCCCGTGATGTTGCCATCGGTCGCCTGACCGAAAGCACAGATCGCCATCGTCAATAAAATCAGAATTCGATATGCCCCTCTCCAGCTCGCGAAGGGCATGCCGCAATCAACTCCAGCAATTTGCATCGCTATTCTCCTCCCGGTTCATGGAGCAAGTCGCAGGAAATGGGGGATCGCATCCCTGGGAGCGTGCCCCCAGAATCGAGAATGACGCCTTTGAAGGGCTGTCACTCTCCCGCTTATGCTCTCTTAAGCATCTCTC
This sequence comes from Bryobacteraceae bacterium, assembly GCA_026129905.1. Taxonomy (GTDB): domain Bacteria; phylum Acidobacteriota; class Terriglobia; order Bryobacterales; family Bryobacteraceae; genus JAHCHE01. Next base: position 53,827 of record JAHCHE010000037.1, on the reverse strand, counting down.
ATGCCAAGGCGCGAAAGCAATCTAACGGTAAGAAAAACCTGGAACTTACGGTAAGCAGCGCGGGGCGGCGGCGTACGTGGCGTATGTCTTTCAGGAGTTGAGAGATATTCCCGCTACTACAGTTGGAATTTCGTGGCGCGCACAGGCTGTGGTTCTAAAGTTGCCGCGTCATGTGGTTGAAGCGACTTGCGCACGGACCATCGCGCAAACCTGCAGCGTAAACGCAAGAAGCCCCGCGGAGCGCCTTCCGCGGGGCTTCCCGTTCCTGAATCCCGGGCGGTCTTCTGCCCAAGTTGCGGGCAGCTTCCAGAAGCCTACGCCTGCTTCTTCTCTTCCTTCTCCTCGCTCTTCAACGCATTCTTGAAGTTGCGGATGCCTTCGCCCAAACCCTTGGCTACTTCAGGGATCTTCCGCCCGCCGAACAGCAGGACCGCGATTCCCAAAATGACAAGGAGTTCCGTGATGCCGATATTTCTCATGCCGGTCTCCTAGGTGTGACTCTTTTATTGTATGGACCGCGTCGGACCCGCGTCAAGCTGCTATCCTGGGCGATTGGGCGCGTTCCGGAGCGCCGCCTGCAACCGGGCGCCGGCTCTCCCATATTGTCATAATGGCTGTTTCTGCTATGGGCGCGGGGTGGCTCCGGAAGCTGCGTGGCGCGTTTCCGATCATTCCCCATTTGCCCGCCGCCGCCCTCGCGTTCTTCTGGCGCACCCTCATGTTCCGGACCACCTTCATCGCCGTGACCGGAAGCCTGGGCAAAACCACGGCGAAGGACGCGCTCGCAGCCATTTTGAGCCGCGTTGGACCCACCGTCGAAACCCGGTGGGGCAACTCGAATCGGCGAAACGGAATCCCTCGCGCCATTTTGAAAGTGAGGCCATGGCACCGCTTCGCCGTCGTCGAGGCCGGAACCGCGGAGCCGGGAAATCTCTACTGGTCGTCGCTACTGATCCGGCCCGACGTCGTGCTGATCCTGAAGGTGGCGCGGGTGCACAGCAACAATTTCAAGACGCTGGAAGCCGTGGCCCGCGAGAAGGCGCACATCCTGCGCTTCATGCGCGGAAATGGCATTGCCGCGTTGAACGGGGACGATCCGCACGTCGCCGCCATGGCAAAGGCGGCGCGCGGCCGCGTCGTATGGTTCGGCTCCTCCCCCACTTTCGACGTGTCGGCCCGGGCCGCCGTCTGCGACTGGCCAGATCGCCTCCGGTTTGTCGTCCGGCTCGGCCGGGAAACCCGCGAACTGACGACGAGCTTTGTGGGGACGCACTTCGTGAACTCGCTGCTGGGAGCGATCGCGGCCGCCGACGTGCTGGGTGCGACTCTCGATCAGGCCGGTGGTGCGATCGCCGAAGTTCAGCCCCACCAGGCGCGGGTGCAGCCGGTGATTCTGCCCGGCGGCGCGGTGATGCTCCGCGACGACTACAACGGCAGCGTGGATTCGTTCGATGCGGCGATCGAGGTGTTGCGCCGGGCGCGCGCGCGGCGCCGGATCCTCATCGTCAGCGACTGCTCGGACTCTTCGCGCTCGCCGCGCGAGCGGCTGAAAGGCTTTGTCCGGCGAGCGCAAGGGTGCGTTGAGTACCTCGTGTTCGTCAATGAACGCGGCCAGTTCGGCCGCGAATACGCCATCCGGTGCGGCATGTCTCCTGATAGCGTTCACGCATTCGTGGATTACGAGAAGGCCGCGGATTTCCTGCGGACCGAGCTGCGCGCCGGCGACCTGGCGCTGCTCCGAAGCCGAATGGCCGATCACATGACCCGCCTATACTACGCGCTCCTCGGCAACGTCGCCTGTCGCAAAGTAGTCTGCTCGAGGAACTCCTGCGACAGTTGTCCGCAGCTTGGCTTTCGTCCATTCCCGCGCGAGACGGTGGAACCGCAGCCTTAAAGGTAATATGCTGCCGCAGTGCCGTCCGCGCGCGCCGGAATATCGCAGCTTTGTCGATCACCGGCGAGGCGAGGAGGGCGGCGGCCTTGCCCGCATTGCCATAATAGGTGTTCGACCATGGGTGCAGGACTGTTACGCAAGCTGCGTGCAGCGCGGCCGATCATTACCCATCTGCCCGTCGTCGCCCTCGCGTTCGTCTGGCGAACCCTCATGTTTCGAACCACCTTCATCGCCGTGACGGGAAGCCTGGGCAAAACCACGGCGAAGGACTCGCTCGCGGCAATTTTGAGCCGCGTTGGGCCAACCCTCAAGACCGAGGGCAATACCAACGGGCGAAGAGGAGTTCCCTCGACCATTCTCAAGGTGCGCCCATGGCATCGTTTCGCCGTCATCGAAGCCGGCACCGCCCAGCCGGGAAATCTGTACCGGGCCTCGCTGCTGATTCGGCCGGACGTCGTGCTGATCCTGAAGGTGGCGAGGGTGCATAGCAACTATCTAAAGACACTGGAAGCCGTTGCGCATGAGAAGGCGCACATGCTGCGCTTCATGCGCCGAAACGGGATTGCCGTGCTGAACGCTGACGATCCGCACGTCGCGGCCATGGCTCCGGCGGCGCGGGACCGCGTGGTCTGGTTCGGCGACTCGCCCGATTCCCACGTGTCGGCCTCCGACGCCGTCTCCGACTGGCCGGAGCGGCTCCGCTTTGTCGCGCGGCGCGGTCAGGAGAGCCGTTTGGTGACGACAAACTTCGTCGGCGCGCACTTTGTCAACTCCCTGGTTGGCGCCATGGCGGCCGCCATCGCCCTGGGCGCCACGCTCGAGCAAGCCGCCGATGCGATCGCGGAGGTCCACCCGTACCAGGCGCGGATGCAGCCGGTGATCCTGCCGAACGGCGCCGTTATGCTGCGGGACGACTTCAACGGCTGCGTCGATTCCTTCGACGCGGCGATGGAGGTGTTACGGCGGGCGCGCGCGCGGCGTCGGATCCTCATCATCAGCGACTGTTCCGACTCCAAACGCACCCCGCGCGACCGCCTAAAGGGCTTCGTCCGGCAGGCGCAAGGGTGCGCCGAGTGCCTCGTCTTCGTCAACGAACGTGGCCAGTTCGGCCGCGAGTACGCCATCCGCTCCGGTATGCCGCCGGACAGCGTTCATGCCTTTGTCGATTTCCAGGAAGCAGCCGGCTTCCTGCGGACGGAACTCCGCCCCGGCGATCTCGCTCTGCTGCGCGGGCGGATGTCCGATCACATTACCCGCTTGTACTACGCGCTTAACGGCGATGTCGCCTGTCGCAAAGTGGCGTGCTCGAAGCACTCTTGCGATCGTTGCCCCGAATTGGGCTTTCGTCCTTTTGCCGAGGCGCCGGAACCGCAGCATGTGGCGTAAACCGGTCTGCCCACAAGACGGAGCGACGTTGGTATGTGCGGAATAGCTGGAATCTTCTCCGGCCGTCTCTCTCCCGACGCTCTGAACCGCGCCCTGGAAGCGATGAACGCCGCGCAGCGGCATCGGGGTCCGGATCAGGGCGGGACGTTTGTCTGCCCGGCCCAAGGCGCCGGACTCGCGTGCCGCCGCCTCTCCATCGTCGATCTCGAGCACGGCGATCAGCCGATGCCGAACGAGGACGGCTCTATCCAGGCGGTCCTGAACGGCGAGATCTACAATCACGCCGCGCTGCGCCACGAACTCGAAGGCAAGGGCCACCGTTTCCGCAGCCGCTGCGACACGGAGGTGATCGTCCACCTCTACGAAGAGGAGGGCGAGCGGCTGTTCGACCGGCTGGAGGGCATGTTCGCCCTCGCCGTACTGGACACGCGCAACGGAACCCTGCTGCTGGGCCGCGACGGGCCGGGCATGAAGCCCCTCTACTGGGCCCAAACAAAACACGGGTTACTGTTCGCCTCTGAGGCGAAGGCGATGTTCGCCACCGGACTGATTGCGCCCGAGCCCGACCCGGCTGCCATCGACGCTTATCTCGCCGCCGGGTACGTGCCCGCTCCGTTGAGCATATTCCGCGGCACGCGGAAGCTTCATGCCGGAAACTACCTGGTGGCGCGCGCCGGCGGCGTGCGCGAGGGGGTGTTCTGGCGGCTGCGCTACAGCCGGGATCCCGCGCCTACAGACGACCGGGATTACGCGGACCGGCTCGAGGTCCGGCTTAGCGCCGCCGTCCGGTCGCACCTGGCGGCCGATGTGCCGGTCGGATCGTTCCTCAGCGGCGGGTGGGACTCTTCGCTGGTCGCCACGTTCGCCGCGCAGCAGGCGGGAAACCGCCTCAAGACCTTCTCCATCGTGTTTCCGGAATACGCGCAAGCGGACGAAAGCCGTTTCTCGCGTCTCGTGGCTCGCGAACTGGGCACGGACCACCAGGAGATCGAGTACCGCACGCAAGATATGCCGGCGCTCCTCCCGTCCGTCGCCCGGAGCGTCGAGGAGCCGTGCAGCACGTCCCCGTCCGGCGTCGAGTACCAACTGGCATCGCTGGCCGCCCGTCACGTGAAGACTGTCCTCAGCGGCGATGGAGCGGACGAACTGTTCGGCGGATACGAATGGGTGCGCCTGGAGAGCCCGTATCTCATCCGAAAGGTGACTCCCCGCTGGCCCTTCCGCCGGGCCGCCGTCTTGGGCTTTCCGGTCAAGTTGCGGCGCGCCCTGCGCCTTCTGGCCGCCGCCGACGGCCGTCTGGCCGACGCCGAGTGGCGCCGCCCCTGTGCTCCCGAGGAGAAACGCCACCTGCTCAAACCCGAATACTGCGCCGGCGGTCCCGACGTCGCGCCCGTCCTGATTCCCGAGGAAACCCTGAGGTCCTGTTCCGACAGCTTGCAGCGGCGGCTCGCCATCGATTTCACCGCCCGCCAGGCCGAGGGAACCCTACTGGTGACCGACAAGGTCAGCATGGCGCACTCGCTCGAAGTGCGGATGCCGTTTCTCGACCGCGGCGTGGTGGACTTTGCGATGCGGCTCCCATCCCGGCTGAAGGTTCACCGCGGCCGGGAGAAGCGCGTCCTGGCGATCCTTGCCCAACGTCATCTGCCCCGGGAAATTGCCGTTCGGCGAAAACGCGGTCTGGGCTACCCGAACCGCTCCTGGAGCCGCGAACCGCTGGCCAGCTTCGTCCGTCAGCTTCTGCTTGACTCCAACGGTCCCTTGAACCGCCGCTATGTCGAGCGCAATCTGCCTGCCTGGACCGGTATGCGCGGCGACCGGCGAAAACTCCTCGCCTCGATGTTCCTCCAGTTGTGGTGGAACGAGTTCATCGCCAACCGCCCACCCGTCAGTGGCTGAGCGCCGGCTCCGGTTGCGCTTCCGGCATATGGCGCGGCAGCTTCGACCGGAAGTCGCCCAGGCTGCGCCACCGCGTGCGCTCGTTCAAGTCGACTTCGGCGACGGCGAGCGTCCCGAACTCCTTCGCCAATCCGATCGTGCTGCCCGCGTGGTCCCACACCGCCGTCAGCATCCAGTTGCGCGAGATGTCCTCGTAGGTGCTGCTCACCAGGTAAACGTGGTTCTCCGCGGCCCGCGCCCGCGCCAGTTCCGGATTGCAGCCCCACACCGGCCAGGCGATCACTTCCGCGCCGCGCCTGGTCAATTCGCGCGCCACCTCCGGGAAGAAGCCGTCGTAGCAGATCATCATGCCGAGCTTGCCGAATCGCGTCTGGAATACCGGGTATTCATGCCCCGGCGCCAACCCCTGTTCCACTTCCCCGTCCGGCAGCGTCACTTTGTGATACTTGCCCGCCACCTCGCCGTCCGGCCCGATCAGGACGGCCGTGTTGTACACCAGATGTCCCACGCGCTCGTGCAGACCGGCCACGATGTACAGGTTGTGCTTCCGCGCGAGCTTGCCGAAATACTCGGTTGACGGCCCTGGAATCGGCTCGGCGATGTCGGCGGGCTCCATACCCGTTCCGTAGTACGTCAGCGTCTCCGGCAGAACCACCAGGTCCGCTTTCTGCCGCCCCGCTTCTTCGATTAATGGGGCGAACAGCAGGCGGTTGCCCTCCGGACTCTTCCCGCCTCGCGGCTGAAAGTGAACGGCCGCGAGCTTCACCTTGCGCGGCGCCGGCGCCGGCGCCTGCTGGAACGAGACGCCGCTCCAGGCGATGCGCCCCTTTGGCGCCCATTGGAGGTGGAGTTCCACCACCGCCTGCGTGGCTGTGCCGGGCGCCTGGTGGGTATCGGACACTTCTGTCCAGCCCTTGGCATCCGTCGCTTTATCGGTCGGAAATTCCGGCGGCGCCCACGCCGTGAAGCCGTTCAGGTAACGTTCCACCAGCCGGCGATCGTCCACGACGTCCTTTCCCTCCGCATCCTGCCACTTGATGCGGACCAGAGCGCTCTGCCGGGCCAGCGCGACGTTGGCGGCGCGCCGGTACGCCTTGAACGCATAGTGCTTGCCCCCTTCGACGGGAAACGCTTTGCGCCAATAGCCGTCCAGTCCCTCGCGCGCGTCCGCCTCGATGACAAAGGCCGCGCCATCCCGGTAACCGCCTTGCGGCTGATAGGAAAAGCGGGGACTGATCTCGGGCCGCGGCGAGGCGGTGTGCCAGCCGTCCGGCGCCTGCGGGTCGATAGCGGACAGGCTTGCGGGCAGCGCGCCGCATACAAGGAAAACAGTCGCAATTATCTCGATTTTCACGGCGTTTTCATTATGTCACAGCGTTCCGGCTGCCACCACGGCGAAAACGGGCGTCGCTTTTCGCGCCGTCAACGTGCAGGCCACCGCAGGTGGCGCCGCAGAAACTCGAACGTCCCCACGCCGTGGATCTCGTGCGGCCCGTCGAAGAACTCGATTTCGGTGCGCTCGGGAATCTTCAGGTCTGCATAGAGCCGCCGTACCCGGGCGTATTCATACGCCACCCATTCGTCGATCCCCACGCCGTCGCGATGGCCCCGCTCCACCATGAAGGGCCGAGGCGCGATGAGCGCGGCCATTTCCGCGTAGTTGAACGTGTTGCCGAGATTGAACTCGAGCATGTCGTATTCCACCGTGTACATGTAGCTGAAGGCGTGATCGACGTCGGTGATCTTGCGGATCCACTCGTTGAAATCGGCCGAGCAGATCGACAGCGCGTACCGCTTCAGCAGCGACGGAACCCGCATCGCGGTCTTGCCGCCGTAGGAAAGGCCGTAGAAACCGATGCGCTCCGGATCGACGAACGGCAGCGAGCCCAGCCATTCCAGCGTGCGCTCGTGCTGGCCGAGGATGAACGAGAACAGCGACAGCTTCTGCGGGTGCGCCTTCCGGAGCAGCACGCGGAACTTCTCTTCGCCGATGTAGGGGTTCTGCGGAGCGTACACGACGAAGCCCTGCTCGGCCAGCGCGGCCGCGTACCGGGCGTAGATCCGCCCGAGGCGCTCATCCGGCGGGTCGATCAGGTGTTGCGGCCGCCCTTCCAATCCGTGCTGGCACACCACCACCGGCCTCCGCTCGCCGGGCTTCAAATCTTTCGGCACAAGCAAAATGCCGTAGGCGAAAACGTCCGGCCACACGTCGAGAGTCACTTCATAACCGGAGTAGGCGGGCGTGTCGTAGATCCTCCGGCTCTTCGGCGACAGCGGCCGATCGGCGGGCGGCATCTTGCCGATCACCTCTTCCCAAAGCGCGCGGCGGTACTGCTCCGCGCTCCGGTCCCACGCTTCGGGGCTGGACGTGTCGAGCTTGGAAGTGAACGCGGCGCGCGTGAATTCCGACTGCCGCACCAGCTTCTGCGTGTGATCGATCAACTGCTGGAACTGGCGCCGTAACCGGTCCCGCGGGTCGAACCCCGGACGCTGATCTTTGAGCGGGGCCGCGGACGGCGCCGGTTGGACTTTCAGGGCGCGCATAAAGGCTTCGAGCGATGCGGAGCCTTCGGTAACCGTCAGCGCTCCGCTCGGGAACGAGGGCCGCGCCCGGTCCGCCTCCTCGCGTACGTCCGCCGCGCCGTGCGTGGTAATCGCTCCGGGAGCCGCCCCGCGCCGGCCTTCGCGCTCGGCTGGAGGACCGCTGATGGCCGGAGCCGCCGCCGTATCCACCACGAGCGTCCGCGGCGCAACAAGTCTCGCCAGTTCCGCGTCGCCGAAGGTCTCGAGCTGAGACCACACGCCGCGGTAAATCGGCTCCCGCCAGACGCCCTCGCGCGGCCCAAGGTAGCCGCTCACCATCGCAGCGCCGATTCGCTCGTCCAGCGCCGCGCTGTAGAGAGCCAGCAGCCCGCCCTCCCCGTATCCGGCCACGCCGATCGGCGCTTCCGCCTGCTCGCGCGCGAACCAGTCCACCAGCGCCAGCGCCTTCTGCGCCTCATAGCCAATCACGTGGCGGCCCATTTCATAGGCCATGCGATAGATGAACTCGCGGTGCGGCTGGTTGGTGAACCGCACGCCTTCTTTGCCGGAAAATTCGTCGGAGCGGTCGATCAACGCGGGAACCACCACCAGGCAGCCGCTTTCGGCCAACCGGCGCGCGACCTGCCGCTCCGGCGCGATGCCCGGCGCGAGCCCGGCCAGCATCTCCGGCGTCACATCCGCGTCGGGCAGCGCGATCACGCGCGCTTTCACCTCGCCGCGCGGCTTCAGTAGAAGCCCGTCGCCTTCCACCCCCTCGAAGACCGGCCAGCGAATCGCCTGGACCTCGTAGCCGTCGCCGGATGCCACCACCGCCGGCCGGTTGACGGTCGCGGCCGGCCACGGCGCCTCGAACGGGATTCGCGAATCCACAGCGCCTATGATTCGCGCCAGCGTGCGGCGGTGTTCGGCCGCCGAAGCCGTCCGCCAGTACGCGTCCCGCCGCGCCCGCGCGCCGCCAAGCCCTCGCATCAGGTAGCGGTCGATGCCCTCCACCATCCGGACGGCGAGATCGCCCTGCTCCTCCAGAGGCGCCGTGCCCGGCAGCGGCTGACCGAAAACGGTCCAGGCTCCAACCAGCAGGCCGCACGCCGCCAGCGCCGCTCGCGCCGCCCTTGGCCTTCCCTCCCGCTGTGCGTTATCGATCGTAGGCGGTTCCATTTCCGTGCAGATGCTACAATGACACTACGGGGCTACCGACTGCAACTCATTGGAGACACAACGGCAATTCTGGAAAAGGAGGAGTTCCACCGATGCGATACACGTTCGTTCTGGCGGCTGCCGCGCTGTTCGTCGCCGGCTCTTTGATTCCTGCCGAAGCGCAGATGCGCACGGCGAAGACCCAGCTCAAGAACGCGGAGGGCAAGGTCTTAGGCAACGTAACGCTCCGCGAAGCGGCCGGGGGCGGCGTGCTGATTGAAGCCGATCTCAGCGGCCTGACCGCCGGACAGCACGCCTTCCATATTCACGAGGTGGGCGCTTGCGATCCGCCCGACTTCACCACCGCCAAGGGCCACTTCAACCCCGGCGGCAAGAAGCACGGCTTTCTCAACCCCGACGGCTTTCACGCGGGCGACATGCCCAACTTTGAAGTCCCCGACTCGGGCAAGCTGAAGTTGACGGTGTTCAACCACGCCGTCACGTTGGAAAAGGGCGCCAAGAACTCCCTGTTCCATTCGGGCGGCACGTCGCTGATGATTCACCATCACGCCGACGATTACAAAACCGATCCCGCGGGCGACGCGGGCGGGCGCATAGCCTGCGGCGTGATCACGCAATAGACGGGCTGGCCGGCGGGCTAGCCCGCATCGCGTATCGCGATAAGGAGGCCATCGTCGGCCGCGCCGGCTCAATGAAAGTCGTGCGACTCCAGTTCCGCCGTAGCCAGCGGCAGCGAGGCGATGCGGTTGGCGCGCACGGAAATCGCCCCCTGCTGATTCTGAAGTACGCCGTCGACGAGGAGAAATGGCTCGCTGACCACCGTCACGCGATTTTGCTCGAACACGTCCGGCATCACGATGACGTTGGCGATCCCCGTTTCATCCTCGAGGCTGAGAAATACGAAGCCTTTCGCCGTTGACGGCCGCTGCCGGGTGATGACGCCGCCTCCGATGCGCACCCGCTGCCCGTCCCGCAAATGCGCCAGTTTCGCCGCCGGCTGAACTCCCAGCGCTTGCATCGCGGCCCGGTGATAGCTCATCGGGTGCGGCCCGATCGTCAGCCGCGTGGTATGGAAGTCGGCGAGCAGGCGCTCTTCCGGCGTCATGGCGGCCAGCGGAGACGGGACGCCCGCCGGTTCCAACTCCTCCAGCAATTCACCCGCGGGCCGCAAGGCCAATTGCACATCCCACAACGCCGCCCGCCGGTGCGCGTTCTCCCCGGGTTCGAGCGAGTTCAATGCCCCGGCCTGCGCCAGCGCCGCCAGCTCGTCCTTACGAAGCTCCGGGACGCGGTTCACCAGGTCCTGGATGCTCCGGAAGGGCCGCTTACGCCGCTCCCGCTCGATGGCCGCGGCGGAACCGGCGCGCAATCCCTTCACATAATTCAAGCCCAGCCGCACGCATTTTTGCCCGCCGGCGTCTTCCACGGAGCAGGAAATGCCGGAAATCGAGACGTCAGCCGGCCGGAAATGCAACCCGTGCCGCTGCGCGTCTTTCACCAGCGTCGCCGGATGATAAAAGCCCATCGGCTGATTATTCAGCATCGCCGCGGTAAAAGCGGCCGGGTAATGACATTTTAAATAGGCGCTGGCGTAAGCGATCAGGGCGAAACTGGCCGCGTGCGACTCCGGAAATCCGTACAGCGCGAACGACGTGATCGAGTGGACGATGGTCTCCTGCGCCTCGCCGGCGATCCCGTTGCGCGCCATGCCTTCCCTCAGCTTCGTTTCCACTTCCTTCATCCGCCGCTCGGAGCGCTTGAACCCGAAGGCGCGCCGCAACTCCTCCGCCTCGCCGCCGGAAAAGCCGGCCACCGTCATCGCCATGCGCAGCAACTGCTCCTGGAACAGCGGCACGCCCAGCGTGCGCTTCAGAATCGGCTCCAGCGAGGGGTGAGGATACGTCACCGGCTCCAGTCCCTGCCGGCGGCGCAGATAAGGATGCACCATCTTGCCGACGATCGGTCCAGGCCGGATGATCGCCACCTGCACCACGATGTCGTAAAATCGGCGCGGCTTTAGGCGCGGCAGGCACGACATCTGCGCGCGGCTTTCCACCTGAAACATGCCGATCGTATCCGCCTTTTGCAGGGCTTTGTAGACGGCGGGGTCGTCCTGCGGCAGGCGCGCCAGGTCCACCTCCTCGCCGTACGCTTGGCGGATCCGCTCCAGCGATTCCTCCAGCGCCGCCATCATGCCCAAGCCGAGCAGATCCACCTTGATGATGCCCATGTCCGCGCAATCGTCCTTGTCCCACTGGACGACCACGCGCCCGGGCATGGTGGCCGGCTCGAGCGGAACGATCGAATCGAGCTGTCCCTGGCACACCACCAGGCCCCCGGAGTGCTGCCCCAGGTGCCGCGGCAGGTCCTGCGCCGCCGCGTACAGTTCATAGAATTTCCGGACCGCCGGCTTCTCCAGGTCGAGACCCGCCTCGCGGAAATACCGCTCGACGTCGGCGTCCGGGTCGTCCCAGGCGTAGCGATGCACGAGTTTCGAAAGCCGGTCGAGCGACGGCGTATCGAACCCCAGCGCTTTACCGATGTCGCGCGCGGCGGAGCGCTCGCGGTAGGTGATGACGTTGGCCGTCATGGCCGCTCCAAGCCGGCCGTAGCGCTGGTAGACGTACTGGATGGCGCGTTCGCGCTGATCGCCGCTCGGCAGGTCGAGATCGATATCGGGCCACTCGCCGCGCTCTTCGGAAAGGAACCGCTCGAACAGCAGGTCCATGCCCACCGGGTCGACCGCCGTGATGCCCAGCGCGTAACAGACCGCGCTGTTGGCGGCCGAGCCCCGCCCCTGGACCAGGATGTTCTGTTCGCGGCAGAAGCGGACGATGTCCCAGACGATGAGAAAATAGCCCGCCAGGTTCAGCTTTTCGATCAGCGCCAGTTCCCGTTCGATTTGCTGCCGCGCCCGTTCGTAATACGGCCGGTACCGGTTGCGCGCGCCTTCGCCGGTCAGCTTGCGCAGGAACGAATTCATCGTCTCGCCCGGCGGCGTCGGGTAGTCGGGAAATTTGTAGCCGAGATCCGCCAGGGTGAACCCGATGCGCGCGGCCAGCTCCCGCGCGTTGCCGGTGGCCTCCGGCAGGTCGGAAAACAGCCGCTCCATCTCCGCCGCGGATTTCAGGTGGTGTTCCGCATTTCTCGTCAGCAGCCGCCCCGCTTCTTCAATCGTGGTTTTGTGGCGAACGCAGGTGAGCGCGTCCTGCAATTCGCGCTGGGCCGGCCGGGCGTGATTGACCCCATTGGTGGCCAGCAGCGGAATCGAGAGGCCGCGGGCCAGGTCCACGACGGCCTGGTTGCGAGCCTCTTCGCGGCGGTCGAAGTGCCGCTGGATCTCCGCGTACACGTTGCCGCGCCCGTAAATCGCCGCCAGCGTCGCCAGGGCAGCTTGCGCCTCCCGCTGTCCTTTTCGAAGCGCCAGCGCGAGCGGGCCTTCCGCGCCGCCCGTCAGGCAAACGACGCCATCGGCGTAATCGGCGAGGTCCTCCGGCGCCGCCGCCGCTTCACCTTTTTTGGCGCGCAGCTTGGTTCGGGTGATCAGGCGGCAGATGTTCTGATAACCGGTCCGGTTAGCGGCCAGCAGTGAATAACGGCAGCCGTCCACTGCGGTGACCTCGGCGCCGATCAGCGCGCGGACACCCAGCTTTTTGGCCGCCATGTGGAACCGCGGGGCGCCGGCCATCGCATCGCGGTCGAGCAGGGCGATGGCGGGCAAATCGAGTTCAGCGGCGGCGGCGGCCAGTTCCTCCGGCAAGGAAGCGCCTTCCAGGAAGCTGAACGCGGAGCGGGCATGAAGTTCGACCCAGGGAGCAGGCATAGTTTCGCCTTTTGTTCGCCTATCTCATTTTCCCGGCTGCTACCGGCGTTGTCAACCCGAGCGGGCGGAGGAAGGCGCTACATCAGGCTCAACGGATCCACGTCGATCACCAACGCCGTCGCGTTCCACTTCTGATCGAGCGCGTACCGCCGCAAGTCCTCGAGCGTCTCCCGCAGCGCCTTGCGGCTGGCCGACTTGATCAGCATCTGGTAGCGGTACTCGCGCTTCAGGCGCGGCACGGGAGCCTCGGCAGGCCCTATCACTTTCAGCTCCGCCGGGGCCGGATTCAGCCGCCGCTCGAGATCGGCGCTCATGCGCAGCGCTTCCTCCCGGTTTTCCGCCTGGACCAGCACATTCGCCAGCGCGCTGAACGGCGGATAGCGCATCATTCGTCGGAAATGGAGTTCTTTTGCGTAAAAACCTTCGTAATTTTGCGCGGCCGAGAAACGGACGGCGTAGTGATCGGGATTTATGGTTTGTACAAGGACGATCCCCGGGCGCTCGCCGCGGCCCGCGCGGCCGGCCGCCTGGGTCAGCAACTGGAAGGTGCGCTCGGCGGCGCGAAAGTCCGGCATCCCCAAACCCACGTCGGCCGACACCACGCCCACCAGCGTCACGTTCGGGATGTCGTGCCCCTTGGCGATCATCTGCGTTCCCACCAGGATGTCGTACTCGCGGGCGCGAAAGCCGAACAGGATCGATTCATAGTGGCGCTTGCTGGTGACCGTGTCGCGGTCCATGCGCGCCACCCGCGCCTCGGGAAAGGCGCGATGCAGTTCTTCCTCCACCTTTTCCGAACCCTGGCCGATGAAGTAGATGTATTCGGAATCGCACTTGGGGCACTTGGAGGGGACGCGCTCGGCGTAGTTGCAGTAGTGGCACAGCATGCGCCGGTCGCGGCGGTGATGGGTGAGCGTCACGGCGCAGTTCCGGCACTCGATCCGCTCGCCGCACGTCCGGCAGGCGACGAAGCTCGAAAATCCCCGCCGGTTGAGCAGGAGCATGGTCTGCTCGCCGCTTTCCAGGCGGGCGGCGATAGCCTCCAGCATACGGCGCGAGAAGGTGGACTGGCGCCGCGTCTCGAGGAACTCCTGCCGCATGTCGATCAACTCGACCTGGGGCAAGGGGCGCTTCTCGATTCGCTCGGGCAGCGAGAGCAGCTTGTAGCGGCTCTTCTCCGCGTTATGCCGGCTCTCCATGCTGGGCGTCGCGGACCCGAGCACGACGCACGCCCCCGCCTGCTGCGCCCGCACGATGGCCACGTCCCGGCCGTTGTAGCGGGGCGTCTCCTCCTGCTTATAGCTCTGGTCGTGCTCCTCGTCGACGACGATCAACCCGAGATTGCGTACCGGCGCGAAGACGCCGGACCGTGTGCCGACGACGACCCAGGCCCCTCCGGAGCGGATCCTGCGCCACTGTTCGGCGCGCTCGCGGTCGCTGAAGGCCGAATGCAGGATGGCCACGCGGTCGCCGAACCGGTGGTAGAACTGCCCCGCGACGGCAGGCGTGAGCGCGATCTCGGGAACCAGCAACAGGGCGCTTCGTTCCAACGCCAGCGCCGCCTCGATGGCCCGGAGGTACACTTCCGTCTTTCCCGAACCGGTGACGCCTTGCAGGAGGAAGGTTTGAAAGCGCGACGCCCGGATCGCGCTCTCGAGTTCCTCGAGGGCCTTCTGCTGGTCGGCGTTGAGGACGTGCGGGGGCCGGACGTGCTCCTGGCGGTACGCCGGGCCTTCCGGGCGCAAAGCCAGCAGGCCGCGCCGGGCCATGGCCCGCGCCGCAACGCCCGCGTTGGCGACCTTGGTTTCCAGTTCGCCGAGGTTATGGGCGCCGGGATGGAGTTCCAGGTAAGCCGCCAGTTCGCGCTCGGCCTTTTTCAGCTTGACATCGGCGGGGCGGCCGGAGAACTCGACCCGCAGCCTGGCGGACGCGGCGCGCAAAGGATCGCGCTCGGCTTCGACGTCGTCCATCTCGATGAATCCCTTCCGAAGCAGGGATTTCAAAGCGGTCTGAGCGCCGGGCACGCGGCTCTTGAGCCAGCTTTCCGTCAGCGGACGCGCCTCCAGCATCCGCATCAGCTCGACGGCCGGTTCCTCGCTGGAGGCGCCGAGCAGCAGTTGCCGCGCGGCGTCCCGGCCGGCATCGGTCAGCGAGTACACCTTGCTGCGATGCATTTCGCCGGCGAGCGGCGTCATCGCCCGGAGCACTTCGCCCAGAGGCGCGGAATAGTAGGTGGCCACCCAACGCGCGAGCGCCAGCAAGGCGTCGTCCAACACCGGTTCTTCATCCAGCAGGCGCAGCGCCTGCCGGATCTCCACCGGCGGCGGCGCGTTGTGACACGCCAGGACAACCCCGGTTAGTTTCCGCGCGCCGAAGGGCACGGTGAGCCGGCAGCCCGGGCGAACCCGGTGACGCAGCGTCAGGGGCAGGCGGTAGGTAAACGGCCGGTCGAGCGGGACCGGCAGGCTGACGTCGCAATATTCGTACTGGCGCAATTCCATGGAGTAACCCGCCGACTGCCTGCCGCCGTCATAGCTACGAGCAGAGGATCAGCATGGTGAGAACCTGTTTCATTCTAATCGCGCTGGCCGCCGCGGCAGCGATATCCGCCACCGGCGCCGGAATTGACGGCAAGTGGTTGTCGGAACTCAAGGTCGACCGAGGAGGCCAGGAGTTCACGATGAAGGTGACCTTCGATCTGCGCAGCTCGGGCGATCGAGTCACCGGCTCCGTGACGACGGAGACCCCGCGCGGCGAACGGACTTCCGAAATCCAGAACGGGAAGCTCGACGGAGACAAGTTCTCGTTCAACACGATGGGCCGTGGACGCGGCGGCGAAGTCCAGATCACGTGGGAAGGCGTCGTGGAAGGCGACGTCCTGAAGGGCAAGCAGATCCGCGAAGGGAGCAACTTCGGCCCCATCCCCTTCACGGCGAAACGGCACTAACGCCCGGCGTTTTGCAGCCTCGAGGACCCTGCGCCGAGCGGCGCGCCCGTCAAGCCCGGACGGCGTTCAACGCTGCCGTGACGATGCTTCGGGCTTCTTCCTGGATGCGGCGCAGGTGCTCCCGGCCGCGAAAGCTTTCGGCGTAGATCTTGTAAATGTCCTCGGTGCCGGAGGGGCGGGCGGCGAACCAGCCGTTTTCCGCGATCACCTTCACGCCGCCGATCGGATTCCCGTCGCCGGGAGCGCGCGTCAGCACGGTCCGGATCGGTTCGCCGGCGAGGTCGGAAGAGCGGACGCTTTCCGGCGAGAGGCTTTGGAGAGCTTTCTTCTGCTCCGGGGTCGCCGGCGCGTCTGTACGTTCATACGCGGGATCGCCGAACTTCCGCGTCAGCGCGACATAGGTTTCGCTGGGGTCCTTGCCGGTTACCGCCGTGATCTCCGCCGCCAGGAGAGCGGCGATCACGCCATCCTTGTCGGTGGTCCATACGGCGCCGTCGCGCCGCAGGAAGGATGCTCCCGCGCTCTCTTCGCCAACGAATCCGAGCCTGCCGTCGATCAGGCCTTCGACAAAGAACTTGAATCCCACCGGCACTTCGTGCAGGCGGCGGCCCAGGTCCGCCGCGACGCGATCGATCATGCCGCTGCTGACCACCGTCTTTCCGACGGCCGCGCTCTCGCTCCAGTTCCGCCGGCGCGAGTACAGGTAGTGGATGCAAACCGCCAGGTAATGGTTGGGCTGCATCAACCCGCCGCTCCTGGTGACGATCCCGTGCCGGTCGTGATCGGTATCGCAAGCGAACGCGACGTCGAACCGGTCCTTCAAGCCGATCAGGCTTTGCATCGCGTACGAGGAGGAAGGATCCATGCGTATCTTGCCGTCCCAGTCCACGGTCATGAACCGGAACGTGTAGTCGATCTCGGAATTCACGAGCGTCAGGTTCAGGCCGTAGCGGTCCGCAATGGGACTCCAGTAGTGGACGCCTGCCCCGCCCAGCGGATCCACGCCGAGTTTCAGACCGGCGGCGCGGACAGCGTCCATGTCGAGTACGTTGCCAAGGTCGGCGACGTAGCCGTTCACATAGTCGTGGGCATGCGTCGTCGAAGCGCGGAGAGCCTGCGTGAAGGGCGAACGGCGCACTTCGCGCAGCCCCGTTTCCAACAGAGCGTTCGCGCGCTCCTCGATCGCCCGCGTGATCTCGGAGGCGGCCGGGCCGCCGGTCGGAGGATTGTACTTGAAGCCGCCGTCGGAAGGAGGATTGTGGGACGGCGTGATCACGATGCCGTCCGCCAGTCCTCGATCCCGGGTCCGGTTATACGTAAGGATGGCGTGAGAGATTGCCGGAGTCGGCGTCGGCTCATGGCGTTTGGAGATCATCGTCTCGACGCCGTTGGCGGCCAGAGTCTCGAGCGCGGTGGCGAACGCCGGCCACGACAGGGCGTGCGTGTCGAATCCGATGAAGAGCGGACCATCCACGCCCTCGCGCTTGCGGTAGTCGCAAATGGCCTGCGTTACCGCCAGAATATGCGCCTCATTGAACGACCGTTCCCACGAGGACCCACGATGGCCGGACGTCCCGAACGACACCCGCTGTTCCCGCGCCGCCGGATCGGGGCGTTCGACGTAATACGCCGCGATGAGTTTGGGAATGTCCACCAGCATGGACGTATCGGCCGGCTTGCCGGCCACCGGGCTTGTACTCATTCGCCGCTCCTGTTCCTCTTGGCTATATTGACTCTAAACCATGGCGTTGCCAGTGTGGCGGCGCGCTTCACTTCGCCGAATTCGCCAAAGGCGGAACCCCTATACTTGATTTGAGGGGGAGGCTTGCCCGTGATGCGATTCCCGCGCGGTTGGCGTCTGCCGGCGGTCGCCGGGCTCTGGTTCGGCGGCTTCGTCTGGACCTGGGCGGCGCCCGCGCAACAGCCTCCGGACCAGACGCCTTCCGGGCAGTATCCACCGAACCAGGCGCCATATCCACCGGGACAGTATCCCGGCAACTATCCAAACCGGCTCCCGGGCGGCATCCCTCTGCCGGAGATCAAGCTCCCCAAACGGCAGCCGAAAGACAAGCCCGGAGCCGCGAAAATCACGCTCGCTTCCATCGAGGGCGGCCTCCGTAAATTGGGGGAAAAGGAGCTTCTGCTACAACGGTCTCGGGACGTTCTGCGCTTCCGGCTGCTGGCGAAGACGCAATTCCGCGATCGGCCGGGCAATCCGATTCGCGATTCGCTGCTGCGGCCCGGAGATCAGATCTCCGTGCAGGTCAGCCCCGACGACGAAGAGACGGCCATCCGCGTGGTCTTGCTCCGCCGCGGCAACCCTTCCGAGCGGGCAGCGTGCGAACGACCCATCGGGGACATGGAAATTCGGGCGCCTGCGCCGGAGGATCTCGGCAAACCCCGATCCGTCTCGCTGGAAGGTCCGGCGGCGCAGGAGGCGGAACCCGAACCGGGGCCGATGGAACCTGGACCGGAGGTGGCGGAACCGACGGCGCCCGAACCTGCCGCGCCCGCGCCGCGTGCGGGCCAGGATGCGAATCCCGTTTCCGACGACCAGGTGTTGGATCGGGCCCGCGAGGCCGCCGCCGCTTACGTCGCCTCGCTCCCGAATTTCATTGTCCAACAAGCCACTTCCCGTTACTACAGCACGTCCGGTCCAAAACAATGGCGGCTGATGGACATCGTCAACGCCGAACTTGCCTACGTGGACGGCAAGGAGGAATACCGCAACGTCGAGGTCGGAGGGAGGCCATCGAGCCGGCCGGAACAGAGCGGGGCGTGGTCGACAGGCGATTTCGCCTACACGCTCGAGGACTTGCTCTCGGAAGCGACTTCCGCGGTTTTCAAGCGCCGGGGTGAAGAGGCAATCGGCGCCCGCCAGGCGCTGGTTTACGATTTCAATGTCGACCAGGCGAGTTCGAACTGGGTGGTAGTCGCGCCCGACAAGCGCACGTACAACCCCGCGTACCACGGCGCGTTGTGGATCGACCGGCAAACGGGCTGCGTGCTTCGCATCGAGCAGCGCACGGGGGCGATGCCGCCGGATTTTCCGGTCGGGAGAACCGAGTCCATTCTGGAATACGCCTATGTGCGGATCGACGGCAAGGTCTATTTACTGCCTTCGCGCGGGGAGAATATCGGCTGCGCGAGCAATTCCGTAGCCTGCACGCGCAACGTCCTCGAATTCCGCAATTACCGTAAGTTCACCGCCGAGTCCGCGGTGAAATTCTGACCGCCAACGTGCGGCAGCCGGCCTGCGGCCGAACGGCTGCAGGCCGATGGACGCTCAATCGCGGAGGCAGTTGAAGATCTCGCGGTAGAACTCGGGGTGGGACTGCCAGGTCTGCGCGGTGACGATCCGGCCGTCGCGCACGGCCTGTTCGGTCCGGTAACTGCCGCCGGCCAGCGTCACCTCACTGCGCACGTGCTCGTAGCAGGTCACCGAGCGACCCTTGACAAGCCCGGCGGCCACCAGAACCTGAATGCCGTGGCAGATCGCGAAAACCCACTTGCCGGCGGCGTGAAACTCACGGACGAGAACGAGTAGCCGCTCGTCGTGGCGGAGGTATTCCGGCGCGCGGCCGCCGAGTATGAGAACGGCATCGAAATCGGCCGCCGATACGTCCGAAATGGCGGCATCGGCTTCCAGTCCGTAGCCGGTCCGTTCGATATACGTGTCCCAGCCCGGCTCGAAATCGTGCATCACCAGGTGGAGGCGCCGCCTGGCAGGCGCGGCCACCACCGCGTCCCATTTCGCTTCGCGAAAGCGATGAACCGCGTAGAGAGCCTCGTACCCCTCGCCGCCGTCCCCCGTAACAACGAGAATCCTCTTCCCCATATGAGGGACAGCATATCAACCCGCGTCCGGACGCCGCCGTACGGGAACGGCAGGGGGTGCGCGACATGAAAGTGGGGTGGCCGTCGATTTCTTTTTTGCGGCGCAGATCTTAGCACGCTAAGGCAGGAGGCCCCACGATGAAAGGCTCTTTACCTCAGTTGCAAGCCCAAAAGAGCGATCTGCTCAGGGCCGTTTGATCGCGGTCGAGAGCAGATGAAGGTTCTGGCCGGATTGGAGGTGACCGCCAAATCAGTGGAGCGCACGGCGGAGGCCATCGGAGCTGACCGAGGCGCCCGCGAACAAGGGGAAATCCGCAAAGCCGTCCAACTGGACCTGCCTGTCATTGTGGATGAGCCGATTCCGTTTCGGTATGTGCAAATGGATGGGACTGGAGTGCCGGTAGTGAAGAAAGAGACGGAGGGGCGCAAAGGCAAGGCCGACGGCCAGCCGGCCCACACGCGCGAAGTCAAGCTGGGATGCGTGTTCACCCAGACCGGGTGGGACGAGGAAGGTTATGCCATTCGCGATCCGGATTCCACGACCTATACCGGGGCCTACCGGAGCCATCGAAACGGCCGAAGAGTTCGGCCGGCGCATCTATCTGGAAGCTTGGAACCGGGGCTGGAGTCGCGCGCAGAAGAAGGTTGTCATGGGCGACGGCGCCGACTGGATTTGGAACCTGGCCGACCAGCACGTTCCCGGCGCAGTGCAGATCGTCGATCTGTATCGCGCTCGCCAGCACCTCTGGGACCTGGCCCCAAGACTGTACCCCAACGATCCAGCCGGGCAGCGAGCCTGGATCATCGTCCACCAGAAACGGCTCCTTGACAAGGGCAAGATCGAGAAGCTGGTCCTCTCCTTGCGTTCCACCCAATCCACCAATCCCGACGTTCTGCAAAAGACTCGCACCGAGGCGGATTACTTCGAGCGCAACGCCGAGCGTATGCGCTATCCGAAGTTCCGCCGTCAGCACCTGTTCATTGGCTCCGGCGTGATCGAAGCCGGCTGCAAAACCGTAATCGGTTCCCGCTTAAAGCAATCTGGCATGTTCCGGACGGTTCGCGGAGCAAACGCTATCATCGCTCTGCGGTGCTGCCATCTCAATCGTCGCTTCGAGACCTACTGGGAGAGTCGCCGGGCAGCATGACTTCCACTTTCATGTCGCGCACCCTGAGGCGCACGCTCGGGGGAAACCGGCGCATTGGGCAAAATGAAAGGTATGGTCAGCATAGGGTTAGCCGCGCGCGCCCTGCGCTCCCGCAACTACCGGCTCTTTTTCGGGGGGCAAAGCATCTCGCTGACAGGCACGTGGATCACGCGCGTCGCCACGGGCTGGCTGGTGTACCGGCTGACCGGGTCCGCGGCGTTGCTGGGCATCGTCGGCTTCTGCGGACAGGCGCCGGCGTTTTTTCTCGGCCCCCTGTCCGGCGTCTGGGTGGACCGCTGGGATCGTCATCGCGCGCTGGTGGCGACGCAGGCGCTCTCGATGCTCCAGTCGTTCGCGCTGGCGGCGCTGGCGTTGAGCGGGACGATCCGCATCGGGCACATCGTCGCGCTGTCGCTGGCGCAGGGAGCGATCAACGCCTTCGACATGCCCGCGCGGCAGGCGTTCGTCGTGCAGATGGTGGAGCGCCGCGAGGACCTCGGCAACGCCATCGCGCTGAACTCGTCGATGGTCAATGCCGCGCGGTTGATCGGGCCGGCGATCGCCGGGGTGATCATCGCCGCGTTCGGCGAAGGGATGTGCTTTTTGCTCGACGGCTTCAGTTATGTAGCGGTGATTGGGTCGTTGCTGGCGATGCGGGTGGTTTCGAGACCGGCTCGCGCGACGCGGCGGAAGGCGCTCCAGGAATTGGGCGAGGGGTGGCGCTACGTCGCGGGCTCGAAGGCGATCCACTCGATCTTGCTACTGCTGGCGCTAGTGAGCCTGGTGGGCATGCCGTACACGGTACTGATGCCCATCTTCGCTTCCGAAGTCTTTGGAGGCGGGCCGTACACGCTCGGCTTCCTGATGTCGGCTTCCGGCGCGGGGGCGCTCGTGGGGGCGCTTTCATTGGCGATGCGCCGCTCCGTGGTGGGGCTGGGCCGGCGTATCGTGGTGGCGACGGCGATGTTCGGGACGGCGCTGATCTGTTTCGCGCTGTCGCAGTGGCTCTGGCTGGCGCTGCTGCTGCTTCCATTCGCCGGCTTCGGCATGATGCAGCAGATGGCCTCCGGCAACACGATTCTCCAGACCATCGTCGACGACGAGAAACGCGGGCGCGTGATGGCCTACTATGCAATGGCCTTTCAGGGCATGGTCCCGTTCGGAAGCCTGTTCGCCGGAGGGTTGACGGCTCGCATCGGCGCTCCGCGGACGCTGGTGATCGGCGGCGCGGCCTGCATCGGTGGAGCCATCTGGTTCGCGCGGCGGTTGCCGGCGATCCGCGCCGCGGTCAGGCCTCGATACGCGGAGCTGGGAATCCTTCCCGAGTTGCAGGGCGTACACAACGCCTCCTCGCTACAACAGCCGCCGCAGAACTGACAGCGCCGCCCCTGCGCCCCGGCGTCCGTGTAGAATGCGAGGAAAACGCGCGGGTTCGAAATCCCGCGAAGGAGCAACATGCGAGAAATCAGCCGGCGCGGTTTCCTGGCGGCGGCCGCCACGAGCGCGCTTGGGGCCGACGAGGCAGTCATCGACATCCACCAGCACACCAACTACGCAGGCCGGAGCGACGAAGACCTTGTGGCGCATCAACGGCGGATGGGCATCGCCAAGACGGTCCTGCTGCCGGCGGGATCGAAGTACGGACTGGACGCGAAGGCCGGCGGCAACGATACGGTGATGGCGTTGTCGCGGCGCTATCCCGGCGAGTTCGCCTGGTTCGCCAACGAGTTGCCGGATTTGCCGGAAACGCGACGGGTCATCGAGTCGTACCTGAAGCGCGGCGCCATCGGCATCGGCGAGCAGAAGTTCCGGGTGGATTGCGATTCGCGCGAGATGCAGGCGCTGTTCGCGCTGGCGGCCGAGTACGGCGTTCCGGTGCTGATGCACTTTCAGCACGAGACGTACAACACGCGCATCGAGCGGTTCCACAAGATGCTGGAGAAATACCCGCGGGTGAACTTCATCGGCCATGCGCAAACCTGGTGGGGCAACATCGACAAGAAGCTCGATCAAGCCGAGCTGTACCCGAAGGGAAAGGTGACGCCGGGCGGAATCACCGACCGTTTGCTGGCCGACTATCCGAACATATACGGCGACTTGTCGGCGGGCTCCGGCCTCAACGCCATGCGCCGCGACGAGGAGCACGCCCGCGCGTTCCTCTACCGCCACCAGGACAAGCTCCTCTACGGCAGCGACTGCGACGATCGCGTGGGGGAAGGCGACAAATGCAGCGGCTCGCAACAACTGGCGCTGGTGCGAAAGCTGGTGGACGATCCCGCGGCGCGCCGTAAAATCCTCTTCGCGAATGCGACGCGCGTGATGAAGATCGGATGAGGCGGCGCCGGGGCGCTTACGCGTCCTCCGACTCTTGTATGATGAACAGCATCGCAAAGGGGCTGATCGAATGAACCGTCTCTCTCTCCTACTCGTCTCCTGGACCGCCATCACAGCCGCCAATGCGCCGGCCCAGACGGCGCCGCGCGTGGAGCGTGACATTGCGTACGCCGAGCCGAAGAACGAACGTCACCTGCTGGATGTGTACGCGCCGACAGACGGAAAGAACCGGCCCGTCGTGGTGTGGGTGCATGGCGGCGGCTGGATGCGGGGCAGCAAGAACGAAATGGAACACAAGCCGGCGGCGTTCGTCGAGAAGGGTTTCGTTTTCGTCCCCGTGAACTACCGTTTTGTCCCCGATGTGAAAATGGGCGACATTGTGCGCGACGTCGCCAAGGCGGTGGGTTGGGTGCATGCGAACATCGGGCGTTACGGTGGCGATCCGAGCCGGATCCTTCTGATGGGGCACTCGGCCGGGGCGCAGCTTGCCGCGCTGCTGTGCGCGGACAGCCGCTACGTCGAGGCCGTGGGCGTTCCGCGGACCCGCATCAAGGGATGCGTTCCGGTGGATGGAGACACGTACGACGTGCCGCTGCAGGTGGCCACGGCAACCGCCCGCCGCAAAAGCCTTCAACAGCCGCCTCCGAAGATGGGGCATCCGGAGAAATTCGGCGACCTCGCGCGGCAACGCGAGTATTCGGCTGTGAATCACGTTGCGCCGAACCGGGGCATTCCGCCGTTCCTGCTACTTCACGTGGCCGACCACACGGACACCACGGCGCAGGCCTACCGGCTGTGGGCGGCGCTCGACCAGGCGGGCATTCCAGCCACGCTGTTCGGCGCCGAAGGGACCGACCACGTGAAACTGGACCGGGACCTTGGCCTCGCCGGGGACCCGGCGACGAAAGCGCTGTTCGAGTTTATGGACCGGGTGTTGGGCGAGAAGCGGCGGTAGCCGGCGCAAGAGTCACACGAGTCCAATTCACAACGCTCATGGCGGCGGAGCCCGCCACACCGGCAAACGCTCCTGCCAACGCTCCTTTCGCCTCGTTCGTCGAGTTGGGGTTGCGCTGCCCGTTCTCCATAAGGAGACGGCGTGCAGTTATAGCGCCACCATGCCGTGCTTGACGGCGTACTTAGTCAGGTCCGCGGTGGTGAACAGCGACAGCGATCGCATGATTGCGGTTTTATGAAACTCCACCGTTTTGGGCGCGATTCCGAGCGAGGAGGCGATTTCCTTTACCGCCTTACCCTCGGCCACCAGTTGCAGCACCTCCCGCTGGCGAGTCGTGAGGCGGCCAAAGTTCTCCCCGGACTCCGTGTTGCGGGTCGCCATGGAGCGCACAAAATTCTCAGTTACCAGTGGGGTGATGTAGATTCTTCCCTTACAGACGTCGTCGATGGCAGCAGTTAGTTCGGCTGCGGCCCCCCTTTTAAGAACGTATCCCGACGCCCCTGCCCGTATAGCTTCGTGCACGAAGGTGGCGTCGCTGTGCATCGTAACGAAAATCACCTTTGTCTTGAAGGTAATCTGGCGGATACGCCGGGTCGCCTCGATTCCGTTTAGAATCGGCAGCGAAATGTCCATCAGCACGATGTCCGGCTGTAATTGTTCGACGGCGCGCACTAACGCCTGGCCATCTTGCGCGGCGCCGACAACGGCGTATTTGGTCTCAAGTAACGCGCGAATGCCTTCCAGCACAAGCATATGATCGTCTGCCAGAAGCAAACGCGGACGGTCAGCCATCATCAATCCCTCCTTCTCCCAGGAAAGTGGATACTTGGCGACAATTTATTCTAGCACTCGACGTGCCAAACAGCAATTTATTCCGAGGATGCTTCACAACGTCCACAAGTGGCATACCTGAAGCGCGGAGCGGGTTCCCGCAGCGGTAAATCCACCATGATCGGGTGGTGGTCGGAAAGGTGAGGCTTCGCGGCTTCGTTTACACGGCGCAACGTCCGCGCGTTGTGGGGCGTGAATTGCCGGCCCGTATCCCCGTCCTGGCCCGCCGGCTTGATCATGAACCAGTCGAGCTTGTAGACGCCGACCACGTTCCGAAAGGTGCGCGGCAAACGGAAGGTCGGCTCAAATCCCTTCGGGCCGCGAGCATTGCTATTGGCTAGCGTGCCGCGCCTTCCTTTGACGGAGCGTTCCGGATTGCCTTGGAAATCGAAGCCGCTCGCGTCCTCGAACCCAAACCGGCGCACGTCGTCGAACAGACCTCTTTCGGGATTGGGCAGCAGGAGAGGAATGTGCTTCGCGGTCGGGTCGCGGAAGTTCTTGAAGGAATTCACCGGCATCAACAGCGACAAGGGGATGCTGGTCGGATTCAGAACGCGGATGACAAACCCGGCCCATCGGGCGCCGGTGAAGCACTTCCATAGCTCCCGCCGTACCGACGTGGGCGTCTGGTCCCCGCCGGACGTATTCAAGTCGCCCGCCAGGATGATAGGATTTTCGACGCCGCCGATGGCGCTCAGCAGGGCTGCCATCTGCTGGCGGCGGCACGCCGGAGGGGACCGGTCTTCAAGATGGGTGGCAACCACCGTCGCCTTCCCTTCCGGCAGATCCGGCACATCGATATCGGCGATCAGCGCCATCCGGCCGCCGCGGCGCACCTGCTGGCGTACCTCCTGCTCGAACACCCGCTTGGCCGACCATCGCCTGGCGCGCTCCAGCGGCGCGATGTCCTTGGTCTCCTCGGAGAACCAGTCGTAGCAATCCGGCAGCCGGACGATGCGGGCGTTCCGGATCGGGTAGCGGCTCAGGATTGCCGTCCCGGTGAGGCCGAGATAGCGCCGGGGATCGACGTCGGCCTCGATATCCGGCGCCGCGTCCGGCTCGTCCGGTTCGGTTGGCGTCCGTGGGTAGAGATTCAGCTCGAGGAACTCGACCCCGAAGGCGTAGTTCATCCGCAGCGAGTTTGCCAGTTCGCGGGTGATGTTGCGGTAATCGGTTCGCTCCATGCCCCAATCCGCCTCGTTGAGGACGAGGAGGTCGATCCCTTGGAGCGCTTGTAATTGCTCGCGAACCCGGTGGAGTTTTGCGGGACTGAGCGGGCGCTGCCGAAGGACTGCTTTTTCGAAGCCCGCCGGGTCGCTGAGCGCGAGCTGAATCATGTCCTGTCTCAGGCCCTGGTTGATATTCCACATCGCGGCCCGCAGCACGGGACCGAACGCATCGGATTCGGGGCGGCGGGGACGCGATCCACGGAACCACGCTTCATTGGAGATCGCCGGCTGCGAAAGAATCCGGTCCAGCCGCGCGCTGGTCGCCGCCGAAACCTGTTCCTGTTCGGATAGGGAGACCAACTCCTCAAAGCTCAGCGGCCTCGGTGTCTGTAACCCGATGATCTCCCTTGACGGTTCGGCTCGCGCCAATGTCGCCGCGCATGCCGCCAACAGCATCGCGCACAACCAACCACGGACGGTCTCTCCCAAGGCCACCCCCTTGTATGAGGCCTTTACGGGAGAGGGCGTTTCATGCAAGGGGCCGGCGACGCTCCGGACCTTCTCCGGCTCAAAACCGGCCGAAAAAGATGTAACAGGCGATAGCGCCGACCACCGACATCGACAGGCCCCAGGCGAGCAGCTTGTTGAACAGCGCGCGGCTGTCTTCGGTCAGCGGGGCAGAGGCGAGGCAGAGCGCCCCGATGGTGGATAGCGGCGACACGTCGACCAAATGCGAGCCGACGTTCATCGAGGAGGCGATGGCCAGCGGGTCGCCGCCGCCGAGCCGTTCCACCAGGCCCGGTATCGTCGGCAGGAAGGCCGGCAGCACGACGCCCGAGGTGCTGCTGTAGACCGATACCAACCCGGTGACGAAGGCGATTACCCCGGTGACGGATTCCCGCGTGGAAAAGCGCGCCAGCAGGCTGGTGAACAGGTCCATGCCCTGCGTCTTTTCAAGCAGCGCAATCAGTACCGTTACGCCGCTCACCATCAGGATGACGCCCCACGGCATTTTGGCGATGGCTTCGGTCTCGTTACCCAGCCGCAGCACAATCAGCAACACGCCGCCGGCAAAGGCCGCCATGCCGATGTTGACGTCCAGAAAAACCACCGCGCCCAGAAGCGAAGCGATGATGGCGAGCGTGACCCAGTGGCGGCGGCCGAACGGCTCCGCGCCGCTCTCGCCGGGCAGGCCCCGGCCAGGATAGGTTTTGCGGAACAGGCGCCATCCGCCGAACAGGAAATACCCGGCAAAAGCCACGGCCACGTGAGCGATGAGGTTGTTAACGTAGGTTTGCCACTCAAAGCCGGCCATGCCGATGCGGCCCATGATTCCGTTCACGATGATGCCGGTGGGAGCGAACGGCGACAGTGAACCGGCGTTGGCGCCGTTGCCCACCATGATGGCCATCAGGAACGCCGGAATGCCGGCGCGCCCCGCCACCGCCATCGCCATCGGCGCCAGCAGCGCCGCCGTGGCGATGTTGCCGGGGCCCATCGACGACAGGCCCGCCGCGAGCGCGAAAAACACAACGGGGATCAGCCCCACGTTGCCGCGGCAGCCAGATACCGCCCAGCGCGCCACCTTGTCGAGCGTCCCGTTGAGATAGGCCTGGGTAAACAGCAGCGTCACGCCGGTCAGCGTTAGAAACAGCGACGACGGGAAGCCGGCCATGACGTCGCCGGTTTTCATCCCGCCCAGGTAGACGCCGACAATCCACGCCAGCACGATGGACAGCAGTCCGACGTTAAGGCGAATTGTGCAACTGGCGACGATGACCACTACCAGGGCGCCGAGCGAGATCCAGGCCAGGTTCATGCTTTGGCCGCCAGCAGCGATTCCAGCAGCGCCGCCGGATGCAGGGCCGCGACGCCCGTGAACTCCTCAACCTGGTGGCGGCAGGATACGCCCGAGGCGGCCAGCGCGGTTCCCTCTTCCATCGCGCGAACGGCCGGCAGCAGGCGCCGCTCGGCAATGCGTCGCGATATGTCGTAGTGCTCACGGGCGTAGCCGAACGAGCCGGCCATGCCGCAGCAGCCGGCGTCGAGGTCCACCACCGACGCGCCCGGGATGCGCGACAGCAGCGCCTGCGCCGGCGCCAGCAGCCCCATCGCCTTCTGGTGGCAATGGCCATGCAAGAGGACCTTCTTTGGTCCCGGCCGGAGGTTCAGACAGGCCCGGCCCGACCGGCATTCGCGCTCGAGAAACTCCTCGAACAACATGCAGGCGCCGGCCACCGTCTCGGCTTTGCGCCGGCTCTCGCCCCGCAAAAGCGACGGGTTGTCTTCCCGCATCGCCGACAGGCAACTCGGCTCAAGGAACAGGATCGTCACTCCTCGCCCGGCGATTTCGTGCAGGCGCTCCGCGTTTTCCTCCGCATGGCGCCGAGCGTTTTCGAGCAATCCCTGGGAAATTAAAGGGCGTCCGCAGCAGGAATTCGACGCCAGCGCGCAGGAAATTCCGGCCGATTTCAGCACCGCGAGAGACGCCAGTCCGGTCTCGGGATGGAAGTGATTGGTGAACGTGTCCTTGAACAGGAGGACCGAAGCCGCCTTCCCGTTCGCAACCTGCCGTTCGAGCGTGCGCCGTCTCCACCGCGGCAGCTTGCGCCGGCGGTCGATGCCCAGGAGTTTCTCGTTCAGCAGGCCCGCTCCGGCCACTGCGTTGGCGAGCGGCGCCAGCCGGCTGCCCCATTTCGAGAGCGCGTCGATGTTGCCCAGCGCCCGGGCGCGCAGCGGCGTTCCGCGCCGCCGCCAGTAATCGGCCAGAAACTCGCTCTTGAACCGCGCCACGTCCACGCTGACGGGGCACTCCGCCTTGCAGGCGCGGCACTCCAGGCAGAGGTCGAGCGCCTCCTTGACGCCCTCTTCGCCGAGGCCCGATTCGCCGAGCCGCCCCGCCATCGCCAGGCGGAGGACATTGGCGCGCCCGCGCGTCGAGTGCATCTCCTCGCGGGTCGCCATGTAGGACGGGCACATGGTCCCCTCAAGGCTCTTCCGGCATACGCCCAATCCGCTGCACATTTCCACCGCGCCGGGCAGGCCGCCGTAGTCCGAAAAATCGAAAAATGTCGGTGGATTCGCGGTCTTATAGCCAGGGCCGAACCGGAGGTTGGAAGTTAAAGGAGGCGGATCGCAGATCTTACCAGGATTGAGGATCCCGTGCGGGTCGAACGTCCGCTTCACTTCGCGGAACGCTTCGTAAAGCGCCGGGCCGAACATCTTTTCGAGGAAGGGGCTGCGGACGAGGCCGTCGCCGTGCTCGGCCGAAAGCGCCCCGCCGTATTCCAGCACCAGGTCCGCCACGGCGTTGGCGATCGATTCGAACTGCCGCACGCCGGCCTCGGTTTTCATGTTGACCACCGGTCGGACGTGCAGGCAGCCGACGGAGGCGTGGGCGTAGATGCCCGCTGTCGTGTCGTGGCGGCGGAGGATCGCCAGGAAGCGCTCGATGTAGTCCCGCAATTTCTCCGGCGCCACCGCCGTGTCCTCGACGAAGGAGACGGATTTCGCATCCTCCTTCATCGACATGGAAAGGCCCAGCGCGGCCTCGCGCACGCTCCAGATCCGCTGTTGCGCCGCCGCTTCGTAGGCGTGATGGTAGTGATAGGCGAGGTTCCTCGACGCCAGGTCGCGCTCGAGCGCCTGGAGGCGCGGCGGCAGGTCCTCGGCGCGGTCCGCATAGAACTCCACGCACAGCAGCGCGCCGGGGTCGCCGGCGATGAAGGTCTCCCTCAGGCGCTGGATGGCGGGGCTCTCCTTTGTGTGATCGAGGATGAACCTGTCCATCACCTCGACGGCCGAGGGACCGTGCCGGAGTATCAAGGGCGTCGCGGCCAGCGCGTCCAGCAACTCCGTGAAGTGGATGGCCAGGACGGCCTTGGCCTTGGGCAGCGGCTCGAGGTTCAGCTTGGCCTCGAGCACGACGGCGAGCGTACCTTCCGAGCCGACCACCAGCTTCGACAGGTTGAACGGCCGAGCCGGATCGGTGAAGGCGTCGAGGTTGTAGCCGCCGACCCGGCGCAGGATCTTCGGATAGCGGCGATCGACTTCCGCGGCGCATTCGGCGCCGAGGCGGCGGAGCGTCCGGTAGCAGGCGCTTTCCAGCGTATCGCCGCCGCAGGCCGCTTCGAGTTCCGCCGCCGCGAGCGGCAGGAAGCGCGCCGGCGAGCCGTCCGACAGCGCCACCTCCATCGCCAGGACGTGGTCGATCGTCTTGCCGAACAGGACCGAGCGCGCCCCGCTGGAGTTGTTGGCGATCATCCCGCCGAGGGTTGCGCGGTTCGCCGTGGTGATATCGATCGGGAAAGCCAGTCCGTACGGCCGGAGTTGCGCGTTCAGTTCCGCCAGCACGATCCCCGGTTCGACGCGCGCCCACCGCTGGTCGGGGTTCACTTCCACCAGCCGGTTGACGTACTTGGACGCATCGATCTGAATGCCGGCCCCGATTGCCTGTCCCGCTTGTGATGTGCCTCCCCCGCGCATGGTCAGCGGGCAGCGGTAGCGCGCGCACAGGCGCACGGCGCGGACAATGTCTTCGCGGGATTTCGGCGCGACGACGCCCAGCGGCTCGATCTGGTACACGCTGGCGTCGGTGGAATACAGCGCCCGCGAGACCTTGTCGAAGCGGACTTCGCCTTCCAGTTGCGCGCGGAGTTCGCGCTCCAGCGCCGCGGCGTCCACGGCCCGCGCGTCGGCCTGGGGAACGGCGCTCATCCGGCGATCCGCTCCAAACCCGCGCGGAGACGCGCGAGGCCGCGCTCGAGATTCTCGCCGCCCGCGGCGAACGAGACCCGCAAGGCGCCTTCGCCTCCGGGGCCGTAGGCGGCGCCGTGCACGACCACGACGCCGCTGTCGTGGAGCAGGCGCCGGCGCACCTCGTCCGAAGGCAATCCGAGGCTGCGCACGTCCACCATCGCAAAGAAGCCGCCTTCGGGCTCGAGCGCGCGGACGCCGGGCAGTCCCTTCAGGCTCTCGATCACGCGGGCCCGGCGGCGGGCGTACTCGGCGCGCATTTCCATCACGCAGTCCTGCGGTCCCGTCAGCGCCGCGGCGGCCGCGTCCTGGACGAAGGTGGAGGGTCCGCGGCTCGACTGCTGCAGCACCAGGAACATCGCGGCGATCAGCTCTTTGGGACCTGCGCAGTAGCCCACGCGCCAGCCGGTCATGGCGTAGGTCTTCGACAAGCTGTTCACCAGGATGGCGCGGGCGCGCAGGGTTTCGGAAAGCGAGGCGGGCGAGACATGGCGGCTCGGCTCGTACGTGATGGCCTCGTAGATCTCGTCGCTGATCAGCAGCAGGCCGCGCCGCTCGATCACCGCGCCGATCTCGCGCAATTCCGATTCGCGCAGCACGGTTCCGGTGGGGTTCCAGGGCGTGTTGAGCAGGAGGACCTTCGAAGCGGGCGTACAGGCCGCTTCCACCGCGCCGGGGTCCAGCCGGAAGCGGCCGTCAGCGAGGGTCGCGCGAACGGGCCTGGGAAGGCCGCCCGCCAGCCGGATCGGCGACAGGTACGCGTCGTAGATCGGGTCGGGGACCAGCACCTCATCGCCATCGTTGACCATCGCGGCCAGCGCGGCGTAGATGCCGAACGTGGCGCCCGAGGTGATCAGGATCTCCGCGCCGGAATCGAATCGGAGGCCGTTGTCCCGCGCGAGCTTCTCCGCTACGGCCCGGCGCAGCTTCGGCTCGCCCCGGTTGTCGGGATACGCGGTGCGGCCGTCGCGCAACGCCGCGGCGGCGGCCTCGGCGATGTGAGGCGGCGTGCGGAAATCCGGCTCGCCGCGCATGAGGGAAACCGGCGCGGCGCCCTCGCCCTGCAACCGGCGGACCTCGGCCAGGATCGCGTTGACAGCGGTCGGTTGCAGTTGGGAGCAACGGTTGGCGATGGCGGCGCTCATTGACGTGATGACGGAACTCCTGCGGCGCGTTTCACAGAATGATACACCGGCAGCCGGCGATCGCGGCGCGTGTCGCCCGGCCGTGAACTGGTACAATCCATCGAAATGAGACGCAACTGGGTTATCGCGCTGTTACTGGGTTCCGGGCTGGCGGCGGGCCAGACGCTCTGGGCGCCCAAGGAGAAGACAGGCTACACCCCGCCGCACAAGCCGCACACGAAGCTTTCCGATTTGAAGCAGAAGCACCAGGGGGAGAAATCGTGGCGGGAGGTGGTGGTGGACGACGAGCACCTGCGCAGCGAATACCTCTTCGTTCCCCCGGGGACGAAGCAGCCGCGCGGGCTGCATCCGGATACGCGGGCCTGGTGGGTGGTGATGGACGGCGAGGTCCGCTTCGACATCGAGACCAAGGATTCGTTCGTCGCCAGGAAAGGTTCCATGGTGCAGGTCCCGATGCAGACGCTGTTCTCCTGGGAAGTCACCGGCGACCGGCCGGCGCTGATCTTCGAGACTAACGTCGCCGGCGCGCGGACGCTGTACGTCAACCAGGGCGATGCTCCGAAGAGCCCCGGCGTCGAGTGGGTTCCCGTCAAAATGACCCGGCGGATCGGCGACTGGGAGTACGACAACAAGCCGCACGTCACCTTCGACGAGATCGCCAAGAAGCTGGAGAGCGGCGAGGTGAAAGGTACCCAGCGCATCGTGCAGGACGACCGCGGCACGGCCAATTTCATCTACGGCTACGAAAAGCAGTTGCCGCCGATCGATCCGAAAGCGCGGGGCCACTACCATCCCGAGGGCGCCGAGTACTGGCTGATCATGGCCGGCCAGATCCGCTATCCGATCGAGGGCGTGGGCCTGGTGATTGCCAGCGAGGGCGACGTCGTTTACGTGCCGAAGCACACCTTTCACGCGCCGCGCTGGCACGGAGAAGGCCCGTCATGCCGGCTGGCGATGAACGGGTTCCCGTTCATCTCGCACCTGTTCGACCCGGATTGAGACGCCCGGCCGTCAGACCTTTTCCGGCACGACGAAGGGCGCGCGGTACGGGCGCGTGAGCATGGCGTTGGCCTCGTCGTCGCCGATGAACTTCTCCGTCGCGGGGTCGATTTCGAGCCGGCGCTTGAGGCGGTAGCTGATGTTCGCCAGGTGGCAAAAGGCGGCCGCCGCGGCGCCGATTTCGATGTCCGCGTTCAAGCGCTTGTGATCGCGCGCCCGCACCGCCTCGAGGAAGTTACGCATGTGCGGGGCGGTGGCCCATTGGGTCTTTTCCGCCACCTTTTCCTCCAGGGCAAGCTCGCGCTTGTCGCCCTTGTAAAGGCGGAAGCCCTCCGGGTCGACGACCATGTAGCCCTCCGAGCCGAAGAAGATGTTGCCGGTGTAGTTGGAGCCGGTGAGGGGGCTGGAGCCTTCGGGCGGGCTGGTCATGTTGCGGACGTCGAAGACGACTTCCGCGTCGCCGAAATCGAACTCGGCCTGCTGCGTGTTCGGGGTCTCCTGGTCGTCGCGCCAGACGTACTTGCCGCCCATCGAGGATACGTACCGGGGCAGCTTGTAGCGGTTGATGCCCCAGAGGTTCTGGTCCATCTCGTGGACGCCCTGGTTGCCGATGTCCCCGTTGCCGGTGTCCCAGAACCAATGCCAGTTGTAGGCGAACTTGTTCTTGCTGTACGGCTTCATCGGCGCGGGACCGAGGAACGTGTCCCAGTCGACGCCCGGCGGCGCGGGTTCGTCGGGCGTGTGGCCGATCGACTTGCGCAGGCGGTAGCAGAGACCCCGGGCCATGTACACCTGCCCGACGGCGCCTTCGCGCAGCAGCTTCATCGCGCGCTGCTTGTGCTGCACGGTGCGCCCCTGCGAGCCGACCTGCACCATGCGGTTGTACTTCCTCGCCGCCGCCACCATCTGGCGGCCTTCGAAAATGTTGTGGCTGGCCGGCTTCTCGACGTAGACGTCCTTGCCTGCCTGGCAGGCCCAGATGGCGGCCAGCGCGTGCCAGTGATTCGGCGTGGCGATGGAGACCGCGTCGATGTCCTTGTCCTCGTAAGCCTTCCGCAGGTCGGAATAGGTCTTCGGCTGCGCTCCGCGGAGCTTCTGGACCTGCGCCGCGGCGCGTTCGCGGGCCGCCTGGTTGACGTCGCAGACGCCGGCTACCTGGCATTCCGGAAGCGTGGAGAACTCGTCGATGTGGTTGCGTCCGCGGCCTCCGATGCCGATCACGGCGAGGTTGACGCGGTCGCTGGCGCCGCGGATGGGGAACCGGCTGGTCCCGATCGCGGCGGCCGCCTGAAGAAAGGTCCGTCGGGTTCTGCTCTGGTCCATGGCTTTCCTGCCGCCCGATTCTATCGCAGGCGCGTGGGCTTGCCGCCTTGCTCCTTGCTCTTCTGCGCCGCGTCCATGAAGGCGAAGATCTCCAGGGTCTCGTCGTTCGGGACCGGCGGCGGGCCGCCCTTGAGAAACGGGATCAGCTCGCGGAGCATCGGCGTGTAGCTGGACTTGGCGTCGGGCGGGCTGATGGCCGTCTCCTTCGCTTTGAACACCGCCGCCCCGTAGGAGTAGCCCTTGCGCAGCGCGTGCACCGTGCCGATGCGCCCGTCCTTCCACTTCCCGACCACGACGTCGGCGTCGGCGCCGGAGATCCTGCTCACCTCTACGCACCCCGGCCCCATCAGCGTGTAGAGCAGCTCGACGGGGTGAATGGCGTACCAGGAGAGATCCAGGTAGTGATGCGGCTCGAAGGGACCAGGACCCCAGGTGGTGATGGCGGTCGCGTCTCCCGCGTCCGCTTTCGGCTTCAGCGACGTCGCGATTTCGCTCCAGCGCAGGGACGAGGCGCTGAACCACTTCACGTTGGCCTTTTTGGCGATGGCGGCGATTTCGCGGGCGTCTTCCAGCGTCGCCGCCAGCGGCTTGTCGATGAAGACCGGCTTGCCGCATTTGACGGCTTCCCGGAACTGCGGCAGGTGGGCGCGCCCGTCCACGCTTTCGAGCAGAATCGCGTCCACCTTCGAGCAGAGGTCGCCGATCCGGGGGACGATTTCGATGTTCCACTTGGACTGCAGCTCTTCGGCGTACTTGTCGACGCGGGTGTGACTGGACTCGACGTCGGGGCTTCCGCCTTTATAGGCGGCCACCACCTTGGCGCCGTCCACATGATCCGGACCCGGCGGTCCGTTGAACGCCTGCGTAAACGCGATGACGTGCGACGTGTCCGTGCCGATCATGCCGAGGCGCACGTCCGCGGCGAAAGCGGCCGCGGCGAGCGGCGCGAGGAATAGAAGAGCCTTCATGACGGGCATTGTACACTAGGGGTCTCCGGTGGATTTATCGACTCCGCTCGTCTACGTGAAAGGGGTGGGACCGCCCCGGGCCGCCGCGCTGGAGTCGAAGGGTCTTCGCACCGTCGAGGATCTCATCGCGTACGCGCCCTTCCGATACGAAGACCGCACCAACCTGAAGCCCATCTCGCGGCTGGCGCCGGGCGAGATGGCCACCGTGATCGCGGAGGTCCGCACAACGCGGCTCGGGGGCTTTCAGCGGCGCCGGCTGGGACTGTTCGAAGCGACCTTCGCGGACGGTTCGAACGCCGTCCTGCTGGGCAAGTGGTTTCACGGCGAGTACCTCGCGCGAGTGCTCGAACCGGGGCAGCGGATCGCGCTGTTCGGCAAAGTGGAGCACGACGCTTACTCGGGCGACCTGCTCATGCTGCACCCGGAGTTCGAGATTCTCGATTCGGGGGAGGACGCCGAGAGCTCGCTCCACATCGGCCGCATCGTGCCCATCTACGAAGCGGCGGGAAAGATCACGACGCGGGCATTCCGGACGCTGGTGAACCGCGTTCTCGAGTCGCTCGCCGCGCCCGGCGATCCGTTGCCGGAATCGATCCTGCGGCGACTAAGCCTGCCAGGCTTCTGGCAGGCGGTGCGCGAGTTGCACTTTCCGCCCGCCGGCGCCGACCTGAGGACGCTGAACGCCTCCCGATCTCCGGCGCATTTTCGGTTGATTTTCGACGAATTCTTCTGGCTGGAGTGCGGGCTGACGCTGAAGCGCGCGAAGGCCCGCGTGAGAGAAGGCATCTCGTTCGAGCTGAACGACCGGGTGCGGGAGAAGATCAAGGCCATGCTGCCGTTCAAGCCGACCGGCGCGCAGAAACGCGTGCTGGCCGAGATCGCGCGCGATATGGCGGCGCCGCATCCGATGCACCGGCTGCTGCAGGGCGACGTGGGCAGCGGCAAAACGCTGGTGGCCGCCGAAGCCGCGATCATCGCGGTGGAGAACCGCTACCAGGTGGCGGTACTGGCGCCGACGGAGATCCTGGCCAGCCAGCACCATTTCTATCTGAAGAACCTGTTCGCGAAGTTGGGCTACGCGGTGGGCCTGCTGGTGGGCTCGTACAGCCAGCGCGAGAAGAAGCAAATCAAGAAGCTGATCGCCGAAGGTCTGCTGCACGTGATCGCGGGCACGCACGCGCTGCTCGAGGAAGACGTGGAGTTCCGGCGGCTGGGGCTGGTGATCATCGACGAGCAGCACCGGTTCGGGGTGATGCAGCGGCTGCACATGATGGAGAAGGGCGTCGCGCCGGACGTGCTGGTAATGACGGCGACGCCGATTCCGCGCACGCTGGCGCTGACGATCTACGGCGACCTGGACGTCTCGGTGCTCGACGAGATGCCGCCCGGCCGCAAGCCGATCAAGACCTATCACGTCGCCGAGGACCAACTGGAGCGCGTGTACAGCTTTCTGAAGAAGGAGGTGGACAACGGCCGCCAGGCGTACGTCGTCTACCCGGTGATCGAGGAGAAGGAAGCGCAGGCGCTGAAGGCCGCCGAGAAAATGCACCGCCAGCTTTCCGAGATCGTCTTCCCGGGCCTCGACGTGGGCCTGCTGCACGGCCGCCTGAGCGCCGACGACAAGGAAGCGGTGATGAACGGCTTCAAGCGCGGGGAAGTGAAGATTCTCGTCTCGACCACCGTGATCGAAGTCGGCGTCGACGTTCCGAACGCCTCGGTGATGGTGATCGAACAGGCCGAGCGATTCGGATTGGCGCAACTGCATCAGCTTCGCGGGCGCGTCGGCCGGGGCAGCGACCAGAGCTATTGCATCCTCGTCACGGGCAAGCTGAACGACGCGGGCCGCGAGCGCATCCGGACGCTGGTGGAGTCCGTGGACGGCTTCCATATCGCGGAGATGGATTTGCGGCTGCGGGGGCCGGGCGAGTTCTTCGGCACGCGCCAGTCCGGGCTGCCGGCGTTCCGGATCGGAAACATCGTCCGGGACCAGGACATTTTGGAGATCGCAAGAAGCGAAGCCGAATCGTTCGTGAACAATCCGCCGAGCCAGGACGATCTCCGCAAGGCCGTCGCCTATATCCGCGACCACTGGCAGCGCCGGTATGGGCTGGTGCAGGTGGGGTAGGAGAGCGGGTGTGAGAGAGGAGTTGGAGACTTCACCGCAGAGCCGCGGAGGACGCAGAGAAGAGGAGGAGAGAGGCGAGAGGGCCAGGTGGGTGATCTCGATGCGGCGGGCTTTGCCGGTGCGGGGGGAGGCGAGAGAGAGGCCAAGGGCCGCAAGAGCGGGTTGAAGACGGCGGAGGCGCTGGGAGAGGGCTTTGGGGGCAAGCGAGAGGCCTGGCGCGGAGACGAGGTCGGTGGCGGAGCCGGTCCAGGAGCCGCGGGAGGTCATCAGGGATTGAATGGCGCCGGGGAGGGGATCGCCGTCAGACGGACTCGGCAATGGTGGTCCTAACCTACAGGTGAGGTGACCGGCCGGCTGACCGTCACCGCCCTTTGAACATCCCCAAGATCTTTAGAGCGTTTTTGTTGTAGATCTTTTCCAGGACATCGTCGGGGAGATACAAGCCGTAGACCATCCACCGGCCTTGGTAGGGGTGGGCGGGGTTCGGATCGAAGTACTCGTCGTCGGTCTCCAGGAAACGGTAGTAGACCCGGTAGGACTCGGCGCTCGGCGGCGTGTCGGTTCCGAAGAGGATGCGGTCCTGGTATTTGATCATGAACCGTCGCGTGGTATACGGCTGCCGGCCCAACTCTCCCATGCGGGCGTCGATATCGACGTAGAAGTTCGGGTAGACGTCCAGCCACATCGCCACCCGGTGCAGTTCCTCGGGCAGATTGCCGAAATGCGCGCCGATGAAGACCGTTCCCGGGTGCCGCGCGATAACGCGGTTGCGGGCCTCGATGATCTCCTCCTTCGGAGGATACGGGTCGCCGTGGAACGACCACGTGGGTTGCAGCATCAGCGCATCGACCCGTTCGTTGCGGCGGTCGAGCGGCGTGAAGAACGCTTTCGGATCGGAAACGTGGATCATCACCGGGATACCGAGTTCGCCGCACTTGGCCCAGATCGGGTCCAGCCGCCGGTCGTCCACCGCGATCAGGCGCCCGCTCTTGTCCCGGTGATTGAGGCCCAGCGTTTTGGCGATCTTCAGTCCGCGGCAGCCCATGCGGACCGCTTCCTCCAGGCGCCTGGCTTCGTTTTCGCCGAAGTTGGGCTCATCGATGCGGCTGAAATCCGGCCGGAAAAACAGCAGGAACCGGTCTTTTGCCGCGCCGTGCGAGACGCGAATGTGCTCTTTGTAGAAGTCGCCCGCCGAGTTGGCGTCAAGACTCACGCAGCGCCAGACTCCGGCGTTGTTCATTTCCTCCAGGTAATGGTTCGTTTTTTCGAGGTCGCCGAGATGATTGTGGATGTCGATAACCGGGAATTTCGGTTTCTTAATGTCGGTCGTTTTGGCGACGAGTTGGGCCTGCGGCGCCCAGTCGGCCAGCTTGAGATCGCGCATGTCCTCCGCCGCCAGCGGGGACAAAGATAAGAGGACGATCAAACTTGTAGAGGGGTGGTGTTTGGACACAACGACGCATTGTACATTACCGGCGTTCCTTCGCCGGGAAGCGTCCGTGTTGCGTAGAGCGGAGCCAGGAGATGGCCCATTTCCGGCCGCGAGAGGCAGGGCTAGTGTGCCGCCAGTTGCCCGGGCGCTGGCATTTCGTCCCACGTCCGTCCCTCGAGGCTGCGGCCGGTCCTGCTCTTCTGGACACCGCCCCACTGCTTGAAGAAGAACGATACGCGTGCTTTGCGGCACTGGTCGCGAATGTCCGTCACCCAATCGGCGTTCATTGGGCGCGCTCCCGGCCCGGATTCTCCGCCAACGATCACCCAATCGATCCCGCGCAGCTTCAGCTTGCCGAGCGACCCCAGGAGTGGCTCGATGGACACGAACTTGAGGTGGGCCTTGGTGCGGACGAGGTGGTCGATGCGGGAGAGATACTTCTCGGTCTCGACGCTCACGCCCATCCAGATGTGCGGTGACCACTCGATCTCGTCGCTCACCTCTTCCAGTCGCTCAGCACGCTTCGTGAGGATCTGGTACTGGTGCCAGTCGGCTTGGTTCATCACCGTGAACACGCGCTGGATGTATGAGAGTGGCGCCTCGTCCTGGAATAAGTCGCTCATGGAGTTCACGAAGATCCGCTTCGGCGACTTCCACGCGAGGGGATGGTGGAGCATGTGGGGGTGGAGCGTGACGTCGAACCCATGCCGGTAGTTCCTGTTGCCCATGGCTCGCAATCGGCGCGCCATGCGCTTCGCGTAGTGTCTTAATGGTCACGTGGCCATCCCGAGGGACACGCTCTGGCCGATAGAACCGCACACCTCCGCGAAGCACCAAATTCTTCGCAAGTACCTGGACGCGTGGCTCCCGATCCTCGGGACGTACAATAAGCGGATCGTGTACATCGACGGGTTCTCCGGCCCCGGCGAGTACGCTGGAGGGGAGCCCGGGTCGCCTATTATTGCGCTGGATGCGGCAATCTCTCATCGCGCCAAGCTCGATGGCGAGCTCGTGTTCGGTTCATCGAGGAGCGACCGGACCGCGTGGCACACCTTAACGGGCGGATCGGCGCCTTGCAACTCCCCGCCCACTTCAAGCTTCGCGTTGAGCACGGTACGTTTGCGGAGAAGCTCACGGGTGTCCTGGATGAGCTTGACACGGAGAAAGGGAACATCGCCTCGACGTTCGCCCTCATTGACGCCTTCGGGTTCTCCGGCATTCCATATTCCATGGTCAAGCGGTTGCTCGCGAAGGACAAGTGCGAAGTCCTGAAGTCGCGGCTCGGTCCCGGCATAGTGCCGTGGAACCTGAAATGAAGCGGCACTCGCTGGAACTTGGGCGGCGACAGGTTGCGGTTACCCGCGGTCAACGGCGTAGCGTTCATTTTCCGGGCCCGCATAGTCCCGCGCGTTCCTGAGAACGCCGGGCGCGCCGGCTGGTTGGGGACAGGCGGCGCGCCCAGGGAGTGCGGAGGGGGCGTTGAGCTTAGTGCAAGTATGACGTGCGGACGTCGTAGCTGGAGAGGACTTTCATGTAGTTGGCGCGCTGGAAGGCGGCCGGTTCGGCGACGTTGCGGGCGCTCATGCTGCCCTGCATCTGCTCGATGGATTCGTACTCGTGGGCTTCCATCCATTCCAGGACGTCGGCTTCCAGGCGGGCGACGTAGTCGATGCCGTGGCGGAGCAGGGCGGAGGTCATCATGGCGACGCGGCCGCCCACCATCATCGACTTGAGGACGTCGAGGGCGGTGTGGACGCCGCCGGTGATGGCCATGTCGGCGCCGACGTGGCCGTAGAGGAGGCCGACCCAGTGGAGCCGCATCAGCAGTTCGCTGGAGTTGCTGAGCACGAGGTTCGGCGCCACTTCCAGAGCTTCAAGGTCGAGGTCGGGCTGGTAGAAGCGGTTGAACAGAACCAGGCCGTCGGCGCCGGCCTTGTCGAGCTTCCGGGCCATGTTGGGAATCGAGCTGAAGTACGGTCCGAGTTTGACCGCTACCGGGATGTTGATGCTGGCCTTGACGTGGCTGACCAGTTCCGTGTACATCTGTTCGATCCGGGCGCCGTCGACGGCGGGATCGGCGGGCATGTAGTAGATGTTGAGTTCGAGAGCGTCGGCGCCGGCATCCTCAATGAGCTTGGCGTAGCGGATCCAGCCGCCGGTGGAGACGCCGTTGAGGCTCCCGACGATCGGAATGTCGACGGCCTGCTTGGCTTTGCGGAGGTGCTCGACGTAACCGTCGGGGCCGATGTTGTAGTTGGCCAGGTCCGGGAAGTAGGAGAGCGACTCGGCGTAGCTTTCGCTTTGCTCGCTGAGATGGCGGTCGAGCGCCTGGCTCTCGATGGTGATCTGTTCCTCGAACAGCGAGTGGAGCACCACCGCCGCCACGCCGGCGTCTTCCATGTGCAGGATATGGCCGATGTCCTTGCAGAGCGGGCCGGATGAGGCCACAATGGGGCTTTTCAGCGTGAGTCCGAGATAGCTGGTAGACAGGTTAGCCATTCTTCACCTCCTTGCCGGCGCCGTTGCCGGGCATCGCGGCCATGTGTTCATAGAGCTTGAAGCGCACTTGCGCGTCGTGTTGCGCCAGTTCGAGCAGCTTCTTGGCGGCTTCTGGATCGCTGCGCACAAGCATGGTGTAGCGCGTCTCGTTGTAGGCGTACTTCTCGATCGGTATGGACGGCGCTTTGGAGTCGAGTTGGAAGGGGTTCTTCCCTTCGGCCGCCAGCGCCGGATTGTAACGGATGAGCGGGAAGTGGCCGCTAGCCACCGCCGCTTTCTGCTGCTCCAGGCCATGGACCATGTCAAAACCGTGAGCGATGCAGTGGGAGTAAGCGATGATGATCGAGGGACCGTTGTGGGCCTCGGCCTCGAGGAAGGTTTTCACGGTATGGACGTCGTTGGCGCCCATGGCTACCCGGCCGACATAGACGTTGCCGTACTGCATGGCCATCATTGAGAGGTCCTTCTTGCCCATGGGCTTGCCGCCGGCGGCGAACTTGGCGACCGCTCCGCGGGGCGTGGCCTTGGACATCTGGCCGCCGGTGTTGGAGTAGACCTCGGTATCGAGGACGAGGATGTTGACGTTGCGACCGGTGGACAGCACGTGGTCCAGGCCGCCGTAGCCGATATCGTAGGCCCAGCCGTCGCCGCCGATGGCCCATACGCTCTTCTTCACCAGGTAATCGGCGATGGCTTCCAGCCGGCGGGCGTGGGGTGAATCGATGCCGGCCAGGCGCTCGCGCAACAACTTCACGCGCTCGCGCTGGGCCTGGACGCCGGCGTCGGCGGATTGATCGGCGGCGAGGATTTCGTCCACCAGGACGCCGCTCACCTGTTCGCGGAGTTTCTCGAGCAGATCGCGGGCGAACAGCGTGTGCTGGTCGACGGCGAGCCTGAGGCCCAGGGTGAACTCGGCGCAGTCTTCAAACAGCGAGTTGTTCCAGGTGGGTCCGCGGCCCTCGGCATCGACGGTGTAGGGCGTGGTGGGCAGGTTGCCGCCGTAGATGGACGAACAGCCGGTGGCGTTGCCGATGATGGCGCGGTCGCCGAACAACTGGGTCATCAGCTTGATGTACGGGGTTTCGCCGCAGCCGGCGCAGGCGCCGGAGAACTCGAACAGCGGCTGGAACAACTGGGTGTCCTTAACGATGTGGGGCTTGATCTGCTGCTTGTCCATTTCGGGCAGGCCCAGGAAGAAGTCCCAGTTAACCCGCTCGGGTTCGCGCAGTGGGATCTGCGGGGCCATGTTGACGGCCTTGCGTTTAACGTCGGACTTGTCCTTCACGGGGCAGACCTCGACGCAGAGCGAGCAGCCGGTGCAGTCTTCCACCGCCACTTGCAGCGTGTAGGTCTGGTCCTTGAACTCCTTCCAGCGCGCGGCGGTGTACTTGAACGTCGGCGGCGCGCCTTCCAGGGCGGCTTTATCGTACACCTTGGCGCGGATCGTCGCGTGGGGGCAGACCAGGACGCACTTGCCGCACTGGATGCAGATCTTTTCGTCCCAGACGGGAACCTCGAGCGCGATGTTGCGCTTCTCCCAGGCCGCGGTGGCAGTGGGGAACGTGCCGTCCTTGGGCATGGCGCTTACCGGAAGCAGGTCGCCCTCGCCCCGGATGATGGGCGCCACCACCTTCTGGACGAATTCCGGCGCGCGCGGGGAGACCGTGGGCGGAACCATGATGTCGCTGGTCGCCTGCTCGGGGACTTGAACCTGGTGCAGATGGTCGAGGGCCGCGTCGACGGCAGCGAAGTTCTTCTGGACGACCGCTTCGCCGCGCTTGCCGTAGGTCTTCTTGATTGCGTCCTTGATCTTGGCGATGGCCTCTTCGCGCGGCAGGACGCCGCTGATGGCGAAGAAGCAGGTTTGCATGATGGTGTTGATGCGTGACCCCATGCCGGCCTGCCTGGCCACCTCGTAGCCGTCGATGACATAGAACTTCAGCTTCTTGGCGACGATCTGCTCCTGGACCTTGCGGGAGAGGTGGTTCCAGACCTGGTCGGCCGGATAGGGGCTGTTCAGCAGGAACACCGCGCCGGGGACGGCGGCCTTCAGGACGTCGAACCGCTCCAGGAAGACAAACTGGTGGCAGGCGATGAAGTTCGCTTTGGTGATCAGGTAGGTGGAATGGAGTGGCTTGGGACCGAAGCGCAGGTGCGACACGGTGACCGCGCCGGCCTTCTTCGAATCGTAGACGAAGTAGCCCTGGGCGAAGTTGTCGGTCTCCTCGCCGATGATCTTGATCGAGTTCTTGTTTGCGCCCACGGTACCGTCGGCGCCGAGGCCGTAGAACAGGCAGCGGACGGTGCTGGGGTCCTCGGTGGAGAACTCGGGATCGAAGGCCAGGCTGGTGTGGGTGACGTCGTCGACGATGCCGACCGTGAAGTGGTTCTTTGGAGCGGGCTTGGCCAGTTCGTCGTAGACGGTCTTGACCATGGCGGGGGTGAATTCCTTGGACGAGAGACCGTAGCGGCCGCCGATGACTTTGGGCATGGGCCGTTCGTCAAGCGCCTCGGTGAGGGCGGTGATCACGTCGCTGTACAGCGGCTCGCCCACGGCGCCGGGTTCCTTGGTCCGGTCCAGGACGGCGATGCGCTTCACCGAGGGCGGAATGGCGGCGATGAAATGCTCGACGGAGAAGGGCCGGAACAGCCGCACCTTCAGCAGGCCCACCTTGTCGCCCTGGCCGGCGAGGTAGCTCACGGTTTCCTCGGCCGTCTCGGCGCCGGAGCCCATCATCACGACGATGCGCTCGGCGTCGGGCGCGCCTACGTAGTCGAAGAGGTGATACTGGCGGCCGGTGAGGCCGGCGAACTTGTCCATCGCGTTCTGCACGATGGTAGGGCAGGCCAGGTAAAAGGGATTGATGGTTTCGCGGGCCTGGAAGAAGTGGTCCGGGTTCTGCGCGGTGCCGCGCAGCACGGGCCGATCCGGGGTCATGGCGCGTTCGCGGTGGCTCCGGATGAGCGCGTCGTCCATCATCGCCTGCAAATCGTCGTCGGTAAGCTGCTCGATCTTGCCGACCTCGTGCGTGGTGCGGAAGCCGTCGAAGAAGTGGACGAAGGGGATGCGGGCTTCGAGCGAGGCCGCCGAGGCGATCAGCGCCATGTCCATCACCTCCTGGACGCCGGCGGCGGCAAGCAGGCCGAAGCCGGTCTGGCGGACGGCCATGACGTCGGAGTGGTCGCCGAAGATCGACAGAGCGTGGGTGGCCACGGTTCGCGCCGCGACGTGGAAAACCGTCGGCGTCAACTCGCCCGCCAGTTTGTACATGGTGGGGATCATCAGCAGCAGACCCTGCGATGAGGTGAACGTGGTGGAGAGGGCTCCGGCCTGCACGGCGCCGTGCAGGGCCGCGGAAGCGCCGCCCTCGCTCTGCATTTCGATGACGGTGGGGATTGTGCCCCAGATGTTGCGTTTGCCTTCCGAAGACCACTGGTCGGCCCACTCGCCCATGCCCGAGGACGGCGTGATCGGGTAGATGGCGATGACCTCGTTGATCTTATGGGCTACGTACGCCGCAGCCTCATTGCCGTCAATGGTCACTTTT
This sequence comes from Bryobacteraceae bacterium, assembly GCA_026129905.1. Classification (GTDB taxonomy): domain Bacteria; phylum Acidobacteriota; class Terriglobia; order Bryobacterales; family Bryobacteraceae; genus JAHCHE01. The sequence goes on along the minus strand of JAHCHE010000037.1, from coordinate 9,108 downwards.
TGCCTGTGATTGTTCATTTGCGGGTTCCATCGGACAAAGTGCATTTTTGCTTCCATGGGGTGAAGTAGCGGTTCGCGCCGTGTTATGAAGCGCTTAGCGATCCGCCGAAGGCGGCGCCGTGGGGCATTCTTCGCGGTTTTCGGAGCTTATAGTTTGATTTGGCAGGGGCAAATGGCGCAGTGTTCAGGGTTGCGGCGGCGCGGTTTTGGATCGGAGGCGGCCGCATGTGGACGATCCGTGGATAAGCTGCGGAAATTTGCGCCCCCGAATTTCTCTTGCCGGCGCGCGCCGCCGGAGAGATGATAAACGGCGAAGGAGCCGATCATGCATCCGACCACTTCCCGAAGGAACTTCATACAGACATCCGCCACCGCCGGCGCGGGCTTTCTAATTGCGAATCCGCGGGCGACGCGAGGAACCAGCGCCAACTCCGCTCTTACGGTTGGCCTGGTGGGTTGCGGCCGGCGGGGAACATACGACGCGAACTACTTCGCTCAGAACCCGAACGCCCGGATCGCGGGGGTGTGCGACATCTACGAGGACATGCTCGCGGCGGCGAAGAAGCAGTTTCCGGGCGCGGCGGCCTACAGCAGCTATGAGGAACTGCTGAAGAGCGACGTGGACGCCGTGCTGCTGGCGACGCCTCCGCACCTGCGGCCGGAGCAGTTTGAGGCCGCCGTGCAAGCGCGGAAGCACATCTTCATGGAGAAACCGGTGGCGGTGGACGAGCCGGGATGCCGCCGCCTGCTGGCCGCCGCGCGCAAGGCGGACGAACGGAAGCGGATCTCGGTGGATTTCCAGCAACGCTACGGCAAGGACTATCGCGAGGCCTGCCGCATCGTGCGGTCCGGCGCGCTGGGCGAGATCCGGATGATCCGCGGGGCCTGGATGGCGGGGGACCTGCCCCTTCGCGCCGGGCATCCGGCGGGCGAGGAGAAGATGCGCAACTGGCTGTTCTATCGCGACTACTCCGGCGATATCGTCGTCGAGCAGGATTGTCATAACATCGACGTCGCCAACTGGTTCATGGACGCTCACCCGATGAAGGCTTGCGGATATGGCGGGCGCCGCGAGCGCACGTACGGCGACATTCTGGACAACCTCTCGGTCAGCTTCGAGTATCCGAACGGCGTGGTCTTCAGCTACAGCGCCAACCAGTTTTCCACGCAGGGGTTTAACGACATCGGCGAGACGTTCATCGGACAAAAGGGCGCCATCAGCACGTCGCGGCAGGGTTACCGGTGGTACGACAAGGTGGTCGACGAGCGGCTTCCGGCCAAGGGCTACAAGGATCCGAGTCCCTCGGAGGCGCCGGCGGAGGTTGCGACGACCTACGACATCACCGAGGACGCGGTGGACGAATTCATCGAGGGAGCGCGCACGGGGAACGTGGAGAACGCCGCTTTCAGCGCGGTGGACGCGATGCGCACCGCCATTATGGCGAGGATGGCGATCTACAGCCGGCGCGAAACGCGTTGGGAGGACGTTCTGGAGTCGAGCTAAGCGGCGCCGCTGCGAGGCGCCTGCTTTGCGATGGAACGGCGTCCGCGGCGCGTGTGTAAAGCCGCGCCAAAGTGAGGCCGACTCGCAGCGATCATCAACCCCTTGAATATTTGGAATTCTGCCGGCGCGGTATAATTTTCGTCGATGGATGTGTTCGAGGAGCTGGTGCGCCTGCGGCGCGCGGGCCGCAAGTGCGCGCTCGCCACAATCGTGGAGGTGAACGGCTCCATACCGAGCTATCAGAGCGCGAAACTGCTGGTGCGCGACGACGGCTCGATGACGGGAACCATCGGCGGCGGCTGCGTGGAGGCGGAAGTCTGGAACGCGGCGCGGGAGGTTATCGAGACGGAAAAGCCCCAGTACCTGGATTTCAACCTGGGACAGGACGCGGCCTACGAGAGCGGGCTCATCTGCGGCGGGCAGCTTCACGTGTACGTCGAGCCGGTGATTCCTCAGCCGCGGGCGTTCATCTTCGGCGCCGGGCACGTATCGAAAAGCCTGTCGAAAGTGGCGAACCTGGCCGGCTTCGCTACCGTCGTGATTGACGACCGGGAACAGTTCGCGAACCGGGACCGCTTTCCGGAAGCCGACGAGATCCATGCCGGCATCTACGAGGAGATCTTTCCAAAGCTCGGAATCACCGATTCGGCGTATCTCATCATCGTTACGCGGGGACATCGCGACGACCTACGGGTGCTGCGCTGGGCCATCACCACGGGCGCGCGCTACATCTCGATGATCGGCAGCAAACGGAAAGTGATTTCACTGGTGAAAGAGCTGGAAAAAGAGGGCGCCCCGCGGGAGGTTTTCGACAGGCTTTCAGCGCCCATGGGGCTGGAAATCGGCGCCGTGACGCCGGAGGAAATCGCCGTGTCGGTGGTGGCGGAGATGATCGCGGCGCGGCGCAACCCCAATTCAAGCTGGCGGGAACTCTCGAAATCCATCTTCACCAACCCGGCTCTGCGGCCTGTACTCAAATGACCCTGACGGGCATCATCCTTGCGGGGGGCGCCTCGCGGCGGATGGGATCGCCCAAAGCCTTGCTGCCGATCGGCGAAGAGACGTTCCTGGACCGGCTGATCGGAGCGCTGCTTCCTCACTGCGCGCCGGTGATCGTCGTGGTCGGCGCACACGTGGACGCGATTCGGCGGGGCGCCGCGCGGGCCACCGAGGTTCAGTTCGTCGCCAATCCGGATCCGGAGCGTGGCCAACTCAGTTCGCTGCAATGCGGTCTGACAGCCGCTCCGCCGGACGCGGAAGCGGTGATGTTTACGCCGGTGGACTATCCTTTGGTGCTCCCCTCAACGATCGCGGCGCTGGCGCGGGCGCTCGACGACGCGTCTCCCCACGCATCGGTTATCGTGCCCGTTCACGATGGGAAGCGCGGCCATCCGGTGTGCGTCCGCCGCGAGCTGATCGCAGCGCTGCTTGCGCTGCCGCCCGAGGCCACGGCCCGCGACGTCATTCGCGCGAACGAGGACCGGACGCTCCGGATCGAGGTGAACGATCCGGGAATATTGCGCGACATTGACGACCCGGAAGCGTACCGGGCGCTGGTTGGCGGGGCAATCCGTTCATGAAACCGCGAGGCGCCCTCCGCCGGCGCATTAAAGTTCTCGCGCCCGCGGTGGTTGCCATCTGCCTGGCGGCGCCGCTGGTACGCGCGGACCGCTACCGGGACCGCATCCGCCGCGCCCTCCAGCAGGCTCTGGACCGGAAGGTGGAGATCAGCGGCGCGGTTCGTTTGAAGCTGTTTCCTCAGCCTGGTCTGTCGATCAGCCGGGTAATTATCCACGACGACCCGTCGTTCGGCCTGGAACCGCTGGCGTACGTTCCTACGCTCGACATCGGCGTGCGTTTGAGCAGCCTGTTCCAACGGCGACTGGAGTTCTCACGCCTCAGCCTCAACGATCCCAAGGTCAACCTGGTGAAAAGCGACGAAGGCGCCTGGAACTACCCGCCGCTGCTGGACCGCGCATTCGACGTATCGCGCCGCGGACGGGCGCGCCTGCCGGAAATCCGGGTGCGCTCGGGCCGTCTGAACTTCAAGTTCGGCCTCACGAAGTCCATCTTCTACTTCGCGAACACGGACCTGGACGTCTCGCCGTCGCGCGCCGAGCCGACGGGCGTGCAACTGCGGTTCTCCGGCGAACCGGCTCGCACGGACCGCCCCGGCGGACGGTTCAGCACGCTGACCGGCGCCGGGCTGCTGACGTTTCCTCCCGACGGCGGAAACCGGATCGCGGTGAGCCTGCACCTGGAGCGGAGCCCTTTATCCGAAGTGCTACGGCTGCTGCACGGACGGGGCATGGGGCTGGCCGGGTTCATCGCGTCCACCGCGCGGCTGGAGGGCGAGATGTCGGCCATTCGCATCACGGGTTCGCTGCAAATGGTGGAGTTCGATCAGCGGCTGCTGCTGCGAGACCAGGCAAGCACGTCGTCCATCGACTATCGCGGGCTTCTTGACCTCCAGGCGCAGCGACTGACGCTGGAGAGCGGGACCGGGCAGCTTCCCGTCTCGATCCGCTTTCACGCTTCCGACTACCTTACCCAGGTGAGGTGGGCGCTGGCCGTCGCGTTGCGGGAACTGCCGCTGGATTCCCTGCCGGAACTGGCGCGCGAAACCGGGACCGCCGTGCCGCCGGGGCTGGCGCTGGGAGGCAGCATGTCGGGGGCATTCAGCCTCTCCTCGCAAGGGCGGCTTCGCGGGCAGCTTGCGATTCAGGACGCGAACATCTCCGTTCCCGACGCCGGGCGGCTTTCCGTTCAGGAGGCTTCTCTCTTCCTGGACGACCGCATGGTGCGACTGAAGCCGGCCGCGGTGCGCGCCGGGGAAGAGGACGCCGCGCGGGTGGAGGTGTCGTACGCGCCTCCCACGGGCGAGCTTGACGTCAGCCTCGACGCGGAGCGCGTGTCCATCCCGGCTTTCGTCGCGTTCTGGCAGAGGCTCGCCAGCGCGCCGCCGGCGCCGTTGTTCTCGTCGTTCCTGTCGGGCGTCGTTCAGGGCCAGCTTCGCTATCGGACCGGCTCGGGAAGCGGCGCGTGGAGCGGCAAGTTCACGATCAAGGAGGCGGTAATCCCGGTGGAGGGGTTGAATAAGCCGGTGTCGATTGCCTCCGCGGCAGCGACGCTAAGGCCGACGTCCACGCAGATTCGGCTGATCCGGGCATCCGCGGGCGACATCGGCTTTTCGGGAAACTATAGGGCCGCGACGCAGCCGGCGCAACCGCACCGGATCGATCTGCACATCCCAAGGGCGGATGCCGTGGAACTGGAACGTCTTCTCCAACCGTCGCTGGTTCGGCCGCGGCAAGGTTTCATCGCCCGGACGCTCCGGTTTCCGCCGCCGACGGCGCCGAAATGGCTGCGCAACCGCTTCGCCGAAGGCGCGGTTCACGTCGATGAGCTTACGGCCGGACCGGTGCGTCTCCGGGGCGCCGGAGCGAAACTGCGCTGGCGCGGCCTTAGCGCGGAATTCGAGAACCTCACGTCGGAGTGCCATGAGGGCCTCCTTTCGGGCCACATCACGGTGGATCTGCGGAACGCAACCCCACGGTACAAGGCCGAATTGGATTTGAAGGGCGTGGCGTGGGAGAGCGGCGTTCTAAACGTGGCGGGGATACTGGAGGCTTCCGGGCTGGGCGATCAGGTTCTGGCAGGGCTACGCGCGGATGGTTCGTTCTCGGGCCACTGGCCGTCACCCGCGCCACCCAATATGTGGGATTCGGCCTTTGGTTCCTTTGAGTTAACGACGGCTGGGGGGCTGCCCGTCCTGGCATTGAAATCGCTCGAGGTGGCGCGGGGAGCCGACACCTACTCCGGAACGGGGCGTACGGCGGGCGGCAACCTGGAGCTAGTGCTTTCCAACGATAACGAACAGCTAGGAATGACAGGCACATTAATTCCTCTACGATTACAGCCAAGAAGTAAGGGAATACGTTAAAATAGGGGCTTGGTCGCGGAACAGCGGGTTGAGGCCGGTCTCGCCGCGGATTCGCGGTTGCTGGAACGCCTGAACCGCGCCACGCGAACGATGCGTTCGCTGGCCGGCCAACCGGCATGGGCGACGGCGGTTGTCGAGGCGGCGCTGGTGTTCTCCGGCGTTGCCGCTTTATTGCGCGTGAATCGTGAAACGCTGCATTTGGAAGCGTTTGGCGTTCGCGGCCGCGAGAGCGAGCGCCCGCGGGACGTCGGTATACCCCTTGCGGGCGCGTTTCGGACAGTCGTCGATTCGCGGGACTCGGTGGTCGCGCTGGCAGAGGCGAGCGAGATCTCCGGAAGCCTGATTGGACTCCTGCCTGGCGCAGGACGGACCGTGCTTCTGGCGCCGCTGGTGGCGCATGGAAAGGTTGCGGCGATTCTGCTCGCCGAGGGAAACGAGGCCGGGATCTTGAGCGGCCTTGAACTGGTGGCGACGCTCGGGGGCGCGGCGCTGGAGGCTCTGGCGCCCACAGGAGCGTCTGGTCTGATCTCTATTGGCGGCGCCGAGCCCTGATCGACGGCCCGGCAATGGACGATGTTACGTTCGAGTTCGTTTGCAGGCTGGCTGACGATGATGAACCTTCGCTGGGACCAAAACACTAAGAGCCGCGCGGCGAAAGGCGCGGCCGGTCTTTTCCTCCTTGCCGCGGGCGTATTCGCCGTCGCGTCTCCTCCACCGACGCTGGAGAGCCTTTCGCGCGCCTATTCGAAGTCGCCGACGGCGGCGAACGAGGATGCCCTGCTCCGGTATGCCTCGAAGTATGCGCGACAGGATTCCGGCGGGCTTGCGTACCTGGTGGTCGGCGCAGGCAAGGCCGAGTCGGGGCAGCCGGCTTCGGCGTTGAAGCACCTGGACACCGCCAAGGACCGGCTTCCGAAGCTGCGGGATTATGCGGCTTTTTACGCGGGCCGGGCTCACTACCGCAATCTGAATTACCCAAAGGCGATCGAGGCGATGGAAGCGGTGATCCGCAACTCGCCCGTTTCACCCCTGCGGCCCCGGGCGATCCTGACGATCGGGACCATCTACCGGGAGACAGGGCGGCGGGCCGAGGCGATGGCCCTTCTTCGCAAGTACGCGGATGAACTGCCCCAGCCGGAGGGTTTGGAACTGCTGGCGCTCAACCTGGAGGAATCCGGAGCGCTGTCGGAAGCGGTCCCGCTCTGGCAGTCCCTCTATTCGGATTACGCCGCCTTGCCCGTCTCCAAGCGCGCGGAGTCGGCCTTTGTCCGGCTGCGGGCCCGGATGGGCGGCTCGTACCCCCCGCTGATGCCTGACGCGATGTTCACGCGGGTGGACCGGCTGATCGCCGCCGGCGCCTACGACGCGGCGCGGCAGGAACTCCAGGACATGACGGTGAAGCTGGCCGGAGCGAACCGGGACCGCGCACGCGTCTGGCTGGGGCGGGTCCGCTATCTGCGGAGGCACGACGCCATCGCGCTGAAATGGCTGAACGGCTTCAAGTCGGCGACGCCGGCGGTGGAGGCGGAACGGCTTTACTACGTGCTGGCCAGTTCCCGCCGCGCAGGAAACATCGCGGGAATGCTCGCCGCGCTCGACAACCTGAACAAGGCTCACAAGACGTCGCCGTGGCGGCTTCAGGGCCTGGTGGCGGTCGGCAATCACTACCTGCTGCGCAACGACACCGCGCGTTATGAGCCGCTGTTCCGGCAATGCGCCGAATCGTTCCCGATCGAAAGCGAGTCGATCTACTGCCACTGGAAGATAAGCTGGAACGCCTACATGAAGCGCTCGCCGCAGGCCTCGACGCTGATGCGCCAGCATCTCCAGTTGTTCCCATCGTCGGCGAACGCGCCCGCGGCGTTGTATTTCCTGGGGCGGCTGGCCGAGCGGGAGCGGCAGTTGGAGACGGCGCGCGGCTATTACGAAGAACTCAAGTCCCGGTTTCCCAACTACTACCACGCGACGCTGGCCGAAGACCGGTTGGACGACGGCGCCATCGCCCGCGTGCAGGCCTCGGCATTCGTAAAGGAGTTCATCGCCGGCCTGAAGTTGCCCGACAAGAACCGGGCGGACGATTTTGAGCCGAGCAAGCTAACCAGCGAGCGGCTGGTTCGCGCACGCCTTCTGCTGGCCGCCGGGCGGGACGACTGGGCGGAAAACGAATTGCGTTTTGCGGTCAAAAACGGCGCGCAGGCGCCTTTGCTGGCAATGGAATTGTCCCGATTAGCCGCCGCGCGAGGCGACTACGGAAAGAGTATTCGCTACATCAAGGGCATTTCCCCAGGGTACCTGTCCATACCCATCGAAGAGGCGCCGGAGGAATTCTGGCAGCTTGCGTATCCGCTCCGCTATCGCGAATACCTGGAGCGCTACTCGAAGCTGCGCGATCTGGATCCCTACTTCATGGCGGCGCTGATCCGCCAGGAGTCGGAGTTCGACATCCAGGCCGTATCGCGCGCCTCAGCCCGCGGTCTCACCCAGATCATGCCCTCGACGGGAAAGAGTCTTTCGGCCAAGCTCGGCTACAGGCGCTTCCACCTGTCGATGCTTCACAAGCCCGATGTCAACATCAACATGGGCAGCTACTATTTCCGGCGGCAGGTGGAAGAACTGGACGGCCATGTTGAAGCCGCTCTCGCGTCGTACAACGCCGGCTTGTCGCGCGCGAAGGAATGGCTCACTTGGGGCGACTTCCAGGAACCGGCGGAGTTCGTCGAGACGATTCCCTTCACCGAGACGCGCAACTACGTGCAGATCGTGCTGCGCAACGCGCACATTTACCGGCGCGTTTACGGCGGCAACCTCGCGCAGAGCGGCAGAAAGTCGCCGCTGGCGGACGGACGGGCGCAATAACCGGCGACCGGACGGGAAAGCGCGAGGCGGCTGGCGAGGCCCGTTCCAGGAATTGGCGACGGCCGCCCTGGCGAAACTTTTTAGCTTTTGTTATGAATCATTTACAGGCTTGCGCTTGACACTCCACCACCTGGAGTGCTAAAAGAGTCTTGAAGGCTCCCCGTTCGGGAGAGAAATACAACCGCAAATTCAAGTCAGGAGGACTACCAGCGATGCAGTTGCGTCCGCTATACGATCGTCTTGTCATCAAGAGGATCGAAGAGAAAGAGACGGTCAAGGGTGGCATCATCATACCGGATTCGGCGAAAGAGAAGCCGCAGGAAGGGGAAGTTGTGGCGGCCGGAAAGGGCAAGCGTCTGGAGGACGGCAAGCTCGTTCCACTCGATGTGCAGGTCGGCGACCGCATTCTGTTCGGCAAGTACTCGGGCAACGACATCAAGCTCGACGGGGAAGAATATCTGATCCTGCGGGAAGACGAAGTTCTCGGGGTACTCGTGAAATAAATCATCAGGAGGATTCTCTTTAACATGCCAGCAAAACAAATCGTATACAGCGAAGAATCCCGGCAGGCGATCCTGCGGGGCGTAAACCAGTTGGCCAACGCGGTGAAGGTGACCTTGGGTCCGAAGGGGCGCAACGTCATCCTGGAGAAGAAGTTCGGCGGCCCGACGGTGACCAAGGACGGGGTCACGGTGGCCAAGGAGATCGAGCTGAAGGACCCGCTGGAGAACATGGGCGCGCAGATGGTGCGCGAGGTGGCGTCGAAGACCTCCGACGTGGCCGGCGACGGGACGACGACGGCGACC
>JAHCHE010000036.1 GCA_026129905.1 Bryobacteraceae bacterium | reverse complement strand
GGCATTTTTCTTGCTTGACACGAGGAGCGATGCTGTGGCTATAATTGTCCGCATCAGGGGATGCAGGTACTTCGGCGTGGTTCCCGGCGGGAACCTTTCAAGCTCATTCTTCACTTCCCTGTCACGACAATTAGTCTTGATGAAAGAGTCAAGTTAAGGAGATCGGGGATATGCTTCAGACTCGCTCACGAACAGGGGGAGTAGTGCGACTGGGCCTGCTGCTGCTGATGGCAGCCGCATTGTTGCCGGCGCAATCGACTACTCAGTCCATACAAGGCTTGGTGACGGATTCCAGCGGCGCGATTATCGTTGGAGCCAGGATCACCATTACCAACACCGGAACCGGGGTTACGCGAACGGACGAGACTAACAACACGGGCAACTTCAGCTTCCAACTGGTACCGGTGGGGAATTACGAAATCCGCGCCGAGATGCAAGGTTTCAAGACGCAGACGGTCCGCGGCGTAAGGGTGGAAACCGCCGCGCAGGTGCGCAACAACTTCACGCTCGAGGTGGGCGACGTCACGGAAACCGTCGAGGTTTCCGCGTCGGCGGTAACGCTGAACACCGAGAACGCGACGGTCGGCGGCGTGATCGAGAACAAGCGCATCACGGAGCTGCCGCTGAACGGGCGGAACGTGGTGCAGTTGGCGGTCCTGATACCGGGCGTGCAATTCGGAGAGCGCACCGGGCGCGGGGATGGCCTGGGGGGCTTCCCGATTCCGGGCCAGGGCTTTTCGGTGAGCGCGAACGGGCAGCGTGAGACGCACCAGGTGGTCAGCCTTGACGGCGTGGACGCCAAGGACCCGCGCATCCACATTACGAACTTCGTGCCGTCCATCGAGGCGATCGAAGAGTTCAAGATCCAGACGAACGCGTTCACGGCCGAGTACGGCTTCGGCGGCGGCGCCTACGTCAACATCACGATGAAGAGCGGCACCAACAATCTTCACGGAACGCTTTTCCATTTCCTGCGAAACGAGAAGCTGGACGCAGAACACTACTTCCTGAATTTCGAACTGGCTCCGGGGCAATCGCGCAAGAGAAAGGATGCGTTCCGGCGCAACCAGTTCGGCCTTGTCGTTAGCGGGCCGGTTGTGATTCCGAAGCTCTATGACGGCAGGAACAAGACGTTCTGGGCGTTCAACATGGAGCACCGGCTGGACCGGCGGGAGGAAGTGCAGACGCAGGCGTTTCCGCTCGACCCGTTCCGCCAGGGGAACTTCCAGGAGCTGCTGACCGGCACGATCAATCCCGCGACCGGCAGAGTGTTTCGCGCGCCGATCGTGATCTACGATCCGTACACCGGCGATCCGTTCCCCAACAACATCCTCCCGCAGTCGCGGCTGCACCCCGGCGCGTTGAACGTGCTGAACACGTATGTACCGCGGGCGGAGTTTCGCCAGACGGACCCGCTGGATTTCACCTCTATTCGGGGAGTTCACCAGCCGATCGACGCGCACCAGTACTTCGCGCGGGTGGACCATTACTTCAGCGACAAGGACCGCATTTTCGGGCGAATCGCGATGGACCGCTCCGGCCTGACGCGCAACCACATCAACCCGAATCTGCCGGTGTTCGTCGATTCGAAAGTCAGCAACCTGGCGACGCAGTGGATCCACACGTTCAGCCACGACACGCTGAACGAGTTCCGCTTCGGGTTCAACATCTCCGACGACCTCACGTCGAATCCGCGCACCGACAACACCACGTTCGACATGGACGCGCTCGGGGTGGGGCAGGTGCGGGTGTTCAGCGATGGCAACCGCAAGCTGACGACGCGCGAGCACGGCATACCGAATTTCTCGGGGTTGCCATTCACGTTGCAGGAGCTGACCAACGGTAACGGCTACGACAACATGGATACCATCCAGTTCGGCAACCACGTTTCGCTCATCCGGGGGAAGCACAATCTCAAAGTAGGCGCAGAGGTCTACCGGATCTCGATGGAACGCGGCGCGGCGAACCTGGAAGAGGGGATTCTCGGCTTCAGCGCCAATGAGACCGGCTACTCGCTGGCGTCGTTTCTGCTGGGGTTGCCCAACAACACCCAGTCGGCTGAAGGTTTGCCGCTCACCTTCCCGCGCGCCAACCGGTTCGGCGCATACTTCCACGACGATTGGAAGGTAACGCCGCGGCTGACGGTCAACGTCGGACTGCGCTTCGATTACAACGGCTTCCCGGTGGATTCCCAGGGCTTGTGGCGTACGCTGGACTTCGTGGGCACGGGTCCGGTGGAAGGCCGCGGCGGCGGCTACCAGACGGCAACCGGCCAAGTGATTCCAACGGTCTTCCCGGGTAGCGTGGACGAGTCCGGCGCGGTGAAGCTGACACAGCAACGAACGTGGCGCTTCTTCATGCCGCGCGTCGGCATCGCGTTCCGTCCGACCGACAAATGGGTGATCCGGACGGGCGCCGGGTGGTTCGACAACATCAACCATGTCAACACGTGGACAATCTTCAACCTGATGCCGCCGAAGTCCGGCAGTCTGCTGTTCAACTCGGTAACCGACCTCGACAAGACCATTGCGGTCACGGCCGCCGACGGCTCGACGGCCAACATCCGCACCCGGCGTTACCGGGACGGACAACCGATCCTGACCCTGAACGATCCGTTCCTCCAGCAGACGGGCGGCGCGGCGGTGACACGGCCGATCAACCTCCTGCATCTGCCGCAGGACTATCTTGACGGCGACGTGTGGAAGTGGAGCTTCGATATCCAGCGCGAGCTACCCGGCGCAATGTCGCTGACGGTCGGCTACGTGGGCAGCAAGGGCTCTCACGTCGGCAACAGCATCGGCAACTACAACCAGGCGCCGCCGTCATCCAACACGAACATCCAGGCGCGGCGGCCCCATCAGAGCTTCTACGATCCGGCGACCCCCAACCTAGGCGTGCAGGCGCTGGGCAACATCCGCTACATCGACAGCTTCGGCGAATCGTTCTACCACGGCCTCCAGGTGCGGCTTGACCGGCACTACCGGTCGGGCGTTGCGGTGGGCATCTCGTACACGCTGAGTAAGGCCCATGGCGACGGCGAGAATGGCGGGCAGGAAGGCGTTGCCTTCCAGGACCCGCTGGACCGGCGCGGCTCGCGAGGCCGCTTCCGCTTCGATCAGCGGCACAATTTCGTGGCGCACTACGTGTGGGAACTGCCGGGCCAGCATATGTCCGGTCCGCTGAAGCACATCATCGGCGGCTGGCAGACCAACGGGATTCTTTCCCTGCGCAGTGGATTCCCGTTCACCGTGGGCCAGGGTGGGGACCTGAACACGGGCGGTCCCGTCCGTCCGGACATTGTCGGCGATCCCAAGCTCGACAATCCGACGCGGAAGCTGTGGTTCAATCCCCAGGCGTTCCAGCGCGTCACCTGCAACATCGGAAGCCGTCCGGACCTTTGCCGGTTCGGCAGCGCCGGCTACAACATCATCGACGAACCGGGCCAGACGAACCTGGATTTCTCGTTGTTCAAGAACTTCGCCATTCGTGAAAGCGTAAAGCTTCAGTTCCGCTCGGAGTTTACCAACGCGTTCAATACGCCGTTTTTCGGCACTCCGAACGGCATCGGCTTCACCACCAACGACAGCATCGTACCGAACGGCACTCGCATGGGCGAGGTGCGGAGTCTCCGCACTCCCATGCGGATCATCCAGTTCGGTTTGAAGCTGTTCTTCTAACCGCCTTCCGACACGCCGGCGTTCCTTCGCGGAGCGCCGGCGTTTTCCCACCTTGCCGCCGTCTCTTTCCCAACTCTTCGACCTCAGCGGTAGAGTGTGTCTCGTCACGGGCGGGTCCCGCGGACTGGGCCTCGAAATTGCCGATGGCTTGGCGGAGGCCGGCGGACTGTTGATGCTGGCCGCCCGCAGGGAGCAATGGCTGGCCCCGGCCGTGGACGAACTGCGCTCCCGGGGCTTTCCGTGCGAGGGCGCGGTTTGCGACGCGTCGAATCCGGAACAGGTTCAATCTACGGTCGAGCGGACCATCTCCGCGTACGGCCGCATCGACGTGCTGGTGAACTGCGCCGGAGTCAGTTGGGCGGCGCCGGCTGAGGAGATGCCTCTTGAAAAGTGGAAGTCGGTCCTGGACGTCAATCTCACCGGCGCGTTTCTGTTCTGCCAGGCGGCCGGGCGCCGGATGATCGAACAACAGTTCGGCCGCATTTTGAACGTGGCCTCGATCGCGGGCATCCAGGTTTCGCTACCGCGCGGTCTGCATTACGCGGCCTATGTCGCTTCGAAGGGCGGGCTCATCGCCCTGACGCGCGAGTTGGCGGCGAAATGGGCGCAGCACAACATTCGAGTGAACGCGGTGGCGCCGGGGTTCTTCGCCACGCGGCTTACCGAGAAGGTTCTGGACAGGGTAACGCCGGATATCGAGCGCAACGTTCCGATGGGACGCATCGGCCGGCCGGGCGAGCTGAAAGGAGCGGCCGTCTTCCTGGTCGCGCCCGCGTCCGACTACGTCACCGGCCAAACCCTGATCGTCGACGGCGGCGGCGCGGTCGTTTGGGGTTGAAGAGAACTGTTGGAGACTACCGCTTTTCGAATACCAGCCTGTACTGCGAGCCGGGAATATGCTCTTCGTTAGAGAGAAGGCGAAAACCGTTGGCGGACACTTCCTCTACCACCGCCGCTTTGTCGATCCGGATGTGCTCGGGGTCGCGGAAGCCTTCCTTGTAGTAATCCACGATGACCAGGCGGCCGCGATCACGAAGGGTCTTCCGGATGGCGGCCAGCATCTCGGCGGGATAGTCGAAGTGATGGTAGACGTCCACCGTGATCACCAGGTCGGCCGCATTGGCGGGGAGGTTGGGGTCCTTCTCGCCGCCCAGGATGAACTCGACGTTGGTCAGACCGTGCTGTTTTGCGCTCTCTCGCGCTTTGTCGAGGAAGTCGGGGACGATGTCTTCGGCCAGCACCTTGCCCGAAGGGCCTACCGCCTTGCTGAGGAACGGCAGCATGATGCCGGCGCCCGTGCCCAGGTCGACGACCACGTCGCCCTCCTTGAGGCCCAGAGAATTCAGGAGCTTCCCGGCCTCCAGGCGGTCGGCGCGGCCGGGGTCGGACAATAGTCCGATCATCCGCCGGCGGCCTTCTTCCGAATGCAGATCCTTGTTGGCGTGCTCAGCCACCTGCGGCAGGGCGGCGTGGGCGACCAGTAACGCGAAGAATAAATGTTTCATAGCGCGGTCTCGATCGGCAGGGCCAGCGGGGGTTCCACCAGGAAATCGAGTCCGGACATCTCGCCGAGCGCCTCCCGCACGTCGCGCTCGCTGCTGCGCTCCGTCGTGATAACGAAGGGAAGATTGCTCTTGGATTCCGACGGAAGCTGCACCACCGCGTCCAGGCTGATGTTCTTGGCGGCGAGGATGCGGCTGAGGGCGGCGATAATGCCGGGCCGGTCCACCACCCGGAACCGGAGATAGAAGGCGCGGTTCTGAAGGGTGACGGGGATCGGCTGGTATTCGCCCAGCCGCTCGTGGGCGAACGGGGAGACCCGTTCCGGACTGCCGTTGCGGATCTCGCGCGCGACGCGCATCAGGTCGCTCACCACCGCGACGCCGGTGGGACGGGACCCGGCGCCCTGGCCATAGTAAAACGTGTCCTCGCCATACCGGCCTCGCACCCAGACGGCGTTGTAGGCGCCGCGGACGCTGGCCAGAATGGTGGATTTCGGAATCAACGCCGGACGCACGGAGAGGATCAGGCCGCTGGGCGTCTGGCGCGCCGCCGCGATCAGGCGAATCGTGTGATCGAGAGTGGCCGCGTATTGAAAGTCCACCGGCGAGATGCGGCGGATGCCCTCGGTGAAGATGTCCGACGGCGTAATGCGCTCGCCGAAAGCCAGCGCCGCCAGGATGGCGAGTTTGGACCGGGCATCGTGCCCGTCCACGTCGGCGCTCGGATCGGCCTCGGCGTAACCGCGCCGCTGAGCTTCGGCGAGCACGGCCGAGAACTCCGCCGCCCGGCTCTCGATCTCCGTGAGGATGTAGTTGCAGGTCCCGTTTAGAATCCCGTAGATGCCGGTGATGCGGTCGCCGGAAATGCCCTCCCGGAGGACGGCATGAATCGGGATGCCGCCGGCGACGCTGGCTTCCATGGCCAGGTTGATGCCGGCGGAAATAGCGCGGTCCCAGATCTCGGCGCCGCAGAGCGCCATCAGTTCCTTGTTGGCGGTGACGACGGACTTGCGGTTCTCGATGGCGGCGTCGATGATTCCACGGGCGGCGCCGGTTCCGCCGACAAGCTCGGCGACGATATCCACTTCCGGGTGCGTAACGACGTCGCGCCAGTCCCGGGTCCGCATGACGCCGCCAAGCTCCGGCGGGAGGGCTTTGTTTTCCGGCGCCCGGCTGCAAACCACCTTAACCTGGAGGCGAAAGCCGAGCTTCAATGCGATCTGATCGGCGTTCTCGGCCAGGATTTGGAGCGCGCCGAGGCCGACGTTGCCGAGGCCGACAACGCCGACAATCACTTCCTGCATAACCCGTTATGATAGCAGTCAGAGAAAATGAAACGGCTTATCGTCGCGCTGTTGGCGCTGTTGATGGCGCTTACCGTTTTTCCGCAGACGCGGGAGAAGGACGAACGGCCGGTACGCCTGCCGGACGGCCGCTTGCAGGCCGACGCCATCCTGAAAGACGCGCACGAAAAATCTCTTGAAGACGCAACCGAACTTCTGCGGTTGGCCGACGAGTTGAAGAAGGAGTTGGAGCGGAACGAGGAGCGCGTGCTTTCGATCGATTCGATTCGGACGGCGGCGAAGATCGAAGACCTTGCAAAAAGGATCAAAAAGAGGTTAAAACGATTCTAGCGCCTGAGCACCGACGGGCAGACGGGACGGAGGCACGCTGCGAGCCGGATCGTTCATCGCTTTGAGCGACCGGATACAGCCGGACGGGTTTCAGCCCGGCGTTCGACAGTAGCGGGGGCGGGGAGACCTGGCGAGCAGGAGAGAATCCGCATGGTGGGCCAGACCGTCGGCCATTATGAAGTCCTGTCCCGAATCGGCGAAGGGGGGATGGGCGTGGTCTACAAGGCCCGCGATACCCACCTGGGGCGTACTGCGGCGGTCAAGGTCCTGCCGCCCGGCAGGACGGCGAACGAGGATCGCAAGCGGCGGTTCATTCGTGAAGCCCGGTTGGCATCTTCCCTGAATCATCCAAACATCGTCACCATTTACGACATTGGCGTGGAGGGCGGCGTCGATTACATCGCGATGGAGTTCGTCGCGGGCAAGACGCTGGACCAGTTGATACCCCGGAAGGGGATGAACCTCACGGAGGCGCTGCGGATCGCGCTTCAGATTGCCGACGCGTTAGCGAGAGCGCATGCGGAGAACATCGTTCACCGGGATCTGAAGCCAACCAACGTCATGGTGACCAACGACGGCCTGGTGAAAGTCTTGGACTTCGGACTTGCGAAGCTGACCGAGACGCGATCGGCCGACGACGCCGAGACGCTGCCGATGCAAGCCGGTACCGAGGAAGGGGTAATTCTCGGAACGGTGGCGTACATGTCGCCGGAGCAGGCCGAAGGCAAAGAGATCGACACGCGGTCGGATATTTTTGCGTTCGGGTCGCTGTTCTACGAGATGGTCACGGGGCAGCGGGCGTTTCAAGGCGAGACCCGCTTGTCGGTGATGTCCGCCATTTTGCGGGCGGAGCCGCGGCCGGTGCGGGAGTTCGCCGGCAACGTTCCCCGCGAGGTGGAGCGGGTGATCACGCACTGCATGCGGAAGGAGCCGGCGCGTCGTTTCCAGCACATGGTGGACGTCAAGACGCTGCTGGAGGCGATCAAGGAAGATTCCGACTCGGGGCGGTTGACGGTCGCGGCGTTGCCGGCCGGCCCGGCCCGTCGCGCCAGGTGGCCGGTATGGGCTGTGGTCGTCATCGCGGCGGCGGGGCTCGCGTTCTGGGCGTTCCGGATGTGGAGCGAACCGTCAGGCGCCCGCAGCTTCGCTTCGCTGACGGCGCAAGCGGGGCTTTCGACGCAGCCGGCCTTGTCTCCCGATGGCCGCGCCGTGATCTACGCCTCGGACGGCGAGGGCGGCGGCGATATGGGCATCTGGCGGCAGCAGGTCGCGGGCAGCACTCCGGCGCTCCGGACCAGAGAAGGAGGGCAGTTCTGCCAGCCGACATTTTCCCCGGATGGCGAGCACATCGCCTACACCGGGATCGGGCAGAACGGCGGCATCTACAGGATGTCCGCTTACGGCGGGCCGGCGCAGTTGATCGGACCGGGAGGGGCATGGCCGACATTCTCGCCGGACGGACGGAAGATCGCATACTCGGTTGGCGCGCGATTCCGGCGTTCGCAGGTCTACGTGTACGACGCGAACGAGGGAGAGTCCCGACCGCTGAAGCTGGACATACCCTGGTCCTATTGTCCAGCGTGGTCGCCGGATGGCAAGTACCTCTTGTTTGAGGGGAGTCGCGAGGCAGTGTCGACGCAGTTCTCCCAATTCGACTGGTGGATCGCGCCGGCCGAAGGCGGAAACGCCGTGCAAACAGGTTTGCGGCGCTTCCTGGAAGGCGGCAAGGTGCGGCCGATCCGCGATCTGAATCCGGCGCTGGACAGCCGGATGATCTGGAGTCCGGACGGCAAGTACGTCGTGTTTGCCGCCTACCGGTCCGGCCCGTCGGAAATCTGGCGCTTACGGATCTCGCCTCGAACCGGCGAGCCCCTCGGCCAACCCGAGCAGATCAGCGCCGGACCGGCGAATGAGCGCCATCCCGCCATGACGAGTGGCGGTCTGCTTGTCTTCTCGAGCGTCACAATGCGCCGGGACATCTGGTATCTGCCGTTACGGGCAAACGAGGGAAAGATAGCCGGGCCGCTGCGGCAGATGACGCATGATGGCGCGGAAAACACGACCCCGCGGCTTTCCCGGGACGGGCGCTCGATTATTTACGTTTCCGACCGGCCGGGCCAGGGCAGAATATGGATCCGAAACCTGGCGACGGGCGTGGACACGCCGGCGCCGCTGACCGGCGCGTCGGGGAGGGAATACCGCGCGATATTCTCGCCAGACGGGTCGCGGGTGGCGATGTGCCGGGACGTCGAGGGCAAGGGCGACCTCGTGGTATTCAACCTCGCCGAAGGGCGAGAGGACAAGATGTGCGGCGGCGTTAACGTGGCGCTGGATTGGTCGGTGGACGGAAAACGGATTTTGTATGCGCCGGCCGAGCCGCCGATGGTGCGGTCCATCGACGTGGAGAGCAAGAAGATCACCGACGTGGTAAAGCACTCCTCCGGCGCCGCGATTCGGCCGGGCGCCCTTTCTCCGGATGGACAGTGGATCAGCTTCCAGTTGGTACTCGATCTGGAGCAGACGCCGGTCTACGTCGCGCCGCTAAGGGCTGGAGCTGCGTCCCCCGAGAGCGAATGGCTGCGCATCGCGGATGGCCCGAACGAAGACTCCTGGTGGTCCCCTAACGGCAACCTCCTCTACTACCTTACGCGCCAGGACGGCTCGTACTGCGTGTGGGCGCGGAAGTTGGATCCGACGGCCAAGAAGCCGGCGGGCGATTCCTTTGCCGTCCAGCACTTCCATGGACGCAGGCACGTGGCCGGCGTGCCTTCCTTCGGCCACGCGATGACGGCTGACGGGATGTATTGCAGCCTCCGCGAAGTAACGAGCACCGTCTGGCGGATGCGTCTGGAATAGCCGGAGACTCTCAGCGGCCCGCGTAGGCGTAGATCGCCGTAATCACGCCGATCACCGAGGCGAGCAAAATGCTGTGCCGGAGCGTGAAGCGGAACAGGTTCGATTCCTGTTTCGAGGCCATTGCGGTGGCGGCCGCCGCGACGGCGATGCTCTGGAGGCTGATCATTTTCCCCATCACGCCGCCGCTGGAATTCGCCGCGGCCATCAGCACCGCGTCGAACCCCAGGCGGTTGGCGGTGACCACCTGAAGATTGCCGAATAGCGCGTTGGACGAGGTGTCGCTTCCGGTAAGGAAGACGCCGAGCCAGCCGAGCATGGCGCTGAAGAACGGGAACAGGGCGCCGGTGGCCGCAAAGGCGAGGCCGAGCGTCACCGTCGCGCCGGAGTAGTTCATGAGGAATGCAAGCCCCAGAACCGAGGCGATGGTCACCAGGGGAAGGAAGAGCTGCTTGCAGGTGGCGACAAACACCTTAATCGCCTGCGCGGCGCTCATCCGCAACACTGCCACCGAGAGCAGGCTCGCAATCAGGCAGGCCGTTCCCGAGGCGGACAGCCAACTGAGCGTGTACACCGCGGGGTACGGGGAAGGCTGCGGCACAAGCGGCTCCATCCGCTGCACCAGGTTGTGCAGCACCGGCCATTCCCAGGCCACGTTTACCGCATTAAGCACAGCCTTCACCGGTTCCAGGCCCCACAGCAGAACCATGATTACCAGGAGATAGTAGGGCGACCAGGCATGGATCACCTGGCGTATGGGGTGGCGTTTCGGGGCGACGTGCTCCGAGGCATTGCCTTCCATGGTGAAGCCATCCTTCGGCTGCCAGACCCTAAACAGGACCACCAGCGCGCCGATCGCCGCCAGAGAACTGAGAATGTCGGTGAGATACGGTCCGAGGTAGTTCGAGACGAGGAACTGCACGCTGGCGAACGAAATGCCGCAAGCAGCCGCCGCCGGGAACACGCCTCTCAACCCTTTCCAGCCGCCCATCACCACGACGAGATAGGCCGGGATGAATAGCGACACCGGAGCGCAGATCTTGCCGACATCGCCGCTGAGCGCGTACAGATCGAGTCCGGTGATGGCGGACAGCGTCACCACCGGAATGCCGATGGACCCGAAGGCGACGGGCGCAGTGTTGGCAAGCAGGCAGATGGCGGCCGCGTAGAAGGGGGAGAAACCCAGCCCGGCCATCATGGCGGCGGCCACGGCAACGGGCGTGCCGAAGCCGGCGGCGCCCTCTATGAACGCGCCGAAGGCGAAGGCGATGAGCAGCGCCTGAAGACGACGGTCGTCGGTGAGGCTTCCAATGGAGTCCTTGATCACCTCGAACTTGCCGGTTTCGAGCGTCAGCCGGTAGAGATAGATCGCCCAGAACACGATCCAGCCGATCGGAAACAGTCCGAAGGCCGCGCCGTAGGTGGCGGCGCCGATCATTGTCGAGGCTGGCATCCCGTAAGCCCCGACCGCAACTACCGCCGCCGCGCCCAACCCGGAGAGGGCCGCAATCCAGGCGGGCTTGCGAATAACGCCCAACAGGAGGAGGAGGACGAAGATGGGCAAGGCGGCCACAATCGTGGAGAGCGCAAGGCTGCCGCCGATCGGCGTGTAATCGTGATTCCACATGGTTGATTGACCTACATAGTAAACTCGGACCCGCCCTGTCAACTCGCGGGCGCCGCGCGGCCGGCACGCGACGGGTCAAAACTTGTGGTTGCATGCCGAGTCCCGGCCGGTCCGGCAAGGGCGGCGATCAGAAAGGGAGCGGCGCCGGCCGCCGCCGGCAGGATTCGCGGTATGCTGAAGACTTGCTATCTCCGCAATACCCGCGTGGATTTCGCCGTAGGCCACGCCCATCGAGAAGCCGGCGAGGGCATCGATTCAGAGGCCACCAGGTGAATCGGTTCCGCCAGGACAAGGCCGGCGACTGAACAAGCCGCGCTTCCGCCGTGGCGCGGCGGTCCGGCCGAGAGAGCGCGAACGGCGCGCGCATGGTGATGTCGAGGCGATCGAATCGAGGACCAATGACCGGAATCATCAAGAGTATTGGGTTGGACGCGGGATTCATTCAGCTCGACGATGGACGGGACTTACCGTTTGACTTCTCCGCCGTTTTGGCGTATGACCTGGCCAATCTTGCAGCGGGCCAGGTTGTTACTTTCGGGCTCTTGCGCGGCGCTCACCCGAAGGCGGTCGACATCGTGGTCCAAAAGAGGACCGACCCGAGTTCTTCCGACCCGAAGCGGCGCTCCGTTCGTTTTCTTCGCTATTTGGGTTTCGAACATGTGGGCAACCGGCGCGCCTACACATTCGAAGAAGTCGTCCCGGGCGAGCAAAAGAAGACCTATATCGTTACCACCGACGTAATGCTGTTCAAGCGGCATCAGGTGGCGATGCAGGAAGGCCCCGCATTGTGTCTGCGCCTGCTGATTCAAGAACTGGACGCCGGCCGGGAGCCTCACTGCTCCCTCACTGACGGAGAGATGCTGGCCCACGTGGCGCGCCGCCCGGTTCCCAAGACCGGAGCTCACGCCAAACGGTTTTCCTACACTCCGGGCGGAGGCGTCCGGGGTGTCTGAGAGCGAGCGCTCGGGAAGAGCGCGGTTTCGAACTCCGGCGCGCTTGCGCGCGCTCACCGCGTAACGTCCGCGCCGTCCCGGTGGGGACGATTCACCGCCGGCCCGAGGAACGCTGGTTGCAGTAAGGCTTGTATTCGAGAACCAGCCGGCCTTGTCGCACGAATCGCAGCGCCGGACCGCAGACCTCGAACACAAATCCCGTTGGCTGCCGGCGCATCAGCGGCGTGTCAAGCTCCTGGAGGTGGATCAACAGCGAATCCTGTATGTTGTCGGTTTCGCCGATGTAGATCCACTCGCGGGCATTCGAGATCCCGTACACTCCCGACATCGGCGGAGCGTAGGCGCGCACGGATTTGTTGGTCAGCGATCGCGGCGTGAAATAGACGAACGGCATCGGCTACCCTTTACTTCCGGCTCTCCGGCGCGGGCGGGCAACTGGCTCGCTCCGCGGGATCGCTCACCTGGTTCGCCGGCCGCCGCTTACCAAGCAAGCAACGTGCAACGGCGACGATTTCTTCCACTCAAGCCACGGCATGAGGATGCAGATCACGCCGCAACCGAGCGCGAGCGCCAGAGAAAATTCTCCCGGATATGCGGAAAAGACTACGGGACTGAAGAGAGCCATGCCGAGCCAAACGATGGCAGGGGCGTACTCGCGGCCCGCGAATCCCACTTGGTGGTCAGACACGGAAGAACCTCCTTGGTCTGATGATGGGCTAAGAGTACTGAAGATCGGATTACCTGACTTAGTTCAGATGATCCGACGAGTGGGCGGGAGTGCTCAGACATTCATTATTGTCACTTAAATCGCGGCTTCCAGTCAAGCAGGACGCGCGCGTCCGGTCTCAGTGGTCGGCCACCGCGCCGTCGGAGAAGACGTAGTTGGGCCGGTTCACCGGTTGGTAGGGGCGCCGGGCGGCCACCTCCTCGTTCAGTTGCACGCCGAGTCCGGGGCGGTCCGGCAATTCCGCGTAACCGTCCTTGACCCTCGATCCGCCGCCGTAGAAGAGGTCCTGAACCCACTGGTCCGAGCGCGGATTGTACTCCTGGATCGTCGAGGCGGGCGTCGTGGCGTCGACGTGGAGCGAGGCCATGGTGCTGACTTCGCTCTGCGGGTTGTGCGGCGCCATTTCGATGCGAAACGCTTCGGCCAGCGTTCCGATCTTCTTCAGCTCGAGGATGCCGCCGGCGTGCACGACGTCCGGCTGCACGTAATTGACGAGGTGACGCGCGCACATTTCGGCGAAGCCCCACTTGGTGAACGAGCGCTCGCCGGTCGCCAGCGGGACCTTCGTCTTTTGGCGGAGAAGCTCCAGCTCGCCCAGATCCTCGAGCTGGGTGGCTTCTTCGACGAAGAACGGCCGCAGGTCTTCGATGGCGGTGCAGAACTCGACCGCCATAACGGTGGTGAGCTTTCCGTGGGCGTCGATGCAGATGTCGAAATCGTCCCCCACGGCCTTGCGCACCTGCTCGAGGGCGCGGATGCCTTCGCGGACGGCCCGCCGCGGCTCGACCAGATCGTTGTCCACGCGGATGAAGCCGGACTTGGCCGCGCCGTAGCCTTCTTCCTTCGCTTTGAGAAAAGCCTCGGGCGTGGAGGCGACGTCCTTGTACAGCCGGATGCGGCGGCGGGCGGCGCCGCCAAGGAGCTTGTAGATGGGCACGCCGAGTGCCTGGCCCAGGATGTCCCACAGCGCGATCTCCACCGCGCTGATGGCGCTGTTCAGCACGGGGCCGCCGCGCCAGCGCGGGTAGCGGTACATTCCCTGCCACAGAAGCTCGATGTCGGTGGGATCCTTGCCAACCAGGAACCGGTGGTGTTCGCGGATGGCCTCGGCGACCGTGGCCTCCTTGCTGGTCATCGAGCCTTCGCCCAGCCCGACGAGACCCTGATTTGTGTAGACCTTGCAGAAAACCCAATTGACGCTGCCGGCGTTCACGATGACGGTCTTCAGATCGGTGATCTTGAGGTTGAGCGATTTGGCCGGAGCGACAGCCTGAGCGGCAATTGACGGGACGGCGGCTACCCCGGCGGCAGCGGACAGGAAATCACGGCGTCGCGGGTCGAACGGCATCACCGCACTATATCAGAGGGGGCCGACCAGACGGCGCCGCGGACCAGGCGCGGACAAGAGGAATCCGGATGGGCGGCCAGGCGAGAGCCGTTCGCAAACACTGCCTCGTCTTGACCACATTCCGGTGGGCTGCTTGTTGGCGCCAACGGCGAGCGCTATGATTGATTCGGACAATGAACTCCCGGAATATTGGCCCTCATAGCCTCCGCGGCCGCGTTCACTCCGGCCGACCCGCCAAAACTGGCGTATTCCACCTACCTCCCGGGACCTGCCGCGCGTTACAGTGTCGTGGACAGCGCCGGAGATCAGTACTTCACTTTTGATTCGACATCTGCCTGCGACTCTGCGCCCTCCTACACCTCTAGCCATCCGGTGGTAGCCGTGTTCGTCGGCCGGTTGGAAGGCGAAGGAAGAGCAGTGACGTGGATCGCTTGTTTGACGGGGAAGTCCGGCGGGTTAGCCATCGATCAAGCGGGCGCCCTTTACGTAGCGACAAACTCGAGCGAGGCATCGACCATTAGAGCGACTTCACGCAGCTCTTCATCAGGTTCGGATCGGAGGTCAGCGGTCCGTACCGTTTGCCCGTCTCGCGAGCGGTTCCCAGCCTGTTCACAATCTCGACGGACGGATTTTATCATGTTGCGGCGCTGAACCAGGATGGCTCGGTTAATTCGAGCACGAACCCAGCCCCGACGGGCTCTGTGGTGGCGGTTTATCTGACTGGAGCCGGCCTCTACGACCGCAAAATAGAGGATGGATCGCCGGGTCCGATGGAGCCCCCCTTTCCCGCGCCGGTCCTCGGAGTCGGCCCGACCATAGGCTCGCCCTCGGGGCCAAACTACGCGCCTGTCCGCTTCGCCGGCCAAGCGCCGGGACTCATTGCCGGCGTCGTTCAAGTCAAGCTGCGGATCCCCGAGGGACTTGGCAGCAAATAGCCACGTTCGCCCAAGTTGACGCGAAGTGGGCTCAACTCCGGATAGGTTCGGTTACCGGAATATGGACGGGGCCAGTCCGCTCCCATTTCAGCGCATTCTTCCTCCCTGGCCGCCATCTGGCGGGTAATCCTGGTCTGGTCGCGTCATGCCCCTTAGGGCTCGGCTCGTACTACACGCTCGGCATCGACCCGGAGATGGAGATCCTCAATCACCTCAACCAGCACCGCGAGCTGGTGAAAGGCAAGATCGTAACGGATCTGTGGGCCTGAGGCGCCAACCCGGCAGTACGCGGCGGAGCGCTACTTTGGCATCCGGCCGTTGAACCAGCGATCGGTGCGGAAGGGCGAGGCGGGGAGGCCCTCGGCGTTCACGAGGTTGTTCTCGGGATCGTCGGCCCAGGCATAACGCACCGCTTCGGGGCCGGTCACCTGGGGGCTTGAGACGACGATGGTCGCGCCGTCGATTTGCGCCTTCGCGGGGGCGAACTCGCGGTCACGGCCGGCGATGGTGAAGCCTTTCAGATCCCCGCCGCCCCGGGCTTTGAGTCCGCCGTCCGCGTGATCGAACCAGAGGCGGATCTTGCCCGGCTCCTTCGCAAACTGGCGGTAGACGGGTCCCGAGTAGACAAGCCGCTCGCCGTAGGCGATCGCGCGCGCCGCCAGGGCCAGGCGAAGACCGACGTCCTGCTTGTTCGTCGGGTGAATGTCCTGCGGATCGCCGACATCGGTGATCACGGCCATGCCGGTGTTTCGCAACTGTAGGGTTTTGAGCTGCGACTCGCGGAGTTCCGGCCAGCCGCTCTGGTTTCCGGTACGGGCATAGTTCGCCAGTTGGACGAAAAGGAAGGGGAAGCCGCCCTGTCCCCAGCGAGCGCGCCAGTCCTCGATCATCGCGGAGAAGATCTTGTGGTAGCGGGAGGCCTGCGTGATGGCGGCGTTGCTCTCGCCCTGGTACCAGATAGCCCCGCGTATAGCGTACGGGACCAGCGGCGCGATCATCGCGTTGTAGAGTGAGGCGGGGGCGTGCGGATGGCCGGGCCCGCGCGGCGGGGACGGCTTGGGGCTGGGATTCCCGCTCGAGCTGTTGGCCGCTTCCCACTCGCGCAATGCCCGGTCGAAGCGCGCTTTCTCGCCGGGATAGTCGCACAGGACGCGGTCCCAGTTGTCGAGGTAGAAAGCCAGCGCCGGTTCCGCGCGGAGCGCTTCCATGCTGGTCCAGGCTTCCGCCGGCGTGCCGCCCCAGGCGGACTGGATGACCCCGACCGGCGCTCGCAGTTTCTCGTGGAGATGCCGGGCGAAGAAGTACCCCACGCCGGAGAAGCTTTTCACCGATTCGGGAGAACAGACCTGCCACTCGCCTTCGACGTCGTCCCGCGGTTGGTCCGCCGTCTTCAGGACTACCTTGAAGAGGCGGATCTGCGGGAAGTTGGCGGACGCCGCTTCCTGCTCGGCGTTGTTGGAACGCTGGACCGGCCACACCATGTTCGATTGTCCCGACGCGATCCAGACCTCGCCGACCAACACGTCGCGGACAACGATGCTGTTCTCCGCTTCCACCCGCATGTCGGCCGGGTTCCCAGCCTTCATTGGCGCGAGGAAAACCTCCCAGGCGCCGTCTTCGCCGGCCTTCGCCGCGACGGCCTGTCCCTGGAAGCGAACCGTAACGGATTCGCCGGGATTGGCCTTGCCCCAGATGCGAACGGGAACATCGCGCTGAAGCATCATGTGGTCGGAAATCAGCCGCGGGAGGGTTACGGCGGCATCCGCCTGCCATCCGGCGGCGACCGCGGCAGCCAGCAGCAGGAACAAAGAACGATCGCGCATGAGCCTGTGATATCACAGGCCGGCGCGGGGCGCTACTTCTTCTTTTCGGGTTTCTCCTGTTCCCGCTCGAAGGTGATCTTGGATTCGGTCGTGCTGACCACGGATTCGGCGGTGAACTTCCTGCAGTCCCGGAATTGGATTTCGTTGCGGGTACAGCGGGCGGAGTAGCGCTTGCAGAAGAGGTTTCGTGCGCCGATGGGGAAGAGGTATTCCTCCCCCGCGATCTCAACCATGCCATAGTCGACCGCCATTTCGACCTTGTCGGCCGGATAGGAATCGGGAATCTTCTCGGCGTTGATTTCGATGCGGACCGCGCGCTGGTTCTTCGGGTCCAGCCACACGGATCCGTTGAAGGCGGGATAAAGGACCTGCCTCTCGAACTGCACTTTCCAGTGGGAGCTTTCCTGCGGGACGGAAAAGTTGTAGACGCGGGTGGGGATACCGCGGATCGTTTCCTGCGGGGCTTCGTCGAACGCCGCATTGGTCGAGATCGCGAACAGGTCGGCCATCACCGTGCCGAACTCGCCGTAGGACCAGGTCCCGGTGGCCTCCGGCGGGGCTTTGGCGGGTTTTCCGTTGCGCCTGAAGTTGTGATAGCTTTCCTTGCCGTCGAGGTAGAGCACGTCGGCGGTGATGCGGTCCTGGCGCTTCCAGCGGGCTTCGCGGTCGTTGCTGACGTAGCGGTCCGTCACCTGCTCGCACACGTAGTTGGGCAGGTCGTCGGTGAATTCGCCGACCTGGTTTCGCACGTCGCGCAGCAGTGAATCCCAGCCGGGCGGCTCGACGAGGACCTGCTCCACCTTTCCCTCGGGGCCGACGATCACTTCGCTCCAGACGCCCTCGGGCGCTTCTTTTTCGGCGCGCGACGGCCGATCTTTTCCCTTGGGTGCGTCGCGCTGCGCCAAGGCCGGCGGGACGCCGACCAGTAACGCGAGGTATGACAGCATGAGGAGAATGCGCCAGCGACTGGAGCGGTACTTCGAGTTCGAGCGGCTCGGCACAACCTGGCGGACCGAAATTGTGGCGGGCTTCACGACGTTCCTCACCATGGCGTACATCATTTTCGTGAACCCGTCGATCCTGAAAGACGCGGGGATGCCGTTTACGGCCGTGGTGGCCGCCACCTGCGTCTCCGCCGCTTTCGGCAGCATCCTCATGGGCGTCTACGCCCGTTACCCGATCGCGCTCGCCCCCGGCATGGGGCTCAATGCCTACTTCGCCTACGCCGTGGTAAAAGGGATGGGCGTTTCCTGGCAGGTGGCGCTGGGGGCGGTCTTTCTTTCCGGCGTTGCCTTCCTCCTGCTCACGTTCGCTGGGCTGCGGGAATTGATACTTTATTCTATCCCCGCGGAACTCTACGCCGCCGTCGCCGTGGGCATCGGCCTGTTCATCGCTTTCATCGGGCTGTCGAACGCCAGCGTGGTGGTGAAACACCCGGCCACGCTGGTGGCGATGGGCGACCTCCGCCATCCTATGACGCTGCTGGCGCTGGCGGGGTTGCTGTTCATTGCGGTATTACTGGCGCGCGGCGTGCGGGCCGCCATGCTGATCGGCATTCTTGCCACCGCCGGCGCCGGCGCGTTGCTGGGCCTGATTCCGTGGGAGGCGGGGACCTACAGCCTGGCCGACATCACCGAGACGGCCTTTCGCATGGACATTCGCGGCGCGCTGCGGCTGGATATCCTCGAGATCACCCTCGTTTTCCTGTTCATCAACCTGTTCGACGACATCGGAACGCTGGTGGGCGTGGGCAAGAAAGCGAACCTGTTCGATGCCTCGAACCGGATTCCGCGCGTGAACCGCATCCTGTTCACCAACGCGTCGGCGACGGTGGCGGGGGCGACCGCGGGGACTTCCACGGTGGTGAGTTACATCGAGAGCGCCGCCGGCGTGGCGGCGGGCGGGAGGACGGGCGTGCCCGCCATCGTCTCGGGCCTCCTGTTCCTGGCGGCGCTGTTCGTGGCCCCGTTGGCGGGCGCGATCCCGTCGGCCGCGACCGCGCCGGCGCTCATCCTGGTCGGCTCACTGATGATTTCGCACGCCGCGGAGATCGACTGGAACAAGCCGGCGATTTCGATCCCGGCCTTCCTGACAATGATCACCATTCCGCTCACCTTCAGCATCGCCAACGGGCTGGCTTTCGGATTCACGATCCACACGCTGATCCGGATCCTGCGGGGGGAAGCCCGCCGGGTGTCGTGGCTGGTTTACGTCCTGACCGCGCTGTTTCTAGCCCGCTTTTTCTGGCTCGGAACCGAATAGCGTGGCGCGCCGAGGGGCTATGAGGAGCCCCTGGGGAGTACCTTGCTCAGGTCGTTGTACAGGACGAAGGCCACCACCAGCATGAGGAACACGAAGCCTACCTTAATGATGGCTTCCTTGACGGGCATGCTCAGGTCGCGGCGCATCAGCATCTCCACCAGCAGCAGCAGGATCACGCCGCCGTCCAGGATCGGAATGGGCAGCAAGTTGAATACCGCCAGGTTCAAGCTGACCATCGCCATCAGGCCGATGAAGGCGAACGGACCTTCGCGGGCCGCGTCGCCGGAAAGCTGGGCGATGCGGATGGGACCTTCGAGCGAGCGGGCGGACATCCGGCGCTCGACGATGCCTTCCAGGAAGCGGTAGATCAGCGTGGCGTAGGAGATGTTCTGGCGGACCGATTCGGCCAACGCCTCGGTAAGCGGGAGCTGGGTGTAGACCATCTTCTGCCGCGGCTGAATGCCGATGAGGTAGCGCTTCTCGCCGTCCACGTCCTTCAGCGTCGGCTCGACCACCACGCGGTGGCGTTCGCCATCGCGCGAGAAGATGATCTCGACAGGCTTGCCTTGGCTGGCATTGGCGGCTTCCACCAGCGTGCCGACGGACCGCATCGGGTTGCCGTTGACGCTGACGATGACGTCGCCGAATTCCAGGCCGGATTTTTGGGCGTTCGTGCCCTCGACGAAACCGAAAATCTCGATCTCGACCTCTTCCGACCAGCCCGCGTAGGCGATGCCGAGCCGTTCGTCGAGCACGGGCGTCACGGTGAACGGGATGCGCTTGCCGTCGCGCTCGATGACCACCGATAGCGGCTGGCGGGCGCTGGCCAGTTCCTTGACAAGGATGCTTCCCCAGTCCGGGTTCTGCTGTCCCTGAATCTCCACGATGCGGTCGCCGGCCTCGATTCCGGCTTCCGCTGCGGGGGAGTTCGGGCGGACATAGCCAATCGTTCCGGGCTGCGACCATTCCGGAGGCTTGGGGAACTTGTACATGAACATTCCGGTGAGGAGCGCGACGGCCAGCACAATGTTCATGAACGGACCGGCGGCGGCGATGATGAGGCGCTGCCAGCGGGGCTTGGCCTGGAAGCTGCGGGGATCGAGGGCGCCGGATTCGTCGCCCGGCTGTTCGCCCGTCATTTTGACGTACCCGCCGAACAGGATGAGAGAGACCCGGAAGTCAGTCTCGCCGCGGCGGAAGCCGAACAGGCGCGGACCGAAGCCAAAGCTGAACGCCTCAACCTTGACGTCGAAGAAACGCGCCGCCCAGAAGTGGCCCAGTTCGTGGATCATGATCATGACCCCGATCAGGACGAGAAGCCACCAGATGTTTTCGAATACAACCATGCCGGATCAAGCCCTTGCTACAGGATAAACGCGCCGCCCCGATCGGGACCACGACCGGGCGATCGCTTTCGCCACGGCTCGCGATTCCCTGTCGATCTCCAAAACCTCGCCTACCGACGCCGGGGTGCGGTTCGGCGTTTTGGCGAGCGTCTCCTCCGCCAGTTCGGCGATTGCCGTGAAGCCGATTTCTCCGTTCAGAAACGACTCGACGCCGATCTCGTCGGCGGCGTTCAGCGTACAGGTGGCCGAGCCGCCGGCTTCCTGGGCGGCGTAGGCCAGACGCAGCAGCGGAAACTTCCCCCAGTCCGGAGGATGGAATTCCCAGGCGTGACTTGCGCTCCAGTCGTAACGACGGACGGGGGCGGTCAGGCGTTCCGGATACGTCAGGGCGTACTGGATAGGCATCCGCATGTCGGTCACCGAAATCTGCGCGATGACGCTGCCATCGGCGTATTCGACCAGGGCGTGGACTGAAGACTGGGGGTGAACGACGATGTCGATGTCCTTGGGCGCGAAACCGAACAGCCAGCAGGCCTCGATCACCTCGAAGCCTTTGTTCATGAGGGTGGCCGAATCGATGGTGATGCGCTTGCCCATCTTCCAGGTAGGATGCTTCAGGGCCTGCTCCGGCGTCACTTGGGCCAGTTTTTCTTTGGGCGTGTTGCGAAAAGGACCGCCGGAGGCGGTTAGGATGAGCCGGGACACCTCGTCCCGCCGGCCGGCCTTGAGGCACTGGTGCGCGCCGTTATGCTCGCTGTCGACCGGGATGATCTCCGTCCCGGCCTCGCCGGCCGCGTCCATTACCAGTTTGCCCGAGGCGACCAGCACTTCCTTGTTCGCCAGTCCGATCTGTTTGCCAAGCTTCACCGCTTCGTACGTCGCCTCGAGTCCGGCGACCCCGACGATAGCCGACATGACAAAATCCACCTTCGGGTCCGTGGCGGCTTGCACCCTGGCCTTCGGCCCCGCGAAGACTTCGGGGCGCCGAGCGTGGGCGTCTGCGTGACCGTCAAGCCTATCCAATAGATTTCGGCGGGCTTCCTCGGTTGCAACGACCACTACTTCGGGCTGAAATTCGGCGATCTGGGCTGCGAGGAGATCGACGTTCTGTCCAGCTACCAGGGCAAACACCCGATAACGGTCAGAACGACGGCGGACGACATCCAGCGTGCTGGCGCCTATGGAGCCGGTGGAGCCGAGGATCGTGAGATTCCGCATGCGGAGGGCCCAGGATGACAACCGTAATAGGAATCATAACACCAGACGGCCTCACAACCCTTTCGCTTTCGGATGCAACCTTCTCTTTTTGGGGGCGCCGGGGAGGTTGCTTCAGGGGTCTTTTTATTTGTGAGGTTAGTCTCGCTTTGGTGGGAGTTGCCTCCCCGGCCTATTCCAATAATAATATATGGATTTCGGGAATGCAAGAGAAATCTTGAGGGATCCTACAATTTTCTTACTTCGACCCCGGCGATCTCCTCTAACACCTTGATACTGCTTGTAAAATCGTCGTCGCCGAAACCGCGGGCGATGGCGGCGAGGAACATTTGGCGGGTGACGCCGGTGATCGGTACGGGAACTTGTAGCTCGTCGGACAAATCCATAGCGAGCACGATATCCTTATGCATCCACTTGACCGAGAAGTGGGTAGAGAAGTCGCCGCGAAAAACGAACGGGGCTTTAAAGGCGATCAGGCCGGAGCGGGCGGCGGTGTTGTTGATGACGTCGAGCATGAGCTGGGGATCGACGCCGGCCTTCGTAGCCAGCACCATTCCTTCGTTGAAGGCCTGCAAAACATTGGATTGAATAAGGTTTTGCGCCAGCTTGACCTTGAGCCCGGCGCCGGGGCCGCCGCAGTAGAAAAGTTGTTGTCCCATCGGCTCGAAAAAGGGCCGGACGCTTTCGAACACGCCTTGGTCGCCGCCGATCATGAAGGTCAGCTTTCCGCCCTCGGCGCCGAGTTTCGAACCCGTGCACGGGGCGTCAAGGAAGCGGATGCCCCGCTCGGCCAGCTTTTCGCCGATACGAACGCTGGCTGAGGCGGAAATCGTGCTGATGTCGGCAACCACGGCGCCGGCGCGGGTGCCTTCCACGATGCCGCCGGGACCAAGGATCACCTGTTCGGACATTTTCGTGTCGCCGACGCAGCTAAAGATGCAGTCGCAACCCTCGGCGGCCTCCTTCGGCGAAGCGCAGGCGACTGCCCCTTCCTCTTCGGCGAGCTTCTGAGCTTTGGCCGCGGTGTGGGACCAGGCGCGGAGATTGTGGCCGGCCCGGCGGAGGTTGCGGGCCATCGGGTAGCCCATGATGCCCAGTCCGAGGTATCCGAGGTTTGCCATGTAGAACCCGATTGTACGATGGCGGCCGGCTGTGCGACAATTGCCATCCGATGAAGCCAGCCGTTCTGATAACCAAACGCATTTATCCCGAAGCGGTGGATCTGCTTCGGAGCCGCTTCGAGGTGGACTACGAAGCTACCGACGACGGGATGACCGCGGAGCAGCTCCGCGAGCGGATCCGGGGGAAGCAGGGCGTGGTGAGCCAGCTTACCGACAAGTTCACCCGGGACGTGCTTGCGACGCTGGAAGGAATCCGCGTGATCGCCAACGTGGCCGTGGGGTTCGACAACGTCGACGTCGCGGCGGCTACGGAAGCGGGCATCCTGGTCACGAACACGCCGGACGTGCTCACCGACACCACGGCGGACCTGGCGTTCGCCCTGATGCTGGCGGCGGCCCGCCGGTTGGTGGAGGGGCATCATTTCGTCCATTCCGGCGAATGGAAGAAGTGGGCGATCGATCTCCTCGTCGGACAGGATGTGCACCACCGCACGCTCGGCATCGTCGGTCTGGGCCGGATCGGGCAGGCCGTGGCGCGGCGGGCAGGGGGCTTCTCGATGAGGATTCTCTACAGCGACGCCTTCCGCGCCAGCGAGCAGGCGGAGCGGGAGCTCAAGGCGGAATTCGTTCCGCTGGAGCGCCTGCTCGGAGAGTCCGATTTCGTCAGCATTCACGTGCCGCTTTCGGCGGCGACGCGGCGCCTCATCGGGGCCGAACAGTTGCGGCTGATGAAGCCGACGGCCATCCTGGTGAACACCTCGCGCGGTCCGGTGGTGGATGAAGGCGCGCTGGCGGAGGCGCTGCGAGGCGGCGTGATCGGCGGGGCCGGCCTGGACGTTTTCGAGCAGGAGCCCAAAGTCCATCCCGGCTTGCTCAACCAGCCGCGGGCGGTGCTGGCGCCGCACATCGGGAGCGCATCGGTGGAGACCCGGCGCAAGATGTCGATGATGGCGGCCGAAAACGCGCTGGCGGCGCTGGAAGGCAGGCGGCCGCCCAACCTGCTGAACCCGGAGGCCTGGGAGCGGCGATCCGAAAAAACAGCCTGAGAGCCGTGCGCGCCTGCGGAACTGACCAGTTAGGCAGGCGTGATCAAAGTCCTTTTTGTATTCGGGACCCGTCCCGAGGCCATCAAGCTGTGTCCGCTCGTGCGCCACATGGCCGGCCGGAAGGAATTCGCGGCCCGAGTTGCCGTGACGGCGCAACACCGCTCGCTGCTCGACCAGGTGCTGCATGCCTTCGACGTGCGTCCCGACCATGACCTCGACCTGATGCGTCCCAACCAGTCGCTATTCCAGTCCACCGCGCGGATCGTGGCGGGGTTGGAATCCGTGCTGGCCGCTGAAAATCCCGATCTTGTGCTGGTACAAGGGGATACGACAACGACGTTCTGCGGGGCCCTGGCGGCTTTCTACCAGAGAATTCCGGTGGGGCACGTCGAGGCGGGTCTCCGAACGGGCGACTCCTACCAGCCTTTTCCGGAGGAGATCAACCGTCTGCTGACGGCGCGGCTGGCAGCCCTGCACTTTGCGGCAACCGAAAAGGCAGCTTCGAATCTGCGCCGCGAAGGGATACCTGCCGAGCTCATCTTTGTCACCGGCAATACCGGCATTGACGCCGTTTTGCACGTTGCTAGCGGACTGGAGAGCGGGCGGCTGAAGGCCTCCGGGGCCCTCGGTGGCGATCGGCAACCCGGCGGCAACGCGCGCAAGAAGCTGATTTTGGTGACGGCGCACCGCCGGGAGAGCTTCGGGGACGGCTTTGAGCGAATCTGCCGGGCGCTGTCGCGGATCGCTCGGCGCGAGGATGTTGAGATCGTCTACCCTGTGCATCCGAATCCGAATGTGCAGGGACCGGTGAACCGGCAACTACGGGGAATTCCGAACATATTCCTAGTGGAGCCGATGGAGTATGTCCCCTTTGTCGACCTCATGCGACGGGCGTACCTGTTGCTCACCGACTCGGGCGGGGTGCAGGAGGAGGGGCCGTCGCTGGGCAAGCCGATCCTGGTGATGCGGGAGAAGACGGAACGTCCGGAAGCCGTTGAAGCGGGGACGGTTCGGCTGGTGGGAACCGACGAGGCCAGAATCGCCGGGGCGGCGGCGGAGCTGCTGGACAACCCGGAAATGTACCGAGCGATGACCCGCGTTCACAACCCATACGGAGACGGCCGTTCCAGCGAGCGAATAACCGACCTAATTGCTAGATTCGCCGGGGGATTTTCCTCCATACAAAGAGGCGGAACAGAGCTGCTGAAGGCCGCCAAAGCAGCAGGAATTTAGCAGGCGTCGAGTATAATCGACGTTGAGAATGACGCCTGCGGCTTTCCGGCCCGAACGGGTCCCGTCCGGGGTTCCAAGCCGAGATTTATAGCTTTCCTGTCGAAGGCGCTTTCCCATCCGCCCGGATTAGAGGAGAACATTCATGAGCGACGCGATCAAGTATATCCCCGCGCGAAGGAGCGGCCTGGATCCGACGGCCGATCTTGCGGAAGCGCTGGCTTCGAAGCTTGTCGGGCAACCGCGAGCCATCGATGCAGTGGTTCCGTACGTCCGCATGCACCAGGCGAACCTTGCCCCAACAGGCCGGCCGGTAGGGGTTTTCCTTCTGCTGGGCCCGACGGGTACCGGCAAGACGAAGACCGTCGAAGCGCTGGCGGAAGTACTGCACGGCAGTGAGAGGAACCTGCTTCGCATCGATTGCGGCGAGTTCCAGATGGAACACGAAGTCGCCCGGTTGATCGGGGCGCCTCCGGGATATCTCGGCCACCGGGAAACGCAGCCGATGATCACGCAGCAAAAACTCAATTCCACCACCAGCGACCGGTGCGGTTTGTCGCTGGTGCTGTTCGACGAGGTGGAAAAGGCCGCGCCATCGCTCGGCCGGCTGCTGCTCGGCGTGCTGGACAAGGGCGTTCTCCACCTGGGCGACAATACCGTGGTGAATTTCGAAAACAGCATCATCTTCCTGACCAGCAACCTGGGCGCGAAGGAAATGTTTCGGGAGATCCGGCCGGGAATCGGCTTTCGCGCGGCGATGGGAACGCCGGCGGACGGGCTGGGCCGGAGGCTCGAGAAGATCGGTCTGTCGGCGGTGAGGAAGCGATTCTCGCCGGAATTCGTCAACCGCATCGACGCCGTTGTGACCTACGAGCCGCTCGCCGCCGAGTCGCTATCGTCGATCCTGGATCAGCAAATCGAGGACTTTCAGACCCAGGTGTGCAACCGGCTGGGCGCGGCCGCGTTTGCTATCGACGTGCCGGAGCGCGCGCGTCAGCAGTTGCTGGGCGAGGGAACCAGCCCCGAGTACGGCGCCAGGGAACTGAAGCGGACGCTGCACCGGCGGCTGATCCAACCGATGGCGGCGCTGGTGGCGGCCGACAAAATCCGGCCGGGAGCTACGGTCCGCCTGGAGTATGTTGAAGCCGCGCGGCGTTGGGAGGTCGTGGCGGCGATAGAGAGCGACGACGAACCCGAGGAGGACGCGCTGGTGACGATCGGGGTACGTCGCAGGACCCGGCGCATTCCTGAGCGGCGAGTGCCCCGGGATACTCTGCGGCTGACAGCGTAGAGCGGATGGTGGCAGCGCGTCGGGACGAGGGAAGGCCTTCACCCCATTCGGCGTGGCGGCGCTCCTCCCGACGCTACCTGCCGGCCGGCAGATGAAACTGTAGCGTCTCCGAGACGCTGGACTTGTCCTTGACGAACACCTCCATGCGGAACCGAACATCATTGGAGCCTTTACGGTAGATGACGCTGCCGTGGCGAAGGTGGCCGATATCGAGATCCACGATTTTCTCCGAACCGGCTTCCTCAATATAAAGCGCGCCGCGCTCCGCCTGGCGGATCACCGGCGCCTGCCGGTCCCAACGCAGATGGACGCTGTCCGCCGAAGGGGTAGCCGACAGATTCAGAGCATATGGATCTTCGCGCGGCGTGTCCGAAACCCGAGACCGGACGCTTAGCGCAACCTGGAAGCCGAGGACGCTTCCGAGAAGCAGAAAGATAAAGGACAGGGGAATCCAAACCCAGCCGCCGCGGGCTTTCGAGGAGCGGGAACGTCCGGAGGTTGGGCGATCTCCCTCATCTCGGGGGTACGGCGTCCAGTGTTCCCGCGGGGATTCGCGGAGACCGAAGATATCCGCGGGCGTATCCTGGTGCATCGAACTCCTCTCATTTTAAGTGCCACGATCCCGGGGCACATTCTCACTCCTTCTATCGGTGGATTCCTGACAAGGAATTAGGGATACTGACCACACGGATGGCGGGCGTACTCTTTTTGGTGGCAACTCCGATCGGCAATCTGGAAGACATTACCGCTCGGGCGGCCCGCATCCTCCGCGAGGTGGACCTGATCGCCTGTGAAGACACTCGCCATACCCAGAAGTTGCTGAACGAGCTGGGAATCAAGAAGCCGACCGTCAGCTATCACGAACATAATGAAGCGGAACGCGCCGCGGCGCTGACGGAAAAACTGGCCGCCGGGGCGGATATCGCTCTGGTCTCCGACGCGGGGACGCCGCTGATTTCCGACCCGGGCCGCCGGCTGGTAACCCTCGCCATCGAGCAAGGCATACGGGTTATCCCTATTCCGGGCCCCTCGGCGGTCCTAACCGCCCTGGCGGCTTCCGGACTCGAGACGGACTCGTTCTACTTCGCGGGCTTCCTGCCATCGAAAGCCGGTCCGCGAATGAGAACGCTCGAGGGGCTGAAGGCGCTTGATTGCACCCTCGTGTTCTACGAAGCGCCGCACCGGATCCTGGAGACGCTGGCGGATCTGGATCGGGCATTCGGGGAGCGGCAGATGGCGACAGCGCGCGAACTGACGAAAGTCCACGAAGAGTTCCTTCGCGGTACTGCGGCCGCGATCCGGGAGGAGCTTGCGTCGCGGTCCTCCGTCAAGGGCGAGTTCACGATCGTCGTGGGCAGACCGGAGAAGCCGGCCGCGCGACCGGCGGATCCGCTGGCGATCCGAGCCGAGATAGAGGCCCGGACCCGCGCCGGCGCGTCTCGGATGGACGCCATCAAGGCCGTGGCCCGGGAATTCGGGCTGCCGAAACGGGAGGCCTACAGGATCGCGGAGGAGAACGAAACGCCCCGCAACTAATTCGCGGCCTTGATGTACTCCAGGAGGTCGGCCATCTGCTGGACGTCTACCTGTTTTTCGAGGTCGGCCGGCATCGCGGAGAGGTTCGCGGCGTACATGTTCCGGATGTCGCTGCGCGGGATAACGTCCTCCTTCCCCTCCTCGTGGCGCAGCGTGATTGTAGTTGCCGTCTGCGGCCCCATCACGCCGTCGACGGCGCCGCCCGAGACTCTTTCCACGACGTACGCTTCGTAGCCTTGCGAGATGGACTGGTTCGGATCCAGGATCGCCGTCAGCAGCACCTGCTTGGTTTGGTGTCGCACCGTCGCCAGGTCCGGGCCCACTTCGGCGCCCTTGCCGCTCAGCTTGTGACACTTGGCGCAGACCGATTCGAAGACCGCTTTCCCGCGCCCGGGATCGCCGGCCCGTTCGAGCGCCGGCTGATAGCGCGCAATTACTTTCGACCGCTCCCCTTGCGCTTCCTCCAGCAGCGGGCGCGCCGCGTCGCGGATGGCCGGGTCGCGGTGCATAATCAATTGCCGCCGGTGCCGGAACGCCAGCGACCAGGGTTGAATCTCTTCGTCCTTGAGCGCCGCCACTACCAGCGGCACGCGCGCCGGATCCCGCAACAGCGCGTCGGCCGCTTCCATCCGCACGTCCGCGGTGAAAGCGCGCCAGTTCTTCAACAGGAACGCGCCGGGCTGCTCGCCCGGGATGTAGCCGATGGCGCGGACGGCGGCGGCCTGCACGGATTCGGGCTCGTTCGGATTCACGAGGCTCTCGAACAGCGCGTGGCGGGCGGGCGGATCCGACAACGCCAGCAAGCCGATCGCATCGGCGCGAAGGTCCGCGTTCTCGTTCCGCGCCGCGGCCAGCTTTGCCGCGCGGTTCAGCGCTTCCCGCGTATGGGTCGATTGGGTTAAGCCGGCGCGCTCCAGCACGCGCAACGCCACCCTGCGCACCGGCGGTTCGCCGGCGCCGAATACCTGCAGCAACTGCCGCTCAATGGAGGGCGGGAGATTCTCCTTGCCGCGCCAGCCGGCAGCCAGGCCCTCCAGCGCGGCCGTCCGCCACTCGCCTCGGCCCGGGCGGCTGACGGCGGCCAGCACGTCCTGCAGTTCGTTGGCGCGCCCGCGGGCGCCGATCACCGCCGCGGCCTGACGAAACACGGAGGCCGGAGCGGACTCGCGGACAGCAAAAGCGAACAACCGCGTCGCTTCATCCGGCGAAGCGCTGAGCGCCGCGATCTGCGTCCAACGATTGTCGAAATCGGCCGCCAGCAGCCGGTCTCGCACCGCCTGAGACGCCGGGGTCGAGATGAACCCCAGCGTACAGAGCAACTGGAACCGCACGCGCGCGTCGGGGTCGGTTTCCATCGCCAGCAGACGCCGGACAAGCTCAGGGGCGGCCGCCATGCGCGGCTCGGCCAGGCGGATGGCGTTCTCCCGCACCCCCGGCGAGCTGTCCTCGAGCGCCTTCTCGATCAGAGCGTTATCGAGGCGTCCCAAACCCTCGAGCGTCCACAGCGCGTGCGTCCGGGCCACCGGGGAACCGTGCGACGCGGCCATGCCGGCAAGCAGAGGCGCCGCTTCCGGCGGCTTGCGGTCGACCAGCAGCCGCTGCGCGGTGCGACGCCACCAGGGATTCTCGCTGGCCAGGTGTTGTACCAGTTCCGCGGGCGCCGCGGCGCCGAGCCGGATCGGTATGCCGATATCTTGCCGCGCCTCTTTCGCGGTGATCCGATAGATCCGTCCGCGGTCGAGCCCGGCCGCGAGGTCCTTCTTTTGCCGGAAAGCCTCTTCCGACATCCACTCCGGATGCTCAATCACCAGCCGGTAGAAATCCATCATGTAGAGCGCCCCGTCGGGACCCGCATAGAAGTTCACCGGCCGGAACCACGGGTCGCGCGAAGCCAGAAATTCGGCCGCCTCGCGGTCGCGGCTCGCCGCGAAGGTGGGACCGGCGGGCGAGTAGATGTCCCGGTGCACCACGTTGTGCGCCGGCTCGGCCACGAACACCCCGCCGCGCCAGAACGTCATCCCGCAGGCGGAGGTGAACTCGCCGATGTTCGTCAGCATCTCGAACCGCGTGCTGGCGACGATCGGGTAGACCTTCGCGGGGCGGCCGTGATCGGAGATGTCCTCGACGGCGCTCGCCACCGGCAGGTCCGGATTCCGCTTCAGGTACCGCGCTTCGATCACCTCGTGCCGCGCGTGGTAGGTGTTGTTCATCACGAAGTGCCGGCCGAAGTCGTCGAAGGCGTGGCCGAACTGCGATGGGCCGGACAGCGCCTCGATCTCGAACGTGTGGGGGCGGAACCGGATGTTGCGCCCGCGTTCCGTCAACGCGACCTCCGGGCGGTCCACAAACGTAATGTCGCTGCCCCGGTCGCTGAACTTGTCGAAGATGATGGCGGTGGTTGGATTCTCGTGCGCCAGGTGGATCCAGTTGTCGAGCCCGTAGACCGGACCGTTTACGGTGTGCTGCGGGTTGGTGAACGCAAACCCGGTCAGCATCTTCTTGCGCACGTCGGCCTTGCCGTCGCCGTTGGTGTCCTCCAGGTACCACAGGTCCGGAGCGTCCGTTACCAGGATGCCCTTCCGCCACCGCATGACCCCGGTGGGCAGAACAAGCTGGTCCGCGAAGGTGGTGACGCGGTCGGGCCGCCCGTCGCCGTTGGTGTCCTCCAGCAGCTTGATCCGGCCCACGCGACCCTCGGAATTCAGCGGGTAGCCCCGGTCCTCCACCACATAGATGCGGCCGTCTTCGTCGATTTCCATCGCCACCGGCGAGACCACGTCAGGCTCGGCCGCGAACGGCTCAACCGTGTAGCCGTCGGCGATCTGCATCATCGCGATCGACTGCTCGGGGGAGAACGGAGGCTTCGACGCCTCGCGCCCGCACGAAGCCGCCAGCAGAACGAGCGCGCAGGCGCACGCCCGGCAACAGAGGGAAAAGGGAGTCGTCATGGGCTGATGTATTCAGGGTACAGCGAACGGCGCCGAGCCGTGGACGGCCCCAAGAAAAAGAGCCCCCTCCCGCCTGGGAAGCGAAGAGGGGGCCTTGCGGATTCCGCGGTCTGCCGGCGGTTGACCGGCAGCCGCGCGGCGGCGCCTAGAACTCGAGCCGCAGCCCGAGTTGCACGCGCCGCCCGTAGGTCAAGTTCGCCTGGTTGGTGATTTTGCCGAAGTTGCCGCTGGTCACGCTGGTGGACGGGTCGCCCCAGCTCATGTTGTTGAACAGGTTAAACGCGTCCGCTCGCAGTTGCATCCGCAGCCGCTCGATCACGGCGAAATCCTTCGCGAAGGAAGCGTTCATGCTGAAGACCCCCGGTCCTCGCAGACCGGCGAAGTTCCACGGATTGGTTCGCGGGGTGAAATCCGGCAGTCTCTTGAAAGCGGCCGAATTGAACCAGTGTTGGGGCGTGGGGTCGTCCACTTTCGGGTCCGTGCCGTCCC
This sequence comes from Bryobacteraceae bacterium, assembly GCA_026129905.1. Classification (GTDB taxonomy): domain Bacteria; phylum Acidobacteriota; class Terriglobia; order Bryobacterales; family Bryobacteraceae; genus JAHCHE01. The sequence goes on along the minus strand of JAHCHE010000036.1, from coordinate 46,197 downwards.
ACACCATGGCGCCGAATCCCAGCAGGTTGCCTCCGCGCCAGAGTATCACCGGGCTGAACCTCCACCCGCCGACGATGGCGTCCAGCACGTAGGGCGCATGACTCAAGTATGGGCGCCCTTTCCCGAAGGGAAGGTCCCACGAGCCGGCCGCGGTGAACCGTTGCCGGTAACTCCCGTTGGGTTCCTGCCAGGAGAAGACGTGGTCGTAGTTGGCGATGGAGTCGAAGAAACGCTGGTCTTTCTCGACGTTATAGCTGTAGCCGAGCAGCATCGAAACCCCGTGGCTGTAATTCTTCTGGAGCTTGATCTGCAAAGCCTGGTACTTCATCGAGCCCGCTTCGCGCCCGTCCACGACGGTGATATCGCCGTAATGGGGATAGGGCCTCGCCAGGCTTAAGACGTCGACGTCGGTCTGATAGCGAAGTTGACCCGGGAATTTCTCCACCGGGAGGAGATCGTAGAACGGGTTCGGCACGACGGCGAGCGTCTGCTCTTTGTAGGTGTAGGCGATCCGCGGATCCACCTGGTTGATGTTGTAGTCGTTGTGGAAAAGCTGACCGGTTCGGTTGAGGAAGTAGGTCACGTCCAGCACCATCGAGCCCGGCAGTTGACGCTGTACGGAAACATTGACGCGGTCGCTGTTGCTGCGCCGGCGGTTCGGGTCGAAGTAGAAGATGGACTCGCCCAGCATCGTGTACATGCCGAGGCTCTTCCCATACGCGGGCGCCACCGGATTCGATGCGGGGAAGGGATTGTCCATCGACATCTGCGGGACGCCTTGAATCGCGTCCGGAGCGCCGGTGAAGTTACTGAAACCATAAATCGGGAAGCCGCTAAGCTGATCGTGGGAGCTGTTGGTTGTCCACGGGGTCACATAGCGTCCGTACGCGGCGCGGAGCACCGTCTTGTCGTTCAGGCGGTAAGCGGCGCCGATGCGGGGCGAAAGCGTGCCCTTGCCGCCATTCCAGGAGCCGGGGTTGTCTTCGCTGGCGAACTGGAAAGCGCCGTTCATCTTCCAGCTTCCGTTGTAGAACTGCTTGACCTCGGCCGGCATGGCGAGGCTCTGCAATTCCGGAATCGGCGCGTTCAGGTCGAGCGCCCGCGTCTCGCGATGCAGCGCATCCTGGAACGGCGATTCCCGCTCATAGCGCAGGCCGAGGTTCAGCGTCAGTTTGCGCGACACCTTCCAGTCGTCGTTCAGATAGAAGCCGTAGAAGCGCGATTCGACTTTCGGCTTGATATTGACCGGGAACCCCGTCGCTCCGCTGTCCCATGCGTTGCCGTTGGAACCCCAGCCGGCGATATCCGTCGGAACGATGGCGCCCAGCAGGTAGGTCGCATAGGGATCGCCGGAGGTCAGTAAGTCGGGGTTGTTATAAGTCGCCGAGGTGGGGTTGGCGTCAAATCCGAAGCCCGGATTCACCAGCAGAATCAGGCTGTCGGTGGTGCTTCGCCGCACGTCCGCGCCGGCCTTCAGATAGTGGGCGCCGCGCTGCTGCGCGATCTTCCCGGTGAACTCGTACGCGTGCGGCGTCTCATGCCACAGCCCGCCGCCGGGTCCCATGTGGGTGCACGAGTATTCGATATTGCAGACGCTCATCCGCGGGATCAGCTTCGGTATCCCGGGATCGGCGAATACCGGGGCGTAGAAATTCTGGTTGGGAAAAACCCCTTCCCAGGACCACTCCGGCGCGAACTCCGTGGCGAAATGCGACGTGTCCCGGAAGTTGTGATAGCCGCCGTGGAAGTTGAGCACGGTTGTGGCATTCAGGGCGTAGGTGGCGTCTCCCGCGTACGAAGTCATGTTGTAATCGGCGCCGCGATCCGACATGAACATCGGCGAACCGGTAGGGTTGCCCGTCACCTGCACCGGAGTGCGCGTGATGCTCGCCCGGCCGTATACGCGAAGCTTATCGTTCACCACGTAGTCGGCGCGGTCGGAGAAGTTCTTGTACGGGTACTTGATGGGCGTGGAAACCACGAAGTTGTTGGTGTGGTACGCGTCGATGCCCGGCCCGTTCGGCTTCCAGAGCGCCCCAATGTATTTCAGGGCCACGGCGTTCATCCGGCTGTTCGGAATCATATTGCCGGCAAACGGCGTGCGCGTTATTGTCCCGTCGGCCGCCGTCTGCGTGCTCCATGGATCGAAAATGGGCCGCATGTCGCCGTCGCCGGTGATCGACTGCGAGAAATTCCCGGCGCGCTCCAGATCGGTGGGCACCGTGTTGTACAACATGGCTGGTTCCGTCTTGGTCCACATCTCGAACCCGACGAAGTTGAACAGCTTGTTCTTGAGGATCGGCCCGCCGAGCGTCGCGCCCCACATGTTGTTGCGGGTCTGATTCTCGCTGCGGTAGACCCGGTTTTCCAGCGCGTTCCAGTAGGGACGCTGGCCCTGGAAGAAGGCGTTGCCGTGGAATTCGTTGGTGCCCGATTTCAGCACCACGCTGATGGCCGAGCCGGAACTATGGCCGTACTCGGCGTCCACGGCGTTCTGCAGCACGTTGACCTCCTGCACCATGTCCGGCGACGGCACGTAGCCCGTCTTGACGCTGATGCCGGAGGCGCTGCCGTCCACCTGGAGATCGTTCGTAAACTGGCCGCTGCCGCCGATCCGCAGGTTATTGGAGGCCCAGGTGTCGTACGGGTTGTCCTCGCCCCACGACGTGCTCTGCACCGATGGATCCAGTTGCGCGAGCAGAAACACGTTGCGATAAAGCTGAGGCAGGCTCTGTGTGAGCTTCTGATCGACCGTCGTCTCCAGTTTGGCGGTGTTGAATTGCAGCGCCGCTACCTCCGCGGTGACGGTCACCGTCTCCACAATCGCGCCCGGCGTCAACTGGACGTCCACGGTCACGTCGGCGCGCGAGAGCACGCCGACCTTTTCCTGGACGAACTTGCTGAAGCCGGCATTCTCCACCGTGATGTTGTATTCGCCCGGCTCCACCAAGTCGAAGAGATAATGACCCGTTTCACTTGTTTCCCGGGATGACTCAACCCCGGTCTTCGTGTTCAGCATGGTCACTTTGGCGCCGACAATCGCCGCGTTGCTCGAGTCGGTTACGGTTCCTTGTATCCTGGCCCGGTAGTCCTGCCCGAACGCCGCGATCGACCACAGCGCGAGCAAGGCCACCCAGGTCAGTATGGATAAACGATGAGTGAGTTTTGACTGGTTCACCTTACGTCCTTTCTCGGAAAAATCCGGGACGTCGCCCGGAGCACTCCCGCCAGCCGGATGATATCACATTGCTTCAGCGGCTGCTCACCTCGCTCGGCGGGTCGCCGGACGCCGCGCGAGGACCTTAGCGCTTTTAATCCAACCGCTTGTGGAACCGTAGCGCGCTCACGGCCAGCACGGCGGCGCCGAAGACGGCCATCGACAGCATCTGCGGCCACAGCGTCTCCACGCCCACGCCCTTGAGAAAAAGGCCGCGGACAACTTCCATGAAATATCGGACTGGATTGACGTAGGTGAGGTATTGAATCGGCAGCGGCATGTTGCGGATGGGAAAGGCGAAGCCGCTTAGCATGAAGGCCGGCATAAAGAAGAAGAACGACCCCATCAGCGCCTGCTGCTGGGTGCGCGAAATGGTGGACATGAACAGGCCCGCGCCGAGCGTCGTCATCAGGTAAAGCGCGGCGCAAACAACCAGCAGCAGCGGGCTGCCCCGCAGCGGGACCCGAAACACCAGCAGCGCCGCCCCGGTGATCAGGAACAACTGCGCCAGCCCCACGGCCGCGAAGGGAAGCGTCTTGCCCAGCATCAGCTCGATGGGCCGGACGGGCGTCACCATCAATTGCTCCATCGTGCCGATTTCCTTCTCCCGCACGATGGCCATTGCCGTCAACATCAGCGTGACCAGCGTGATGATGTTCACCACCACGCCCGGAACGAAGTAGTTGCGGCTCTTCAGATCGGGGTTGAACCAGACGCGCACGTTCGCGTTGAGCGACGGCAGGGCGGCATAGCGCGGACCATCCACGCCGGCGGCGGCCAGTAGCGCCATCTGGAGGGAGCGCTGCCGCTCGAGCATTCTGGCGGCCGAGAAGTTGGCGACGACCCGGGTCACGTACGAGGAAACGACGCTCGCCGTGTTCGAGTTGGAGCCATCGACAAGGACCTGGACGGGCGCCGTGTCGCCGCGGTCGATCGTGCGCGCGAAGCCGGGCAGCACCGCGACGACGGCGGAGACTTCTCCCCGGTCCAGCAGCCGCTGCGCTTCGGCGGGGGTCGAGGGCGTGTGCGTGATCCGGATGTAGGGCGATCCGTCGAGTTCGGCGCGGAGGTCCCGGCTCGCCCCGGTCCGGTCCTGGTCAACCCACGCCACGCGTGAATCCTCGACGTCCAAATTGACGGCGTAGCCGAAGATCAGCAACTGCACCAGGGGCGGCACAAACAGGAAGACGCGCATGCGCGGTTCCCGCAGCGTCTGGCGCAGTTCCTTGCGAATGATTTCACGAATCCGCCGCCAACTCATTCCACGCTCCCTTCAGGCCACCTTCCGCTTCAACTTCCGGGTTGCGGCGAAGAACACCACGACGGCGAAGACGCACAGCAGCGCCAGTTCCAGCCCGAAGGTCTCCAGGCCGACGCCCTTAAGGAAGATGCCCCGTCCGATCTCGATGAAGTAGCGGGCGGGTACCAGGTGGGTGACCGCCTGGATCGGGCGCGGCATGTTTTCGATGGCGTAGATGAACCCCGACAGCAGAAACGCCGGCAGGAACGACGAGATCACGCCCGCTTGGTACGCCAGCAACTGGGACCGCGCGGCCGCCGAAATGAAGATCCCCCAGAACAGCGCGCCCACCAGGAACACGCCGCAGGACGCCGCCAGCAGCAGCACGCTCCCGCGCAGCGGCACGTCGAAGAACCAGACGCCCGCCACGATTGCGGTCACCGTGTCCGCGGCGCCGATCAGGAAGTACGCCGCCATCTTCCCGAGCGCCATTTCGGCCGGCCGCAACGGCGTCGACAGGACCTGCTCCATCGTTCCCATCTCCCACTCGCGCGCAATCGTCAGCGAGGTCAGCAGCGACGCGATGATCATCAGGATCACCGCGATCAGCCCCGGCACGATGTAGTTCCTCGACTTGAGTTCGCTGTTGTACCAGACCCGCAGTTGCGCTTCGGCCGGCGGCTTGATTTCGCGCCCCAGTTTCCGCCGCTGCGCCTCGGCCCGGACGTTCAGGCTGTGCGCGGCCAGCACCGCGTTGACGTACCCGAGCGCGATGCCGGCGGTGTTGGAGTCGCTGCCGTCCAGCAACACCTGCACGTCCGCCGCCTGGCCGGCCAGCAGCTTGCGGGTATAGTCCGGCGGAATGACGAGCCCCATCAGGATCTCCGCGCTGTCGATCCGCTCCTCGATTGGCCGGTATCCGTCGGCGTAGCCATGGAACTCGAAATACCGGGAGCCGTGGAAAGCCTCGATCAGCTCCCGGCTCTGCGGCGTCCGGTCCGCGTCGTAGACCAGCGTCGGAATGCGATCGACGTCCAGCGACACGGCGTAGCCGAACAACAGCAGCAGCCCCAGCGGCATGGCGAGCGCCATCGCCAGGCTGCGCGGGTCCCGCGCGATGTGAAGGATCTCCTTCCGCGCCACGGCGAGCGTCCTCCGTCCGCTCATTGGTCCCGCGCCTCCTCCGCTTCAATCGCCGCGACAAAGACCTCCTCCATCGAGCCCAGCCCGCGCTCTCGTTTCAAATCGTTGGGCGGCCCCAGCGCGATGATGCGCCCCTGGTTCATCAGCGCGAGCCGGTGGCAGTATTCGGCTTCTTGCATGTAGTGGGTGGTGACGAAAACGGTCTGCCCACCGGCCGCGAACTCGTAGATAAGGTCCCAGAAGCCGCGCCGCGCGATGGGGTCCACGCCGGAGGTGGGCTCGTCCAGGAATAGAATCGGCGGTTCATGGAGCACCGCGCAGCCGAGCGCCAGCCGTTGTTTCCAGCCACCCGGCAGCAGGCGGGTCATCGTGCGGCGCCGCGCCTCGAGGCCCGAGATGCGCAACGCGTAGTCCTTCCGCCCGGCCGCCTTGTCCGCCGGCACGCCGTAGACGCCGCTGAAAAAGTCGATGTTCTCTTCCACCGTGAGATCGTCGTACAACGAGAACTTCTGCGACATGTAGCCGATCCGCTGCCGCACCTTCTCCGGCTCGCGCCCGACGTCCAGACCGTCAACCCGGGCCTCGCCCTCGGTTGGCGTCAGCAGCCCGCAGAGGATTCGGATCGTCGTCGATTTTCCCGCTCCGTTCGGCCCCAGAAAGCCGAAGATCTCGCCCCGATCCACCCGGCAGAAGACGTGGTCCACGGCCACGAAATCGCCGAACCGCTTCACCAGGTTGTCGATCGCTACAGCCGGTTCTCCGGAGTTCATTGCGCGCGCTGCTCCTGCTCCTGAATGAAGGCGATGAATGCGTCCTCCAGCGTCGGCTGTTCGGGCGTCGCCGCCTCCCTTTGGCCCACCCGCCGCACGCGATAGCCGCCGTCGCGAAACTGGCGCTTCAACTCGGCCGGCGGCGCGCATCGCACCAGTCGGCCGCGATACATCAGGCCGACGCGATGGCAGCGCTCGGCCTCGTCCAGGTAAGCGGTGGTAAGGAAGATGGTGATTCCTTCCGCGACAAGCTGGTCGAGTATCACCCAGAAGTCCCGCCGCGACACGGGATCGACGCCGTTGGTGGGCTCGTCCAACAGGAGCACTTCCGGCCGGTGCAGCAGGGTGCACATCAGCGCCAGCTTCTGTTTCATCCCGCCGGAGAGGCGGCCGGCCAGGCGCTTACGGAACGGATCCATCCGGGTCATGCGGAGCAGTTCCGGCGACATCCGCTCCCGTTCTGCCGCGGAGATGCCGAAGAGGTCGGCGTAGAACCGCATGTTCTCCTCGACGCTGAGGTCGCCGTAGAGGCCGAAGCGCTGCGCCATGTAGCCAATGCGGTCCTTCACCTGCTCCGCATGCGAAGCGGCGTCGAAGCCGGCCACCCGCGCTTCGCCCGAGGTCGGCGCCACGAGTCCGCTCAGCATCCGCAAGGTGGTCGTTTTTCCCGCGCCATCGGGCCCCACGAGCCCGAACACCTCGCCCTTCTCCACTTCGAGCGACAACCCGTCGACGGCGGTAAGTTCGCCGAACCGTTTCGTAAGCTCGCGCATCGCAATCACTGCCCGGCGCTCACGATCTCCGCGTCGGCGGGCATGTTCAGCTTCAACTCCTGGTTCGGGTTCTCGACGTCCACCTTGATCCGGTAGACGAGCTTGACGCGCTCCTCCTCGGTCTGGATCTGCTTCGGCGTGAATTCGGCCTGCGAGGCGATGAACGAAATCCGGCCCGGGTAGACCTTGCCCGGAAACGAGTCGGTGCGCACGTTCACCCGGTCGCCGATCTTCACCCGGCCCAGGTCCCGTTCGTTGATGTAACCGCGCAGCCACGGCCGCTCGAGGTCGCCGATGGTGACCACGGTTGTTCCCGCGGCCAGCACTTCGCCCACCTCGGCCGACTTGGAGAGCACGACGCCGCCGACCGGCGCGATGGCGACGGTATCGTTGAGCTGCGATTCCACCAGCGCAAGCTGGGCCTTTGCGCGATCGATGTCGGCTCGCCGCGCGGCCATCTCCTGCTCCCGCCGTTTCAGCTCCAACCGTTGCGCCCGGGCCAGTTCCAGCGCGGCCCGCGCCTGGGACGCCTGCGCCCGGCCGGCTTCAATGCGCTCCTTGCGCGGACCTTCCTCCACCAGTTGGAGCAGTTCGCGAGCCTGCCGGGCCTGGGCCGTGGCCGCCTCGAAGCGAGCTCGGAACTGATCGTACTGGGCCTTGGAGATGTCGTCGGCCTTGTACAGAGGCTGCGCGCGCTCCCAGTCGGCGGTCGCCCGCTGCCGTTCACTCTCGGCTTCGGCGAAGCGGGCACGGGCCTGCTCGATCTCGGCCGGCCGCGAGCCCCTCTCGAGTTCGGCAAGCTGGGCTTGCGAGGCCTCGAGCTGCGCCTGGCTCTGCGCGATCTGCCCTTCCAACGTGGCTCGCTGGTACTCGATGGCTGTCGTCAGTTGCGTCAACTGCGACTGCGCGGCCGCGAGCGCCGCCTGCGCCTGGTCCCGCTGATGCAGCAATTGGTCCCGATCGAGACGCGCGACCACGTCGCCCTTCTGCGCGACTTCGCCCTCGTCCACCGTTCGCTCCACCAGCTTGCCCGAGATCTTGAACGAGATTCTCACCTCGGTCATCTCGATGTTGCCTGAGATGCGGATCGCCTGGTCGTCGGGCTTGCCCCACCATTTCGTCCGCGTCGCCACCGCTACGGATGCCGCGACAACCGCCAGCGCAACCGGGATCAGAACTTTCTTTGTCATTGTCGTGCCGCCTGTTGAATCGTCTGCCGGATATTGCCCAGGGCCTGTCCCAGGTCCAGGCGGGCGCTCTCGTAATTGAACAGCGCCGCGATGCGGTTTTCTCTCGCCCGCGCCAACCGGTTCTGGGCATCGGTGATTTCGATGCCGGGGGCGACGCCGGCGGAGAACCTTCGCTCGGCGCGCCCCAGTTCCTCCTCGGCCAGCTCGAGGCCCTCCGCGGCCACCTCGGCCTGCTCGCGCGCCGAACGCAAAGCGTCGAGCGCCAGCCGCGTCTCCAGCTCGATCCGCAGCTTCAGATCGGCCGTGCGGATGCTTTCCTGCCGCCGCAGCGACGCCGCCTCCGCGCGCTGCGCGTCCAGGCGCCCGCCGTCGAACACCGGAACTTGCAACCGCAAGCCGTATGTTCGGGTCGGGAAGCTGTTGTCGATCCCCGAGCCGATGGCGCCGTAGTTGCCGAACGCCGCCACCGACGGCAGCCGCTCCCATTTCGACGCGCTGTAGTTGAGCCCGGCGGTCTGCTCGCGTTGCCGCTGCGCTTTCCAGTCCGGACGCGCTTCAAGCGCCTGCCGAATCGCCGCCTCCGGCTCCATCGGATCCACCGCGTGGTACTCCAGCCGTTCGGTAAGTTCGAGCGGCGTATCGAGCCTCATATCCATGGCCCGCTTCAACTCCAGGTGCGCGCGCGTGCGCTCGTTCTCGGCCACCAGCAGGACCTGCCGCTCGTTGGCAAGCTGGACCATCGCCCGCGTCACGTCCATGCCCGTGCCCGTGCCGGCGTCCCTCTGGTTCTTCGCGAGGTTGAGCAGTTCCTCGGCCAGCCGGACATTCGCCTGAGAGGCCTCGATCCGCGCTTGGGCCCGCAGCGCCGCCAGGTAAGCTTTCGCCACCTGCGCCGCCACCTGGTCCCGCGTGGCGTCGCTTTCCTCGCGCGCCGTCCGCACGCCGCCGCGAGAGGCCTGGTAGCGGCGAATCGAGCTGAAGTTGAAGACCGATTGCGATCCGCTGGCCCGCGCGTCGAATACGGGGAAGGGACCGACCAGGCCGGGCGTCTGAAACGGCGTGCCCGGTATGTCGAAATTGACGCCGAAGGCGCGCAGGTTCACCGTCCGGTTGTCGCGCGTCACCGCGGCGTCCACCTGCGGCAGAAGCGCCGCGCGCGCCTGTCCGGAACGGCTCCGGGCCTGCTCGATCGCCTCGATCGCCATTTGCAGCCGGACGCTTCCTTCCGGCTCCAGCGCCAGGTCAACCGCCTGCTTCATCGTGAGCGGCAGCGATTGCGCGCCCGCCGCGCCGCTCAGCGCGGCCATCCCCAATGCCAGTGGCGCCAACCCAACCATGATGTTGCGTCTCACTTGCGCCCTCCCTTTGCGGATGCCCGCAGGCCGGCGGCGATGAAGGCAACCAGGCGCCGCGTGTTCGTCTCGACGTCCGTGACGCCGCACGCGCCGCCGCTGATTGCGGGCATGACGTCCCAGATCCGCATCATGTGCGCCATCGCGCCGATGCTGAACATCAGCCGCCACAGCAACTCCTCCTTCGGCAGCCCGGGCAGCGCCCGCTCCATCGCGCCTATGAAGCGGTCGCGCAACCCGGCCATCTCGGCGGGGACGATCCATTGCGAGAAATACGCCGGATCGGCCAGCAATCGGCCGATCAGGGTGGTGAACGTGTCGCCGTGGTCCGGATCGTTGCGCAGGCGCACAATGGGGGCGACGAACGCCTCCACGATCTGTTCCAAAGAAGGTCCCTTCCGGCCGGCCTCGCGTTCCAGCCGGTCGAGCAGCGCGAGGCGTTCCCGGTTCAGAGGGCCGATCCGCCGGCGGACGACTTCTCCGATCAGCGCCTCCTTGGATCCAAAATGGTAGTGGACCGCGGCGAGATTGACGTTCGCCGCGGCGATCACGGAGCGCAGCGAGGTCGCGCCGATGCCGTGGCCGGCGATCAGCCGCTCGGCCGCGTCAAGTATGCGCTCCTTCGTGTTAGTCATACGTTTGATTTAATTATACGTTTTACCTGAAGGCTGTCAAGAGGCCTCTGCCGTCCGGCCGCAAAAGATAAAATGGTCCCGGTTGCAAAGGACCATGAAACGAACATCGACGCTAGCGGCGGCTTCGCTGCTGTGCCTGGCGGCGTGCGGCGCCCGCCAGCGCACACTCGACAGCGAGGCCTTGCGCATCCAACTCGAACCCGACGCCTCCGCCACGCTGACGGACAAGCGGACGGGCGTCCCATGGACGCTGCCGGCGCCGCGCATCACGCTCAAGGGCGGCGCGAAAACGGCGGCCAAGCCTGGACACATCGCGCGCGATGGCGACATGCTCCGCTTCTCTTCCGAGGAGGGGACGCGATTCCAACTGACCCTCAGCAGGGACCCGGCCGAACTCCGATACGACTACGAGCCCGGGCCGGACGTCGAGGAGGTCGCCATCCTCGATGGCGCGCTGGCGATCGAGGAGGCCGACAAGAGCTACTACGCGGTTCCCCACCGCATGGGCGTCATGCTCAAGGCCGAAGGAAGCGAGCCGTACAGCCGCCGCTTCGGCGCCTACCGGACCGACGGCTATTCGATGGCCATGTTCGGCGCGGTGAAGGAAGGATCGGGGCTGCTGCTCTGGTGGGACGACCCCTATGCGGAGATCGCCGTCGACTACGCGTCTTCGCCGAAGCCCCGGCTATCGATGTCGCTTCCCATGCGCCGCAGCGCGAGATCCGTGCGCTTTCAGCCGATCGGCCGCGGCGGCTACGTCGAAATCGCCAAAGCGTACCGCGAGGTCGCGCGCCGGCGCGGTTTCCTGAAGACGCTTGCCGAAAAGGCGAAAGAGAATCCGAACGTCGAGAAATTTTTCGGAGCGGCGGATTTCAAGCCGTTTGCCTACATGCCGCTGGCGCCGAAGACCCGCTGGAACCCGAGCGACAAAGAGCGCGTCGAGCTGAATTTCACCTTCGAGGAATGCGCCGACCTTGCCGAGCACTTCCACAACGACCTGGGCATCGACCGCGCGATGCTGGTGCTGAACGGCTGGATCAACCGCGGCTACGACAACCGCCACCCCGACATCCTTCCCGCCGCGCCGCCCATCGGGGGCAACGCGGGCCTGGCGGCGTGCTCGCGCCGCGTGAAGGCGCTGGGGTGGCTGTTCGGGCTGCACGACAATTACCAGGACCTGTACCGCGACGCGCCTTCCTGGGACGAGAGCTACCTGATCAAGAACGAGGATGGCTCGATCCGGCAGGGCGGCGTGTGGGCCGGAGGCCAGTGCTGGCTCATCTGCTCCAGGAAGAGCGCGGAACTCGCCTCGCGCGAGCAGAACGTTCCCGCGGTCAACAAGTTGTTCTCGCCGGACGTGTACTTCTCCGACACCGTCTTCGCCGCCGGCCTCTACGAATGCCACGACCGCGACCATCCGACCACCAGAACGGACGACATCGAACACAAGCAGAAACTCTGCGATTATCTTCGCGGGGTGGTCGGGCTGTTCGGCAGCGAGGAAGGACGCGAGTGGGGCGTCCCTCACGCGGACTACTTCGAGGGTTTGATGTCGCACAAGACGCGCTGGCGCCGGCCGGACGACAAGGACATCATCCTTCCGATGTTTGAACTCGTCTTCGCCGACGCCATTCCGATCTACACGCACCAGAGCGACCGGCCCGAGCCCGACAACCCGACCTACATCCTGGATCACCTTCTCTACGCCGAAATGCCGGTGTATTACTTCGGCAAGCACCGCTACTGGAAAGATCGCGCGCAGGATTTCAAGCCGCGGCCGGGTTCGGAAGACCGGATGGCGTTCGCGCAGGGCGGGCGCTTCAACGCCATCGACCAGTTCATCAAGAACACGTACGAAGTCCTCAGCCCGCTGCACCGGTTGACGGCGCTCATGGAAATGACGGACCACGACTTTCTCACCGCCGACCGGATGGTGGAAAAGACCCGGTTCGGCGACGACGTGGACATCGTCGTCAATTACGGTTCGTCGGACTACCGCTACCAGAACGCGCTGCTGCCGCAATACGGCTTCGTCATAAAGAGCCCCTCGCTGGTGGCCTACTACGCGAAACGATACGGCGACGTGACCTATTCGCAGCCCTCGATGTTCGTGATCCGCAGCCTCGACGGCAAGCCGCTCGGCGATTCCGAGCAGGTGCGGGTATACCGGGCTTTTGGAGAAAAGTTCGTTCCGTTCCGCGGGCGAATTTTGGAAGTTGAAACCGAACAGGTGATCGGGGCATCGTAAGCCCCCGGCGTCTATTGGAGATAGCCGAGGCTCTTCAGCGCCTCGATATCCTGGGAGGTCATCCGGTTCTCGCCCGAGGCGCCGCTGGTGAAATCGTACCAGTGTTGCAGCCGCGCCGTTTCGCCTTCATAGATGCGCGTCGTCCGCTTGGGCTTGGCGGGCGCTTTTTCGTAGGGATCGGCGCCGAGATCGAAGATTTCCATCGATTCACCCTGCGGCGACCAGAGGACCTTCCGGTTGCCCGTGAGCTGCCCCACCCACAGCGGCCTGTCGTCCAGGTGCGTCCACAGGAACGACAGGAAGCGGGGGACGAATCCTTTCTTGCCCGCGAACGTGAGATAGCGGATCGTCCGTTCCTCCATCGGCGGGCCGCCCGCGAGTGCGGCGCCGAAGCCTTGCCCCCCTAGCGGGACGGGCAGTTCCAGGTCGGGATGGCTCCGCCTCAGGGTCACGTCCACAATGGTCGGCGTCAGATCCACGAGCGACACCCGCCCTCGGGCAACCTGCCCGGCCTTCACCACGCCGGGCCACCGGACGATCAGCGGCACGCGCACGATGCTCTCATAGAGGCGCCTTCCATGCCCCACGTAGCCGTGCTCGCCCAGGCTCTCGCCGTGATCGGCGGTGAGCACAACCAGCGTCGACTCGCGCCCCGCCTGTTGATCGACGGCCGCCATCAGCTTCCCGATGTAGTGATCCGTGTAGGCGACCTCGGAGTTGTACCGCCGGATCAGGTCCGGATCCCGCCGGTCGTTGCGCCGCTGCGGGTTGCCGCTGCGAGGCAGTTTGCCGAAGCCTTCGCGCAACTGGTATGGAGAGTGCGGATCGAAGTAGTGCACCCACAGGAAGAACGGTCCTTCCCGGTTCTGTTTCATCCACTCGATCGCTTTCGGCGTCACGTCCTCGGCCCAGCGGCTGGAGTTCAGCAACTGGTACGTCCGCGTCAGGTCCTCGTCGTAGCGATCGAAGTGGGCGTTGAGACGCGTCAACCGGCCCACCAGCGGCCAGGCGCTGACAAACGCCGCCGTCCGGTAGCTGAACTTCCGGAGAATCTGCGGCAGGAACAGGAGCCGCGCGTCGTCGGAGTGGGAAACGCCGTTGATTCTTCCTCCGTGCTCCTGCGGGTAGCGGCTGGTGAGCATGGTGATGTGAGCGGGTCCGGTCAATGGAATAGCCGTGTACGCTTTCTCAAAACGCGTCCCTTCCGAGGCCAGTTTGTCGATGTTCGGCGACGTCTTCAGGTGGTAGCCGTACGACGAGAGGTGATCGGCCCGCAGCGTATCTACAGTGATCAGTACGATGTTAGGCGCCGCGCCGCGAGCCGCCCCGTTCGCCGCGCCGGCCGGGATCGGAAGTATCGCCATCGCCGCGAGAAGCGCCAGACTTCTGCGGAAGGTGAACACCTGCGGGCGGCGCCGCGCGCCACCGCCACGTATGCTTCTCATTGCCCTAATGACGTGACGCCACCCGCAAACCTCTTGTTACAGCCCCAGGTGTACGAGCACCATGAGCACGGAAAATACCGGGAGCACCAGCAGCGCCTTTTTTAGACGCGCGGGATCTCCGCCGGCGATGCCCCCGATGATCTTCGAGCTGACCGCCAGCCCGATCCAGCCGCAAGTGATCACAATGCCCATCGCCGTCGCGGTGGCCACCGGGAAGTGACCGCGCGCCATGGCCAGAGTGGTGGGAAACACCGGCGCCATCGCCAGGCCCGCGCAAAAGACGGCGACCCACGAGATCGACGGCTGCCTGGTTTGCAGCGCCAGCAGCGTGGTAACCACCATCAGAACCGACGCCGCAAGCGTAACCCGCTCCGGCGCGACGTTCATCAGAATCGGCGCCGCCGCGACGCGCCCGATCAGCAGACCTAGCGCAAACCCCAGCGACAGGATGTTCAGGGCCTTGCCCTCCGGGACGCCCTGCGCGATCAGGTGCCGCGGCAGCCAGTTCCATACGCCCACTTCGCAGGCGACATAGAGGAACAGCAGCAGCGCCAGCAGATACAGCGTCGGATTGCCGGTGATTTGCCCGATTTCGGAGAAGCGGAACCCTCGCTCGCCGGTCGGCGGAGGAATCGGCGCGACCGAGTGCACGATCAGCGTCGCCGCCGTCAGGATCGCCGTGAGATAGCAGAGCTTAAAAGCATCGTTCTTGAGAAGGTTGGCGGATATAAAAGGAGTTGCCAGCCCGCCCAGCCCGAAAAACAGGTTCAGCAGGTTCAGCACCGGCGCCGGGTTATCCGGGCTGATGTCGCTCACCAGCGCGTTCGCGGCCGTTACGATGATGCCGCCCCCGATCCCCAACAGAAACAGCAGGCCGATAATCCAGCCGTAGCTTTTCGAACGGGGCAGCGCGAACAGCGCGATCGCGATCAGGCCCAGCCCCAGCACCAGCGCCACTTTCTTTCCTTCGTTGTCCACCAGCGGTCCGACCGAGATGGACGCAATGATCAAGCCGATGGCCTGGGCCATCGCAATGGTGCCGTTCTGCTCCGGCGTCAGCTTGAAGCGCGCCGATAGGTTCGGCAGAATCGTGCCGAGCATGGCGGCGATCATTCCGTAAACGAAAATCGCCAGGATCGCGGCGACAATGAGCATGAAGTTCCTCCAATACGAGATCCGCGTGAGAATCTTATCAGAAAAGCGTCCGCGGATAGGCTGCCAGGTGCCGGACGGCGCCGCGCCGTGGCCCGGCGCCGGATCGTTTCGCCTCGCGCCGCTAGCGGGCCGCCATGGAAACTCTAGCTCAGGGAAGGTGGCCAGCCGCGCGTTCCGGCAGGCGAGGCTCTCGTAAGCCATTCATTGCAAGCGATTTTGCGCGATAGCCGGTTCCGGAACGGTTGGTGACCGGCGGTTGGGTCAAGATCCAGGACCCGTTTGTAAGGCGCGCGTCTCGAGCAGTACGCCTGACTATCCATCCGGCAGGCCGGCTACCGAACGTGAACACGAAGCGAATAGTCGGCGTATTTCCCGATCCGCAGGTAGAGGAATCCGCGACTCCGCGCCGATTACTTGGCACAGCGGCAATCCATGTGACGCTGATGTCGAGTTGGAGGGAACCGCGGATCGAGAGCCCTCTCGATGGCTGTCATGGCATCTGCCGGGTTCAGGGACGGAACTCCGCCCTCTCCACTAGCACGCGCGAGGCTCGAAAGAAGCGCTTCGCGCTTTCGAGCCGGGCAGCCGCGCACGACTCTGCGGACTGACCGCACGGCCGACCGCCGGATTCGCGGGGAATCGACGGGTGACGCATGCCGGCTTTTCCCCAAAAACTTGCGCCGCCAAAGAAGCCATTTCTTTTGAGATACATGGCTGCTTCCGAGGCCCCCGGTGACGCATCCCGTGCGGGAGATGCGTCACCTTGCGGAATCGTCGAAAGTGTCGAATTGTGTCGAAAAGTGATGAACGGATTCGACACTTTCGAGATTTCGCAAGAAGTGTCGAATGTGATGAATTGTGTCGAATCCGTTTGTCGTCTCATTTTGGAAGCGAGTTATCAAAGAGCGCGGCTGCGCGTGTGCCCGCCATGGAAATTCTAGCTCACGGACGGTGGCCGGCCGCACTTTCCGGTGGCCGCGGCTCTTGTAAGACGTTCATAGGAGGCGATTTTGTGAGATAGCCGGGTTCCGGAATGGTTGGTGACCGGCTCACTGGAATGTGGCGCCGTTGCAAGTCATGGCAGTTCACCCCCCCCACGCTGGGGCCGATTTCCACTTCCCTTGCCAGAGTTCTTCGATTTCGCCGGCGGGGGCGGCGGGCGCAAGGTGTCTGGCCGGGGGAGGCCGGTCGCGGCAGATGCGCTCTTGCTCTTTGTGCAGGGGCATCGCGCCGCCCAGATCCCCGCGGGCATCGAGGATGTTCGCCTGGTTGCCCAGGCTGGCCGAGCCCGGCTCGTGTCGAGGGAAGGCGAGAGGCCTGTGCGACGACCAGAAGAGGCTGGAGGTGATCCGGAGGCGCTGGCACCGGCGCTATCGACATCTGCGCGATTACCACGCGCTGGTTCGTTGGGGGCTGGCGGCTTTCGCGGCGGAAGTGGCATTCCCGCTTGGGCACGTTCTCTTCGAGAAGTACGAGTGGGGACATTTGTCGCTGATCGGCGCGTGTCTGCCGGCGGCGGCCGGATTCGCGGTGGCGATTGTGGTGCACCAGTTCGGATTCGGGCAGCGGAGCGCTCGGTGAGGGCGGCTGAGCGGCTGGTGGTTTTCCGTACGGAACTGGAGGCGCGGCGGGGTCACGCAAAGCTGGGGGAACTGGTTCAAGCGACGGAGATGTTGGCGGAGATTCTGGTGGAAGAGCAGAACAGTTGGTACCGGCAGACGAGCCGTTTGGGTGTGCACTTGTAGGCGGCTGTCATCTGAGGCAGGCGTCCGCGCCGCGATACAATGGCAAAACCACAAGAGAGGAGCCGATTCTCATGAAACGTACGATCAGGGATCTGTTGGGACGCCGCTCGTTCTTCCGGACGGCGGCAGGGGCCGGCGCCGCGGCGTTCTGGGCCGACGAAACGATCGAGGCGTATCAGGGCACGGTAAACACGAATTCGAAGCCCTCCGAACTCAAGATCACCGACCTGCGCGTGGCGGTGGTCGCCGGAGCGCCGATGACCTGCCCGCTCCTGCGCATCGACACCAACCAGGGAATCTACGGGCTGGGCGAGGTGCGGGATGGAGCGAGCGAAACCTATGCGCTGATGCTGAAGAGCCGCATTCTGGGCGAGAATCCGTGCAATGTCGACAAGATTTTCCGCAAGATCAAGCAATTCGGCCACCACGCGCGGCAGGCGGGCGGCGTGTGCGGCATCGAGATGGCTCTCTGGGACCTGGCCGGGAAGGTTTACAACGTCCCGGCATACCAGTTGCTTGGCGGGAAGTTCCGCGACCAGGTCCGTTTGTACTGCGATACCGATATGTCGCCGGATCCCAGGATCTACGCCGAGCGCATGAAGGGGCGGCTGGACCAGGGCTTCACCTACATGAAGATGGACCTCGGCATCGGGCTCATCGCCAAAGAGCCGAACGCGCTCACCCGGCCCCTCGGCATCACGCCGCGCGACGTTTTCCAGACGCAGCATATGTTCACGGGCATCGAGATCACGCCCAAGGGGATCAAGATGATGGCCGACTATGTCGGGCAGATCCGTGACGTCGTCGGCATGGAAGTGCCGCTCGCCGCGGACCATTTCGGGCACATCGGCGTCAATTCGTGCATCAAGCTGGGAAGGGCGCTGGAGCCGTACAACATGGCCTGGCTAGAAGACATGATTCCGTGGCAGTATCCCGACCTATGGAAGCAGATCACCGACGCCATCGACGTTCCCACGCTCACCGGCGAAGATATCTACCTGAAGGAGCCCTTCATCGAGCTTTGCCGGAAGAACGCCGTGGATATCATCCACCCGGACCTTGCCAGCTCCGGCGGGCTGCTCGAAACGAAGAAAATCGGCGATGCCGCGCAGGAACACGGCGTCGCGATGGCGATGCACTTCGCCGGCTCGCCGGTCTCGTGCATGGCCAACGTTCACTGCGCCGCGGCCACGGAGAACTTCCTCGCGCTCGAATTTCACTCCGTGGATGTGCCGTGGTGGGACAGCCTGGTGGAGGGAGTCGAGAAGCCGATTGTCAACCGCGGCTTCATCAAAGTGCCGCAGGGTCCCGGCCTCGGCATCACGCTGGTGGACGACGCGGTGAAGCAGCATCTGCACCCGAAGAAACCCGGGTATTTCGAGCCCACGGACCAGTGGAACGACATTCGTTCAAACGACCGTCTGTGGAGCTGACGGGCTTTTCCGAACCGGCGCCCGGCGCGGCGAAGCCGTCAGCTCACCGGTTGGCGCACGGCGGCTGATGGAGTCGCCCATGGCCGCTCCAACTGTGGCCGCTTCGGCCGGAACAGCGCGGCCAATCGCCGGCGGAGCCCGGCGAGGCTCATCGCCGCGCTCCACTCCCGCGCATAGCGGAATGGATGATCGGGGTTCAAGCAAAGGCCCGCCGGCAGGCTCACCGCATATTTGAAAAACGACGGACGCAGCGGCTCGAAAAACTGATCGCGGCCGTCCAACCGGTACGCGCAGTAGCTGTGGACCCACCCAAAGGGCGCGTATTGGTAATGGTGGCGCAGCAGCCTGAGGGTCTCCTCGAACACGGCCCTGCGCGCTCCGAGCGATTTGCCGCGGCGGTGCATTCGGCTTGCGGCAAGCTTGGCGTCCAGCTTCCGCAGCGCGTGTCGCCGCGCGATGCGTATCCACAGATCGTAGTCGTAGGTATAGTGCAAGCGGACGTCCATCATCCCCGCCCGCTCGAAGGCCCAGCGCCGCAGGAAGGCCGCCGGCTGCGAAATGAAGCAGTGGCGGGCCAGCTCCGAAGCATCGAACGCCTGCGTCGGATAGGCGCCCAGCGTCTGGCCCAGGTCGTCCACCCACTCCGCGTCGCCGTAGGCAACCGCGACGTCGGGATGGGCCGACAACGCATCGACGGCGCACGACACCGCGCCCGGCAGGTAGTAGTCGTCGGCGTTCAGATAAGCGAAAATCTCCCCCCGCGACAGGCGAAAGCCCTTGTTCACCGCGTCCGCGGCGCCGCTGTCGCGTCCGGACACCAAGCGCAGGCGGTCTTCGTATCGCTGGAGTATCTCGAGCGTCCCGTCGGTTGAACCACCGTCGACGACGATGTATTCAATCCGCGGGTAGTCCTGGCGGAGCACGCTCTGGATCGTCTGCTCCACGTATTGCGCCATGTTCAGGCAGGGAGTGACGATGCTGACGGTGGGCGATGTGCCGCGCGTGATTACCTGGTCCTCCGTATGAATATAGTGGCCCGTTGGGCAACACTCTCGTACGCCGATTCCACGGCGTCGAACGTCTTCAGATATTCGCGCCCCTCGCTCTCGAACGCTTCGCCGCTCCGGACCCGTTCGATGAAGTGGCGTTGCGTCGCAAGGACGCTGTCGCCTTTATAACCGGTTTCCTGCGGCGGCGACCAGACTCTGCGGTCCCCTGCAAAGATCTCGCCGTCCGCCTTGACGGTGAGCGAGGCTTCGTCGCCGTCGAAAATCGCGTCTCCCATCGCCGGACCCGCGGGAACCGGCTCAGCGAAGCGATGGGCGTCGATCGTTCCGATCACACCGGAGAGATGGGTGAGCACGAGCGCCGCCTGGTCCTCGCCCTGAATCGCCGGGTTCACCCGCCGGGCCTGCGCGAACACGGAGTCCAGTTCGCCGAACAGGAACCGCGCTGTGTCGATCTGGTGGACCAGCGTTTCGTAGATCAGCAGCCGAGGCATCTGCGAGAAATAGGGCTGCCGCGGATATGGCGCCGGGCCAAGGCCGTCCCGCTGCCGTACCCGGAACGAATAGCTCACCGGACGGCCGATATCGCCTCGCGCGATTCGCCGCTGCGCTTCGCGGTACCACGGCTGCCAGCGCCAGTTCTCGTGAATCATCAGCCGCGCGCCGGCTCGCTCCGCCGTTTCCACCATCGTGAGGGCGTCCGCCCAGTTCGGCGCCATCGGCTTCTGGCAAATTGCCGGCAGCTTGCGCGCCGCCGCCAGCCGCGCCAGCGGCAGATGCGAATCGGGCCGGGTGGCGATATCGAGGAAATCCAGTTCTTCGTTTTCCAGCATCTCTTCGGCCGAGGAGTAAGCCGACGGCGCGGCCGCTCTGGCCCGCTGTAGGTCCGGGTCGCACGCCGCGACGATCTCCGCTTCGGGCATCCGATTCCAGGCGTCCAACTGGATCCGCCCGAAAAATCCACAGCCGCAGATGCCGCCGCGGAGCGGTTTGTCTATCACGTTACAGCTTACACCGGCCTTGGCCGCGCGCAAAGAATTATTTCACCGTCAACCGTTCTGCGAACATCGAACGTAGCGATACCCGGTCTCAATGAAAGCCGCCGCCATTCGCATCTCCCGTTTCCACGCCGGATTGATGCCGCGCATTCTTGAAATCGAGACGCTTTCGTTTCCCGAGGACCCGTATCCCGAAGCGCTGTTCCGCCAGTATCAGGCCCGATGCCCCGAGCTGTTTCTGGTTGCCCGCCGCGGCGGGGAGGTGGCCGGCTACAGCATCACCTGCGCCCACGGCAGCCGCGCCGAGCTGATTTCCATCGCTGTCGCGCCGCCGCACCGCCGGGCGGGCGTGGCCCAGGCGTTGCTCGACCGCACCATTCGCGCGTTGCGCCGCTCCGGCGTGAGGGATTTCGACTTGATGGTGCGCGTCTCCAGCGTGCCCGCCATCGCGTTCTATGCCCGGAACGGGTTCGTGAAGCGGCGCGCCGTCCGCCGCTACTACCCCGACGGCGAAGCCGGCATTCACATGCGCAAGACCCTGGAGTGAAGCCCTTGCAGGATGTTCGCGCCTCTACCCTGCTGCTATCCTGGGTTGAGACGCCGCCTTATCGATGAGCAACAAGTCCGCCTCCACCGCCGGCGAACGGTTTCAACGTCTGGTCGAGATCATGGCCCGTCTGCGGGCGCCGGACGGCTGCCCCTGGGACCGCGAGCAGGATTTCGACACCATCAAGCCGTACCTGCTGGAAGAGACCTACGAGGTGATGGACTCGATCGACGCGCGCGACTGGCCCGCGCTGGCGGACGAGCTGGGGGACCTGCTGCTGCAATCGGTTTTCTTCGCGCAAATGGCCGCCGAGCGGAACCTGTTCCGCATCGAGGACTCGCTCGACGCGATCAACAACAAGCTGGTCCGCCGGCACCCTCACGTCTTCGGCGACGGCGACGCCCGGACCGCCGAACAGGTCCGGCAGCGCTGGGATGAAATCAAATCGGCGGAAAAGAACGAAAAAGGCCGCGCCGACGCGCCGTTATTGGCCGGCATTTCACGCGCCCAGCCCGCCCTCGCCGAGGCGCAGCAGATATCGTCGCGCGTGGCCGCGGTCGGCTTTGACTGGGAAAACATGGCCCAGATCGTCGAAAAGCTGCACGAGGAGCTGAACGAGCTGGCGCAGGCCGAATCCCCGCAGGCGGCAGAAGACGAAATCGGCGATATTCTATTCGTCGTCGTCAACATCGCCCGCCGCATGAAGCTGGATCCCGAACAGGCGCTCCGCAAAGCCAACGCCAAGTTCCGCCGCCGCTTCTCCTATGTCGAGCGCGCCCTGGCCGAAACCGGCAAGCCGCTGCCCGGCGCCACGCTCGAAGAAATGGAAACGCTTTGGCAGGAGGCAAAACAGCGCCTGTGATCCAATATCGTGTCCTCACCGCCGTCCAGGAAGTGGAGACCGCGGTCGAGATCCAGCGCAGCGTCTGGGGCTTCGCGGACGTGGAGATCGTGCCGTCGCGCCTGTTTCTTCTCGCGGTGAAGATCGGCGGCCAGGCCATCGGCGCGTTCGACGGCTCGCGCATGGTTGGCTTCTGCCTCTCCATTCCCGGTTTGAAACGCGACGGGACGATGTACCTGCACAGCCACATGCTCGGCGTGCTCGAGGCCTACCGTAACCACGGGGTGGGCCGGCGCCTGAAACTCGAACAGCGGAAGGACGCGCTGAGCCGCGGCATCGGCCTGATCGAGTGGACGTTCGATCCGCTCGAACTCAAGAACGCCTTCCTCAACATCGAGCGGCTCGGCGTCATCGTGCGCCGCTACGTGCCCAACCAGTACGGCGTCACCACCAGCAAGCTCCACGGCGGGATGCCGACGGACCGCTGCGTCGCCGAGTGGATTCTCGATTCCCCCCGCACGCTCGCCATCCTCGACGGCGCGCCGCGGCAGCGCGAGCTTCCCGCCGCGAGGATCGAAGTCCCCACCGCGATCCAGGCGATGCGGCGCGAAGACGTCGCCGGCGCTCTCAAAATTCAGACAGCGCTGAGCCAGCAGTTTCCCGACTGCTTTGCGCGCGGCCTCGCCGTCACCGGCTTCGAACGAAGCGAGGAAAAAGGAACCTACCTGCTGAGTCCATGGGAATAACCATCGAACAAATCACCCTGCGCGAGATCCGCATGGAGCTGGTCCATTTCTTCGAGACCAGCTTCGGCCGCACCACCGGGCGCAACATCATCCTGGTGGAAGTGGTCTCGGACGGCGTCACGGGTTGGGGCGAAGTGACGGCGGGCGAGAACCCCTTCTACAACGAAGAGTGGACCGCTTCGGCCTGGCTCATCCTCCGGGACTATGCCGCTCCGCGCGTACTGGGCCGCGGCCTCGACTCCGCGGACGAGGTTTCGGGACTGACGGCGCACATCCGCGGACACAACATGGCCCGCGGCGGGCTGGAGGCGGCCGTCTGGGATCTGGAGGCGCGCCTGCGCGGAGAACCGCTCTACCGGCGCATCGGCGGCGGCGCCCGCGCGGAGATTCCTTGCGGCGTTTCCATCGGCATCCAGGATTCCGTACCGCAACTGCTGTCCAAAATCGAAACGGAACTCGAGGCCGGATACCAGCGCATCAAGATCAAGATCAAGCCCGGCTGGGACGTCGATGTCGTGCGCCAGGCGCGCCAGGCGTTCCCGGACATCAAGCTGATGGTGGATGCGAATTCGGCCTACACGCTCGAGGACGCCGACCACCTCAGGCGCCTGGACGAGTTCTACCTGATGATGATCGAGCAGCCCCTGGCCCACGACGACATCATCGACCACGCGCAGCTTCAGGCGAAGCTGGACACGCCTATTTGCCTCGACGAATGCATCCGCGCGGCGCATCACGCCGAGCAGGCCATCCGCCTGCGCGCCTGCCGCATCATCAACATCAAACTCGGCCGGGTGGGCGGATTCGCCGAGGCCAAACGCGTCCACGACGCGGCCCAGGCGGCGGGCATCCCCGTCTGGTGCGGCGGCATGCTCGAGGCGGGCATCGGCCGGGCGCACAACATCGCCTTATCCACCCTGCCCAACTTCGTCCTGCCGGGCGACGTCTCGGCCAGCAAGCGGTACTGGAAGCGCGACATCATCCAGCCTCCGGTGGAAGTGACGCCGCGCGGGGCCATTCAGGTCCGCGACGAGCCCGGCTTCGGCTACGAACTGGACGCCGGCTTTCTCGACTCGATCACGGTCCGGCGGGAAACGGTGCGTTGACCGCGGCTCATGGCCGGCTTTGTCCAACTTTTGAGGCAGAACCGCAACTACCGCTACACCTGGCTCGGTCAGATCGTCAGCGAGATCGGCGACCACTTCAACACCATCGCCGTTTTCAGCCTGGCTTTAAATAACACCAATTCCGGTCTCGTTGTCAGCGGCCTGATGATCGCCCGCGCCATTCCCGCCGTGATGGCGGGGCCTCTGGCGGGCGTGCTGCTCGACCGCATGGACCGCAAGCAACTCATGATCGCGAGCGACCTGATGCGCGCGGTGGTGGCGTTCTGCTTCGTCTTCGCCGTCCGGCCCGAACAGACCGCGTGGCTGTTCATCCTCAGCGCGCTGCTGATGTTCGCGTCGCCGTTCTTCACCAGCGGCCGGTCCGCCATCCTTCCCGCCATCACCACCAGCGACGAACTCCACACCGCGAACTCGCTCACGAAAACGACTCAGTGGACCGCGCTCACCGTCGGCGCCATGCTCGGCGGCGCGAGCGCGATGCAGTTCGGCTATCAGGGCGCTTTCCTGTTTAATGCCATGTCGTTTCTCTTCTCCGCCGCCTGCATCGCCCGCTTGCGGAAGCGGAAAGGCTTCCGGCCGGAACGCACCGCGCTCGCCGAGGACCGCGTGCTGCGGCCGTGGCATGAGTACGTCGAAGGACTCCGCTACATGCGTTCCGTTCCGCTGCTGTGGGCGTTCGCGCTGGTTCACATCGGCTGGGCCAGCGGCGGCGGGGCCGCCCAGATCCTGTTTACCCTGTTCGGCGAGGTCGTCTACCCATATGGCCCGGCAGGCATGGGTACCATCTGGGGTTTTGCGGGAGTCGGCCTGCTGATCGGCGGCGGAGTCGCCAACTGGTCGGGAGCGAAGCTCGACTTCAAGGGCTACAAGCGTTTCATCACCATCTGCTTCGTCATCCACGGAGTGGCGTACATCGCTTTCAGCCAGGCGCGCCCGTTCTGGCTGGTGCTTGTCTTCATCGCCCTATCCCGTTTCGGCATGGGCGTCGCCGGCGTGCTGAATACTACGCTCATGCTCCGCACGGTTCCGGACGTCTACCGCGGCCGCGTCTTCGCCACGGTCGAGTCCCTCGTCTGGGGGGTGATGATGTTGTCGATGGCGGCGGCCGGCTACGTCTCCGGCCACTGGCATCCGCGCACCATCGGGACCGCGGCCGGCATACTGAGCTGCTCCACGTTCATCATCTGGATGGCGGCGGACTGGAAAGGACGCCTGAAAGAGCCGGCAAAGCTCGGCGTCGAAAGAGAAGAGGTGGAAGTCCATGGCGAGCCCGACATCTGATCCACTGGCCGGCAAGGTGGTGCTGGTCACCGGCGCCGCTAAGCGCATTGGCCGCGGAATCGCGATTGAACTGGCGCGCCGGGGCGCCCAAGTGGCCATCCACTACCTGGTTTCCGAACAAGAAGCGCGGGCGACGGCCGGCGATTGCGGCGGCGCGCCCCTGTTTCAGGCCGACCTCGAAAGCGTCGCCGAAATCGAGCGCCTGTTCACCGAGGTCGCCGGCCGCTTTGGCCGCCTCGACGGGTTGGTGAACAACGCCGCCCGCTTCACTGCCTTCGATCCGCTCGCCATCACCGAAGCCGACTGGGACTACATCCACAGCGTGAACCTCAAAGCGGTCTTCTTCTGCTGCCAGCAGGCAGCCCGGTTGATGAAGCGCTCCGGCGGCGGACGGATCGTCAATATCAGCTCCCTCGGCGGCCTGCGCCCGTGGGCGATGCACGCCCATTATTGCGCCTCCAAGGCGGGCGTCATCATGCTCACCCGCGCGCTCGCCAAGGCGTTCGCCCCCGACATCAGTGTCAATTCCGTCGCGCCGGGCGTCATCCCGTTCGGTCCGCTGGATGAGCGTAGCGCCCCGATGGTGAAGGCCACGCCGGCCCGACGCCCGGGCACGGCGGAAGAGATCGCCGGCGCGGTGATCTACTTTCTCAGCGCCACGAACTTCGTCACGGGCCAGGTGCTGGCGGTGGACGGCGGCTTGAGCCAGCGCTGACGCCTGGCGGCTCCCCCCGCTATCGCACCGGAAGGAATTCGAGCGCCTGCCGGTGCGGGGAATCCGCCCCCAGCAGCTTCTCGACGCGGCGATCGAACGTGGTCAGTTTCCCTGCCTTGCGGATGGCCAGATCCAGCAGCAAGGCATCGGTGAGTTGGCGGTATCCCACAGGCGAGCCCGGATCTCGGGGAGGATCTCCGGGATTCCGTGCTCGTTGGGCCAGAAAACGTGTTCGGCTGCCGCTACGGCGGTTTCCAGCGTCCGCATCGCATCCTGCACCGTCACCGCCACCTTCACGGCTGCCGGCTGGCTGCTGAGGCGCACGAACGCCGCCTGGGTGAAGGGGCAGGTAGCCCAGCCCTGCGACCGGTGTGCAGCGAACCACTCGCGGGCCGCCCGGTGATGCACATGATGAGGCCAAGCCAGCGCCAGCAAAACGTTCACGTCCAGCAGTGCCACCGCCACTGCTTCACCTTCGTGGGGTCGGGAACTGTGGTGCCCAGTCCCGATCTTCCCCATCCTGCGCGGCGTCGATATCCTCCGGCCCAAACGGCGGCGCTCCAGGGTCGACGCGGAACATCGGAAAGCCATCCTCCACGACGACGTCCGGCGGCGCGAATGCGCCTCGCCGGGCCAGGTACGAGACGGCTTCTCCAAGCGAGATGCTTTGACCGTCAGCTAGACTTCTGGCCAGCTCATAGACATCATCATCGATGTTGAGCGTCGTTCGCATCTTGATGATATGATGTCAAACGGCGAGTTCGATGTCAACGGCGTCACGCGGGGATCCGGCCTTTCAAGGGTCCGTCTGTCCACTTGGCGGGAGCTGCTATTCTGGGCGGAATGAAGCGTCGCGAATTCGTTCTGGCTGCGGGCGTGGCGGCGGGGGCCGCCAGCGCTTCGCCCGCACCTCGCAAGCTGAAGGTCTCCGTCTTCTCCAAGCACCTCCAGTTCCTGGAGGGCAAAGCCCTGGCAGAGGCCGCCGCCGGAATCGGCTTCGACGGCGTGGACTTGACGGTGCGCAAGGGCGGGCATGTCGAACCGGAGCGGGTTGAAGCCGATCTGCCGCCGCTGGTGAAGATCATCCGGGCTCAGGGGCTGGAGACGCCCATGGTCACCAGCGGGATCGTGGACGCCGATACGCCGCACGCCCGAACGGTGGTGAAAACCCTCGCCGATCTCGGCATCCGATACTACCGCTGGGGCGGCTTTACCTACGATGCGCGGCAGCCGATCGTCGCCCAACTGGAAGCGCTGAAGCCCAGGGTCGCCGCTCTGGAGAAGCTGAACCGCGAATTCGGGGTCTGCGCCATGTACCACACGCACTCGGGAATCGGCCAGGTGGGAGCGTCGATCTGGGACCTCTACCTGGTGCTCAAGAGTTTCGACCCTGACGCCCTGGGCGTCAACTACGACACCGCGCATGCCATGGTGGAAGGCGGCTTCGGCGGCTGGATCAACAGCTTTCGCGTAAGCGAGAAGCATCTCCGCGGAATCGCGGTGAAGGACTTTCTCTGGAAGAAGGACGAAAAGGGCCGCTGGCGGCCGCAGTGGATTCCGCTTGCCGAAGGTATGGTCGACTTTCCGCAGTTCTTCCAGATGCTGGCGGCGACCGTGTTCGCCGGACCGGTGCAGGTTCACTACGAGTATCCGCTCGGAGGCGCAGACACCGGCCAACGGACGATCAAGATCCCGAAAGAGCAGGTCTTCGCGGCGATGAAAGCCGACCTCGAGCGGCTGCGCGGCTGGCTGGCTTCGGCGGGACTGGGCTGATCCGCCCGCGATTATCCCAGCGCGACGTCGAGCACCATCATCACCGTGAAGCCCGTCAGCGTTCCGAGCGTCGCCACGTCGGTATTCACGCCGCGCTGCGATTCGGGGATCAGTTCTTCGATAACCACAAAGATCATCGCGCCGGCGGCGAAGCTCAGCGCATAAGGGAGGATAGGTTGCGCCACCAGCACGGCCGCCGCGCCGAGCACGCCGGCAACCGGCTCCACCGCGCCGGACAACTGGCCGTACCAGAAGCTCTTCCAGCGGGACACGCCTTCTCTACGCAGCGGCATCGCCACCGCGAGGCCCTCGGGGAAGTTCTGAAGACCGATGCCGATCGCCAGCGCGATCGCGCCCGACAAATGAGCCGGTTCGACGCCAGTCGCCGCGGCGCCGAACGCTACTCCCACCGCGAGGCCTTCCGGGATGTTATGCAGCGTGATGGCCAGCACCAGCAAGATGCTGCGGCGCCAGTTCGTCGGGAGGCCCTCCGCGGCCGCAAGCCCCGGATGCAGGTGCGGAAGGATGCGATCGGCGCCCCAGAGCGCGAATCCGCCCAGAATAAAGCCGACCGCCGGCGGCAACCAGGAGGGCAGCGCCTTGCCCTCCGACATCTCGATGGCGGGCGCGAGCAGAGACCAGAAGCTGGCCGCGATCATCACCCCGGCCGCGAAGCCGTTCATCCAGTCGAGAAGCTGTTTCCGGAACTCCCGCGTGACCAGGACGATTCCCGCGCCGCACGCGGTCAGAAACCAAGTGAAGCAGGTGGCCAGCAGCGCCTGAACAACGGGGTGCGCGGAACGAAAGAGTTCCTCCATCGAGACGGCCCGATTCGCCGGCGGACGTTCTCAGCGAAGCCGCGCTTCCACCGTGGCCCCCAGCGCCGTCCGGGGCTCTCCTTCCTGGGGCTCATCAACGCGGCGCGCAATCAGCAGCGTTACGTCGTCGGCGAACGTTCCTCCACCGGCGTGCTCGGAAACGGCCTGGACCACGCGCTCGATGAGACTGGAGGCCGAGTCCGTACGGTGTTGGGCGAGCACTTCTCCGAGCCTTTCTTCGCCGAATTCGTCGAACTCTTCCTCGGGACTCGCCTCGGTGATCCCATCGCTGTAGAGAGCCAGCACGTCGCCAGGCATCATCAGCGACCGGTACGTTTGGTACTTGGCCTTCGGATCGATCCCGATCACCAGGTCGCCGCCCTTCAGCGACTCCAGGCGGCCGTCGGCTCGAACCAGCACCGGCCGGTTGTGTCCCGCGTTCGAATAATAGATGCCGCCAGTGAACGGGTCGACAACGGCGATGAACAGCGTGATAAAACGGTTGCCGGGAAATCGCTCCGACAGGTTCCGGTTGAGCGTCTCCATGATTTCGGCCGGCGAATTCGCCGACTTGATCAGCACGGAAACCATCGCCTGGAGCGAAGTCATCAACAGCGCCGCCGGCATGCCCTTCCCCGACACGTCTCCCACCAGCAGCGCCACGCGGCCATCGCGAAACGGCAGGCAATCGAAGTAGTCGCCGCCCACGCCGCGGCATGGGATGTTGCTGCCCGAGATGTCCATGCCTTCCACGTGCGGGATCTGTTTGGGCAGAAGGCTCGCTTGAATTTCGCCCGCCTGCGCCAGCTCGCGGCTGAGTTCGCGCTCGGCTTGCTCCACTTCCACAAGGCGCGCCTGTTCGATGCGGATCGCCGCGACATTGGCCATCACGGTGAGGAGATTCAGTTCCTGGTCGGTGAAGGGGTTGATGAAGTCCGACTTGTCGATGTAGATGAGGCCGATAACCTTATCGCCGGTCTGCAGCGGGACGACCATCATGCTGCGGACTTTTTGCAGCACGATGCTCTGGCGCATCCGCAACTGGTCGTCGCGGAACGCATCGCGGACCAGGATGGACGCCTTTTCCTGGATCACGCGATCGCGCACGGCGGTGCTGATGCGGAAGCCCTCTCCGCGCTGGGCACGAACCGCCAGTTCGGCGCCTTCGAGGCTCATCACCACGCCGCGCTGGGCGTCGCAGCTTTCGAGCGCCAGGTCGAGGATCACCTCGAACAGCTCGCTCAACGAGCGATGGCTGAGCAATTCGCGGCCCGCCCGTATCAAAGCGTCCACCGCATGCTTGCCATAGACCGCCGCCGGCGCGACGCTCTTCTGGGCGGCGCCCTGGGCGACCACGTTCTCCAGTTTCACTACCAGTTCGGCCGAGCCGGCCCAGGTATCGTCGCGGACGAAGAAGACGGTCCCCGACGGCTGATCCGAGGCGAGACTGCGAAACTGGAACTTCTGGTTTCCGGCGACGATCTGATCGCCGGGCCGCAACAAGTGCGGCGCCCGCAGGCGCTGCGCGTTGACCTCGGTACCGTTGGTGCTGCCGAGGTCCTTCACCATCCAGCCTTCTTCGCCGCGCTCGAACACCAGGTGGTTGCGGGAAAGGCTGTGATCCTCGACAAACGCCAGTTCATTCGCGGGGGAACGGCCGACGGAAAGCCGGTTGCCGGCAAGGGGTACCGAGCGAGACCCGCCGCCGACGGTCTCGACGATCAGTTCGTGAAGGCCGCCGGCGCTGGTCTGCGCCGGCAGGTCCGCGGCTTTCTCGTGAAGTTGCATGGAGTGGCTGCTTTCGTCGACAAGCCCGCAACGGGGCGTGCGATAACGTCTGGACGATAGGGCGATCCCAGGCCCGCTTTCCTAATGGCTAAGCCGGCACGACGCCAGACGCGCGTGGACACTCCGCCACGGACTGCTACCCGCGCAGGATGACACGCCGGACCCCGGCAAGTCAAGTGCCCTGGGGATCTCCGGAATCTCCTTCGGGAAGCTCGGGGACCGCAGGCGCTTGCTTCTCGGGCGCCTCCGGCAGATCCTCGAGCAGGGATCCGCTCCAGAACTCCGCGCCGACCCGATAGGCCGCCCGCGCGATCACGTGCGCCGCGATGGGCACCGTGAGGAAGATAAACCCGACTGTGATTAGCAAGCGGAGTACGGCGCCAAGGTCCCACAAATGCAGCGCGACGCCGATCATGAAGCCGCCGACGCCGAACGTGAGCGCCTTGGTGGTGGCTTGCAGCCGCATGAAGACGTCGGGCATGCGCACCACGCCGACCGCGGCCAGCAGCATGAAAGCGGCGCCGGCGACCATGAAGAAGCCGCTAAGCGCGCCAGCCATCGTCGCCTCCCCGCTCCAGAAAGGCCGCGAAGGCCACCGTGCTGACAAACGTGATCACCGCGACGACGATGGCCGCGTCCAGAATCGACGGATGGTCCGCGGCCACGGCGAGCGTGGCCATGATCCCCACCGCGATCAGCGCCATCAGGTCGAGCGCGACCACCCGGTCCGGCAAGCTGGGTCCGCGAACCAGCCGGATGAAGGCGAGCACCAGGGCGGCAGCGAGAAGGACGAGCGTGACGCCGCTGGCCCCAACCAGATTCGAGATCGGATTCATTGGAAGATCCTGTCGAGGCGGCGGATGAGGCCGCCTTCCATGGCGCGGCGCAGCCCCTGCGGGGTTGGCATGTTAATGGTGTGGATGAACAGCCAGCGCCGGTCCGGCGAAACGTCGAGGCTCAGCGTGCCGGGGGTGAGGGTGATCAGGTTCGCGATAACCGTGATCTGCCAATCCGGCCGGCCGCTCACCGGAATCGCGACCACGCCGGGCGTCAGTTTCCGCAGCGGCAGGATCATGTCGCGCGCGACGCGGAGAGTGGCGAGCGAAAGTTCCCATACGAACCAGGGAAAAAAGAGCAGGATGCGCCAGATACGAATCACCGATTGCCTCCCAACACAACGCGGATATACTCTTCCGGATTCAGCATCTGGACCGCGGCAGCGTCGGAGAGACGGAAGACCGGCTCGACGCCCACGCCGATGAAGACGGTGATGGCGGCCAGCGCGGCTACCGGCGCCCACAGGCTTCGAGCGCGGGAAGAGACGGCCTGCTCCGGCTCCGACGCCGGTTTCCAGAACACTTCGGCCCAGATTTTGATCATCGAGAACAGCGTCAGGATGCTGACAAACAGAGAAACCGCGACGATCCAGTACTGCTCGATCGCGAGGCCTCCTTTGACCAGAAAGAACTTGGCGAAGAATCCCGACAGGGGCGGCACGCCGGCCAGAGAAAGCGCCGGAACCAGAAACAGGAGCGCCAGCAGCGGGCGGGACTCGTAGAAGCCGCCCAGCCGTTTCAGTTCCATCGTTCCGGTATGGCGGTGGACGATGCCGGCCACCAGG
The DNA here is from genome assembly GCA_026129905.1 of Bryobacteraceae bacterium. GTDB lineage: Bacteria > Acidobacteriota > Terriglobia > Bryobacterales > Bryobacteraceae > JAHCHE01. The sequence goes on along the minus strand of JAHCHE010000036.1, from coordinate 14,589 downwards.
AAGAGGTTCGTCTTCACGATGATGTGGTGGATGATGTAGAACACCGAAGCCGCCAGCGCCAGCCGGGTAAACAGGCCGAGGCCCATGATCATGTAGCCGATCTGGCTCACGATATGGAACGAGAGCACGCGCCGGAACTCGTTCTGCGACATCGCGCCGAGCACTCCGGTGAGCATCGTCAGGCCCGAGATCACCAGGATGAGGCGGTGCGTATAGGCGGGATCCTGTACGAACAGCAGCGTGAACACGCGGATCAGCGCATAGACGCCGACTTTGGTGAGCAGACCCGCGAACATGGCCGAGACGGCAACCGGCGGGGTATGGTATGAGGCGGGCAGCCAGAAGAACAGCGGGAAGACCGCCGCCTTGATTCCGAAGGCGACCAGGAAGAGCATCGCCAGGGCCGTGATCAGGGGCGGGTTGGAGGTTTCGCGCAGCTTCACCGCGAGGTCGGCCATGTTCAGGGTGCCGGCGACGCTGTAGAGCAGGCCGACGGCGGCCAAGAAGAAGCCCGAGGAAACCAGGTTCAGCGTCACGTACTTGAACGCGCCTTCGATCTGGCCCCGTTCACCGCCCAAGGCGAGCAGGACGAACGACGAGATCAGCATCACCTCGAACCAGACATAGAGGTTAAAGACGTCGCCGGTGAGGAACGCGCCGCAGACGCCCATCAGCAGCAGGTGCATCAAGGGATAGTAGCCGAAGCTCTCGCGGAACCGGTCGATGTTGCCATGGGAGTAGACGAACACCGCGGCGCCCGTCAGTCCCGCCAGCACGATCATCACGGCGGAGAATAGGTCGGCCACCAACGTGATGCCGAACGGCGCCGGCCAGGAGCCCATCTGCTCCGCCTGGATTCCCCGGTCCCAGACCAGCTTCAGCAACAGGCCGGACGCGCTCAGAAGCGCGAAGGCGCCGGCGGTCCCCAGCCAGCGCTGCCAAACCGGACGGCGCCAGACGAGCAGGCACAGCGCGGCGGTGATCAGCGGGATCAGGATCGGCGAAATCAACAGCAGGGTCATTGTTCCGTGGTCCGCAAGTCGTCCAGGTCGTCCGTTCCGGCTGAGGCGACCGTCCGGCGCACCAGCGCCAGCACGAACGCCAGCACGCCGAAGCTGATGACGATAGCGGTGAGGATCAGGGCCTGGGGCAAAGGATCCGCAACGGCCGGCGGATGCGGCAGCGCGGCCTGCTCGGGCGCGAGCGGCGGATGGTCGCGCGTGAGGCCGCCGACGGTGAAGATGAGCAGATTGGCGGCATGGCTTAGCAGGACCAGGCCGAACACGAGCTTCACAATGCTCCGCCGGATGATCATGTACATAGCCGCGCCGTACAGCAGGCCGATCGTCAATGCAAGAACCAGGGTCACGGCGCATCCTCCACCAGGGTGAAGATGATGTGGAGCACCGCGCCCATTACGACGAGGTAAACGCCGATATCGAACAGCAGAGCGGTGCTCAGTTTCCATCCCAACACGGGGAGGGCGTACGTCTGGCCCGTCATAAAGGGCGCTCCCATTGCGACGGAGATCAGGCCGCTGGCCGCCGCCGTCAACAAGCCGCCCGCAATCAGCAGGCGCGGCCGCACGCGCAGGGAACGCCGGGCGGGAGGCACGCCATGGGCGATCGCCTGGAGCACGAAAGCGGAAGCCGCGATCAGGCCGCCGACAAAGCCTCCGCCCGGTTCGTTGTGACCCCGCAGCAGAACGAACAACGAAATGAAGGTCAGCAAGGGCTTCAGCAGCACGGTAGCGGCGCTGAGGATGACGGAGTTCATGGCGTCTCCCGATCCGGCGCGGTCGTGGCGGCGGGTATCGCCGCTTCCGAAGGCGCTGTCCGCGCCCCTTCACGGCGGCGGATCTCGTCCATGTTAAGCCGCAACAGCGCGTAAACGCCGATGCCGGCAATGGCGAGGACGGTGATTTCCCCGAACGTGTCCAGTCCCCGGAAGTCTGTCAAAATGACGTTGACGACGTTGCGGCCTCCGGCGAGATCGCGGCTGTTGTCGGTGAAGTAGGACGAGATGCTCGGCCACGGCCGCTCCGCGCCGGCCGCCAGCACCAGGGCCCCCATGAAGACGCCGGCCGTAGCGCACAGCGCGACATCGAGGACGCGGACAGGACGGCGGGACTTGAGCGAGAAGTCCGGCAGGTGGTGAAACACGAAGACCAGCAGAACGACGGTGAGCGCCTCGATCGTCAACTGCGTCATGGCCAGATCCGGCGCTCCGAAGAGTACGAAGATCAGCGAAACGCCGACGCCGACCGCTCCGACCGCGGCCACGGATATCATCCTCGATCTGGCCCGGACGGTGGCAATCGTGCCGGCGAGAATCAAGCCGCCCACGATCAGCTCGTGGAAGCGCGCGTCCGAAACGCTGAGCGCCGCCGCCGCTGCGTTTCGCGTCAGCAGGGCGTAGCCGCCCAACAACACCGCGGTGAGGATGATGATTTTGAGATAGGCGCGCAGATAGCCGCTTTGGAGCCAGCGGGTTTGCAGGGCGGCGAAGCCGACCAGCGCTGCGAGCAGGCGGTCGTAAACACCGCCGGCGGTGACCGGGGCGGAGCGAGGCGCGAGCCCAGCGATACGGGACCTGTAGATATACAGCAAGCCGCCGACGATCACTCCCGCCGCGGTAAGCAGTAGCGGCAGATTGAAACCGTGAAAAAGGCTCAGCTCGACCGAAACCGGAGCGCCCGCCACCGCGGACGCCGCCGATCGGATCGCCGACTCGGCGGCGCGCGGCGCAAGACCCAGAACCAGGCCGAGCACAGCCGCGACGCCCGGCGCCGTCCACAGGGTCCATGGGGCCTCGTGCGGCGGCTTGGGCGACCGGAGCGGACCGGCGAACGGCTTGTACCCGGCCATGGCGGCAACGGCGAACAGGATGGCGCCGTTCACCGCGAGCGCAGCCGTGACCAGCCACGCATAGGCTGGCGCGTGGTTGGCCGATTCATAAAGCAGCTCCTTGCCGATGAAGCCGAGCGTTGGCGGCAGACCGGCCATGGACACGGCGGCGATCAGGGCGACGGCCGCCGTCAATGGCATCGCGCGCCGCAGGCCGCTCAGTTCGCCGATATCGCGCGTTCCGGTTTCGTGGTCGACGGCGCCACTCATCAGGAACAGCGAGCCCTTGTACAGCGCGTGCGCGAGCAGGTAGGCGGCCATGGCCTTGAAAGCGTCGGGCGTTCCCACGCCGATCATCAGCACCAGCGTGCCGAGGACGCCGATGGTAGAGTATGCCAGGATCTGTTTCAGATCGTTTTTGAAGAACGCCACAACGACGCCGATCAGCATGGTGGCGCCGCCGAAAAGGCCGAGCAGCAACGGCCACTCCGCGCCCCCGCCGAGCGCCGGGTTCAGGCGAGCCAGCAGGTAGACGCCCGCCTTCACCATCGTGGCCGAATGCAGGTATGCGCTCACCGGCGCCGGCGCTTCCATCGCCGACGGCAGCCAGAAGTGGAACGGGAATTGGGCCGACTTGGTGAACGCCGCGCCGAGTATCAGCAGCAGGATCGGCAGATAGAGCGCATGCTGGCGCAGACCGCCCGCCGCGAGCACTTCGGTAATTTCGTACGAACCTGCAGCCAGCGCCAGCAGCACCGCCCCGGCCAGCAGCGCGAGGCCGCCTATCCCGGTAACCAGCAGCGCCTGCAGCGCGGCATTGCGCGCCTTGAGCCGGGAGCTTTCGAAGCCGATCAGCAGGTACGAACTAAAGCTGGTCAGTTCCCAGAAGACGAACAGCGCAACCAAGTTGTTGGCGAGCACGACGCCGAGCATCGATCCCATGAAGAACAGCAGCGTCGCGCAGAACCGGCCGAGATTCGGGCTCCCGTGGAGATATCCCTGCGAGTACAGCAACACCAGCGCGCCAATGCCGCTGATGAGCAGCGAGAACAAAAGGCTCAGCCCGTCAAGGTGGAACGAGAGCGATACGCCCACGCTGGGCGCCCAGGCGTGCGGCTCCAGCAGCGGTTCGCCTCGCCAGACCGCCGGGGCCAAGGACAGCAGTGCGACGGCGGTCCCCAGTGGGACGAGCACGGAAATACCTGCCGCGAACCGGTGCGCCCGGCTCCAGAGCGGTGCGACAACGGCGGCGGCGGCGAACGGCAGGAGGGTCAGCAGAAGCAGCATGCCTTACACCCGCGCCACGGCGCTCGGCTGGTATAGCCGGGTAGTGCTGCCCGCCTGCCTGCTAAGCCCCTTTACCAACACTCTTTGTAATCCAGGTTTTATTGGCCTTTCCGCTACTCTGCCCAGTTGAGTGTCCCCCTCCACCCAGATGGGAGATGTTTCCAGATATCCCGCGCGGAATCCACAGGATCGACGAGGACTCCCCCTCCCGGTCCTCCAAATATACCCATTCTTCCAGCAAAGCGGGGGCAGTCGCAAGCGGAGCGGGCGTGAGCGGGCGGCTTCGGCTCGCGCGTGATGTTACGCCTCGGTCAGCCCCGCCTCGCGGATCACTTTGCGCAGGTGCGCCAACGCCGGCGCGTAGTCGCTTGTGCCGACATATTCGACGATCAGCGGGATTCCGGGCGCGTGTTCGACCGACAGCGTCACGAACTTGCGGTAATCCAGGTCTCCCTGCCCGGCCGGCACGCCCTCGGTGACGTGCAGCTTGCGGTCCTTGGCATGGATGCCGCCGATCCAGGGCTTCAGTTGCGCGTACATCTCCTCTAGGTCGTTCACTTCGAGGAGGTTCGCCGGATCGAGTTGCGCGCGCACCCGCGGGGAGCCCACTTCCTCCAGGAAGACCCGCGTCCGCTTGGCGCTGGCGAGGACGCTGCGATAGATCGGCTCCAGCAATAGGGTGGCGCCATGCGCGTCGGCCATTCGGGCCAGTTCTCTCGCCGATGCGATGGCCGTCTTCCAGACCTCGTCCTGCCAGTCGTACGCCACGCGGGGCGCCGGCCCCGGGGGTTGGTAGTGGCCCATCTCGCTCAGGAAGGTCTTCGTCCCGACGTGCTCCCCCAGCTTCATCATCGCCTCAAAGTAGGCGAGGTTCGCTTTCCGGTCCGCCGGGTCGGGGTGAATCAGCGTGGCGTAGACGCCGAGGCCGTGGATGGTCATCCCCGCCGCGTGGTAAATGTCCGCGATCTCCTTTGCGCGGCCGGGCGTCATACCCTTGAGGTCGCTCGGGACGCCGTACCGCCAGTAGTCGCTATCCCTCTGGGTGAAGAACAACTGGATGTGGCGCACTCCCTGCTTCTTCAACTCCGCGGCGAGGCTCTGGTTCGTCTGGTCGCGAAACTGCGTGGTGGCGATGCCGACCGGCACGGAGCGAGCGCTCGCGTTCGGCGAGGCGTCGGACGCCCCGGCGCCCGAGGCGGCCAGGGCCAGCAGCGAACTCCGTCGGGTGATGCGGGCCGTCATCGGCTACGCCCCCAGCTTCCACGGCGCGCGGTAGGGCCGCAGCACCAGGTTGTTCGCCGCGGGATCGTCCGCCGCCTGGTTGGTTTTGCCGTCCCAGGCGATGGCGCGCCCGGTTTCCCACGACATGTTCATCAGGTGCCCGACGGCCGTGGCATAGTGCAACGTTTCGGGCGTGGCGGTGGACTGCTTGCGCCGGCGGATATTGTCCAGGAAGACCTCGAAGTGGCGATTGCGGTCTTCGGCGGGAAGCACGGTGGCTTCGGGATTGATCAGCGGTCCGGTGGAGACAATCTTCTCGCCCCGGGGAACTTCCTTGACGATCGAATATCCGGCGCGGTCGAGAATCATGGAAGCATCCGAGCCGATAAAACACTTTCCGTGCGCCCGGGTTTCGCGCCGACCGCCGGTTCGCATCGTGTATTGCATCAGGAACCCGTGCTTGGCCACCGGGCCGGGGCCGAACTCCACCGTCGCGCTGAACGTGTTCGGATACTCGTAGTTGTCCACGAAGGCGAACTGTCCGCCGGTCGCGTAGACCTTCTTGGGCCAGTTCACCTGCATGGCCCAGAGGACGATATCGAAGTGATGGACGCCCCAGGCCACCTGGTGACCGGCGCCCGCCACCTTGAACCAGTCGTAGCCGTAGTTGTAGTAGATGTTCGGGTTGTAATTACGAAACGGCGAAGGGCCGACATAGAAGTCCCAATCCAGTTCTGCCGGCGGAGGGCAGTCCGGGGGAGAGCCGGCGCCTGGCCAGTAGTTCTCGTAGTCCCACACGCGGACCTCGGAGATCGTGCCCAGCTTCCCGGCTTGAATCAGTTCAACGGCTTTCTGATAGTGTTCCTGGCTGCGCTGCTGCGTGCCGGCCTGTACGATGCGGCCGTACTTGCGCCAGGCCTCGACGGCGTAAGGACCCTCGCCGATTGACTGGCCCAGCGGTTTCTCCAGATAGACGTCCTTGCCGGCCTGACAGGCGGCTACCATCGGAATCACATGCCACTGCTGGTTTGTGGCGACGATCACCGCATCGACGTTCTTGTCCTCGATCAACTTGCGGAAATCGCGGGTGGCGGCGACGCGATCGCCGCCCGCCAGTTCGCGGCTCTCGGCCAGGTACTTCGCGTTCACGTCGCAGACGGCGACAAACCGCGCGCCGGGCATTTTGCCGAACTGAGGAATGATCAAGGTCCGGCCGCGCGCGCCGCAGCCGATCAGGCCAAGGTTGATGACGTCGTTCGGACCGGGATTGGCCGAGGCCCCGGCCGCATAGGAGCGCGCGCCGGTCCAGGCGGCGGCCGCCGCGCCGGACGCTCCCAGAAAAGTTCTTCGCGTGGTCTGGTTCTTCATCGGGAACACTCTCTTTCTGGACTGCCATTGTCGAATATACAGCGTCTATTGCTTCACGATCGCGCCGTCGGCGCGGCGGACATGACCCCACCCGCCGTTGTACCGGCGGCGCTCGCCCGTCTCTCCCGAGCCGAAAGGATATTTCGCCGCCAGACGTTCGTTCACCTCGATGCCCCAACCAGGCGCCTCGTTCGCGAACAGGTAGCCATCCCGCGCAACCAAGGTCCCCGGAAAAACTTCCTGGGCGCGATCGTCGAACAACGCGTATTCCTGGATCCCGAAATTGTGGCAGGCGAGGTCCAACGCCACATTCGCCGCGTGGCCGATGGGCGAGACGTCGGCCGGCCCGTGCCATGCCGTCTTCACGCCGAACAGCTCGCCCAGCGCCGCGATTTTGCGGCACGGCGTCACGCCGCCCGCCTGTGAAACGTGGATGCGGATGTAATCGATGAGCCGTTCGGCGATCAATGGCGTCCACTCGTGCGGGCTGTTGAACAACTCGCCCATGGCCATAGGCGTGGCGCACTGCTGGCGGACCAGGCGGAACCACCCGGCGTCTTCGGGCGAGAACAGGTCCTCGAGGAAGAACAGCCTGAACCGCTCCACGTCCTTGGCAAACTGGAGTCCCTGGGTGGGGCTGATGCGCTCGTGAACGTCGTGGATCAATTCCACGTCGTCGCCGAGTTCGGCCCGGCAAGCTTCCAGCATCCTGAGACTGCGCCGCATGTAGGCCGCCGGCTCGTACAGCGGCTCGTCATGCAGCGGTTTGAAGGCGGGCGCGCCCTCCGGCAAGCCCGGCGGACGCCCGCCGCTATAGGAGCTGCCGCACCAGAATGCTTCCATCCCGGGTAGTCCAACCTGCACCCGGAGGTGGCGGAAACCGGCGGCGAGGAAGTAGCGCGCCTTCTCGATCACTTCCTCGTTCCCGGCGCCGGAGACGTGGACGTAACAGGCGGCCGCTTCGCGGCACTTGCCGCCGAGCAACTGGTAGACCGGCGTCCCCAGCGTGCGGCCTTTAATGTCCCACAGCGCCTGGTCCACGCCGCTGATAGCGTTGTTCAGGACGGGGCCGTTACGCCAGTAGGAGCTGTTGTAGCAGGCCTGCCACGCGTCCTCGATGCGATCGGCCGGACGGCCGACCAGAAGCGGCTTCAAATATCTCTCGACCGCCGGCGCCACCAGTTCGGCCCGCTGGGTGAACGTGGCGCATCCGTAGCCGTAGAGGCCGTCCTGATCGGTGACAACTTTCACCACGCACAGCCGCAGCCCCGCCGGCGCGGTCGTAATGCAGACGATGTCCCGAATCTTCGGCGAGGGCGCGCCTCGCATTACCTGCGCCGCGGCCGCCTCGCGGGCGCCGGCCGTCCTGGTCGCGCGTCGTGTTGCCATCGAGACGAGTGTAGTGCGCGCCGCCCGGTTCGCGCTTGTCCCTCCCTGCCCGGACGAATACACTGGTACGCGCTGCCAAACGGAGCAGACTACAATGCCAGTTTCATACCGACGCGATTTTCTGAAAATGCTGGGACCGGGCGCGGCGGCGGTCGCCGGCTGCAACCGCTCGCGGCCTCGTCCCAACCTACTGGTGATCCTCACCGACGACCAGGGTTACGGCGATTTCTCCTGCCACGGCAACCTTGTGCTCAAGACCCCCAACATGGACCGCCTCCACTCCGAGAGCGTTCGCTTCACCGATTTCCACGCCGCGCCCATGTGCACGCCGACGCGCGGGCAGTTGCTCTCGGGCCAGGACGCCTGCCGGAACCGGGCGACATCCGTAACGGGCGGCCGCGCAGTGCTGCGCCGCGAGCTGCCGACGATGGCGTCCATCTTCGCCGAAAACGGATACCGCACCGGCGTCTTCGGCAAGTGGCATCTGGGCGACAACTATCCGTACCGGCCCATGGACCGCGGCTTCGAACGCGCCGTTTACTTCCTGGGCTGGGGGCTCATTTCGGCGCCCGAGTTCGACAACGATTATTTCAACGGCCGCTATCGCGACCAGGGCGTCACGAAACGCTTCGACGGCTACTGCACCGACTTCTGGTTCGCGCAGGCGATGGACTGGATGCGCGAACGCGGCGCAAGACGCGAACCGTTCTTCTGCTACCTTCCCACCAACACGCCGCACGGCCCGGCCTGGGTGGACCCGAAATATTCCGAGCCGTACCGCAAGCCGGGCCTCCCGGCGGACTTTTTCGGCATGATCGCCAATCTGGACGAGAACCTGGGACGGCTGAATGCGTTCCTGCGCGAGACCGGGCTCCGCGACAACACGATCGTCGTCTTCATGACCGACAACGGCGGAACCGGCGGCAGCGCGTTCTACAACGCCGGCCTGCGGGAACGAAAGACGTCGTTCTACGAAGGCGGCCACCGCGTACCCTGCTTTGTCCGCTGGCCCGCGGGGGGTCTCCGGCCCGCGGGCGACATCGCCGTCCCAACGCAGCTCCAGGACATCCTGCCGACCGTCATCGACCTATGCGGCCTCAAACCGCCGGCCGGCGCGCGGTTCGACGGCCGGAGCCTGGCCGAACTGCTGACCGGTTCCCGCGACGCCCTGCCCGATCGGATGATGGTGGTCCAATACAGCCGGGACAAGCTCAAAATGTGGGATAGCTGCGTCATCTGGGGCAAGTGGAGACTGGTGCTCGGCAAAGAGCTGTACGATGTCGAGGCCGACCTTGGACAGCAGCACGACGTCGCCGCCGGGCGCCCGGACGTCGTCGCGAGAATGCGGGATTACTACGAACAGTGGTGGGCGGGCCTTGGTCCGGTGCTCGACGATTTCCTGCCGATCAGCATCGGCGCCGCCGAGGAGAATCCGGCCCTGCTGTCTAGTTCCGATTGGCAGGATGTCTACTGCGACAACCAACGCACCGTGTCGGAAGGGGGCGGCGGTCCCCGCGGCGGGCCCTGGAGCGTCTACGTGGAAAGCGACGGCGAGTACGAGATCGCGCTTTCCCGCTGGCCGCCTTGGCTCGAGCTGCCCCTCACCGCCGGACGCGCGGAACAGAAGATGACCTTCGGCTCGCTGCCGGGTGGACCTGCTCTGCCGATCGCCGCCGCCAGACTGACCATAGCCGGACAGGAGCAATCGGTCAGGACCGCGCCCTCCGATCGTTCCGCCGCGATGCGCGTCGCGCTCACCAAGGGCGTCAAGACCAACTTGCAGGCCTGGTTCCAGGATGCCCGCGGCAACGACCTTTGCGGCGCCTACTACGCCAACATCCGCCGGCTGTAATGGCGCCCGTGCACGTCACAACGGCAACCGAGCGTGGCCCTCTAAGTCATGCAGCTCGAAGGCGGCTTGATCGTCCACATAGGCCAAGAGCTGGAGCGCTCAGTTCGCTGTGCAGGATCTCGGCTGGACTTGATCCCCCCTTAAGTCGCACGGCGTGAAGGCGAGTAGAAGAAGGCGGTCTTGTCATCCGTGTTCACCAACCCTGCCCACCGGCAGCAAGCGCTCCGGCCGCTTAGACATGCCGCCCGGAAATTAGCGCGCATCGGAGCTCGATGCGGGGCAAGGCCTGTTCAGCCTTCGGCTAATGGAAATAGAACGGAGGCGTGGGATGACGAACGGTGGCAACCCGATTCATCTTCCCTTTGGGAGACGCTGGCCTCCATCCGCCTCGCCACCTCCGATCGGATTCGCGCCGCTTCTTCGGGAGTGAATCGAAGGGTTCCCCACAGCGCTCGTCTCACCTGCATGGCGTCGAATGGGATCGACATGATGCCTGTTCTGGAGTGGCTGTCTGGGCCGAGTAGCAGGTGGCCGATCTCGTGCGCCAGAAAGTTGCCGACCAACAAGGGACAGGGGTCACGCCTCCGTTTGGCCAGGTCCTCGATGCGATCGTAGAAGATGCTGGCGGACGAAGCGAAGTCCCCTTCGGCGGCCCCGAACGAAGTGCCGTAGACGCTACGGTCCGTCGCCAAGCGGTCCGCCATTTTGTGGGGGAGGATGCTCAGGACGAGGTCCGTGGGAGTCCGGGCATTCCCGCACTCGGGATCCCTGCCCGGTTCGTTCCCGGTCGCGCTGCATAGGCGCCACGTCGCCTCGACCCCGGCAGCCCGCAGAATGCTGCCAGCGACATCCTGGACGCGCGCCAGGGTTCCTGGTGGGACCTGGGCGTAGTTGTAGATCCGAACGTTGAGCTTCAGATCGGCTCCGAAGGCCGTGAGCCCTAGCGCCGCGGTCAGGATCGCCGGATAGAACCGAATGCCCACCGCTTCACCTCCGGCCCTAACGCGGAAGCGGCGGCGAAACGGGGCCGGAAAATCAGACTGAAATCCGGAGATTTGGAGCTAGAATTAAGGAAACGAATCGAAGCGCGGTACCGGAGGAGCGATGGAAAGCGGGCCCGGCGAAGTTACTCTTCTGCTCGGTAAGCTGGCGGAGCGGGATCCGGACGCCGCAGGCGAGCTGATGCCCCTGGTCTACCAGGAACTGCGCCGAATCGCCGGCTACTACATGCGCGACGAGCGGGCGAGCCATACCCTCCAGCCGACCGCCCTGGTGAACGAGGCGTACCTCCGCCTGGCGGACCAGACCAGGGTGGACTGGCGAAACCGCGCCCACTTTTTCGGAGTTGCCGCCCGGTTGATGCGGCGCATCCTGGTGGACCACGCCCGGGAGCGCGTGGCCGCCAAGCGTGGCGGGCGCCGGGCCAGGATCGACCTCGACCAGATCGAGGTCGGCCTCACGCGCGAGGGCTGCGAAGAGTTGCTCGCCGTCGAGGAAGCCCTGACCCGGCTGCGGGAATTCGATCCGCAGCAGGAGCGCATCGTGGAGCTGCGCTATTACGGCGGACTCACAGTCGAGGAGACAGCCGAGGCCCTGCGAATCTCTCCTCGAACCGTGAAGCGCGAGTGGGCGATGGCCAGAGCGTGGTTGCAGGCCGAATTGGCGGGGGAGGCAGCGTAATGACCCCCGTACGCTGGAACCGCATCAAAAAAGTCTTCAACGCCGCCCTGGAGCGAGGTGAGGCGGAGAGCCAGGCGCTCCTGGATGAATTGGACACCGGCCTGCGCCACGAGGTCGAGCGGTTGCTCCGCCAACCCCGGGATACCGCCGGGTTGCTGAGCCCGATCGAGGAGCGGAACCTGAGCGGGCAGACCATCTCCCACTACAGGGTTCTCGACCGCATCGGCCAGGGCGGCACGGCGGTCGTCTACCAGGCCGAGGACACCCGGCTCCACCGCAAAGTGGCCTTGAAGTTCCTCCGCCGGGAGGCGATCGAGAACCCGGAGCTGAAGGCCCGGTTTCTCCGCGAGGCGGAAGCCGCCGCCGCGCTCGACCACCCGAACATCTGCACCGTCTACCAGATCGACGAAGCCAACGGACGGACCTTTCTGGCGATGGCCTATATCGACGGGCCGAGCCTGAAGGACAAGATCCGCGACCGCCCGCTGAAACTCACCGACGCGCTCGACATCGCGATCCAGATCGGCGAAGGTCTCCAGGCGGCGCACGAGAATGGCATCGTTCACCGGGACATCAAAAGCGGGAACGTAATGCTGACCTCCCATGGGCAGGCGAAGATCGTGGACTTCGGTCTGGCGCACCTGGCGGGGGCGGCGAAGATCACCCGCACGGGCAGCGTGGCCGGGACACCCGCTTACATGTCACCGGAACAGGTGCGGGGAGAAGAGGCGGACCATCGCACCGATATCTGGGCTTTGGGAGTGGTGCTCTATGAGATGGTGACCGGGCGGCTGCCGTTCGGGGACGAGGCGGCCCAGTCGGTGGCGCTGGCGATCCAGAACCGCGAGCCGGACCTGCCCACGGCTCTGCGGAGCGGGGCGCCCGTGGAACTGGATCGCATTGCAGGCAAAGCACTGGCGAAGCGTGTGCACGAGCGCTATCAGCACGTCGAGGATCTGCTGGTCGACCTGCGGAGCCTCAAACGGAAGTTGGAGTCGGGCTGGCAACCCGTAGCGCCGAAACGCGCCAACCGGGCCCGATGGTATGTCGCCGGTGGCGCACTGGCCGCCGCTCTGGCAGCGGCATGGATCGGTTACTGGACCCCTTGGACCAGACCAGAGGAGGTTCCGCTAGCTCCTGTTCCCCTCACCGCGTATCCTGGCTTCGAGTCCGGCCCGAGTTTCTCACCCGACGGAAACGAGGTGGCATTTAGCTGGAACGGCGAAGATGGAAGCAACTACGACATCTACCGCAAGTCCATCGGACCAGGCGCTCCCTTGCGGCTCACGTCACATCCCGCCAGTGACAGTCTACCGAGGTGGTCGCCCGACGGACAGCGCATCGCCTTTCGTAGGGAACTCGGTGGCGGGACGGAGGGGATCTTTCTCATCCCAGCCTTAGGCGGCGTGGAGCAGCAGTTGATGGAGGTGCGGGGTCAGTTGGTATTCCGGGTGAGGCACGCCTGGTCGCCCGATGGAAAGTGGCTGCTCACTTCTGACGGAACCCCCCCGCAGGAGCCCTACTACCTTGTCCTGCTCTCCGTAGCCACCCGCGAGAAGCGCCGGTTGACGGACCCGCCGCAAGACAGTGGCTGCGGAGACTTCGGCGCGTCTTTTTCGCCGGATGGGCGCAGCATCGTATTCTGCCGCGGTAGAACAAGCCTGATCCTTTCCGACGTCTACACGCTCGCCCTGACCGAACAACTGACGCCTTGGGGAGAACCCAAACGCCTGGCCCATGACGCCACAGTGAAACAGGACCCTATCTGGACGCCGGACGGACGCGACATTCTGTTTGTCTCTGGTTCCACGATTTCTTATTCTTTAACCCGCAGATTATGGCGGATATCAGCGAGTGGCGCGGCGGAAGCCAAGCCACTGCCAGCCATCGGACCCGGGGTTTCGACGCCGGCGATTTCCAGTCAGAGACAGCGGCTCGCTTACTCCCAGACGATTTCCAACGTAGATATCTGGCGAATTGAGATTTCCGGGCCGGAGAAGAATGCGGGGCCGCCGAAGAGGCTTCTGGCTTCCACGCGGATAGACGAGCAAGGCCGCTGGTCGCCGGACGGCAGGCGAATCGCCTTCTTGTCGGATCGCTCGGGGAACCCGGAGATCTGGTTGGCAGACCGGGATGGATCGAACGCCTGGCAACTGACGTCTTCTGGCGGACAGCACGTGGGATGGCCCTCGTGGTCCCCGGACGGCCATTCGCTCGCCTTCGATTCGGCCGCCGCCGGCCAGAGGGACATCCACGTCCTCAGTGCGAATGGGGGAGTTCCGCGCCGGCTGACAGAACATCCCGCCGACGACGCCGTGCCGTGCTGGTCGCATGACGGGAAGTGGATCTATTTCACATCGAATCGCACCGGCAAATACCAGATCTGGAAGATCCCTGCCGCGGGTGGAGAGGCAATTCGAGTGACGAAAAATGGGGGGCTGGTACCATTCGAGTCCTCGGACGGCCAGTTCGTCTTCTACACAATCGGCGTCTCCAACACCAGCCTGTGGAAGGTCCCGGCCGGAGGTGGCGAGGAGACCCGGGTTCTCGAGGCGATATCCATGAATGTCGAAGTCGCGAGGGAGGGTCTCTACTTCGTCCGAACACAGGGGCACTCCATCGAGTTTCTCGACTTCCGCACCGGTCAGATCAGGACGATCTTCAGTGCGGACAAACCAATCGGCGACCCCAGCGTCTCTCCTGATGGGCACTCTATCATGTTCAAGCAGGAGGACGCTCGCAGCAGCGACCTGATGCTGGTGGAGAACTTCAGATGACGGGGAGGGGTTAGGTGAAAGCGCTCCATTTGAGCTGCGGACAGGAAGCATGGGGACACGCGATCGGCCGGTTGATCGGCGAGCTTCCCGCGGAAGTCAGGCCTTCGGAAGAGCTGGCGAGGGCGCGCCTCGCATTGTCTGCGCCGCGGCCGCCTCGCGGGCGCCGGCG
>JAHCHE010000035.1 GCA_026129905.1 Bryobacteraceae bacterium | reverse complement strand
CGCGAGATCGGGAAACGGACACCCCGCGCCGATGACGGCGAGAAGGTCGCTAACCAGTTACCGGGCATGGGCGGAATCTCGTTGGATTATAGCGAAGAATTTAGCCGCCGATGAACACCGATGAACACAGATCAAGCTAAAGACCAGGATCTATCGGTGTCGATCGGTGGCTAAAATCGATTTGTTCACACTCTCTGACGCGCGCGGCTCGGAACTAAGCGACTGTGAGAAAATAACAATTCCAAACCGCGATTGTGGGGCCGAAGGCAACCTGCGGGCCGATCGGCGATCGGCCGGGCGGCGGTTGGGAACCGCCGCGCAGGATGAGATCCTGCCCCACATCTAATTGCCTACGTACTTCGCGTAGAGGCCGCGGGCGACGCCGGGGTCGGTCGTGCCCTTGATAATCGCGCGGCCGTCGGGGAACACGGTCAGCTCGAACGGCGCGGCGAAAAACCGGAGGGCGAATTCGTTCGAGCGGACTTCGCCGAGCGGCGCAAGGCGCTCCTTCAGCTCCTCCAGGTTCAGCGGCCGGGCGCTCTCGTGAATCTGCACCGCGTTGCGGCCGCAGAGGCTGATGGGCGCGCGATGACGGCCTTCCAGGTGGGGAAATTCGCGGCGGGTGCAGGCGGGACAGTCCGGCGAGGGTCCGGGCTGCGGCGCCTGGCGAATTTCGCCGCTCCAGACGTCGATGGTCGTGATGCGGCGCGCCAGTTCGGCGGATTTGCCGGCCAGGATTTTCAACGCGTCTCCCACCTGGACCGAGGCAACGGCGGCGGTGACCGCGTTCAGGACGCCGGCCGTTTCGCAGGTGGGCTGCGCGCCGGACGGCGGCTCGGGATAAAGGCATTTCAGGCAGGCGGTGCGGCCGGGCAGGACGGGCATCGTGAGGCCGTAACTGCCGATCGCGGCGCCGTAAATCCAGGGAATTTCGCGCTGAATGGCGAAATCGTTCACCAGGTAACGGGTTTCGAAATTGTCCGCGCCGTCCAGCAGCAGGTCCGCCCCTTCCAGTAAATCGGCCGCGGTGGCGGGGTTGAGGTCGGCGACCGCCGGTTCGATCTCGATTTCGGAGTTGATCGCGGCCAGGCGGCGGGCGGCGGCGATGGCCTTGGGCAGGCCCTCGGCGGCGTCGCGTTCGTCGAAGAGCCACTGGCGTTGGAGGTTCACCAGTTCGACGTAGTCGCGATCGACGATGCGGAGATGGCCGACGCCGGCCCGGGCCAGCGCGGCGGCATGAAACGTCCCGAGCGCGCCGCAGCCGACAATCGCGACGCGGGCCAATCCCAGGCGGCGCTGTCCTTGTTCGCCAAGGCCGGGGAAGAGGATCTGCCGGGAATAACGGCGGTTATCCGCGCTCGCCATGCTATCCAAATCGTAAGTTATCATGACTCCAGTGGCCCACTGTGGCGTCGCGCGATTGGCCATCGCACTCGGTCTGATCTCCCTTGCGCCTCCGGGGCTCCATGGCGCCGCATCGGATTACCAGGGAAGACCCGTCGGCAGCATCGAGTTCGACCCGGCGATCCAGCCGCTTCCGGAAAACGAACTGCTCGAGATGATCCCGGTGAAGGCCGGGGCGCCGCTGCGCCTGGACGACGTGCACGACGCCATCGTGCGCCTGTACTCGACCGGGCGCTACCAGGACATCGCGGTGGACGCGGAAACGGTGAACGGCGCGGTGGTGGTGAAGTTCATTACGCGCACCACGTGGTTCATCGGTCGGGTCTCGGTGGAGGGCGTTCCGGAACCGCCGAACGCCGGCCAGCTTGCCAACGCAACGCGGCTGGAACTGGGGCGCGAATTCAGCGAGGAACAGGCGCAGAACGCGATGGGCAACATCCTGGACGTTCTCCGCAACAACGGCTTCTATGAGGCGCGCGTCGAGCGTTTTCTCGACTACGAGCCGGCGTTCGCGCAGGTGAACGTGCTGTTCCTGGTGGATCCCGGCCCGCGCGCGCGATTCAGCCGGCCGACGGTGGCGGGCGTTTCCGGTAAGGAGGCCGACCGCGTGATCGGGGCCACGGACTGGTCCCGCTTTTGGTTTCTTCCCGGCTGGAAAGAGGTCAGTGAGCGCCGCGTGCAGCGGGGCATGGACCGCATCCGGCGGTCGTACCAGAAACGGCACTACCTGCTCCACCGGGTGACGCTGGAAGGCATGGAGTACGTGCCGCAGGATCGCACCATAGTCCCGACGCTGAAGATCGAGCCGGGCCCGATCGTCCGGATCGAAACCGAGGGCGCCTCGGTCTCCGAGGGGACCTTGCGGCGCCTCGTGCCGATCTACCAGGAACAGTCCGTCGACCGGGACCTGCTGGTGGAGGGGGCGCGCAACCTGACCCAACACTTCCAGGCAAGGGGCTACTTCGACGCCACGGTGGCGTTCGAAAGCCAGAAGGTCTCCGACGAGCTACAGGTGATCGACTACGTCATCGACACGGGGCGGCGCTACAAACTGGTTCATCTCGGCCTCGAAGGCAACCGGTATTTCGACGAGGCGAGCATTCGGGAGCGGCTGAGCATCACTCCGGCCACCCCGATCCGGTATCGCAACGGCCGCTACAGCCAGGCCCTGCTCGAATCCGATCTCGACGCCATCCGCAACCTTTACCGCGCGAATGGATTTCGCGACGTCGAGGTGACCGCGCGCACCGAAAATCCCTACAGGGGAAACGCGCAGGATGTCGCGGTTTTCATCGAAATCGACGAAAAACAGCAGTGGATTATCTCGGAGTTGGACCTGGAAGGCGTCGGCGAGGAACACGAGGAGCGGGTGCGCGGGCTGCTGGCGTCCAGCGCCGGTCAGCCGTTCAGCGAGTTCAATATCGCCATCGATCGCGACAACGTTCTCGATTATTATTTCAACGGCGGCTATCTGAACACGGGTTTCGAGTGGAGCTACCAGACGCCGGCGCCGGGGCAGGTGGCGTTGCGGATACGCGTTAGCGAAGGCCCGCAGCGATTCGTCCGCGCGATCCTGATGGGCGGCCTCACCGTCACCGACCCCGACCTGGTGATGGAGCGAGTCCGGCTGCGGCCCGGCGATCCCCTGTCGCAAAGCCGCATGGTGGAGAGCCAGCGCCGCCTTTACGACCTCGGCATTTTCGCCCGGGTGCTGGCGGCGGTGCAGAACCCGGAGGGCGTCGAAACGGAAAAATACCTCCTGACGCAGTTCGAGGAGGCGCGGCGATATTCGCTGAACCTGGGCGTCGGCGCGCAGATCACGCAGATCGGCGGCGTAACCACCGATTTCGATAACCCGGCCGGCGCCACCGGGTTCAGCCCGCGGATCTCGGTCGGCATCAGCCGGGCGAACATGTTCGGCGTGGGACATACCGCGGCGATCCAGGCGCGGGCGACCGCGACACGCCAGCGGGCGCTCACCAGCTATCTGGCGCCGCAGTTTGAAGGCAACGAGCGGGTGAGCCTCAACTTCACCGGGCTGTACGATCTGTCGGAGGACATTAACACGTTCAAGAGCCTGCGGTGGGAGGGCGCCGTCTTTCTGACGCAGCGCGTGTCGCGGGCGACGTCGTTCCAGTACGGTTTCGCGTACCGTCAGACGCGGCTCTCCGACATCAAGATTTCCGAGGAACTGGTACCGATTTTCGTCCAAACGGCGCGCGTCGGCCTGATTACGGCGGGCGTCATTCAGGACAGACGGGACGACCCGTTGGACTCGACCCGAGGGACGTACAATGCGATTGAGGGCGGCGTCGCTTACAGGTATCTCGGCTCGCAGACCGACTATTTCCGCGTGCTGGCCCGGAACTCGACATATCACCGGATCGGAACGGAGCTGGTGCTGGCGCGCTCGGTCTCGCTGGGCTGGCTGGCGAATACGGCGTCCGATCCCGCCGGCAAGCCGATTCCGATACCCGAGCTGTTCTTCAGCGGCGGCTCCGCTTCCCACCGCGGTTTTCCCGAGAACCAGGCCGGTCCGCGCGATCCGGAAACCGGGTTCGTCATTGGCGGACGCGCGCTGCTGAACCACAACCTGGAATTGCGCTTCCCGATGCTGGGCGATTCGGTCAGCGGCGTCGTCTTCCACGACGCGGGGAATCTTTACTCGCAGGCGGGCCGCGTCTCGCTTCGTTATCGCCAGCGCAACGAGGCGGACTTCGACTACATGGTCCACGCGTTCGGCATTGGAATCCGCTACCGCACCCCGGTGGGGCCGGTCCGCTTCGACCTTTCCTACAGCCCGAACGCGCCGCGGTTCTTCGGTTTTCGCGGCACCCGCGAGGAGCTGATCGCGGGCGGCGGAGAAAAAACGCACCAGCGGATCGGCCCGATTCAGTTCTTCTTTTCGATAGGACAGACCTTCTGATGGGCGCGCGGGCCGGGCCGTTGGCGCTGTTACTCGGCGCGTGTTTGTCCGCCGGCGAGATTGTGGACCGCATCGCCGTAACGGTGGACCGGAGCGTGATTACCGAGAGCGCCGTTGTGCAGCACGCGCGCGTGACGGCCTTCCTCAACGGCGGGCCGCTGGAAGTCAACGGGGAATCGAAACGCGCGGCGGCCGGACGCCTGGTGGAGCAGGCCCTCATCCAACGGGAAATCGAAATCAGCCTGTATCCCATGCCTTCCGTCACGGAAGTGGACGACCAGCTCGAGAAGCTCAAGGCCGATAACTTCCCCGACCCGGCCGCCTACCTCGCCCGGCTGGAAAAGTACGGGATCTCCGAAGCCGACCTGCGGGAAAACGTCCGCGCCCAGCTTCTGATCCTCCATTTCATCGACTACCGCTTCCGGCCTGGCATCACCGTCTCCGACGCGGAAGTGAGACAGTATTATAAGGAGGAATTCCTCCCCGCGCTGGCGCAGAGCGGGCCTGGAGCGACGCCGTCGCTCGAAGACAGCCGGGAGCGGATCGAGGAGATTCTGATCAACCGGCGGATCAACGAAGCGCTGGATTCCTGGTTGGAGCGGGCGAAACGGCAGGCAACCATCCGCTATCGCGAGGAGGCTTTCGAGTGAAGCGGCGGACGCGAATTCTGCTGATAGCCGCCGGCGCGCTGGCCGGTCTGCTGCTGGTGGCCGCCATCGCCGTCACTCTCCTTCTGCGCTCGCAGTGGTTCGAGGACAAGGTCCGCGAGAGGATTGTCGCGGAAGTCGAAAAGACCACCGGAGGCGCCGCGTCGATCGGCGCATTCCGGTTCGATTGGACCACGCTCCGGGCGGGCGTGACGGATTTCGTTCTGCGCGGCTCGGAACCGGCCGATCACGATCCCCTGTTTCGCGCCGATTCGATCGAGGTCGGATTGAAGCTGGTCTCGGTTATGCGGCGGGACGTCGACATCGAACTGCTCCGCATCGAGAAACCCTTCGTCTCGATCGAGGAAGACGAGCACGGCCGGACCAACATCCCCGCGCCGAAAGTCCGCCGCGAGGGGGACCTGATCGAACCGCTGATCCGGCTGGCGATCGGCCGCATCGAGATCGTCTCGGGCGTCGCGCGCTACAACTCCAAGGCCGTCCCGCTCGAAGTGAGCGGCGAGGACCTGAATCTAGAAGCCTTCTATGAGCCGGCCGGCCAGCGCTACCGGGGCTCGCTGGCCGTCCGCCAGGTGCGCGTTGCGGCGCCGGAGCGCGCCCCCGTCGCGTTCGACGCCGAGGCGGAATGGGCGCTGGCGACGCAGCGTTTCGACTTGCCGCGGGCGCGGTTGCGACTCGCGAAATCGACCGCCGAGGTCTCCGGCGCGCTGACGAACTTCCGCGCGCCGCGCGCCTTGTTCGACGTGAAGGCGCAACTCGCCATGGAGGAGATCGTTGAGCCGGCGAAGCTGCCCCTGCTGCCGGAGGGCGAGGCGCGGTTCGACGGGACGGTTTCCTACAGCGAAGGCAACTACTCGGCGTCGGGCGTGGCAACCGCGGGCGGGCTGGCAATGCGCGAGGGGCGCGTTTTCATCGGCGGCATTGCGGCCTCGGCGGCGGTCGACATCACGCCGGGAACGATCAACCTGACCGATGTTGCCGTCGCCGCGCTCGGAGGAAGGTTCAGCGGGACCGCGGCGATTCGCGACCTAGACAGATTCACAGCCGCCGGCAACGTGCGCGATTTTCGCGTGCGGCAACTCGCCCGCACGGCGCGCGCGCCGGAGGTCCCCTGGGACGGACTCGTCTCCGGACCCATCGAGGTCCAGGGACGCATCAAGGGGCCTGGCGCTCCGGGCGTCGTCGCCAAAGGACGCATGGCAATCCAGCCCGCTCCGGAGGGGACGCCGCTTCAAGGCGCGGTCGCGGTGAGCTACAACCAGAGAGGCGACGTGGTGGTGTTCGGCCCCTCGCACCTGGAACTCCCCGCCACCACCATCGATTTCGCCGGCCGGCTGGACGAGCGCCTCGAGGTGGAGCTGGCCACGACGAATCCGAACGAACTCCTGCCCGCGCTGACGATGTTCGGAGAGGAAGAAGTCCCCGAATCGCTCCCGGTGGAACTCGCCGGGGGCAGCCTGGCGAGATTCAAGGGGGCGGTCTCGGGCATACTTGGCGAGCCTCACATCGACGGCCGCCTCACCACGGGTCCGTTCGGTTTCCAGCGGGGCGTCTTCGATTACTTCGACTCCGCTGTCGCGCTGGACAGCCGATTGCTGCGTCTTACGGACATCACACTGCGCCAGAACGAAGCCGTTCTAAAAGGTCACGGGCATCTTGGGCTGGAAAACTGGCGGGTGGCGGACGCTTCCGCCATCGGCGCGGAGGTGACGCTCACCAGTTTCTCGGTGGCGGGACTGCTGAAGGAGCTGGGCCGCGATCTTCCCGTGACGGGGACGTTATCCGGGGCGGCCAAGCTGGCCGGGACGAAAGCCGCTCCAAACCTGCTGGCGCTGGTGCGCGTCAACAACCCCGCCGCCTACGGCGAGCGGCTCGACTTCGTCGAGGCGGAGGCCCGCTACGCGGACCGCAAGTTCGAGATCGCTTCGGTGCGGGCGCAGGCCGGCGCCGCGCGCATCGGTCTCCGAGGCCACTATATCCACTCGCCCGAGGATTGGAAAACGGGCCAGTTGCAGTTCGAGACCAGCGGCCGCGCCGTACGCCTCGCGCAGTGGAAAGCCGTCCGCGAGGCTCGCGCGGGGATGGACGCGGACGTGGAGTGGCAGTTCACCGGCGCGGGACAGACGGCCGGCGGCGACCCGCGGCTCACCTTGCTGGGCGGCGACCTGTTCCTGAACAACGTGACGCTCGAGGGCCGCAGGCTCGGCATGGCGCACCTGACCGCCACGACGCGCGGAAACCTGCTGCTCGTCTCGGGTACGGCGGGGCTTATCGACGCTTCCCTCACCCTGGCCGCCGAATGGAGCCTGGAGCGCGCTTCGTTCGGGCTGGGCAGCATCCGCTTCGCCGGCCTGACCCTCGGCGGTCTGCGGGATGTGGGCTTGCTGGGCAGCCGCGAAAAGGAAGTGGCGCACGGCGTATTTGACGGCGACCTCGCATTCTCCGGCCCCGTACTCCGGCCGGATACCTGGCAGGGCATGGCGCGCATCACCCGGATGGAAGTCACGCCGGAGTTCGAGGGCATCGCGCCAAAAAAGCGCGATCTGACGCTTCGCAACTCGGGGCCGCTGCTGTTCGCCATCGACCGCCAAGGCATCTCCATCGAAGCGGCCCGGCTGGTGTCGGAAGACACGGACCTGGAAGCCTCCGGCCAGCTTTCGTTCGTGCAGAAGAATCCCTGGAACCTCCAGATCGCCGGTTCAATGGATCTCGGGGTGCTGAGCGTGCTGAACACGGACCTGCTGGCCGAAGGCAAGTCGGTGGTTGACCTGGCGCTGCGGGGCTCCCTGCTGGAGCCCCAGGTGAACGGCCGGATTCAGTTCGAGGACGCGGCATTCTCTCTGGAAGACGTGCCGAACGGCCTCGAACGGGCCCGCGGCACGATCCTGTTCGACCGGAACCGCGCCACGATCGAGGAGTTCAGCTCCCAGACCGGCGGCGGCAACCTCAGCGTCGGCGGCTTTGTCGGATTCGGCCAGGAGTTCGTCTACCGTCTCCAGGCCAAGGCGGACCAGGTCCGCGTGCGCTATCCGGAAGGCGTCAGCACGGTGTTGAACGCCCGGCTGGAATTCACCGGCACGTCGGCGCGGAGCCTGTTGAGCGGCGAAGTCACGGTGGAACGCGCCTCGTTCCACCCCAGCACCGATATTGGCAGCCTGCTCTCCCAGACCGCCCGGCCGGACCAGCCGACCGCCATCACCAATCCCTTCCTTCGCGGAATGCAGTTCGACGTGCGCATTCGCACCTCCGGCAGCGGCGTCTTCCAGACCTCGTTGACGCGCGACATCGAACTGGAAGCGGACTTCCGCCTGGGCGGCGGCCCGGCCCGGCCCGTTTTGCTCGGCCGGGTGGATATCAACGAAGGCGAGATCCTGTTTTTCGGCAACCGCTACACCATCGTGCAGGGCGAGATTACGTTCTTCAACCCGGCGAAAATCGAACCCGTGGTCGCGATGGACCTCGAGACGAGGGTGCGAGGATACACCGTGATCATCAACTTCTCGGGTCCCTTGAACAAGTTGAACTTCTCGTACCGCTCGGATCCGCCCCTTCAATCGGCGGAAATTCTGGCGCTGCTGACGGTGGGCCGCGCCCCCGATACCCTGCGGAGCACCGTCCCCCAGAGTTCCTCGGCGCAGAACGTCTTTCAAGCCGGCGGCAACAGCCTGTTGGGCCAAGCCCTCGCGGCGCCGGTGTCGAGCCGGCTGCAACGGCTGTTCGGCGTCAGCCGGATCAAGATCGACCCGCAGCTCACCGGCGTGGACAACACGCCGGAAACGCTGGTCACGGTGGAGCAGCAACTATCGCGGGAAATTACCCTGACCTACGTGACCAACCTCACCCGGACGCAGCAGCAGATTGTCCGCATCGAATGGAAATTCAGCAAGGACTGGTCGGTGTTCGCGGTGCGCGACAGCAACGGGATTTTCGGCGTGGACTTTATGTACCAGCGCCGCTTCTGAGCACTAACCGTGCGGCAGCCGGCCTCCGGCCGAACGGCTGCACGTCGATGAACCAGGAAACGTTCATCCAACGTCTCCTGGGGAGCACTAACCGTGCGGCAGCCCGGCCGCGGAAAGGAACAGCCGGTGAACGGCGCAAGCACCGCCATGGAAGCCCTGCGGTGGCACATGGTGGAGAAACAACTGAAGGCGCGGGGCATCGCCGACCCGCGGGTGCTGGAGGCGATGAGCCGGATTCCGCGCGAGGAGTTTGTGCCGGAGCGGTTCCGCCGGGAAGCGTACGCCGACGAACCGATCTCCATCGGCCATGGACAGACCATCTCGCAGCCATACATCACGGCATTGATGGCGCAGACGCTCGAGCTGAAGGGACACGAGAAGGTCCTGGAAGTGGGCGCCGGCTCCGGCTATCATGCGGCGGTGCTGGGAGCGCTTGCCGCCGAGGTGATCACGCTCGAGATCATTCCCGAACTGGCCGAACTGGCCCGGCGCAACCTCGCCGGGGCCGGATACGATCGCAACGTGCGCGTGGTTTGCGGCGACGGCTCCCTCGGCTACCCGGAAACGGCGCCGTACGACGCGATTTCGGTGGCCGCCGGCGCTCCCGCCACCCCGGATCAACTCCTGGCGCAACTGGCCGGCGATGGCCGCATGGTGGTGCCGGTGGGTTCCTACGACGAGCAGAAACTGATGGTGTTTGTGAAAGCGGGCGACGCGCTGACCTCCAGGGTGGCGACCTACTGCCGCTTTGTGCCGCTGCGCGGCGGCGGAGGCTGGAACGCCCGATGAAGCTCCGGGCCGCCCAAGGCAAGCTCAAGATCGAGCACAGCATCATCGACGGCGTCCGCGACTTTTTGGAAACGCTGCTGGCCGGCAACCCGGAAGTGCGGGCGGTGATACCCGGCGTCATCCGGCAGGTGCGCGACGCCCGGGGACCGGTGAAAGTCCGCGTCACCGTGCCGACCACCAACGGCTGGAAAGCGATCGCTCTCAGCAGCGGCGCCCGCCAGGAACTGTTCATCAGCACGCCGCTCGACAAGCCCGCTCTGGAAAAAGCGATCGAGGCCGCCCTGCGCGAGCGCGGGTAGACGTTGGGACCCGTCGTGGCGCGCGCTCTCAGCGCGCTCTTCAGCGCGCCGAGTCCACATTGGTGTGGACTCCTGTGCCAGCAAACCGCGACGCGAGCGAAGCCGAGAAGCGAGGCCGCGCGCGCGTTGACACCCTCCGAACACGCCTGATATCATCGCCCGAACTGGTAAAGAATACCTGGAAGTATGCAGGAGAACCCGAGTTGCGAGCGCTGATTCTGTTTCTATTGGCCGGAGGCGGCGCGCTGCACGCGCAAACGCCTTTTATCTTCTACCGCGGCATTGTCAACGCTGCCAGTTCGATGGCCGCCGGTCTTCCCGCCGGCGGCGTCGCGCGCGGCTCCATCTTCAGCATTTACGGCCGCAACCTGGGACCGGCGGCCAGCCCGCCGCTGACGTTTCCGCTGCAGAATGTCCTGGGCGGAGTCGCCATCACCGTCGCCCAGGGCAATACCGTCGTCAACGCCATTCCGGTCTACGTCGGCCCGGGGCAGATCAACGCCATCATGCCCTCGAACGCGCCCACCGGCATGGTGAATCTGCGCGTGGAGATCAACAACGCGTTCAGCAACCGCGCGCCCGTGCGCGTGGTGAATTCGAGCTTCGGGGTCTTCACCGTCGCGGGAACCGGTTCGGGTCCGGGGATCGTGCAGAACTTCATCTCGCAGGCCAACCAGCCGGTCAACGGTCTCACGACGGCGGCGCAGCCGGGGCAGTTCGCCACCCTGTGGGGTACGGGACTGGGCCCCATCGGCGCGCCGGACAACCTCGCGCCGCCCGTGGCGAGTCTTCCCACCCAGACCGAGGTCTTCGTGGGCGGACGAGCCGCCCCCATCTCTTACAACGGGCGGAGCGGCTGTTGCGCCGGCACCGACCAGATCGTGTTTCAGATCCCCCCTGACGCTCCCGCCGGATGCTGGGTCCCCGTCTACGTGCGCACGGAGGGTTACCTTGTGAGCAACTTCGTCACGATGGCGATCGGCGCCAACGCCGCCGCCTGCGCCGAGGCCTCCAACCCGCTGGCTACCGCGCTGATTTCCGGCGGCCGGACCGCGATGGTGCTCGCCGCCCGCTTCGCCCTCCGGCAGGACATCGCCGTCGCCGCCCCGGCGGATGCCTCCAGCGACCTGCTCGGCGGCTTCCTCGCCCAGGAACCAAGCGGTCCGTACAATTTCAACCCGGCTTTCTCGCTCCCGCCGCCGGGAACCTGTACCGTCTACAACTCGATCGGGAACTTCCCGCGGGAGGCGCCTCTGCTGCCCGGCATGGCGCCCGCTCAGCCCTTGCGCGCCGGCGCCGTCGCCTTCACCGGCGAGGCCGGCGCCAGGAACCTGAGGGATACGCCCTTCGCGGGAATCGTGGCGGCGTACCTGGGCGGCGCGTTCCCGCGCATCGGCCAATTAGCAAACACGCTTTTCCTCAACCCCGGCGCGTTCACCCTCTCCGGCGGCGGAGGTCCCGACATCGGCGCCTTTCAGGCCCAGGTGAACGTGCCCCAGCCGTTCGCCTGGACCAACCGCGATCAGATTACCGACGTGACGCGGACCCAGGGTTTGACGGTGACCTGGAGCGGCGTCGCGGATGGCCACGCCGTCTTCGTGGCCGGCGGCGGCGCCGACCTGCCCGCCAACGCCACCTCGACGTTCCTGTGCATCGCCGCTCCCGGAGACAACCGCCTCACCGTTCCGCCGGCCGTTCTGGCCAACATCGCGCCCACCCGCCAGCGCCTCGTCCAGTCGCTGGGGGCCGTCTACGTAAGCCAGTGGCGCCTGCCGTCCCCCGTCCGGTTCAGCGCGCCCGGCCTCGACGCGGGACTCCTGTTATCGGCGCACGCGCACGGCAAGTCCGTCCGGTTCCGTTGAGGTGAAGCCATGCAATGGAAACAGATCCTGACCGTTCTTTCCCTGGCCGCCGCCGCGCTCTGCTTCAGTTCCGGCTGCAGCGACTACTTGCCGGTGGATGATGCCACCATCCTTGGCGAGAGCGCCCCGGGACGCCTCATCATCTGTGAAGACGACAAGATCCAGGTCTATCAACTGTTTCCCTTTGCCAACCTGATGTTCGCGGTCGACAGTCCGCTGAACGCCGAGGACTGCTCCGGCAGCGAAGGCGACCCGTTCCGTCCTAACACGACGAGCGCTCCGGTGACCACCTCCGCCTCGCCTTCGTCGCGGGCGAGCGAGGCCGACGGCCACCGGGCGGCGGAGAGCGTGCGCACCGCGATTCAGGATCAGTACGGCTTTCTGGCGCCCATTCCTGGAATGCCTTATTTCCCCAAGTCGGGCCCAAGAATCGAGACGCCCTGTACTCCGAACACGAGCGTCTACATGGTGAACCACCGGCAATCCACCGTCACCCGGTTGGAAACGTGCCCGCTGCGGATCGGACGCCGCATCCAGGTGGGCTCCAATCCGCTCCAACTCGCGCTGACGCCGGATGGCCGGACGCTGCTCGTCACCCGCTATGACAGCGCTCTCGTCTTCATCGACACGGCCACCGATACCGTCCGCGCCACGATGAACACGCCCGGCATGCACCCCAACGGCATCGCCGTCAGCCCCGATGGCCGGCTGGCGTACCTGGCTCACTTTTTTGACCTCGATTCGCAGGTCTTCGTCGTCGACCTGGCGGCGCAGCAGATCGTGGGACGCGTCAGCGTGGCCAATTATCCGAAGTCCGTCTTCCTCACCCCGGATGGGACCCAGGCCTGGGTCACGCACTGGCGCAGCCAGACGATGGATGTCATCGACACGCTGACGATGACGGTCAGCGCGCGCGTCAACCCTGGAGGCGGCGCCGATACCGGACTGGCTTTCAATCCCACCGGCACGCGCGCCTACATCGCCTCCGGCGCCAACTCGCTGGCCGTCATGGACACGGCGACCTTCAATGTCGTGGCCCGCGTCACCGTCGGCAGCGTCCCGACCGACGTTGCGGTGACGCCCGACGGCTCCCTGGTGGTGGTGAGGAGCGGTCTCTCGTCGCAGGTTTCCGTGGTGGACGCCCGCACGAACACGCTCATCGGCAACGGCTCGACGGGGAAAGCCGGCGGCATGGGCCTGACGCTGTTCCGGTAAGGGAGTGATCCCCTATTTCGAACAGCCCGTCTGGCGCGTCGGGCCGCTGACCCTCCACGCGTTCGGCGTCGCCGCCGCCCTTGCTCTCGTGACCGGCTACTGGCTCGCGATCCGCCGCAGCCGCGCCGTGGGCCTGGACGCCGCCCTCACCGGGCGCATGTACGTCGCCGGCGCGCTCGGAGGACTGGCGGGCGGGCGCCTGTTCGCCCTCGCTTCGTCGGAGACGCTCTCGGCGGAAACGCTCCTGGCGTTCTGGCGCGGACAATCCACGGTCGGCCTCGTCGTTGGAGCGCTGGCGGTCGCCGCCGGCTTCACCTGGATGCATGGCCGTTCGGCGCTGCCCCACCTGGACGCGCTCGCCCTCGCCTTCCCCGTCGCCTGGGCGCTGGTGCGCGCCGGTTGCTTCCTGGCGCACGACCACATCGGCCCGCCGAGCGCCTCCGTCCTGGCCGTTCGCTTCCCGGAAGGAAGCCGCCTCGACCTCGGCCTCCTCGAGTTCCTGGCCGCCGTGGCGACCGTGGCGCTGCTCCGCCTGCTGTCGCGCGCGCGGCTCGCCCCTGGCGCCCTGTTCGCCTCGCTCCTGGTCGCCGCCGGCCTTACGCGCGCCGGCATCCACGCCCTGTCCGCCCCCTGGTGATTCGGGATTCCCTCCGGTGCGCGATCACGGAAGCGGTTTCCACTTGCGCCGGACGCAGCGGATGCCGCGGCCGCGAGAGTCGCAACAGCGCTCTCGTTCTGCGGCAGATCGGACCTTAATCGTTCGGCGAGTTTGGCTATACTCTCAAAGGTGGCGCTATGACGAGGTATTTAGTGGTGTTGGAACGGACCGAGGAAGGGGTCAGCGTCGGTTGTCCGGGCCTGCCGGGTTGCTGGTCACAAGGGGCCACCGAACAGGAAGCCCTCGAAAACATCCGGATCGCCATCAAGGAATACCTGGCGGCTGTCCGGAATTCGCTGGAAGGCGCCGACCTCAGGGAAGTGGAGGTGACCATCTGATTCGCCCAGGGCGCCCGGTGTTCCACACCTCCGAGCCGTGCGGGCAAGGCAGGCTTCAGAGTGATTCGCGAGGGCAAGCATATCATCATGTCAGACGGACACCGCTTCGTTACCCTGCCGCGACATGATCCAGTGCATGCGGTCACGGTGGGCGGCATCGTGCGGGACGCCGGACTGACAGTGGAGGAGTTCAAGAAATTACTCTGAAACCTGGGCGCCTAACGAGGTATGCACCCGGCCGAGATCTCGAGCGGCGAGTTCGCTGACCACCTCAGCGTATTCTCAAGTTCGTCCACGCTCGTGAACACGACCTGCGGCGCGTGGGCTCGCAGGATTCTCGAGAGGTCACAACGCCATGCAATCGCCGACATACATCGCCTTCCTGTTCGCCATCGCCTCCGCCGCCGCGGCCGACTTGCCCGTCCGAGGTCTTCACGTGATGGCGCCGTCCGCGGCCGACGTCCCGCTTGCCGAGAAGTTCATCCGGGAAGCCCTTCCCAAAGAAGGCGTCAACACCCTCGTCTTCGAGGTCAACTACGAGTACCGCTACAGCAAGCGTCCGGAGGTCGCCGAACCGAACGCCTTGACCCGCGACGACATGATTCGAATCGTCTCGGCCTGCCGCGACGCCCGCGTCCGCCTTATCCCGCAGATCAACTGTCTCGGCCACCAGTCCTGGGGCAAGACCACCTTCGCGCTGCTCCGCGCCTACCCCGAATTCGACGAGACGCCGGGCAAGTATCCCGACAACGAAGGCATCTACTGCCGGAGTTACTGCCCCCTCCATCCTAAGGTGCACGAAGTGCTCTTTGAACTGATCGACGAGCTTGCCGACCTCTTCCAGGCCGACGCCTTCCATGTCGGGATGGACGAAGTCTTCCTCCTCGGCGAGGACGATTGCCCACGCTGCCGCGGCAGGAATAAGGCGGAACTTTTCGCCGGCGAAGTGCGCAAGCTGCGCGATCACCTGGCCGCCTCCAACCGCGCCATGTGGATGTGGGGGGACCGCCTCCTGGACGGTGACGCCACTGGCCTCGGCAAATGGGAAGCGTCCCTCAACGCCACCCACCCCGCCATCGACCTCGTGCCGAAGGACATCGTCATCTGCGACTGGCACTATGGGTCCGCCCACCCCACCGCCTCCTATTTCGCGCTCCGCGGCTTCCCCGTCGTCTCCTCGCCCTGGAGACAAGCGGGCGTCGCGCTGCGCCAACTCGACCTTGTGCGCCTCGCGCGCGAACATGGCTCACCGGCGGTGGCGGCCCGCATGCAAGGCATGCTTCAAACCACCTGGACCGACCTCGGAAGTTTCGCCAAGGCGTACTTCCGCGAGCCCGGCGCCGAAGCCTCCGCGGTCGAAGCGGCGGCCTGCTTCCGCGAGTTGTTCCGCGAACTGCGTTAACGCCGGGACCTACGCTATGGGCGAACAAACCAAAGCGGACCGGCGCGGGTTCCTCAAAACCGTCGCGCTTACCGGAGTCGGCGCCCAGGAGCGGACCATGCCCGTTCCTGTCGAAGCGCCTCCCCCGCCGTCTCCCCCGAAGGCGACCCGTCCCGCCACGAGTTACCCCCGGACTTATGCCGGGCGGAACCTGGCCCTGATCGCCTTCCCGCTTGGCGGCATCGGCACAGGATGCATCAGCCTCGGCGGCCGCGGACAACTGCGCGACTGGGAGATCTTCAACCGTCCCGATAAAGGCCGGTCGCCCGAATACGCCTTCCCCTCCATCTGGGTTCAAGCCGGCAACCGCCGGCCTGTCGCTCGAGTTCTGGAGGCCCAGTGGATGCCTCCCTACGAAGCCGCGCGAGGGCTCGGTCCGGACAACGCCCCCGGGCTCTCCCGCCTGGAGGGCGCGACCTTTACCGGCGAATTTCCCGGCGCGCGCGTGGCGTTCCGCGATGCGAAACTCCCCGTCCGGGTAATGCTCGACGCCTTCAGCCCCTTCATCCCCCTTGACGCCGAAGATTCGGGCTTGCCCGTTGCCATCCTGCGTTACCGCGTGCGGAATCCCGGTAAGGAACCCGCGACGGTCTCCATCGCTTTCTCCATTGCCAATCCCGTGGGCGCTGGTTCACAGTCCGTTACCCGCGCGGCTACAGACCCGCGCGTCAACGAATACCGGCGGGCGCCGGCCGGGCTCGAAGGGCTGATGATGCGCAACCCGGGCCTGCCGGAAGCCGACCCGCTATACGGCTCGTTCGCCCTCTGTCTGTTCGACGCCGGCGACGGCCAGGTCAGCCACCTCACCGGCTGGCCCAGCGCGAAATGGTGGGCCAGCCCCATGCTGTTCTGGGACGATTTCACCGCCGACGGCGAGCTTGGTCCCCCCGCCGCCCTCCGGAAACCGGTCGGATCGCTCTGTCTGAAGCGCCGCATTGCAGCCGGCGCCGATGCCGCTTACAGCTTCCTGCTGAGCTGGCATTTCCCGAATCGCACCCCGGCCTGGTCCGGCTGGGCCGCGCCCAAGGGAGAGGAGAACGCCAACCTGGGTAACCACTACTCGGTACGCTTCGCCGATGCCTGGGCCGCCGCCGAGTACGCCGCGGGCAAGCTTCCGGAGCTCGAGGCCCGCACGCGCCGGTTTGTTACGGCCATGCGCGAGAGCACGCTCCCGGCTGCCGTGAAGGACGCGGCGGTTTCCAACCTTTCCACCCTCGTCACCCAAACCTGCTTTCGCACCGCCGACGGCGAATTCCACGGTTTCGAAGGTTGCGACGACCAGCGCGGCTGCTGCTTCGGCAACTGCACCCACGTGTGGAACTACGAGACCGCCACGCAGCACCTGTTCCCCACGCTCGCCCGCTCGCTGCGGAAGGCGGCCTTTGGCTTCTCGCAGGACGAGCAGGGCGGCATGCGCCACCGCCAACTTCTCCCCGATGGCCGCCAGCGGTACGGCTACGCCGCCGCGGACGGCCAGATGGGCCAGATCGTGAAAGCGTACCTCGACTGGACCCTGTCGGGCGATCTTGAATGGCTCCGCGCGTGGTGGCCGGACATCAAGCGCGGCGTCGAGTTCGCCTGGATTCAAGGCGGCTGGGACGCGGACCGCGACGGCGTGCTCGAAGGGGTCCAGCACAACACCTACGATGTCGAGTTCTACGGGCCCAATCCGCAGTGCGGCATCTACTACCTTGCCGCCTTGCGCGCGGCCGAGGAAATGGCGAAGGCGATCGGCGACGCCGAATCGGCCGGCGACTACCGCAGCCTCTTCGAGCAGGGCAGCCGCTGGATCGACGATAACCTCTTCAACGGCGAATACTACGTCCAGAAGATACGCAGCATACCCAAGGACCGGATCGCGCCGGCTACCGTCGGCGACATGGGCTCGGACCGGCCCGATACGCCGGAGTTCCAGTTGGGCGAGGGATGCCTCGTGGACCAGGCGGTGGGGCAGTACCTGGCCGAAATCGCCGGATTGGGACCGCTGGTGAAGCCGGAGAACGTCCGCCGGACGCTCGAATCGATTTACCGGTACAACTACAAGCGCCAGTTGTACGAACACGACTCGGTTCAGCGGATCTTCGCGCTAAATGATGAAGCGGGCCTCGTAATCTGCGACTACGGCGAAGGAAAACGCCCGCAAATTCCATTCCCCTATTACGCCGAAGTGATGACGGGCTTCGAATACCAGGCTGCCGTCCACATGATGTTCGCGGGCATGGTCCGGCAGGGCGTGGAGTGCGTCGAAAACATCCGCCGCCGCTACGACGGCGAGCGGCGCAATCCGTGGGACGAGGCCGAATGCGGCCGCCACTATGCCCGCGCTATGGCCGCCTGGTCGGCGATTCCGGCCCTCGGCGGTTTCCGCTACCACGGCGGCGAAAAGAGCGTTGTCATCGCGCCTCGCCTCAACGCTTCGGCCTTCCAATCGTTCTGGTCCTGCGCCCTCGGCTGGGGGACCTTCCGTCAGGTCCTCGCGAACAGCCGTCTGCGCGTCTCCCTCGCCGTGGTGGAAGGCGCCCTCCCGCTGCGCCGTGCGGACGTCGCGGGCAGCGCCGCCGCTCCTTCGGCCCGGATCGGCCGCCGGGCGGTCGAGCACCAGGTCCGGTCCGCCGGGGCGATGACGTCATTTCTTTTCTCCGAGGAGGTGATCGTCTCGCCTGGCGAGGAACTCGTCTTGTCACTAGGACAAAGCGGCTAGTCCATTGTGAGTATTGTCCGGCCCCGGCGCCCGATGCTATTCTGCGCCCACGGGCCTCATTCTTGGCCTGGGCGAGCCGCGGAGAGGCAAATTTATGGAACCCATGTTTCTGCCGGAGGTGGAAAGCAACCCCCAGCCGGGTCCTTACCACGACAACCTGCGCATGATGCAGGAGACGGGACTCGAGTACCCCCAGATCTGGCACCTGTTCGCCTACCGCCCGCAGGCTACCGAACACCTCGCGAGATTCACCCAGGAGATCATGCGGGGGCCCGCGCCAATCTCTCCGGGCCTGCGCGAGCTGATCGCGGCGTACACTTCCTCGCGCAATCAGTGTCCTTTTTGACTGAAGGCGCACGCCGCGGTCGCGGCGGAACTGCTCGGGAGCGAGGAACTGGTGCGGAGCGTGCTCCACGATCTCGAAAGCTCCCCACTCGAGGAGAAGGAGAAGACTCTCTTCCGATTCGTCGACAAAGTCAACGCCGATTCGCCGCGCATCGCCCCCGCCGACATGCAACCGCTCCACGCGGCCGGCTGGAACGACGAGGCGATCTACTTCGCCATCACCGTCTGCGCCCTTTTCAACTTCTATAACCGTTGGATCGACGCCTCCGGCGTGCACGCTCTTTCCGACGAAGCCCACCGCGAAGGCGGCAAGCGCATGGCCCGGCACGGATACGTCAGAGAGTAGCGGCGGGTATCGCGCATCTCGCCGCCGGGCCGATCGGCGATCGGCCCGCAGGTTGCCTTCGGCCAACCTGCACCACAACCGGGGCGAGCATTCAGAACCGGGTTTTGATCTGAACCGTGATTTGGCGCCCCGGCGCCAGGGCCGTCCCGGAGAACAAGCCGCTGAAGTTGATGACGTTCAGGCGGTCCGTGGCATTCCGCACGTCGAACTGCGTCGTCACGGAGCGCGCATCGCGCTGCCATAATCGCAGCCCCAGGCTCAGATCCAGGCTGAAATTGGGCCGGATACGGCCGCGCTCGAAATTCACCCTGTCGAGGATGGCGTGGGGGATTGGCGTTGCGCGCTCGTGGTCGTCTTCCTGCTCTCCATCGTCATCGTCGTCATCATCGTCGTCGTCGAGTTCAACCGGGAGGCCGCTGCCATAGCGGATGCCCGTCATGAACCAGAGCCGCCGGTGGGGTTCGAGCCGAACCTGAGCAGCCAGCGTATTGCGCTGGTCCTGGCTGATGGGGAATCGCTCGACGCCTTCGCGCAGCTCTTCGGCCTCTCCACCTTCAATAAAAAGCCCTCCCGTCACGGGTGACGAGGCCTTCCCGAGCATATTGGAATAGCTGACGAACGAGGAGAATCCTCGCCAGCGCGGCATCTCCAGCCTGACTTCCGTTCCCTGAATCCGCGCCGTGTCGAATGTGATGGGAAAGGAGAGGCCGGTATTGAAGAACACGTCATCGTCGATGTAATTGCGGAATGTTCGCCAATAATGGCTAACGTCCAGGCGCAGCCGGTTGCCGATCGGCTTGCGGAGCCCAATCTCGTAGAAGTTCGCGCGGCTGGGCGGCACGGCCAGAGCGCCTTTGACGTCATCCAGGTCGAGACCGCTGGCCGCGCTGCTGAGCAGGAGGTTTTCCATCGGCGGCGGCTGAAAGACGCGGTCGTAGGAGGCTCGCAACATCAGGTCGGCAGGGGGCACGTAGTAGCTCAGCGCGACGCGGGGACTGAAGGCCGTATCCTTGACCAGAAAGCTGTAGCGGTCGACCCTGAACCCTGCCGTGGCTGCGAAATTTCCGAGCCTGAAGTGATCCTGGATGAAAGCGGCTGCCTCCGTGCTTCGGTGATGTTCGGTAAAGTTAAGGTCGAAGTTAGGGAGTTCATCCGGCTCGGCGAAACGAAAGCTCTCCCTGACGTTGTTGATCCGCAGGTCGCCACCGAACTTCAGGGTGTGGCGTTCGCTGTCGATGGTAAAACTGCCGATGAGGGCGCCTTCCCGAAAGCCCCGGTCCTGGTCCGCGTAGACCGGCGTCGACAGAGTGTTGCTCCAAAGCCTTGCCGTCAGATCCCGCACCATGCCGCGAACCGAGCCCAGGGCGCGGGCGGAGAAGGTGTGTTGGTAATGAGCCTGTCCGGCCGTCTCGGCTGAGGCGCGATCCTGGCGCTGGCCCGCTGCCTGTTGCGCCAGATCGTTGGGAACGAGAAAACCTGTGCGGTTGGAGCGCAGATAAACTGTGAGCCGGTCGCGACTGCTGAGGTCGTACTCCAGCCGGGCGTTGAAGCCGCCGGCGCTTGCCTTGTTGGTGAAATTCTCCAACGACGGCGGATCCAGGTAGCGGTCTGTGTAGCCGGCATGAACGCCCAAAGACACGGCCGTGCGATCCGCACGATATTGGTGAGCCAGCGAGCCGAAGTACGTTCCAAAGCTGCCCGCCTGAAAATCCGCTTCGGAGGCGTGCCCCGGCCGGCTGATCCGCCGGGTGTCGAGCGCAATCACGCCGCCGAGGCGCCGGCCGTATTCCGGCGGGATGCCCGCGGTCATAATGTTGACCGCCTCGAACTCGTTGTTCTCGAAGGCCGGCGCAAATGCGATGGACCGGTTGTCGTAGAGCGGCATGCCGTCGATAACATACTGGGTGTCGTACTCCGATCCGCGGGGGTGCAGCACGGCGTTGGCTTCAACGAGCCAGCCTGGCATGGTCGTGACGACGTCGATCGCGCCGCGGCCGAGCGTCGTCCCGAGAGTCTCCTCAAGTTGCTCGCGTCCGCCTTGCATCACCAGCCCCGGCTGGGCGCGGTCCAGCAGCGGGGCAATCGCCTGCACCGTGATCTCCGTCGCGACGGCGCCCACCTTGAGGATGACCTCTCTTTCCTGGGGCACTGCGGAGCGAATCTCGATTGTGTCGCCAAACGGTTCAAACCCGTGATGCGTGACCGTCAGGCGGTAGATCCCCTGCGGTAGCCGCAGCAGCCGGACATTCCCGGCCGAGTCGGCCTGAGCTGCCGCGCGGAAATGCGGGTTTCGAGCACTGAGTTCAGCGCGCGCCGCCACAGCCCGCCCGCCCTGGTCGCGAACCGTGATGCGCAGTTCGCCCTCCATAATCTGCGCGCTTAGCGTGGAGCTCAGAATCAGCGTCACAACCAACGAAAGACAGAGCTGTAGCGGCTGATGAGCAGGGAGAGTCCCAGGACGGTGAACGCGCATCGCCTACCCGACTATCGGGGCCTCGCGCGCGGCCGACAACACCGGCGCCGGAGCCCAGCATGATTTCGACTTTCCATTCTAAGTATGACGTCTGCCGCGGGTGTTGCTATTGTCGCCATCCGTTTGCCGGGACAAAAGTCCACACGAGTGTGGACTCGGCTCGCTGAGAGCGCGCGCCACGCCGGCATAGATGGCGCTGCCGCATTAAAGACAGTACTTGACAGTGTCATTTTTTCGGCGTATGCTTGAGACGTGAAGGAACACATGACGCTGGCCGAACTCGCGGAAGCGTCGGGGGCGCCGGCGCGAACGATCCGGTACTACATAGCGCGCGGCCTGCTCCGCGGGCCGGTAAAAGGAGGCCGGGACGCAGCGTATACGGTCGAGCACCTGGAGCGGTTGGATCGCATTCGGGCACTTCAGTCCGAAGGACGGACGCTGGCGGAGATCGCCGGGGCGCTGAACGGAGGGCAGCAGAAGCCCGCGGCGGCGCCCGCAACGGCATGGTGGCAACATGCGGTCGCCGATGACGTCACGGTATGGGTACGAGCGGACGCTAGCCCCTGGCGCCTAAAGCGGATTCGTGCGGCGGTGGATGAACTGGCGCGGCGATTGCGGCCAGTTGACGATGAGCAAGGAAAGGAAGAGGAAATCCGATGAGCAGCGCAGTAGCGAGTTTTAAGCCGATCGCGGCCTCCACGGGGGAGTCCGTGCGCCTGGCAATGCAGCGGTTGTGGCTAACCGGGCGCGTCATGGCGGCCGGCGCGCGCCTTGTTGTACAGCACGTCTTCCGGTCGGACGAAGAGCGGCCGCTGGAGGTCATTTATTCGTTCCCGCTGCCGCGGGACGCGGCGCTGCGCGGATTTCGCATTACCGGCGATGGCTTTGAAGCGCACTCGGAGCTGAAAGCGACGGAAGAGGCCGTGCGCGCCTACGAACGAGGCGTCGCGGACGGATCCCTTTCGACGCTTGCGCGCCAGTATGGCGACGGGCTGGTGAACCTGACGGTCGGCAACGTTCGGCCCAAGGAGACGGTAAAGGTCTATCTCGAAATCCTGACCGGCGTGGAGATGCGCGACGATGGATTCCGCTTCCGGTTTCCATTCACGCTGGCGCCGGCGTACCACGCGCGGATGCGCGCCGCCGTTGCCGGGGCGCAAGGCGAGATGGAACTGCCCGCGGACGAGTTCGGAGACGTGATCCTGCCGCCTTTCCGAGAGGACGCCGGATCGCTGCACGAGGTTGGCTTCGAGCTTTCCGTGCTGCACGGACTGCCTCTGGAGGAGGTCGGATCGCCCTCGCATTCCGTGAAGGTGATGGGGGGAGCAGTGGGCTCCACCCGGGTGGCGCTCGCGCCCGCGAAGGACGTTCCCAACCGCGATCTCGTGGTTGACGCGCGGTACCAGGCGACCCAGGTTCAGGCGCTGTCGGGTCCGTCGGGCGACGGAAAGCGGTCGTTCGCGCTGATCGTGCCGTCCACGATGTTCGGCCGGAACGAAGAAAAGCCCCGGCGGACCGCGATCCTGCTGGACCGTTCCGGGTCGATGCAAGGCGAGCCGATCGCGCAAGCGCGCAAGGCGATTGAAGCCTGCCTGGCGGCGCTATCCGAGAAGGACTCGTTCAGCCTGATGGCATTTGACAACAACGTGGAGGCGATGGGCGGCGGAGTAGCGCCGGCCACTCGCGAGCAGCGCGAGGCCGCCCGGGCATTCCTGAAGCGGGTGGATGCGCGCGGCGGCACGGAACTCGCCGCCGGCGTTACGGAAGCCGCCCGGGCGCTGGGCGGCGGAGGCGATATCCTGATCATCACCGACGGGCAAGTGTTCGGTACGGAGGCGATCCTCGCCCAGGCTCGCGCTACGGGCATCCGGCTGTTCTGTCTCGGCATCGGCAGCGCGAGCCAGGACCGCTTTCTCGCGCTGCTGGCCCGCGAGACCGGTGGAATCGGCCGGTTCGTGACCGCGCGGGAGCGGGTGGATCTGGCGGCGGTCGACCTGTTCGCGTCAATGGGGCGGCCCGTAGCCACGGGCCTGAAAGCGGACAACGCGCAGCCCGAGCCTCCGGAGGTGGTGTTCGCCGGAACGCCCGTTCTCCTATTTGGCGACTCGGATCAAACCGCGGAGACCGGCGATTCGTCCGGCGCCGTCTCACTGACCTGGGACGGCGGCGCTATGCGCCTCGATGTGCCCGAAGGCGACGCCGAAACCGGAGAAACCGTCCGCCTGTTGCGGGGATCCCGCCTGATCACCGATTGGGAAAGCCGCTATCCGGCCGGAGAAGCGACGGGTCCGGTGGCGGCGCGCCGGCAAAGCCGCGTTGCCGCGCGATTGGCCGAACTGAGCGCGACGTATGGGCTCGCGAGCCGCGAGATGTCGCTGGTGGCGGTGGTGAAGCGCCAGGGCGACCGTCCAGGCGAGCTGCCCGAGACGCGCGTCGTCCCGGTCGGCATGGCGCAGGATACGGCGTTCGACGCGTATTTCGGCGATACGAGTCGCATGGCTTGCCAAGTGGCTTCCACCGCCATGCCGTTGCAGATGGACTACTCCTCGGCGGCGAAGAAAAGGTCGGGAAAACGGTGGTTCGCGCTCGGACGGTCCGCCAGCCGGATGGCGGAGAGCGCCCTCATGCGCGAAGCTGAGCCAACGGTTCTCGAGCTGGCCGCTTTGCTGGAACCGGATGGCGGAATGCCGGGAGACAACCTCGGCGTCCGGATCGCGCGGTCGATTGCGGCGGTGCTGGCTTTTGCCGCCGAAGGTCACACGGTTGCCGACGGGGCGTTCCGGCTGCACATGTCGCGGCTGGTGGGATTCCTCCGATCCGTCTCCGTTTCTTCCGACAAGGAGAAGTTGTTGTTGGAGCGGGCGCTCGAAGCGGCGTTGACGGGAAGAGTCCCGTCGGGCCGGTGGCTTGCGCTCGCGCTGAGTGCGCGTACGGGCTGGAAACAGGTTGGCAAGGCGCTGTCGTTGTAGCCGGAGTTCTCATCGGTCTGCCGGCACAGGAGTCCACACGAATGTGGACTCGGCGCGGTGAGACCGTGCGCCACGCCCGTGGCGACGCAAAGCCGGCATGCCGGCTTGCAGGCGCCGACGCTTCAGCCCAGCCGGACCCAGGAATCCCATTGGTCCGGGTATCGGCGGACGTAGGAAGCGACGGTTTGCAGGGCGCGGGGGAGGTTGGCGGCGGCGAACGCTTCGCGGGTTGGCGCCGGCGTCAGCTCCAGCGGCGGCTCGAAATAGATGGTGAGCGACCGCGCGTCGCCAAGGCCAATGAGCGGGACTACGGCGCAGCCCGACAGGCGCGCGATTTCCCACGCTCCGGTGGCGATGGGGCGCGGTTTGCTGAGAAACGGCAGCTCGATCCAGACGTTGGAGAACATCGCGTCGAGGTGAACGTAAGCCAGCCCACCGGAACGCAGGCGTTTGAAAAGCTTGAGCGCCAGTTCCGGGTCCTGCAGCATAACCTCGTCCTCAATGACGTCGTGGAGGAAGGCGATGTAGCGTTTCTTCAGGTAACGGGCGCCCAGCCGGCCCATCATCTCGTCCGGCGGTTCCGCGTGCCGGACGGCCAGCATCGGATATCCCATGTCCGCCAGGTAGCGCTTGGCCAGCCTGTAGCCGTAAAAATGAGCGCCGACAAGGAGCGCGCCCTTACCGGCATCGAGCGCGCGTTGGAGATGATCCAGCCCGTGAATCTCCGCGCGTATCTTGCCGCCGGCGGCCAGACGCTCCAGCGTCAGGTCGTCGAGGCTTCGCCGGAGAGCGTTCGAGACAAATCGGCGCGCGACGGGAGCGGCCTCGGCAGAAGGGAGGTCGATCAACTTGACAAGGCGTTCGGCAGCCTTGCGCCTGGCGCGGCGCATCACGAATTGAAAAGCAGGTTCGGCGAGCCGTCCCACGGTGTAGATCCAACCGAGCGGGAGCCACCTGGCCAGCGCCCGGACCGGATAAAGATACAGCACCCAAAGAACATCCTTGGCCTTGATCAGCGGCCTGTGGGGCGGAGATGGCTTCGTTGGATTCAGCGAGTCTGAGTGTCTACGGGTTCTTGGCGCCTTCGGTCGCGGACTCCTTCGCTAACCGGACTTCAGCGCTTTCGAGTTTCTTCTGAACACTCGCCACCTGGCTGGGGTCCTTTTCGCCGGCGGAACTGGACTCCCACTCCTTGAGCGAAACGCGCCAGTGGGCGATGGCTTCCTTGAGCTTGCCCTGGCGGAAGTAGACGTCGCCGAGGTGGTCGTGCACCACGGGATCGCGAGAGACTTTTTGAGCCGCGCGCTTCAGGTTCTCCTCGGCCTCTTCGAGCCGACCCAGCCGGTAGTAGACCCAGCCAAGGCTGTCCAGGTAGGCGCCGTTGTTAGGCTCCGTCTCGAGAGCCTTCGTGATCAGCTTTAGCGCCTCCTCAAGGCGCACGTTCCGGTCGGCGAACATGTAGCCGAGGTAGTTCATCGCCGACGTGTTGTCGGGCGTCAACCGCAGCACCTCGCGGAAAGAGGCTTCGGCTTCGTCGAAATTTTTCATCCGCTCGTGCATTGCGCCCTTCATAAACAGGACGTTCGCCTTGTCCTCGTCGGTTTTGGCGAACGGGAGCGCGTGCTCCAGCGAGGCGCCCATGTCACGGAAACGCTTGGTTTTCTCGTAAATCTGGGCGAGCGTGAGGTAACTCTCAAGGTCCTTGTTGTCCTTGAGGAGCGCGCGGACGGCATCGACCGCTTCGTCGGAGCGGCCGAGGTCGGCGAGCACAGTGGCGCGCACCATCGCCACCATGCGGTTATCCGGGTCTTTCTTGTACGCTTCGTCGATGACTTCCAGGGCCTTTCGGAACTCCTTCTCCTGGCGGTGGGTGTCGCTCACCTGGGCCAGCGCCCGCAGCTCGAACTCCGCGTCCAGATTCTGAAGTTCACGGAAAGTCGCGACCGCTTCCTCGAATTGATCGTTGGAACGGTACATCAGGCCCAGCCGCTCGAGAAACACCGCGCGGTTGGAGCGTTCGCCGGAACTGTAGGCGTCTTTGCGGGTCGAGTCGAGGATATTCTTCAGGACGCCGATGGCTTCATCGGCCTTGCCTTCACTTTCGAGCAGGTTCACCTCGTGATAGCGGACTTCGAGGTTGTCCGGGGCGGCTTCGCGGGCCTTCTCGAGTTCCTTGCGGGCATCGGCGAACTTGCCCTGGGTCCGGTACACCTGCGACAAGCGCAGCGGAGGACGGTAGTCCTTCTGGTCCTCCTGCGACAGCTCCCGATAGACCTTCACCGCGTCATCGACCTGGTCCGACAGCAGCAGGTTCTCCGCCAGCGAATACTTCAGGCTGGAATTGTCGGGCGACAGGCCCAGGGCTTGCTTGAAGATCTCGGCGGCCTGCGCGTACTCTTTCTGCTGCTCGTAGGTGCGGCCGAGCGCGGTAAGGGTTCTGGCGCTGGGGTGCTTGGCCACCACGCGGCGCAGCATTTCCGCCGACCGGGGCTGATCGCCGAGATCGGAGTAGACCATGGCGAGCCCGATCAGGGCTTCCTCATGGTCGGCGTCGATTTCCAATACCTTCTTGTAGGCCGCTTCGGACTCGTTGGAATTGTGAGCGAGCTTGTGAAGCCTGCCCAACGTCAGCCACGTCTCGACATCGTTGGGCGCGGCTTCGCTCAGCTTCTGGAACTGCTCGATCGCGCGCTGCACCATCTCCTCGTTGACGCTGCCCTGGCGCGGGTCGCCCAACAGGCGGGTGTAGATACGGCCGAGGATGCGGCGCGAATTGAGATCGTTGGGATTCCTGTCCAGGGCGGCCTTGGCCTCCTCGACTGCTTCGCGCAAACGGCCGGCTTGCACGTAGAGATCCGACAGTTCGTCGGCGAGAAACGTCGCCTCCGGATCGACCCGCAGCGCTTCGCGGTAGTTGTCGATCGCCTTATCGAGCAGATCCCCTTTGTTTCCGTAGGCGCCGGCCAGTTCGGCGTACAGGTGACCCAGCGCGAAGTGATAGTAGGCCGCCGCTTTTCCGGAGGGCGCCTCTTTCGCCGGGTCGGACCGCGATTGCGCGGCCGCGGAAGCGACCGCCGTGAAAAACATAACGGCGCACAAGAACAGACAATGCACGCTTTTCAGCATTTTGTGGACCTTCGTCTCGCCTCTCCGGATCCCGAAGCTTCTGCAGTCAAAGAAACGCCGAATCCCTGTCCTCAGTATACCCGGCGGCGAGTTGCGGCGCGGCGGGCGCCGCAATCGGCTGAATTCAGGAAGGATGCACTCGGCGCGGCCGGGATTCGCGGGCTCCTGAGCGGGGCGGAACGATACAATCCTAACAATGAGCCGCTTTTTGGTTCCGTTCATCCTATTTATTCCCGTCTTCTTTTTTATTCCCGCGTTGGGTCAGTACGTTGAACTCGCTTCCACCGACGACGGCCATCAGCTATATTTCTCATCGACGCTTCGGCTTGCGGGCGCGCGCCCGGACCATGGCGAATTCCGGATCTACCGCGTCACGGAGACGGGCAGCATCGAGCTGTTCGCCGAACGGGGCGCCCTGGCGCCGGGGACGAGCTTCGCCAGCGGAGACGGCGCCCGCGCGCCACAGGTTTCCGGAGACGGCCAGACGGTGGGTTTCAGCCTTCCGGGCGCCTGCGCGCCGCAAGATCCTTGCGTGACGCCCGTCACGATCGCCGCGCTCCGCGGCCGCCATGAAGGCGTGATAGGAGAAGGCTCGCTCCTGATGAGCCGGAATCGCCGTTGGGCTCTTCTCACGCAGCCTGCCGGACCGCCGCCGGCGAACATAACGCCCGACGCGACGCTGATCGACCTCGAAACAGGAGAGCGGTCGAGCGTCCCGCCTCCCCCGCCGGGCGTCCGGCTTGCCGTCGCCTCCGATGGTACGGTTGTAGGCCAGCGATCGTCGGGACCGGGCTTGTGGCGGCAGGGCCGGTTTGCGCCGCTTTCCATAACCGGGCCGTTCACGATCTGGGGGATCAGCGATGACGCCCGGATACTCATCTATGCCGCGCTCGCCGATTTCCCGGAAAACCCCCGGCAGGAACTTGTGGCGCGGGATCTGGTCTCGGGACGCGAGACCGTCGTCTTCTCGCGCGCCGGATCCGCGGCGTCGCTCTGGCCGATTGGCATAAGCAACAACGGATCGCGGCTGCTGTATCGCGCCGGCGAGCGATGGTTTGATGGGCCGGCTTTCATCGCCAATACGCGGACGGGGGAGAACGCGGCGCTTGAGCCGGGCGACGGAGAAGGGACGG
Source organism: Bryobacteraceae bacterium (assembly GCA_026129905.1). Lineage (GTDB taxonomy): Bacteria > Acidobacteriota > Terriglobia > Bryobacterales > Bryobacteraceae > JAHCHE01. The sequence continues at coordinate 50,235 of JAHCHE010000035.1, read as the reverse complement.
TTGAAGGCGCGTTGAGCGGCGATGGGAGAACCGCGTTTGTCGTCACGACAAAAGGCCGGATCGTAGCGATTGACCTCGACGCGGGCACGTCCGCTCGAACCCTCGTTCCCGCCACGCCCTACGTCCGGGACCTACCCCGATTTGCGCCGGGATCGCTGACGCGACTCAGAGGATCCTTTCCGGAGAACTTCGCTGAAGGAGAGAGCCGCATGTTCCTTGACGACATCCCGCTTCCCATGCTTTTCGCCGGCCCGGAAGAAGTCGGGGTGCAGGCGCCATGGGAACTGAGCGCGCCGCGACAGTATGTGTTTCGCTTTGCGTCCTCGGAGGCATCTCCTTTTCGTCAGGAGCAGCTTGTCGCCGTGGGCGAAATGGCGCCGCGGTTCGAGCCGCTCGCGCCGGGAGAGACAAGCGCGCTGGGTTTCAAGGCGGTTCGCGCGGATTTCAGCGGCTTCCTGACGTCGGACCCAAAACCCGGTGAGATCTTCGTGGCCTACGCAACGGGACTCGGCCGTGTGCGAGGCGCCGTACAGACCGGGACGCCCGCGCCAACGGATATGGCGTTGCCGATCGAAGGCTCATTTCGATGCCGCTTTCTACCCTACGCCACGGACGCCGAGACGCTGTTTGCGGGTTTGGCCCCCGGTCTCACGGGCATTTACCAGGTTAACTTCCGGCTGCCGCAAGAACCGGCCTCGGGACCGATCACCGGAGGGTTCTGCTCCTACGACTCGGCGTCCGGCAGCGGCTCGTTCGGCTGGTGGCGGCTGGGGGGAGACCAGGCGCCCTGATGGATCGGCTGCTGGTTGCCGTCGTCGGTCCCACCGGTTCGGGCAAGAGCGATCTGGCGCTCGAGATCGCCGGGGCGTATGACGGCGAAATCGTGAATTGCGATTCCGTGCAAGTCTACCGCTACCTTGATATCGGGACGGCCAAGACTCCGCCCGGCGGGCGGCGCGGTATTCCGCACCACATGCTCGACATCGCCGAACCGGACGAACTGGTGACCGCCGGCGATTATTCGGCGCAGGCGCGCACGATCCTGACGGAGATTGCCTCGCGAGGAAAGCTGCCGGTGGTTGCCGGCGGAACGGGTTTCTATCTGCGCGCTCTGTTGGACGGGCTGTTTGCCGGGCCCCGGCGCGACGCGTCGTTGCGCAAGCGGCTGAGCGATCGCGAGGGAAAACGATCCGGTTCGCTCCATCGCCTGTTGCGGCGGCTCGACGCGGCCTCCGCGCGGCGCATACACGCCAACGATACAAACAAGCTGGTGCGCGCGCTCGAGGTTTGCCTGCTCGCCCGGCGTCCCCTTTCGGTCTTGCACGCGGAAGGGCGCGAGCCTTTGTGCGGCTTCCGGCTTCTGAAGATCGGCGTGGCGCCGCCGCGGGAGCAACTCTATGCGCGTCTCGACCGCCGCAGCCGGCTGATGTTCGAAAACGGGCTGATCGAGGAAACGCAGCGGATTCTTTCGCTGGGCTATTCGCCGGAATCGAAGGCGCTGTTATCGCTCGGCTACAAAGAAGCGGTGCGCGTCTTGCGAGGAGGGATTTCCGTGGAGGAGGCCATCGCACAAACCCAACTCGGCACGCGGCGCTACGCCAAGCGGCAACTGACGTGGTTCCGGCGCGAGGCGGGCATCGAGTGGCTGAACGGCTTCGGGCAAGATGCCGGGATTCAGGCAGCCGCGAAAGAAAAAATCGCCGCTCGTATCCACTCGCCCGCCGGCGACGAAACATTTCCGCGATCGCTTCGTATATAGAGGGTGAGATTCAGGGGAGCGCCGGAACAGACGCCGGTAACAAACCAATAACCTGGGCTCGCCGGAACGGCGGCGTTGCGCCCAAACCGTGGCGTCGGGCGGCGCTCCTGCGATCGGAGCAATAAAGGAGGACTGGGAATGAAGACGCTTCTCTTGTTGTTTGCGGCCGGACTGATGACCGTAGTCGCGGCGAAAGAGAATTACCGGGTTACGTTGTTTCAGCCCTCGGTGGTGGCGGGCACGGAACTCGAGGCTGGGGATTACCAACTGACGGTCGATAACGAACGCGTGACGTTCAAGAAAGGCCGCAAAACCGTGGAAGCCACGGTAAAGACCGAGACGGCGCCAGACAAGTACAAATCCACAACGGTCCGTTACGACAACGGCGACGGAAAGCTTCGCGTGGCCGAAATCCGGCTGGGCGGCACCAACCAGAAGCTGGTCTTCAACTGATTCGCCGAAATCCGGCCATCTCCGGCGCCAAAGCAGCTCCCCGGTCTGGACCCCTTCCGGGGACGCCTAAACGACGGGCGGATTGCCGGTTTCCAGAGCGCCGGGATGCGCGATGGACCTTGCTACACTGGTCGGGTGCGAAGGTTCATCGCGCTCCTGTCGCTGACCGTCGCCGGCGCCGCCGGGCTTGCCGCCCAAGAGTTCCTGATCCTGCCATTCACCAACAACTCCGGAGTATCGGGCCTGGATTGGCTGGGCGAGGGCGCATCGGAAATGCTGGGTGAGTTCCTCGCCGCCAGCGGATCGCCGGTGGTTAGCCGGGACGTCAGGGACGAGTTGATTCAGAGGCGAGGCGGCGCTGTTGCCGCGTTGTCGAAAGCAGGCCTGCTGAAGCTGGGAGAAGAGCTTGGCTGCGCTTACCTCGTCCATGGAGAGTTCGGCCTGAGCCGCATCGAAAACGCGCCGCTCCCGCCCCAAGGCAACGTCCGCCTCACGGCCCGTCTCATCGATCTGGACCGCTACGCCTCGCGGGCGTTGGAGGAAGAAGGTCCGCTGGCGCAGTTGAGCGCCATCCAGGCCCGGTTGGCGTGGCGGCTGCTGCGGCATGCACGAGCCGAGCGCGTTCCTCCGAAAGAACAATTCCTGGAAGGCCGGCCGCCGGCAAAAACCGAGGCGCTGGAAAGCTACGTTCGCGGAATCCAAGCCGCGACGCCGGAGCAGAAGCATCGCCACTTCACGCAGGCGGCGCTGCTCGATCCGGAATTCTCCGAGCCGCGCTTTCAGCTTGGGCTGATGCAATGGGAGGAACGTCTGTATCGAGGAGCGGCGCAGTGGCTGGAGAGAGTGGCCGCGCATGACTCTCACTACTTTGAAGCGCATTTTCTTTTGGGGTTGTGCCGCTATCACTTAGGCGACGCGGCGGGCGCCGTGGAGGCATTTGACCGGGTGGCGCGCGCGAGGCCGGCAAACGAAGTCCTGAACAACCTCGCGCTGAGCCGCCTTCTGGCCAAGGACCATCGCGCATGGCAAACGCTTTGGAAGGTGATGGAAGCCGAGGCCGACGATGCTGATTACCAGTTCAACGCGGGGTACCTGTTGTGGAAACAGGGAGATCTGCAGGGCGCGCAGGAGCGATTTCGGGCCGCGCTTAAGCTCGATCCGAGCGATCTGGACGCCCAACTGTTGCTGGAGCGCTGTCTGGGTAACAACGGTCCGCGGCGAGGCGACCTAAGCGATGAGGGACTGGAGCGGCTCAAAGAGAACTATCAGAGCGCCGGCATCAACGCCTGGAAGACGATGCGAAACGAGGCCGAGTAGCGTTGACGAGCCGCGAAAATGCCTTGGCGCATCTGCGAATAACGAAGGTTTATAATCGAAGATCTAATGCTGGAAGCCTACGGGCTCTCGGACCGCGGTTGTGTCCGGCAAAACAACGAAGACTGCTACCTGGTTGAGCCGGAATTCGGACTTTACCTGGTAGCCGACGGCATGGGAGGAGCGCAGGCGGGGGAGCGGGCGTCGAAGGTGGCCGCCGATACGGTCCTGGAGGTGGTGGCGCGCGCGTCGGACGGCTCGGCGGAACTTCTGCGCGAGGCGTTCGAGGAAGCTAACCGCCGCGTCCTGGAGGTGGCCTCCACCGATCCCACCCTCACGGGCATGGGTACCACCCTGGTGAGCGTGCTGGATTGCGAAGACCACCTGGAGGTCGCCTCGGTCGGCGACAGCCGCTGCTATTACTTCCTCGACGGCGAGCTGTCGCTGGTGACCACCGACCAGACCTGGGTCCAGGAAGTGGGCCGGCGGCTCGGAATCAACGAAGACCAGCTACGTTATCATCCGATGCGTCACGTGCTGACCATGGCGATCGGCGCATCGACATCCCTCAAAGTCAACACCAGTACCATCCCCAAACAGCAGGGTTTGCAGCTTCTGCTGTCCAGCGACGGTCTCCACGGCGTCGTGCCGCAGGAAACCATCGCGCAGGCCTTAGGTAGTGAGCGATCTTTGGCCGACAAATGCCACTACCTGATTGAAGCTGCGCGAAAAGCGGGAGGGCCGGACAACATCACGGCCGTACTGCTGCGCGTGCCTCAGAAATAGCCGCGCTTCCTCCGCTGCCGGGGTTGGCGGCCTTCGACGAGAACCGAATGAAACGTTATCTCGCGCTCACGCTTGGCGTGTCTTTGATGACGCCCGCCGGCGGTTACGGCCAGTTCTCTCAGGAGATCGCGGTCCTGCAGCTCAAGGTGATCGAGGGTGAGGGCATGGCGCACAGGTCGGGTTCGCGCTCGGCCAGCTCTATCGTGGTGCTGGTTAGCGACGAAACGGGACGGCCTGTGCAAGGCGCCACGGTCAGTTTTCGCCTGCCGCCCGAAGGGGCCAGCGGACGGTTTGAGAGCGGGCTCCCCACCGAAGTACAAGTAACCGGCGCCGACGGCAAGGCCGCCGCGTGGGGCATCCGATGGGGCAAGACGCCGGGGCCGGTCAAGGTGCGAATCACCGCGGTGAAGGGGGAGGTTCGAGCCGGGATCTTCTCGCTCCAATACGTGGCGGATCCGCAAGACGGCTCACCAGGGAAGGCGGACGCAAACCGGTCGCGGACATCCAAGACGCGCGGGCGGTGGGTGGCCATCGCGGTGGTCGCCGCAGGGGCGGCGGCGGGCGGCCTGGCGCTGGGCTTGACCGGCAAGTCGGCGCAAACGGGCGCCGGAAACGCCGATGCCTCGACGTCGCTGTCGGTCGGCGCTCCCTCCATCCAGGTAGGAAAACCTTGATGCGATCGCTGTGGTGGTTCCTGTCCCGCGTTCTGGCTGTGCCGCTCCTGGCGGCTCTTCTCTGCGCCCAATCCGGGCTCCGGGCGCCGCGCATCGGATACGTGCGCGACGCGGGCGGAGCGATCCGGCCGCTGCTGGGCGTCCGCGGCAACTTCCTGCCGGGAGGGCCGCTATTCGAAGGGGCGCGGGCGGCGGCATTTTCGCCGGGCGGTGGGGTGGTCAAGACGGACGAAGAGGTTCTGATCCTGGATGCGCAGCAGCAAGTGAGCGCCAAGCTCAGCGCCCCGGCCGGGGACGCTTTGTTCGCCCTGGACGCAGGCGGCGCTCCGGCGGCAGCCTATTTCCCGCAAGCGGCGGAGCTGTACCGGTTCGCGGGAGAAGAACTCGCGAAGGTGGAGTGCGCGGCGCTCCGGCCGGAGGACCCGGTCCGCGCGATTGCCGCCAACGCCGGAGGCGTGATTCTGCTGGCCATCGAGCGGGGCGAGCAATTGTGGATGGTCTCCCTCCGCTCGAAAACAGGCGCGATACGTTCGGAGGTTTTGCTGCCGGGCGTTTCGAGCGCGCTGGCTCTGCTGCCCGGCGGGGCGATCGCGTTCGCCGACGGCGCGGAGGCGGCGGTGCGCCGGCGCGACATGTCGGAAACCAGGTTTCCGCTGGCCGCTCCCATAGGGCGGCTGGAGCCGATCGGAGGGGAGTGGGTCCATCTGCTGAGCGAAGACGGACGTTCGTGGGCGCTGCGCGTCTCGGCGGATAGCGCGGAACTCTACCGATTGCCGGGAGGCGCGCGATGACGGCCCGGCTGGCCGCGATCGGCCTCTGGGCCGCGAGCCTGGCGCTCGGACAGCTTCATCTGTTCCGCATCGACGCGCCGGGGAGCGAGCAGCCTGTCGGCTCGAGCCTGGATGTCGGACGCGCGGCGGCCGGCGATATCCTCGATACGAAACTCCGCATCCGCAACAAAGCGGAAGAAGAGGCGATTACCTTGACGCGCTTTCGGGTGCGCGGCGCGGGCTTCTCGCTGGAGGCGCACCCGTCAATCCCGTACATCATGGCCGCCGGGACCAACGTCGATTTTCGCGTTCGCTTCCGGCCGCCGAGTTACGGCTCCTACAGCGCGACGCTGGAGATCAACGATATCAGCGTGCTGATCTTCGGCGACTCGCCCGCCACGGCAACGCTCAGCATCGAGGAGGAGGGCAAGTTCCGCGTACTTCAGACCGACGAGCCGATCGTGCTGGGCCGCGTCGAACGAGGGAAAACGCTGCCCCGCCGCTTCCGGCTGGAGAACGCGAGCTCGGCCGAATTGACCGTGTCGTCGCTGACGATCGCGGCCGGTCCCTTCGATTCGTCCGGCCTGCCGCCGGCGCCGCTCAAGCTGAAACCCGGAGCGGTCTCCGATTTCGTCATTACATACCAGCCGCAGAAGGCCGGCATCCACAGGGCGAATTTCAAAGTGGACGATCGGGTGTTCGTGCTGGAGGCGGTGGCGTTCGATCCTCCGTTCCCGGCGCCCGAGATCGTGCTGGAAAGCCAGGCGCTGCGGAGCGGCCAGCAGAGCAAAGTCTCGGTCCGCTTCGCCTCGTCGCCGTTCGGCGATGGGACGGGCGAGCTGCGGATCGAGTTCCAGCCATCGGTGGAGGGCGCGGGCGACGACCCGGCGATTCTGTTCGTGTCGGGCGGCTCGAGAACCGTGCCGGTGAACGTCACGATGGGAGAAACCGCGGCGAAGCTGGGCGGCGAGCCGGAGGCTGTGTTCCAGACGGGCTCGACGGCGGGCACGATCACGTTCGTCGTATCGCTCGGCGCGCACCTGGTGCGCGCGTCGGCCACCGTGGCGGCGGCGCCAGTGGCGATCGACTCGGCGTCCTGGCAGCGCAACGCCTCGTCGGTGGAGGTGCAGGCGCAAGGGTTGGACAACAGCCGTTCCACCTCCGAGGTCAAGTTCACGTTCTACGACAACCGCGGGCGTGTGCTGGCGGCGCAGCCGATTCGGGCCTTTGTCACGGCCGCCTTCCGCGACTACTTCGCGACCTCGCAAGTCGGGGGAATGTTCTCGCTGACCGCGCTGTTCCCGGTGACCGGCGATCCGGCGCAACTCGGCGCGGTGGAAGTGGAGTTCGTCAACTCGGCTGGGACGTCGGAGAAGCGCCGCATTCAATAATGAATGCATGAAGCCGGCGGCGCTGACCATCGCCGGCTCCGATCCAAGCGGCGGGGCCGGAATCCAGGCGGACCTGAAAACGTTTCACCAGTTCGGCGTGTATGGCGAGGCGGTGATCACGCTGCTGACGGTTCAGAACACCGTCGGCGTGCAACGGGTGGAATGCTTGCCGCCGGATCTCGTGCTGGCGCAGCTTGAGGCCGTCCTGGACGACATCCCTCCGCAGGCGGCCAAGACGGGAGCGCTCGGCAATGCGGCGCTCGCCAGAGCCATCGCGGAGGCGGCCGAGGGCTTCGACTTTCCGCTGGTGGTGGATCCGGTGATGATCAGCAAGCATGGCGCGCCGCTGTTGAGGGACGACGCCCGCGAGGCGGTGCGGACGGCGCTGCTGCCGCGCGCCGCGCTGATCACGCCGAACCTTCCGGAGGCTTCGGCGCTATGCGACCTGCCCGTTAACGATCTCGCGGGAATGAGAGCGGCGGCCGAACGGCTGGTGGCAATGGGGGCCCGCGCCGCGCTGGTGAAGGGCGGACACCTGGCGGGCGACGCCGTGGACGTCCTGTTCGACGGCAGCCGGTGGCGCGAATACTCGGCCCCGCGGGTGGCGACGCGGCACACGCACGGTACCGGTTGCGCGTACTCCGCCGCCATCACCGCCGAACTGGCGCGCGGCGTCGCGCTGGAAGAGGCGGTCGCGGGCGCCAAGGCGTACATTACTCGGGCCATCCAGACGAACCCGGGCCTCGGCCGCGGCGCCGGTCCGGTGAACCATCACGCCTGAGCGCGCGTCTACGATTGCTTCGTCGGCTCGAACCAGGTCGTGTTGGGAACCTGGCGTTTGCGCGCGGCCTCCTCGTTCATGGTGACGCCAATGCCTGGGCGGTCCGTCAACTCCACGAAGCCGTCCTTGATGATCTCCCCTTCCTGAACGAAATTCCGCCAGGCCTCGAGATTGGCGATCCAATGCCATTCCAGCACGAGGAAGTTCGGAACCGTCGCGCAGACGTGACAGGAAGCCATCGTACCGATGGGGGAGACGACGCAATGCGGAGCGAACGGCACGTAGTGCGCGTGCGCCATGTCGGCGATTTTGCGCGATTCGAGCAGGCCGCCGCATTTCTGGATGTCGGGCATGATGATGTCGGCCGCGCGCTGCTCCAGGATGTCGGTGAAGCCGTGGCGCAGGAAGCGGTTCTCGCCGCAGCAGATGGGCGTGCTGGTGGACTGGCGGATGTCGCGCATGGCGGCCACGTTTTCCGCCGGCACCGGCTCTTCGAAAAACATGAGGCGGAACGGCTCGAAGGCCTTGGCCAGCCGCTTGCCGGTGCCCATGTCAAAGCGGCCGTGTCCGTCCACGGCCAGCTCGATCTCCTTCGGGAACGACTCGCGGACGAATTTCACTTCGTTCACCATGTCATCCATTTCGCGGTTGTTGGCGGTCCAGTTCACGCGGTCCCAGCGGTTGGGATTGCGCGCGTCGTCCACGTCGATTTTCACGGCGCTGAAGCCCATCTTCTGGATCTGTTCGAACATGGCCTTCGATTTCGGATCGTCGGCGTGGTGGTGGGCCGAGTCGCAGTAGATCCGCACCTTGTCGCGCATCTTGCCGCCCATAAGCTGGTAGATGGGCAGGCCCAGCGCCTTGCCGGCGAGGTCCCAGAGCGCGATTTCGACGCCGCTCAACGCGGTGACGTACTGGCCGGCTTGCGCGCCCGCGAAGATGCCAAACGTCCGGGCGCGTTCCCACAGGAAGTCGATGTTGAGCGGATCCTGATTCATCAGGAAGGGGCGGAAGGCGCGTTGGATGATGGACGCGGCGCCGTGGGAAGCGTCCGTGCTTTCGCCTTCGCCGAACAGGCCCTCATCGGTGTAGACGCGGACGTGCGTCTGTAAACCGTGGACGCGGACCTCCGCGGTGCGAATGTCCGTGATCTTGAGCTTTGGACGGCGGTACGGCGAACTGTTGGCCTGTACGGCCGCCGACAGGCTCTGCAACCCGAGCGCCCCTCCGAAAGCGGCGCCGGTGGAAGCCAAAAACGCGCGTCGCGAATGTTTCGTCATGATGAATATTTATATCATTCGCGCAGCTCTTCATCTGGTTGCGACGTTCGGAGGCGGTCGGGCATCTTAGGGAAAGGACCGGAATCGTTACCCAGTCCGAATGCACTATTCTGATTCCTTAGGAGACGATGAACACGATGATGATTGGCCAGAAAGCTCCGGAGTGGAAAGCCGCCGCCTACGTTGGTGGCGAACAAAAGGAACTCAAGAGCTCCGACTTCAAAGGCAAGTGGTACGTCCTGTACTGGTATCCGCTGGATTTCACGTTTGTGTGTCCGACCGAGATCCGCGGCTTTCAGGCGCTGCTACCCGAATTCACCGCCGGCGGCGTGGCTGTGATCGGGGTCAGCACGGATTCGTTCTATTCTCACAGCGCCTGGTTCGCGGACCGGAAGACGTTCCCCGCCGAGATCACCCACCCGGTTCTGGCCGACACCGGCCATCAGGTGAGCCGCGCGTTCGGCGTTCTGAACGAAGACGCCGGCATCGCGTATCGCGCCACGGTTGTCGTCGACGACAAAGGCATCATCCGGTCGGTCAGCATCAACGACACGCAAGTAGGCCGCAGCCCGGCCGAGGTTCTACGGACCGTCGAGGCCTTCCAGAGCGGCGGCCTGTGCGGCGCCGACTGGCACAAGGGCGAGAAGTTCGTCGCCTGAAGCTGAACGGGTGGCGCCCTGTACCACAATTTGACACAGCGGCGTTTCCTGTGGCATGGGTGAGGTATGCCCAATCGCGCCAGCCTGAACGTGTCGCTCACGCCGGAACTCGAACAGTTCGTCCAGTCGCGCGTCGCCTCAGGCCGCTACCAGACTGCTAGCGAAGTAATCCGGGAAGGCCTGCGGCTGCTCGAAGAACGCGAGCGGACTCGGGAAGCGGCTCTCGAAGAACTGCGGGCCCAACTGCGGCGCGGAGTCGAAGAGGCCGATCGCGGCGAGTTCCTCGACGGCGAAGCCGTGTTTGACGAAATCCGTCAGTTGAGCGCGCGCCGCCGGGCGGAAACCCGCAAGTGAGCCGGGCCGCCCGGTTTCTTCTCACCCCACAGGCTCGCGCCGATCTTCTCGAAATCTGGAACTACATTGCCGAAGATAGTCCAGAAGACGCAGACCGGGTTTTGGAACGGCTGTACGTCGCCTTCACGCGCCTGGCGCAGACACCCGGCATGGGCCATCACCGAGAAGACCTGGCAGGCTCTCTCACCGAGGGACACATTGGGCTCGCCTTGACGGATAATACAGGGCGATGCCTGATTTCGGTCCTACACGTCGTGAATTCGCGCAGGCCGCGCTGGCGTTCTCGCTGCCGGCCGGCGTTCACGCGCCCTCCAGGCCGGACACGCTGGTGGCGTTCCGCGTCTCGCATTATCACTGGATCGACGACCGCCGTTTTGAAGCTCTGCTCGCGTTTTTCGAAAAGCACCCCGGAACGGCCGACGAGCTGGCCTTCTTTACCGCCGGAACGCATCCGCCGCGGCCGCTCGACGAGATGCTGCGACGGGCGGAACTGCTGGCCAAGCGGATCGCCGCGGTTCGCCGGGGCGGAATGGAAGCCGGCATCAACGTGCTCGCAACCATCGGGCACCTGGACGAGAACCTCGATACCTCGCTCAACGAGCCCTGGCAGCGCATGGTGGACCCGAGCGGGCGAGAACCGCGCGGCAGCTACTGTCCCGCCGGCAAGGAGTTTTTGGCGTACGTGGACAGGATGTACGCCGCCATGGCGGAAGCCTCGCCCGCCTTCATCTGGGTGGACGACGACGTTCGCATCGCGCACCATCCGCCCATCCAATTCGCCTGCTTCTGCGACGTGTGCATGCGCAATTTCTCGGCGGAAACCGGGCGCTCGTTCACTCGCGAGACCCTTGTCCCGGCGTTTGCGTCCGGCAGCGTCCCGGAACGGCTGGACCTGCGGCGGCGATGGCTGGAGCACAACCGGACGACGATCGATAACCTGCTTGCCGCGATCGAAAAAGCGGTACACCGGGTCAAGCCCGACATTTCGCTCGGTCACATGACCGGGCCGATGGTTTACGAACGCGCCGGTTTCGCGGATTGGGCGAAAACGCTCGCCGGACCGGGCGGAGCGCCGGTGCGGTGGCGGCCGGGCGCCGGCTTCTATTCCGAGGAGCGGCTGGTTGAGCTTTCACAAAAAGCGCACGTGCTGGGGCGGCAGGTTGCCTCGCTTCCCGCAGAGGTCCGCGTGATTCAGTCGGAGATCGAGAACTTCCCTTACGACCTTCTGCGCAAGAGCGCCTACACGACGGCCGTCGAGGCGGCGACGCACATGGCGGCGGGAACCACCGCGACGGCTTTCAATGTGCTGAGCCAGCGCCCCGATCCGCTCGAGGAGTTCGAGCCCCTGTTGGGCCGCATCCGGAAGACCAAACCGTTTTACGAAATCCTGCGCCGGGAGTTGGGCCGCAGCCTGGTCACCGGGATCTGGCCCGCGTGGAACGGCGACCTGATGGCGGCCAACAGCATCGGCGGCTCGTGGCCGGAAGGGCCCCAGGACGCCCTGGCGGCGCAGAGCCAGCCATATGCGCTGAGCGAGATCGGCGTGCCGGTCTGCTACGCCCGCGAGGGCGCGGTAGCCGTGGCGCTCGCCGGATCGTCCGTGCTGGCATTCAGCAAGGACGAACTGCGGAAAACGCTGGCCGGAGGCGTGCTAATGGACGCCGCCGCGCTGGAAGCGCTCGAGTCGCTCGGCCTCGGCGAGTTGGCGGGAGTGCGCCCGGGGAACCGCTTCGACAAGGACGCCATCGAGCAACTGACTTCCCACCGGGTGAACGGACGCTTCGCCGGATGGTCGCGCGACTGCCGCCAGTCGTTCTGGCGCGAACCGGCGGTCGCTCTCGAGCCGCGCGCCGCCGGCGTGGAGGCGCTCGCCAGGATCATCGACTATCAGGACCGGGAGTTGGGCAACTCGGTCACGGCATTTGAGAACCCGTTGGGAGGCCGGGTGGTGGTGACGAGCTATTTCCCGTGGTCGCAGATGCACAACCTGGCGAAGGCCTCTCAGATGAAGGCGATCTGCGACTGGATCAGCCGGGGCCGTCTGCCGGTGTTCGTCGAGTCGTTCGCCCGGGTGCATGCGTGGGTTCGGAAGCCGGACGAGGATCGCCTGGCCTGCTACCTGCTGAACGGGTCGTTGGAGCCGCTGGAGGGCCTCACGTTGCGGCTGCCGGGCCGATACGCCGGGCTGGAATGGGTTGGCTTCGACGCCTCCCGGCGCGCACTGCGTCCGATCGGAGCCGCCGCGGAGTCCACTCGGGTGACGACGCCGCCCGTGGCCGCCTGGACGCCCGGGCTCCTGCTCGCTACGGCTTCGCGGCGAATCGCCTGATGCACTGCATGTAGATGAACGCGCCGATCGCGCCGCCGAGGAACGGCCCGGCGATCGGCACCCAGAAAACGCCCGTCCCATCCGTGAGGCCGTTGTTCTTGAAACCGGCCAGCGCGGTGAACAGGCGGGGACCGAAATCGCGGGCCGGATTGATCGCGTAGCCGTGCAGCCCGCCCCACGACATTCCGATGGCGACGACGGCGCCTCCGATCAGCAGCGGCTGCAACGACGGCGGCGCATGATCGATAATGACCAGCACCAGAAACAGCAGCAGCGCCGTGCCCACCACCTGGTCGAAGAAACCCGCCACGGGCAGGCCAGGAAACGCCGGAAAGGTAGTGAAAATTCCGGCCGTTTTTTCCAGGTTCGGATCGAATTTCAACAGCGCTTCTTTATAGTTCAGGAAAACCAGGGCCGCTCCGCAGAATGCGCCGGCCACCTGAGCGGCGCAATAGGGCGCGACCTTCCGCCACGGAAAGCCTTTGAGCAGGGCGAACGACAGGGTGACGGCTGGGTTGATATGGGCGCCGCTCCGCTGGCTGGTGTAAATGCCGAGCACGACGCCCAGGCCCCAGGCAAAAGTGATGTTGGTCCACCCGCCGTGCACAATCTCTCCGGGAATGCCCGAACCGAAAAGCTGCACCATGGCAACCACGCCGGCGCCGAACAGAATGAGGATGAAGGTCCCGAAGAACTCGGAGACAAGCTCCGCGAAAAGGCTCTTGCTGCGCATGAACTTGGGATTCTACTATTGCGGGCGGTATTCGACAACCAGCAGCGTGACGTCGTCGGCCTGCTCGGCCTCTCCGGTGAACTCCTCGAGTTCCTCGACGATCGCCTGGTGGAGTTCCTCGCAGCCGGCGCATCGAAGGCGTTTCAGCATGGACATGAGCCGCTTGACGCCGAACACCTGTCCGTCTTCGCTGCGCGCGTCGGTCAGCCCGTCGGTGTAGACGATGAGCTTGTCGCCCGGGGCAAGCGAGGAAGTTCTTACCTCGTACTGGGCGATCTCGAGCAGGCCCACCGGCATGCCCGTGGATTCGAGCGTCTCGGGTTCTCCGCCGGCGCGCAGTATGATCGGCTGGCAGTGCGCGGCGTTCGCCCAGCGGAGCGAGCCGTCGGCCGCCAGGATCGAGTAAAACAACGTCGCGTACTTCTCGCCCGCGGTGCGCTCCAGCAGAAAGAGATTCATCCGCGTGAGCATCTCCCGGATCTGCTCGGCGCTGCCCGCGGCCCGTAAGAACGCGCCCTGCAGAAGCCCTGCCAGCAGCGCTGAACTGACGCCCTTGCCCGATACGTCGGCGACGACGATCGCCCATACGTCCCGGCCCGTCTGGATGACATCGAAGTAATCGCCGCCCACCTGGCGCGAGGGAATGCTGGCGCCGGCGACCCGCAGCCAGCCGGCGCTGGGCAGTTGCTTGGGCAGGAGCGCCTGCTGGATGGCGCGGGCGATGGTCAGTTCCTCTTCGAGTTTCTGGCGCGAACGCTCCTGCTCCAGCAGTCGCGCGTTTTCGAGAATGATCGACGCCTCGAGCGCGAGCGATTGCAGCAGTTCGCGGTTGCCGCTCGACAGGTCCGCTACATCGCTGCGGGAGTCCAAGTAAATCAGCCCCACCGTGTCGTTTACCGAGGCGCTCATCGTCTCCTGGAGTTGCGCCCCCTGCACGCGAACCAGCGGCACGCAGACGGCGCTGCGGAGTTCCAGGTTGGCGACCGAGGCGTCGGGGGTGAGCCCGCCGGCGGCCTGCGGATCGAAGCTCATCGACAGCAGGTCCTTTCGCTCCCTGAGGGCGCGCTGGATGAGCCCGGCCGGCACCTTGAGGTCCTCCTTGCGCAGCGGGGCGCCATTCAACTGCCGGCCCACCTTCACGCTCAGCTCGCCGTTTTCGCGGAGCAGCAGGAAGCCGCGCTCGGAACCGGTGATCGTCAACGCCGCGTCCACTACGGCCTCGAGCACTTCGGCGGTCGAAAGCGATGTCTGCACCGCGCGCGCCACTTCCACCACTGCCCGCAGCTTGGCAAGGTTCTGGGTGCCCGACACCAGAACCTCGGGAGAGGCGGGAATGTGATCGAGCAGGCGCCCGAGTTCTCCTTCCTCCAGCGTGAATTTCACCTGGTAGGAGTCCGTGAATCCGAACGAGATGATGTCGGAGCTGCGCAGCGGTTGCCGGCTCACCCGCTGCTCGTTGATGAACAGGCCGTGGCGGCTCTCGATGTCCTCGATGAAGTAGCCGGAAGGCTCGCGAACGATGCGCGCGTGCTGGCGCGAGACGCGGTTGTCGCGAATCACGAGGTCGTTGCTCCCCTGCCGGCCGATGGTGAACGGGGTCTTTTCCACCGGCACGCGCCGGCGAAGTCCGGATGGGCTGCTGACGATCAGAGCGGCCCGCTGTCGTTCCGGCATGTCGGGTTACCTTTGGGTGGTCGCGCGCCGTTTCGGTTCGGGTTGGGCCGGCGATCCGATCCGCGCTTCTTCCAGTTCGCGCGCTCTTACCGCCCGGCAGTGCGAACAATAGCCGCCGATTTCCGTACGGGCGATCACCACCTGGTAGCCGAGACTTTTCTCCACCTGGTGCCGGAGACGGTACAGTGGTTCGCCGAAGAATTCCTCCACTTTGCCGCAGGAGAGGCAGATGACGTGGGCGTGCTCCTGCTTTAGCCGCGTTTCGTAGTAGTGCTGATCGCCCTCGAAGTGCATGAGATCCAGTTCGTCGACGAGCCCCGTTTCTTTCAGAAGCTTCAGCGTGCGGTAGACGGTGACCCGATTGATCCCAGGGTCTTTGTCGCGAGCGAGCTTGTAGAGCTGCTCGGCGTCCAGGTGCTGCCCGGAGCTGTCGATGAGGTCGAGCAGAATCTGCCGCTGGCGCGTCAGGCGGACCCCTTTTTCCTTCAGCGAATTCTTGATGCTGCGAAGCGGCATGTTCCACTCCCGGGCGCGATGTTGCATCGCCCGTACTCTAGTATCACAGGTTAGCAGGAGCACGGATATGCGTCGGCTCGCATCGGCGCGCACGCCGATAGGCTCTCGCCCGCGGGAGGTCAGCCGAGCGCCGCGGGCTTTAGAATGGACGAAGGATCTTGTCTTCCCGCATTCATATCCTCGGCGGAGGGTTGGCCGGCTGCGAAGCGGCGTGGCAGGCAGCGAACGCCGGGCCCCGCGTGACGCTGTATGAAATGCGGCCCCGCCGCTCGACGCCGGCGCACAAGACGGGCAATCTCGCCGAACTGGTGTGCAGCAACTCGCTGAAGAGCGAGGCCGAGCATAGCGCGCCCTGGCTCCTGAAGCAGGAACTGCGGCGGCTGGATTCGCTGCTGCTCCGCTGCGCTTCAGCGGCCCGCGTGCCGGGAGGACAGGCGCTTACCGTCGATCGCGAGTTGTTCGCCGCCGAGGTTTCGCGCGCCATTCTCGCGCATCCGTCGATCGAGCTGCGAAGAGAAGAAGTCGAGTTCATCCCGGAGAACGAAATCGTTATCGTGGCGACCGGTCCGCTCACCAGCGACGCGTTGGCGCTGGACATCGCCCGGCTGACGAGTTCCGCGCGGCTTTATTTCTACGACAGCATCAGCCCCATAGTCGAAGCCGATTCGGTCGACATGAGCGTCGCTTTTCGGGCTTCCCGTTACGGAAAATCGCTCGACGGCGGCGGGGATTATGTTAATTGTCCTCTGAATCGGGAAGAATATGACCGGTTTGTGGACGCGTTGCTGGAGGCGCAGGCCCACACGCCGCACATCGCGGACGACGTGCCCTATTTCGAAGCGTGTCTACCGGTGGAGGAGCTGGCCCGGCGCGGGCGGGACACGCTGCGGTTCGGCCCGATGAAGCCGGTGGGGCTGGATGATCCGCGGACAGGCCGCTGGCCGTACGCGGCCGTTCAACTGCGTCAGGAAAGCCTGCGCGCCGACAGCTACAACATGGTGGGCTTTCAGAACTACCTGCGCTACCCGGAACAGGCCCGCATCTTCCGCATGATCCCCGGCTTGCAGCGCGCCGAGTTCCTCCGCTACGGCCAG
Source organism: Bryobacteraceae bacterium (assembly GCA_026129905.1). Lineage (GTDB taxonomy): Bacteria > Acidobacteriota > Terriglobia > Bryobacterales > Bryobacteraceae > JAHCHE01. The sequence goes on along the minus strand of JAHCHE010000035.1, from coordinate 33,668 downwards.
ATTCATCGCAATACCTACATCAACGCGCCGGCCCTGCTGGCGCCGACGTTAGCGTTGCGCGCCGATCCGCGCGTCTTTTTCGCCGGCCAGATCTCGGGCGTCGAAGGGTACGTCGAGGCGATCGCTACCGGCCTGCTGGCAGGACGAAATGCTGCCGCGCTGGCTCAGGGCCGGCCTGTCGAGCCCCCGCCGCGGGAAACGGCGCTCGGGTCGCTGTGCCACTACATCTCCGGCGCGGAGGCGAGCGACTACCAGCCGGCGAACATTACATTCGACCTGCTGCCGGCGCTCGACGAGGAGACGCGCGCGCGGCTGCGGCGCGACCGGCGGGCGCGTCACGCCGAGATCTCCCGCCGCGCCCTCGCCGCGCTCGAGCGGTATCTTCCCGCGCATGTCTGAACTGGGCGAGCAGATCGGGCGTTTTCTCGGCGAGCTGCGTCGGGAGAACGCGTCTCCCCATAGCATCAGGAACTATGGAGCGGACCTGCGCCAATTCCTGGACTACTTCACGCTGCCCGAAGGAACCTGCCCAGCCGCCGGCGAGCTGGACGTCCTGTCGATTCGCGAATGGATGGGCGGCCTCTACCGGCAGGGACTCTCCGCGGTTACCATCCGGCGCAAGTTGGCCGCTGTCCGGTCGTTGTTCCAATTTCTGGTACGCGAAGGCGTCGTGGGCGCGAACCCGGCGAAGCTGGTGGGCACGCCCAAAGCGCCGAAGACCCTGCCCCGCGTAATGAGCGCCGAGCAGACGAACCGCCTGCTCGACCTGGTGTCGGAAGCCGACTTGAAACAGGCGCACCCCCGCCGCGACGTCGCTATTTTTGAAGTGCTGTACGGCGCCGGACTGCGAGTGAGCGAACTGGCCGGGCTGGACCTGGAGGACCTCGACCTCGGCGAACGCTGGCTCCGCGTGCGGGGTAAAGGCCGCAAGGAACGGCAAGTCCCCTTCCCGGTCAAAGCCGCCGCCGCGCTGGAACGTTACCTTGCCGAACGCTCCGCCGCGCCCGGCGAGCGCGCGATTTTCGTCAATCACCGCGGCCGGCGGTTGACCGACCGCGGCGTGCGCAATATCGTGAAGCTCTACGCCACGATGCTGACAGGCGACGCGGCGCTGCATCCGCACAGCCTGCGCCACGCGTTTGCCACGCACCTGCTGGCGGATGGCGCCGACCTGCGCTCAATCCAGGAACTGCTCGGCCACGCGAGGCTCTCCACCACGCAGAAGTACACGCAGGTGTCCCTCGCCGACTTGATGGCGGTTTACGACAAGGCCCACCCGAAGGCGTGAGCGGTCAGCGCCGGTGCGACGAAATCACGCCGGTGTTCAACCCGATGGTGCTCAGGCCGCCGAAAAACCGCGCATGCTCGATCTTGACGCAGCGGTCCATCACCACTTCCAGTCCCGTCCGGCGCGCTTTCTCCGCCGCTTCCTCGTGAATGACGCCGAGTTGCATCCAGATCGCCTTTGCGCCGATCGCGATGGCTTCGTCCACGATCGCCGGCACGGCCGACGGATCGCGGAAGATATCGACGATCTCCACCGGGCGCGGGATGGCCGCGAGCGATGGGTAACAGCGCCGGCCGAGGATCTCCTGTTCGCGCGGGTTCACCGGAATAATGTCGTAGCCTTCGGCCAGCATGTAGATGGCGGCGAAATGGCTCGGCCGGAACGGATTCGCCGAGAGGCCGACCATCGCAATCGTCCGGTACCGTTCGAGCATGCGCAAGCGGTCGAACGCAGTTGTTGCGAAGCGCGACCGGTTGACGGCGGAATTCGCGCTGACGCCGTCGGCGGTCAGGTTTTCCGCGAGGCGTCCAGCGCTTGATCCAGATCCCATAGAATGTCCTCAACTTCCTCCAGCCCGACGGAAAGCCGGATCATGTCGTTGCTGATGCCGCATTCGAGTTTCTCCCGGTCGCTGAGCTGTTGATGCGTGGTGGACGCCGGGTGAATCACCAGGCTCTTGGCGTCGCCCACGTTCGCCAGGTGAGAGAACATCTGAAGCGATTCGATGAACCGCTTGCCCGCTTCGAGCCCGCCCTCGATCCCGAACGTCAGAATGGCGCCGGCGCCCTTGGGCAGGTATTTCCGCGCGAGCGTGAAGTACCGGCTGGATTCCAGTCCCGGGTAGTTCACCCAGGCGACGCGGGGGTGATCGGAAAGGAACCGCGCCACGGCCAGGGCGTTCTCCGAATGGCACTGCATGCGGAGCTTCAGCGTTTCCAGCCCCTGGAGAAACAGGAACGAATTGAACGGACTCAGGGCCGGTCCGAAGTCTCGCAGGCCTTCGACGCGGGCTTTCATGATGAACGCAAAGTCGCCGAACGTCTCGTAGAAACGGATGCCGTGATAGCCCTTGCTCGGCTCCAGAAGCTGCGGGAAGGCGCCGGCGTCCCACGGAAAGCGGCCGCTGTCCACGATCACGCCGCCGATGGACGTGCCGTGGCCTCCGATGAACTTGGTGGCCGAGTGGAGCACGATGTCCGCTCCGTGCTCGATGGGTCGCGCCAGGTACGGCGAGGCGAAGGTGTTGTCGACAATCAGCGGAATGCCCGCCTGACGCGCGATTTCCGCAAGCGCCTCGATGTCGAGCACGTTCATTCTCGGATTGCCGATCGTCTCGCCGTAGAGCGCGCGCGTCTTCGGCGTGATGGCGCGCCGGAAGTTTTCGGCGTCGTCCGGATCGACAAATACCGCATTGATGCCCAGACGGCGAAAGCTGACGTCGAACTGGGTGTACGTGCCGCCGTACAGCGTGCTCGCCGCCACGATTTCGTCGCCCTGGCCCATGAGACTGGTGACGGCGATGAATTGCGCGGCCTGTCCGCTTCCCACTGCCAGCGCGCCGACGCCTTTTTCGAGCGCCGCCATCCGTTCCTCGAACACCGCTGTCGTCGGATTCATGATGCGGGTGTAGATATTGCCGAAGCGCTGGAGATTGAACAGCGCGGCGGCGTGGTCGGTGTCCTCGAAGACGTACGACGTGGTCTGGTAAATGGGAACCGCCCGCGAGCCCGTGTCCGAATCCGGACGGTGGCCCGCGTGGAGCGCCCGCGTGCTGAAGCCGAAGATGTGCTCTTCCGTTTCAAACGAACCGGGCGACGGCAGGGTGGAAATCACTTCCGACATGCCTCAAATTGTAGCGAGTCGCCGCCTGCGCCGGTCGCGCGCCGGCCGGCGATTGTGTGAACGCTACTCGTCAGGCGTGGCGCACCGGCACGAAAGGTAAGCCTCCGAAGCCGCGCTTTCCGGCCGCGCACAGCAGTGGCCATCCAAGTGCAACTGAGAGCGCGGACACGCAATGGCGATCTCCATACGCATTCCTTTCCTTCTGCTTGCAGCCTGGTTCGTTTTCGCCTCCGCCGGCTCCGGTCAGCGGCTCCACTTTGGCGTGGCCGGCGGTACAAATCTCACTTCGAACTTCCCGGTGACGGACGTCTCAACTCCGGCCGACGCGTTCGGCAACCCGGCGAACCGTTTTCAGTATTTGACGGGGCCCAGAAGTTTCATTTTCGGCGCCATGGCGGAGGTCGGAATCTCGGAACAGCTCTCCTTGGAAGCGAACGTGCTTCACCGGCCGTTGAAGTCGCAGATCGTTTTCACCGAATTCTTCCCCGATGGCTCGAACGTGACCACGCGGTATCAGTTGACGGCCGCGCGCGCGTGGGAATTCCCCGTGCTGCTGAAGTACACGCTGCCTTCTTCGCGGCAGGCGGGGCGCGCGCGGCCATTCTTCGCCGCCGGACCATCGTTCCGGACGCAGGAAGACGCCGGGGCCGTGCAGCCCTCGCAATTCGGCCTGTCCGCCGGCGCCGGCGTCGCTCTCAGGTGGGGCAGGATTCACGTCTCGCCCACGCTGCGTTACGCGCGATGGCGGCGGGAATCGATCGCGCCGCGCTATGCGACCAAGCCGGACCAGCTCGAGTTCCTCACCACCGTTTCCTATGAGACGGACCCCGGATCGCGGCGCGTGGCCGGCCGCGCGCTGGAACTCGGCGCCATCGTGGGACTGCCTGTGACGCGAGGCTTTCATCCGATTTTGGGCGAGAGGGTCCCGGAAAGGATGCGGTACCTGGCGGGGCTGGTGGCCCGGACGAAGCTGAAGGGCAACCTCTCGATTGAAGTCGACGCCATCTACAAGCCTCTGCGGGCCGGCGGCGATGACACGCACCGCTTCTCGGTGTTGACCTGGCAATTCCCCGTCCTTGCGAGATACTCCCGGCCCGTGGGCAAGTGGTCGCCGTTCGCGGAGGCGGGCCCGTCGTTCCGCCTCGCGGGCAATCTCAACGGCTACAACCCGTCACACTACGGCCTGACGGTGGGGGGCGGCATCGAAGCGCGCGCGAGAGACGCCCGGCTGTCTCCTGGTATCCGCTATACGCGGTGGGCCCAGGACCCGCGGCCGTCCTGGCTTCCGTCGGGCGTACCGTTCAACTACCCGCGCACCAATACGAACGACCTTGAACTGGTGCTCGGCGCTTCGTTCTGAGCACTACCGTGCGGCAGGCGGCCGCCGGCCGGACGGCTGCACGTGGTGGTTACGCGTCGAGCAGTTCGTTCACCTTGCGCACCACTTCGAAAGCGTCGGCCACGTAAAGGACGTCCGCCTTCCCGCGCGCCCAGCCGCAGTTCGGATCGAGGTTCACCGCCCGGCGCTCGTTGATGAAGCGCCAGCCCACGACGTGCGGCTCCTCGCCGTGACAACACGTGGCGAGGCCCTTCGGATGGCGCGGCGTCGAGCCGGTTTGTCCCACTTGGTGCAGGTGCGTGAGGAACGGCAGCACCGCCTGTCCTTCGCCCGCCAGGTCCACCAGGGATTTGCTGCTGCCGAGCGAGGCCTGCGCTTTCCGCACGATGTCCAGGATTAGCTCCGACGCTTCCTGCGCACGCACCTGCCCGTCCTTCTGTTTCTTCGTCCAGCCGGCGCCGGCGACAAACAGCAGCGCCGCGTCCGGACGGATCGTCTGCGCGCCGGACTCCGCTGCTCGCGCGCCGATTACCGTGGTGCGCCGGAGCGACTCCGGAACCTCCACGCTCACGGTTTCCACGGAGACTTCCTGCGGCGCGCCGCCCCAGGCTTCCGAGGCGCCGGGATCCGCAAGGACGATCCAGGGACGAGCGGCCCGCGTCAACACCGCTTCCATGCGCTGCCGGTAGTACCAGCGCTGAATCTCGATCGCGCCATCCTGGACGCTCACGCCGACCACGTGCGTATCCACGCGGCCGCCGAGGCGCTGCGCGACGCCCGGCAAGGCGCGCATCCAGCGCGAGGTGGCCGGCGCGAGGACTAGCGTGGCATCCGCCTTGAGGCACAACGCTTCGGCGGCCGCCGCGTCGGTGGCGTACCGCGGCGCGTCGAAGTCGGGTCCCTCCACGGCGAGAAACCGCGCGGCGCCGCATGATCCGATAGCCGCCGCAGCGGCGCCGGCCTGACCCCCGACGAGGCCCACGGTCCAGGCGGCGTCGAGTTGGCCTCCAAGGGTCCGGGCGCTCTCGATGCATTCGAGCGCGACCTTCGGCAGCGAGCCGGACTCGTCGGCGTGCAGAAGCAGCAGGAGTCTCTCCATGTTCACCCCCGAATCCACTCGACGATTTCCTTCGCCACGGCGTCCGCGGGCAGATCCTTGACGACGCGCGTGTCGCGCTGCTGCCGGGGCAGGGCCACCTTGCGGAAGACGATGCCGTCGCCGGGCAAGGCGGCCGGTTTGGCGCGCTGCAGCGACGGCATGATGGTCCGCATGTTCGCCATGCCGATTTGCGGCTGGTTTGGCGGCTCCGGCAGCGAGCCCGTTGCCCATCCGAGCAGCGCCGGCGGGCCGGCGCACCGCGAGACCTGATGCCGGCCACCTTCGATGCGCTCCAGGATAGCCAACGAGCCGTCGGCTTCCGCCTTCAGCTCGTCCACGCCCTGAAATTGATCCATAATTCCCAGGCGTTCGCCAACCATTTGCATGGTGGTTCCGGCGCCCCGCGCGGCGGACTCCCACCCGCCGAAGACCAGCAGCCGGGAACGGTCCAGTCCTGCGATGTTCTCGATCGCGCCGGCTATCGCGGCGGCGACGTCGAAGCTGTCCGTGAATCCGCTCGACGGGCCATCCACCACGACAAGTTCGAACGGCGCCTTCTGGGCGATCGTCATCATCACCTGTTGCAGCTTGGCTTTCGGGCTCAGGCTGACAAGCCACACCCTGCTTCCCGGAGCGCTCCGGGCCAGGTGGGCCGCTTCAAAGAGCGCGTGCGCGGCCCAGGGATCGAGGACGGCCGGCAGCATCAGTTCGTTCTTGAGCGCGGGTCCGGCGACGGGCTCAAGCGTCTGCAGCGGGTCCGGCGCGATGCCGCCGCAGACGACAATATGGTAGTAATCACTCATCGCTTGATTGGTTTATTGTCCGTGTTTTTTGGAATGCATCTAGTTTTCCGCCGAATGGAGTCCTCCAGCCCCGGCTTCGAACCGTATATTCTCCTCCGAACAGTTCCAAAGGCAGGCGCCGCAGTGGACGCATTTCTCGCGATCGAAGACGGGCGGGCCGTCCGCGTCGGGATGAATCGCTTCGCCCGAGCACATTTCCACGCAGATGCGCGTCCCGCAGCTTTCGCACAGCTCCGGATAGATGAAGACCACGTGATCCGCCACGCCCGCCGGGGCCTGGACCTTGCCACCGACAAGGAGCGCATCCTGATGGCTGACCAGGAGACGGCCGTCATACTCGATCGGCGGCCACCCGCAACGATCCATCAACTCGTCATGCAACGGCTTGCCCCGCTTTGCGCATTCCTCGCGGATATTCGCAATCTCCTCGATGCCGAGCCGCCGTCGAAAGAACGCCTCGGCGGTATGAACCCGTTCACCGGGCGGCAGCGGCTTGCCGGGCGCGGCGAGCCGGCCGCCGGACAGGCCGGCGAGCGCCATTCCGGCGAGGCCGGTAAGAAACCCCCGCTGGAAGCCGTCGCGCGCTTTTTCCGCGACCCGCCCTTCGCTCTCCACCCAGCTTGCCCGGCGGCGCTCGCCATAGGCGGCATCCAGGTTCTCTTCGGTGAATGGCCGGCCCCGATCGAGCAGATCGAGAACGCCTTCGGCGAGCAGCGCGCCGGTGGTCCACGCTTCATCGACGCCCGAGCCGGTAAGGACGTTCGTGCTTCCGGAACCCTCGCCAATGCGGCAGTAGCCGTTGCCCGCCAGGCGCGGCTCGCCCCGCCTGCCCGATTCCTGGATGGACTTGGCCCCCCAGGAGCGCAGGCGCCCGCCATTGAGATAGCGCCAAAGGTATGGGTGCTGGATGTAATGCTGCAGGTAGCGATACGCCGTGCGGACGGGGCTGTCGAACCACGAGGGGACGAAGATGCCCACGGAGACCACCCGCTCCGGGTGGGCGTAGAGGAAACCGAATATCTCCGGCTCCGGATATCCCAGCGTATGGAAGACCGTGCCGGGTTCCAGTTCCACGCCGTCGGGCAACTCGATCACCATTTTCATGCCGACGGCCCACTCATGCCTGCTGTGGCCCTCGGGCAGGCCGAAGCGCTCGTCGATCTTTCGGCCGATCTGGCCCACCGGTCCATCGCCCACCACGGTCAGTTGGGCCCTCACGTCCATGCCGGGTAGGTAGCTTGCGGTGGGAGCGCCGCCGCGGTCGACGCCCTGGTCCATCAGCCGGATGCCGGCAACGCGATTGTCTTCGATCAACGGCTCCGCCGCCGGGGAACCGGGCCAGATCTGCACCGCGCCCGACATCATGAGTTGCTGGCCCACCCACTGGTTGAACTGGCCGAGCGAAAGGACGAGGCCGCCCTTCTTGCGAAGGAACTCCGGGGTATACGGAAGTTCGAGCGCGTCGCGCTCGAAGGGCAACACGCGCTTGAGTGCGCGAATCGCGCCGTCGGCGATCCGCATCGCGGCTGTCCGGCGGCTGGCGCCGGCGGGATCGAGGAGATAGAGCACCTTCTCCTTCTTAACGTCGGCCGCCATCGGGACATCCTCGGCGCGAAGGTCGGGAAAGCTTCGCCGTATGCCGCGGGCCTTCGTAACGACGCCCGAGACGCCAAAGCCGATGTCGTCGGCGCGTTCGTAGCACACGACCTGGAGCGGGAGGCCCTGGGCGGCGCGGCTTTCGACCGGCGGCAGCGCCGGGTCGCCCAGTCGCCGAGACAACGTCGTGAGGAAGCCGCCGACCGCCGGACCGAAGCCGACGCAAGCGATGTCCACCTCGATCGCCGGGCGGTCGATCATGCCGGATAGTCCAGGGCGGCCGGGATCATCACCTTGGTCAAGGCGCGGGCGGCGCGGTCCTTGGCCAGCATGGCGCCGGTGAGGCAGGAATCGAGCCGGTTGCGCAGTCGGTTGAAATCCTCGTAGCCGGCGAATCGGGCGCAAGGGCCGGCTTTCCGCGGGTGCGATCCGTCCGCCTTGATCACCTCGTGATCGGTGGCGAAACCGGACATGCCGGGGATAAGGCTCTCAATCGCGAGAAGTTCGTCCTCGTGGTAGCAACCGCGGTAACTCTCGTCGTCCCAGGCCGGGTGGCGATTGTAGCCGAAGACCAGTTCGGCGCAGATGCGGCCAACTTCGCCGGCGGCGCGAGCTACCTGGACGTGACAGAGATCGGTAAAAAAGGCGAGCAGCCCATCGAGCCCTTCCGCTACGACCGGATTCGCCGGCCCCTTCTCCTCGAGTTCGATGACGTCCAGAATCTGGTGGCGCGACGCGAGGATCCAGCACAGCGCGTCGGCCAGCGCGAAGGTGACGCCCTGGCGCGCGCCCTGGAACAGGCGAACGCCGGAGGCATCCCTGGCGGTTTGCAGGTGGTCCAGCGTCCACAACCATAGCTGCATCGCCGAGGCGAGCGCGCACGCTCCCGTGCCGGGCCGGCGCGCGGCGATCTGGCGCATTTCGCCGATCCAATGCCGGAACTGCGCGAGGAAAACCTCGTTTGTCATGGTGACGCTGAGCTGGCGGCGCTGGACGGCCTCGGGTCCTTCGTAGGTGGCCTCGAGCTGGGCGTCCATCCACTTGTGCCCAAGGAAGCCAGGGCAGTCTTCCGTGATGCCGTAGCCCCCCATCAGGCTTACGGCTTCGCGCATGACGTTGGCGCCATGCCCTGTGTTCCACAGCTTGGCCGCCGGGCAAAGCACATTGGCCAGCGCGTCGAGGACGAGGAACCCGACGACGGTGTCGGCTTCCAGTTGCGCGAGGCGAGCCGCATTCCTGCGCCCCGGCGGCTGGGTCCGGAGATCGATCAGTTCGAGAGCTTCCTTCTGGCGATTGCGAAGCGTCTTGAACGCGGCGGTCCCTCGGAGGCCCAGCGCCGCCAGCGCGCGATCCTTTTCGCGCTCTAACGGATCGAGTTGGTCGAACAGCCGCGCCGCCGCGAAGCCAAGGGAAGCCGCCGCCTCGCCGGTGGCCCAGACGTCGATCAGGCGGTGTAACACGTCCTCGCGTTGCTGGAGCCCGAGTTCCCAGCGCGGAGAGCCGGGCGCCACCTGGTCGCCGCCGCGGAAGCGGTCGCGGTGATAGCGGATGAGAGGCTCCACCGCCGAAAGGAGCTTCGCGGTTGTCATCAGACCCACGGTGACGCGGGTGCGGCGGAACACCGCTTCAATAATTTCGCCGTGGCTGTAGTTGGGAACGATCTGTCCGTCTTTGACCGCGTAGCCGCCGATGATCCGGCTGGCCGGGATGCGCAACCGGAAGGCGGGATCGTTCGTCGAGGAGAGCTGGTGCACCAGTTTGCGCGCGGGCGTTCCCCGGTCGAAAATGCCCGGATCGGTTTCCTCGAGGATCACTATGCAGGAACCTTTGATGCGCTCGTCGCCCGAATCCACCGCCGCCGTGACGTAATTGGCGAAGCCCATGTTGGTGATGAAGCGGCCGCGCTTGCTGACTTCCAGGACCGGTTCTTCACCTTCATTCCACTCGGCGATGCTAACCTTGCCGCCGAGAAGGCCGGTTTCGACGCCGACGTAAGGCAGAGGCTCGGTGAGGCAAAACGCGCCGCGCCACGGAGACGATCCGGGACCGGGAACCGATAGGGTCATATAACGCTGTTTCTGCTCGTCGGTACCACGCTCGTGGATGGGAGCGAGGGCGAGACCCGTGGCGAGGCTGCACGTTGCCGCGCCGCCATCGACCCAGGCGAGTTCAAACGCCGCCAGCGCGAGAGCGAGGTTCTTCGGCCCCTCGATGTAGCCCCCATGCTCGGGATCCATAAAGACGGAGGTGATGCCGGATTCGTCGAACTCGCGGAGCATCTCGGCCTTGCGGCTGGTCCAGTCGTGGCTGTTGCGGACGCCGTCGGCGACCATCTTGGCAACGGGGCCGCGGGCGACGCGGCGCGCCGACTGAACGAGCATCTGGAGGTCGAAGCGGTCGCTGAAGCGCCACATGATCTGGCGCGCATCGTCTCCGGGCAAAGTGCGGAGGGTTTCAGTCGCGGTCGTCATAGCGCTTTCGGGCATGCTGGCCGTCCTTTCCTCGAATCGGGGGGCCCAGAACGGAATAGAAGAGCAATCCGGGCGCCAAAAAGCCCTACCCCCGTGATTACAAGGAGTTAAGGATGGGAATAGGCTGATGGACGCGCCGTGGTGGGTGATAGCTCGCAGTTTCACGGCCTGGATTCGGCTGGCGTGGACAACCGGATGCGGTAGAATGAAGAACGAATCGGGCCGTGGCGCAGCCTGGCTAGCGCGCTTGCTTGGGGTGCAAGAGGTCCCGGGTTCAAATCCCGGCGGCCCGACCAAATAACCCTAACACTTACAGTAACTTCCGTCCCGCTCAAGCTCGCGTGAAGTCCTCGTGGTGGCGGTGTGGAGTCCATTTTTTGGACGCCAAACGTCGCTCTAAGCCTGCTCTCCGGACCCTTTGGGTGGTCATGATGGTCATGTCACGCGTGTTTTTTGATTCTGCTTCTCAGGAAGACAAATTTGGATTTGCCCTATATGAGCATCATGACCAACATGGCTCTCGCCTGCCGGCCTGGAAGAGAACTTCCCCGGCGACCGCTGCCGCTCGACGTCTGCGAATGACCATGATTGACGGGGGTACGCGGGCGCTCTCCAAGGAGACCTGAACGTAAGGCCGGTGGCGCGCTCCACAAATTTGCGCTTTTTTCGTTCGAACCCCCCGCCACGGCTATTGACGGCCGAACGCATCCCGGTTACGAGTAGAGTAGGACCCGAGCCAAACCGACTTCGGCAATAGGAGCGCCGGGACTCTCCGACTAAAAACTCCTTCCCGCATCTCTGTAGCTCCCCGTGTCTCTCCAAACCAGAACGATACCGCTGTATGCCTGCGACGGCGCCTTCATCGAGCAGGCGACCGCCCGGCGCATCGCCCGGCTTGACAAGCTCGGGCTGATCCGCCTGGTTCGCCACCGCAAAGGGCACGTGAACCGCGCGATCCTGCTGGGGCGACCAGGCGAGCCCAAACCCGTCCCCGTCGCCGCCTACGCCGGACGCAAGTACAGCTTCCGGGAACGGCTGGAGCACGGGCACGCGTGGGAGTTGAAGCGGCTGGGCGGCATCGGCGACGGGAAGACGTACGCGCCGTCGGAGATCAGGATCATCTTCCTCCAGGTGATTGCGGACTGCCTCGTCACGTGAAAAGAGCGCGCAAGCAGATTGGGGCCCGGTACATTGCGAGGGCCCGAGCGGACTACCGGCGGACCGCCCAGCACGAGCCCGTCATGCTCGCAGCAGCAACAGCGTCGTTGGTGTCTCGCTCACACTCCCTGCGAAGGTCTGCGCGTTCCGGACCGATTCCGAAGAAGGCGATGACTGAGGACATGCCGCGGACGCTCTTCGGCCGGCGGACCAACGGAGTTCTAGATCCGATTTAGGTACTGATAAGTTGTTGAAAACAGCGGGTAGGCGGCATGGCACGCTTTGGCTAGTGAAACGGCGCAAAAACAAGGCAACAGGAGTCAACAGAAGGCAACAGTCGGATGGAGCAGCCGGGGCTGATGACGCAGGCCGCCTATGCGCGGCGCCGCGACGTAAACCGTTCCCACATTAGCCGGTTAGCCAAGCGCGGCATCCTCGTGATGCGGGGCAAGCTCGTGGATGTGGCCGCCAGCGACGCCGTTCTCGACGACAAACCTGTTGACTTCGAGACGCACGAAACGTCGCCGAGCGTAACGCGGCCGGCTGTCGAGAGCGTGGCGGGCGCTTCCGGCGCCAGCTTCGCGCAAGCGCGAACGGCGGAGATGGTGTTCCGGGCGCGGCTGAAGAAGCTGGAATTCGAAACCCGGACCGGCAAGCTCATCGGCGCCGACGAGGTCAAGGTGAAGTGGTTCACCATCGCGCGCACGATCCGGGACAAGCTGCTGGCGATGCCGGCGAAGCTCGCGCCGCAGTTGGCGGCGCTGGGCGACACGAAAGACATCCGAGACCTGCTGGACGCGGAGATGACGGCGATCTTGCGCGGCCTGCAGGAGGAGATCCGCTATCAACGCCATTGAAGAATGCGCCGAGCAGGTGGCGGCAGCCCTCGAGCCGCCGCCGCGGCTCACGGTCGCCGAATGGGCGGATCGGAATCGCCGCCTGTCGTCGGAAGCATCAGCCGAGGCCGGCGACTGGCGGACGGACCGCGCGCCCTACCAACGGGCGATCCTCGACGCGCTGACGCCGAACAGCCCGTATGAGCGGGTCGTGTTCATGTCGTCGAGCCAGGTTGGGAAAACGGAGTGCCTAAATTCGTTCGTCGGCTACGTCATCGACCAGGATCCGGGCCCGATTCTGGTGGTGCAGCCGCGCGTGGAAGATGGCGAAGCGTGGAGCAAGGACCGGCTGGCGCCGATGCTGCGCGACACGCCTTGTCTGGGCGGCAAGGTGGCCGACGTGCGCTCGCGGGACTCGAACAACCGGGTGCTGCACAAGAAGTTTCAGGGCGGCAGCATCACGATCGCGGGGGCGAACAGTCCAGCGGGCTTGGCGATGCGTCCGATCCGGTTCGTTCTGCTCGACGAGGTGGACCGGTATCCGGCGTCGGCCGGAACGGAAGGCGATCCGGTCAGCCTGGCGGTGAAGCGGTCGACTACCTGGTGGAACCGCAAGATCCTGCTGGTGTCGTCGCCGACGGTGAAGGGCGCAAGCCGCATCGAGTCCTGGTGGCTCAGGAGCACCCGGTCGCGCTTCTGGGCGCCTTGTCCGGAATGCGGCCGCTTCCAGGTGCTGGCCTGGCCGAACGTCGAGTGGCCGGAGGGGCAACCGGAGGAGGCGCGGTATCGGTGCGAGCATTGCGCGGCGCTGATTCCGCCGTACCGCAAGCCGTGGATGCTGGCGCGGGGGGAATGGCGCGCGGGGAACCCGAAGTCGAAGATCGCCGGGTTCTGGATCTCGCAGTTGTACTCGCCGTGGAAGGAATGGCCGGAGACGGCGGCGGAGTTCCTGGAGGCGAAGGCCGGCGGCCCGGAGACGCTGCGGGCGTTCATCAACACGGCGCTGGGAGAACTGTGGGACGACGAAGCCGAGACGCACGTCGATGCGGCGTCGCTGTTGACGCGGTGCGAGCCTTATGGCGCGCGGCTGCCTGCCGGGGTTTGCACGCTCACCGCGGGCGTGGATGTGCAGTTGGATCGGGCCGAGCTGGAGTTGGTCGGCTGGGGCCGGGGCGAAGAGTCGTGGTCGATCGAGTACCGGGTGTTTCCCGGCGATCCCAGCGCGCCGGAACTCTGGCGGGCGCTCGATGAATACCTGAGCCGCCAATGGACGCACGAGTATGGGATCACGCTGCCGGTGGCGGCGTGCGCCATCGACTCAGGGTTTCACACGCAGGCGGTTTATGACTTCTGCCGCACCCGCTACAGCCGGCGGATCCTGGCCATCAAGGGCAAGTCCGGGCCCCTGCCGGTGTGGCCGAAGAAGCCGACGCGGAACACCATCAACCGGACTCCGATGTGGATCGTGGGCGTGGACAGCGCGAAGAGCGTCATCTACGGGCGGCTGAAGATCGAGCAGGCCGGACCGGGTTACTCCCACTTCCCGCGAGAGCGGACGGCCGGGTGGTTCGAGCAGTTGCTGGCCGAGACGCTGGTGACGACCTACTCGCGGGGCGTGCCGGTGCGGGAGTGGCGGAAGAAGAAAGGCGTCCGGTCGGAAGCGCTGGACGCGCGCGTGTACGCTTACGCAGCGCTCTGCGGCCTTGTCTCCATGGGACTGCGGCTGGACGCCGAGGCGGAACGGATCGAGGCATTGCGCCCGGAACCAGGCAGCGTGGCGGGGAAACCCAACATCCCGAGTCCGCCGCCCGGGCGGCGCGTGCTGCGGAGCAACTGGATCCAATCGGGCGCGCGGCAGTTCTGACGCCTATGAAGCTCTCGGCCCATTTCGATTCGCACGAGTTCGCCTGCCCCTGTTGCCGCCGCGACGCGGTGGACCCGCGCTTGGTCGCAGCGTTGGAGGACCTGCGCGCCATTGTGATGCGCCCAATCATCGTCGCGAGCGGCTTCCGGTGCCCCGGTCACAACCGGGCCGTGGGCGGCGCGCGCAACAGTTACCATCTCCGCGGCCAAGCGGCCGACATTCGCGTTCCGGAGCTTACGCCGGCGGCGGTGGCCACGGCAGTCCGGGCGGTCGCGGCCCTGCGGGGCATCGGCGCGTACGCGGGTCACACCCATGTCGACGTGCGCGAGCGCCGCTACTCGTGGACCGGCTGAACGGGGTGAAGGAAAACAACATGGTCAGCAAACCGAAAGAACTGAGTCTGCCCGATGAGCCGTTCTATCCGATCGACCGGCTGCTGCTGTTCGATCGGCACAACCGGCTCACCTGGGAGCAGGCCTTCGACGCGCAGGCTCCGCCGTGGGACAAGCAGCGAAGGATCAAGCGCTGGGCCGACACGACGGCGCTCGAGGGCGTCGATGATCCGGACACTCACATCGTTCAGTACGACTACTTCGATCCGGTGACGCGGTCGTTTCAGAAGCTGGCGATCACGGCGCGTGAAGCGGCGGCGCCGAATCTGCCAGGCAAGTACGCCTATCCCAAGTACGTCGTTGCGCCCACGCCGGCGGTGGTGGTCGGGCCTGACGGCAAGACGCAGCCGCTCAGCCCCGCGATCCTGTGCAGCCGGGCGGAGGCGCAGGCGCTCGCGGCCGAGCTTGGCGCGAGCAATGTCGTCGAGCAGTCGAGCTTCGTCACCGGTCCGTTCGGCATTGACTGGCGCGGCGAGACGCGCCGGCAGTGGCTGATCGGAATCGGATCGGATTACCACAGCGCGGCGGCGCTTCTCCAAGCGAAGTACAAAGACGGCATTGGCGCGCCGGGCGAGTGGGTGACGACGCCGGGAGGCCCGCGCTGGGTGAGCCACGCGCAGGATACCGGCGAGCAGGATCCGCGGCCGGAGATCCCGATTCCATGCCGGCGGTTGTTTCCTCAGGAGGCGCTCTCTCTGGGCCATCCGATGAGCGTGGTGGTGTACCGGACCGACCGGTCGTCGGAGTACAACCGGCTGGCCGAGGGCGGCGGCCTGACGGCGGAACAGGCAGAGACGCTGGCTCGGATCGATCAGAACGTGTGGCGGCTGCTGGCGCGCGGCGGATGACGGCAACGACGGCAAAGATGGCGCGGCGCATCGAGGCCTGGCCGGTGGAGCGCCTCGCGCCGTACGAGCGCAACCCGCGCACGCATTCGGAGGCGCAGGTGGCACAGATCGCCGCATCCATCGTCGAGTTCGGCTTCAACGCGCCGATCCTGGTGGATTCCGATGCGGGGGTGATTGCCGGGCACGGGCGGCTCCTGGCGGCGAAGAAGCTCGGGCTTCATGAGGTCCCGGTTGTGATCCTTGAACATCTGACCGAGACGCAGAAGCGAGCCTACATCCTGGCTGACAACAGGCTCGCCGAGGGATCGGGGTGGGACGAGGATTTGCTGGCTGAAGAGTTGGCCGAGTTGGAGCGCGATGGATTCGACCTGTCTCTGGCCGGCTTCGAGGATGAGGAGCTCCGGGCCCTGCTGGCCGGCGTCGAGGACGCGCAGGAGGAGACCGCCGCCGAAGAGGAGATCCCGGAAGCGCCGGCGGTTGCGGTCACCCAGCCTGGCGACGTCTGGCTCATCGGTCCGCACCGGCTGATCTGCGGCGACTGCCGGGACCAGGATCTGGTTCGGAGGCTTCTCGATGGCCGGCAGGCGAATGTGGTCATTACATCGCCGCCCTACGCCACGCAGCGCGAGTACGACCCGACGAGCGGCTTCAAGCCGATCCGGCCGGAGGAGTACGTCGCCTGGTACCGGAGCGTGGCCGCGATGATCGAATCGAGTCTTGGCGCGGACGGCTCGTACTTTCTGAACATCAAGGAGCACGCCGACGAGGGGCAGCGGAACCTGTACGTGAAGGACCTGGTGATCGCGCACGTGCGGCAGTGGGGCTGGCGGTTCGTGGATGAACTGTGCTGGCGCAAGACCGACAACGGCGTGCCGGGCGGCTGGAACAATCGCTTCAAGAACGCTTGGGAGCCGGTGTTTCATCTTTGCCGCCAATCGCAGATCAAGTTTCGGCCTCACGCGGTGGGGCATGTCTCCGAGGATTGCTTCGAGTACTCGCCGGATAATCCGAAGTCCACGTCCGGAAGCGGACTGCTCGGCACGGGGGCGCGGGGAGAAGCCGCCGCCAAGCCCGGCGCAAGCGACGGCGACGGCCGGTATCGCGGCATCGCACGGCCATCGAACGTGATCGAAGCCAAGACCGAGAGCAGCCAGGGATCGCACTCAGCGCCGTTTCCGCGCGCGCTGGTGGAGTTCTTCGTGAAAGCCTACTCGGATCCGGGCGACCTGATCTTCGATCCATTTCTCGGCAGCGGTTCGGCGATGGCGGCCGCCGCGGTGCTCGATCGCGCCGGCTGCGGGGTGGAGATCTCGCCGGCGTATTGCGATGTCGTCCTGCGCAGGATGTGGAGCCTAACCGGAGAAGAACCTTCCTTGGCGGGGATCGGTGAGGCGTTCTCAGCCGTCGCTGAAGCCCGTGGCGTAAAGATCAATGCTGTCGATGACCTGCGCCGCCGGGATTCGCGCTCAATTCGCCGCAAGCCGAACGGCATGCCCTGCTACGGCCGCGAGGGGAAAGCCTCGTGAATCTGGTCCGCGACAACTACCAGATCCAGATGTGGCCGGTGGAGCGGCTCTTGCCGTACGCCAGGAATGCCCGGACCCACACTGACGAACAGGTGGCGCAGATCGCTGCCTCGATCGTGGAGTTCAAGTGGACAAATCCACTTCTTGTGGGAGAGAACGGCGTCATCATCGCCGGCCACGCTCGGCTCGAGGCGGCGCGGAAGCTGGGAATGAAAGAGATCCCGGTGATCGTCTTGAACGGCCTCACGGAAACGCAGCGGCGGGCGCTGGTAATCGCGGATAACCAACTGGCGATCCAAGGCGCCGGATGGGACGAAGAGATGCTGCGCGTCGAGTTGCAGGCGCTGCAGGAAGACGGCTTCGATCTCGACATCGTCGGCTTCTCGGATGAAGAACTGGAAGCGCTGCTCGCTGAGCCGGAGGCCGAGCGCGAGGGCCTGACGGACGAGGACGCGGTTCCGGAGGAGCCGGAAGAGGCGGTCACCAAGCCGGGCGACCTGTGGCTCCTGGGCGAGCATCGCCTGCTGTGCGGCGACGCCACATTGGCAAGCGATGTCGAGCGGGCGCTGAACGGTAAATGCCCGATTCTCATGACGACAGATCCACCTTATGGGGTCGAGTACGATCCGGAATGGCGCGCCGATGCCGGGGTAAATAAGAACCAGTCGAAGCTTGGAAGAGTCGAGAATGACGATCGCGCAGACTGGCGTGAGGCTTGGACGTTATTCCCAGGCGACGTGATGTACGTCTGGCACGCCGGTAGGCACGCGGCCACAGTGCAGCAGTCCATCGAAGCATGCCGATTTGAGATCCGCAGCCAGATCATCTGGGCCAAGGAAAGGTTCGCCTTAAGCCGCGGGAATTACCATTGGCAGCACGAGCCCTGCTGGTACGCGGTCCGGAACAACGCACATTGGAACGGGGACCGCTCGCAGAGCACGCTGTGGAAGATCAGCGCTCGCGAGGATGACGGCCACGGTCACGGCACGCAGAAGCCTGTCGAGTGCATGCGCCGGCCCATGCTGAACAACTCGCGTCCGGGCCAGGTGGTATACGACCCGTTCCTCGGCAGCGGCACCAGCATCATCGCGGCTGAGACCATCAAGCGGATTTGTTACGGCCTAGAAATTAATGCGGGCTATTGTGACATCGCCTTGCGGCGCTGGCAGACGTTCACCGGTAAGGCCTCGATCTTAGAAAAGGATGGCCGGACGTTTGACCAGATATCGCAAGCCAGAACGGCGGCCTGTGCATGAACACCGACGAAATCACAGATCTCGAAATCGGAAAAGCGGCCGAGCATCTCGTAGTGGCGGATCTTATCCTGTGTGGGTATCGTGCCTATCTAACCGATCAGGGCCTACCTTATGATGCGGTCGTCGACCACGAAGGGAAGCTATATCGAGTCCAAGTGAAATCGAGTCGCGAAGTGAAGAGAATGCCGCAGCGTAAAGGAGACACACCGGGTTACTTGTACCACGTGCGGAGGGCAGGCAAGTATCGGAAGCGCCAATATGCTGACGACGAGTTCGATATCCTTGCGTTAGTTGCCTTAGACATAAGGATTATCGCCTATTTGCCTTTTGAAGGACGAATTCTGCAAACAATTTATTTGCGACCGCCGGGCCATCACGGCTCGGGGCGGACAGCGCGAACACGCACCATAGATCAGTTTCCTATTGAATCAGTGTTGGCTGTTCTTTCAGGCAAGCGTCCGGTGCTGTCTCCCAAACCAGAATCTGTTCGCGCGGTTCCTCGGGATCAGGGCACGCTTTTTGAAGTCGCGTGATTTTGACGAGAGCCTGTCACGAGGAGTTCGTAAATCTGACCTGCGAGAAGACAGGGCGCCAGGCGCGGTTGGTGGAGATCGATCCCAAGTACTGTGATGTTGTTCTTCGCCGCTGGCAACAATACGGCGGTGGAAGAGCGACGCACGCCGCCTCCGGCCTCGGCTTCGATGAACTGGCGAAAGCGGCGGCGTGAGCGTGCGGGACCGGAGTGGAAGGCCATACCGAAGCGTCTGAAGCCGCCGCGGAGGAGGCCGAGATGAACCGGTGCCAGTTGGAGATCGCCGCGATTGAGACGGCGCTTCGCAGCGGCAACGGCGACGTCATGGGTCTATGCCTGGCTCTCGCGGACTGGTCGGCGGAGATGAGGATCCTGGAGGAGAGACAGCGATGTCGGAAGGCGTGATCAGCCTGGCGCTGGCGGCAGTGGGACTGGTCTCGGGCTTGCTCGGCGCCTACGTGGGCCTTCAGAACCGCGCGCTGCTGGCTGAGGTCCGGCGAGAACTCGCCGAACTGGAGAACCGGATCTTCACGCGGATCAACGGCACCTACGTCCGGACGAAGGAATGCGTGCTGCGCGAGGAAGCCGCCAAGGCCCACGTGGCATCGTTGTTCACCGAACGCTGCCGCTACGAGGCCGAGCGGTGCCGATATGATCCGGCCGAACGGCGTCAGAGTCCGTAGAACGGATTCCCTTCGGCGATGTTCCGGGCGTGGCGGCGGTAGTCGTGCTTGAACTGGCGGCGTTCCCATTCGTTCCGGAAACTGGCCTGGTTGATGTTGGCCGCGTCCTCGGCGGCGATCTCGCTTTCGTTCTCGCGATCCATCATCGTCTGGTCCATCGCCAGGTTGTTGATGATCGCAGCGCGTTTCCTGTTCATTGCTGATTCCTCTGCTCCTGCGGTTTCTGACGGCGCGCGAGCGTCGCGTAGAACGGCTCCCACCGAAGGGATTCGGGATCGAGTTCCTCGCACAGTTGCAGGAGGACCTCTTCTCCGTTGCCGGCGGCCACCCACTCGGGCTGGTACGTCCGGAAGTCGGGTTGGTCGACAATCCGTTGGCCTTTCCAGGCGTCGTGGTTCATTTCCGCGCTCCCTGGGCGAGACCGGCCTCGTAGGCGGCTTCGAGCGCTGTGCGGATCTTCCACACCGCCAGCTCGTAGAAATCGAGGCCGTCGCGGTTGCGTGTTTCCAGGGTCTCGATGTCCAGGATCTTCTGGCCGAGGATCTCGATGACCTCCGTCCTCGCCAGTTTCGCGGCGCCGGCGGGCTTCGTCTCGTCTGCGCCGAACACCTGATCCATCGCGGCCTCCGCAATCCGCGCGGCGCGTTCTGTTGGGTTGTGCTTCATACATGACGATTAATCACTCGGCTGGCCCGAAATTGCAACGAAAATCGGCCGCCGAATCGAAAGAAAAAAAGCCGCCGGCGTCGGACCGGCGGCGGTGGATTTGGACCTTGGGGTGCGAAGGGCCGTTACAGCCTGAATCGCTTCAGTTCGCGGTACTCGCCTTCGAGGCCCATCGCCCACACGACGTAGCTTTCCGGGCACATCGGCTCGCCGCCGGCCTCCAGTTCGCGCATGCGGCGGCGCAGGTCGTCGTCGGCGACTTCGCGCGCCTCATTAATGCTGATTACGACGCCGAGCGGTTGGTACCTTCCGTCTCCGACGGCGATCAGGATGCCGGAACCCAGCTCGGTGTCGTCGGTGATCTCGATGGCGAAGCCGGGCGTGGCGTTCCGGTAGGTCTTTGGGGTTTTGATGGCGTGCTTCATACACGACGATTCATCACTCGGGTGGCCGGGGATTGCAAGGGAAATCGGACGCCGGATCGAAAGAAAAAGCCGCCGCGCGCCGGACGCCGCCGGCGGGATTGGTTTCGGCCGCCCCACGGCCATTTGGGGCCGTTCTTCTTCCGGCTGGCCTACATGGTCGCGGCGGGCGCTTCCGGCGCGTCCTGGGCGGCCTGTGGCGCAACGTGGGCGTTTCCACGAGCGATGCGCCGCCCAGAAGCAAGAAAGCCGCCTGCGCGTGGCCGGCGGCGGGGAGCGCGGGATTTGGAACCTACGCTGCGGCGTCGTCCTCTTCGTGCTTGATCCATCCGAATTCGGACCATTCCTGGTCCAAATCGATGAGGCCGAAATAACCGGCCTTGCCCGTGCGCGACAGCGCGCTCAGAAGGAAGAGCGTGCATTGGATTTCCGTATGGCTCCTCCGGAACCTGGTGTAGTTGGCGTACCGATGCCGGCCAAAGTGGTTGAGCAGCGACGCCAGCGCCCGATTCAGCCGCTCGGGCTGCTCCCACGAATAGACGTCGTTGCGGATGCGGAAGGCCACGCCTTCGGCGGGCGATCCGGTTGTTTGAACGCGTTGGACATCCCGCGCCATGGTGTTTCACTCCTCCCTGTTGGCGGTGCTGGCGTCGCCCTCGACGTTGGCGCGATTGAAGGCCGTCGCGTTGCCGGTACGATACGGCTGGCGAAGTTTGGCGGCGCTGCGGATGCGGACCTCGCGGCCCGTTCCCTCGTTACGTCCCACCCAGCCGCCGTACGGCGATTCGCGGAGGATTTTGACCGGGGCGAGGCGACCGGAGACCTTGACCACGTAGGTCGCGTTGATCTGGACGTCGGCCTTTTTCATTGGACAGCCTCCAATCCGGCGGGGCAGGCGGGGCTGGTTTCAACCAGCCTCCACCCCTTGTAGGCCTCCCTGGGGAGGCGGTGCAAGTCCATGTACTGCCATGCCGCCTCCTCGTTGGCGAAGTGCTCGTCATAGCCGTCCTTCGCCTTGACTACTACCATGTGCTGCTTTGTTGAGTGCTTCATACACGACGATTCATCACTCGGGTGGCCCGGAATTGCAAGGGAAATCGGACGTCCAAAAGGAAAAAAGAACATCCGCCAACCCTGGCGGTTTAGCCTTCGCGATGGAAGAAGAGTTGCGGGTGCGGCGCGCATAGATGCAGGAGCTTGGTAGCGCTGCGGACGCGGACCTCGCGGCCCGTCCGCTCGTTGCGCCCCACCCAGCCGCCGTCCGGCGAGCGGCGAAGGATCGTGACCGGCGCGAGGCGCCCGGCGATCCTGACTGCGTAGGTCGCGTTGATCTGGACGCCGGCCTTTTTCATTGGGCAGCCTCCGGCAGGCCCAGACTGGCGTTTGTCGAAGCGACTTCCGCGGCGTCGGCCGCGCGATTGAGGCGATCCGCGAGGTCCCGCACCCGTTTGCGCACCGCGTCGCGCGTGTGTTGCAGCGCGGGATTGGAGGGGACCGGGTCGCCGTCCCGCAAGGCGTCGGTCATGCGCTGATCCGATATCGCGGCCAGCGCGTTGATGGCGTTGATGAGATCGATATCCATTGCCGTTTGATCCTTTCACGCCGTTAAGCCCGCCTATGCCGGGCGGGCGCGGGCGAGGCCGGGGCGCCGGCGGTTAGCCGTCGACGACCCGAACGTCAATGAACGCATCGCCCAGTTCAATGCTGGGGACATCGTCCTCGAACTCGATCTGGCCGGCATCGCCGGTGACGACCAGGTGGATCGGATAGTTGTCGTCGCCCTCCGTCGAGGCGGTCATGGTCTGCGCCGGCGCGTCCTCGCCCGTGGAGTCGCGGTCGATCCTGGCGAGCTCGTCCCGGTCCGGCAGGCGCACGGCCAGGAACCAGTCGCCGTTCTTCCGGAACCTGTGGACGCGGATGCCGAATCCCGCGGCCAGTTGCGACATCTCGTGTTCCAGGTCGGCGACGAAGCCGTGGCCGGCGATATCGGCGGGGACCTGGCCGTGTGGTTTGCGGCGTTGCTTTGGTTGTTTCATACACGACGATTCATCACTCGGGTGGCCTGGGATTGCAAGGGAAATCGGACCGGAAGAAAAAAAGCCGCCGGCGCGCGTTGGCCGGCGGCGGTTGGTTCATCACGGTCCCTCCGGTTAGATGGCCAGCCGGTACACGCGCTCGCCGTCTTCGCGGCGCGAGGACTCGACCGTGAGGCCCATCTTCTTGCCGACCGCGCCGGAAATGAAGCCGCGCACGCTGTGCTTCTGCCAGCCGGTGGCGGCCATGATCTCGCTGAGCGTGGCGCCGTCCGGGCGGCGGATCAGGTCCAGGACTGCGGTGGTCTTGCTGCCCTCGCGGGCGGTTTTGGGGGCGGCGGCTTCCTTCTTGGGTTTGGCCTTTTTCGAGGCCTTGGGCGTTTTGGGGGCCTTCTCTTCCGGCGTGGCCTCGGTGGTCGCGGGCGCCTCGGCGGGCTCGTCCTGGGACGCCTGGGGCGCAACGTGCGCGTTCAGGCGTTGGATGGCCGACCAGATCCGGGCGACCGCCGTTTTGCGGTCGGTGAACTTCTTCACCGGCTTCAAATCGTCGAACGGAACCGCGCCGGCGAATCCGTTCCAGGTTTCCACCAGGCGGCTGGCGGGCCAGTTGGCGGCGAGTTTCGCCAGTTCCTTCTGGGTGGCGAAGGCCTCGACTCCAGCCATTTGAGCCTCCTCGGCGGAGGCGCCGGCCAGGATCATGTTTTCGTTATCAATCGTAAACATCGTGTTCTGTTCTCCTTTTTCGTTTGTGCTTGTCTCTGGCACCACACGATTCATCACTCGGGTTCCCGAAAAAAGCAAGCGAATTCGGCATCATTAGCCGATTTTTGTCCGGAAATCGGATCGAGGCGATTGACAGGCGAATTCGATGTACACGGACCAACAATTGCAGGCGCTGCGCGATGCTCTGGCCAACGGCGTCCGGCGAGTCCGCTTCGCGGATCGCGAGATCGAATACCGGACCATCGATGAGTTGAAAGCGGCGATTGCCGCCGCCGAAGCCGACTTGGCCGGGAGCGGCGGCGGGACGGCCATCCGGCAGATCCGGGTGTACACCGAGAAGGGCTTCTGACGTTGCGATGGTTCGAGCGGCTGCGGAAGGCGTGGCCCCGTTTCTTCGAGGCGGCCGATTACGAAGCGGCCTCCGCCTCCCGGCGCACCACCGGCTGGACGCCGCCAGCGAGCGACATCAACACGCTCGTCTTCCGCAGCGCCGAGACGCTCCGCGCTCGCTCGCGGGACATGGTGCGGCGGAACCCGTGGGCCACGAACGCGCTCGACGCCTTCGTGGGAAATTGCATCGGCACCGGCATCAAGCCGCAGTCGCTGCATCCGGACGCGGCCACAAAGGAACAGATCCAGGCGCTGTGGCTGCGCTGGACCGACGAAGCCGACGCCGCGGGCCTGACGGACTTCTATGGCTTGCAGGCGATGGCGTGCCGTTCGGTGATGGAGGCCGGCGAGTGTTTCATCCGCCTGCGGCCGCGATTGCCCAAAGATGGCCTGTCGGTGCCGCTCCAACTGCAATTGCTCGAAGCGGAGCACCTGCCTTCCAGCGAGACGCGCAAGCTGGAAAACGGCAACTACACCCGCGCCGGGATCGAGTTCAACGGCATTGGCAAGAGGGTCGCGTACCACCTGTACCGGGAGCATCCCGGCGACACCAGCCATCCGCTCGCTTCAACCGAGTTGGCGCGCGTGCCGGCGGAATCGGTGCTGCATCTGTTCCGGCCGTTGCGTCCCGGCCAGCTCCGCGGGCAGCCCTGGCTGACGCACGTGCTGATCAAGCTCCACGAACTGGACCAGTACGACGACGCCGAACTGGTCCGCAAGAAGACGGCGGCGATGTTCGCCGGCTTCATCACCAAGAACGCCCCGCAGGATTCGCTGCTCGGCGAAACCAGCCAGGACGCGACTGGCGTTGCGCTCGCCGGCCTGGAGCCGGGCACGCTGCAGGTGCTGCTGCCCGGCGAGGATGTGACGTTCTCCTCTCCGGCCGATGTGGGCGCGAGCTACGAGACGTTCATGCGGGTCCAGTTGCGTTCGATCGCCGCCGGCATGGGCATCACCTACGAGCAGTTGACCGGCGACCTCACCGGCGTGAACTACTCCTCGATCCGGGCCGGCCTGCTGGAGTTCCGCCGCCGCTGCGAGCAGTTCCAGCACCAGGTGATCGTCTTCCAGATGTGCCGGCCGATCTGGAGCGCCTGGTTGCAGGTGGCCATTCTCAGTGGCGCACTGCCCCAGGCTGCCGCCGATGTACCCGGGGCGAAGTGGATTCCGCCGGGCTTCGCCTGGGTCGATCCGTTGAAAGACATCAAGGCGCAGGTGATGGCGGTGCGCGCCGGCTTCAAGAGCCGCGCCGAGGTGGTCTCCGAGCAGGGCTACGATGCCGAGGCCATCGACGAGGAGATCGCTGCCGACAACGCGAGGGCCGATTCGTTGGGCCTCGAATACGACTCCGACGCGCGGTCCGGCGGCGCCCCGCCATCGAATGAGAACGACAATGACAACCCAACGTGATCAGGTCCTGCGGCTGTTCGGCGCCAAGCCGCTGTTGATCGACGCGGCGCAGCTCGATGCCGCGTACGGCGCCCGCCGCCCGTACGCGCTCCACAACGGCATCGCGATCGTCGACATCGCCGGCGTGCTCGCCAACGAGCCATCGCTGTTCGAGGCGCTGTTTCTCGGCGCAACCGGCTATGGCCAGATTCTCGACGAAGTGGAGCAGGCGGCCGCCGACCGCGATGTGCGGGGCATCCTGCTGCGCATCAACTCGCCAGGCGGCGATTCCGACCACGCCTTTGAAACCGCCGCGGCGCTCGAGGAACTGGGCCGGCGCAAGCCGATGTGGGCCATCGCCGACAATCGCATGTTCAGCGCGGCGTACCTGCTCGCAACGGCGGCCGAGCGCATTTACGTGCCGCAGTTCACCGGAGGCGCGGGCAGCATTGGCGTCTACGCCGAGCATGTCGATTGGAGCGAGTACAACCGCAAGCTCGGCGTCCAGGTCACCTACATCGCCGAGGGCGAGGGCAAGACCGACGGCAACCCCAACGAGCCGCTCTCGGACTCTGCCCGGACCGCGCTCGAAGCCGAAGTCGCCCGGCTCTACGCGCTGTTTGTCGGCGCTGTCGCCAGACGGCGCGGAATGACCGACGACGCCGTTCGATCACTCGGAGCGGCGCTCAAACGCGGTCCCGACGCGGTAGCCACTAACTTGGCGGACCGCACCGGAACCCTGCGGAACGCGCTGGCCGATTTCGCCGTCGCCGCCAGGCCCAGCGGCATCGGTTCCAAGCCAAGTACTTCAGCCACACAAGGAGGCAAAACGATCATGACCGATGAAACCGCTCAGCCCGCGCCGGCTGAGCAAGTCGATGTGGAAGCAATCCGCGCACAGGCTCGCCAGCAAGGCTACGCCGAGGCGCGCGAGATCGTCGAGCTGTGCGCGCTGGCCGGCATGCCCTCGAAAGCGGCTGGACTGCTGGCGCGTAACGCGTCGCCGGCCGAAGCGCGGCAGTTCCTGATGGAAGCCCGGGCCGCCGAGGACGCGCCCGAGATCCGCTCGCACGTCTTGCCCGAGACGGGCACGAACGCGAAGGTCCCGCTGGAGAACAACCCGGTTGTGAAGGCCGTCGAGCGGCTGGCCGGAAAAGGAGTGAACTGAGATGCCTGTACAAACCGAAGGCAAGTATCTGGGCGACTGGCTCAAGTGGGAGCCGGACAACCACTACAGCCGGGACGTGGTGACGGTGCTCGCCGGCAGCGGCGCCGATCGCGCGTTGACCACCGGCATGGTGCTGGGCCGCGTGACGAAAGGCGCGGCCACAGGAGCAGCCGTAGCCGGCAACGCCGGCAATGGAACGATTACCGCGGCCCCTGCGGTGGGAGCGGCGGCCAAGCCGGGCGTCTACCGCATCGTCTGCATTGAGCCTGCCGGGAACGCCGGCAAGTTCAGCGTCGAGGACCCCGATGGCGTGCTGATCGGCGTGGCCACCGTGGGCGTCGAGTTCACCACCCACCTGACGTTCACCATCGCCGACGGAGACCCCGACTTCGCGGCCGGCGACGCGTTCACCATCACGGTCGCGGCCGGTTCCGGCAAGGTGAAGCAGATCGATTTCGCCGCCACCGACGGCAGCGACGTTGCCTGCGGCATCCTGCTGCTCGATACAACCGCTCCCAACGGAGCGGACCGCTCCGCCGTCGCCATCGTGCGCAACGCCATCGTTTCCGACAACGGCATCACCTGGCCCGCCGGCGCCACCACGAATCAGAAGAACGCTGCGATCGCGCAGCTCACGAGCGCGGGCATCCTGGTCCGCCAAGGAGCGTAACCGATGATCCTCAATCCCTTTGCTTCCGATGCTTTTGAGATGGCGGCGCTCACGGCCGCGATCAACAAGATCCCGAACAACTACGGCCGCCTGGAACAGTTGAACCTGATGCCCGGCGCCGGCGTCCGCACCCGCACCATCATCATCGAGGAGATGAGCGGCGTGCTGAACCTGCTGCCGACGCAGCCGGTGGGAGCGCCCGGCACGCTTGGCACGGTCGGCAAGCGCAAGGTGCGCTCGTTCGTGATCCCGCACATCCCGCATGACGATACCGTGCTGCCCGAAGAAGTCCAGGGCATCCGGGCGTTCGGCGCGGAAACCGAGACCGACGCGCTGGCGAACCTGCTCGCGCAGAAGCTGGCCACGATGCGCAACAAGCACGCGATCACGCTTGAGCACTTGCGCATGGGCGCCTTGAAAGGCGTGATCCTTGACGCCGACGGCTCGACGCTGTACGACCTCTACACCGAGTTCAACATCGTGGCCAAGACGGTGAGCTTCGCCTTGGCGAACGCGCAGACCGAAGTGCTGACGAAGGTGCTGGAGGTGAAGCGCCACATCGAGGACAACCTGAAGGGCGAGTTCATGACCGGCGTGATGTGCCTGTGCTCGGCGGGCTTCTTCGACGCGCTGACGACGCACGCCAAGGTGAAGGAAGCCTACTCGCGCTGGCAGAACGGCCTGGCGCTGCTGTCGGACAACCGGACGGGCTTCACGTTCGGCGGCATCACGTTCGAGGAATACCGGGGCCAGGCGACCGACGCCGCCGGCAACGTGCGCAAGTTCATCGCCGACGATGAGGCGCACTTCTTTCCGCTCGGCACGGCGAGCACGTTCCGGACGTACTTCGCGCCGGCGGACTTCAACGAGACGGCGAACACGCTGGGGCTGCCGCTGTACGCGAAGCAGGAGCCGCGGAAGTTCGGGCGCGGGACCGATTTGCACACGCAACAAAATAGCTTGCCGCTCTGCTTGCGACCCGAAGTTTTGATCCGCGGCACGAAGGCGTGACGCGATGGCTGCCTGGGACTCGCTCGTCGACGCGCTCAACACCGGCGTGCTGGGCGCGTTCGGACGCGAGGTGACGTACCAGCCGGAGTCGGGCGGTTCGTTTCCTGTAAGGGCGGTCCTCCGGGAAGGGCGGGAGCCTGAGGACAACTCGCCGGGGACGTACGCGCTGTTGTTCGTGAGATTGGCGGATCTGCCGCAGGCTCCTAAGCGCGGAGATGCGGTGATCATCGACGGCTCGACGTACAAGGTGTTCGAGATCGAGGCGGACGGGCAGGGCGGCGTCACGCTGGCCGTGCGGTGGCAGTGAATCCCGAATAGCAGGCCGCATCGCCAAGAAGTTGGTTCGCGGCACCCTGATCTGACCGGAACGCAAGCAACTCCATCAACGGGCCCGGCGACGTATACTGTCTGAATCACAGGAGGTAGGCTATGGCCACTGTAAATCGCGCGTTTTTCAGTTGGACGTCCCCTGGGCATGGCAGCGATCTTGCGCCCGGAGCGGCACATGGCTGGTGGATGACGGGCTTCAAATACGGTGATGCACTGGCGGTAACAGCCCATTCAGTCGTCGGGAACCCTTTTCATCCCCACCGGGTGCTTGCTGTGGAAAACGTTCGTGTCGATGGCAGTCCGGGCGGCCACACGCTCCTTTTCACGGTGCGAAATGTGGGAAGCTTCCCTACGCCGGGCTACGGCGTTGGGATCAGCTGGATATCCGCTTAAAGGAGGGTAAGCGATGAAGACCTATGTTCATTTTGATGCCGGCGGGTTTATTCACGGAATCGTGAACCTTGACGCACCGGAAGGAGTAACCGTGATGATGGAACCGGAACCGGGCCGATCGGTGGCTGAGATCGACGCTCCGGAACTCGCCTCTGCCGGTGTAGGATCTGCCGGTGACAACTTCGAGAAGGTACGTGAGTTCGCCAGCAAGCACCGGATTGACACAACGTCGCCTCAACGCGGGAAGCTTGCGAAGTACTGACGAGAAGACCAGAACCGTTCGACTTTTCGGTTGCAGACTCGCGCCTGAACTGAGCGATGCCCAGCGTTCGCGTATGGTTCAAACGGCAGCTGCGCATTGATCATCTGTCCTTCCGTCAGCAGCAGATGCTCAAGGTCGGCACGGTCGGCGTCGCGGCCGTGAAGAATCGGCTTGCCGCTTCGCAGGGTCCGAGCGACGCTCCCGCGAAGCCGCTCACCAAAAGGTACGCGATTCAGAAGACCAAGCTCGGGCTGGGGAACCGGAGGAATCTTTCCTTCAGCGGCGGCATGCTGAGGAACCTCCAGGTCCGGACGGTGAGCGAGAACAAGTCCCGAGCAGGGCTGTCCACGCGCAAGGACCGCATTAAGGCATGGGCGAACCAGAAGATCGAGCCGTGGCTCGTGTTCTCGCCGAAGACCCGGGCGGCGGTGCTCGAGGCCACGCGGCGGGTGCTCGCGGAGATGAAACCGCGGCTGGTGGTGGAGAGGCTTTTCGGGGGCAGACAGTGGTGAGAATCCGCCGACGGTCGCGGTTGAGATTCTGACATTCTGCAGCGCAGAAAGTCGAGCCGGCGCTGAAGCGAGCCGAGCCTCAGCAATCTCCGCTGATAATCAGTTTTGCTGTTCCGAACTTTGAGCCAGGCTTGTACGTGAACGTCATCCCCTTCTGGACGTGGCCGAGCTCTCGGCCGATCCGTTGACGGGCCTCGCCAGTCAGAATATCGCCGACTCGTACGCCCAGGCGCTCAAGCGCAACTTTCTGCAATCCGGGTCGAACATCATTGAACTCGATCGACTCGATCACCGAGAAGAGCGGTACGTCTACTGCTTGCGATTGCGCAGACACGGTTCCGCTCGGAGGTTGGGCGAAAGCAGGAACCAGGAGAAAGCCCCAGAGTACTGCGATCGTTCCCAGCGATCTGAAGGATGTAAATTTCATGCTCATGTCTTCGAACAGTGCGGCAACGTTCTGGTTAGCATAACATCCTCGCGGGAGTGTTTGCTTGCCGTCAATCTTCAGTGGCAAACGCCGATGATCGACTCCTCCACACTCGTGGACAACTTCGCCTCCGCCTTGCGCGACATCCCTGACCTGGTCGCGGAGATGAACGGCGACCCGGAGCGCGTCTACGCCTACCACGACCACTACCCGAAGCGCTCCAGCCTGCCGCTGGCCATCCACCAGATGCCGGCGCCGGGAATCATGGTCGCCTGGCAGGGAACTGCGCCAGGCAGCTTCGGCGGCCACGACGTCTGGAAGCACCAGGTGACGCTATACCTGCGCGCGCGTGAGACGTCGGATTCTGAACCGCCCACCTCTTATTACCGCCTGTTCCGGCTGATCACGAAAGGCGTGCCGTCCTCGGCTGGCGTGCCGATGATCAACGCAACCATCCACCCTTCCTGCTACCCGATGGACCTGCCGTCGATTCAGCGGCAGACGGACGCGGAGGGGCTGGATTATTTCGAAGTGAACATATCTTTCACGGAGATTGGCGATGAGTGAGTACGTCTGGCTTGCTCCCCCGTTCGGGCAGGGAGAGCCGCAGCAGGTCGAAGCGAACCCAGAGAACCTCATTCCCAGGATGGTCGCCGGCTGGGCCCAGTGCGAACCACCCGCAATGCACGAGGAGATAACCGAAGATGTCCACGACTAGACTCCAGGAAGTCCTGATCGCCTTTGGCAAGGGCAAGCAGGCCGATATCGCCACGGCGCAGGTCTCGGCCGCGCTGTGGCGCTTCAGCAAGCTCAACGCCGCGCTCGCCAACCCGAAGCTCGCCACCGAGAGCGACGCCGACGAGTACGGCAAGGGGCACGAGTTTCCTACTCAGACGTTCAAGACCTCCTGGGACGTCACCGGGACGTTGGAGAAGTACCTCGGAGCGGAGATCGCCGCGTGGGCCATGGCCTTCAGCCTAGGCAAGGTCGTCAAGTCCGGCAGCGCTCCAAACCTTACCTACACCTGCACGCCCCTAATCCCGTCGAACGGCGACGCCGCGGAACTGCCCTACTTCTCCTTCTGCGAGCAGATCCGGCCTGGCGCCGGCGTGGTGCTCGACCGGTTGGCTGTCGGTTGCGCGATCGAGTCCTGGCAGATCTCGATCGGCTCCGGTCCTGGCCGGGCGAATTCCAAGATCAGCATTGAGTTCGTCGGCTCCGGCAAGGTGATCGACTCGGCCACCGGCCTCACCATGCCAGCGGCACAGACGGAGAAGCTCCTGCCCTCGGCCTCCCTCACGCTGTCCATCAACGGCGTCGACTACGTCACCAACAAGAACATCGTCTCGCTCGAAACCGGCTGGAAGAACAACCTGAGGACCGACGCCGGCTTCTTCCCCGGCTCCGGCTTTCAGACCGCCGGCGATGGCTCCTCGGGCGCCATCCGCGGTCGCCTGGAGTTCGGCAACCGGCAGGGCAACCTGAAGTTCGTCGCCCGCTTCGAGAACGGCTCGACCGAGTACACCAAGCTCAAGGCCCAGACCACCGGCACGACGGTCATCAACCTTCAGTACGACGCCAACAACTCGCTCCAGCTTACCTGGCAGAAGATCTCCTACTCGGCGGTGGAACTGGGCGAGACGGACGGCATCCTGACGGTCGCGGTGGATTGCCTGCCGCTGTACGACTCGACCAACGGGATCGTCTCGGCGGTGGCGGTGTGCGGGGTGGATGGGATTTGTCAGTAGGAGGCACCATGCAGACCAGTACGGCAGTGTTCGACACGACGCGCCCAATCGCGATCCAACTCCGGACGCCAACCGGCGCGAAGACCGTCCGCGTCCGCTTTCCGTCCGACGACGAATGGGTGGAACGCCAGCGCCGGCGCAAGGTCATCATCAAGCACCTGGGGCGCGGGGTCTCCGAAACCACGATTCCGAACGCCGAGGAAGTGGACGCCGCGCTCCTGGCCAAGATCCGCCTGGAGGAGGAGACGCCGGCGGAAGTTGACCCGTTCGAGGCGGCCAAGGTCATCGAGCAGTTGGGCCAAGCTGAGGTGGATGACGTGTTATCCAACGGCGATGGGTATCGCGTCACCCTGCGCGTCCTGGGCGGCACCGTCGTCCACGAACTCCGGATGCCTTCGGCGAAGGACGTCTTCGACTACCGACGGAGCTTCGCGCGGGTGCTGGACCTGCCGTATAACAAGCAGGAGTTGACCATCAATCTGCGGGCGGCGGGGGAACTATACAAGAAGCTGGCGGAAGAGAAGGAAGGCTACGCTGGCGACATTCCTATCATCCATCAGGCCGTTGCGGTGAAGGCCGCCATTGACGCCTTAGAAGCCTTGTTCCAGGAGGACCGGGACCCAAACTTCTGAGCGGCGAGTGGCCGGAACGGCCGTCGCTGCGTTTCCTGGTGCATTGGGCGCTGCGGCGAGAGGAGCTCTGCGATCCGAAGCTCTGCCCGGATGCGCCTGACGGTGGCCGCTGTGACAACTGCCCGTTGGACAAGCTCGACAGTGCGCAGCACAGTCCCGCAGGCATGCTCATCGGCCGCGCTGTCGATTTGCGAACGGCATTGAAGCTTGGCATCTACATCCCGCTCAACGAAATCCGGGCCGGGGAGTTCTTCGCGATGCAGATTCTCGAACAGGAGGTGGACCAGATGGACCGCGACCGATTGCCAGGACTTGGTAGTCACCAGACCGGGTGAACCTCAAAGCCGAAGTCCCATGACTTCTGTCAAAGGGAGCTTCTCTACTCGGTTGCTGGCCAACTTCCGGGTTGCCGACAATCCACCCAGGACAAATACATCGTTCCCGGCACCCTTTGTGGACCGCCGGAGACACAACTCCCACAGGACGCTTCGTCCATGTGGGCTGGAGATGTCAGCAGACTCCCATAACCCGAAATGCAACCAGGTACGCTGCTCAAAACCTTTCCCTCGCGCTTGGTAAGCGGAGCAGGCTGACGTCCAACTCGGACCCCGCTTTTCAGGCGCGCGGCACGTCGCCATCAATCTTCACAACCGTGGACTTCTCCACAGAGGACATGCTAGCTTGATCGCTAGACGCGAATTTTCGAAAAACCGTGAAAGTGATGTCGCCCTCGAACACTCGCTCTCCGTGCGGTATCGCTATGTTCAGATGAAAGCGGTAGCGTGTCGCATCAGAGCCTTGAATTGTGTGATGCCCATACTTGGTGTCACCGCGCGTGAAAGTGAGTTTTTCAGGCGCAGCGACGTCAAAGATGTCGACATCGATAGTTTCTTTATCTTCATCCCACCGCCCGCGAAACCAAGGACCTCCTCCTCTGCGCATGAACAGAAACAGGAACCACTCTGCGGTGTCGCTTAATTTCGCAAGACGCTCGAATTCATAGGGGTAATCAGGGTTGCTGTAGTGTTCCGTAAGCTTTACATCGCGAATTTCGAACACTCTGCCATCTTCGTTGACGCTCCCTTTTTGGGCCATGCCCAATCATACCGTTCTTACTCTTGGATCTGTACCCTGCTGGAGGCCGATTGTGGTCGGAATACGCCCCATCCGGACCTTGAGAACGCGCGATGCGTTGAATTTGACCGCAGGCCGCGAGCCCAAGGCCCAGGGCGGGCCGAGTTAGTGCCCTGTTAAACCCGCATCCGGCAGATTGACGCCGCATCAAGGCTGACGACGTCCGCCCCCGCTCACAATGCCCGCCGACAACAAGCTCGAACTGGTCGTTGAGGTAGACGCCAA
>JAHCHE010000034.1 GCA_026129905.1 Bryobacteraceae bacterium | reverse complement strand
GCCCATCGAGATCATCGCGATGGCCACCGCCACTTCCCGTGAGCTGGTCATCGAGCCGAAATCGATATAGGCCCCTGTAGGCGTCTTCCTTGGCAATCCCAAAACTTCGAGACACCTCGCACCCGTCACGTCAAGTACTGGGATGAGGTCTGCGCTTCACAGTGTGTCTGGGTTCAGGCGCGGTGGAGTAATGCCGAGGTCTTCGGCTCGCTTAGCCAAGGCACGGATTAGCCTTCCGTAACCGCTCGGCGCAAAGAGATCAACCCACTGCCACCTGGAAAGACGATCAGGTACTTCACACTCCTCGATCCTAAGAGGGATGACAAAGATGGTGTTCTCGGGCTGTTCGTCAGCCGTGTCGAGCGCAAACATAATTTCTTTCTGAACGTAGCCGGGTTTATGGATCGAACGCGATGAGAGACAAACGAGGACCACGTCACTTGTGCTAACAGCGTTGCGGATCTCGCACTTCCAATCCTGCCCAGGCAACAGATTCTCTTCGTCCAGCCAAGGGTCGACGCCGTCGGCCTTCAGCCGCAAGTACAAGTTTCGAATCTCTTTTTTGTCGCCCGAGGTGTGACACAAAAAGACTCTGAGGGAGCGTCGCGAGGAGCTAGCCATGGAGGCTAGGGCGGATTGAACCGCGTCGCCTGCCGACGAATGCCGGCGCGGCCATGACATCAGGGTCTTCGGAGTCAACGGTACCAGGTTAGAATCTTCCGAAGCTTGCAAGGATTTCCTGCCGGCAGGAGTGAGCGTCGCCGGGGAGTTGATCTCCGAAACAGCGGAATAGACAATCAAACCCTGCCGTGCGAGCAGGTGCAGTTGGTATTTAACTCGATCAGATTCTAGCCCACTTTTCTCTGCTAAACGAATACTATTCATTGGTTCCGTTGCGCTAATGTTTTCATGCTCGACCAATAGCTCAAGAATGCGCCGACGAATTTCCGAGTCAGTCGGAGTATTCATTGCCGTACGGGATCGTGTAGGGGAAGTTGCAGCAACCTCGTCCCAGCTCTGACTCGTCAGCAGTAGAGGCGAACCACTGTCACTGGCCTGCCGTGTGGCGGCTGACACGGCCTCCAATATACGTTTGTCAGCGCTGCGCGCGTTGATCGAGCATTCAAAGGTGATTCTGTACCGGCCACAACGACGGCATCTGACGCCGTAGATGTCGTGTTGAAAATCGTCGTCCCACGACTCCTCGACGACAAGGCCACACAAGAAGCATTCTCGGCCATGATACAAGCGTCTCGAAACACCTTGATCTAGGTTCGTCTGTCCGGTTCCCCTCTCGTAGCATTTTCGGTGAAACTGCCGCCCGTTGGCGACGATAGTGATCACTTCGTCGCCATCTGAGATCGGCTCAGAACAGATCGGACAGAGGTCCTCCCGATTCGCGGATTGCTGCACCATGATTTCCTTTATGATACGACTGCGGGGGCGAGCGACAGGGAATCGGTTAGGAAGGCGAAAAGCCGACACCAAACTACGCCTTCGCGCTGTCCGCGGTCTTCCTGGTCAGCGGAGTTGTCCTGGTGCGGGTAATTAACCGGCTCTGGCGGTAGGATTCAGCGCGACGCGGTTTGCCGCTCGGTGATGGCCGCCTGCTTCGCGGCGTACTTCTCCCGCACGAGGAAGACGTAGCCGAACACGCCTGCGGCCAGCACCACCAGAATCGCGCGCATCGGAGCGTCGTAGCTCCCGGTGGTTTGAATCAGCCATCCCGTGAGCGCCGGCGCCACCACTCCCGCAAGGTTCGACGCCGTGTTCTGAAGGCCGGTGATCCGGCCGATGGCCGCTGACGGCATCAGCGTTTGCGTCAAAGCCCAGTAGTTAGCCGTTGTCAAACCGAGCCCGCCCATCGAGATCATCGCGATGGCCACCGCCACTTCCCGTGAGCTGGTCATCGATCCGAAAATCTCCGTCGAGGCAATCAGCAATCCCGCCATCGAGAACCACTTGCGCACCTGCACGGCCCGCGCCCCGCGGCGGATCAGCATGTCCGCCAGGGCCCCGCCGGCCACCGACATGGCCGCCATTCCCAAAAATGTGAAGGCTGTGAAAAAACCCATCCGCGCCAGCGACAGGTTCCAGCGCTCGACAAAATACGCCGGCAGCCAGGTGAGATTGAAATAGGTGAAGTAGTTATAGGCGATTGTGCCCAGCAGGATGCCGTAGATCACCGGCGTCCGCCACACGCCGGCGAAAGCCCGGGTTGGCGCGCCGGACCGCGCCTCGGCCGGTTTCGCGGTCTCCCGCACCAGCGCCAGCCAGGGCGCGAGGAACACCATCAGCCCGAGCCCCAGCACGACGAACATTACGCGCCATCCGTAGGACTGGATGAGCTGCGCCGTTGCAAACGCGCCGATGGCGGGGCCGATTTTCGATCCGGAGAATAGAATCCCCACCGCCAGCCCGCGGTGGCGCTCCTCGATGTGCAGCGTGATCCAGCGGAGGCTGGCCGGCGTGACAATCGCCTGGCCTACTCCGAGGATGACCCGCAACAGAATTAGTTGCCACAGGCTGCCCGCCCAGGCCGCCGCCGCCGACACCAGGCTCCAGGCGGCGAAACTGACGCCGTACGGTATCCGCACGCCGTACCGGTCCACGACGTAGCCGGCCGGCACCTGGAGCAACGCGTAGCTCCAGAAGAATGCGGAGTTGAGAAGCCCCCGCTCGCTGTCGCTCAGGTCGAACGCCTGTTTGAAGTCCGCGGAGGCCAGGGCGACCGACAGGTTCAAGCGGTCGATATACGCGATCGTGACGCCGAGACAAAGGAGAACGACGATGAGCCAGCGGCGGGCGGAAGACATGGGAGGCGTCACGCTCCATCGAGTACACCAACCCGCCACGCCGCCGGTCAAGCCAGTCTACGCCGCGGCCGAACGCACCATGCCGTGCGGATCGAGCACGTACTTCTTCGCCGCGCCCTT
Organism: Bryobacteraceae bacterium; assembly: GCA_026129905.1. Taxonomy (GTDB): domain Bacteria; phylum Acidobacteriota; class Terriglobia; order Bryobacterales; family Bryobacteraceae; genus JAHCHE01. The sequence goes on along the minus strand of JAHCHE010000034.1, from coordinate 80,918 downwards.
ATCGAATTCCTCGTACCCCTTGGGCGCTTCGTCCAGCGAGATCACGGTGACGTTCACGGCCTTGGCCACCTGGATCCGGTCGTAGAGGATCGCCTGCATCAGTTGCCGGTGATAGCGCATCACCGGGCACTGGCCGGTAGCGAACGACAGCGACTTCGCCCACCCCAGCCCGAGGCGCAAGCCCAAGGAGCCGATCTTCGCGTTGTCGTCCACGCCGCCCGGATCGTCCGTCACGTAGAGTCCGGGAATGCCCACGGCGCCGCCGGCTCGCGTCACGGTCATCAAGCTGTTCAACACCGTGGCCGGTTTCTCGGTGCCGTGCTCGGCGCCATGTCCGCGCGCTTCGAAACCGACGCAATCCACCGCCGCGTCCACTTCGGGGACGCCGACGATCTGCTCGAGCTGGTCCGCCAGCGCGGCGTCCTGCCGCAGATCGATGGTCTCGCATCCGAAGCTGCGCGCCTGCGCCAGCCGCTCCGGTATCAGGTCGCCCACAATCACGCAGGCCGCACCGAGCAGGAAACAAGCCGCTGCGCACGCCAGACCGACGGGTCCCGCGCCCGCGACGTACACGATCGTCCCCGGTCCGACGCCCGCGGTCACCGCGCCATGATAGCCGGTCGGGAAGATGTCGGAAAGCAGCGTCAAGTCGCGGATCTTCGCCATCGCCTGCGCTTTGTCGGGGAATGCCAGCAGGTTGAAATCGGCATAGGGGCACATCACGTACTCGGCCTGACCGCCCACCCAGCCGCCCATGTCCACGTAGCCGTACGCCGCTCCGGGACGCGCCGGGTTCACGTTCAGACAGATGCCCGTCCGTCCTTCCTTGCAGTTGCGGCACCGGCCGCAGGCAATGTTGAACGGTACAGAGACCAGGTCGCCGACTTTAATGAATTCGACGTCGCGGCCCGCTTCGATCACCTCTCCGGTGATCTCGTGACCCAGCACGAGTCCCGGGGGCGCCGTGGTGCGGCCGCGCACCATGTGCTGATCGCTGCCGCAGATGTTGGTAGCGACGATCTTCAAAATGACGCCGTGTTCGCACTTGCGCGAACCCAGCGCGAGCTTGGGAAAGTCGATCGACTGCACCTCGACTTTCTTCGGGCCAAGATACACCAGACCCCGATTGGTTGCCATTATGTCCCTCCTTGGAAATCCCAGAGTTCGTTTTGTTGCTTTTCATTAATTCCATACGAGCGCCCGCTTGTCAAGGCGCGCGTGGTGGCCGGGTTGTTGCCGCTCATCGGGCAGGATAATCTGGTGAGACTGTTATCGAAGGAGGCGCCCGCATGAGACGAAGGGAATTCCTTGGAGTCGCGCTGGCGGCCGCTCGCAGGCCCGCCGTCGCCGCCAGCGACCAGGTGAATGTCGGAATCGTGGGAGTGGGCGGCCGCGGCCGCTCGCTCATCCGGCCGTTCGCCGTCGCGCCCGGCGTCAACGTGCGGTACTTCTGTGACGCCGATCAATCGTCGCTCGAAAAGGCGCACGCCATAGCCGAGAAGCTCTCCCTGCCGCCGGTGAAGGACGCGACGGACATGCGCCGCCTGCTGGACGACAAGGAACTCGATGCCGTGGTCGTGGCCACGCCGGATCACTGGCACGCGCCGGCGACAATCCTCTCCTGCGACGCCGGCAAGGACGTATACGTGGAAAAGCCGGCGTCGCACAACATCCGCGAAGGCCGGCTGATGATCGACGCGGCTCGCCGGAACCAGCGCATTGTGCAGGTAGGCACGCAGGCGCGCAGCCGTCCCTCCACGCTCGAGGCGATCGAGTTGGTCCGCTCGGGACGGATCGGGCGGGTGTTGATGGGGAAGGCGTGGAACGTGCAACTTCGCGAGAATATCGGCCGCAAGCCGGACTCGCCCGTTCCGCCGGGCGTCGATTACGATGCCTGGCTGGGCCCGGCGCCCTGGATTCCGTTTAACGAAAACCGGTTCCACTACAAGTGGCACTGGCACTGGCATTTCGGGACCGGCGACGCCGGCAACGACGGCGTTCACCAGTTCGACATCGGCCGCTGGGCGCTCGGAGAGAGCTATCCCCGCCGGGTGAGCGGCAGCGCTCGCAAGATCTTCTTCGACGACGATCAGCAGACGCCCGACACGATGAACATGACGTTCGACTACGAAACCACCTCGATGATCTGGGAGATGCGGATCTGGAACCCGTACCAGATGGAAGGGTGCGAGAACGGCGTCGCCGTCTACGGTACGGACGGCATGATCCACATCGGGCCGTTTACCGAGAACTGGGGCTATAAGGTCTTCGACCGCTCCGGCAAGCTCGTCGAGCAGCGCGACCGCCCCGAACCCGATCCCCATCCGCAAAACTTCGTCGATTGCGTCCGCTCGCGCCGGTTTCCCAACGCCGACATCATGGAGGGCCACTTGTCGAGCCTCCACGCGCACCTGGCCAACATCGTGGCGCGCACCGGCCGCAACCTGTCGTTCGACCCGGGCAGCGAAACCGTCATCAACGATCCGGAAGCCAACCTCTACGTCAGCCGGACGTACCGGACGCACTGGGGCACGCCTAAAATGCTATCGGGCTGTTGACCGCACGCGGTCTTCACTGCCTCGTCCCGGCATCGCTGGGGACTTCCCGGGGGCTGTGAGCGGCCCTCCTGACGTTCGTCCTGGTTACGCTAAAATCGTTCTGTATGGTTCTTGATGGCGCAGGACGCCGATCGGTATGACTTCGTCCATGAGCTACCCCGTGGTAAGCCCCACCATCATCCTCGTTAGGCGGCACAAGCTGGTACAGCACACCGGCGGCCAGCCTATCGTCAGTTCCCTTCTTCAGAAGATGGGATACCAGGTGGACTCGATGCCGGACGGCCCATGGCGCCGAAACCCCGGCGATATCCTCGTCTTTCGCGGCAGTCCCAACTGGTATCCGGGGACCTTCCGCCACTTGGCCAGCCTGCCGAAAGCGGAGCGCCCCCCGGTGCTGCTGTGGCTTTCCGAGCCTCTGCCTCCTCCGAAGAGTTCAGGCACGCGTTGGCCCATTCCGAAGCTGCGCGAGATCGCCAAGATCGTCCTGCGCGACCCGCGCGCCACCGATGTCTACTCGAATTATTTCAAGCTGCGGTCGCTGCTTCGCAATGAGATTGTGGACGTGCTCGCAACCTCCACTCCCGGGCGCGTGGAGTTCCTGGCCGAGCGGGGGATTCACGCCCATTACGTCCCGCTGGGCTACTCGCCGCACACCGGCCACGACATGGGGCTGGAACGCGATATCGACGCGATTTTCCTCGGCGAGTGGCGCATCATGCGACGCCGCCGGCTGATCGCCCAGCTCCAGCGAAACGGCGTCGATGTGAAAGCCTGCGGCGACTGGGGCAATCCCGAATACTGGGGCGACAACCGCACCCGCCTGGTCAACCGCTCGAGGATCTTCCTGAACATCCACCGCTTCCCCGGCGAGCTCTCGGGAGCGCGAATGATCCTTGGAATGGCCAACCGGTCGCTGGTGGTCTCCGAGCCGATGTACGACCCCGCGCCTTTTGTCCCCGGCGAGCATTTCGTCAGCGCGTCGATCGAGGACATGCCGAAGGTGATCCAGTACTACCTGGCGCGCCGGGAGGAACGGGAGGCGATCGCGGACGCCGGCCATCGCTTCGTCACTCAGGAACTGACCATGGAGCGCTCGATCCAGAAGCTCGTGCAACTGGTTCTGGAGCACATGCGTGGCGTCTCGCCGGGGGACGTGAACCTCGATATCCCCGTCACCGTTCCGCCCGCCGATTCGAGATCCAGTTCTCCCGACTATCTCTGAAGAGTTCACCGCAGCCTGGCCCCGGAGCGAGCGGCCGCCCGCCCGAAGGTTTTCTCAGTTCGTGGCGTTCTCCGCTCGCAGCAGGTCATGGAGAGGCCGAAAATAGTCCAGCATCGCGCGTGAGCTGATCTCCTCCCCCGTCTTCTCTTTCAGCAGGACCCGCCAATCGCGCGTCGCCCCGGGACGCATGATGCTCCAGAGCCAGTCTCCGACCGCTTCGTTGCCGTAGTAGTTGCAGTTCCGCGGATCCTGCCGGAGAATCTTGCGCGCGGCGTGGTCGTGCAACTGGTACTTGATCAGGTATGCGATGGCGTAGTCGTAATATTGCGCGGCGTCGTCGATGATGTGGGTTTTGGTGCAGGCGTCGCAGTGCTCCTCCCCGCGTGGCGCCGGCGGAACGATGCCCTGATACTGCTCCACCAGTTCCCACCACTTCCGGTTGAACTGGCTGGCGGGTAACTCCTTTTCATAGAGCTCATACTCGAAATGCGTCATCACCCCAGCCGACCACGGCAGAAACACCAGCGCGTTATCCAGCGCCTCGCTCAGTAAATACTGGTCTCTGTCCAGTTCCTTGTCCTTGGGCCAGATCCCGACCTCGCGAAGATACAGCTCCTGCCGAGCGGCGATCGCGATCAGGTCGCCTAGCGCCTCGTGAAATGCGCGATTAGCGCCCTCGCGAAGCACGTGGGGGACGTCCGAGTTCGAGTACGCCATGTAATAGTAGACATGGCCCAGTTCGTGATGGGCGGTCTCGAACCAGCGGTAGTTGGAAACGACGCTCATCAGGCTCCGCACGTCTTTGTCATGATCGATGTGCCATGCCGAAGCGTGCGTGTTCTTGCGGCGCTTGACGTCCGGCGGCAGTTGATAGAGGTCGGACTTGCTCCAGAAGCTTTCCGGCAGCGCCGGCATGCCCAATGACGCGTAAAAACGTTCCGCCTGCTTGACGATCCACTCCGGCGGTCTGCTCCGCAGCAGCGGGTCCAGGTCGACCGCGTCCACTAATCCCGGCCACTCCTGGCCCCAACGGTTGCCAAGCCAGTGAGCCGGGATCTTGTCCGGGACGGGTTGACTGTAGCGCTTGGCCAGCGCCCGCCGCGCATAAAGGTGAAGCTGATCGTACAGCGGCTGCGCGTCGCGCACCGCCTTTTCCATCAGGGTCATCATCTCGGCCACCGTCATGCCGTAGTCGGCGACCTGGAGATGGAAATACGATGAGTATCCCAACTGCCGCGCCACCTGGTTCCTCAGATCGCGCAGCTCCGCCAGTCCCTTCTTCAGGGCGGGCCCCGTCTGCTTCGACACCTCCCAGATCTTCTTCCGCTGCGCCAGATCGCGCGACTGGAGCAGCGCCTGGTCGATCTCGTTCGGCGTGATCGCCTTGACGCAGGTTTCGCCGCGCCGCTCCAGGCAGAACGTGAAACCGTCGAGAATCGCGCCCAGGCGCGCCTCGGCCGCCACGCGTTTCTGGACGATGTCCGGGATCGTGCCCGGGGATTCGGCCGCGTTGAGCAGAATCTTGTCCAGCTCGCGGAACTCGATGTCGGTGAGCGATTCTTTGTACTCGTCCAGATACCGGCGGCTATTCTCTATGACATAGCGGCTGCCTCGAAACGCGGCGAGCGCCGAATCGGCGCCGATGCGTTCGCCGGTGTGCTGTTCGCTGACGTCGGTGGCCGCCTTCCAGTTCGCCTCGGCCGCCACGGTGTATAGACCGCGGTCGACCTCGTTATACATGTCGAGGAAATTCCGGGCGCTCGGGCTCGCGGGGGAACCCATGCTCGAACATCCCCCCAGCAACCAGGCGCACGGCAGCATCGCGGCAATAAAGACGCGGGCCGGATTCACACCGAGATTGTAACGCACCGGCCGCAAATTCACACCACCTTCGGCCGATATGATCAGCAGGCGAATCTTCGGCGAAACCCGGGTGGGGTTGAAGGCTACAGGCTTCAGGCGAACCGCTTAGTTCCGGTTCGTAAATCCACTGAACACGGACGGGCATCTTGTCCTACACCTCCGACCCTGAGAGCCCAGGAGGGGTTAAGGCGACGCCACTACTGCCACAGGCCTTTCCTCGCGAACCAACGCTCGGCCACATCGCATAACTACCTGATCGCCCGCTCTTTGCATCACAGTGACACCCTTTTCAGCGCCCGTCCGGCGGCCACTCGAACCTGGGTGTCCGTCGCTTTATCCGCCTCCACGTGAACTGGCGACTCCGGATCTGCACGCTCAAGTCCAGGAACGGGCCTGTCGATTCTTGAGCCAGGTACCCGTGGCCTCACAGTGATGGCGCCCCGGGAAATTCATCTCGAAGAAGGTGTATGTGAAAGCGATCGTAACCTCATTCTGCGCAATCGCGCTTCTCGTTCTGGTCGTTGTGTCTCCCCTGCAGATCGTGGGCGGGAAGTTGCTACTGGCGGAAACGGGCGCCGAGACGGCCAGCCGGCAGTTTGTCGTGCAGCTAGTTCCCGGCGCTTCTCCCGAAGGGGTATTCACGTCGATGCCTGCCGCCGCAACCTACCGGCATCTCGATCGCCTGAAGGCTTACTCGGTGGAGTTCGCGCCGGGCGTGGACACTGCCCAGGCCGCAGCCTGGCTCGCCGGTCACCCTCTGGCGCGCTACGCCGAGCCCAACCGCATTCGCCGGGTCGTCGTCTCCGCGACGGCTTCCCCTTCGGAGTCCGACGGCGTCCGGATGGTGGAGGCCTGGAGGATGATTCCCGACGGATACCTCGCCTACAGGCCATCCGCCCGGGGGCGCGCCCGCATTGCCATCCTCGATACGGGCGCGGATTGTGGCGACCCTGACTTTCAAAACGCGGCTGGGTCGTCGACCGATTCGCGACTTGGCGGGGCGATCGACTGGGCCGCTTCCGCGGCCTTCACGGGGGCAAGTTCGCCGCGGGCCGCCTGTCCCTGGATGGACGTCAACGGTCATGGGACTGCTATCGCGAGATCGCTGGCGGCGCCGTTTCGACGCGCCGGCGGCTTTCCGTTCGAACTGCTGATCTACCGGGTCTTTGATGACAACGGCGAAGGCGCCGACGCCGTGGTCGCTGACGCTATTGTCGCCGCCGCCGACGCCGGAGCCGACGTGATCCTGGTGAATGCAACGGGCGCCGGCTACTCGCAGCTTCTCCAGGATGCCGCGCGGTATGCGTGGGAACGAAACGCGGTTCTCGTGGCGCCCGGCCCTGTCAGTGATGGAACTGCGACGGCCTTTCCCGCCGCCTCCCACTATGTCCTCTCCGTCTCCGACGGCAGCCTGGACATCGCTCGTCCATTCGCGCTGAGTTCCTTGGTACGTGACGTCGTCGCGCCCGCAGCCGGGCTGCGCAAGCCTGACGCCGCCCGCGCCGTGGGCCTTGCGCCGAACTACGCCGCCTCCAATACGGCCGCGCTGGCGGCGATTCTCGCGCTGATGGACCGGCCCTATGTCGCAAACGAGTCCGTTGTCCAGCGGATCGCGCAATCCGCCGATTCGTTCGTTCCTAACGGAGCATGGGATGCCAACGGAGGCTACGGCAGGATCAACGCGTGGCGAGCCGTCGCCGGAGATCCGCGGCCGGCCACCGCTGGTCGAATCGTCGGACAGGTTGTCGATCTTAACGGACTGCCCGTCTCCGGCGTCCGGGTATCGGCGGTCGGATCCGACTTCACGACCGGCCCCGCCGGGCTGTTTCGCCTGGACTACGTTCCGGCGGGCGATCACGCGCTGAGGGCCGCCCTCCCCGGCCTTCCCTCGAGGACCGTGAACGTCACCGTTCCGGCAGGGGCCGACGCGCGTATGACGGTAACGATGGCCGCCGGATGGGCGACGCTCTCCGGCCAGGTCACGAGCGGCGGCGCAGGAGCGTCGGGAGCCGTAGTGCAGGCGATCGACAACGGCTTGGTCAAGGCTTCCACGGCAGCAGGGGCGAACGGCGAGTTCTCGCTCTATGCTCCACCCGGCATCTATGAAATCCGCGCATCTGGCGTTTCACTCGGCGCCGCCACGCTTGCCGGGGTAGCGCTAAATGCCGGCGAGCCGACGCGAGTGGCGCTGGCCATCGGCGCGAAAGGACGCATCAGCGGGATAGCTTTGGACGCGGCGCAGAATCCGATGGCCGGGGCGGAAATCATCATTTCAGGCCCTGGGGGAGCCTCCGTATATATTACGGATAATCGGGGAAAGTTCTCTTCCGTCGGCCTGCGGCCGGGAACTTACTCTCTCCGTGCGTCGGCGCTGAACCGGGCGGCGACCGTCCATGCGATCTTCGTTGACGCAAATACCAGCCCCGCGCTCACGATCAATCTGACGGAGACCCCGGCGCGGTTCGGCGCGCGGACTGCGGTTGCGGCCACCGCCAACCACGCACAGGCGTCGGACGCTCAAACCGGCGCTCTCCAGGCGGTCGCGCAACCGCGCGTAATCAACGTTCCCGCGGGCGGCAACTTGCAGACGGCGATCGACCAGGCGCAGGCCGGAGACGAAATTACGCTCCAGCCCGGCGCCGTCTATCGCGGCCAGTTCATTCTGCGGAAAAAGACGGGCGACGCGTACATCACCATCCGCACGTCCGACTTGAGCAAGATTCCTCCGGCGGGAAAGCGGATCACGCCGGCCTACGCTTCGGTTCTTCCTAAAATTACCGGCACCGACACGACGGCGGCAATCCGGACCGACCCGGGCGCGCACCACTACCGCTTCGTCGGCCTCGAGATTTACAGCGCGAACAACTACGCCTACGAACTGGTCCGGCTTGGATCGACCACCGCCTCCAGCGTCGCCGAGCAGGCCTCGAATATTGAGTTCGACCGGGTTTACCTCCACGGCGATCCGAAAACCGGCGCCAAACGCGGCATCACCCTAAACAGCGGCGCCACCTCCATCCACGAATGCTACTTCTCCGACTTCAAGGGCATCGGGCAGGAAGCGCAAGCCATCAGCGGATGGAACGGTCCCGGTCCCTACGACATCATCAACAATCACATCGAGGCTGCTGGAGAAGGCATTCTGTTCGGCGGGGCTACCCCCAGCATCCAGGGAGTCGTTCCGTCCGACATCGTCATCCGCCGGAACTACTTCTACAAGCCGCCTTCGTGGTCGCGCTACGACGCCAGCTACGCCGGCCAGGCATGGACGGTGAAGAACAGCCTCGAGTTGAAAATGGGTCGCCGCGTGACGATTGAAGGCAACGTGTTCGACTACGTCTGGGTCCAGGCGCAGGCCGGCTACCCGATCGTCTTTACCGTCCGCGCGGTGAACGGGACGGCCCCCTGGGCCGTGGTGGAGGACGTGGATTTCGTGCGCAACATCGTCCGCCACGCCAGCAGCGGCGTGAACATTCTCGGCAAGGACAACAATTCGAACTACCAGGGAATCCTGCGCCGCGTACGCATCAAAGACAACATTTTCGAGGATATCGATTACACGCGCTGGGGCGGCGACGGCCGCGTATTCCAGATTCTGGCCGGGGCGCAGGACGTCACGATTGACCACAACACGATTGCCAACAGCAATGTGAAGATGGCCATGATGCTCGACGGCGAGCCTTCGACCGGGCTCGTCTACGCCAACAACATCACGCCGCACGGACCATCGGGAGTATTTGGATCGGGAAAAGGAACCGGAACAACCGCACTCAACTATTACGCCCCCGGCGCGGTGTTCCTGAGGAATGCGCTGGTGGGCGCGCCGACCAAGCAGAGTTCCTATCCGTCCGGCAACTTCTTCCCGGCAGGGTTTTCCGACGTGCAGTTTGTCAACTACGCCGGAGGCAACTATGCCCTCGCAAGCTCGAGTCCCTACAAGAACGCGGGCACGGACGGCAAGGACATTGGCGCCGACATTGCGGCGGTCCTGGCGGCGACGCAGGGCGTCGCCAGCCCCGACGACGCTCCGTCCTCTAAGCCGCCGTCGGCGGACTCGGTAAGCCCCGCCTCCGGTGAGGGCTCCAGCCAGACGTTCCGCGCCGTCTTCTCGGACTCCGATGGCGCCTCAGACCTGAAGCGGGTTCGCCTGCTGGTGAACGCGCAGCCGAGCGAGGCCGACGGATGCTACGTCTCTTATGAGCCGTCATCGAAACAACTGAGCCTCCGCGGCGACGACGGCTCTTCCTGGATTGGATCGAAAACCGTCGGGACCGCCGGATCGCTAGCCAACAGCCAGTGCACGGTCAATACCGGCGCGTCGGCGGCGACCGTGTCCGGCAACATCTTGACTCTTGACGTCGCATTGAGCTTCGCGAGCGCCTTCCAAGGCGCGAAGAGTGTCTACCTGTACGCCGAGGACCTTGGCGGGCTTTCCTCCGACTGGAAACTCAAGGGGACGTGGACTCCCTGGCCCGACTTGCCGCCCGAGCCCAAGACCATCACCGTCGCTGCCGGCGGCAATCTCCAGCAGGCCATCGACCAGGCGCAGCCGGGCGACACGATTGCCCTCGCCGCCGGCGCCTCGTTCAGCGGCAACTTCGTCTTGAAACCCAAGGTCGGCAACGGATACATCACAATCACCACGGCGAAAGCCTCCCTTGTGCCGCCCGCCGGGCAGAGGATTACCCCTACCGCGGCCGCCCCGCTGGCGAAGATCGTCGCGCCGGACGGACAGCCCGCCATCGCCACCGCCGCCGGCGCCCATCACTATCGTCTCGTTGGCCTCGAAGTTCTTGCGAAGCCGGGCGTCTACACGTATGAACTGATTTCCATTGGCTCCGGAACGTCGGCCAACCCCGCCGATTCGGCCTCCGACATTGAACTCGACCGTCTCTACATCCACGGCGACGCCACGGTCGGCGGCAAGCGCGGTCTATCGCTCAACGGCTCGTCCATCGTTGTGCAGAATTGTTGGATCTCCGACTTCAAGCACAAGAGCCAGGAGACCCAGGCCCTTGCCGGATGGAATGGTCCAGGACCGATCGCCATCGTCAACAACTACCTGGAAGCTTCCGGCAACACCGTGATGTTCGGCGCCGCCGCGGCCGCTGTTTCCGGCCTCGTGCCCTCCGACATCACCATCCAGCGGAATCACTTCACGCGGCCCGAAGCCTGGAAGACGGAAGGATGGCTGGTTCGAAACCTGCTCGATCTTAAGAACGCCCGGCGAGTGCTGGTGGACGGCAACATCTTCGAGAACAACTGGAAGGGCGCGGACCCGTACGGCTTCGCGATCTGGCTCACCGTCAGAACTCAGAAAGGCGCCATGGCCTGGGCCGTGGTCGAGGACGTCACCATCGTTCGCAATATCCTGCGCAATTCCGCCTCCGGCATTCTGATCCACGGCCGGGACACGGTCGCCACCACGGTCCCCTCGGGCGCGACCAACGTTAGCCGGCGCATCCTCATCCAAAACAACCTGATCTATGACATCGACCACACGCGGTGGGGCGGCGACGGGCGCCTGTTCCACCTGGCCGCCGGGGCGCAAGATGTCACCATCGGCCACAACACCTGTCTCCAGCTAGCCACCGGCCGGCAGTTGGTCGGCTTCGAAGCCGAACCGGCCGTCCGCTTCGTCTTCCAGGACAACATCGGACAGCACGGCTCGCTCGGCGTGATTGGTACCAATACTACGACCGGAACGCCCACGCTGACCGCCTTCGCGCCGGGTTACGCCTTTAAGAAGAATGCGCTCATCGGCGGCGCCTCGGCGAAGTACCCCGCGGACAATTTCTTCCCCGCTGCCGTCTCGAACGTCCAGTTCGTCAACTACGCCGGCGGCAACTTTGCCCTCGCAAGCTCGAGTCCCTACAAGAACGCGGGCACGGACGGCAAGGACATTGGCGCCGACATTGCAGCGATTCTGGCGGCGACGCAGGGCGTCACCGGCCCCGACAACACCCCCTCCCCCAAACCGCCCGTCTCCGAGTCGGTAAGTCCAGCCTCCGGCGAGGGCTCCAGCCAGACCTTCCGGGCCGTGTTTTCGGATCCCGATGGCGCCGCGGAGTTGAAGGTGGTTCGCCTGCTGCTGAATGCGCAGCTCAAAGACGCCGACGGATGCTACGTCTCGTATGATCCATCCTCGAAACAACTGAGCCTCCGCGGCAACGACGGCTCTTCCTGGATTGAATCGAAAATCGTCGGGACTGCCGGATCGCTGGCCAACGGCCAATGTACGGTGAATACCGGCGCGTCGGCGGCGACCGTGTCCGGCAATGTCTTGACTCTTGACGTTGCGTTGAGCTTCGCCCGGGCCTTCACGACCGCGAAAAACATCTACCTATACGCCGAGGACCTCGACGGACTCTCCACGGACTGGCAACTCAAGGGGACGTGGACTCCCTGGCCCGACGCGCCGCCCGAGCCCAAGAGCGTTTCACCCTCCTCCGGTTCCGGCGCCGTGCAAACCTTTAACCTCGTCGTCTCGGATGCCGACGGAGCGGCCGATATTTCGGTCGCTCGCCTGCTCTTCAGCGACCAACTCGCGTTCGCCAACGCCTGTTCCGTCGAATATCGCCGGGCGGCCAACGAACTCCGTCTTCAGGACAATGACGGGATCGGCTGGAAAGGTCCGCTGAAGCTCGGCTCGGCGGGTACGCTGAGCAACCAGCAGTGCAACATCGACCTTGCCGCCGCGGCCGCCGCCGTGTCCGGCAGCAACCTGACATTGACTGTCCCGGTGCGTTTTACACCCTCCTTCTACGGCCTCAAGCGGATCTACGTCAAGGCCGACGATGAAGGCGCCCTGGCAAGCGACTGGGTCATCCTCGGCGCCTGGACTCCCGGCCTGAACCAGACGCCCACCGCCGACTCCGTTACCCCGGCCAGCGGAACGGGCCTGGCGCAGGCCTTCCAGTTCGGCTTCACCGATGGGAATGGCGTTGACGATCTGCGCACGATTTACGCGCTGATCAACACCTCCACCGCGTCGACGAACGCGTGCATAGTCCGTTACCGCTCTGCCGAGAACGCGCTGTGGCTGCAGAACGATGCGGGAACCACCTGGGCCGGACCCATTGTCGTGGGTCAGCCCGGGACGTTGTCCAACAGCCAGTGCACGCTTGATGTCGGCGCTTCCTCCGGCGACGGGTCCGCCAGCCGCTACTCGCTATCCCTCTCTCTTGTCTTCAACCGTTCGTTCGGCGGCCTGAAGAACATCTATTCCTTCGCCGACGATAAGGGGGGCGCCAGCACGGGCTGGCGGCAGCAAGGAACCTGGCGCGTCGAATACGTACCCAAGACCATCACCGTCGCTGCCGGCGGCAATCTCCAGCAGGCCATCGACCAGGCGCAGCCGGGCGACACGATTGCCCTCGCCGCCGGCGCCTCGTTCAACGGCAACTTCGTCCTGAAACCCAAGGACGGCAACGGATACATCACAATCACCACGGCGAACGCCTCCCTTGTGCCGCCCGCCGGGCAGAGGATTACCCCTACCGCGGCCGCCCCGCTGGCGAAGATCGTCGCGCCGGACGACCTGCCCGCCATCGCCACGGCCGAAGGCGCTCATCACTATCGTCTCGTCGGTCTCGAAGTCTTCGCGAAACCAGGCGTCTATAGCTACGAACTGATTTCCATTGGCTCCGGAACGTCGGCCAACCCCGCCGATTCGGCCTCCGACATTGAACTCGACCGTCTCTATATCCACGGCGACGCCACGGTCGGCGGCAAGCGCGGCCTATCGCTCAACGGCTCGTCCATCGTCGTGCAGAATTGCTGGATCTCCAATTTCAAGCACAAGACCCAGGAGACCCAGGCCCTGGCCGGATGGAATGGTCCCGGGCCGATCGCCATCGTCAACAACTACCTGGAAGCTTCCGGCAACACCGTGTTGTTCGGCGCCGCCGCGGCAGCCGTCTCTGGCCTCGTCCCCTCCGACATCACCATCCAGCGGAATCTCTTCACGCGGCCCGAAGCCTGGAAGACCGAAGGATGGCTGGTTCGAAACCACCTTGACCTTAAGAACGCCCGGCGAGTGCTGGTGGACGGCAACATCTTCGAGAACAACTGGAAAGGCGCAGACCCGTACGGCTTCGCGATCTCCTTCACCGTCAGAACTCAGAAAGGCGCCATGACCTGGGCCGTGGTCGAGGACGTCACCTATCGTCGCAATATCCTGCAATTCACTTCCGGCATTCGATCCACGGCTGGTCGCCACCGTCCCCGGTGCGACCCAACGTTAGCCGGCGATCCCCATCATCCAAACAAATTGATCTATGATATCGACCACACGTGTGTGGGGCGGCGACGGGCGCCTGTTCCACCTGGCCGCCGGGGCGCAAGATGTCACCATCGGCCACAACACCTGTCTCCAGCGCCAGCCACCGGCCGGCAGTTATCGGTTTCGAAGCCGAACCGGCCGTCCGCTTCGTCTTCCAGGACAACATCGGACAGCACGGCTCGCTCGGCGTGATTGGTACCAATACTACGACCGGAACGCCCACGCTGACCGCCTTCGCGCCGGGTTACGCCTTTAAGAAGAATGCGCTCATCGGCGGCGCCTCGGCGAAGTACCCCGCGGACAATTTCTTCCCCGCTGCCGTCTCGAACGTTGGTTTCGTAAATCCATCCGCTGGCGACTACCGTCTAAACTCAACCAGCCCGTTCCGCGGCAAGGGAACCGACGGCAAGGACCTCGGAGCGGACTTGACCACGGTTCTGACCGCCACGCAGGGAGTCAAGTAACCGCGCGGGCGCGCATGGCGGCCGGCTTCGGCGAAAGCGCTTGCCGGTCGCCTCAGCGCGCGCCCGCCGCTGCGACGATGCTTTCCACGGGTCCGTTCCACGCCAGTTCTCGCAGCCGCTCCTCCGGCAACCCCGCTACTCGTCCGAGCGCCATCGCCCGGGAGCGTATCGCTTGCAGCAAGCCCGGGTTTCTGCTGACGGTTAACGCGTCAAGCAACGCGGTTGCTTTATTCCGGTCGGTCCACCGCCCCGAATTCAGCATCTCGATGAACGTGTCTGTGGGGATCGGGATTGCCAGCCCGGAACTCGCCAGCACGCTCAGCGCGCGCGTCGCATTGTTCCGAACCTCGTCGTCCGGGTCGCGGGCGGCGCGCGCCAGCGCCAGTATCTGGGTACGGGATTGCCGCGCGTACCCCAAGGCATCGGCGGCCACCCGGCGGTGCTCCGCCAGCGAGGAGAATTCGAGCGCCCGCAGCAGTTGACGTTCGTGTCGAATCGCCCACTCGCGGACCTCGAGCTGAAGGCGTCTGGCCGCCGGGTCCTGGATAGCGCGTAGCCGTTGGAATCGTCCTCCTGCGCGGCGTCGCCGCCCCGCCGCACAGCCGCGTGCAGCGCAGCGTCCAGGCGGACATAAAGATCCATGATCTCCGCCGGCAAGCGTTCGCGGCCCATCGGCTTGGGTTTGTAGACCATGCCGGCGGAGGAGGCGCCCGGAAGGCCGATGAACAGCAGCCGATTTCCGTGGTCGTCGCAACAGATCGCGGCCACATCCGTCGGCTCTTGGCCGGTTTCCCGCGCCACCGTCCGGCGGATCAGGACCTTCACTTGATCCGCCCCGACGGTGAAGGCGCGCTAATCGATGCGGTACAGTCGCTTGCCTTCGGTTTCCCCGATCGGCGTGAAGCCCCACTCGTGCTGCCGGCGCAGAAAATCGTCGCGAAAGTGGTCCGTGTCGTGAACCAGGAAGTAGCGGACCCCGGCGTTCTTCAGCTCTTCTGCGGCGGCGCGGCGCAGCTTCGCGGGCGGTTGGATCTCCTTGACCTCGGGCGCGCCGCCAAGCGTCGTCCACTCGCCGTTGGCGTCCGCCCCCTCCAGCCGCAGCGCGACGTTCCCCTGGTCCGGCGAGGTCTCCAGCGCCACGCCGTCAATTAAGCGCGGCTCGCCGAAAT
This sequence comes from Bryobacteraceae bacterium, assembly GCA_026129905.1. Taxonomy (GTDB): domain Bacteria; phylum Acidobacteriota; class Terriglobia; order Bryobacterales; family Bryobacteraceae; genus JAHCHE01. The sequence goes on along the minus strand of JAHCHE010000034.1, from coordinate 65,358 downwards.
CGACCTCCACGAACATTCCGTCGTACAAGTCTTGCCAGGAGCGCCAGCGGGTGACCGGGCTGTTATCGAACGCCCGCTGCACGTCCCACGGATTCGGCGATGCGCGCAGCCGCCAGGCGGGAGAGCGCGGCAGTTCCCTCCCCTGGCTGTAGACGCGAAATTCGGCGATCGACCACTGATCGCCCGCCCGCCGCGCCGTCTGTGTCACGCGCGTCTTCCGAAGCTCAGTCGCCTCGAATGAGAAAAGGAACCGCTGCGTCGGCTGCATCCCCGCCGACAGCGGCGTCCATAGCGTGTCGCCCAGCAGTTCGTTCCACGCCGATTGATAGACCACGAGAATCTCACGCGTCGTGTACGCTTCGGGAACGTTCGAAAACGTGAGCACCTTGTCGCCGGGCGGGACTTTCTCCTCGATCATCCGCGCCGTGGCGTAGCCGATCAGGTTCGACCGCAGAAACTCGTCTTCCGTCTTGATGCGCAGCGCCTCTCGCCAGAGCGTCTTTTCCAGCTTCCACGCGCCCTCGTCGGCGTACTTCCGCATGACGTCCGGCCACGACAACACAGCGTGAACCAGGACCACCCCGACCGCGATCGTCTGGTATCGGGCAATCGCCAGGCCGAATGCGAGCGCGACGAAAGGGAGCGCCGGAATCAGAAAGCGCGTACCGATATTGGCCCCGTACGTCGCCCCGAAAACGAGCGCCGCCAGCAGCAACTTTCTGCCGTGAGGATGCCGGAGCGCGAGCAGCGCCAACGGCGCCAGCAGGAACACGGGTCCAACTAACCCGCACAGCTTCGTGCCGCGGACTGTTACCTCCAGCGGAATCGCCCAGCGGCTTTCGATTCCCTCGTAATTCCGCATGTGCCGCGCGTAACCGGCTTCAAACGATTGGTGGATGTGCGGATTCGGAAACCACGCGTTAAAGAACGGCGAGAACGGGTTGTCCAACCAGATCCAGTTCTTTAGCATCCACGGCGTCATCATCAGCAACGCGCAGATCCCCACCGTCAATAAAGGGCGGAACCACGGCTGCCGCGCCCGCGCCAGCTTCCACAGCAGGAACGCCATCGCATACGGAATCGCGAGGAACGCCGTGTACTTGGCCGCGTAACAGAATCCGGCCACAATTCCGATGGGAATCAACAGCGAGGCCGGCCTCCGTTCGGCCCAAACCTGCACGAGGTAGAACACAGCGAAGATGACGCACGCCACCGCCACGTCGTTGTACGCGGTGCTGCCGTCCTTGCCCACCACCGGGCTCACGAAAAACAGCAGCGCTCCAGCCGCCCCCGCCGCCGGGAACCCGAAGCGCCGGCCGTAGTTCACCATCATCAGCGTCAACGCGCCGAGAAAGGCCGCGTGAACCAGCGCCGCCGCCGAGTGACGCCCGAACGCGTACGCGTACAGGTAGAGCATTTCGATCCCCTGCGACAGATTGGCGTACATGTTCGTCGTGATCCGCTCGAAGCCGTGGTTCCGCGCGAAACGCCCAACCAGCCCGAGGTGATACGTCGAGCCGTCCGGGCTCATCTCGGGCGCCATCGCGTGGCTGAGATACAAAATCCCGAATACCGTGAAAATTAACGCGGCCACGCGGCGCCAGACTTTCGGCAGCGGCTTGAACCGCTCGGAATTCAACGGCAAACACCGGAAATACAGCGCCAGTCCGATGCTAAGAGCGCCCGCCGCCAGGAAAACGGCCCCGTAGACCAACTGGAGGACCGACAGAAGGAATACGACCAGGCTCAGACAGGCGGCGCCCGCGACGAACGCAAGCGGAATCTGCTCCTCGCGCCGAAGCTCCGGAGCCGCCGGGCGGAGCAGCAGCAGGCCCAGCGCGATCGACGTCGCGACAGTCCACGCCGCTCCGAAAACGATCGTCGCGACCTGCGCCATCACTCGATGAAACCGGCCTGGACCAGGATGATCCCCAGCTTCGTGCCGTCTTTCGGAGAAATCCAGGGCGGGTTGATACGGGCCGCGGCGATCGTGTCCTCGCCGGGTTCCAACCAGCTCGGATCGACTGCTTTTTCGAAACGTTTTTCGCCGAACGTCGGGTATCGAACGGTCTCAAGCAGGCGATTATTCACGTAAAATGAGATCGTCACCGGACCTGTTTGCTCGAATGTTACGCCCGCGATGGAGAAATCCATAGTGAATTTCAGATCCTCCACCTTCTCCAGAACGAAGCGCAGCTCGGGCCGGGCTCCTGTCCACCTCCATGCGCCGTTTTCCAGCCCCGCCCCAATGTCCGCCACGAAGTACGACGAGGCGTCCGGATCGTTCATGGCGACAAAATGCCGGTACTGCGGAGCGCGTCCTCCTTGCGCGGCGCCGCGTTGAAACGGAGGCGGATAGCTTTCCGGCGCCCGCTCGCAACCCGCCAGCGCCGCCGCGGCCGCCGCGGCCCAAACCAGCCCCGCAACGCCCTTCATGCCGTCTTGTCCTTGGCGTAGCAGACCGGATTCAGCGGACACTCCGCGCACAGCGGCCTCCGCGCCTTGCACAGGTTCCGCCCGTGGTGGATGATCTGGTGCGAAAACAATATCCACCGTTCCTTTGGAATCGCCTTCATCAGGTCTTTCTCGATCTTCACCGGGTCGGTTTCCCGGGTGAGATCGAGGCGGGCGGCGATCCGCTGCACGTGCGTATCCACCACGACGCCGGACGGGATGCCGAACGCCGTTCCAAGCACCACGTTCGCGGTCTTCCTGGCCGCGCCCGGGATGGTCAGCATCCCCTCCATCGTCCGCGGCAGCTTTCCCCCGAAATCGCTCAGGACCTTGCGCGCGGCCCCGATGATGGATTTCGCCTTGTTGTTGAAGAACCCGGTGGACCGGATGTCCTGCCCCAGTTCCTCCGGGTTGGCGTGGGCGAAATCCTCGATGGCGGGGTACTTGGCGAACAGGCCCGGGGTAACCTTGTTCACTCGCTCGTCGGTGCATTGGGCCGATAGAATCGTGGCAACCAGCAGTTGCCACGCGTCCCGGTGTTCCAGCGCGCACGTGGCGCCGGGGAACATCTCGTCCAGCGTCAGCAAGATCCTGTGTGTCCTGGCCGCCCGTTCCTTCGCCGTTCGGGGGCGTTTGACGCTCACTTTGGGGGGCATACGACCGGAGGATTGTACCGCGACGAATTAACATGATAGCATTGCGCCCGTCGTTGTCCCCCTATTTCGGCCTGGCCGTTGCGGTTCTGGCGGCGTTCGGCCTCAGCCTGTCTACCGGCTTCGCCTTCGACGACTATTCGCTGTTTTCCGACCCCGCCGTCGCCTCCGCTTCCGGCTGGCGCGAGATCTGGCGGTTCTCGCAAACGCGCCCGCTGACGTATCTCACGTTCTGGGCGAACCACATGGCCGGCGGCCGGAATCCCTGGGGTTACCATGCCGTGAACGTCGCCGTGCACCTGGTCGCCGTACTCCTCGCTTACAACGTCCTCTCGCGCCTGGCGCCGCGGAAAGCCGCCCTGATCGCGGCGGCGATTTTCGCGCTCCATCCTATCCAGACCGAGCCCGTCGCGTATATCTTCGAGCGCGCCACGCTTCTCGCGACTGCGCTGTGCCTGGTCTCCTGGCGCTACTGGCTCGCCGGCCGTCACTGGACGGCGACGGCCTGGTTCGCGGCCGCCCTGCTGGCCAAGGAAGAATGCGCGGCCTTCCCCGTCGTCCTGCTGCTGTTCCATCTCGCGCGCCGCGGACGCCAATCGGAGTGGAAACCGATCGCCGCCATGATGGCTCTGGCCCTGGCCGCCGGTTTGCGCGTCATCGCCGTCGCCGCCCACGCCGGATCGGGCGCCGGCTTCGGCTCGGACGTTTCCCCGCTCGAGTACTTCCTGACGCAAGGCATCGTCATCGCGCGGTACATCCGGCTGCTGATCATTCCTTACGGCTTCACCGTGGATCCCGAAGTGCAACTCGCCACGGACTGGCGGGCTGCGGCCGCCTGGTGCGTCATCGCCGTCGCGGCCGCCTTCGCGCTGCGAAGCCTCCGCGCCGGCGCCAAAGGACTATGGTTCCTCGCCGGCCTCGCGCTCCTGCTGCCGAGTTCCTCCATCTTTCCGATCGACGAGCTGATGGCGGAACGTCGCATCTACTTCCCGCTGATTGGCTTCGCCGCCGCGGCCGCTCTCGCGATCGAGCGGCTGCGGCCGAAGTGGCTTGCCCTCGCTGGCGTCGCGTTGCTGGCCTTGACGGTGGCGCGCGTTCAGGTCTGGCAGGATGAGCGGCTGTTGTGGCGCGAAGCGGTCGAGCGTGCGCCCGGCAAGCTGCGTCCCAAGCTTCAGCTTGCGCGCATCTCCGATAACGCCGAGGCGCTGCGGCTCCTCCAAGACGCGAAGCGGATCGCTCCCGACAACCCGGCGGTCGCCGCCGCGCTCGGAGGCCGGTTGCTGGCGATGGGCCGGCCTGCCGAGGCGCTTCCGGAGTTGGGCCGGGCACTGGCGCTCGCGCCCCGCGACCCTGTGGCGCTGAACAATCGCGGCGTAGCTCTGCTGGGCCTGGGACAGAGGGAGCCGGCCAGGCGCGACTTTGAACGCGCCCTTGCCCTCGATCCGTGCCTGTTCAATGCGCATTTCAACCTGCACGAGCTCGGCGTCCCCACCCAACCGCCCACCGAGTGCCGCTACTCCGACGAACAACGGCAGACGCTCGCGCGGGGATCGCCCGCAGTTCAGCCCCCGTCTACGGATCGGCCGTGACGCGCGGCGCCGGCTTCTCCCAGGCGCGAAGGTCCTGGTCGGTTTCATACATGCACCGCTCGGAGATGCACAGCGAGCGGATCGTGCGCAGATCGGCCTCCGTCGCCAGCCGGTTGCGCCCCCGCGCGATCGCGTCGCGCAGCGCCACCTCGAGGTCGACGCCCGCGCGATTCTGCTCCAGTTCCGCGCCTTTCCCCTTCCAGTAAACGTGGAAGTACCGCAGCGCCTCCCACAGCGGCGGTAGCGCCGCTTTCGATCCGTACCGCCCCAGTGAGCGAGCCGCTACCGTCTTCAGGCCGGCATCGCGGTGCATGAGATGCGCGCTCATATATTGCTCCAGTACCCGGTGCATCGCCAGCGGCGGCGTCCGCTCGAAGTACTGCCGCGCGCACGGCGGCGCGTCCGCCTGCATCTCCCACGGATCGCGGCGAAACACGCGATCGGCGTAATCCGGATCCACGCGCACGAAATACGCCATCAGCTCGGGTTGACACCGCTCCTGCTGCGATTCGTAGATCGCCTTGACCCGCTCCAGCGCCGCGGAGCTGCCGTACTTCGCCAGCGCGGTCATGCGCAGCGCCGGATTCCAGCCTCCCGGGCGCTGGTGCGCGTCCACCAGGGCAATGAGTTCGTCGTCCATCGTTGGAACGGCGGATGGCGGCAGCAGGTCGAGATCGGCGGCGTCCAACCACGTCTTCTCCTTGCGCAACTCCGCCAGGATGCGCGCTTGCGCCCGGGCAGCGTCCACCTGCTGGAGAGCGCGGATTGCCTCGCGGGGCAGTTCGTAATAGTCGCCGGGCTTCCATCCGTCCAGCGTCGATTCGAGAATCGGAACCAGGTCCTTGCCGGGGATTACCGCGGCGTAGAGTGACAGCAGGTTGCGCCGCCTCCATTCCTCCAACCCCCCGAACGATTTCACGAACTCCCTCCGCAGCGCGGGCAGCCACTCCGGCTGCGCGCGCTCCGGTTCGTTCATCCGCAGGCTCTGGACGCGCTGCAACAATGTTTCGATGGCGATCGCCTTGGCTTCGCCCTGCTTGTCGCTCAGGCCGGCCGCCAGCGCGGCGTTTCCTTCGGTCAGCATCTCTTGATGCAGACGGCGATCGTTGCGCCAGTACGCCTTCCATTCGGGGCTCGCCTGGTCCGGCTTGCCCGGCGGTGGCGCGGGCATCAGCGGCTTCGCGCATAGCTGCGCCATCGTTGTGAGGTAGTACGTAGAGACCGCCTGTCGGGGCGCGGTGATGCACGATTGCATCAGCTCGCAGACCCTGGCCGGCTGTCGCGAGGCCGCAAGGCCTCGAAGCAGCGTGTTCTCACCAACCGGAAACAGCTCCAGCGCCGCGCTCCACGCGGAAGGGTGATCCAGAAAGCGGAGCTGATGCGCGGCCGCCCTTTGGATTTCGTACCCTTCCGGGCCGGCCGGCTGCGGCCCCTTGAGAGTCGCCAAGCTGGCGGCTACCGTTCGCGCAATCCAGTCCGGCGACGCCGCGACGATCTCGAACTCGATGCCGTTCGAAACGGCGAACTCCGGAGGATCGGCGTACGCGTACACGAAAGACATCGGCGCGCGGCTGGTCAGTAACAGTTTGCGCGCCAGGGCGGCCGCGCGATAGCGGCCCGGCGCCGGCGGCGGGACATAATTGTTCAGGTAGAACACCGCCGGCCCCTCGCGCTCGCCGAAGCTCAGCATCGGATCGCTCTTGTCCAGATTGAAACCCATTGCCATCAGGCACGGGCTTTCGACGGCGCCGCAGTCGCGCGGAGGATCGAGCAGGAAGCCGCCGAACTGCCACATCTCCTGGCGCGGGTGTCCCGCCGTGGAGCGCGGACCTCCGGGAAACCGCAGTTCCAGACGGATCAGTTCGCCTTCGCGGTAAGGCCCCCCGTCCAGAAACCGAGCCGAAAACTCAAGGTCGGGAGCGTTCTTTGAACGCAGGTCGCTCCACGGATCACCGCCACTCGGTTGGCCGCTCGCAAGGGAAGCGCACAGCAGAATCAGCAAGAGCCGCATACGTCCATTCGCATTAGACGCCGCCGGATGCGCGGCAAGTTCCTCGCCAAAGCGCGTCGTTCACCACCCGGCGCCGGACTTTCCCTGAAGCCTGCGCGATTTCCTTGTAGGACAATACAACATATGGTTGTCGAAGTCGAAGGGGTACCGCTCCACCTCGCCCATCCCGACGAACTCCCCATCCGCTGGGTCGGACAGGAAGAGGTGATGCGGCAGTTGCTGGCCGCCTGGCTGGTGGTGGATCCGCAGGACCTGCCGATGAACCCGCGCCTGATCGGCAAGCCCGGCGTGGGCAAAACGACGCTGGCCTACGCCGCCGGCAAGCGCCTGGGCCGCGAAGTATACATCATGCAGGCGACGGTCGACACGCGCCCGGAAGACCTCCTCATCACGCCGGTGATCGAGGGCGAAAGCCGCCTCCGCTACGTAGCCTCTCCCCTGGTCACCGCAATGCTGCGCGGCGGCGTTGCGATTCTCGACGAGGGGAACCGCATGAGCGAGAAAAGCTGGGCCAGCCTCGCCCCGCTGCTCGACAACCGGCGGTACGTCGAATCGATTGTCGCCGGCATCAAGATCAAGGCGCATCCCCTGTTCCGCATCGTCTGCACGATGAACGACGACGCCTCGACGTTCGACCTTCCCGAGTACATCCACTCCCGCGTTCAGCCGCAAATTCTGATCGATTTTCCCGAGCGCGACGAAGAATACGCCATTCTCCGCGAAAATCTGCCGTTCGGCGAAGAGCAGATCCTCGAATACGTCACCGATTTTCTCCAGCACGCCCACGCCGCCGACGAGCGTTACACCGCGCGAGACGGGATTAATATCAGCCGTTTCGCCATGAAGCTCCTGCAACTCGAGGGAAATCGCTTCGATCGGGTGGACGCGTTGCAGATGGCCATCCTCGAAACGCTGGGCCAGGAAGCGCTCCGCTATGTCCCAAGGGTCTGAGTTCGCCCTGCCCGACGTCGGCAGCCTCCGCCGCGGCCGGTTCGCGTACCTGCCGGTGGCGCCCGGACGGATGGAGTTCGCAATCGAAGTCCGGCGGCGGATTCTCGCGGAGAAGCCCCAGGTCGTGGTCGTCGAACTCCCCGGCTGGCTCGAACGGCACTATTTCCGCGCCGTCAAGCGGCTCCCTCAGATCACCGTCCTCGTCTATCCCGACGAGAAGGACGACGACCGCGGCATATACATACCCGTCGAGCCGGCCGACCCTTTCACCGAGGCGGTCCGCACCGCCGGTGAAATCGGCGCCCGCATCGTCTTCGCCGAGCCGGATGCGGGCGAACGTCCCCACCTGCCCGACGTCTATCCGGATCCTTTTTCGTTGCGCGCCATCGGGATCGAGCAGTACATCGAGCGTTACCGGCTCTTCCCCATGCCCCGGACCGGCGAAGTGGCCGACCATGCCGCCGGCATCGCGTGGAAACTCCAGGGCGCCGACCCGGAAGCGGACGTACTCGTGGTGCTGTCGCTGAACCTGCTCGACCCGGTGCTGGACGCGATGGAAGAGCCGCAGGAGCCGCCTGCCCGGCGCCGCATCCAGCCGCACGTCGACCTGCTCAATCCCCACCCGGACTGCCTCGCCGAGATCCTGGTGGAATACCCGTTCCTCCAGGAACGCTATGAGCGCTTTCGACCTGAGATGGCCGACGTGGCTCTCATCGACCGGCTCCGCTCCCAACTCGCGCTGTTTCGCGAAGCCGAAGCCTTGTACGAGAAAAACACCGGCGATAGGATCTCGCACTGGCAGCGCCGGATGATCGCCCGCTACGCGCGGAACCTCGCCACGATCAACTCCGATCTGGCCGCGGCGCTCTTCGACCTGACCGTGGCCGCGCGGAGCGTCGTCGACGACAACTACGCCTGGGAAGTGTGGGAGACCGCCAACCGCTACGCGCCGCAACAGGCGAAGAGCGATATTCAGACCGCGAACGTTGCCGGCGAGGAGGTCTGGCTCGACACGCGACGGCTCCGCCTGCGCCGGCGCCTTCCCCGCCCCAAGCGGCGCCTCCGTCCCGCTTCCTTAAGGCCGAGAAAAAAAGAAAAAACGCCCGGCGAATGGGCCCGGCAGTTGGACGGCAATTCCATCTGTTCCTATCCGCCGGAGGACATAACCATCGAGGATTACGGCCGCTTTCTGAAGCAGAAGGCGAAAAGCATGCTTTCGGAAGAGCGTATGCGCGTCGAGCCGTTCACCACTTCAATCCTCGACGGCATCGATCTTCGCGAGACGGTCCGCAACTGGCATGAAGGCAAGATCTACGTCCGCGAGTGCCAGAAGGTGGCCGGCGAGGTGGGCGCCGTGGTCGTCATCTTCGACGAGGATCGCGACGACCGCTACCCGTATCTCACCACCTGGCTGGGCGAGCACCAGAACGAGTCCGACATGGCCTTCTTCTCCACCCAGCCCTTCGACCACATGGTCGGGCCAGGCATCGGCCGCGCCGAGTATGGCGGCTTCCTGATGACTCTGCCCGCGCGCCGCATGTTCGACGTCTGGGGCGACCCGGATTACAACTTCGCCGAGACCAAGCCGGAACGCCTGCTGCTCGCCGCGCTGGATTACTCCATTCACCGGTTCGTCGTCTACGTGGCCGCCAGGCCCCCGCGCTCGGTATTCCGTTCCATCTCCGCCGGGATGGGACGCTCCATCCTCTACATCCCAATCGGCCAGCTCTCGCCGTCCAAGCTGAAGAAGATCCGCGTCGTGCACGTTCTGGACAGCCACGCCCGCCGCGCCGAAGCCGCCCAGTACATCTGGTAGCGCCCGGAGGCGCTTCCGCTTCCCCCTGCTTGGGCGTATTCTTGTTGCAGAAAGGTAAGCGCTATGGCACTCATCAAACCAACCCGTCGCGGCCTGCTCGCGGCCGCCTCCGGCGGGATCGCGGGTCTCGCGACGATTCCCGGTTGCGCCGCCGGAAAGAAAGAGCGGCTGTTAATTACCCGCGTCGACCTCTCCCAGGTAGTAGTCCCGATGAAGGAGGACTCCACCACCGACCCCGAGACCGCCGAATCCAGCCGTTTCGATCTTGTCCCGAAAACCATCCTTAAGGTCCACACCGACTCCGGCATCGCCGGCATCGGCGAGACCGGCCGGGGCGAGGACTTCGCCGCCGTGCAACGAAACGCCGAACACCTGCGGGGGAAGAACGTCCTCGATTTCAGCCTTACGGACCTCAATCTGCCTGCCCGCGCTGGCTATACGGCTTTCGAAATGGCGTTGTACGACATCGTCGGCAAGGCGCTCGGCTGGCCCGTGTACAAGCTGCTTGGCGGCCTAGCGCAGCCCAAGGTGCTCGTAGGGTACTGGACCGGCCGCCGCACGCCCGCCGGAATGAAGAAAGTGGCCGAACGGGCGGTGGCTGGCGGCTTCACCTCCATCAAGACTAAGAACAAGCAGGGCGACCCCATCGTCGAGGCGGTGGAGATCATTGCCAAAACGGCGCCCGGCCTGAAAGTGATCGTCGACCCCAACACCCGCTACAAAAGCTACGCCGATTTTCTGCCCGTCGCCAAGGCGCTCGACAAGGTCGGCAACGTTCTGGTTTACGAAGACCCGTTCGACAAGAGCGACTACGAAGGTTATCGCCGCCTCCGGAAGGAGGTTTCCGGACACGTCGCGCTCCACCTGGGCGACCCGAAGGCAATGATCCGCGCCATTCGCGAGGACGCCTGTTCCGTCCTCAACACCGGCGGCAATCCTGGGATGGCGAGTTTCGTGGCGAACTCGTACATGGCGGGCGCGGCGGGCATGCCGGTTTGGCACGGTTCCGGCAACGACTGCGGCATCGTGGACGCGTCCTATCTCCACTCCTGCGCCGCGTCGCCCAACTGCACGCTGCCCAGCGATATCCTCAGCTTCCTGCGCGAAGACGATCTGATAGTGGAACCGATCGAGATCCGGAACAGCTACGCGCACGCGCCGGACCGGCCCGGCCTGGGCGTGGAACTGGACGAAGACGCGGTCCGCAAGTACCGTTTCCAGAGTTAGAACGCGGCGCCCGCTGGCGTTCTACGCAGACCGATAGCGCTCAACGGCCTCATCGTCGAGCGTGACGCCCAGCCCCGGTTTGTTTGGCGCTTCCCAGTAGCCGTCCCTGGGTATTGGGGAGCAACGGAACAGAAAACCGGTATAAGGTCGTGCCTCGATTGGTGTGGTTCCGCTATAGAGCCGCCCTGTGAACCAATTGGAAGCTCTCGCCGAGGACATGGGGGGAGGTGGGCAGCTGTACCGGCGGGAACAACCCGGTGTTCTTGACGCTTTGGACCCACCCCAGCCAGCTTTCGTGTACCGCCTGCGTAACGACCACCGCTGCGAGTTCGAAGTCAAATCCTGCGTCCTGTGGGCCACCGTAATTGACCTGAGCACTCCAGCAACCATCGGCAAGGCCACCCGGCACCAAAAGGAAAAAAGGTATTTGTTTACCGCGTTGGAACCCAATAGAAAGGGCCATCGCAAAATAGGGCTGGACGTTACCGTAGAGTGGATGAGAGCCTCTGGAGACCAGCGGGAGCGCAGAAGGCAGCCCGATCCGATTGAGTTCGTTCGCGCCCAAGAGTTGGACCGGGCCCGACAACAGATTGAACGACAGCAGCGGGAGATTGAACGTCTCCAGCAGGAAAATGAGCGGCTTCGCAAAGAGTTGGAAGCTGCCCTGCGGGCCGGCAAGCGCCAAGCCGCACCGCATTCCCGGGGCAAACCCAAGGACAGTCCGAAGCGTCCCGGCCGCAAACCAGGCCAGGACTACGGCAAGCACGCCTGCCGCGCCCGACACCGTCGCGGGTCGATGAGACGATCCGCGTTGGGCTGCCGCAACACTGTCCCCGTTGCGGAGGTGGGGTCGAGTTTCAGCGCAGCGAACCGCAATATCAGGAAGAGATTGTACGGCGGACCGTGGTGCGCCGCTTTGACATCGCGGTGGGCTGCTGCCGCGGTTGTGGCCGCCGGGTGCAAGGGCGACATCGGTTGCAGACCTCCGCTGCCGTGGGCGTGGGCGCGGTCCAACTGGGGCCCGAGGCGTTGGCGCTGGCGGCGATTCTCAACAAACAGATGGGGCTCTCGTTGGGGCATACGCGGCAAGTACTCGCCGCTGGCTTCGGGCTGGAAGTCAGTTGTGGCGGACTGTATCGGGCGCTGGCCCGAATGGCGCGGCGAGCGACGCCGACCTACGACGGGCTGGTTCAAGCCACGCGGCAAGCGGTGGTGAACGTGCCCGACGAAACCGGCTGGAAGGTAGGGGGACACCTGCAATGGATGCATGTGGCCGTAAGCGAGCGGGCCACCGTGTATGCCATTCTGCCCGGGCGCGGGTACGACCAATCGGTGGTGATTCTGGGGGCAGCGTACGCGGGGTTTCTGGTGCATGACGGATGGGCGCCCTACTATCGTTTCCGGAAGGCATTCCATCAGAGCTGTCTGCGTCATCTGCTGACCCGGTGCAAAGAGATGGCACGCATCGCCTCGCCGGCGGCGGCCGCTTTTCCGTTGGCGGTGAAAGATCTGCTGCAGGCCAGTTTGCAGTTGCGGGACCGCTACGGGGAAGGCGAGATCTCCGAGCATGGCCTGCACAGCGCCACCGGACGGCTGGAGGCGCAACTGGACCGGCTGTTGGAGAAATCCTACCGGCATCCGGCGAATCGCCGCCTGGCACACCATCTGGAACACGAACAGCCCTATCTGTTCACCTTTCTCCACTGTCCGGGTTTGGATGCGACCAACCATGAGGCGGAGCGGGCCATCCGGTGGATGGTGATTGCGCGGAAGGTGTGGGGCGGGAATCGGACCTGGGAAGGCGCGCGCACGCAACAAATCCTGGTGAGCGTGTTGCGCACCTGCTGGCAGCAGGGCAAGGACGCTTTCCCGCGCTGCGTGAGGCTGTTGCGTGCGCCGCGTACCGTGATCCTGGACATTGTGCCCGGCGCGGGCTGACCCGCGCCCCCCGCCATGACATGCCCGAATCTCTGACCTTTTGCGGACGCACGTTCGGCGCCTCCGAACTGGAGTTGATGCGCCAGACCGCGCGGGAGTTTTCCGCCCTCGGCGTCACCGAAATCGCGCGTACTCTCTGCGAGTTGCTGGACTGGAAACGGCCCAGTGGAGGGTTGAAGAACCACGAGTGCCGGCAACTGCTGGAGCGCCTGGCCGCCGAGGGACTGCTGACGCTTCCGCCACTGCGGCAGCGAGGAGGCAGAGGTCCGCGGCGGCCTGATGTCTCCAGACCCTGTTCCGAACCCACCCTGATCGAAGGCGCGGTGAGCGAGTGTGAGCCGCTGGAGTTGGTTCTGGTGGATGGCCAAGCTGAGAGCCGGCGCTGGCGCCAACATGTGGAACGGTACCACTATCTGGGATGCCGCGTGCCGTTCGGCGCCAGCCTGCGTTACTGGGTGCGGAGTCACCATCGAGACTTGGCTTGTCTGCTGTGGACCTCGCCCGCCTGGAAGATGCAGGCCCGCGACGCCTGGATCGGCTGGAGCGACCAGCAACGGCAACGTAACCTGCAAGGGATCGTCAATAACGGCCGGTTTCTCATCCTGCCGTCGGTGCACGTCAAAGGACTGGCGAGCAAGATCCTCGCCCTGAGTGCCCGGCAAATGCCCCGCGACTGGGAAACCCGATATGGGCAGCGGCCGGTCTTGTTGGAGACATTAGTGGACCCGACCCGCTTTCGTGGAACCTGTTACCGCGCAGCCAACTGGATTCATGTCGGACAGACGGCTGGGCGCGGCCGGATGGACCGAGAGCATCAAGCTCACGGTCAGGCCGTCAAAGACATCTATGTCTATCCTCTGGTCCGCGATGCCAGGCAACGGCTACACGGCCATTTCACGCGGTAAATAGATACGAAAAAAGTATACGTTAAGGGCTCGGAGGTCACCGACCGCGCGCAGTTTCACAAGTCACCGTATGCCAAATTTCAGTGGTCGCGTCCGGCTCTTGAAAGCTGCGGCTCTATTTGAACAGTCCAACGGTATAAAACTGCTACGCCGACTTTCATTGAGCAGCACGCTGATCAGCGCCGCTCGAAGCAGTACATCGCCTTTGAAGTCCTTATATAGATGCGGCCGTCATCGCTAACAGCCGGCGTGGCATAAATCTCCTCTCCGAGATCTTGCACAGAGAGCACCTCCCAATCGGCCGCCGCTCGGATGACAATCACCTTGCCCTGCTCACTCGCGACATAGATTTTGTGGTCACCGGCAACTAGGGAAGCAAAAAATTTCTCGATCGCTCCTTCCAGTCGGGCTTCTTTCAGCACTTTTCCGGTGGATGCATCCAGCGAAGTGAAGATTCCCCCATCCCGGATGTAGAAGAGCAGATTCTGAAAAGCGACCGGGCTCGAGACAGCCGGAATCGCTCGTGTCGTTTGCCACAATACGTGACTGTCGGTCACTTCGCCCTTGCCTCCGAGCCGGACAGCCGTCAGAGATCTCGGCCGGTTGTTCCGCACCAGAATGCGCCACTCATTTTCGTCCAGCATTCCATCGTTGTTGCCGAAGGTCCGGTCAGCGCGTGCAAGCGTATCGTCATGCCAGTCTTCCTTCACGCGTAGACTGCGCTCAGGAGTGCGATTCCACTTTTGCAGAAATTGCTCCCAAGCCTTCATCGCGCCTTCCACGGTGTCTCCATCCGCTGCGGCATACACTACACCATCAGCGACGGCTGGTGTTGAATAGGTCTGAGTGCCCGTGCCTCGAATCCACCACAGCGCTTCTCCAGTGGCAAGTGACCAGCCGCCGATCTCTCCCGGTCTGGAATAAACGATCTGCGGTGCTCCGTTACCGGGAGCATGCACAAAGGGTGTGCCGTATCCCTGCTGTCCAACGTCGGCGAGTGCCGTCTTCCACCGAACCGAACCCCGCGTCGCATCCCAGCCCGTCAGGAAAGATCCACCGGACTGCTGCTCGATCGCAAGAACCACAACCCCGCTCGCCACGATAGGCGAAGCTCCGATTCCATGCACACTGCTGAACGGACCCAGAGACACATGCCACCGCTCCTTACCCGTTCGGTCATAGGACACGATCCCAGACTCGGGGAAGAATGCGTATACGTTCGTTCCATCCACTGCCGGGCTGGGCGCTGCCGGGTCGTTCAGCTTGTTCATTGTTTGCGAATGTCTTCGGTTGACCGCACGTTCCCATACAAGCTTGCCCGTCCTCCGGTCAACGCAGAGGACGAGTCGCAGGTCGCCGCGCCAACCGGTTAGGAACAGCCGGTCGCCCGAAATGACAGGTGACGATTTGCCGGGGGGCACCGCGATTTTCCAGAGCAGTGTGCGTTCTATGCTTAATTGCTCCGGGAGCCCGGTCGCCGAGGCTACACCCGATCCCATTGGGCCTCGAAACCGCGACCAGTTCTGAGACTCCGCGGCAAAAGCGGAGCACGCAATTGTTGCTAGACAAGACACGACAATTCGGGACACAGCGGTTACACCCCCTACGCTCTGAAGCAGCCGATGCCTCGTGCGTTTGCTTCGCGTATCTGGTCAGTATAGGGTATTGGGGAGCAACGGAACAGAAAACCCTGCGCGAAGACGATCTGATTGTCGAACCGATCGAGATCCGGAACAGCTACGCGCTCGCGCCGGATCGTCCCGGCCTCGGCGTGGAACTTGACGAAGACGCGGTCCGCAAGTACCGCTTCCAGAGCTGAAACGCGGCGCCCGCGCGCGTTTCACGCGGACCGGTAGCGATCGACGGCCTCGTCGTCGAGCGTGACGCCAAGCCCCGGTTTGTTCGGCGTGTCCCAGTAGCCGTCCCTCATCGTGAACGGCTCCTTCACCAGGTCGTTCTCCAGAACGTGGGTGATGCTGATCGTATACTCGATGCCGGGCAACGCCGCGGCCTGGTGCGCCTGAAAAACCTGGTTCGCCCCGTCGTCGATGCTGTGCTCCACCCATAGCGGCACGCCCGTCACCTCGGCCATCAGCGCGCGCTGCATCAGCCCGCGGCCGATCGGACCGCCGATGACGAAGGCATCCACCAGCCCTTCCCGGATAAACGGCATCGGATCGGCCGGCATGTGCTCCGCCAACTGGAACGCCACCGTGCCTTTAAGCTGTCGATATCCTTCGATATCCCGACGAATCGGCGACTCAATCGCGAAATAGTTGCGGTAATTCGTCAGCTTCTCCGCAAAAAACTGCGTCCGCCCGATCGAGCCCCACCACGCGTTGGCGTCCACCCAGACGCGAAAATCTTTCGAAACCGCGTCGCAGATCGCCTCGGCCTGCTCGATCGGGTCCTGCCACGGGCGCGCCTTCACCTTGTGGACCTTGTAGCCGAGGCGTTCGCCGCGCTTGGCCTCGGCGGCCATCAGTTCTGGGGGCCAGCAGTGACTCCACCAGGTCTGTACAACCCGCGGCTTCGGGTTGCTGGAAAACAGGCGGCAGACCGGCAACCCCGCCGCTTTTCCCAACAGGTCGTAGACCGCCACCAGCACGCCGCCGAGGCTGTCGTCGAGAACAAACTCCCATGGTGAACGCCCCGTCACGCGCTTGAGGATCGCGTCCAGCCGCTCGCCTTTCGGCATACCCGCGCTTCCGATGCCGGTGAGACCTTCATCGGTGTGCAGCCTCACCATGGTCGGCGCGTAATGCGTCTGGAAGCGGTCCTGCCGCCGATAGCTCTCCTCCCAGGCCTCGCGCACCGGCTCGTACATCGGTATTTTCGTCGGGAAAACCTCGAACCGGCTGATGCGCATCGTCGCCGCCGAGGCCGGCATCGCCGCCAAGGCGCTCCGGAGCGTCGCCGCGACGGCGGTTCCGGCCCCCGCGGAAGCTACGCATCGCAACAGACCGCGGCGGCTCGGCTTTGTCATGGACTCAAGTCTCTCACGAATTCCGCGCGCTGTCACTCCAACGGAAGCGGCACTTTCGCTTTTGAAGTCCAGTCCCGCACATAATCCCGGTACAGGTATTCAATGCCCACCGTCGCCAGCATCCGGGGCAGCGTCTCGTTTAGCATCCGGTATTCGCGGTCCGCGCGCCGGACATTTTCGTCGACGAACTGCTGCAATCGCCGCGCCGCCTCATCCTTATTACCCGCCTCGAGCAGGCGCAGGGCCTCGGCTTCCACCGTTTGCTGCCGCTCTCGTTGCCAGCGCTCGGTCCCGTCGAACACCGCCCGCACCGCCGGCCCGAGCGACCGGTGATTCAGGTCCGTGAGCAGCTTCACCCGGTTGGCCAACCACCACGGCGAGTCCTCGGAATAGGTACTGGTTCCGCTCGCGTAGGTGACCGGCGCCTTCACCCCGTGCAGGTAGAACGGCTTGAAGAGATTCGAGCAGGGATTCGAAAAGCCCGCCCAGTAGACCTGCCGCAGCAGCGGAGGCTTGTCCGCCCGCAGGTGCGCCACCACCGACGCGGCGCTGTGGTAGCCGGACCGCGCCGTGTCGTGCATGCACGGCGTCGCCCAGAACGGCTCCGACGCTCCCCACCGCGGCTCGGCGATCGTCCCTTCCAGGTGGCTGCGGTTGATTGCCATCATGCTTTCGGGCGTGATACGCGAGAAATCCTTCCGCAGGCAGCTCAGCGTCATGTTCCGGCGGATCTGCATGCTGCCGGGGTCCTTCGAGCCTTTCGTCCAGTAATCGCCGTAATCGCGCGCGAAATTGAACTGCTCGGCCGACTTCGTCCAGCCCATCTCGATCGCGTGCTCCACCAGCTTCGGATGCGCCTCGTCCCACTCCCGCTCGATCGAGTAAATATTCGATATCGAGTACACGCCATGCTTGACCCTCTTGGCCACCCAGTACCGGCCGGCGGTTTCCAGCACCCACGCCTCCTTCGGATCCGCGATCAGAAAGCTGTTGTGGTAATTCGCCTTGCCCCACTCCCCTTCATGCTCGGCATCGCCGCTCTGGCCGTATTTCTCCAGCAGCGCCGTGATCACCCGCAGCGCCTCGTGGGCCGTCTTGCCGCGCTCCAGCCCAAGCCGGACCAGGTCCATCCCCAGCAGCCCGTCGCCCCACTGGTACGGCTCCTTCGACCACACGGCCTCGTTCCCGATGGCCACGCCGTGCTCGTTCATGCCGTGCTCGTAGCCGAACGCCCACCAGATCTTCGACCCGAGGTGCTCGTACGTCTCCGCCGCCTGCGGGACCTCAATATAGGTGCACTTCACCGTTTCACCGGGCTTGTGTCGCCTGGCCGGCATCTGCACCAGCGGCTGCGCCTCCATCGGCGGCCGGTCGCTGTTCTTCGCCAGGATCACCGATCCATCCGCCGTGGCGTCCGGCAGCGCGACCCACGTATCGCAGCCTGAAATGGAGATGGGCCACAGCGCGCCCGCCAACGCGGCTGCCGCGAAAACACACACTTTTGTCATGTACACCTTCACAGTCGATTGTAGGCCGGTTGAGTGCAGGTCGGCCGCGGAGTCTAACGGACTGCGATCTTCCCCAGCAGGTAACGCCGGTGGCCGTCCTCGCCGGCAAGCGGTAGAGCCAATTTCGGCGCGCCATTGCGGGCGCCGACGGAAACATAGACGTCGTAAGTCCCGGGCTTCAGAATGTGATCGGGCGGCAGCCGGAACTCGATCAGCGGTCGCGAGGCTTGACTCGCAAGCGAGTAGCCCTTCACCTCGCGTCCCACCGGATGCGCCTGCTCCGGTGGGCCCACTGGCAGGACACGCACGTCGAAATCCTCATCCACGAACACGCCGGCGATGCCGCCCTTGGAGTCCTTCAGCGTAATCGCCGGGTGGCCTCCGGGATAGCATGGAGCCACTCCCGCGTTCCGCCACCGGTATCCAACCGCCATCGAACCGCCCGCCTTCACCTCCGCCGGCCACGACGCCTCCAGCAATTGCAGGCGGTAGCCCAGCCGGCGGTTGATCCTGTCGATCAGCGCGCGGTTGTCCGCCAGAAACACCTTGGGATAACCGTGGACCGACAGCAGGCTGGCGTGGTGCGCCTCGACCGCCTTCAGGTAGAGACTTCCGTCGCCCCAGTAGCCGCGTTCCTTCATATACCCGTAGTGCGCCGACTCCAGAATTACCGGTGCGTTGGGCCAGAACCAGTCCGCCAGGTACGCGTGATGCCAGGCCTTGTCGCCCGGCTGAACGATGATGCTGTCGTCGCGGAGCGCGAGCCCAAGCTGGCGCGCGTAGTCCATCGTCTCCAGTCCCCGTCCCTGAAGCGAGAAGTCGTCGTTGGCTGCCAGCAGACTCCGCTTGAAGTGCTTCCGGTGAAGATCGATGTGCGTGCGAATGGTGGCGGCCGTGTACGGCAGCAGCGAGCCGCTGTATGTGTGACCTTCGCCCCAGACGCCGAACGTTCCGACATCGACAAACGCCACCTCCGTGCAGCCGTCGTACCGCCGCGCGGCCGCTTCCAGAAAGCGGTCGAGCTTCGCCAGGTAGACCGGATCGTCGAAATCGGGCTCCCAGATGTAGCCGTTCTCGGCAATGCCCTTGCTGGGGTCCACCATGCGTCCTTTCGCGCCTGCCCGCCGGACCCATTCCGGCGTAGCGTAGGCCTGGTCCCGTCCGGATTCGGCGGTGGTGAACCGGAAGGCCACCTGCTTGCCTTTCGCAATCCAGCGTTGCGCCGGCGTGTCGATCACGGACCAGACGAACTTGCCTTCTTCCGGCTCCAGGTGCGACCATGCGAGCCTCAGGTAAATGGCGCCGACGCCGGGAAACTCGTCCACCGTATCCCACGGCTCGAGGTCCACGCCGTAATTGCGGATGGAATTGTCGTAGTGGTGGAATACCCATCCCATGCCGGGGTTGGTCAGCCCCCCGCCGGTGTCGGCCGGCGTCACCACCGTCCGGTTCTGCGGCAGCGCGACAGCGACGCCGAGCGCCGCGGCCATCGATAAGGTAAGCGCCTGTCTCATCTTCATTGGTTGGATTCCCGTTGGAGCCAGCGGCCCGCTCCAGCATACCACCGGATTAGACCTGTTTCTCTTTACGCTGCGTGAGGATGGGGACCCGCGGTCTGGAGCCGCGGGTCCCTGGCCAGGTCAGCCGTCTACCACATCAACGCCAGCGTCAGATTCATCAGGGGCATTCCGCCCCACGAGGCGGTGCGGGGATCGCCGCTGACCTTGCCGAACGTTTGCGGGTTCTTCAGGTCCACGGTCGTGGTGGGGTTGTCGAAATTGAACGTCTTAAATGGATTATTCATGTCCCAGCGGACCTGGAACGTGAGCCGCTCGTACACCTTGATGTTCTTCTGCGCCGAGACGGTGGTCCACAGCAACCGCGTCCCGGTCATGATGTTCCGCCCCGCGTTGCCGGGCGTGAACGCCGACGGATACGCGAACGCGTTAATGTCCATGATCGGATTGATCCGAGCGGAGTTGAACCGGTCGCCGCCGAGGTCGCCCCAGTTGTCCCGCAGGCTGGGCGTGCTGACGACGTCCGGACGGCGCGAGCCCACCCACGTCGGATAGTAGTTGTACGGACTGTTGGTGAAGCTGAAGTTCAGCGGGTTGCCGCTCTCCACCGTTTGTACCCACGCCACCTGCCAGCCGCCGAAGACGTAGTCAAGCGCCCCGCGCCGGTTCATCCACCGCCGGCCCTGGCCGATCGGAAGCTCGTACGTGAACGTGCTGTTCCAGCGATGGTTGCGGTCGTAGCCGGCCCGCGCCTTCTCCAGGCTCCGGTTCTGAATCGGCGCCACGCCGCTGCCGGAATTGTCGTCGTCCTGACTGTTGATCGACTTCTGGAACGTGTAGAAGGTCATGAAGGTCAGACCTTGCGAGTAGCGTTTCTCCAGTTTCACCGTGCCGCCGTGATAGGTGGAGTGGCCCATGTTTGAGCGGAACTGGACGTTGCCGAAATTGGTGTGCGGCCGGTAATCCTGCGGCTTGGCGAACGCCGCCGCGCGCAGCGCCGGATCGTTGGCGCCGAAGTCGACGGGGAACGTGTTGTACTCCCACCGCTCGATCAGCCCCACGCCCGACGAACCCTGGTAGGAAGTCTCCAGCAGCATGTTGTTGCTGAATTCGTACTGCACGCTGAAATTCCAGTTCAGGACGTAGGGATTCCGCAGCTTCGGATCCCACCACTGGGCGCTCCTCGCGCTCGGGTTCGCTCCCACGTACCGCGCCGTGCCGTCCTGGCGCAGGTCGAAGGCGAACGCGGGAGGTCCTTGCTCGATCTGAAACAGCGGCCGCGGATCGCCCGGAGGACGCTGCAGGTTGGCCAGCGCGAAATACTCCTCGAACTGCCCGCGTTCGGCCGGGAATCGCACATCCACCGTGTTGACGGCGAATCCCCCGCGGAACACCCATTTTTGAAGCGGGTGCCACGCTACTCCGACCCGCGGTTGGAAGTTGTTATTGTCGCGGGCGTTCAGCCCCGACCCCGGATGCACGTACGCCCCCACCTTGCCGGACGCGTCATCGATGGCTGTCGGATCGAAATTCGTTTGCAGTCCGTACTTGGTGTTGAACGGGCTTTCGTTCGAGTACCGAATGCCAAGATTTAGCGTCAACGTCGGGGTCGCTTTCCAGTCGTCCTGGAAGTAGAAGCTGTGAATCGAGGACCTCGGCAGCCAAGAAGCCAGTTCGGAATCGAACTCGACGCTCCGCACGGCTCCCAGCAGGAAACCGGCGAACGTGTTGCCCGTTCGCGGCACGGACACGCCGTTCGGTTGCAGACCCGCCGTCATTTGGTCGAACCGGAAGTCGCCGCTCGGGTGGTTGGTCTGCGAGTAGTTCAGGCGGAACCGCAACAGCTCATACCCCATCTTGAAGGCGTGCGTGCCCTTCATGACGGAAAAGTCGTCGCGGAATGAGGCGGTTTCTCCGATTCGGATGCTCGGGCCGCTGACGGTGATCCCGTATATGGATCCCGGCGCAAACTGGTTCCCGCTCGTTTGCGGGTCCGATGATGACGCGGTCGGGCCGAACGAAGGCAGTAGCGTCCCGTTGAGGTTCGGAATCCCCAACTGCGACGGCCAGTCCTTGCCGTAGGAGGGAACTGCCCTGTCGCGGCGGTAGCGGTAGTAGCCGACCCGCGCGTCGTTGACCATCGTCGGACTGACGATCCAGGTCTTGCCCAAGGAGGAATTCTGGAACACGGCCGGCGTCAGATTGCCGTTGTTGGCGTCGAAATCGGCGATCGTGATGTTCGTTGGCCTTCCGTAACCGCTTCTCCAGTTCCGCGTGTAGCTGCCGTAAATCTTGAAATACGGGCTGAACTGGTGGTCTGCCCGGGCGCTCCAATCCTTGAAAAACGTCCGCGAAAGCTCATCGTAAATCAGGTTGTCCACGGGACCGTCGGACGTGAACCCCGCCGCCTGGTTGGCCGGTTTCCACGGATTGATGCTCAGGACCTTCTGCGCCACCGGGTTGATGCGGCTCCGGGGAATCGTGCTGTTCGGGAAAATGTCGCGCACCCAGGTCCCGTCGGCCATCTGTCTTGTCGTCGTCGGATCGTACAGCGGGTTCCCCTTGCCGCCGAACGTGAAATCGCCGTTGAACATCTCCGGCGTGGGCACCGTACCGGGCCACTGGTTCGTCTTCTTCTCGATCAGGTGCTGGTAGCCCACAAACCAGAAGGTCTTGTTGCGGCCATCGTACAACTTAGGGATGTAAACAGGACCGCTGAGATTGAAGTCCGGCTGCAGAAAAAACGAGCCCTGCGCGATACAGCCCTGATCCGATTGCGACGTACGGCACTTGTCGAAGTACCGCCGGTGCGTCATGCTGCGCGAACGGCCGAACGCGGAGGCAAGGCCATGAAACGTGTTCGTCCCCGTCTTCTTCACCGAACTGATAACGCCGCCGGCCGAATGCCCGTACTCCGCCGGCAGCGCGGTTGTCAGAACCTTGATCTCCTGTACGGCATTCAGGACGGGATTGATATTGTCCATCCCGCCCACCTGGTCCTGCCCGACCACGCCGTCCTCGAAAAAGCCGATCGAACTCGCCCGTTGCCCGGCCACGTGAAACCCGCCGAGACTGCCGCCCCACGCGAAGCCGCCCTGGCTGATGCTCGGCACAAGCTGAAACGTCGACGCCACCCATCGCTGATAGATGGGCAGATCGTAGATCAGCTTGCCGGTGACAACGCTCCCCGTCGCCGACGTCTCGGTCTCCAGCAACTGCGGGCGGCCCAACACCTCGATCGACTCTGCCACCTGCCCCACTTCGAGCACGGCATCCACGGCGAGCGTTTCGCCCGTGCGCACATCGGTCTCGCGGACCACCCGCTTGAATCCCTGCGTCTCGAACGATACCCGGTAGTTCCCCGGTCGCAGCGAGGGCGCGCGGTAAATCCCCTCCTCGTTCGTCTGCGCGGTCGATGTGAAATTGGTTTGACTGTTGACGATCGTGATCGTCACTCCCGGCACGACAGCGCCGCTCGAATCCGTCACCCGCCCGGTGATGGTAGCGGCGCCGAACTGCGCCAGCGCCGGCGTCAGAAACACAAACATTAGAAGCAGCGTTAATGATATGGCCCGCCGCATGACAACCTCCCTGACAATACAATCTATACAGATCTGATTATCTATAGTACGAGCGGGCAAAGTTGTCAAGGGCTGTTTTCCCTGAAATTTCTGTCGATTAAAATCAGCGGGCCCTGGAAGGTTCGGCGGCGGACGCTACTCGTCAAGCGCGCGGAACAGTTCGGCCAGCGGAATCTCCATTTCGGGATTCTCCGTCCGCAGCCGCTGGTCCTTCGCCTCGTAAATGGACGCCGCCGTGTAGACATCCGCCTTGCGGGTGTCCGGGTCGATCACCCACACGTACGCCACGCCGAAATGCAGGTAGTCGTCGATCTTCCGCCGGACGCGGCTCATCCTGTCCTCGCTCGACAGAATCTCGATTGCCAGAAACGGCGGCGTGGTAAAAACCTGCTCCCTCGGCGCCGGTTCCCGGTAGACGCAAACGTCCGGAACCCGATAGTGGCCGGGCCCCAGCCGGATCCGCTGCGCCGGGAAGTCTTGCACGCCCCATTCCTTCCGGCGAGTTCCGAAGTATATGATCAGCTCACCTTGGATGATGCTGTGTTCCCGTTCACCCACGTTCCGGTCCAGGAGATTTCCATCGACGAGTTCGCAATCCGGGTCATAGCTGGAATGAAGATACTCCTGCTCCGAGACAGCGGTCGCGATGCCCATACTCAGCATTTTAAGCGGTTGGAAGGGGACGCGCGCGGCCGATGCGCCGTCCCCTCCGTGCGCCTGCGGTCTAAGTCATCCTCACCATTGCAGCATCAAGGTGAGGTTCATCAATGGCTGCCCGCCCAGCGACGCGGTCCGCGGGTCCGAGCCCAGCTTCCCGAACGTCCGTGGATTCTGGAAATCCACCGCCGTCGTCGGCGGATCGAAGTTGAACGTCTTCAGCGCGTTCTGGAAATCCCAGCGCAATTGCGCGTTCACGCGCTCGCCGAACCGGAAGTTCTTCTGCGCCGAGATCTGGCTCCAATACAGCGGCGTGCCGGTGAGTATGTTGCGGCCGGCGTTCCCCACCAGGAACGAACACCGCGCCCGGTCGTCCGCGCTGGGGTTCGATGCCGGACAGCCGCCCGGATACGCGAAGTGGTTGATGTCGATGATCGGGTTGCGGTTCTGCTGGTTGAAGCGGTCGCCGCCGATGTCGCGCCAGTTGTCGACGATCTCCGGCGTGCTCACCACGTCCGGCCGCCGTGAGCCGGCGAACGTCGGATAGTAGTTGTACGGGCTGTTGGCGAAGCTGAAGTTCAGCGGGTTGCCGCTCTCGATGGTCTGGATCCAGGAAAGCTCATAGCCCCCCAGCAGCCAGTGCTTCCAGCCGCCGCCGTTCATCCATCGTTGTCCCCGCCCGAACGGCAGCTCGTAATTGACCACGCCGATATAGCGGTGGTTACGGTCGTAGCCCGCCCGCGCCTTCTCCAGCGCCCGGTTCAGGATCGGCGAGACGCCCGTGCCGGACGTATCCGTGTCCTGGCTGTTGATCGCCTTCGAGAACGTGTAGAAGGTCATGAAGTACATGCCCCGCGACATCCGTTTCTCGAGCTTCACCGTTCCTGAATGGAACGTCGAATGGCCGAAATTCGACTGCATCGGCGTGTTGCCGATCTTCGGGAACGGCCGGTAGTTCTGCGGCGCGGCCAGTACTTGATTCCGCAGCGCCAGGTCGTTCACGGCGAAGTTAGTAGGGAACGTGTTGGTCTCCCAACGCTCCAGCAGCCCGACGCCGCCCGATCCCTGGTAGCTGAATTCCAGCAGGTAATCGGCGGTGAATTCGTGCTGAATGCTGGCGTTCCAGTTCATCACGTACGGATTCCGGAGGTTCGGGTCCCACCACGCCACGTTGCGAGCGCCGAAGTTCGACCCGACGAACGGCGCCGTGTTGTTGGGCCGGATGTTGAATCCCGGCGGTCTGGTCCCGCGGCTGATCTGATAGATCGGCGTCGGATCTCCCGGCGCCGCCTCCTGGTTAACAACCGCCGTGTACTCGTCGAATTGGCCGCGCTGCGTCGGAAACTTCACGTCCACCGTGTACAGCCCGAAGCCTCCCCGGAAGACCCACTTCTGCAGCGGGTGCCAGGCGAAGCCGATGCGAGGCTGGAAATTGTTGTTGTCCCGCGCGTTCAATGCTCCGGTCGGATGTACGATCGCTCCCAAATTCCCCGTCACGTCGTCCCGCGCCGTCGGATCGAAGTTGCTCATCATGCCGTACTTGGTCGTGAACGGACTTTCATTCGAGTAGCGGATACCGTAATTCAGCGTCAGCGTCGGCAGGACCTTCCAGTCGTCCTGGATGTACACGCTGTGGATATATGACCGCGGCAGCCAGCTCGTCAGCTCCGACTGGAACAACGCCGAACTCACGTAACCGGTCAGCATGCCGGCGAACGTGTTGCCCGTCCGCGGAACCACTGCGCCGTTCGGCTGCAACCCCGCCGTCACGTTCTGAAAGGAAAACTGGACCGGCCGCGCGAAGATCGCCGAGTTCAGCCGGTACCGCAGCGTTTCGTACCCGAACTTCACCGCGTGCGTTCCGCGGATCCACGACGTGTCGTTGCGGAACGAGAGCGTCTCGTACACGTTCCGCTGCGGCGTCGCCCCGAAGATGCCGTACATGGAATCCGGGCTGTCCCGGCCCGCCGAACTGACCCCGAAGCCCGGCATCAGTTCACCCGTGACGTTCGGGATGCCCAGCCGTTCCGCCCAGTTTTGCCCGTATGACGGAACCTCGGTCTTGCTGAACCGCCGGTAGTATCCCACCCGCGCGTCGTTGACCATCGTGGGACTCATCACCCACGTCTTGCCGACCGAGATGTTGCGATTGTAGGAAGGACTCCAGTTTCCCTGCTGGTGATCGAACTCCGGCCGGTCCATCCGAATATTGATCGGCCTCCCGAACCCGCTGCCGCGATTCTCGGTGTAGCTCCCGTAGATCCGGAAGTTCGGGCTGAACTGGTGGTCCAGCCGCGTGTTGTAGTCGTCGAAGAACACTTTGGCGAACTCATCGGCCAGCAGGTTGCCCACCGGTCCGTTCGCGTTGAACGTAGCGGGTTGGTTGGGCGGCGCCCACGGGTCGAACTCCAAAATTCTCCGCGCCACCGGATCGATCCGGCCGCCGGGCACGATGTTGTTCGGAAATGGATCCCGCACCCACGCGCCGTCCACTTGCCGCGTCGAGGCCGGATCGAAGATCGGGTTCGCGTTCGCCACGCCCGGGAAGTTGAAAATACCGGCTTTCATCTCCGGCGTCGGCGTGGTGGACGAAACCTGCGCCACCTTCTTCTCGTGCAGCCGCTGATACCCGAAAAAGAAGAACGTTTTGTTCCGCCCGTCGTAGAGCTTCGGGAAATAGACCGGGCCCGACACGTTGGCGTCCGGCATCATGAAGAACGTCGGAACGCCGTCGGGACGTCCCGGCGACGGCTGCGAGGTCCGGAACTTGTCGAAAAACAACCGGTGCTGCATCCGCCGCGTCCGGCCGTACCACGACGCCATCCCGTGGAAGTCGTTGGTCCCGCTCTTCTTCACCACGCTGATGACGCCGCCGGCGGAATGGCCGAACTCGGCCGGCACCGCCGTGGTCAATACCTTCACCTCGGCCACCGAGTTCTGAATCGGCTTAATCGTCTCCGTTCCGCCTAGTTGATCGTTGGCGTTAACGCCATCCTCGAAAATCCCGATCGCGCCGCTCCGCTGCCCCGCCAGGTGGTACGCGCCGAGGCTTCCGCCGTAGGCATAGCCGCCCGTCGTCATCCCCGGTACCAGGTTCAGCGTCGAGTTGATATACCGCTGATAAAGCGGCATGTCGTACAAAATCGTGCCGCTTACCACCGTTCCGGTGGCTGAAGTCTCCGTCTCCAGCAGTTGCGTCCGCCCGGTTACCTCCAACAATTCGGTCACCGCGCCGACCTCCAGGCTCATGTCTACCGCCAGGGTGTCGCCCGTTCGCAACTCCACCCCCTCGCGCACGCCCTTCTTGAACCCCGCGGATTCGAACGTGACCCGGTACGCTCCCGGCCGGAGCGACTGTACCCGGTACAGACCCTCGTCATTGGTTGTCGCCGTGAACGTAAAGTTCGTCGCCAGTTGGACCACCGTCACCGAGACCCCGGGGATCACCGCCCCGGTTGGATCGACTACCCGTCCCGTGATGGTCGACGTCCCGATCTGTCCGAAAGCCCAGGAAAAGCCCGCAAGCAAACACACCAGTAGCGCCAATACCCTACCACGCATGCTTCTTCTCCCTTTCTTGACTAAAAGGTAAACTACCCCGTGGGAAGGATTATATTTCGGCCCAATAAGAATGTCAATCGCTGGAAACGAATTTTGAACAGATTTCTTGGGCGCCGATTTGGGAGACGTATCCCACCCGAGCTTCTTGGCGGATAGTGGGGCTCATGGTCCAGGCTTTCCCGCCGGGCCTTCGTTGCGTAGACTCCTAGCAGACCCGGGAGCGCCAGCACAGCTCCCGTCCTCGAAACTGCAAGCCCGACCGCACGCCGAGGTTCAAAAAGAGATAGAATGAGCGGTTCAGGTTGTAAGGGTTACAAAGAGTTCGCCGGAGCGGGGCGATGCGCCAGGGCCCGGCATTGGGTCGGATTGCGAGCAAAATGGGTGACCGCAGGCGTTGGAATTCACTTGCCCGCACAGCCAAACTCAAGCGCCTTTGGCACGAAGGCATCCCAAGAGTGCTCGACCTCTTCGCCGGGTGCGGAGGCCTCTCGCTTGGATTCCAGGCCGCCGGTTTCGAAATCGCCGCCCCAGTGGAGAGCGATCCGATTGCGGCGAAAACCCATGCTCTGAATTTCCACAGTCACTTATCGCCGCGCAAGCACCAAGCACATGCTCAAGCGCGAGACATCCAGGTTACGGACCCCGAGGGCCTTGTTTCCGCACTCGGGTTTGGGACGGACGTTGCCGTCAGCGTGGACGTCGTAGTCGGCGGGCCGCCCTGTCAAGCCTTCGCCAGGGTCGGCCGCGCGAAGCTCCGAGAGGTCGCCACACATCCCGAAGCCTATCGGCACGATCCGCAGGCGAACCTGTACCTCAGATATCTCGACTACGTGGAGCAGCCTCTTGCACTGCTCGTTGAGATCTGGCCAAAGGATATGAAAGCATGCGGCAAGTTGCCCTCCGATTGCTAGCCCGCGACCTTTCCCCAAATGGTCTGTTCTTCTACACGGAACCGCCTCAGGTAAACCGCCGCCAGCCTGCAGCAATAACCTCGGAGCAGGTCCTTGGTAACCTTCCGTCCATAGCTCTTGTAGGCAAGCTGCGGCGCCGCACTCGCCGCCTCAACAAGTTGACCCCTTATCCCCATGATGCCCGCCCCTCCCTGTACGGCCGTCTCACCAGAAACTGGCTGGAGTTTGAGAATCGCGGGGGAATCCTTGAGCATGTCATTCGGAGTCTGGCGCGGAGTTGCGCGATATTTCGGCGAGGTGTGGTGTGAGTTCCTCAGCCAGGAGGATTCCGTGGTCACATGACGAGCTTATCGTCGCTTGCGGTCTGTACTTCACTCTGCCGTTCGGGCAGATGCACGCCAGAAACCCAAAAATAGTCGAGGTCGCCCGGCTGCTGGGGCGAACAGCCTCGAGTGTGGCAATGAAGCTGGTGAACTTCGCGTCAATGGATCCTGCTCACCGAGCCCGCGGCGTTATGGGGTTACCTGGCCACAGTCGGAGTGATGAGCAGATCTGGAATGAGTTTCAAGAGGATTGGGATAAGATGAGTGTCCTCAGCGAGGGCAGGCTTCAGACTCTACAAGCAGCGATGGCGGAGACGCCGAAAACACACGCGGGCACATCACATTCAAATGTTAGTCCCATGATGTCGGATGGTCCGACGGAAGCTGCAGCCACTGTAACAGTGCGGACAATGCAAAGCTTTTTCCGCAAAGTCCTGCTCGCAGCGTATAATTCCAGGTGCTGCATCACTGAAAACCCGGTTGAAGACCTGCTCGTCGCCAGCCACATCTTGCCTTGGAGTCAGTTCCCGAAACACCGACTCAATCCTACGAATGGACTCTGCCTAGCAGCGCACTTTGATAGAGCGTTTGATCGCGGTTTGATTACGTTCGACAGCCGTATGCGGCTGGTGATTAGCCCAGTTCTAAAACAATACCTTTCGACTCCAGCGATTGAATCGGAGTTTCTGCGGCGCGAAGGTCACCCACTCCTTCACCCTGATCGTTTCCCGCCGGACACTGAGTTCCTCGACTACCACCGAAATCGAATTTACAGAGGCCAGTAGGCGCCACCGCTGGAGCATGCTCACTGAAATACTCAAGTCCGACATGGCGCTCTCGGCTCACTCGATCGGACTTCATCGTCGCCCTTGCCGTGAATTGAGGTTAATGAGGCCGTTACTTTGCGAGTCTCGGCTGATCTGGCGCGTGTAGATTAACCAGCGCGGAGGCTCAGACCCATTCAAGGGCGTACCGATCGGGTTCGTCGACGCCTGCATCGCAACGTCACATCGCTCTGGGCGGCCCTCGTCGCGATCCGCGTGGGAGTCATATCAAGCTCGATCTGATCGGGACGATTTCTTTGGGGCTAGTGGATAACTTGCGGCTTGTACGAAGGCACGCAGCTTGTCAGCCGACAAGCGTCAATCCAGCGGCGGCGCGGCCTGATCCGGCGACGTCACGCCCGGCGGCAACTCCAGTATCCGAATGTTCCGGAAGTGAATTTCGGCGCCTTCCGATTCCAGGCATAAATACCCCTTCTTCTGGGTGGAACCGCGGATCCCATTGACGAATTTGCCGTTAACCGCAAGCTTTATCACGCCGTCCACCGCGACGACGTCGTAGGTATTCCACTCGCCCCGTCCCTTGCACCGGTTCTCGATCGACATGCTGCGCTCGCCGCGCGGATTGTCCGGAATCGTTTTGACCCCGCCCACCCCGAACAACTCCCCGTGCACGTACGCCAGCGGCGGCGTCTTCCCGTCCACTTTGTGCAGGTTGGGCCATTCCAGCTCCAGCATCTGCACCTCGACCCCGTCCGGCAGCCGGTTCCGCGGATCGGGCCGCGCGCCGCTCCACAGAAACACGCCCGAGTTCCCGCCCGGCTCCATGTGCATCCACTCGATGTGCAGGATGAAATTCTCGTACTGCTTCTCGCTGCGCATCACGCCGATCGGCTGGCCCGAGCACACAAGAACCCCGTCCTTCACCTTCCACGTGTCCTCGGCCGTGTTGACATTAACCCACCCGGTCAGGTCCCTCCCGTTGAACAGGTCCTTGAACTCCGGAGCCTGAAACCCGTTCGCCGCTTGATCGCCGATAAGCGCAATCAGCCCTCCCGCCAACGCCAAAACCGCTATTCGTCTCATGTGCTTTTGTGACCTCCTGACGATCGTATCGCAGCGTGGGGCCGGCGGATGGCCCAACGAGCCCGCTCGAACGCGCGCCGCCGCAGTCAAACCATCACCCGGCCGACATACGCTCCTCCGTGTTGTTGCAACCCCAATGTGCCGGTCACAACCGATTGGTGGTTCGTAATCCTATGAAAAGATTAGGAAATCATCCGGAAATCGACCGGATTCCTTGGCGTCGCCTGCTATTCTGGAACCGGAAAGGCGTAAACCGCTCATGTCACCCGCCATTCATCAGAATTCATCACTTTCATCACCTCCTCCAATTTCGTCGCTCGACGGCCTGACGCCGGTCCAGGCTCAGGTCGCCGCCGCCCTCGCCGAGGGTAAAACCGTCTCCGCCGCCGCGCGTGACGCAGGCTTGCATCGCACCACTGTCCATCACTGGCTTCGAACGCTGCCCGAATTCACCCGCTCGGTCGAGCAGGCCCGCGCCGACTATAAGAACCAGCTCGCCGACGAACTCACCGAGTTGGCCTCGGCCGCCCTCGCCACCCTCCGCGGTTTGCTGGAGGACTCGCAAACGCCGCCCGCCGTGCGCTTGAAGACCGCTCTGGCGATCCTCCACCGCCCGCGTTTTCCCGATCGCGATTGGAATCTGCCTGCGCCCGTCGAATCGCCGGCCAGGCAGCGCTATGCCGACGAAATGGCCCTTCTGGCGGCGGATTACAAGATGATGCGGATGTCCGATGCGCTCGACAAAGCCGGCGCCACGCCAACCGCCGCGGCCACTGTCCCCGCTGCCTCGGCGCCGCACGCCCCAACGCCCCCCGCCCCAACGCCCCGCAATGCGCCCTGCCCGTGTGGTTCCGGCCTCAAGTACAAGCGCTGCTGCGGCCGGACCGCGCCTCCGGCGTCGCCGCAGTGAAGCTGGCCAAACCCAAAGACCAAGCAGAACCGTCGCAGCGCGCCACCGAGCTGAAACGCATGCTCACCGCGCTCATTCATGAAGGCTGATTCGAAACGCCGGCGCTCATCGCTACAACCTGACCGCGAGTACAATCGAAGTTGAGAACCGGGCATGATCCAAACCTTATTCGGCAGCGTTGAGCAAGAGCCGAACCTCTTCGAACGACTGAAAAGCGGGATCGAGAAAACCCGCCAGGGCTTCCTCGACCGGCTCGAAGACGTCTTCTCCGGAGAGAAGCGCATCGACGCGGACCTCCTCGAAGAACTCGAGTACGCGCTGATCACGGCCGACATCGGCGTCACGACCTCCGGCGAGATCCTCGAGCTGATCCGAGAGAAGACCGATCGCAGCGAACTCGACAACCCCCAAGAGTTGAAGCGGCTCATTCGCGAGCACTTGGTGGAGGTGCTCGAGGCCAGCGACAGCCCCCTCCCGCGCGTCTCCGAACCGCCGGCCGTGGTTCTCGTCGTCGGCGTCAACGGCACGGGCAAGACCACCACCATCGGGAAGCTGGCGGCCAGGTACAAAAGGGACGGCCGCGCCGTGCTCCTGTGCGCCGCCGACACTTTTCGCGCCGCGGCCATCGAGCAGCTTGAAGTCTGGGGCCAGCGCACCGGCACCGAAGTCGTCCGGCAGAAGTCGGGCGCCGACCCGAGCGCGGTCCTCTTCGATGCCATTCAGGCTGCCAAGGCTCGCAGGGCCGATTACGTCATCGTCGACACCGCCGGCCGCCTGCACACCAAGTCGAACCTGATGGCCGAACTCGAAAAGATGCGCCGCACCGCCGCGCGGCTGGTTGCCGGCGCCCCGCACGAAGTTCTACTTGTGATGGACGCCACCACCGGCCAGAACGGCCTCGAGCAGGCCCGAAAGTTCACCGAGTCCAGCGGCGTGACGGGCATTGTCCTCACCAAGCTCGATGGCACCGCCAAGGGCGGCGTCGTGATCGCCATCGCGCGGGACCTCAACCTGCCGATCCGCTACGTCGGCGTGGGAGAATCGATCGACGACCTGCTCCCCTTCGACGCGCCGAGCTTCGTCGCTTCGCTTTTCGAGGAATGATGGCGGACTTCATCCGGGAAGCTCTCGCGCTGGCGCGGCAGGGCATCGGCGCCACCAGCCCCAACCCCGCGGTCGGCGCAGTGCTGGTTCGCGACGGCGAAGTCGTGGGCCGCGGCTGTCACACCTATGCGGGAAAGCTACACGCCGAGATCCTGGCCGTGGAGCAGGCGGGCGAGCGTGCCCGCGGGGCCACCCTCTACATCAACCTCGAGCCCTGCTGCCATTACGGCCGCACTCCTCCCTGCGCCGACCGCCTCATCGCGGCGGGCGTGAAGCGGGTGGTGGCGGCGATGGAGGACCCGAATCCGCAAGTCTCCGGCGAAGGCTTCCGGCGTCTACGCGAAGCCGGGGTCGCGGTCGAAATTGCTTCGGAATTCACATCCGAAGCAGAGAAATTAAACGAGGCATTTCGGTACTTCATGCGGCATCACAGGCCGTTGGTTACGTTGAAGGCCGCGCTAACGTTGGACGGAAAAATCTCGGCTCCGGAAGACAATTACGGCTGGATTACGTCGGAAACGGCGCGCGCGCAGGTGCAGGAGGTCCGTCACGCGCACGACGCGATCCTGACGGGCATCGGCACCGTCCTGGCCGACGACTGCCGCCTGACCGATCGGACCGGCAAGCCCCGCTCCCGTCCGCTGCTGCGGATCGTTGTCGATTCCCAATTGCGCATCCCCTTGAATTCCAAGATGCTGGCAACGTCCCCCGAGGACCTCGTCGTGGTAACCACGTCCGCCGCCGTCCCCGAGCGCAGGGCCGCGGTGGAAGACCAGGGCGCCCGGGTGCTGGTCTGCGATGGGGCGGACGGACGCGTGGATCTCCGCGGCGTTGTCGACTGGCTGGCTTCGGAGCAGTACCTTTCCCTGATGGTCGAGGCCGGAAGCAAACTGAATTGGGCCTTTCTCGAAGCCGCCGCCGTGGACAAAATTCTCTTCTATTACGCGCCGAAAATACTTGGCGGCCTCAAGTCCCTGCCGGTCGTCGGTGGCAAGGGGCGTAACAGGCGCGTCGATGCGATCCTATTCCGCGACATCGCGATTACGCCGATTCCGCCCGTCGAGTTCATGCTGGAAGCCTATCTCGTGAAGGATTAGCCGATGTTTACCGGAATCATCGAGGAATTGGGCATCGTCGATCGCGTCGAACCCCGGGCCGCGGGCCTGCGCCTCGCGGTACGCTGCCGCAAAGTGCTCGAGGATGCCGAAATCGGCTCGAGCATCTCCGTCGGCGGCGTCTGCCTTACGGCCGCCTCGGTAGCGCCGGATTCATTCTCCGCCGACGTTTCGCCGGAGACGGCGCGGCGCAGTAACCTCGGCGGCCTGCGGCCGGGCGCTTTGGTTAACCTCGAACGTCCCCTCTCGCCTTCCAGCCGGATGGGCGGCCACATCGTCCAGGGACACGTCGACGGAACGGGCGAACTCGTTTCGCTCGACGCCCTCGGCGACGGCAACTGGTGGCTCAGCGTTCAATTCCCGCCGGACCTTGACAGCTACCTGGTGGAGAAGGGCTCAGTCGCCATCGACGGCATCAGCCTTACCATCGCCGCCCTCGAAGGCGACGTGCT
This sequence comes from Bryobacteraceae bacterium, assembly GCA_026129905.1. Classification (GTDB taxonomy): domain Bacteria; phylum Acidobacteriota; class Terriglobia; order Bryobacterales; family Bryobacteraceae; genus JAHCHE01. The sequence goes on along the minus strand of JAHCHE010000034.1, from coordinate 31,321 downwards.
GTCGGCCACGATTGTGCCCCACACGTACCAGAACACCGCCTTGCGGGTGGCCCGCTCGGGCCATGTCGTAAACCTGGAGTGCGACATCATCGCCAAGTACGTCGCCAAACTCTTGGGCCGCGAACGCGAAAGCCGCCCCTCCGGCATTACCACCGAGCGGCTGCTCGACCTCGGCTATTAGAGCGTCGCTACGGCTCGCGCCGGAGCGCCTCCACGATTTCCCGGGCCGCCTGCCGCGCCTGTTCCACCGCGTTATTCGGAAAGCTGATGGCGCCTACCCGCGCGTGCCCTCCGCCGCCGTACCGCTCACAGATCGTCGCCAGGTTATGCTTCAGCGGGCGCGCCGCCCACGGGTTCGAGCCCACCGACACCTTGGTGCGAAAGCTTGAAATCAACACCGACACCGTGTACAGCGACTCCGGGAACAGGTAGTACGGAATGAATTTGCTGTACCCCTCGATCGGGTAGCCCGTCAGGTCGAAAAACACCACCGTGCCGTCGTCGGTCGATTCCTTGCGGATGATGTCGATCGACGCCAGGTGCTTGTCGTACAGAGGCCGGTACGCCTCCTGAATCGCTGGATCGCCGATGATCTCGTCCAGCGATCGCCGGCACATCCAGCGGATGATCTGCTGCACGGTCTCCGAGCCGTTGACGCCCTCGATCACCAGCACCAGTTGCGTGGCCGCGTTCCGCAACTCCACCGCTTCGGCGGCGCTGGCGTACTGCGCCCCGTCCACGATGTCGGCCCATTTCACCAGCTCTTCCAGGTCCGGCGCCCGGTAATCGAACTTCTCGGCTGCCTTTGCCGCGATGTAGCCTGTGCAGGACTTGAACTCGGGATCGTACATCTTCCGCCCGCTGCCGTCCTGGCGGAAGTGTTCCTCGTCCTCCGGGCTCAAAAAGGCGCTCTGGTGGTGATCGAACCACCACGTCAGCTTCGGGCTGGAGGAGTACTTGAAATCGACGATCGCGTTCACGTCCCCGTCGAACAGCGATTCCTCAAAGATCTGCGAGGCCCGGTGCGCCATGCCCGTATAGCAGAATTCGGCCTCGGGGTGAAAGGTTTCGCGCAAAAACCGCGTGAAGTAAGCGGCCGACGCGGCGCCGTCGAAGCAGTGATCGTGGTAGAGGACTCTGACCCGCATGAAAGCAACGGAAAACCCATTAGCTTGCCTCAATCGGCGCCCAAAATGCAACTGGCTCGCCGCCGGGATTCTCAAGGCGGCGGCGATGGCCGTCAGGCGAACATCGCCGGCACATCCTTTGCGGGGCTAGGCGAGAATCCCTGGTGATCCGCTCCTCGAGCGGGCCGGTTTCGACGGCGCCGGTTTCCCGCTACAGCTCCAGCTTGCCCCTGGATCGCATCGCGCGGAGCTCAAACCGCTTGCGGAACTCGAAGACCGAGGTCTTGCCGGCCAGCTCCACATACCTGTCATCCAGCGTCAGCGGCTTGTCTTTCAGGAAGCGGATCGAGATCCCCAGCACTTCACCCTGCGGCGTGGCGTACACGCTTTCCGGCCGGATGACGCGGCCGGACTTCGTGGTGAGGCTTGCCGAGCGGTAGAGTTCGTCCTGCAACACCGGGATGCCGGCAAATGCGGCGATGGCCGGCACGCCCAGCACCTCGATGTGGTACAGCGACTCGCTGCCCTCCGCGGGCTTCGACTCGCTCTCGGCGCCGTTCCTGCTCGCCTTGTAGCGCGCCAGCGCCTGCCCTACCACAGGCGCGCTCGACCACCGGATCAGCAGTTGGGCATCCCGGGGTATTTTCGGTTTCCCGCCGCCAATACCGCCCACCGGACTCCCCACCGGCTGCTCCGGCCGCCCCGGTCCGCTCCCGGGGATCTTCAGTTCCTTCCACGTCGGGGCGCCGGCCGCTTGGGGTTTCTCGAGGTTGAGTTCAACCTTGGTTTGCTTCGCCCACGGCGAGGCCGTGAGGAGCGCGTAGACCTGGCCGTCCGTCCATTCGGCGGCATCCTTGGTTTCCCAGAACGGCGCACCGATCAACGGGAGAACGATCAGCGCCGCCAGCAGCGCGAGACGCGCCTTTGGCCTCTGCCGGCCCGCATAGATCCTCGGGTACTGCACGCACTTTCAGGATAACGGCTCAGCGTTTCCAGCGGTAGCGGAGCGATCCGTAGGCCTGGACTCCCAGCACGTAGGGTATACGGACCGTGCGCGAAAGCCAGGGCGGCATACTGCGCAGAAACTGGCTGCTCTTGTTGGTATTGGGGAACGGCTCTTTGGGAATGGGCTTGCCCAGAAATGCGCACAGCTTTTCCCAACCGTCCCCGCCGGGAATGTTCATCACGATGAAATCCCGCGGACGATCGGCGAAGTACTCTTTCACCCGCTGGTTGTGGCGCCGGTAGCCCGCCAGCCAGATGTCCGGATCGAACTCCTGCGTGCCGTATACCACTTCGCGGGAGCGCCTGGCCTCCTGCATCATTGGCAGGTTGTCGCCCACCCCGATCTGCTGCGTCCGAAACTGCTCGTACGACTTGAGCCAGCCCTGCTCGTCCCGCTCGGTCAGGATGAACTTCGAGCCCGGGAACCGCTGGTCCAGTTCCTCGAACCGGTAGGCGACCGAGGAATCCGTCGCCGCGTCGCACCGCACGATCTGGTCCATGTTGGTCGGGAAATGTACGGTACGGTAGCCGAGCATCCGCAGCGCCGCCGTCAGGCTCGTGGTGCCGGTGCGCGATAACCCTACCCCGAATATCTTCACGTTGCCTCCTTCGTCCTTCCGGCCTGGGCCGCCCGCGCCGCGTCGGCCTCCCGCCCCACGTGCTCCCAATACGTCCGCGAGGCCCGCAAGAACCCCGCGTCAACCAGTTCGTTCACATGCCCTAGCCGCCGCGCCGTCGGGCCTTTCAGCCGGAGTTCCGGATTCCTGTCGAGCGCATCCAGGTAGACCTTGTAAGCCCCCGATTTCGAGTAGAAATTCCCCCGCATCACCGCTTCCACGCACCGTTCGCGGAACGCTCGTTCGTACTTGTAGTGCAGCAGGACGCCCGAAACGTCCGCCACCCGCGCCCCCCGGCAGAAATGCGCGCTCTCGAGCACCGGAGCGTCCGCCACAGCCCGGCACAGCATGGCGAACTTGCTCAGCACCGGCGACGCCCCAAAGGCCATTCTCCGGATGCCGCCCCGATACAGAACCATCTCCGGATCGGCGAACCGGTTGGCCCGCATCGGACGCCACGGCCGCGACTTGTAGGCCTTGCTCAGGTCGTACCAGACGCTCGACTCGATCAGGTCCGCGCCCCCGCCGGGCCACGTCGACGGCGGGCCGTCGGGAAACAGGTCCAGCATCTGCGCCAGCACTGCCGTGTAGCGCCGCTCGTTCATATACCGCAGGAAGCCCTCCAGCGGCAGCCGGTCTGCCCCGGGATACTCGAAGCGTTCGTCAATGTCCGCCAGCAGGCACCAGCAGCCATCTCCCCAGCGTTCCACCAGGAGCCGCTTGTAAGCGTAGGAGTGGCTCTTGTACGGCAGTTCGCACCTCAGCGTGGTGACGCGGCTGAGCCGCTTCGCACGCTCGACCGTCCCGTCGCTCGACCCGTTATCAAACAGCACGATGTGGGACGCGCCAAGCCGCAGGTGGTGATCCACAAACGTCTCGACGTGATCCGCTCCGTCCCTCACCAGGCAGACCACCACTAGGCGGTCCGGCCCCTTCTCCGTCGAGGATTCCTCCCGCACCACATCCATCCGCTCTTCGATCTCGCGTCTGTGCGTGGGCCACGCCCAAAGGCGCGTCGCGCGGAGCCATTCGCCCTGAAGGAAGTGATAGGCGGAGCGTAGATTCGGCATCGTCCAGTTCAGGCGTGGAGCAGGGTTCGCTCGAAGTCCCCGCTCATCGATGTTGGTGCCGCCGCCATCCACACCATGATACTAAGCGCGACGCGCCCCTCGAAAACCACGGGCGCCTGAGCCCGCTAAGGACCAGGCGCCCGCTGGAGACACTCCACTGAACTAAACGGAAAGGGACGAGGCTTTACGTCTCGCGCGGCGTCTCGCCAGACCGAGCAGAACGGCCCCGGCGCCCACCAGACTGAGGGTCGCCGGTTCCGGGGTCTCGGCCTCGGTGATGATTCGCGCTTGGTCGACGCCGGTGATCGTGATGAAGCTGAAATCGGCCGTCCGGGCGCCGCTGACGGTCAGCGAATCCTTCGGTCCGATTCCTCTCCAACCGTCACCGGTCGGATAAGCGGTCCCTGTGCTTGACGCCAACAATGGATCGGCCGCGGATATCGAGCTGGCAAGCGTGTCCACATGGAGAATGTCCTTGCCGAATTCTACCGAACCACTGTACTCTCCCCGGGAACTGACCGGATCCGAGTGGATGAGCCACACGTCCACGAGAGTTCCCGTCGCGATGCCCCACAGGCTCGAGAGCCCGGAGGTCACCGTTAACTTAAGCGCCTCGGGGAGAAGATACGCCGTAGTGTCGCTGGTCAGAGCCCCCGTCAGTACCGAACCCGGCATGCTGAGCAGCGCCAGATCCCCACTGACGATCGGTCCGGCCATGACGCCCGACGCGAAAACACACACTAACGTTAAGGTGATCAGAAGCTTCTGAACCATTTACCTCCACCTCTAAAGCAGGCCGCAGCGCCACCAGACGCTACAAACCTTGGAACGAGTATAGAACGAAATATCGGATATCGCAACCCGATTTGCGTTGCCCGGTCGGGACGGGGTACTGGTACTTCTTCGGCGCCAAACAGTACTTTTTTGTCATCGCCTTCCAGCCGCCGCGACGATTTTGCGCCGCCGCCGCCCTACGCGCCATCCAGATAGACAGGAGATGGCTAATCCGAGCACTTTCATACTGCGAAGCCAGTTGGTGGTCCCGACGAGCATCGAGGAGAGCTTCGCCTTTTTCGAAGACCCACGCAATCTTTCCCTCATCACACCACCGTGGCTTGCCTTCTCGTTAACTTCGCCGGAGCCTGTTGTGATGAAGACTGGAGCCCTGTTCGATTACACAATCCGGTGGCTTGGCCTGCCGCTTTCGTGGCGGACTCGCATAGCCGAATACGCCCCGCCAATCCGCTTCGTCGATGTCCAGTTGCGCGGTCCCTACCGGTTCTGGCGCCACACCCACTCGTTCCGCCGCGTCGAGGGAGGCACGCTCGTGGCGGATCGAGTCGACTATGCCTTGCCTCTCGGCGCAGTGGGTCGCCTGGCCCACCGCTTGGCCGTCTCCTCACAACTATTGCGGATCTTTCGCTACCGTCAACACGCGCTGGAGCGCCTTCTCGGCGCCGGGCCGCCTCACTTCTCCAGTCTGTGGATCGCCGACTCTAAAGATCCGACGGCGAAGTGATTTCCACGTCGGCGGTCAGAAACTGCCAGTCGGGCAGTTCGTAGGCCCTTAGTCCGGTGGTTGTCGTCGTTCTGAATTCCACCGACTCGTACGGGCCAAGGCGCGTGGTCTTGAACTCGACGCTCGCCAGCGGCTTCTCCCCCGGCTTGGATTCCGTGGTTCGCAGGTGAACGATCCCTGCCAGGTCGCCAAGGTCCGCCGCGGAATGGTTCACCACCAGAAATTGAACCTGGAGCCGTTGCCTGGCGTCTTCGGTGATGCGAAACCCGGTCACCTCGATTAACCTGACGATCTTGGAGGCCGCGCCCTGTCCCGCCGCGGGCACTTTCTCAAAGGGCGCCGCCTGCGACTGGGCCTGCGTGGCGGCCTTTGATCGCTGGGTGAAATAATAAAACCCCGCGCCGGCCGCGCACAAACCCACAGCGACCAGCAACGCCACCACCCAGCCGGGCGTGCCACGCTGGCCGCCAACGTAATACACGGGTGGACCCGCGGCTGCGGCCGGCGGTCCGGCGGGAGCAACCGGCGGCGCCTGGGCCACATACGGCGCCTCCTTCACCGCGGCTGCGGGAGGGGGCGGAGGCGTCGCGCCGGCCGGAGCAGCGGCGGCCGCTCCGCCGGACTTTGCCGCCTCCGCGCAACGCGGACACTCCGTTTCGTGCGGCGGCACCTCCTTGCCGCACTGGGGACAGATCCAGGTGAACATGATTTCCTTACCTCTATCCTAATCCCGCCGCGTCAACCCGCACGCAGCGCCCGCTGCCGGCGGCCTTTTCCATCGCCGCCAACACGAGCTGCACCCTCTGCCCGTCTTCGAAGTCGGGATGGAACGCCACGCCCGTCTCCAGCGATTGCACAAAGTCCGCCAGGGCCGCCACAAACGTGTGCTCGTAGCCGATAATGTGGCCCGGCTTCCAGAAATTCCCCGCGTACGGATGATCCGGCCCGGTCACCAGCACCGACCTCGCGCCTTGCACGTTCCCCGGTTCGCTCGAGTCCAGAAACTCCAGCCGGTTCAGATCCTCGAGGTTGAAGCGGATCATCCCGCGCTCCCCGTGGATCTCGAAGGTATTGCGGTTCCTGCACCCCACGCCGAACCGGCTCGCCTCCAGCGTCCCCACGCTGCCGTTGGCGAACCGCACCAGCGCCAGCGTCGCGTCGTCCACGTCTCTGCCCTCTCGAAACGTCTTCTGAAGCGCCTGGGTCTCCGTAATCGCGCCGTTCAGGTAAAGCGCCAGGTCCACCACGTGCGACAACAGGTCGCCCAACACGCCCGAACCCGCTTGCGCCTTCTCCGTCTTCCACGTCGGAGGCCTTGTCGGATCGTTCCCCGATTGCTGCAGGTAGGCCGCGCGATAATGGAAAACCCGTCCGATGCGCCCTTCTTCGATCAACCGCCGAGCGAACGCCACGGCCGGAACCCGCCGATAGTTGAACCAGACCATGGTCGGCAGCCCCTTAGCCGCTTCCACCATCCGCGCGCCCTCCTCCGCCGACATGGCGAGCGGCTTCTCGCAAAGGACGATCTTGCCGGCGCCGGCCGCCGCGATCGCGATCGGGGCGTGCAGCGCATTCGGCGCGGCGACGTCGACGATGTCGATGTCAGGCCGCTCGACCACCGCGCGCCAGTCGGTCGAGATCTCCTCCCACTCCCATCGCGCGGCCATGTCCTCCAGCCGGGCTGCGTCGCGCCCGCAGATCACCTTTCGGCGAAGCTGCGCCCCAAGGTCGAAAAACCTTCCCGCCTGGAGGTACGCGTTCGAGTGCGCCCGTCCCATGAAGCCCTGGCCGATCAGCGCGACGTTCAATGTCCGGCCGGCGGCTTGCCTTTCCCTGTTCACGTTACGGCTCCCTCCTCCGGCGTTCCCATGAAAGTTGCTGAGATCCGCGCGGCAATGTTATGGTTTATCGCGGCGAGACGGACTCCTGCAAGCGCGCGCCGGAAACGCCATGGCCTCCATTTTGATCATCGCCACGCTGGATACCAAGGGCAGAGAAGTGGCCTTTCTGAGAGACCAGATCGAGAGCCGTGGCCACAGCGCCGTCATCCTGGACGCCGGCGTGCTCGGCGCCCCGGCCATTCCCGCCTCGGTGTCGCGCGAGGAAGTGGCTCGCGCCGCGGGCGTCGAACTCGCCGATCTGGCCGCCGAAGCGGATCGCGGGAAGGCTGTCGCTGCGATGGCCCGCGGCGCCGAGGTCCTCGCCCGCCGTCTTTTCGATGAAGGCCGCATCGCCGGCGTGCTCGGTCTTGGCGGAGGCTCCGGAACCGCGATCGCCACCGCCGCCATGCGCGCGCTTCCACTCGGCGTACCAAAGCTGATGGTTTCCACCGTGGCCTCGGGCGACGTCCGGGGTTTCGTCGGCGTCAAGGACATCGTCATGATGCCGGCCATCGTCGACGTCAGCGGCGTCAACCGCATCAGCCGCCGGGTGTTCGCCCAGGCCGCCGGCGCCGTATGCGGCATGGTGGAGACCCGCGTCCCGCCGGCCGAGGACCGCCCCCTGATCTGCGCTTCCATGTTCGGCAACACCACGCCTTGCGTCGAACGCGCGCGAGCCATCCTCGAAGCCGCGGGCTACGAAGTGCTCGTCTTCCACGCGACCGGCGCCGGCGGGCAGGCGATGGAGAGCCTCATCGAAGCCGGCTACGCCGCGGGCGTTCTCGACGTTACCACGACAGAGTGGGCGGACCAACTCGTCGGAGGCGTCATGGCCGCGGGACCCGCCCGCCTGGAGGCGGCCGCGCGAGGCGGCTTCCCCGCCCTCATCGCGCCGGGTTGCCTCGACATGGTCAACTTCTGGGCGCCGGAAACCGTGCCCGCGCGCTTCTCCGGACGCCTGTTCTACCGCCACAACCCGAACGTTACCCTCATGCGGACCACGCCGGCCGAGTGCGCCGAGCTAGGCCGAATCCTTGCCGAAAAGGTCAATCTCTCCACCGGACCGGCCGCCGTCTACCTCCCGCTGCGGGGCATCTCCGTCGTCGCGGCCGAGGGCGGTCCTTTTCACTGGCCGGAAGCCGACGCCGCCCTCTTCGACGCCATCCGCCGCGGCCTTCGGCAGGATATCGAACTTCACGAAATCGACGCCAACATCAACGACGCGGCGTTCGCCGAAGCCGTGGCGAACGGCCTGCTGCGGCTGGTGCGCCAAACGGTGAACGCAACATGACTCGATCGGAAATATTGACGAACCTCCGCCGGCAGGTCGCCTCCGGCCGGCCTGTCATCGGCGCCGGAGCCGGGACTGGCCTTTCCGGCAAGTGCGCCGAAGCCGGGGGCGCCGACCTCATCGTGATCTACAACTCCGGCCGCTACCGCATGGCCGGCCGCGGCTCGATGGCCGGATTGATGCCTTACGGCGACGCCAACTCCATCGTGGTCGAGATGGGCCGCGAGGTCCTGCCCGTGGTCCGCAAGACGCCGGTGCTTGCCGGCGTCTGCGGCACCGACCCCTTCCGCCTCATGGACGTCTTCCTCCGGGAGCTGAAGGCGATGGGATTCTCCGGCGTCCAGAACTTCCCCACGGTAGGTTTAATCGACGGCATTTTTCGCCAAAACCTGGAAGAAACCGGCATGAGTTATTCGCTCGAGGTGGACATGATCGCCCTCGCCCGCGAACTGGACCTGCTGACGACGCCCTATGTCTTCAACCCTTCCGACGCCGCGCGGATGACCCGCGCCGGCGCCGACGTCCTGGTGGCCCACATGGGATTGACCACCAAGGGGCTGATCGGAGCGCAAACGGCCCGCACGCTCGACCAGTGCGTGGCGGAAATCCAGGCCATCCACGACGCCGCCCGCGCCGTCCGCGACGACATCCTCGTCATCTGTCACGGCGGTCCCATCAGCGAGCCGGACGACGCCCGCTACATCATCGAGCGCACGCGCGGCGTGGTAGGCTTTTTCGGGGCCAGCAGCATGGAGCGACTGCCCACGGAAGCCGCAATTACCGGCCAGGTGCGCCGCTTCAAAGACCTCCCGCTGCCGGCTTGACGCCCGCCGGCCCGGCTGTTACGCTGGCAGCCTATGGCCACCATCAAGCACGTCGTGTTGTTCAAGTTTAAGGACAGCGTTTCGGACAGCCAGGTGCAGAACCTGTTCGGCGAAATCAAGGACCTGCAATCGATCATTCCCGGCTACCAGGAATTCATCGGCGGCTCCTATTCCAGTCCCGAGGGCCTGAATAAAGGCTACAACTACGCCTTCATTCTGACCTTCGCCCACGCCGAATCGCGCGATTCCTACATCTTTCACCCCGAGCACGACCGCGTGAAGGCCAAAGTCCTCCCCCTGGTCGACGACATCGTCGCCTTCGACTTCGAGGTCCCCTGAGACCCGGCACAAGAACCACGCTCGTGGGGCGGTCCCGTTGGGCCGCGCGGACGCCCGGTCGCTCTCACCTTACACCGGGTCGGACTACCGCACCGGGCAGGGCTTCGCCCTTGATATCAATGCGGGACGTGGGCTGGTCTCGTTCGCCATGACGACGGCGCGTTCGAGCCCCAATACTACCGCGGCTCAGGACAAAGCCATGGCCAGGAAGATCCAGGGGTACTACGGCGGTCGGGGATTCGACGGTTCGCCGGTGCGGTTAATCATTCAAGTTCTCTAAGTTTTCCGCCGATAGGTGAGGGTGGAGGCATACATTGCGCCATGTCATTCTGTTCAGCCACTTTGGCGCGGAACGTCATTGTGTTCGCAGCATTGTGTGCGCGCGCATATTGTGACTCCGGAGCAAGCCCAGAATCCGTTCTATTTGAAGAACTTCCGATCGTCGAGGCGGCATCGCTGCACGTACAGAGTCTCGAAGAGGCGCCCGCCACTGTTTCGGTGATAACTAAGGAGGAAATACGGAAGTACGGTTACCGGACGTTGGGAGAAGCGTTGCAGAACGTGCGTGGCGTTTACATTACCGACGACTACGCCTATCAGTACATCGGCCTGCGAGGATTTTCGCTGCCCGGCGATTACAGTACGCGAATTCTGGTGATGCTCAACGGGCATTACATGACGGACAACGTTTACAGCAGCAATGGATACCTGGGCCAGGACTTTCCCCTGGACCTGGACCTGGTGGAACGGATCGAAGTGGTACGAGGGCCCTCGTCCGCTCTGTATGGTTCCAATGGGGTCTTCGCCACGATTAATATCGTGACCAAGTCACCGGTGGATCATCCTCTCGGCAGGGCCAACCTCGAGCTTGGCAGCTATGGAGAAAAGAAGCTCCAGCTATCCACAGCGTCCTACCTGGGCCGCGGCGTTAATCTGCTGCTTTCGACGTCGGCGTTCCACGCCGCCGGGCGGAGCGTCTATTTCCCGGAACTCGCCGACTCGGTTGCCAACGGAGGCCTGGCCGAAGGCATCGGAGGTGAGCAAGGGCAGCATGTCTTTGTCCAAACGCTTTGGCGCGACTGGACCTTCACGGCTTTAGCTGGGGACCGGCGAGTGCTAGCGCCTCAGGGAGCGTGGGGGACGGTATTCAACGATTCGGGCAATTGGAACCGCGACCGGCGAGGATACGTCGAGGCTTCGTACAGTCGCCCCATAGGGTCTGCCAGTCAGATCCAGTGGCGGGTCCACTACGACAGCTACCGTTATTCGGGAAGGTTCGATATCGACTACTACGGGGACGGCACCGTCTGGGAAAACCGGGATCGGGTATCTGGGGATTGGGCGGGGTCTCGGCTCAGTTACAGTTTGCCGCTACGGCGGTCCGCAACGCTGACGTTGGGCGGGGAGATCAACGCGGACGTCCGGAAAGCATTGTGGAACGGCGACGTCGCTCCCATCCACACCGAGTATGCCGATGTCGATGCGCCCGACCGGACGGTGGGCGCCTTTGCGCAGGCGCAATGGAAACTGACGCCGCGCTGGACGGGTTACTTTGGAGGCCGACTTGACCGATCCAAGAACTACGGCGGCTTCTTTTCACCACGCGTCGCTCTCATCTACCAGCAGTCTCCGCGAACGACGTGGAAGTTGCTTGGCGGCCGGGCCTTCAGGAATCCAAACGCCTACGAGGCGTTCTACAAGACGGTTCTGCTCAACGTTGACAATCCGTTCCTGAAGCCCGAATCGATGGCGACGGTGGAGGCGGCCGTGGAGAAAAAGCTGGGCGCCCGCCTGACGGCGGCGGCGAGCGTGTATCAGTACTGGCTAAGAAACCTCATTCAGGGGGTTCCGGTCGCTGAGGACTTGTTTCAGTTCCAGAATGGCGCCGCTGTCGGCGCGCGGGGCGCGGAAGCAGAACTGTCCGGCCGCCCGCACGAGCGGTTGGAAATCGCCGGCAGCTACGCGTTCCAAAAAGTAGACGACTCAATGTTCGGCCCGGCAACCGTGAATTCCCCGCGAAGCGTAGCCAAGTTCCGATTCGCGACGCCATTGATTCAAAACAGACTGGATCTGGCCGGCGCGTTCCGCTACCTCAGCTCGCGGCGCACACTTTCCGGCGGCGAACTGCCGCCCGCGCCGCTGTTCGATCTGATTTACTCTACGCGCCAGCTTCACCGCAGCTTCGACATGCGGTTCGGGATCCATAATCTCCTCAATCGCTCGTATCACGATCCGGTCGGGAGCGAGAACGTCACGGACCGCCTGCTTCAGAAAGGCAGGACCTTTTTCATCGCCCTCATGTGGCGGTATGAGGAATAGGCGGGGGGGGGAGCATGCCCGGCCACCGCTCCTGTCGCTGCTCCAGCCTTGGCTCGGCCCGGTCCCGGTTATGGAAACGACGCCGCCGGCCGGGCACGCCGCAGGCCGCCGCGCGCCGTGCGGCCCGCCGGGAACGTGGCTGCCACCGGAGTGAGTCATGACGAACTGGTCCCCCGCTCGAAGAGAGGTCCGTCGGGTGCGGCTCGTTATCTGGGTCGCTTTCATGGTCCTGATCCTTGGAATTCACGTCACGATCGCGCTCGGGCAGACCGCGACCACCGTCCCGGCCCGGATTGCGGTAGTAACCTCCTCGTCGGTTCCGGCCTATGCCGAGGCTCTGGAGGGTCTCAAGAAAGGACTGGAGGATCTTTCGGCGAGCATCGAGCTGTTGGATCTGGATCGGGAGGGAATCCGGGATACGTTCGAGGAAACGCTCCGCGAGCGCTCCAACGCGCTGGTTATTTGTATCGGCTCGGACGCGCACCGAATCGCCAGCCGCGCGGGAGCGGCCGCCCCCTTCATCACCACCATGATCCTGGGAGGGATGACGATCGCAAACGAGCAATCTGCCGGGAGGGAACGACTCGTCGGTGCCGTGACCCTGGAAACGGCGATCTCGACGATCGCGCTAAACCTGGCCGCACTATTCCCGGACATGAAGCGGCTCGGCATCCTGTTGGGTCCGGAAAGCGGTATCCGGCGCGAGCCAGAACTGCGCGCCGAGGCCCAGCGGGCCGGTTTCACCTTGAGGGTTGCGCGAGCCGCCGGTCCGGCGGCGCTGCTGGAGGCGTTTCACACGCTGGAGGGAGACGTGGATTTCGTGTGGTGTCTGCCTGACGAAGCGCTCTACACGGCGGCGACCGTGAAGCCCCTGCTCATGGCTTCCCTTCGAAGCCGGCTGCCGCTGATCGGGTTTTCGGCGAGTTTTGCCAGAGCCGGCGCGGCGATCGCGTTCTATCCGGATTACGCCGATGTGGGAGTGCAAACGGCCAAGATGGCGCGCCGATACGTCGCGAGCCGCCAGAGACAGAGTTGGGAAACGCCGCGCAAGACCATGGTCGCGGTGAACCAGCGGGTGCTGCGGATTCTCGGGCTGCGGGCGGAAGTTGCGAATCGAGAGCCGGAGACGCTGCTGGTATTGAAGTGAATGGAGTGGTCAGTGAAGCCGAAGACGCCGGTCTGGAAGAGAAGCCTGATCCGACAGATCCTCGCGGGCAACCTGTTGTTGGTATCCGCAACGGTGATTTGCCTGACCTGCATGTTTATCGTGGCGCAACGGGCCGAATTGCGGCAACAGCTGGAGATTCGCTCGGCCGCGCTGGCGAAGTTTCTTGCGGGTCAAAGCGAGTTTGCCCTGTTAGTCGAGGACAGCGAAGATCTGCAGCGGCTTGCCACCAGCGTGCTGAGCGCCGACGACGTGTTGTACGTACGGATACTGAATGCCAGAGGAGACGTTCTCGCGGAGGCGAGCCACGCCAGCGCACCGGTCCCCGCGCTCCCCGTAGCGGCCAACGTCACAACCGGGATCTGCGAATCCGGAGCCGGCGGCGACGGGAGCGGCCGAGCCGGTTTCATCGACAGTTGCCAGCCGGTGATGTCGGCGAATAGCGGTGGGCCCGTGGATTGGAGGGCGGCCAAGCCGTCGATGCTGGGCCTGGTGCAACTGGGTCTATCGACGGAGAGCCAAGCGGCCCTGATCCGCCGTTCCCTGATCAATGCGCTGAGCGTGGCTGTCCTTGCGCTGGCGCTGGTAGTCACGTTTCAGTACCTGCTGCAAGTCCGGCTCCTCCGCCCCTTGCGGAGCTTGATACGGTACACAAAACTGGTCGGCGAGGGCGACTTCCGAGCGGACGCGCCGGTGGCGGAGCACGACGAGGTCGGCCAGGTGACGATGGCGTTCAATGAGATGGTGGCGCAGATACGCGAGCGGGACGCCGAACTGCGGGGCCACCGGGAACATCTGGAGGAAGAAGTCGCCGAGCGCACAGCGGACCTGTTGGAGGCCAACGAGAGGCTCACGGCCGCCAAGGACCAGGCGGAAGCGGCGAACCGCGCCAAGAGCGCCTTTCTGGCGAACATGAGTCACGAATTGCGGACGCCCCTGAACGCGGTGATCGGTTACAGCGAAATGCTGGAGGAAGAAGCCCAGGAGCGCGGGCAAGGCGACCTTGTTCCGGACTTGCGGAAGATTCAAGCATCGGCGCGGCACCTGTTGGCATTGATCAACGACGTGCTCGACCTGTCGAAGATTGAAGCGGGCCGGCTGGAACTGCGTCCGGAAGTTTTCGCGATCGGCGACATGATCCGCGACACGATGATGACCGTGGAACCGCTCGCGGCGAAGAACGGGAACACCCTCGTCGTGCGGCGCGACGAGTCGGCCACCCTGATGTACGCGGACGTCATCCGGTTCCGCCAAAGCCTTCTAAACCTGCTGAGCAACGCGTGCAAATTCACGAAGAAGGGCACCGTGACGCTGGAAGTTGACCGGGACAGCGAAGACTGGCTGGTATGGCGAGTGCGGGACACGGGGATTGGGATCGCGCCGGAGAACCAGACGAAGCTGTTTCAATCGTTTTCGCAGGTGGATTCCTCCTACTCGAGAAGGTACGAAGGCAGCGGCCTCGGGTTGGCGATCAGTAGGAAGCTGTGCCAGATGATGGGAGGCGACATCCAAGTGGAGAGCGAAGTGGGGGCCGGATCGACATTCACAATACGCGTACCGGTCACAGCGCTGCCTGACAGCAGTCCTCCGGCGAGCCGCGACAGTGAGCGGAGGGAGGCGCATCCCGATGGCCAGACTGCTGCTGGTTGAAGACAACGAAATGAACCGGGATATGCTGTCGCGGCGTTTGACCAAGCGAGGTTATGAAGTGGCGACGGCGGCCGACGGCTTTGAGTGCCTGCGCATGGCGGGTGCATGCTGTCCAGATGTGATTCTAATGGACTTGAGTCTTCCCCGCATGGACGGGTGGGAAGCGACGCGACGTTTGAAGGCGGATCCGGCGACCCGCGCGATTCCGGTGTTGGCGCTGACGGCGCACGCGTTGCCGGTGTTTCTGGAGCGGGCGACTGAAGCAGGCTGCGACGATGTCGATACAAAACCGGTGGAGTTCCAACGGCTTGTTTCCAAGATTGAGGAGCTGTTGTCGAAGGGGGTAACGGCTGGGCCGGGAACGGCCTAAAGCTCGCGGGATTTCCGCCGATAAGGAGACTGGGAGCTATCCGCGGGCGGCTAGGGGCGACGGCGCCCCGTTGGCAGCGCCTCGCGGGGACTCCCGGAAAGGCCACTCAAAACATGTCCGTGTGCGGAGACGCGCGGTTACCCCTCACGTTGCGAGAACACGCTGGCGCGGCTGGTCCGCCGCTACTGGTGGTGGACGATGAAGAACCGAACCGCGACATGCTGTCGCGGCGTCTGCAACGGGTGGGCTACGCGGTCGAAGTGGCCGAGGGAGGCCGGGAAGCCCTCGAACGAATCCGGGAGGGGGAAATCGAGCTGATGCTGCTCGACATCATGATGCCGGGCATGAGCGGCATCGAGTTGCTGAAAATTGTCCGCGCCACTCACAGTCCGGAGGAATTGCCGGTGATCATGGTGACCGCGGTCAGCGAGCGGGACGGAGTGGCCGAGGCGCTGCAACAAGGCGCGAACGATTACGTCGTGAAGCCGATCGACTTTCCGGTAGTACGGGCGCGCATCGATTCGCAATTGCGGCGCAAGAAGGCGGAGCGGGAGCTCCGCCGAAGCGAAGAGCGCTACGCGCTAGCGGCGCAAGGGGCCAACGACGGTCTTTGGCACTGGGACCTTCAGGATAATCGGATCTATTATTCGCCGAGATGGAGAGAGTTACTGGGCTACGCGGATGGAGAAATCGGCGATAGTCCGGAGGAATGGCTGGCGCGGGTCCACCCGCAGGACCGGGCCGCGGTGGAGACGCAACTGGGCGCCGCCCTAGCCGAGAGCAAGGATGGTACGTTCGTCAGTGAGCACCGGGTGCAGCACAGGAACGGATCGTTCCGGTGGGTGCTGGCGCGGGCGGGGATTCAATTCGGGCACAATGGGACAGCGGAACGGATGTCCGGCTCGCTAACCGACATCACCAGCAACAAGACCCTCGATCCGCTGACGGGGCTCGCCAATCGCCTTTGGCTGGTCGATGCGATGGAACGCCGACTGGCGCTCGCCAGGACCAACGCAGCGTGGAACTTCGCGATGATATTTATGGATATCGACCAGTTCAAAATTATCAACGACAGCCTGGGGCATCTGGTCGGCGACCAGTTGTTGGTCGGAGTCGCACGCCGGCTCCAACACGCAGTACGGAACCGGGAGACCGGCCGCGGAGCGGACCTAGTCGCGAGATTCGGAGGCGATGAGTTCGCGATTCTGGTTGATGGTATCGAGAGCGCGGAGGACGCGGAGGTTGTCGCCGCCAGGCTGCTGGAGGGAATTCGAAAGCCGTTCGATTTGGACGGCAAAGAAGTGTTCGCCAGCATCAGCGTCGGCATCGCGCTCGGGAGTCCTCACTATGACTCCCCGGCGGAGCTTCTTCGTGACGCGGACACCGCGATGTATCGCGCCAAGACTCTTGGCAAGGACCGTTACGCAGTTTTCGACGGCGAGATGCGCCTGCGGGCGCTGGAGCGGCTCGAACTGGAACAGGATTTGCGAAGGGCGCTGGATCAAGACCAGCTCTCCATTTTCTATCAGCCAAAGGTTCATTTGCCGGACGGAGCGCTGGCGGGCTTTGAAGCGCTCGCACGGTGGCGGCACCCGGTGCGCGGACTGGTCCCTCCGGCGGAGTTCATTCCGGTGGCAGAAGAGTGCGGTCTGATCATCCCTATCGGGACGTGGGTTCTGAAACAGGCTTGCCAAACGATGAGTCGTTGGCGGAGCGAGTATAGCGCTTGCCCACCTTTGGAAATCAGTGTTAATGTCTCGGCTCGGCAATTGCGGCAGGCGGATTTCGTGGAGACGGTGAGGGCGGCGCTTGAAGAATCGGGCCTGCCGCCTTCCAGCCTTCAGCTGGAAGTCACCGAAAGCGTCGTTCTGGTGGACACCGAGGCGACCGTGGCGATCCTGGCGCAGATCAAGGCGCTCGGCGTCGGTTTGAAGATCGATGATTTCGGAACGGGGTATTCCTCGCTGAAGTACCTCCAGAATTATTCCTTCGACGCTCTCAAGATTGACCGTTCGTTTGTCATGCGCATCGGCCAGGACCAGAACAGCGCCGAAGTAGTGAAGGCGATCCTGTCGCTAGGCAGGTCGATGAATCTGGAGATTGTCGCGGAGGGGATTGAGACGGCCGAGCAACGGGAGTACCTGAACGATTTCGGCTGCCACTTTGGCCAGGGATACTACATTGCCCGCCCGATGGCCGAGAAAGACGCCGAGACCTATCTGGCCGACGCGTGCTCCCGGGTGGCGCCGGACGCCTGCTAAGCCCCCACCCCGAGCCGTTGCGCCAGCACTTCCGGCAGGCCCGCTTCGACGATCTTCCGTTGCGCCGCGCGAACGTCGTAGGGCACGCGGAACAGCGTTACCATCCGCTCCTCGGGCGAGTAGATGCAGTAGGCCGCGCGAGGATCGCCGTCCCTGGGCTGTCCTACCGAGCCCGGGTTGATCAGACTGGCTTCGTTCTCCGACAGGACCAATTCGGAGCGGTCGGCGGCCGGGTGGACCTGGTCGATCTGGCGGCTGCCGTTGCGCCTCATGAAAAAGCCTCCCTGAAGGTGCGTGTGCCCGAAGAAGGAGACCGCGGTGTCCACAAATCCAAGCGCCATCATCGCCTGGCCGCTACTGATAATGTAGTCGTCTTCATCCAGAGGCGAACCGTGCATGATCTGGAATCCGTCCACCTCGAGCGGCCCCCGAGGCAGGCCGCGTAGGTAATCGAGGTTGGCGGGCGTTAAGGCCTCGCGCGTCCAGAGAGTGGCTTGCTGGGCCACCGGGTTAAACCACTCCAGGTCGTCCATACCCGCTACCGCCTTATCGTGGTTGCCCCGGACGATTAAGCGCACGTTGTCGCGGACCCAATCGACGGCGCGGTTCGGATCGGCGGCGTAGCCGACAACGTCGCCGCAGCAGAGGATCTGGTCGTAGGCGCCGCGGGCGTGCTCCAGGACGGCTTCAAGGGCCTCCCAGTTGGCGTGAAGGTCACTCGTAATCAAGTAGCGCACAGGCGTATCAATGCAATTTCCGGGGGCGCGCCGATGCGGGCGGGGACCCCCACGGTCCCGATTCCACGGGTCACATATATTGATGCGCGCCCTTCGCGGTAGAGTCCATAGACGTACGGTGTGAAAAGGCGAGCCAGGTTGAGGTATTGCTCGAACGGGGCGAGCGTGATCTGGCCGCCATGGGTGTGGCCCGCCAGCGTGAGGTCGTATCCCTGCCGCGCCGCCACGGGAAACACGTCCGGATTGTGCGACAGCAGAATATTGATCCACTCCGGGCGCACGAGTTTCTCGGCGCCGGCGAGGTACGGTTGAAACTTGGCCTGGTAATCGACGCCGGCCACGTTGATGGCCGCCTGCCCGAAGCGCAGGAGCCGCGCTTCGCCGCGCAAAAAGTCGATACCCAACCGGGCGCCCTCGCGCTTGGCGCGTTGCTCGCAGTCGGCAACGACTTCGTGGTTGCCGAGGCAGCCGAGCACTCCGGCTTCAGCGCGCAGTTTTCCCAGACATTCGAGGCAATCGGTGAGCAGTTCGTCGCGCGCGGTGATCAGGTCGCCGGTCACCAGCGCCAGATGAGGCTTGGTTTCGTTGGCCATGGCGACGGCGCGTTCCACCTCCATGCGCTCCAGGAACGGACTGAGGTGTATGTCGCTAAGCTGCACCAGGCGGAGGCCCTCAAGGTCGGGCGGAAGCCCCGGCAGATGAACATTCACTTCGCGGATCCCAATATGGCTGCGGCCTACGACAACCCCGTAGCCGGCCACGCCCAGCGGCGCGGCGAACAAAGCGGCGCTCGCGGTCTGGAGCAACTGGCGGCGGCGCGGATCGAACACCGGTGCGCGCTTGTATAGGGCGGCGATGCACCAGATGCCGACCACGGAAATGCCCCAGGCGATCGAGAAGCCTTTCACCCACTCCAGCCAGCCGATCGAACTGAGCCGGTAATCGAGCACCGGGATCAGGTAGACGAAAGACATTCCCAGCCAGGCGGTGGCGAACAGCCTCGTCACGCGGATGGCGCGGCGGAACCGCGCGGAAGTCCGGAACGATGGCGCCGCGAGGGCCCAATCGCCGAGCCGCCACTGGCACCAATTGGCGAACGCGAGACAGACGAGTTCCGGAAGAAGCCGGAGGGAGAATCCCATGTACCGCTCACTTCATTCTACAGCCTGCCGGAAAGCCGCCTTTCACGCGGGCTTGTGGCGCTCCGGATAGCCAGGACCGAGTTCTTGCGCCGAAGGCGGAGCAGCGTGCATGATGAACCTCGGAGACGAATTTCGGATATGAATAAGCGGCTTCTTACGGTTATCAGTGCTTACGCGGCGCTTCCCGTTGTCCTGCTTCAGGCGGATCAAGTAGTGCTCTCCAACGGAGACAGGATCAGCGGCGCCATCCTCGACACGACGAAAGACAAGATCACGGTAAAGACGGAATTCCTGGGCGAGGTGACGATCGATCGGAAAGGCATCGTCTCGATAACGGCGGACCAGCCTCTCATCGTGACGCTGGAGAGCGGCGAGAAAGTGGAGGGCGTGGTGACGACCGAAGGCTCGCAGGTGCGTGTACGAAAGGCGGACCGTAGCGAGACCATGGCTCCATTGGATACTTTGGAGGCCGTGCGGACCGAGGAGTTCCAACGGAAGTGGGAACGGGAGCGGCAGCGGCAAACCAACCCTGGCCTGCTGGACTTCTGGCGCGGCACAATCGACCTGGGGCTCGCGACGGCGCAGGGCAACGCGGACACGACGACCGTCTCGACGGGCGCCGACGTGGTGAGGCGAACCGGATTCGACAAGATCTCGCTGGCGTTCGCGCAGATCTATTCGACCCAACGTACTCGAGAGCCGTTCGGCAAGACGGCCAATCGCATCAGCGGCGGCGCGCGATACGACCGCGATTTCGGCAGCCGAGCATTCGCTTACGGCGGCACGGCGTTCGACTTCGACGAGTTTCAGGACCTGGACCTGCGCAGCGTGCTTGGCGCGGGCCTCGGGTGGCACATCATTGCGCGCGACCGGCATTGGTGGGACTTCACGGCGGGCGGCAACTGGAACCGCGAGAAATTCTCCACTGGCTTGGTTCGCAACTCGGGAGAACTCGCGCTGGGCGAGAAGTCGGAGCACCAGATCAGCCGGCTCTTGAAGGTGTTTCAGGGCATGACGGTGTTGCCGAACCTGAGCCAGACGGGTGAGTACCGCCTGAGCCTGGACGCCGGAACCGACCTGAAACTGAATAGCTTCATTTCCTGGACGTTCGTCGCCAGCGACCGGTTCTTGAGCAACCCGATCGGTGGGAATAAGAAGAACGACCTGTTGATTACTACCGGTCTGAAGTTCTCGTTCGAGCAGCGGTAGACGGCGTCCGGCGGCGAACGCGGCAGCCGGTCTGCTAGCCTGAGAATTATGAAGAGGTGGACGCGCCGGGCGTGTCTCGGCGGGCTGGGGGCCGCGGGAATGGCCGGGACGGCGACGATGGTTTACCGCGCCGCGCCACGCTTCTGGAACCAGTTTGTGCGCGAATGGGACCGGCCGATCCTTGCTCCGGAGGAGCGCCCGAATCCCGCGGCGTGGCCCGACAAGGGGCTCCACGCGGCGTGGCTGGGGCATAGCACGGCGTTGATCAAGGCGGACGGTTTCCTCATCGTGACCGATCCGGTGTTCAGCGACCGGGCCGGCATTCACCTGGGACCGGTGACCCTGGGGCTGAAGCGGCTGGTGGCCCCTGCCGTTCGCCTCGGGGACCTTCCGAAGCCGGACCTGATCCTGCTATCGCATGCCCACATGGACCATTTCGACATCCCGTCGCTGCGCAAACTGGAGGACAACGAGACCAGCGTGGTGACCGCGTGGGCGACTTCGGACCTGCTGCGACCGGCGCGTTATCGGGCGGTGGACGAGCTTCGCTGGGGCGAACGCCGCCGGGTGGGGCCGGCGGAAATCCAAGCCTTTCCGGTGAACCACTGGGGCGCGCGGGTGCGTTCGGACACATGGCGGGGTTACAACGGTTACCTCATCAACGTAGGGCGCTACCGCATGCTGTTCGCCGGCGATACGGCGGATACGCACTATTTCCGCGATCTGAAGTCTTCGCGCGCGATCGACCTCGCCATACTGCCGATCGGGGCGTACAATCCCTGGATTCATTACCACTGCACGCCGGAGCAGGCCTGGCGAATGGGCAACGAGGCGGGCGGGGAGTTCTTCATCCCGGTGCACCACCAGACGTTCAGCCTGAGCAGCGAGCCGGTGCGGGAGCCGATCGAGCGCTTCCGGGCCGCCGCCAACTCCCACGCGAGCCGCATCGCCATCGATTCCATCGGGCGCGAATTCCACTTATAAGATAAAGACCGAGTTCCATAGGATGGGACTCGGATGGACCGTCTCACCTTTCGGAAGACATCGGCGCTCGCCGCCGCCGGAAACCTGGCAGGACTCGTCCGGAGCGGACGGAGCATGCTGTGGCAGCCCGAGCGGAACTGCCATGGGGCATCAAAAAAGGCTGGCGGCGATTGCCGGGACATAGTATGATGGTTGAACTAAATAGCGAGGATCTGGGGAAGGGGTCCTGACGTTCACGGCTGGGCAGCTTTCTGTTCGTCCGGGCGGCGGTGTTTAGCCAGGGCGGCGCGAATTGCAGGGACTCCCGAGAGCATAACATCGACTGGTCTGCTAACTAAGAAAACACGTTGCAAGGGGTGACTATGAAACGCATAGTGGGGTGCGCCGTCTGGTGCATGCTCTTCGGGCTGGCCGCTTTCGGCCAGACCTTCGGGGAAATCACAGGGACCGTGCTGGACGAATCCGGAGCGGTCGTTCCGGCGGTGAACGTCAGCGTGACGAATGTCGCCACGAATGCCACCCGGAACACGGTCAGCAACGCCGCGGGCGTGTACGTTTTTCCGGCGCTGCCGCCGGGGACCTACACGCTGCGAGCGGAGAAAGCAGGCTTCAAGACGTTCGCTCGGTCGAACATCGAGCTGCAGGTGCAGCAGAGCGCGCGCATCGACATCGAGATGGCAATCGGGCAGGTGACCGAGACGATCGAAGTGTCGGCCCAGGCGGCGCTGCTGTCGAGCGAGAACGCGACAGTGGGAACGGTGATCGAGAATAAACGGATCGTCGAACTGCCGATCAACGGGCGCAACTACCTCCAATTGGTGGCGCTGGCGCCTAACGTGAGCTTCGGCTTTCCCAGCGCGGGGCAAGCCGGTTCGCGGCAGGGCGGCGAGCGCTCCCAGCAGAATATCTCCGTCGCCGGCCAGCGCAGCAACTTCAACCGCTTTACGCTGGATGGCGTCGAGAACACCGACCCGAACTTCAACTCTTACGTGGTCCGGCCGTCGATCGACGCATTACAGGAATTCAAGGTGCAATCCGGCGTCTACCCGGCGGAGTTCGGGCGAGGCGTGACGCAGATCAACGTTTCGACCAAAAGCGGCTCCAATGAATTCCACGGCGCGGTATTCGAGTTTCTGCGCAACGACCGGTTCGACGCCAAGAATTACGCTTTCACCTCCGCCCGGCCGCCGAAGGATCCCTTCAAGTGGAACCAGTTCGGCTTCGTCCTCGGAGGACCGGTCCGCATTCCGAAGCTGTTCGACGGCCGCAACCGGCTGTTCTTCATGAGCAACTACGAGTGGTTCCGGCAGCGGCGCCAGGTGCAGTCGGTCTTCAGCCTGCCCAGCACCGCCATGCGAAGCGGCAACTTCAGCGAGCTGCCGTTGGGGACCCAGGGCATCTACGACCCGTTGACGAGGGTGGTCCAGGGCGGCGCGGTTGCGTCGGCCGAGATGTTCCCCGGCAACACGATTCCCGCGTCGCGGATCCATCCCGTTTCCGCGAGCCTGCTGGAGTTCTTCCCGGCGCCGAACCTGCCGAATCCGCAGTTGCGGAACAACCACGTGATTGGCCAGGGGCGTCCAATCGACCGCGACCAGTTCATCCAGAGGTTCGACTTCATCGAGTCCGCGAGTTCGAACTGGTCGGGACGCTACACGTGGGGGGATGAGGTCGAGCAGAACGAAGCCCTCCGGCTCAACGGAACGGCGATCATCACCCAGACCAAGCAGTGGATGGTATCGAACACCCGCGTGTTCTCCCCCACAATGGTGAATGAGGCTCGCTTCGGCTACACGAAATTCTACAATTCGGCCGGGACCGAGCTGGCATTCAGCCGCGACGTGGTTGGCGAGCTGGGCATACCGGGACTTCCGGGCGGGCCGCCGGTGCAGTGGGGAATTCCATCGGTCGGCTTTTCCGGCACGTATAGCGGTTTCGGCAACGATTCGGAAGGCCCCTACGAGAACGACAACAGCGCCATCCAGTTCATCAACAACTTCTCGTGGGTGCGCGGCAAGCACTCGCTCAAATTCGGTGGCGAAGCGCGCCGCGACAACTACAACCAGGTTGGCAACCAGTTCGCCCGCGGCTCCTTCACATTCCAGCGCAACGCCACCAATAACCCGGCGCGCTCCGGCGTAACGGGCGACGCGTTTGCGGACTACCTGCTGGGCGAAGTGTACCAGCCGGAGGCGGCAGCGGCGATTGCGACGGCGCAGTTCCGCGCCACGGGCTTTGCCCTCTACGTGGACGACGTCTGGAAGGTGACGCCGAAGTTCACGCTGAACTGGGGGCTGCGGTATGAGTTGACGCCTCCGTGGGAGGACCAGACCGGCAGGCTGTTCAACGGTATCGTCCGGGACGATCTGCGCGGCGCCAACGTAGGCGGCGCCTTCATGCTGGGACCGAACAACCAGATTGTACCCAACCCCAACGCTCCGGCGAGCGCAATGGGCAACTATCCGTTCTTCATGCGCCAGGGCGATCCCTCCAACGATCCGTACGCCGGCATCCCGCTGCGCTGGCCCTTCATTGAAGTCCGGCAGGACGGCAGCCTCGGCAACCGGCTGGTGGGCGTTGACAGGAACGACATCGCTCCCCGATTAGGCTTGACGTGGGCGCCGACGTCGAAGTGGGTATTCCGCACGGGCGCTGGTGTTTTCTACTCGCAGGACACGGGTAATCCGCGATTTGACATGGCGCGCAACCTCGCCGGCCGTTTCCGCGACAATTCCAGCACGGTGATTCCCGACAAGACGTGGGAAAACGGGCTTGCGGGCCTGGCCGGCGCCACGGTCCAGGTGCCGCGGCCCTACACGTTCGCGAATCCGTACGACCGCCGAACTCCGTACACAATTCAGTACCTGATGAACATTCAGCGGGAGCTGCCCCAGAATACGGTACTTGAGATCGGCTACCTGGGCAGTGTCAGCCACCGGCTCGAGTCGCTTCGGGCCGTCAACGAGACCATCCCGCTTTCGCAGATGCCCTCGGAGCCCAACATTCCGATGCGCTCGCCGTTCCCCAACTTCGGCCGTATTCAGCTTGTCGACAACGGCGGAAGCGGCAACTACAACTCGCTGGGAACGAAACTGACCAAGCGCTACTCCAACGGCATGACCTACCTGTTCAGCTACACGTGGTCCAAGTCGATCGATACGGCCACGGCGATTCGCAACCAGGGCGGCGACACGCTGTTCCCGCAGAACAGCTATTGCCGGAGCTGCGAGCGCGCGCGGTCCAGCCACGACGTGCGCCATCGCTTTGTCACCTCGGCGCTGTGGGACATGCCTTTCGGCCGGGGCCGCAAGTACCACATCCAGAACCGCGCGGCGGACCTGATCGCCGGCGGTTGGCAAGTCGGTTCCATCCTGACGCTGCAAACCGGCTTCCCCATTACCATGGCCTCGGGCGTGGACCAGTCGGTTACGGGAGCGTTCTTCGACCGGCCCAATTCGACCGGAAGTAATGCCGCGCTTCCGCGCGGTCAGCAGGACCCGCAGCGCTTCTTCGACACGTCGGCGTTTGTTCTGCAGCCGCGAGGCACGCACGGCAACGTCGGCCGCAACACGCTGACCAGCCCCGGCATCATCGGCTGGGACTTCTCTGTGCTGAAGGACTTCGAACTGTTCAGCCTGGCGGACAATCCGCACAAGCTGCAGTTCCGGTTCGAGGCGTTCAACTTCCCGAACCACCCGAACTGGGGCAATCCGGACGCGAACGTCTCCAGCGCAGCCTTCGGGCGCATCACCGGTACCCGGGGCAACATGCGCCAACTACAGTTTGCGCTGAAGTACATATTCTGAGCGATATACTATGTTACTTCTTTTTTATCAATATGTTGCGGAGAACCGCTTGACTTAGCGTACAAGGCGTTTGTACAATTGCCGTGGAGGTTCCGAACATGGCAATCGTACTCTACAGGCGCCACACGGCGAAATGCGCGGTCCATAAGCTGAAGCTCCCGGCGAAGGCGAAGCGGCGGTACATGGGTTGCGAGTGTCCGATCTGGGTCTACGGCCGGACGGACAATGAACTTGTTCCCAGGCAGAGCACAGGGACGACGGATCTCAAGACGGCGGAAGCCATCAAGGCGTCCCTGATCGCCGAAGGTAAGGACAAGGCGGTCTACGGCCCGACGATAAGCGAATGCGTCGAGAAGTACCTGGCGTCTCGCCAGCATGAACGGAGCGAGAACACGCAAGCGCAGGACGCCACTATCCTCGCCCGGTTCAGGAAGTACAGCGAGACGCGGGGCGTCTTTCACATTCAGGACGTCACGGTTGACATGATCGAGACGTACAAGGTCGAAGGTCTGGTGGGCCTGGCCGATACCACAAAGGCGACGTCCCTCAAGCAACTGCGTTGTTTCCTTCGTCACGCCTATCGGCGCGATTGGATCACGGTTCCGATTGTTGAGAAGCTCGCCCCGTTTCGCGTCGTTTACGATCAGAAAGACCCCTTCTCGGACGCCGATGTCGAGAAGCTCCTGGCCGGTGCCCTCAAGATCACGAACGGGACCGTTGTCAGCAAGAGCCCGGCGACGTTCCAACTGTTGATGCGGCTCATGCTCGAAACAGGCATGAGGATCAGCGACGCGATCATGTTCCGGCCGGCGGCGCTGGAACGTGGCGAAATGCTTTGGATCTATCCCCACCATCAGAAGAAGCACAAACGTACGGCTCAGCCGAAGGTCGTCGAGTCGTTCATTTCCGACGATCTCAAGCAAGCGATCGACGAATGCTGCTGGCTCTCGCGCGAGTTCCCGTTCCGCCCGGCCGGTTGGGGCGTCCGAAGCGTTGCGGTGAATGTAGGCAAAATCATGCAGGCGATCGGCAAGAGTGAAGGCATCCACGATTGCCGGCCGCATCGGCTCCGGGATACGTTCGCTGTCCGTGCGCTGCTCAACGGCATGGCGTTGGAAGACGTCTCGCGGCTGCTCGGGCATTCCAGCGTCCAGATGACCGAACGATATTACGCGAAGTGGACGCTCGGTCGGAAGCGGCGGCTTGAGAGACTGGTCGCCGAGACGCTCATGAGCTGGGTCGAAACAGCAGAAGTCCCGGCCGCTGGCGTGTCCTCCGACGCAGGTTGACTCTTCACCCTGCCGGACGGACGGACCCTCAGAATCGCCCCGCTTGGACATGCTCCCGGGTGGGCCTCCCGGGACGTCTGCGTCGAGCTTGCTGTTTCGAAAGCGGCGGACCTCGACTCTTGCTATTGGCTTCCGCGGAAGAAGCAGTAGTCGGATGTGTACGGTACGAGCGCCAGCTTGCCCACATCGCCCGGATATCGAGCACCCGCTAGCGGGCGCAGTTCGACGCTGGTATCCAAGCTACTCTGCCACGTTGGGCTGCCTGTGCATTCCGGCGAAGTGAATAGCCCGTTCCGACGTGATGTGAATAAAATCGGAGCGGAGCGACGCTGGCACCTGCCATCATGCCTGACCGTATTCACATCCGTCAACCGGGGGCGGTCGGATTCGCAGCGAAGAAAGGCATGGCAGCATTATTTCGTCTCTGCCTTCGTCTCCGTCAGCAACGCCGGGGATTGACGGAACCTCTCTTCCAAGGTGCGTACCTTCTGGGCGACGTAATGCCAGTAGCCGACCGAGATCTCTTGCCGGACTTCGGCGAACAAAGCGACGAAGTAGTACAAGCTGGTGATCGGCGCGCCGCGTCCGTTGTTGACCAGAGCGACGTACTTGCGGAGAGAGCCGAGTAAAATGGCGCGTTCGACGTCGACGACGGGAACCCCATCCCGATGAAGCTGGGCGGCGAGTTTCTCGTCAGCCGCCGTGAACACGCTCCGGACGCAGCAGCGTTGGAGAAAACAGCGCTTCACGCGGTCAATGTAGACAGAGGGATCATCACTTGCCCCAGGATGGCTTGCCCGTTCGTAGGGCCAGAAACGATCCGTGATCTCGATGACATCGCAATCGCGCGGCACGCACACGCCGTGGTGGAACAGTTCTTCGAGACAGGTTCTGATCGCGCCTTCCGTTTTGCCGATGGCGCTCGCCAGTTCGGCCGATCCCGCACGGATCGAGCCGCAGCTCCGCCCGGCATGCAAGCAGAGCCAGACAAACAGCTTGAACGCCGCATCGGAAAGCAGCGCCAGCGCCGCCTCGACTTCGCGGCCGGCGGCGAACCAACCCGAAGACCGTTTGAGCTGAAACCGATGCGCCGCACTCATTGGTTGTCCTGCTCGCCCGGTTTCCGGCCGCGCTTCTTGCGCAGGGATTCGCCCTGCAGTTCGATGCGATAGGCGTTGTGAACCAGCCGATCCAGGATGCTGTCGGCGATGGTGGGATCGCCGATCTGTTCGTGCCAGTGCGCGATCGGCATCTGCGAGGTCAGAATCAGCGAGCGGCGCTGATAACGGTCATCGCAGATCTCCAGAAAGTCGCGGCGCTCGCTGTCCTTCAACGGCGCCATGGCGAAGTCATCCAGCAGCAGCACATCGATCCGGGAGAGTTTGAGCAGTACTCGCCCGATGCTGCCGTCCACATGCGCCACGGCGAGTTCACGAAACAGCTCGGTCGTTCTTTTGTGCAGCACCGAGAAGCCATCCCGGCACGCCTTCTGCGCCAGCGCGCAGGCCAACCAGCTTTTGCCGATGCCGGTTGGCCCGATCAGCAAAACGTTCTGATTCTGGCGCACCCATTCGCTGCTCGCTAGAGTGCGCAGGAGTTTGCGGTCCAGGCCGCGCGGATGCTGATAGTCGACGTCTTCGATCACGCCGCGCTCTTTCAGCCTGGCTTGCCGCAACCGTCGCGCCAGCGCGCGATTTTCCTTCCATAACCACTGCTGATCGACGAGCAGGGCAAAGCGTTCCTCGAAGCTGAGCTGGCACATGGCGGCGGTTTCCAGTTGCTCGCGGAAGGCGTCGGCCATGCCGAGCAATTTCATGGTGTGCAGTTTCTCGATGGTCGGTTGATTCAACATATTTGGCTCCTTGCCTGACGGTTTTCGTGGTTACTGCAACAGGGTGGTGGGCGGGTCGTAGTAAGAAGCGCCCCGAACGTTTGCGTGCCGCGGGCCGGGCTTGCTGTTTTCCGGCTCGAGGGTCAGTTGGCGGTCGAGCGAGCGCTTCAGGATGGAGCGCAGACTGGTGTACGAGCAGGCCTGGAGTTGCAGCGCGCGCTGGCTGGCGGCCTCCAGCCGCTCGTTGGAGTAGGTCTTGGCCAGCCGCATGATACCGAGGCAGGCGCGATAGCCCATCTCCGGATGAGGCCGGCTTTGGAGGATGGTGCGGACGACTTCCGCGGTCGCCATGCCAATGGTCTCGGCCCAGTGGATTAGTCGTGAGGGCGTCCACTCCAGGTGCGCCTGGTGGCTCTTGGGCATGTGCTCGGAGATGGTCGTGTGGCGGTAGGCCGCAAAACTCCTGGCATGGGAGGCTACGCGCCGGCCGCTCTGGAACAGTTCGACGGTGCTGGCGGTGTAGCGGGCTTCCATCTGCTGTCCGGCAAGTAGATAGGGAACGCTGTAGTAGTGCCGGTCGACCTCGACGTGGTAGTCGATGCTGGCGCGGACCGTTTTCCATTCCGCCTGCACGTAGCGCTCGGCGGGCAGCGGCTGCAGCGCCGGACGGTCGACCTCGGCGAAAAAGCTGGCGCGGGTGCCTTCGCGTTTGCGGAAGCGCCGGTTGTTGAGGCGGTCCAGCAACTCCTCGATGGCTTCATTGAGTTCCGCAATCGAGAAGAACTTTCGATGCCGGAGTGCGGCCAGGACCCAGCGTTCCACCACCGCGACGGCATTTTCGACCTTCGCTTTATCGCGAGGTTCTCGCGGCCTGGCCGGAATGACCGCGACGCCGTAATGCTGCGCCATCTCGTGGTAGGTGCGGTTGAGATCCGGCTCGTAGCGACAGGCGCGACTGACGCCGGTGCGCGGATTATCCGGGACCAGCAGCTTGGTTGTGCCCTGGAAAAAATCGAAGGCGCGCACGTGACAATCGATCCACTGCGCCAGCCCCTGGCCGGGCGCGGCATGGGCGAAGGTGTAACTGCTGGCGCCAAGCGTGGCGATGAAGATGGACGCCGGCGCCGCTTGGCCGCTGATGCGGTCGTAGATGGGGACCGTATCCCCGGCCCAGTCCACGAACGTCTTCTCGCCGGCCCGGTGCTCCTGCCGCAGAACCACATCCTGGTTCCGGCTCCAGCGCTGGTACAACTCGCAAAACCGGCTGTAGCTGTATCCACCCGGATGCGTCTCGCGGTACTCTTCCCAGACCAGTTGCAGCGTCAGGCGCTTGTGGGTCTGAAGCTGACGGCGGATTTCTTGAAAGTCGACGCCGTCGCGCTGCCGCAGGCTGGGGCGGCCTGGCTTCAACGGAAACAAAAGTTCGTCGAGCCGACGGTCATCGCAGTCCTCGGGCAGCGGCCAACCCAATCCGATCGCAGCTGCTCGTTCCAGGTACCGATGAACGGTCGCCTGACCGATCGAGCAACTGCGGGCGATCTGTTGCTGTTGTAGTCCCAGGCCGAACCGCAGGCGTAGGACTTCCTTGATCTTGCGCATGGACAACCTCCTTGCCGGCAAATCTGATCCTCCTTGTTTGAAACAGAATCAGATCACCTTGTTTGTTGTCCAGCGCCGCTCGCGCCGCAGGGAAGCATTCCGGGGATGTGAATATTCATTCCGGGCCGGCTGGATTCCTCATCCACTTCAGCCCGGAATCCTTATTCACATCGCTCCGGAACGATTATTCACTTGGGCAGGAATCCACAGGCTGCCTACGGGTAGCGGGCTGGGAGCATACTGGTTGGGGGTTCGTATTCGGGCTGAGGAAATGGGTCATAATCTGGAAGTCCTACCCGAACAAACTGGCAAAAACCGTGGCTTCAGGGCGGCTGCAGTTCACGAACTCCGCGCAACCAGGAGACGGGGGTTTGCGGTGGCTTCGGTCCGCGTCGGTGGCGAGCTGAGGGCCGCATGTGTCCGGGTACCGACCAGATGTTGATCACCGCGGACGCCGGGGATAGCAACGGCTGGCGCCTTCGGTTGTGGAAATGGGATTTGCAGCGCCTAGCCGATCATTCGGGGCTGGATTTATGACTCTTTAGTGTCGGCTAGGCCACTTTAATGACGGAAATCCTGTCGGATGCATCGGTTCAGACTTTCAGGTTCAAGTCCAGTAGCTCCAGTTCCCGGTACTGCACCGCCTCCGCCACATGCCTGGCCGAAACGGCTTCGCTGCCCGCGAGATCGGCAATCGTCCCCGCCACTCTTAAGATCCGATCGTGCGCCCGGGCGGAGAGCCCCATCCGCCGCACCGCCATCTCGAGCGTCCGCTCGCCCGCCTCGTCCAGGGCGCACAACTTCCGCGGCGCCCGGTGCGGGATATGCGCGTTGTAGAAGCCCCGCTGCCGTTGGAGCGCCCTGGCCGTTTCCACGCGCTGGCGCATCTCGGCCGAATTGCCCCCATCCCCGCGGCCGCGCAGTTCCTTGTACGCCACGGCCGACACCTCCACGTGCAGGTCGATTCGATCGAGCAGCGGGCCGCTGATCTTGCCGAGATACTGCTGGATCTGCGCGCCGGTGCAGCGGCACTCCCGTGTCGAGTCGCCGTGAAAGCCGCAGCGACACCCGTGCATGTAACAACTGCAACGGAGTATGAAGCGCGAGTGCCGGGCCGATGCGAACTTTGGTTCCCCCATCGTGGACGCGTTTCGAACTCTTGTGGGCGGCCCACCGCCGGCGCTCCGATCGCTCTTTCTGCATATGCAGCATGTTGCGAACCACTGATTCCACACGCGTCGGCTCGTCGAACTGTGCTAACGGATCGCAAGAGACGGAACCAGAGAC
>JAHCHE010000033.1 GCA_026129905.1 Bryobacteraceae bacterium | reverse complement strand
CCTGTAAACATTTGTCCAGCAAAATGTTTTTAGGAACCTGAACTGTTACAGCCACCGCAGCATCAGAGAGAGATTCGCTGCTTAGAAGCGATTGAGACCTCGCCCCACAGCGAACCATTGCCGTGGGGGAATCCGGCCGATCAGAGAGAGATTCGCGGCTTAGAAGCGATTGAGACAGTAGTCAGCGCTCCAGTAGAAGCACAGCGTGTACTGGTGTCAGAGAGAGATTCGCTGCTTAGAAGCGATTGAGACATGTTCCCCTGCGCGGAGAACGACACCTTGACATAGTCAGAGAGAGATTCGCTGCTTAGAAGCGATTGAGACCTGATGCCAGTCATGGCGAGCACTCCCTGTGCCTCGGGTCAGAGAGAGATTCGCTGCTTTAGCGAGTGTTAGAAGGCAAGAATTCCAAACCGCGGTTGTGTGGCACGGTCGAAAGTCAACAGGGCGGAATGATCTGGCAACCAGGACCACGAGGTGTGCGGACCATTCTGGCGGTGTGCCTCTCGGCTGATCGCGCCGACTTTCATCCCTTTTGGGGGCTCCGCGGGCCATGCCGGCAGGTTGGCCGAAGGCAACCGGCGGAGGACTGGCGATCAGCCGGGCGGCGGTGGGACCGCCGCGCAGGATGAGATCCTGCCCCACATTTCGCGGCTGAACTCGCAGGGTTATTTCCTAACGGAGCCTTAGAAGCGCCCGCTTCAAGCGGCGGAGGACGGCGGGGGCGCGCCGGCGTCGGCGAGGACGGCTTTGACGACGGTGGCTTTCTCGACGCCGGTGAGCTTCTGGTCGAGGCCCTGGTACTTGTAGGTGAAGCGGTCATGGTCGATGCCGAAGCGGTTGAGGATCGTCGCCTGGAAGTCGCGGACGTGGACGGGGTCCTTGACGATGTTGTAGGAGAAGTCGTCGGTTTCGCCGAGGACGACGCCGCCTTTAATGCTGGCGCCGGCCATCCAGAGGCTGAAGCAGCGGGGGTGGTGGTCGCGGCCGTGGTCGGTGGGGGTAAGTTTGCCCTGGGAGTAGATCGTTCGGCCGAATTCGCCGCCCCAGATGACGAGGGTTTCGTCGAGCAGGCCGCGCTGCTTGAGGTCCTCGACGAGCGCCCAACAGGCCTGGTCGACGTCCTTGCACTGGCTGGGGAGCACCTCCGGGAGGTTGGAGTGGACGTCCCAGCCGCGGTGGTAGATCTGCACGAAGCGGACGCCGCGCTCGACCAGGCGGCGGGCCATGAGGCAGGAATTGGCGAACGTGCCGCCCTTGCGCGCGTCCTCGCCGTAGAGGTTGAACGTGCTCTCGCTTTCCTTGGAGAGGTCGGTCAGCTCGGGAACCGAGGATTGCATGCGGAAAGCCATCTCGTATTGGGCGATGCGGACCTTGGTTTCGGGGTCGGCGAGGCGGGCATAGGCGATCTCGTTCATGGCGCGCAGGCCGTCGAGCATGCGGCGGCGGACGGCGGACGGGACGGGCTACGCCCACGTATTGAACCGTGGCGTCCAAGGCGGACTACGAGGGGTCGATCTCGCCCTCAAGTTGGATGTGCTACTATTACCTGGCGACGATCCACTACCTGGCGACGATCCACGCCGTCACACGGCTCATCGACGGCAGCGGATGAACGCGACGCAGCCTAACAAGCCGCTGCCGCCGACGAGCGGCACGCGCAGGAGACCGTGAGCGCCGCTCGCGGTTGAGCGGCTGACGTTACGCGACTTTGAGACCGAAGGAGGTGTGCATGGGCGGAATCGGCGCTCTGATGTTGTGGATCGGTTTACTGATGGCGACTGCCGCTGCGGCGGAAAGCCAAGAACTGCCGACCGTTCTCACGTGCACGTCAAACGCGAAAGCGTCGCGGGACTACGGCTTCTCCGAACAACGGTGGTCCGGTCAGGTCGGCCATCTCGTTGAGCCCTCGCGCCTGTTTAGCACGAGCGACAGAAGCAGCAAGACGAGCTGGGGCCAGTTCGAACTCAGAGACAAGGTGTTTTCCGGTCTCAATACTCGGGAACCCACGGTGCGCTCCATTACACGGTTTGAGAAAGGCCCCGAGCAGGGAGCTGAGTTCGTCGGCCGTGTCGTCAGTCGAACTTCGGATGCCGTCTTTATAGTGTGGTCGAACGCTTCACCCGATCCATTCGCCTCAAGTTCGGGTACCCGCGAGCGGGCGGCGCCCGCCGCCATCGCTGCAAACAAAGTCTGGCTTGCCGCGGTTGATCTTACTCATCGGAAAGTGACCGTGACATATGTGTTTCAAGGTGTAACCTCCATCGGAGGTGAGGTGGAAACTCTCGATTGTCGATGATAACCCGCGATGGAAGCGACCGGCTGCGCTGGCCGCTCAACACCATCCTTAGGCCGACAAGGAGGTGAATCCCAGATGCTGGACGTTCTTCCTAAGCCGCTCTTTAACGCCGTCGAAAGAGGTCTGCGGGAACGGGCAAACCTAGGCCATTCTGGGTGGGAGTCGGCCTCGGAGGACGAGGACACACTAACGGGTGATTTCTGCGGCGGTCTGCGTACCTCTTGGGCCGAGATTGGTACCGACAACGGCTTGTGGCGCTGGCGAATCTCGTACAAGAAGTTTAGAGGACGAGGCCCGAGAGCATTTGAGAAGGAAGCCGGCGCGGACGGCATCGTGCAAGTTGAGACACACGGTCCGAGTGGCGAGATTACCATAAAGGGAGTCCTGTTCCAGGCGAAGAAGGCTGGCGGAAGCAGCCGTAGCGATCTTGCCGAACAGGTCAGGAAGATGGAAGAACTAGCACCCAATGGCTCAGTGGTCTTCGAATTCGGGCGAGACGGGTACCGCGCTGCGGCTGGTTCGATCATCCTTACAGAAATCGAGAATGATCCGAGGAGGATCCCTCGCCCCAGTATCCAGATCAGCGAGTACCTCGGTGGGCAGTTCTGGCCGTGCAAGTCAGGCTTGCGCGGAATGTACTTTGACGCCGTTCGCAAGATTCTCGTCGTTCCAGCTGATGGGGCGGCTCGGGCTATTCCGATCTCATTGCGACACCGCGTTCGCCTTGAGGTCGTACACCAATCGCAGGTTGAGCGCGCGGAGGAGCGGCTGCGGCGATAAACGGCGTGACCAGCGACAGCGCATCTTCGCTTCGGTCCGCCGACGGCTGCAACCGGTCAAGCCGGGCTAGAGAAGGGCTAGAGAGGAAACGTCGCGCAGTGTCCGAACCGAAACGCTCCAGATTGCTGCCGAATGCCGTTTTCGGCACCTCGTGTAGAATCAGGTTGTGAAGCCTCGTGTCTACGCTAACGTTCACTGCTATGGCAAGCACGGGAACGTCTTAGCGCGGAGATCGCAGGCAAGAGCTGTGAGGGGGTGTGCGCCGCATTCGTTCGCAGCGGGATGCAGACCGGTTTCTCCAGCGGCTCGCGGACGAAGCTGCCCAATGAGGGCACGCATACGCCCGCCCAAGGGCGGGCGGCCGGGCTGATGCTGAATTGAACCCTGGCCACTCCACATGGGACGGAAACTCCTCCCCGCCGACATCAAGAACGCACTGATTGAAGTCTGCGGACGATGCTTCTGGTACAAACAGCCCCTCTTCGACATGTTTGCGCGAGCCGGTATTCCAGAGGATGCATATCTGAAGTACGAACACGAAGCCAAGTTCAAGATCGCTCGGCTTTTACTTGGGGATCTTGAGCGTGCCGGCGATGACGGATACTTGCTTCAGAAGCGCCTCTTGACAGAACTGTGCAAGCTTCGGGACGTTCCCGATAGAGATGTCCCGGACCGAGACGCAGGACTCGACGCCCTTCGGCGGCTCAAGGAGACCGCCCGTGTTCATGATTTGGGTGTCGAGGAAGAGAAGGTTGCAGGCAAGCGGCGTTCAGCCGGCGCTGACCAACTTGTCCAGCGCGCTCGCGAACGTGATCGCCGACTTGGGGAGCTCAAAGCGGAGTTCTCCGCGATGGCATCGTCTGAGGACGTACAAGGGCGTGGCTACGGGTTGGAGGACTTGCTCAAGGAGTTGTTCGCGCTGTACGAGATCCGCTACCGGAAGTCGTACAAGGCTGAGGGTGAGCAAATCGACGGGTTTTTTGCCTTCGGAGGATTCGACTATTTGGTGGAGGCCCGCTGGCGAAAGGAGAAACCGAGCCTTCAGGATTTGCTGGCATTCAAGGGCAAGGTTGATCGGAAGATCGAAAGTACGCGAGGAATGATCATCTCAATCCTCGGATTCGATGATGATGTTGTGCGCCGTCTTCGCGAGGCCGGCCCAGCGAACCTCATTCTTGTTGACGGGTACGACCTCACGCTTATTCTGGAGGGACGCGTCAGCCTGACCGATGGACTTCAGGCGAAGATCGAACGGGCGGCGCAGGAAGGAAACATCTACTATCCTCTCGCGCAGTTCTTCTGACAGCATTCAGGCGCTGGAGGCCGGGGGCGCGCCGGCGTCGGCGAGGACGGCTTTGACGACGGTGGCTTTTTCGACGCCGGTGAGCTTCTGGTCGAGGCCCTGGTACTTGTAGGTGAAGCGGTCGTGGTCGATGCCGAAGCGGTTGAGGATCGTCGCCTGGAAGTCGCGGACGTGGACGGGGTCCTTGACGATGTTGTAGGAGAAGTCGTCGGTTTCGCCGAGGACGACGCCGCCTTTAATGCCGGCGCCGGCCATCCAGAGGCTGAAGCAGCGGGGGTGGTGGTCGCGGCCGTGGTCGGTGGGGGTAAGTTTGCCCTGGGAGTAGATCGTGCGGCCGAATTCGCCGCCCCAGATGACGAGGGTTTCGTCGAGCAGGCCGCGCTGCTTGAGGTCCTCGACGAGCGCCCAACAGGCCTGGTCCACGTCCTTGCACTGGCTGGGGAGCACCTCCGGGAGGTTCGAGTGGACGTCCCATCCGCGGTGGTAGATCTGGACGAAACGGACGCCGCGCTCGACCAGGCGGCGGGCCATGAGGCAGGAATTGGCGAACGTGCCGCCCTTGCGCGCGTCCTCGCCGTAGAGGTTGAACGTGCTCTCGCTTTCCTTGGAAAGGTCGGTCAGCTCGGGAACCGAGGATTGCATCCGGAAGGCCATTTCGTATTGGGCGATGCGGACCTTGGTCTCGGGATCGGCGAGGCGGGCATGGGCGATCTCGTTCATGTCGCGCAGGCCGTCGAGCATGCGGCGGCGGACGGCTGGCGGAACCCCGCCGGGATTGTTGATGTAGAGGACGGGAGCGTCGCCCGAGCGCAGCGCCACGCCCGAGTGCTGGCCGGAGAGAAAGCCGGCGCTCCAGAGGCGGGCGGAAATAGCTTGGACGTTCGCCTTCGGATGGGTGTGCGAGGCGTTCAGGACGACGAAGGTGGGCAGGTCCTGGTTCATCGAACCGAGGCCGTAGGCGATCCACGATCCGATGCAGGGCTTGCCGGCGATCATGAAGCCGGTCTGGATGAAGGTGATGGCCGGTTCGTGATTGATCGCCTCGGTGTGCATGGAGCGAATGATGGCGATGTCGTCCGCCAGCTTCGCGGTGTGCGGCAGCAGCTCGGAGATCCAGGCGCCGGATTCGCCGTGACGGGCGAACTTGAAGACCGAGGGAGCGATGGGGAACCGCGATTGGCCGGAGGTCATGGTGGTGAGCCGCTGGCCCTGGCGGATGGACTCGGGAAGGTCCTTATCGAACCAATCCTTCATGACGGGCTTGTAATCGAACAGGTCCATCTGCGGGGGCGCGCCGACCATGTGGAGGTAAATGGCGCGGGTGGCCTTGGGCGCAAAGTGGGGCAGCGACGGCAGACCGCCGACCGCGGGCGGTGCGGTGCGGGGGGACGCTTCGGCGATGAGGCTGGCCAGGGCCGCGACGCCAAGCCCGCGCGCGCCGCGGGAGAAGAACTGGCGGCGCGTTTCGGCTAATACAAGCTCGTCTTCCGGTTTGTGGATCATTTGTTCAGCGCCTCGTCGAGATTGAGAATCTGGTTGGCCACCATGGTCAGGGCCGCGACTTCGGAGGGAGCGTCGTCGCCGGGCGGCGGCGCCTCGCCCACGCTGAGGAGTTTAGCGGCTTCGGAGGGATGGGAATCGTAGAAAGCGAGGAAGTCGCGGTGCGCGCCGGCGACGATGGACCGCTCCTTCAGGGTCAGCGCGCGGCCGAGGACGCGGCGGGTGATGTAATCGAAGCGCGCATCGGCGCCTGGGCCGGCTTCGCGGAGGGCGGCGGCGGCGAGGTATCGCGCGGCCTCCACGAACTGGGGATCGTTCATCGTCACCAGGGCCTGGAGGGGCGTATTGGTGCGCTCGCGGCGGACGGTACAGGCCTCGCGGGTGGGCGCGTTGAAGATGTCCATAGAGGGCGGCGGCGCGCTGCGCTTCCAGAAGGTGTAGAGGCTGCGGCGGTAGAGGTTGTCGCCATAGTCCTGCTGGTAGAAGCGGGTGTCGGACTCCTTCATCGCGACGGCGTCCCAGATGCGATCGGGCTGGTAGGGCTTGACGCTGGGGCCGCCGATTTTCCCCGACAGGAGGCCGCTGGAGGCCAGAGCGTAGTCGCGGACCATCTCGGCGTCCATGCGAAAACGGGGGCCGCGGGAGAGCAGGACGTTGTCGGGATCCTTTTCGAGCTTCAGCGGCGTGGCGGCGGACGACTGGCGGTAAGTGGACGAGGCCACCAGCAGGCGGAAGAATTTCTTGACGTCCCAACCGGACTCGCGAAACTCGACTGCGAGCCAATCGAGGAGTTCGGGGTGGGACGGGAGCAGACCCTGGGAACCGAAGTCCTCGGCTGTCTCGACGAGGCCGGTTCCGAACACCTCCTGCCAGAAGCGGTTCACGGTGACGCGGGCGGTAAGGGGGTTGGCCGGGTCGACGAGCCAGCGCGCGAGGCCGAGCCGGTTCCTGGGGAACGAAGCGGGCATCGGAGGCAGAGCGGAGGGGACGGCGGGCTCGACCTTTTCGCGGGGCTGGTCGTACATGCCGCGAAAGAGGACGTGGGCGTAGGGGGCTTCGGGACGC
Source organism: Bryobacteraceae bacterium (assembly GCA_026129905.1). GTDB lineage: Bacteria > Acidobacteriota > Terriglobia > Bryobacterales > Bryobacteraceae > JAHCHE01. Next base: position 77,126 of record JAHCHE010000033.1, on the reverse strand, counting down.
TCCTGCTGGACGTGGGTGACGGCGCCGCGGCGGGCGATCGCCTTGCGCTCTTCGGCGATGGCGCGAAGCTGTTCGGCGATGTCGATGTACTCGTCGAACTGGCGGAGCAGGAAGTAATGATGCAGGGCATCGCGTTCGGCGGCGGAGAGGCCGCCGGCGGGCTTCTTGCTTGCCGGTCCGATGGAGGGCCAGCGGGAGACCAGGAGCGCCTCGTCTTCGGTGATGGCGCGGGTGTAGATGCGGAGGTCGGCGATGGCGCCGCCCTCGAAGCTCGACCGGCGGCCGTCGCCGGCGATGCGCAGCGGGGCGTAATTTCGGAAGTCGCCCGGAAACGGCTTTCGATCGGCGCGCGCTTCGGTCATCACGCGGCGGCCGTCGAGGTAGATAGCGAAGCCGGAGGGATCGCGGCTGCCGTCGTAGGTGACGGCGACGTGATGCCATTCGACGGGTCCGAGACGCTCGCTGTTGACGGGGCGGACGGTGGCGGTGCGGCGGGGCATGAGGTTCAGGCGCAGCATCGGCATTCCGTTGCCGATCTCGAGCATCCAGCCGCGGCCGCGGCTCTGCGGATCGGTCTGGCCGACGATGACGGAGCCATCGGGCTTTCTGGGAGTGCGAATCCAGGCGGCGACGGAGAAGGGGCGATCGGCCTCGAAGTAGTCCGCGTTGGGGAGTTCGACGCCGTCGAAGCCACAAAATTCGACCGCTTTGCTCCCGGGCAGCGGGCCGTCGTCGATGGTGAACTGGTCCGCGCCGGGGAAATCGAAGTCCTGATTACGGAACTGGACGCGGGGACGCTTGTCGCCGACCGTGAAGGCGAGCAGTTCGTCGGCGCGCTCGAGGGGGGAGGAGATTTTGGCGCGGTCTTCGCCGTTGAGCCAGACATCGAACTCGAATCTCGAGGATTCGCGGGCTTCGGCCTGTCGCCGGACAAGGCTCGCTTGCAGGTCGCGGATCTGTTTCCAGCGCGGCAGGTCCTCTTCGCGGGGGACGACGATGACGGGCGGGGTGTCGTGGATGTTGCCGTCCAGAGGATCCTGTGTGGTGTTGCGGAAGAAGGCGGCCATGGAATAGAAGTCGCGCTGGGAGATGGGATCGAACTTATGGTCGTGGCAGGTGGCGCAGCCGACGGTGAGGCCGAGGAAGACGGCGCCGGTGGTGTCGACGCGGTCCTTGGCGTACATGGCTTCGATCTCTTCGGGAATGACGCCGCCTTCGTTGGTGGTGGCGTTGGCGCGGTGGAAGCCGGTGGCGATGAGCTGATCCATGGAGCGCTCGGGGAGCAGGTCGCCCGCAATCTGCTCGACGGTGAACTCATCGAAGGGGAGATTGCGATTGAAAGCGCCGATGACCCAGTCGCGGTAGGGCCACATTTCGCGGTAGTTGTCGATGTGGATGCCGTGCGTGTCGGCGTAGCGGGCGGCGTCGAGCCAGTAGCGGGCGCGGTGCTCGCCCCAGCGCGGGGATTCGAGGAGGCGGTCGACCAGTTTTTCGTAGGCGTCGGGCCGCGTGTCTTTGACGAAGGCGTCGACTTCTTCGGGCGAGGGCGGCAGACCGGTGAGGTCGAGCGAGACGCGCCGGATCAGGGTGCGGCGATTGGCGGGCGGGGCGGGCGCGAGTCCCTTTTTCTCGAGAGCGGAGAGGATGAAGGCGTCGATCGGGTTGGCGACCCAGGCGCGGCCAACGACGGCGGGGACCTTGGGACGCTCGGGGGCGATGAAAGCCCAATGCTCTTTCCACTTCGCGCCCTCGTCGATCCAGCGGCGGATGGTTTCGACCTGATCGGGGGTGAGCGTTTTGTGGGAATGCTCGGGCGGCATCCGGCGCGCTTTGTTGGGGCTGGCGATGCGCTGGTAGACGAGGCTGGCGGCAGCGTTGCCGGGGACGATGGGCGCCCCGTGGGGGCGATGTTCGAGCGCGCCGTCGCGGATGTCGAGGCGCAGGCCGACCATGCGGGTGCTCTTGTCCGGACCGTGACATTGGAAGCAGGCGTCGGAAAGAATCGGCCGGATCTCACGCTGGAAATCGACACCGGGTTTGGGGGGCGTCGCCTGGGCCGGACAAAGGGCCGGGGCGACGAAGGCGATCGAGAGAAAGAGAAGCGGCGCGAGGGAACGTCTCCGCCGTTTTGCCCAGGGCTGGGCCTTGCAACCACGCATCCCGAATGGCTCCAATCCGCTTTGTTTTCAGGTTAGCAGAATGGGGGTCGGGCGGCGGGCTGAAGCGGGGTGGGCGGCCGGCTGGCGCAGCCCGCATCCCCGGCGGCGGTCTACGATTGAATGAGACGTTATGCCGGCTTTGGGGACGAGTCTGGGTCTGATCGGCAATACGCCGCTCGTGCGGGTGACGGGGTTCGACACCGGCAAGTGCGAGCTGTTTCTGAAGCTGGAGTCGCAGAATCCGGGCGGTTCCATCAAGGACAGGATGGCGGCGTCGATGATCGAGGCCGCCGAGCGCAGAGGCGACTTGCGGCCGGGCGGCAGCCTGGTGGAAGCGACGGCCGGGAACACGGGCATAGGCCTGGCGCTGGTGGCGGCGATGAAAGGATACCGGCTGATACTCGTAATCCCGGACAAGATGTCGCCGGAGAAAATCGCGCACGCAAAAGCGCTCGGGGCGGACATACGGCTGACGCGCTCCGATGTCGGCCCGGGTCACCCGGACTACTACGTGGACGTGGCGATCCGGATCGCCGGCGAAACGGGGGCGTATCACATCAACCAGTTCGAGAACCCGGCAAATCCGCTGGCGCACGAAACGGGCACGGGCCCCGAGATCTGGCAGCAGATGGAGCGCCGCATGGACGCGCTGATCTGCGGCGTGGGCTCGGGCGGGACGGTGACGGGGCTGTCGCGGTTCTTCGAGCGGGTGCAACCGGAGGCGGAGATGGTACTGGCGGATCCTGTCGGCTCCTCGCTTGCGGCCTACGTGCGAACGGGACGGCTCGGACCCTCCGGCAGCTATGCCGTGGAAGGCATCGGGCAGAGCTGCGTTCCCGGGATCGCGGACCTGTCCAGGGTACGGAAAGCGTATTCGATCTCCGATGCGGCGAGTTTTCGAACGGCTCGGGAACTGCTCGGGCGGATGGGGATCCTGGCGGGCTCCTCGACCGGCACTCTGCTCGCCGCGGCGCTGGAATACTGCAAAGAACAGACTCAGCCCAAGCGCGTGGTCACCTTCGTTTGCGACACCGGGGCGAAGTACCTCTCGAAGCTGTACAACGACGCGTGGATGGCGGACCAGGGGTTTGTGGAACGGCCCTCGGCCGGCGATATCACGGACCTCGTCACGCGCAGGTACGACGAGGGGGCCGTGATCACCGTCTCGCCCGACGATACGCTGCTTACGGCTTTCCAGCGTATGCGGCTGGCCGACATCTCACAAGTCCCGGTGATGGAACAGGGGCGCTGCGCCGGCGTGCTGGATGAATCGGACCTGCTTCTGGCGATCCACCGCGACAAGAGCTTTCACGAGCCCGTCCGGAGCGCCATGACCACCCGGCTTGAGATGGTTGCGCCCGGCTGCACGCTGGAGCAGCTTTACAACATTCTCGAACGGGGCCTGGTAGCGCTGGTGGTGGACGGCGAGCGTTTCATCGGCCTGATCACGCGCACGGACCTGCTGGCGTATCTGCGCCGGCGGCTACAATAACAAACCACATGCCTCAACGTTTCGGCACTCGAGCGATACACGCCGGCCAGGCGCCGGACCCGTCCACGGGCGCGGTGATGACGCCGATTTACGCTACGTCGACTTACGTGCAGAAGAGCCCGGGCGTTCACCAGGGCTTCGAGTACTCGCGCTCGCAGAATCCGACGCGGTTCGCGTACGAGCGGTGCGTGGCGGACCTGGAGGGCGGGGCACGCGGGTTTGCCTTTGCGTCGGGGCTGGCGGCGATGTCCACGATTCTGGAGTTGCTGGATTGCGGCTCGCACATTGTGGCGAGTGACGACCTGTACGGCGGGACGTTCCGGCTGTTCGAGCGGGTGCGGCGGCGCTCGGCGGGGCTGGAGTTCACGTTTGTCGATATGACGGATGCGGCGGCCGTGGAATCGGCGCTGCAGCCGAACACGCGGATGCTATGGGTGGAGACGCCGTCGAATCCGATGATGAAGCTGATCGACCTGGAGGCGGTGGCGGCCGCAGTCAAGCGGCGGGGGCTGCTAACGGTATGCGACAACACGTTCGCGACGCCGTACATCCAGCGGCCCATCGAATATGGATTCGACATCGTGGCGCACTCGGCGACGAAGTACCTGAACGGGCACTCGGACGTGATCGGCGGGATCGCGGTGGCGCGCGATGCGGAACTCGGCGAGCGCCTCGCATTTCTGCAGAACGCCGTGGGCGGGGTGGCCGGGCCGTTCGATTCGTTTCTGGCGCTGCGCGGGTTGAAGACGCTGCACCTGCGCATGGAACGGCACTGCTCGAACGGGCTGGCGATCGCGGAGTACCTGGAAGGGCATCCACGCGTGGAGAGAGTGTACTACCCGGGACTCGCGTCCCATCCGCAGCACCAGCTTGCGCGGCGGCAGATGGGAGGTTTCGGCGGCATGATCGCGGCCGTGTTGAAGGGGGATCTCGAGTACACGCGGCACGTTTTGGAGCGGTGCCGGGTGTTCGCCCTGGCGGAAAGTCTTGGCGGCGTGGAAAGCCTGATCGAGCACCCGGCCATCATGACGCATGCCTCTGTCCCCTCGGAGAAGCGCCGCGAACTCGGCATCTGCGACTCGTTGATACGGCTATCGGTGGGCGTCGAGGATGTGGAGGATCTGAAGGAAGATCTGGACCAGGCTTTCGCGGGCTGACGCAGGGTTTCTCGCCGGTTTTGCCGGCCCAAGAGTCCACACAAGCGGACTCAGCACGCTGAGAGCGGACACGCCGCGGCGCGCGGGGAATCGCTTCCCGAGAAAGGGCTACGACCTCTCGCGTCGGACTCGCCGTCTCCGAGCGCTCAGGCGTAGATCGGCGCGAGGACGCGGTCGATGTAGTCCCGCTGGATTTTGGCGCTTTCCAGCGGAGAAACGCGGGCGTTGTCGAGGTCGATCGTAATCCAGCCCTTGTATCCGACGCTCTTGAGTACCCGGTGCAGGGCGGGAAAGTCGATCACGCCGCGGCCGAGTTCAATCACGTTGTCCAGGTAGCCCGGCAGACCGCGATGGTAGCCGCGGATGTCCTTGTAGTGCATGTAAACGATCCGGTTCTTGTATTTCTCGAACATGCGGACCGGATCGCCGCCGCCCATCCAGATCTGGGCGGTGTCTGGAGACAGGCCGAAGAACCTGGGATCGGTTTCTTCCATGAGCTGATCGATCTGGCGCGGGTTCTCAATCAGTCCGTCGACGTGGTTGTGGACGCCGGTCTTGATGCCGTACTGCTCAATCGCGGTTTTGCCGACGTAATTCATGACTTTCGCCATGTTCGAGATGGCTCTCTTTTCGTCGTCGGTGGTGGGGCCGGGAGGGCCGATGGTGAGGCGATCGGCGCCGAAGGTCTTCAGGTAGCGGAGGAAGCGGTGGCATTCCTTCTCGATGCGCGGATGCTCGGCAGCGACGTGGAAATTGTCCGCCCAGTAAATGGAGGACACGCGGAGGTTGTGTTTGGGCAGCAGGCGCGCCAGGTCGGCCATGGAGGCGTCGGTGATCGGCAGGGTCTTCTGGGTGAAAGGCTCCACGCCCTGGAATCCGCCGGCAGCGATGTCGGCGAGAATTTCGGGCCAGCCGAGTGAGCGCTTGTCGCGGCCGGCGATCACCACCCAAGTGACGATGCCGAGGGCCCAGCGGATATTCTTCTCGGCGGCTGCGCCGGCGGGAGTGAAGGAAAGGGCCGCTGCGCCGAAGAGATTGCGCCGGCTGAGATGTTGGTTCACCATGGCTACCAGTCTAGTCCCGGCAGCCGCGCGGCTAATCTCCCAGGGCGGGCGCCTCGGCGAGCCGCCGCCGCCGAGCCAGCCATACCTTGACGTCTTCAACCAGCGAATAGCCGGTCGGCACGACAACCAGGGTCAGCAGCAGACAGAGCATCTGCCCGCCGATGATCGTCACGGCGATGGCGGAACGCTGGGAAGCGCCGGCGCCGATGCCGATGGCCGTCGGAATCAGGCCGGCGACGATCGAAAAGGTGGTCATCAGGATCGGGCGGAGGCGGATGCGGTTGGCCTCGAGAATCGCCTGCCGCAGCGGGAAGCCCTGATCGCGCAAACGGTTCATGTAGTCGATCTGAAGGATTCCGTTCTTCTTGACGATTCCGAGCAGCAACAGCACGCCGAGCGCGCTGAACAGGTTGAGGCTGCGGCCGGTGCCGATCAGCGAGATCAGCGCGAAGGGAATCGAGAGCGGCAAGGTCAGCAGGATGATAAACGGGTGGACGAGACTTTCAAACTGGGCGGCCAGCACCATATACATGAAAACCGACGCCAGCCCGATGGCGAGGATCATGTTGGAGGTGGTTTCCTCGAGGATCTTCACCTGGCCTGAGAATCGCATGCTATAGCCGGGAGGCAGGCCGACCCGGGCGATCGCTTCCTGCGTCTGTGTGGCCGCCGCGCCGAGGGAGTGTCCCCGGGCCACGTTGCCGTACACGCCGACGGCGAACTGGCGATTGAACCGGTCGATGCGGCTAGGTCCGAGGCCGCGCTCGATCTTCGCGATGGAATCGAGCCGGATGAGTCCCAGCCTCGCCGAGGGAACCAACAGGCGGCTGAGCGCCTCGGGATTGTCCCGCTGCGACGGCAAGAGGCGCATCGTCACCGGGTACTGCTCCGAGCCCTCCTTGAAGGTGGAGATCTCGTCTTCTCCGGACATCAGCAGCCGTACGGCGCTGGCGATATCGGAGACGCGAACGCCAAGGTCCGACGCCAACTGCCGGTCGATGGCCACCTGGAACTCGGGGTTGTTCAGATTCAGGTTGACTTTCGCGTCGGCGACGGCGTCCGCATTCATCAACTCGACGTTTACCTGTTTGGCGATCCCGGCGATCCGGTCGAGGTCCGGCCCGAGCAGCATGGCGCGGATGGGCGAGAAGGTGTCGCGGCCGCCGAGGACATTGGGGAAGGTCACGCGGGGGCGGGTATAGGCGTAGTCGCGCAGCACCGCGCGGACGTGCTCGCCCATTTTGCCGATCTCTTCCCGTTCGCGCACGTCCTTCAGCAGAATGGTGATGCTGGCCATGGTGACGCGCTCGACGAAACTCGACGTCTGAGGCACCACGGTGACCACGCCGGGAATGTCGCGGATCTTTCTCGCGATGTCGAGCGTCACCTTTTCCGTGGCTTCCAGCGACGATCCCTCCGGCATCTCGATCATGACCGAGAGTTCGTTCTGATCGTCCTGCGGCATCCAGTCCCGGCCGATGTAGCGGCTGATGACGAACGTGGAGCTGAACGTAAGGACCGTAACCAGGACAACCACCCAGCGGTGGTTCAGAGACCATCGCAGCGTGCCCACGTAGATGCGGTCGAAGATGCCATGGCGCGCGTCGTGGGGAGACTCGCCGCCGGCCCGGCGCCGCCGAAGCAGCCGCGAACTGAGCGACGGCGTGACGGTGAACGCCACCAGCATCGAGACCATGATCGCCATAGCCATCGTCCAGCCGAACTGGTTCAGGTAACGGCGGGCGTAGCCCTGCATGAAGGCGACCGGTACGAATACGATCACCAGCGACAGCGTCGTGGCCATTACCGCCAGGGCGATTTCCTTGGTCGCCGCCACCGCCGCCTCCATCGCGGGCATCGACTTCTCCTCGATGAAGCGGTAGATATTCTCGAGGACGATGATGGCGTCGTCGATGACGATGCCGACCGCGAGCGTCAGCGCGAGCAGCGTCATCGAGTTCAGCGTGAAATCCATCAGCTTGAGCAGCGTGAAGGTGGTGATGATCGACGTGGGAATGGCGATGGCGCTGATCAAGACGGTGCGCCAGTTGCGAATGAAGAGCCAGACGATGAGCGAGGCGAGCAGGCTGCCCAGGACAAGATGCTCCTCCAGCGCCGCGATGGAGTTCCGGATGTAGGTGGCCTGCTCCTTGATGACGTCGATCTTGACGCCCGCGGGCAATTCCTGGTTCAGGTTTTCCAGGCGCGCCATGACGCCGTCAACCACCTGGACGGTGTTGGTTCCCGTTTGCCGCCTGACCTCGAGGACGACGGCCGGCCGGTCCTGGTAATAAGCGAACGAGCGGCGCTCCGTCGCACCGTCTTCGGCATATCCAACGTCGCGAAGACGGATGGGGGCGCCGCGGACATTCTTGATGATGACGTTGCTGAACTGCAAGACCTCTTCGAGCCGGCCGAGGGTCCGCACGCCCATCTCGGTGGGGCCGCGAACAATGCGCCCGCCCGGCGCTTCGATGTTCTCCGTCCGGATGGCCTGCTCGACGTCCTGCGCGGTGAGGTTGTAGCCGGAGAGCTTGTCGAGATCCAGAAAGATGTTGACCTGGCGGTTCCGGCCGCCGCTGATCAGAATGCTGGCCACGCCGTCAACGGTTTCCAGCGCGCGCCGGACGCCCTTGTCGGCGATCTCGGTGAGTTCGCGGATCGGACGATCGCCGCTGACCGCAAGCGTGATCACGGGGTCGGTGTCCGGATCGGCTTTTTGCACCACCGGCGGCAGGACGTTGGGAGGCAGTTGGCGCATCGCCCCGCTGACCTTCTCGCGGACGTCCTCGGCCGCTTCGCCGATGTCTTTTTCCAGGACGAAGGTGACGATGATGTTGGCGGCGCCTTCGGAAACCATCGCGCGCATTTCGTCGATGCCGCTGACGGAAGCGATCGCCTCCTCGATAGGCATCACCACCTGCGACGTCACTTCCTCCGGACTCGCGCCCGGAAGGCGGACCCGTACGTAGACGGTGGCGGGATCGGTTCGCGGGAACAAGTCCAGCCCCAGTCCCATGAAGCTGAACACGCCCATCACCACCAGGAACATGATCAGCATGAAGGCGAAGACCGGCCGCTGAACACAGATTTCCGACAATCGCATCGATTAGCTTCTCTCGCGTTCCAGCTACATGATTGTATCTCCCGGCGGGATTGCCGCGCCCGGACGGTCTTATGATCGTGGGTGGAGGATTCCCATGCTCGAGATCACGTGGTTAGGACACGGTTCATTCGAACTCAGACTGGATGGAGGAGAAGTCATCGTAGTGGACCCCTGGCTGGGGGGGCCGACATATCCCAAGGATCACGATTTTCAGCGCATCGACGTCATCCTCATCACGCACGGCCACTTCGATCACATGCCGGACGCGGTGGGCCTGGCGAAGCGATTCAAGCCGCGGGTGGTGTGCAGTTTCGAAATCGGCGTGTGGCTGGAATCGAAAGGGGTGGAGAACGTCAGCTCGATGAATAAGGGCGGCGCGCAGAAAGCGGGTCCGGTCAGCGTGACCATGACCCATGCCTTGCACAGCTCCGGCATTCTCGATGACGGAAAGGTGATCTACGGCGGAGAGCCTTGCGGCTACGTCATCGCGCTGCCGGACGGCCGCTCCATCTATTTCGCCGGCGACACCGACATCTTCGCCGAGATGGAATTCATCGGCCAGATCCACAAACCCGAACTTGCGTTCCTTCCCATCGGCGATCACTACACCATGAGCCCGGTAGCGGCGGCCCTCGCGTGCCGCCTGCTGCGGCCCAAGAAAGTGATTCCCATGCATTTCGGCACCTTCCCGCCGCTGATCGGGCGGCCGCCGGAACTGGCGGAACTGCTCCAGGGAACCGGCGTGGAAGTGTGGCCGTTGGAGATCGGGGCGCCGGCCCGCTGGTAGACGCGCGCGGCGCGGCCCGGGGCTGATGATACGATATCCCTGTCTATGAAACTCGGAATGATCGGGCTCGGATTCATGGGCCGCACGCACCTTCAGGCGCTGAAGAATATCCCGGAAGCGGACGTGATCGCGGTGGCGAGCGACGATCCGGTCGCGCTGACCGGGGACCTGACCTCAACCGCCGGAAATCTCGGCACATCCGGCGAGCGGTTCGATTTTTCCCGCATGCGCAAGTATCGCGACTGGCAGGAGGCCGTCCGCGACCCGGAGGTGGAAGCGTTCGACATCTGTCTGCCGACGCACCTGCACGCCCCGGCGGCAATCGCCGCGCTAGAGGCGGGCAAACACGTGCTGGTGGAAAAGCCGATGGCGCTGGACGGCGACGAGACGGATCGGATGCTGGAAGCGGCGCAGCGCGCGGGGCGGCTGTTGATGACCGCCCAAGTGCTCCGCTTCTATCCCGATTACCTCCCGCTGGCCGACATCGCCCGCTCCGGCCGGGCGGGCGCGCTGCGGATGGCGATGTTCCGGCGGCGCTGCGCGGCGCCGAGTTGGGGCCAGTGGCTGCCGGATCCGGCCAAAAGCGGCGGGGGCGTGTTCGATCTGCTCATCCACGACGTGGACATGTGCCTTCACCTGTTCGGCAAGCCGCAAGCCGTTTCCGCCATCGGGAGCGAGGATTTGGCCAAGGGCATCGACCTCATCACGGCCACCTGCCACTACCCGGACGGGGCGACGGTGGTGATTACGGGCGGCTGGCACCATGCGAACGCTTATCCGTTCTCGATGGAGTACACGGTTTCGTTCGACGGCGGGACCGCGGAGTACAGTTCGGCCGGACGGCCTCCGGCCTTTTACCGGCAGGACGGAGAGGCGGAGACGCTAGCCGTGCCCGTGGTAAATGGCTACGAATCGGAGATCCGGTACTTCCTGGAGTGCGCCTCGACGGGGCGGAAGCCGGAGTTGTGCCCCGCCGAGGAGTCCGCCGCCGCGGTGAAGCTGATGCGGCTGCTGGCTGCCTCGCGCGCCGATAACGGCAAAATCGTGCCCTGCGCGATTTGATTCGATTCGAATTTTCGCGTATCGCCTATGAAATACTTCCCGACTTTCCTGTTTTTTGCCGGGCTGCTTTCCGCCCAGCCATACGACCTGGTCCTCAAGGGCGGACACGTCATCGATCCGGCCAACAGCATCGACGGAGTCATGGACGTCGCGGTGACGGGCGACAGGATCGCCCGGGTGGCCGCCGGCATCGACGCCGCCGGCGCCAGGAAGGTTCTCGACGTAAAGGGCTACTACGTCACGCCGGGTTTGATCGATCTGCACGCGCACGAGTGCGGATACTCGGGCTCGATCTTTCCCGACGACTCGGCGCTGCTGGCGGGAACCACGACCATCGTCGACGCGGGCGGCCCCGGATGGCGGAGCTTCGACGACTGCAAGGCGCGGGTGATCGATAAGGCGCAGACGCGCGTCCTGGTTTTTCTGAACATTGTCGGCCACGGCATGCTCGGACCGAAGATCGAGGACAACGTCGAGGACATGGACCCGCAGAAAACAGCGGCGAAAATCAAGGAAAATCGGGACATTATTGTTGGCATAAAAACCGCCCATTTCGGACGTCCCGGCTGGGCGGCGATCAAGAACGCCATCGAGGCGGGCCGCCTGGCCGACGCGCCGGTGATGATCGACGACAAAATCTTCAGCAATACCGGCCGCACCAGCCGGGAAAAGCTGCTCGACATCATGCGGCCGGGCGACATCCAGACGCACATGTTTAACGACCGGCAGGTGGAGATCGTCGACCGTTTCACCGGGAAAGTGCAGCCTTACGCCGTGGAGGCCCGCAAACGCGGCGTGCTGTTCGACCTGGGCCATGGCGCCGGGAGCTTCCTGTGGCCCGTGGCGTCTAAGGCGATGGCGCAGGGATTTCCGCCCGACACCATCAGCACGGACCTGCACGCCAACAGCATCATGCTGCCCGAGTCCGACATGCCCAATTGCATTTCGAAGATGATGCTGCTCGGCATGACATTGCAGGACGCCATCGCCCGCTCGACCGTGAACCCGGCGAAGGTTATCAAACGTTTTCCCGAACTCGGCACGCTTGGCGAGGGACGCGTCGCCGACATCGCCGTGTTCGAGCTGCGGGAGGGCGTGTTCGCGTTCAAAGACGCGTGGCATAAGAAGCGGCTCGGATCGCGGAAGCTGGAATGCGTTCTAACGGTGCGTGGGGGCAAAGTGGCGCACGACGCCAACGGCCTGGGCTACCCCGAATGGACCTCGGCCGGCGAGTACGAGGTGATCGAATGAGGCGCGGGCTGCTCGTTCTCACGCTGCTGGCGGCCCCGTGCGGCGCGCAACAAATTTACGACCTGCTGCTGAAGAACGGTCGGGTAATCGATCCGAAAAACCAGCGCAACGCCGTCCTCGACGTCGCGATAGCGGGCGGCAAGATCGCTCGGGTGGCGCAGAGCATTCCCGCGGCTCACGCGCGGGTGGTGGTGGAGGCGGGAGACTACTACGTCACGCCAGGACTCATCGACATCCATGCGCACTTCGACGCGCAGGGCGCGGACCTGAACCTGAACCCGGACCACAACGCGCTGCGCTTCGGCGTCACGACGGCGGTCGACGCCGGCAGTTCCGGCTGGAAGAACTTCGAGGCGTTCAAGTCGAATGTGATCGACAAAGCCGACACGCGTCTGCTGGCGTTCCTCAACATCGTCGGGGCAGGCATGTACGGCGCCGAGGTGGAGGACGACGTCGCGCAGATGGACGTGGACGCGGCGGCCGCGATGGCGCGCAAGTACCCGGAAATCATCGTGGGCATCAAGACAGCGCACTACCAGCCCGCCGATTGGGAAGCGGTGGACCGCGCGGTGAAGGCGGCCGAACGCAGCGCCACCGTCGCCATGGTGGATTTCCATCCGAAGCCCGGCCGGGGCTACCGCGAGCTGATCCTCCAGCATATGCGCCCCGGCGACATCCATACCCACTTCTATGGACGGCTGACGCCGCAACTCGACGCCGCGAAGAAGGTCCAGCCGTACATGTGGGAGGCGCGGAAGCGCGGCGTCCTGTTCGACGTCGGCCACGGCTCCGGCAGCTTCTGGTTCCGGATTGCGGCGCCAGCCATCCAGCAGGGCTTCCTGCCGGACACGATCTCGACGGACCTCCACAAGGACAGCGTGATGCTGCCCCGCGCCACGCTCACCAACGTGATGTCGAAATTCCTCAACCTGGGCATGACGCTGGAGCAGGTGATCGCGTGCGTGACGGCGAATCCGGCGCGGGCCATCCGCCGGCCCGAACTGGGCGCGCTGACCGAAGGCGGCGAAGCGGACGTCGCGGTGCTGGCGCTGGATAAGGGTCGGTTCGCCTTGCTCGATTCCGGGCACGGCAAGCTCACCGCGGACAAGCGGATTCGCTGCGTGCTGACCGTGCGGGCCGGCAAGGTGGTGTGGGACACCGAGGGCCTGAGCCTCACCGACTGGAAGGAAGCCGGCCCCTACAGCAATTTCAAGTAACCTGGCTCAATTCACCGCCCCCGCGCGTCTCGCGACGCCCCCGTTTCACGTCGGCCAGGAGGGAAGCGCCGCTGGTACGGCACGTCCACCTGAAGGACTACAATGCGCAGTGGACCGATGAGGGCTACCGCCTGGTGCGCTGCGCGATCGGCGACGGCTGCGTGCCCTTCCCGGAGGAGATCGTCGCGTACGAACTGGCGATGATCCGCCGCAGCGCCGCGAATATGAAGAGCCTCGGGCTCATGTAGAAGAGACACAGGACGGAATGGATAAACCACTCGAAGGCAGGATTGCGTTCGTCACCGGCTCAGGCCGGGGCCTGGGCCGGGCGATCGCTGCGCGGCTGGCCGAACTCGGCGCCGACGTCGCCATTCACGACATCAACCGCGAGGCGCCGGCCAAGTACGGCGAGGCCTCCGACATCGACCAGGTGGCGGCCGCGATCGCGCGATCAGGCGGCCCCACCGCCGCGGTGGCCGGCAACATCGGCGATCGCGACACGGTCTTCGGGATGGCGTCGTTCATCGCGGACCGGCTTGGTCCCGTCGACGTTCTGGTCAACTGCGCGGGCGGCGACATCGGCGCTTCCGGCGGGAAGCCTTCGCCCAACAATGCGCTCGACATTTCCTTCGAGGATATTCAGACGCTGGTGAACAACAACCTCATCGGGACGATGCTCGTCTGCCAGGCGTTCTGCAAGCCGATGGTCGAGCGGCGGCGCGGCTGCGTGATCAACATCGCCTCCGGCGCCGCCCATTTCGGGACGTCGCCCGAGGTCGTCTACTCCACGCTGAAGGCGGCCGTGGCGCACTACACGCGGTGCCTGGCCTTCGAGCTTCGGCCGTACGGGGTGCGCGTCAACGCCGTCAGCCCCGGCCCGACGAAAACCGCGCGCTTTCTGGCCACACGCAAGGTGGACCCGGAGATGATGCAACACGAGGCGTCTTTGAATCGCTACGGGGAGCCCGAGGAAATTGCGGACGTGGTGGCCTTCCTGGCGGGCGACGGCGCCCGCTTCATCCACGGACAGATTCTGCGCGTGGACGGCGGCATGACGCTCTACGCGGGTTGAGGAGGTTTCCATGCTCGATGCGCTCGGCCGGCGCGAGTTCCTGGCCTTGCTGGCCAGTCAGGCTGCGACGAAGCCGGCTCCGAAAACGTACACCTACAAAACGGCTGGCCCGTGCGAGATCAAGGCCGACGTGTACGGCGCCGAGGGCGGCGTCAGAAAGCCCGTGCTGATGTGGGTCCACGGCGGCGCCTTGATCATGGGAGACCGCCGCGGCATCCCGGCGCAATTTCTGACTTCGCTGCTCGATGCGGGGTTCGCCGTCGTTTCGATCGATTACCGGCTCGCGCCGGAAACAAAGCTGCCCGAAATCATAGCCGACCTGAAGGACGCCTGCGCGTGGGTGCGGACGAAAGGCCCGTCGCTGTTCAACGCCGATGGAGGCCGCCTCACGGTCTCCGGCGGTTCGGCCGGGGGCTATCTCACGTTAATGAGCGGTTTCCACGCGGCGCCTCCGCCACGCGCGCTGGTTTCTTTCTGGGGCTACGGCGACATCATCGGACCCTGGTACAGCCGTCCCGACGAATTCTACAACCGGCAGCCGGCGGTGCCGAAAGAGAAAGCCTACGCGGCCGTGGGAAGCGCCCCGCTCGCCGAGCCGCCGGAGAAAAACGAGCGCGGAACCTTCTATCTTTACTGCCGCCAGCAAGGCATCTGGCCCCAGCAGGTCGCCGGCCGCGACCCGTTCCGCGACGCCGCCTGGTTCAAGATGTACTGCCCAGTGCGCAACGTGACTCCCGCGTATCCGCCAACGCTGCTCATCCATGGGACCAGGGATACCGACGTTCCCTACGAGCAGTCCGTCATGATGGCTCGTGAGCTGGAGAAGAACAAGGTGAAGCACGAGCTGATCACGGTCCCGGACGGCGGCCACGGCTTCCGCGACGTCGACCCGGCCCTGGTGACGCGCATCTACGCGCAGGCCGTCGCGTTCCTCAAGCGCGCGGTTTGAGTTCCAGGAGGGCGGGAAGCCAAGGCGCTATGCCATGGTTTCCTCCGCTCAGCGACGGATGTTCGGTCGCTTACTTTTGCGATTCGGGCCACGCAGAGAAGACGTCCTCGAGTGGCTGCAACGACTCTGATGACCGAACGACGAAGCTTGATGCGGCGCCAGCTTTTGAGAACGCGGCGCGAACAATCGAGAACTCTTTCTCTATCAATCCCGCGGATGCCGAGGCCAGAAGTTGGTCTTTGGGATTCACGATCAACAGTCTTCTCGGCGCCAGGCACGCTGCCAAATCAGGAAGATCGTAGGCTGTCAATGCGCCCGTGACCAAATCGGCGTACGGCGTTCGATAGAGCCTGTTCATCACGACAGAGCGGTAGGAGATTAACGCCACAATACATGCTCCAGCAACGCGACAGCGCGTCTACCGTTACGCTCCGACCAGGGCGCCCAGGTCCTTGACCACCCGACCCAGGACGGCCGCCTGACCATTGAGCTGTTGCGCCGCCGCCGCGCCTTCTTCGGCGCCGGCCGCGGTGCGTTGCGTAACCTCGCCCATCTGCGAGACGGCCCGGGCGATCTGTTGGGTCCCGCGCGCCTGCTCCTGGCTCGCGACGGTGACTTCGTCGATCAGCGCTTTGGTCTGGCCGGTGGTCGTGGTTGTCGAGCGAATCGACTCGGAGACCTCGTCGAGCCGGTGCGCGCATTCCTTCGACTTCGCGATCGACTCCTCGATCAGCGCCGTGGTGTCGTGCGCCGCTTGGGCGCAGCGCTGCGCGAGGCTCCGCACCTCGTCGGAGACCACCGCGAATCCCAGGCCCGCTTCTCCGGCCCGGGCGGCTTCCACCGCCGCGTTCAGCGCCAGGATGTTGGTCTGGAACGCAATCTCGTCGATCACGCGGATGATCTTGGAGACCTTCTGGCCGGACGACTCGACCTCCTTCATCGCCGTCACCAGCAGGTCCAGGCGCTGATTGGCGTCTCCGACCCGCAGCGACGCATCGGCCATCAGGCCGGCCGCCTGCCGCAGGGTCTCGGAGGTCCTCCCCGTCATCGCGGTGATCTCCTCGGTGGAAGCGGAGGTCTCCTCGAGCGAGGCCGCTTGTTCGGTCGCGCCCGCCGCCAGCGTCTGCGACGACGAGGCGATCTGTTCCGCCGCCGACTTGATCTGCTCCGATCCGGACGCAAGCTCCGTCGCGGCCCGCCGCAAGTTATTGCCGATGCGCCGCGTCAGGACGGTTGCGAACCCGGTCAGGGCGGCCGCCATCAATACCACCAGCGCCAGCGCCAAGCCCTGCTTCCAGGCCACGCGCTGCCGCCCTTGCGCGGCCGCTTCCTCGCGCCCGTTGCGTTCCGCTTTCTGATGGCCGTGAACCGACACCAGCAGTTCGTCGAAGGCGGGATTGGCTTCTTCGATGAACAGTTGCTGCGCCTGGGCGTATTCGCCGAGCAGCAATACGCCGAGCAGTTTCTCGCTTGCCGCCGACAGCGCCTCGAACGATTTCTGCAACCCGCCGCTCGCGTCCCGGGACTGGCGGATCCTCTCCCGCGCCTCGTCCCGCAACTTCTTATCTTCGGCGAGCAGTTTTTCGAGTTCGTCCGGGTCCTTCTCACGAACTGTTTTCAGCAGCCCTGACTGCATCTCGGTCAGCGATTCCACCAGGGCGAACAGCGATTCGTTGCTTTCGTCCGCCTGCGCGGCCGCCGCCCGCGCCATATTCGACTGGTCATACAGAAGGTAAGAGAGGGCCGCCGTCGCCCCGCCCAGCGCGGCGACGAAGGCGGCCAGCAGGATCATGAGTTGTCGCGTAACCGCCGTCGTTTTCATGGGACGTTCCTGTCGCTCATTTCAGTTTCGACAGGCCCAGCCCGACGACAATCGAACCGATCGGCTTTCCGCCGTCCAGCACCGGCACTCCTACCTGCACCTGTTGCTGGCCGGTCGATTCGTCCACCTCCACCGGCCCGACCCACGTTTTACCGGACATCGGCGCGTCGTGTTTGTCCTTGCCCTTGTGCGACCAACTGGTGGTCTTCGACAGGAACGCCACCTTGGTTCCATCGGCTCCGGAGACGAAGCACTCCGTGACCATGTCGTCCTTCTTTGCCTTGAGTTGCTCGGCCGCGGCGTTCTTGGCGAACGACCGCACGAACGGATCGAGCAGCGTGAGGGTCTTCCATTTGTCGTTCGTCATTGCGGCCGCCTCGGCTGACGGGCCCACGTTGTGCGCCTTGACGGCGGCGACGATCACCGGGTCGCTGCCCCAGGCCGCGAGTTGTTTCGCCTTGGCATCCACCTTGACCAGAACATCGGACGACAGCCCTTGCGCCTGCGCGCCGGGAGCCGCAAGGACGATCGCCACGGCGGCGGCAGAAATCAAGCATAGAATCGTTTTCATTGTCTTTATCCTTTCTTTTCCTGACTGGAGCCGGGAATCGCTACAGCGTGTACGTGTGGAACACGTAGAGATACACAGGCGACACGCCCGGCGTCGTCCTGTTGACGAATCCACCGGCGAAGAAATGGCCGTAGCCGGCGCCGAACTGGAAGTGCCCGTACTTGTAGGTGGCGAAGACGTCCGCTTCCTGGCCGACATGGCGGCCGGCGGATCCGTCCGCGGAACGCGCGATCGACTTGCCCGCGCCGCTGTACAGCGCGTCGCGAGCACTGGCCAGCCAGAAGCTGTTGTACATGAGGTTGACGGCCAGGTTTTTGGTGAGGCCGTAGGTGGCCAGCGATCGGGCATTGTGTATGTTTCTCCAGCTAAACAGGTCCTCATGTCCGAATTTGTCGTGATTGGCGGGGTACAACTGGTCGAACGTCCGGCTCAGCGAAACGTCCCGGGGATTGCGGTTGCCCGAAGCGAACTTATATTCCGCGGAGACGTCCAACGGCCGCTTGGCCGCTGTCCAGCGCCGGCTGATTCCGGAAAACCAAGCGTGGCCGCGATGCGCCGCCGGCCCGACCTTTCCGTTCTGCACGGCCGCCTCGAGGCTATACTTCGCGCTCCAGGCAAGCGGACCCGCCAGCCGTAGGCCGAACGTGTTCACGCCCAGCCGGTCCGTTCCCTCCGACGGGTTGCCGCCGGTGAACCCGCCCGGCCGGTTCTGGTCCCGCCGCAACAGGTATACGTCCAGCCGGTTTTCGCTCCAGAGATCCGGAAAGATGTTGTAGGCGCCCCAAACGCGGTCCCCCAGAAACGGCCGGTTGAATTCGCCGATCTGGATCTTCACCGGCGAGACCAGCAGCGCTTCGAACTGAGCGCGCGACGTCCGGTAGTACGCCCGCGCGTGGTCGAACGTGCGCGAGAGGTTGCCCCACTGCGGCGACCCGATCAGCCGCGCTTCGCCGTAGTTCAGCATTCTCCGCCCTGCCGAAAAGCCGAAGCCCTTCTGCCGGTCCGGGAACAATTCCAAGTAACTCTCCTGCAAGTCCACCGGGTCGCGAACCGTGTTAGGGGCGTTCGGCCCGTACCAAGGCGATCGCGAATCCTGGACCATGCCGGAAAACTTCAGCCATTTGTTGATCTTGTAGCTGAGCGAAAGCCGCGTCCGCACCAGCGCGTCGGAGATGTCCGGGTCGCGCCCGAAGGCGTTTCCGGCGCGCGATTCATACCGCACCCGCGATTCCGCCCCCAGCTTCAGTTTTCCGTCCGTGCGGTCCGACAGCATGCCGCCCAGACTCGACCCGACGTCCCAGGACTGCGCTCCGAGCGGCGCCCCAACCTGACCGGCGAACAGCGCGGCCACCGCACACGCGGCTCCGCGCAGGAGATCGTATATCTTCATAAGAGACCCACCTCGGCGCGAGGATTCGCGCCTTAGTTCGTCTCATCGGCGAAATTCCCGATGGCTCGAAGAAGAACAGCCGAATTCCCCCGCCAGCGCCATCCCGAAACGCCGAGCATCCGTATTCGGGACTAAAATCTCCGAAACGCGTTACACTGTACCCCGGAGGCGGTGTGTTCGCCAGATCTTCCTTCGTTGTTTCGATCGCTCTCGCCCTGTGCGCGTGCGGCCGCGACGCTTCGGTCGGCGCGGCGCCCGGCTGGGTCACACGCGAGGATTCGGCCGGTTTTACAGTGCAGCATCCTCCCGGCTGGATCGTGGAAAAGAGTCCCGGCGGCATCGTCAGAGTATCCCGCGCTGACCGCGCCGCACTCGCCCTCGTGCGTCCTCTCCTCCTCAGCCGTCCATCTTCCGCGGACGCTTGGCTCGGCTCCAGGCCCGCGGAACTCAATGCCGCGTTCCCGGGCGCCGTCATCCAGCGGCTTCAGGTCTCCGGCCCGAATCAGGCTATGGCTGCCTTCACCTATGCTGGCGGAACCGGCCGCGCCACAGTGTTGTGCGTCCTTTCCGGCCGGAACGGAATGCTCTACGCCATCGCCGCTCCGGGCGCTGATTATGCGCGCGAACGCCCCACCCTCATCCAGGTGTTGAGCAGCTTCTCCTACACAGCGTCCGCCGCGCTGGCCGGCGCTCCGCAGACGGCCGCCAGGAATCAGTACGCAAAATTCACCGATCCCCGCGAGGGCGCATTCACCGTCGAGGCGCCGGCGGGTTGGAACGTGGAGGGAGGCATCGCCCGCAACCGCATGGCCGGCAATGCCAGGCCCGTCATGAATGTCACCGCCCCGGACCGATCCGTTCAGATCCTGGTGGGCGACGCCGAGATGCCCATGTTCAGCGTGCCTAACGAGATGACTGCGCGCACCGGCCTGCGCGAAGGCTCCTGGTATCAGCCCGGCGTGCAGATGATACTGAGCTATCGCACGGGCGTGCAGTTCGCCTCCGAATGGGTGGCGCAGAAAATCGGACCGAACTGCCAGCAACTCGAATGGGTAGACCGCAGCCATCGCTCCGATCTCTCCGAGTTCAAGAACCGGAACTCGCCGCCACAGTTCCGCTGGAGCTACGGCGAGGTGGCCTTCACTTGCCGTGAAGGCGGACGCCCGGTGCGTGGATATTTCCTGGCCGGCACCCTCCTGACGGACAGTGGAGTGGTTCAAGTCTGGCAGGCGCCGGTGCTCCAGGGCTTCATTGCGGATCCGGAGAAAGCCGCTGACGCGGCTGAAGCGCTATCGCATATGACGCGGACTTTCACCATGAACCCGGAATGGTCCGCGCGCGAGATGCGCACCGGTATGGCCATCGCGCAGCAGCAGGCCAAGACAAACAGCGACATGATGGACATGCTCGACAAGAGCTATTGGCGCCGCGAGGCGATCAAGGACGACATCCAGCGCAAGACGATTAACGCCATTCGCAGCGAGACCGACCTGGTGGATCCGGAAACCGGCGAGGTGTACAAGGCCGCCATCGGCGGCAATTATTACTGGCGCCAGCCGCACAGCAACACCATCATCGGGACCGAAACCGCGGAAGCACCCTCGCCGGCCATTCGGTTCGACCGCCTCCTGGAGTGGTAGGCAGGCGCCTCGCTTTGAACGCCGCAATCGCTCCAGAATCTCATCCACCATCGCGCCCTGCGACAGCATGCCGGCCACGCGGCCACGCGCTGCTATTCATCGCCGATGCCGGCGTGGAGGCGCTCGATGGCGGGCTCGATGCGCTGGCGGTGGTTCCAGAACGCGGTCCAGAGGTCGCCAGTCTTCTCCAGGCGCGCGGGCAGGTTCGATAGGGTGAAGCGCTTCGGCGTGAGACTCGGCTTCAGCTCGGCGGGCGAAATGGGCGCCGAGACCGTGGCCGCGGCAACCGGACGGACGCTGTACACGGAGGCGAGCGGGCGGCCGTAGGCGTTCTGGGAAAAATCGAAGTAGATGCGGCCTTCCTTCCGCTTGCTGGTGGCGCGTTCGAAGGTCAGCAGGTCCGGCGCTTGCGCTTCGATCAGCCGGGCGATGATCTCCGCGAAGGTGCGGACATGCTCGTACGTGTAGACGGGCTCAAGCGGCAGGTAGATGTGCATGCCGCTGGCGCCGGAGGTTTTCAAAAAGACCGTGCAGCCGATGCGGTCCATCACCTTCATGACGGCGCGGGCTAGCTTGACCACCGTCGCATAAGGCGTGTCGCCGGTGGGGTCGAGATCGAAGAAAACGTAGTCCGGCCGCTCGAGATTGTCCGCGCGGCTGGACCAGGGGTTGTGCTCGATGCAGCCGAGGTTCGTCAGGAAGAGGAGGGAAGCCAGGTCGTTGGCGACGTAGTACTCGATCTGTTTGCCGGAGCCTTCCGAATCGATGCGGACGGTGTCGATCCAGTCGGGTTTCTCGAGTCCCGCGTCCTTCTGGTAGAAGCCCTGCGACGTTACTCCATTCGGGTGTCGCTGCAGCACGAGCGGCCGGTCCTTCAGGAAAGGCAGCAGATACGGCGCCACGCGATAGTAGTACGCCAGCAGTTGGCGCTTGGTGAAGCCGGTCTCGGGGAAGTAGACCTTGTTCAGATTGCTGAGCCGCAGCGGCTTGCCATCGATGTCGAATTGGGCTGTCTCGGCGCGGCCGCGAAGCAACTCCTGCTCGAGATCGGCCGGGGGAGACGAGGGCCGGCGGCGTTCGGGAGGCGAAGGCGCCGGCGCGGGAGTAACTTCGGCGGCGAAGACGCAATCCTCCGGCTTCAGGTCGTCCCGCAGCGCCACAAAGACGGGCTGACGGAGCCGGTTTTCCGCCGTCATTTCGCCGTAGGTCACTCGCGCCGCCAGCTTCGGCGCCACCCAGCGCGCCGGCTCCCGCGTGTCGGGCTTCGCCGAAAACGGCCAGCGCGCGGTCTCCAGCGGCTCCAGCCGTTTCATGATCTCCGCCTGGCGTTTGCCGGTGAAGCCGGTTCCGACGCCGCCGATGAATTCCAGCTTCCCGTCGCGGTACAGGCCCAGCAGGAGCGCTCCGAAATACTGGCGGCCGCCGCGGGGCGCGGTAAATCCGCCGATGACGGCGTCGAGATCCTTCAGGATCTTGAGCTTCATCCAGTGCGGGCTTCTTCCGCCGGCATAGGGGCTGTCGGCGCGCTTGGCGAGAATGCCTTCGGCGCCGCTGCGGGAGGCCGCCTTGAACAACTCCTCGCCCTGCCCGGCGATGTGGTCGGAGTAACGGACGGGCGGCTGCGGATCGAGAATCGATCGCAGGAAGCGCTTGCGGTCCACGAGCCGCGCGGACCGGAGATCGTAGCCGTCGCAGTACAGGATGTCGAAGATGTAGTAGTCGACCGGCGCATCTTTCAGGAGAGCGGCCGTCGGTCGGGCCACGTTCATCCGCGATTGCATCCGCTCGAAGTTGCTGCGGCCTTCGCTATCAAGCACGACGATCTCGCCGTCGAGTACGGCGCGGCGGGCCTGCAGGCGCTCGGGCAGGATCGCCAGTTCCGGGAAGCCCGCGGTCACGTTGCGCCAGGTGCGCGACCGGAGTTCCAGCGCGCCGCCGTCGATAATGGCGATGGCGCGCATGCCATCCCACTTCAACTCGAACAGCCAGTCTGGATCGGAGAACGCTTCCTTGCCGAGGACGGCCAGCATGACCTCGACGCGATCGGGCATCGGCGCTTCGCGCGCGCCGTCGAGCACGGAGGGATCCGCCGGCAGGATGCCCGCCACGGAACCGTCGTGCGCGTCGATGTCCCAGGAGGGATCCACGTAGGAATCGCGATGCTTGATGAGCAGCCAGTCCTTGCCGGACTTGAGGCGCACCAGGGCGAAGCTCCCGCGCAGCTTGTGCCCGGTCAGGTGAATTTTCATGTCGCCGCGTTCGAGCTGCCGGCTCGCGGGGAGATCGCCCTCCACCTCGAACGCGCCGCGGTCCCACAGTACAACCGTTCCGGCGCCGTAGTTGCCCTTAGGGATCTCTCCTTCGAAGTTGCCGTACTCGAGCGGGTGGTCTTCCGTCTGCACGGCGAGGCGCTTGTCGGCCGGGTTGAGCGAGGGTCCTTTGGGGACGGCCCAGGATTTCAGGACGCCGTCGATCTCCAGGCGGAAATCGTAATGGAGGCGGCGGGCGGCGTGTTTTTGCACGACGAAGACGGGGCCGGCGCCAGCGGAAGTGGAAGGCCCGCCCGCGGGTTCGGGCGTCTTGTCGAAGGTCCTCTTCTTGCGATAGTCTTCAAGGGCCACGGAGCGTTCGTCATTTCCTGAGCAATTCCATGACCGCGGTGGACGTGGCTTTGACGCCCGTTTCGATGCTGGGATGGATGGCCGGCCAGTACTCGGGCGAGTGTAGCGCCGGAAGCGGCGTTCCGGCTTTCGCCGCCGCAATGCGCTCGGAATCGATGGTTCCCAGCCAGAACAGGCAGATCGGGATCTTGTCGTCTGTGCGGCCGAATTGCGAGAAATCTTCGCCCCCCATGACGGGCTGGACTTCCACCACTTTCTCGCCGCCGAGCAGGTTCTTCCACGACGGTACAAGCCGGTCGACCAAAGACGCCGTGTTGTAGGTGGCGGGAGTGAATTCGCTCTCGTCGATGCGGACGACGGGCTCGCGGTCGGCCGGTACGCCGGCGGCGCGGGCGGTATTGACAGTGATGCGCCGGATGGCGTCCAGAATCTGCTTGCGCGACTCGTCGCTGTAGGAGCGGACGGTCAACTGCAAGTCCACCTGGTCCGAGATGATGTTGTGCTTGGAGCCTCCATGGATGGAGCCGACGGTGACGACGGCCGAGTCGAGCGGATCGAGTTCCCGGCTCACGATGGTTTGCAGGGCGAGCACCACCTGGGACGCGATGACGATGGGATCCTTGGTGGCGTGCGGCCAGGCGCCGTGGCCGCCCACGCCGCGGATGGTGATGTCGATGGTATCCACATTGGCCAGCACCGGGCCCTGCCGGTAACCGATGCTCCCGGCCTCGAGTCCGGCCGAGGCGTGCAGCGCGATGGCGTAATCCGGCTTCGGGAAGCGCCTGAACAATCCGTCCTTCAGCATCGCCACCGCGCCGCCGCCGCGCTCTTCGGCCGGTTGGCCGATCATGACAAGCGTGCCGCTCCAACCGTCCTTGAGCTTGGCCAATGCGCGGGCGGCGCCGACGAACGAGGTCATGTGCATGTCGTGTCCGCAGGCGTGCATCACGCCGACATCTTTGCCGGCGCTGTCGCGGGTGCGCACTGTGCTGGCGTAGGGCCGGCCTGTTTTCTCGATCACGGGCAGGGCGTCGAGGTCCGTCCGCACCATCACCGTCGGTCCGGGGCCGTTCTTCATTACGCCGACGACGCCGAACCCGCCTACGCCCGTTGTGACTTCAAAGCCCGCGTCCTTCAGTTCTGAAGCGATTCGAGCCGAGGTCTCCTTTTCCTGGTAGGAAAGCTCCGGGTTCTGGTGCAGGCGTTTGTAGAGGGCTTCCAGCGACGGCAGTTCCGCGCGGACGGCGGCGTCGAGATCGGCCGCGCCAAGGCGCGGGGCGGAAACGGCCGCCAGGCAGGCTGCAAGTACGAATGTCGATCGCATATCGAAGAATCCGAGAGTCAAAGTCTTTCCGGCCGAGGGATCGGAGCGGTGAAACGATTTTACCGCGATTCGGGAAACAGAAGCAGCGGCGCCGAAGTCTTGGAAGCGGGGGCACACATGCTGGAGATTGCCATCGGCGCGCTGGTGATTTCGCTGATTGCCGGCGGTTTGGGATTTACGGGAATTGCGCACGCCGCCGCCGCGGTGGCCAAGCTCGTGTTCGGCATTTTTCTGGTCATCGCGCTGATTCTGTTCGTGTTGATCGCGCTTGGGGTATCGCTGGTGACATAGCTCGCCGGCTGAACATCGCCGGTGGCGCCATGTGACAATGAAGTCGTTCATGTGGAACCTGCTGCTGGCGGTCCTCAGCGCGATTCTTCTCATTCTTATCTTTCCCCGCTTCAGCTTCGCGTGGCTGGCGCCGTTTGCGCTGGCGCCCTTGCTGATCGCGCTGGCTCGGGAGCCTCGTCCGCTCCGGCGCGCCCTTGTCGGCGGCGCGGCGGGCATCGTGTACTGGTTCGGCGTCTGCTACTGGATCCAGTTTGTGCTGGCCTATCACGGCGGCATGGGGGAGGCCGGCGGATGGGCGAGCTTCCTGCTGTTCTGCGTGTTGAAGGCGCTGCACATGGCGCTGTTCGCGTGGCTGGCCGGCTACCTGATGCCTAGGCCCTGGGCCGTTCCGGCGGTGGCGGCGCTGTGGGTGGGCATTGAGCGCACGCACGGCCCGCTCGGCTTCGCCTGGATGGCGCTGGGCAACGCGGCCATCGACATGGGCGTTTTGATGCGGCTGGCGCCGTACGTCGGCGTGTACGGAATTTCCTTCGCGTTCGCGCTGCTGGCAGCGACCCTGGCGTTCATGGCGCTTCGGAGGCCGCGAAGACAACTGCTGTATGTGGTCGCGATTCCCGGGTTGTTTCTGCTGCCGCAGTTGCCGCGTCCGGAACCGGGGCGCGAGGAGTTGGTGAGCGTCCAGCCGAACATCGCGCTGGACGAGGAGTGGAAGGCGCCGGCGTTCATGGCGCTGCGGCAGCAGTTGGCCTATCTGTCGACGGAAGCGGCCCTGCGGCCGGGAGAGAAGAAGCCGGAGCTGATCGTCTGGCCGGAAGTGCCTGCACCGTTCTACTATGAGTCCGACCCCGACTTCGCGCGGGAGGCGGACTCATTGGCGCGCGTGACGCGGACGTATTTCCTCTTTGGGACAGTGGCGTTTACCGCGGACCGGGCGCCGCTGAATTCGGCGCAATTGATCTCGCCGGAAGGTAAGCCGGTGGCGCGGTACGACAAGATGTTCCTGGTTCCATTCGGCGAATTTGTGCCGCCGCTGTTCGGCTGGGTGAACAAGATCACCAAGGAAGCCGGGGATTTCGCGCCGGGGCGGCAGGTCGTTCTGGCGCCGGTGGGCGAGCACAAAGTGGGTCCGTTCATCTGCTACGAATCGGTTTTCCCGCACCTGGTGCGGCGCTTCGCGCTGGCGGGAGCGGACGTGTTTGTGAACCTGTCCAACGACGGCTACTTCGGGCGGACCGCGGCGAGGGAACAGCACCTGCTGATCGCGAGAATGCGGGCGGCGGAGAACCGGCGCTGGATGATCCGCTCGACCAATGACGGGATCTCGGTGTCGATCGACCCGGCGGGCCGTATACGGCGGCAACTGGAGCCCAACGTCCGGACAGCGGGACGGTTCGGCTTCAATTACGAGAGTTCGATAACGCCTTACACGCGCTATGGCGACTGGTTTGCCTGGGGATGCCTTGCGCTTTCGCTGTTTGCGGTCGCCGCGTCGCAATGGCCGTCGTACCGCAAGGGCCGTTGACCGCTTCGCGCGCGTAGCCCTTGCTGCCGCAAAGGCGCTTGTGGTAGATTCGTCGCCAGCCACGCGCACAAGGAGGGAAGATGGCCAAGTTCCTGTTGCAGGTTGCCTATACGTCCGAAGGGTGGTCCAAGCTGATTGCGAAACCCCAGAACCGTCTGGACGCGCTGAAGCCGGTCCTGGACAAACTCGGAAGCACGTTCGAGCAGGCCTGGTTCTGCTTCGGCGAGTACGACATCGTGGGGATCATCGACGCGCCGGATAACGCCGCGGCCGCGGCTTTCTCGATGGCCGTTTCGGCCGGCGGCGCCGTGAAGTCGATCAAGACGACGCCGCTGCTGGATGTGGACGAGGGCGTCGATGCGATGAAGAAGGCCGCGGCCAGCGGGTACGCGCCGCCGCGATAGCGCTGTCGGCGGAAGGAAGAGGCCTGGCTTTCAGGTCGCGATTCAGGTCGCGGCTTCCGGTTGACTTCCCTTGGGAGGGTGGCGTATTCTCTCATCGAATAACTGGGTTCCGCGTCAGGGGGAGAGCCGCTTGGGAGGGCAACAGAAGTTCACGATCGGCCGCGACCGCAACTGTGACGTCCCCATTGCCGACGACTCCGTCAGCCGGCTGCACGCGGAGATTGTGCTTTCCGAAGGTAGCCGCATTCTGCTGACGGATTGCCGCAGCAGCAACGGTACCTTCCTGATTCGAAACGGCAAGAAGGAAACCGTCCAGCAGGCTTACGTCGCTCCTGGCGACACGCTGCAGTTTGGCGGCGTAACCATGCCCGTGGCGGATCTCCTGGACGCAATCCGGAACAGGCAGAAGCGGCCTGAGGCTGCCGCAGCCGGGAAGCCGACGCCTGCGCCGCGGGCCGAACCTGCTCCGACGCCTCCGGCCGAGGCGGCGGTCAAGCCGCTGGTCCGCTGCGTCTGCGGCGCAGTGATCCTCAAGGGTGGGAAATGCTGGATCTGCGGCGCCTGACCGGGGAGGACTTGAAGGAGAAGGCATGGCGAACATGATGCGGTGCCCCGAGGGCCACTTCTATGACGCCGCGAAACACACCATCTGTCCCTGGTGCGGCGTTGGTCCGGACCCGGCCGGAGGGAGCGAGGGCAAAACCCGGCGCGTTCAAGACGGATCGGCGCCGGCGGCGGTGGTGGCCGCGCCCGCCGGGGTCACGCGGCGCATCGTTCCTTCCGGACGCGAGGAAAAGACCGGATTCGATCCGGTGGTCGGCTGGCTGGTTTGCGTGGAAGGTCCCGACCGCGGCCGTGACTACCGCTTGCGCGTGGCCAAGAACTTCATTGGCCGCGCCTCGACGATGGACGTCTGCGTCGGCGGCGACGACAGCGTTTCCCGCGAAAAGCACGCGGTGGTCGCTTACGATCCGCAGGAAAAGAAGTTCTGGCTCCTGCCGGGCGAATCGCAGGGATTGGTTTACTTGAACGGAAGTATCGTTCACACGCCCGCGCTGCTCCGCGCCGACGACCTTATCAAGGTCGGTCAAACGCAGCTCATGTTCATCCCGTTTTGCGGCGATCACCATAGCTGGCAATAGGAGATTGGCGGCGGATCAGGCGGCGGGCGGCTCGATAACGGCGGCGATGAAGTTTATTCCGGGCAACGCGCAGCATATCGGCGCCCGCGAGGCGCAGCAGGATGCGTTCGCCTTTTCCGACCTGAGCGAGGCATCGTTCTTGCGCCACGGCGGCGTGCTGGCACTGGTGGCCGACGGCATCGGAGGTCTCGATCTCGGCGACGCCGCCAGCCGCGCGGCGATCGCCGCTTTCCTGGCCGCTTACCAAGCCAAACGGCCCGATGAGCCGATTCCGGAGGCTCTGAAACGGTCCGCCGCGGCCGCCAACCAGGCGGTGTTCGAATCTGGTGAGCGAGCGGGCAAACCGGGGGACATCGGCACAACGCTGGTGGCGGCGGTGGCGCACAACGCATCGTTGTACTGGTTTGCCATCGGCGACAGTCCGCTCCTGTTACTTCGAGACGGCGAACTCACGTTCCTGACCCGGGAGCACACTTTCGAAGCCGAACTGCTCGATCACGTACGGACCGGCGAGTTGACCCTGGACATGGCCCGGCGCCATCCCGAACGCGAATCGCTGACCACGTACGTGGGCGCTCCGCGCCTGGGTCCGGCCGACCGGACGCTGCGGCCGTTCCCGCTCGAGCCGGGCGATTGCGTGATTCTGGCGTCGGACGGCCTTACCAAGACGCTATCGAGCGAGGAGATCGTCGCCGAATTCGATGGAAACACTGCGGAATTCTGCGAGCGGTTGGTGAAAAAGGTCCTGGAGAAAGGCCGCTCGAATCAGGACAACGTCACGGTAATCTCGTTGCTTGCCTCTGCGGAAGACGAAGTGGCGCGGGCGGAAGCGCCGACCATCACCACCGCGCAGCGGCGGGGCCGGAGACGTCTCGCCTGGGCCGCGGCGGCGATCGCGCTGTTTGCGGGTACGGCTTTTTGGGTTTGGCGACAGTGGATCTGCTGCGCCGATCTTCCCGCCCCGGCCACGCCGCCAGTCTCCAGCGAGCCCGCCCCGCCTTCGGAAGCGAACGGAGTCCTGTGATGCGCCGCCATACTCGCACGAAGCGCGCAATCCCGCCGCAAGGCCGCTTTGATCCCGCGGAGGCCGGTTCCCCGGCGGCGCCGGAGCGCGCCTGATGCTCTACGTCACCGACATGCTCACGGCCGCCGGCGGCCGCGCCGTCAACGAGGACCGGTGCAATTTCGTATCCGCCGGAGGGGCCGTGCTCTGGGCGCTCGCCGACGGTCTTGGCGGCCAGGGAGGAGGCGAGGTCGCATCCCAGGTGGCCGCCGACGCCGCACTCACCTCGTTCCAAGCGGCGCCCGGCGTCTCGCGCGAAGTCCTGTCGGCCGGACTGGAAGCGGCCAACCAGGCGGTATGCGCCGCGCAAGAGACGGAGCCCCGGCTGGCCGGAATGAGAACAACGGCCGTCGCGCTGGCCGCCGATGGAGTGAAGGCGCTGTGGGCCCACGTCGGCGATTCCCGTCTCTATCACTTCCGGGAGGGCAGGGTCGTCTTCCAGACGCGGGATCACAGCGTTCCACAGAGCCTGGCCGACGCCGGCGAAATCTCGCCTCGTCAGATCCGCTTTCACGAGGATCGCGGCCGGCTTCTCCGCAGCCTCGGCACGGCGGACGGCGTTCGGCCCGTCATCGCGGATGAGCCGGTGCAAGTGCTGCCGGGCGACGCTTTCCTGTTGGCTTCCGACGGTCTGTGGGAGTACGTTACCGAGCGGGAGATGGAAGCTGAACTCGCGAAGGCCGCGCATCCGCGCGAGTGGCTCCGCGGCATGGAAGCGCGCCTGCTGCGCCGCGCCGCGGCCGATCACGACAACTACTCGGCGATCGCCATCTTCGCCGCCGAAGACGCCAAGGAGTCGACGCATGAATCCTGACTCGATCTGTATGGGATGCATTCGCGAGCACGGAGGCGCCATGGTGTGTCCGCACTGCGGCTGGCGCGAGGATCAGGCGCCCGCGTCGCCTCTGTACCTGCCGCCGCGGACCATCCTCGCCGATCAGTTCATGGTCGGCCGCGTCCTGGGTCACGGCGGATTCGGCATTCTCTACATCGCTTGGGATCTGCGGTTGCACCGCAAGCTGGCGGTCAAGGAATACATGCCCCAGGGCGTCGCCGGCCGCAGCCCCGGCCAGCGCGGGGTCTCCGTGTACACCAACCAGGCCGATTACCAGTGGGGGCTTGACCGCTTCCTCGACGAGGCCCGCGTGGTGGCGAGGTTTTCCGACCGCCCCGACATCATCTCCGTCATCAACTTCTTCGCCGAGAACGACACCGGCTACATGGTGACGGAGTACCTCGATGGCCGCACCTTGCTTCAGTACGTCGAAAGCAAGGGCGGCCGGATCGCCTATGAGGCCGCGGTGCGGATCATGACGCCGGTGATGGATGCCCTGCGCGAGGTTCACCGAACGGGCATCCTGCATCGGGACATCAGCCCCGACAACATTTTCCTCACCAACACCGGACTGGTGAAGGTTCTCGACTTTGGCGCGGCGCGTCAGGCGCTGGGGCAGAAAAGCAGGAATCTGTCCGTCATCCTCAAAGAGGGCTACGCGCCCGAGGAGCAGTATCGCACCAAGGGGAATCAGGGTCAGTGGACGGACGTGTACGCCACGGCGGCGACGCTGTACCGCATCGTCACCGGCAAAGTGCCGCCGCCCGCTACCGATCGCGCGTATCACGACGAAATTGAACTGCCATCCTCGCTCGGCGCCATGATTCCGCCGGCGGCCGAGGCCGTTTTGATGACCGCGCTGTCGGTCCGGGCCGAGAACCGGTATCAGTCCATGGAGGAATTCCAGGCGGCTCTCGTCGGCGAGAGGGCGCCCGTCTCCCGAGCGGTTCCGGTCCCCGATCCGATCACCCGGCCGGCGCCCGCTCCGGCGCCAATGCCGCCCCAGACCGTGACGCCGGTTCCCGGCCCTGTCCCGGCGCCGGCCCCCATCCGCAAGAGCGTAGGGGAGCTTCCCAAGTGGGTCTGGATCGTCGCCGCGTCCGCCGCCGCCCTCCTGATCGTCGCCTGGCTTTTCCGGCCGGGCCGCACGACCGTCGAGGTCGGCGAGAACGAAGATCCGGCGGCTGAGCAACCGGGCGTGGACGCCGCCGCGTCGGGCCGCTGGTCCACCGGGTGGACCGACGGAACCACGCAGAACGAATGCGAGGTGTCGTACGAGACGGACGGCAAATATTCCTTCGTTTCCGGGTGCCCTCCCGCGCTGTTGCAGGAGACCGGGCTCATTCGCATCTCGGACGGAACCTTTCGCATCATCTCCAACAACAGCGGCCGAAAGGACTGGGGAACCTACCGGATCGTGGAGGGCTCGCGCCTGGAGATGATAGCGCCGAATGGGACCACCACCGTGTGGGTGCGCCGCGCGCCCGCGGCGCCCGGCCCGCCCGAGGAGTTTCCGCCCTATCGTGAGTCCGGGACGGCTGATTCCGGCGACGATACGCGGCGCCGGGCGGCCAGGACCGAGCCGCCTCCTACGGGCGACTTTCCGCCCCGCCGCGAACCCGACACGGAAGCCGCGCGCGAGCGGAGCGACAATCGGGGTCTCCCTCGCACGGGCGTCACCCCGCCTCGAATCGACGATCCGTACGTGCAGCCGCCCGTATCGCCGCCCGTGGACAACACATCTCCCGCCGCCGACACGCCGGCCGCGCTCCTCAAGAAGGCCGGCGAGCTCACCCGCTCCCGCCGCGCCAACCAGGCGTTGCCAATGCTGCAACAGGTCCTGTCGCAGGAGCCGAACAACGCCGAGGCGCACGCCAACCTCGGCTACATCTATCTCTATAACGACGGCGACGTCGCCACCGCCGCCGCGCACTATCGCAAAGCGCTGGACAACGGCGGCACTGTCTCGTTTCATCTCAAGCACGATCTCGGCGACGGGATGTTCACGCGTTTCCGAACGGGTACGCTGCGCCTGTCGAAATCGAGGATCGCCTTCACCGGCGACGACGGCGTCCCGGTGTTCGCCGGTCCTCTCACGAACGTAGCCGAGGCAAAGCTCAACTCGAAGGTGACCCGCCTTCTCCGCGGCGTCCGCGCGCCCGGATCGTTCCACATCAAGATCGGCGGCGACAACTACAATCTCGCCCCGATGAGCAACTTCCACCGGCAGGAAACCGACCTGATCCTCGGCCTCATTCCCGGCTCATCCTGAGAGCAACGCCCTTAAAAACGGCGGCGCAGGCCGATGAAGGAGGAGCACGCCGGCGGGCCGGACGCGGCGCCGGCCGCCTGAAAGTAGCGCGCGTACGCGGCAAATACCCGCCATTCGCCGGATATATCGTACGCCGCGGACACGGCGAACTGGCCGGCGCGGTTTTCTTCGCTTTCGCTCGCCGCGGGACGGATGCGCCGCCATCCGGCCGCGATCTCCAGACGCTCGCGAGGGCGCCATTCCAAGGAGAAGCCCGCGCTGCGGATATTGCTCCACGGAAACGGGTCCGCCAAGCCGAAGCGGTCGTGCCCCGCCGGGAAGAGGTCGTCGAACGCGCCGGCCAAGCCGTCGTCCGGCTTCGCGTCCGGGCTGCCGTAGTTGTATTCGGCCGCGGCCACCGGCGCGTTTTCCGCCGCCCAAAGCTTCCGGCTCACTTCCGCGTGTCCCGCCCAGGCTCGGACTCGCTCTCCCGCCCACCGGCCCGTTTGCCAGGCAAACTCCGCGTTCGTTTCGATGCCGGCGGCGATCGCCGCCGTGTGACGCAACCCTGACGTGTACCGGCTTTCCCCTTCCGCGCCGCGGCCGGACTTCCAGATCCAATAAGCGCCCACGTCGCCGCCGGCGAGCTTCCAGGTGGCGTCAAATCCGTGCAGCCCCACCGTGGACTGCGGGCGGTTCCACCCTCCGTCGGCGTGCGTCACCGGAAAGGAAGCGAACCAGTCCAGCCGGACGCTCTCGCCCAGATACGATACGCGCGCCGCGTCGAAGGAGCGCCCCATGTAGCACCACTCGGAATCCGCGCCGACCAGGCGCTCGTCGCCGAAGGCCAATTCCTGCCGCCCCAGGCGAACCTGCCACCTGCCGCCCGGCCGCGCTAGCGCAACGAACGCCTGGTGAACATCGAAGTGGTCCGAGGGCAGTGGGGCGCCTGTAAGAATCACCGCGCCCGCGTCCTGCCCTTCAAAGACGAAACTCGCGCCGGCGCCGGAGCGCGCCTCCAAACCGACGCGCGTCCGGTATAAGCCATAGATTTCCATCGAACCGTTCGCTTCCTGCTCCCGTCCGGATTCCAGCCGCGCCAGCCCATCCACGCGTAGCCGCAAGGGTTCCGCGGCCGGCTGCGCCGCAAGCAGCGCCGCCGCCAGCGGAAAAAGGGGGATTCGGATCGACGCGCGCCGCTTCATGATCGAGTTTAAGATATGCAAGTCAGTTGCATGTAAGTTCTATCGTACGCCTGCCACGTTATTCTGTCAATAGGATCTCAAGATCTTTTTTGCTGTTCGGTTGCAGGAGGCCGATCCCCGCGGACTCGCCCATCGCGAGCCCCGCCGCGGATTAGAATCGACTGTTAATGCTTCACGTCGGCCTCAATCCGTACGGGCTCACCTTTCATCTCGGCCTCCAGGGCGCCGGCACGTCCCGGAGGAATCCCGCCGGCGCGGGACTGGAGGGCTTTCTCGCCATTGCGGTCGAACTCGGCGCGCGCACGCTGGAACTCCACAACCCATGGCTGACCGCGCTTTCCGAGGAGGAGGGAAGCGCCCTGGGCGAGCGGATCGCAGGCCTGGGCATGACGCCGGTGATCAGTCTGGGGCCGCCGCTTGAAGGAGTGGATTCCGCTTTGCGGTCCGCCCGGCTGGTTGGCGCGCGGATCATTCGTCTAGGGCTGTCGCCGGTGCTCTGTGGCGACCGCGCGGCCTGCGGACCTCAGTGGGCCGCGATGGTCGGCCACGTTCGGGCCACGCTTGGCCGGTTTGCGCCGCAGGCGATGGACCTCGGGATCGCCTTCGCCATTGAGAATCACCAGGATTTTGGCAGCCAGGAACTGATCGACTTCGCCACGGAGGGTGGCGCGAACGTCGGTATCTGCATCGACACCGGCAACCCGCTCGCGGTCGGCGAGGAACCCGTTGCGTTTGCCCGCAAGGTCGCGCCGCTGGTACGGCACGTCCATCTGAAGGACTACAATGCGCAGTGGACCGACGAAGGCTACCGCCTGGTGCGCTGCGCGATCGGCGACGGCTGCGTACCCTTTCCGGAGATCGTCGCGGCGCTTGCCGCGCATCATTCGGAGCTGACGGCGTCGCTTGAGCCGGGCGCGCTGGAAGTCCGCCACGTCAGGCTCTTCCGGCCCGAGTGGTGGAACGAGTATGCCGAGCGCACGGTTCGCGAGTTTGCGCCCTGTTTGGCCGCCGCGCGGCGGAGTCGGCTGGAGGAAGCCGCGGACTGGCGCACGCCTTGGGAGAAGAACGCTCCGCCGGCGGAGATCGTCGCGTACGAACTGGCGATGATCCGCCGCAGCGCCGCGAATATGAAGAGCCTCGGGCTCATGTAGGAGAGACACAGGACGGAATGGATAAACCACTCGAAGGCAGGATTGCGTTCGTCACCGGCTCAGGCCGGGGCCTGGGCCGGGCGATCGCTGCGCGGCTGGCCGAACTCGGCGCCGACGTCGCCATTCACGACATCAACCGCGAGGCGCCGGCCAAGTACGGCGAGGCCTCCGACATCGACCAGGTGGCGGCCGCGATCGCGCGATCTGGCGGCCGCACCGCCGCGGTGGCCGGCAACATCGGCGATCGCGACACGGTCTTCGGGATGGCGTCGTTCATCGCGGACCGGCTTGGTCCCGTCGACGTTCTGGTCAACTGCGCGGGCGGCGACATCGGCGCTTCCGGCGGGAAGCCTTCGCCCAACAATGCGCTCGACATTTCCTTCGAGGATATTCAGACGCTGGTGAACAACAACCTCATCGGGACGATGCTCGT
The DNA here is from genome assembly GCA_026129905.1 of Bryobacteraceae bacterium. Classification (GTDB taxonomy): domain Bacteria; phylum Acidobacteriota; class Terriglobia; order Bryobacterales; family Bryobacteraceae; genus JAHCHE01. The sequence continues at coordinate 42,145 of JAHCHE010000033.1, read as the reverse complement.
CTGCCAGGCGTTCTGCAAGCCGATGGTCGAGCGGCGGCGCGGCTGCGTGATCAACATCGCCTCCGGCGCCGCCCATTTCGGGACGTCGCCCGAGGTCGTCTACTCCACGCTGAAGGCGGCCGTGGCGCACTACACGCGGTGCCTGGCCTTCGAGCTTCGGCCGTACGGGGTGCGCGTCAACGCCGTCAGCCCCGGCCCGACGAAAACCGCGCGCTTTCTGGCCACACGCAAGGTGGACCCGGAGATGATGCAACACGAGGTGTCTTTGAATCGCTACGGGGAGCCCGAGGAAATTGCGGACGTGGTGGCCTTCCTGGCGGGCGACGGCGCCCGCTTCATCCACGGACAGATTCTGCGCGTGGACGGCGGCATGACGCTCTACGCGGGTTGAGCGCGCGACCGGCTGGCGCGCGATCGGAAGTCGGATCGTCACAAAGCCGAAGGCTCGACCGGCCTCCTCCTTGGCGGCGCCCAGGCGCGGCAATAACGGATCGCGTTTGGGCAGACTCCTGCGCCCGGCTCGCTCGCCCAGCTATGGCACCGTACGGCCGCCCGGAAGCCGGCGATTCTCCACGAGGCTGAAATAGCGGCCCCGCGAGCCCCCAGAAACCCGCGCGAAGTGCGAAAGTCAGGTCAGCGCCGACGCCGAGCCGCGCATCGAAAGTCTCCTGTCCGGCTGACAGTTGACAATGTCATGAACGCCGATGCCGGGCAGCGAGGGTGGCGTTGGCGGGACTGGGAGTCCCGCGCAGCCTACGAGACTGCCCCCCACAGGCATTGTCGAGTCTTGCGGGGGCGAGAGCGGTCTTCACTTGGAGCGGGGCGGTACGTAGTCGGCGGGGAGCGCGGCGCCTTCGCCGAAGAAGTATTGCTCCATCTGCTGGAGGAGGAATTCCTGCGCTTCGCGGGTTCCGAGGTTGAGGCGGTATTCGTTCATGATCATCTTCATGTGCTCCAGCCACATCCGCCACGCCTCCTTGGAGACGTTCTCGAAAATGCGCTGGCCGAGCGGATGGTTGTCGAAGGGCGGTTCGTCGAGGCCGCGCATCTCGCGCTGGAACTTCACGCAGAATACCTGCCGGCCGCCCGGCTCGTCCATCGGTGGCCTCATCATGCCGCTGCCGCAACCCATTCGATTCTCCTCGTACCCGTAATCAGCGTGTCGCTAGTACAAGGATAGCGCGCGGACGGAACGCCGTCTCGTTCATCGATTCGTTCCAGCGGGGCCGGGAGCGAGCAGGCGGCCCGTTTGCGAGGCGTCGTAACCGGCCAGCGACTCCAGCTTGCGCCGGAGCGAGGCGCGCTGGAGGACGTCGAAAAAGCAGCGTACGGCCGGCAGATCCAGGAACTCCCGTGGGACGGCGAAATCGAACCGCTCCTCGCGCAAAGGGACGAAGTCCAGAGAGAAAGCGCGCGCCGCGGAAGGCGTCGCCAGACAGCAGTCGGCCGCGCCGGCGGCGACGGCCCAGGCGGCGGCCATGTGGCCCGCCGCGAGACGATCGTAGCCCTGAATTCCTTCCCCGGGCACGCCGGCCTTCGAGAGCAGGGAGTCCAGGAGCGCGCGGCTTCCCGAGCCGGGTTCCCGGTTGATGAAACGGACCCTGGACTGGGCCAGGTCGCCGGCGCGGCGGATGCCCAGGGGGTTCCCGCGCGCGACGACGAATCCGGCTTCCCAGCGGGCGAAGGTGACCACCGAGAGGTCCTCGTCCGGCATGAGCCGCCGCAGGTGCGGGAGATTGAACTCTCCCGTGGCGGGATCTTCGAGATGACTTCCGGCGATGTGGATCATGCCCCGCTTCATCCAGTCCAGGGCCTGGCGGCTGGAGGCCGGCGCGGCCACCACGTCGACGCCGGAGGCCCTTTCCGTCATGCGGGCCAGGAGTCCAATCGCCGGATCGCAACCGGCGATCACGAGCCGCTTGGCCATCGACTCGTCGGGGCCGATCACCTGGACCGTGGCGAGCCCTCTCTTTCCCGGCAGCGCCGCGATCCCATCGGCCTCGGGCAGGTAGTACGGGATGCTCTCGGCGGGGCTGCCGATCCACCGATCGCGGATCCGGGTCAGCCGCACCGGGCGGCTGGAGGCGCCTTGCGCCGGACCGAGCAGCGTCGCCTTCACCGACCGCGGGCGCGGCGAGTCCGCCGAATCCTCCAGCGCGAACAGGTCCTCGACCGATACTTCCAGTTCCCGCGCGAGCCGCAAGGCGACCGACGTATTGGGGACGTAGCTGCCCGATTCAATGGCGTAAATCGTCTGGCGGCTGACCCCAACGCGCCGGGCCAGCTCCGCCGCGGCAATCCCTCTTGCCTGGCGGATCGACGAAAGACGGCTTTCGACGGACATGGCGGGCCTCCATTCTTCGCGGGCGGCGAGGAAACGCTTTCCAAGACTGTGTTATGTTAACACGACAGGACCGGCAACCGGCCGCATCTTCCGCGGCCTTTCGCGCGCTCTCCAAGACCCGATGCCGACGAACGCCCAAACCGTCATCGGCGAGCCGCCGGCGCGGCTTCGCTTCAACCGGCAGGAATGGTCCGGCGCCTTCGGCGACATGGGTACCGACCTGCCGTTGCTGGTCGGCATGATCCTTGCGGCCGGGCTCGACGCGGCCAGCGTTCTCACCGTTTTCGGCCTGATGCAGATCGCGACGGCGCTCCGATACCGGATGCCGATGCCGGTTCAGCCGCTGAAGGCGATGGCGGCGCTGGTGATCGCGCAGAAGCTGCCGGCCGGGACCCTGTATGGCGGCGGGCTGGCGATCGGCATCGCGATGCTGTTCCTGACGGCGACGGGCTTGATCGAGTGGATCAGCCGGGTAGTGCCCAAGCCGGTGGTGCGTGGAATCCAGTTCGGGCTGGGGCTGCAACTGGCGGGCATCGCGCTGCGGGATTACGTGCCTGGGGACGGCGCGGCGGGCTGGTGGCTGGCGGGGGTGGGCTTCGCCATGACGCTACTGCTGATCGGGCGGCAGCGCGTGCCGGCCGCGGTAGTGCTGGTGGGGTTTGGGATCGCCTACGCTTTCGTGTTTCGATTGAACCCCTTGACGCTGGTGGAGGCCGCCGGCTTCCATTTACCGGCACTTCGTCACCCTTCCCCGGCGGACGTCTGGACGGGCTTTCTGGCGCTCGCGCTGCCGCAGATTCCGTTGTCGATTGCCAACTCGGTGCTGGCTACGCGGCAACTTGCCGAAGATCTGTTCCCGGAGAGGCGGATCACGGCGCGGCGGATCGGGTGGACTTACTCGGTGATGAACCTGGTGAATCCGTTCATGGGCGGGGTCCCGACGTGTCACGGGTCCGGCGGCATGGCCGGCCACTACGCGTTCGGAGGGCGGACGGGGGGCTCGGTGATTATTTATGGAGCGCTGTACCTGACCCTGGGTCTGTTTTTCGGGCCGGGCTTTCAAACGGTGATTCAGGTTTTCCCGCTGCCGGTGCTGGGGGTGCTGCTGCTGTTCGAGGCGATTACGCTGTTGGCGCTGATCCGCGATCTCTCCGCGCAAAAGGGAGAATTTCTGATTGCCGTTCTGGTGGGCGCGATCGCGGCATCGGTTCCCTTTGGCTACCTCGTGGGCCTGCTGGCGGGCCTGGTCTGCTATCACTTGTCGCGCCGGGGCTGGGTGCGGCTGGGGGCGTAGGGGCGGCAGGAAGGCAGGGTTGAAAGGGTTGGCGAGGCGGGAGCTGGCGCGCTCGTGGTTGGAGGCGCTGCGGCGCCGCAGCCAACGGCCCCGGCTTCCGCGGGCGCGATTTCGCTCGATTCTGGATCGCTATCTGCGTCGGAAGGGTGCACTCAGCCCCGCTTGATCGCTTCGGCGTTCTGCTGCACTTTGCGCATCGCCAGGGCGATGTCCTCCATGTCGCTCGCCTCGCCGAGCAGGACGGACTGGCTCATCCACATCGCTTCCCTGGTTACCAGCGTGTTCACCGGGCAGTGGTTGCGCTCGCGCCAGTGGTCCACTTCCTTTTTCGCGTAGACGGCGCGGAAGGCGCGCGAGTTGAGGGTGTTCTCCAGGAACGGGTACTTGTTGAGCTCTTCGTAGCCCGCGCCGACGGGGATGCCTTCGGCGTTCATGGCTTTGAGGAAGCGGTCGCGTGGCATGCCGGCGAAGCGTTCCGGTTCGTAGCGCATCATGTACAGGTGGTACGCGTTGCGCGTGCAACCCGGATACATCTTCACGGGAGCGACGCCGGGGACGTCCTCGAGCAGGCGGTTGAGCAGCGCGGCGTTGGCGTCGCGCTTGCGCGCGTTTTCCTCGATCCGGGTCATTTGCGCGGTGAGCGCGGCGGCCTGGAATTCCGACATGCGGAGATTGATGCCGTTGCGGCAGATGGCGGGGTCGGCGGCGTTCTCGTCCGGCGTCCGGTAGTGCGAATGATAGCCGTAGGCGTGCAGGTAGAGCTTTTCGTCGTTGGTGACGACGCCGCCCGCTTCGCCGCCGGGCAGATTCTTGTAGCGCTGGAAGCTGAAGCAGCCGAGATCGCCCAGCGTGGAGACGGGTTTGTTGCGCCACTCGGACAAGTGCGCCTGGCAGGCGTCCTCCACCACCGGAATGCCGCGCTTTTTCGAGATCGCCAGGATCTTGTCCATGTCGGCCACGTTGCCGCCCAAGTGCACGGGCATGATGCATCGCGTGCGATCCGTAATGGCCGCTTCGATTTTGCCGGCGTCGATCATATGCGTTTCGCGGTCCGTGTCCACAAACACCGGCAGCGCGAAGTGGGCAAGGATGGAATTGATGGTGGCGATGAACGTGTAAGGCGTCACCAGCACTTCGTCTTTCGGTCCGACCTCGACGGCGTTCAGGGCCGCCATCAGGGCGCCGGTTCCGTTGGCGGTGGCCACGCAGTAACGCGCTCCCATGCGTTTGGCCCAGGCCTTCTCGAAATCGTTCACGTAGTGGCCCTGCTTGCGCCACCAGCCGCAGGCGCGAAGGGCGTCGAGCCAGGGCTTTTCGTCCTCGGGGCGGACCTGCGGCCAGCCGGGAAAGCGTTTGGCGCGGACCGGTTCGCCGCCGAGCAGAGCCGGGCGGTCGGTGGTCTTTCGGCCCGGAGCGCCGCGCAAGGCCACGGCCGAGGCGACTCCCACGAAGGTCCTGCGCAATAGTGTCTGTTTCATTTCCGGATCTCCTGGTCTCATCTATTATCGCTCCGCAATCTGGTACCTTGGACTTTCGGAACCGAAATATGATCGTCGCCGACCTCAACAAAATCGCGGGCCGCACGTATCCGGCCCGGCGCCGCACGCAGAACCTGGCGGGCGGGATGTCCCCGATTCAGGCCGTGAATTTCTCGATGGGGTGCGTCACCCTGGAGCCGAACGGCGGGCAGGTGCCGTGGCACAACCAGGACCAGGAGGAGATCTATTTCATTCTTGAGGGAACCGGCGAAATGTGCCTGGGCGAAGAGCGGCAGGAGGTGAGGACAGGCCAGGCGGTTTTCATCCCGCCGCAGGTGTTCCACCAACTGACGAACACCGGCGACGTTCCCATGCGGATGCTGTACTGCTACGGACCGGCGGGCGACGTCGCGCACTGGAAGCAGGAACTGGAGGGGACGTTGCCGAAGGCGGGCGTGGACGCGCCCCCGCTCCCTACCGGCGCCTGTCCGCAATACACGGAGAAGCCGCGCTCCTGAGGGCGCCCGCGGGGTAACGAGATCCGCCATGACCACTCACAAAATCGGAATCATCATGAACGGCGTCACGGGCCGGATGGGGACCAACCAGCACCTGATGCGCTCGATTGTGGCGCTTATCCGGCAAGGCGGGCTGAAGCTGAGCGACGACGAGCGCATACTCCCGGACCCGATCCTGGTCGGCCGGAATGCATCGAAGCTGGAAAAGCTGGCCGAAGCCTCCGGGGTCGGGCGCTTCACGACGAATCTGGGGGAGGCGCTCGCCGACTCGGCCAATACGATCTATTTCGATGCGCAGACGACGTTGCAGCGGTTCGACGCGGTAAAGCAGGCGATCGCGGCGGGCAAGCACATCTACTGCGAAAAGCCCAGTGCGCACACGGCGGAGGCGGCTTACGAGTTGTACCGGCTCTCGAAGAACGCCGGCGTTAAGCACGGCGTGGTGCAGGACAAGCTGTGGCTTCCGGGGCTGCTGAAGCTGAAGATGTTGCGGGAGACGGGGTTCTTCGGCGAGATCATCACGGTGCGCGGCGAGTTCGGCTACTGGGTGTTCGCGGGCGACCCGGTGACGCCGCAGCGGCCCTCCTGGAATTACCGCAAGGAGGACGGCGGCGGGATCATCATCGACATGCTATGCCACTGGCGGTACGTTTTGGACAACCTGTTCGGGAAGGTGCAGGCGGTTTCGTGCCTGGGCGCCACGCACATCAAGCGGCGGCGCGACGAGAGCGGGAACTGGTACGACGCGACGGCGGACGACGCGGCCTACGCCACGTTCGAGTTGGAAGGCGGGATCGTGGCGCACATCAACTCCTCGTGGTGCGTGCGCGTGCGGCGGGACGACCTGGCGGTCTTCCAGGTGGACGGCACGAAAGGCACGGCGGTGGCCGGACTGCGCAACTGCTGGATACAGCCGTACGGAGCGACGCCGCGGCCGGTCTGGAATCCGGACATCGAGAGTCCGATCAATTACTTCGACACGTGGCAGCAGGTTCCAAACCACCAGAACTACGACAACGCCTTTAAGGTCCAGTGGGAGCTGTTCCTGCGTCACGTGGTGAAGGACGAGCCCTTCCAATGGAGTCTGCTGGAAGGGGCGAAAGGCGTACAACTGGCGGAGAAAGGGATGGAATCCTGGGCGCGGCGCGCCTGGGTGGACGTTCCCGGGTTGGAGCCGTAGCGTTACTGCGCGCAGCAGGAACTGGTGGACATCAAGGCCACGGGCGAGAAGCCGCGTTCCTCGTCGAGGTAGCCGACTTCCGCCAGCCGCTTGTAAACATTGCCGGCTACTCCGGAAGCCACCGGACCGTTAACCGGCTTGCCGCCGGTGAGCAACACGACCACGGCAAGCTGGTTCTTCTCGATCTCATTGAAACTGCCGAACCAGCCGAGGTGGGTGGGCGTGTTCCGGTCGGTGCAGGTTCCCGTTTTGCCCAATATGGGCGCATCGGGTTGATAGCCGGCGCGCCGGGCGGTGCCGAAGGCGACCGCGCCCATCATGCCCGGCTTGATCTCCGGTATCCACTGCTGGATGTCAAGCTGCCGCTTGACGCGCGGGATGAAGCTCTCCACTTCCTGCTGGCTGCGGGGGTACTGCAAGTAATAGAGCGTGCCTCCGTTGGCGATGGCCGACAGCAGACTGGCGAGCTGCAATGGCGTGAGATTGATACCTTCGCCGAAGCTGCACATCATTCCGATGCCGCCGTTTTTCGGCGGCGCGTCCGGCAGCGTCCCGGCTTCCTCGCCCTCGATGTTGAGGCCCGCCTTTTCACCCAAGCCGAACAGCCGGGCGTAGTAGGAGACCTTGTCAAATCCCATCTTCTTGCCGAGATTGGCGAAGTAGCTGTTGTCGGAGTAGGCGAGGGCCTCGGTCATGTCGAGGCTCGTGTTCTGGAAGATGCGCATCTTGGTGGTCCGGTCGATGACGCCTTCGCTGAGCGCGGCCAAGGCGACGGGAATCTTAATCGTGGAGCAAGGCGTGAAGCCGCTCTTTAGCGCCGTCTTCTGATTCACCATCGTCAGCACGCGGCCGGTACGGGTCTCCACCACGATGACCGATCCGTTCAAGCCGCCAAGGGCGTCGATGGCGGCCCTGCGCACGACGGGGTCATCGCCCTCGGCCACGTCGCCGAGCGTGGCATCGGCGAAAGTGGGCGTCTTCCAGGGGCTGTAGGCCGGCGCGCGGCGTTTGGCGGCCGTCGTCCGCGCGACAGGCTTTTTGGCTGGCGCCGCTCGCCTGGCGGCGGGCTTCGCCTTGGCCGGAGCAGCCTTCTTAGCAGCCTGGCGGGCGGTGGAAGAGGCGCGCGGTTTGGGAGCGGTGCGCGTGCTGGCATGGAGAACCGGCGTCCCCAGCGCAAAGAAAAGACCAAGGGCGGTGATCAAGAGTTTTCTCATCGTCCGGATGACCTTTTAGTTTCTATCATTCTGTTACATCGGCAGTTGCCGCGTCAAGCTGCAGTCCATCCGCCGTCGATGGTCAGCACCGAGCCATTGACGAATCCGGCTTCAGCGGAGCACAGATAAAGGGCCATGTGGGCGATCTCCTCGGGCTGGCCGAGGCGGCCGAGGGGCTGCCGTTTGTTGAGTTCGGCTCGAATCTTGTCTTTTTCGTGCTTGTGGTATTTCTCCAGGTAAGCTTCGACAAACGGCGTCTGAACCGTCCCCGGACAAATGCAATTCACCCGCATCTCGGTGGGGTACTCGACGGCGAGTTGGCGGGTCATGGCGACCACCGCGCCCTTGCTGGCGCAATAGGCAAACCGCTTCCTGATGCCGATGAGGCCGGCGACCGAGCCGATGAACACGATCGCGCCTTTGGCGGCGAGCAGCAGGGGAAGGCAGTACTTCGTGACGAGGAAGGGCCCGCTGACGTTGACCCGCATGACGCGTTCGAATTCGTCGAGGGCGGTATCCTCGATGCCGCCGACCATACCGATGCCGGCATTGTTGATCAGGATGTCCAGCGACGAGAGACTTGCCAGAGCGCTTCGGACCTCGTCTTCGTTCGTGATATCACAGACCGCGACCGAAGCCCCGGGAAGTTGGGTGGCGAGGGTTTCCGCCCGCGAGCGGTCTATATCCAAGATTATAACGGAGGCGCCGGCGGCGGTGAGGACCCGGCTGGTCGCCTCGCCGATGCCGCTGGCGCCGCCGGTGACGAGGGCTTTCTTGCCGTCGAGCCGAAAGGGGATGTTCATTGGCGTAATCTACCACGCGGGCGATGCCGCAGAACGCGGGCGCTGCCCGCGATGTCTCTGCGGGACATGGGAGCCGAGGAAGTCAGAGGCCGGAAGACAGAAGTTGGGAACAGAGGCAGAGCGTGACGAGAGCGGAAGTCGTTGAGCCTGGAAAGGTCTAAAGAGCCCTAGTCGGGGCGCCGATAGGATACCTAGGCGCGCTCACCGGAGCACGTCAGAACAGGTTTCATGGCTATGGCCACGAGGCCTGCGGCGTTGCGGGAATTGCCGCCGTTCCCGCCCGTTGCGGCGCGGTTGATGCGTCTGCTCGCGCAGGAAACACCCTCACTCAAGGAAATCGCGGACTTGATCCGCACGGACGCTGTCTTCGCGTCGCAGGTGTTGCGCCTGGCAAACTCCTCGCTGTTCAGTCTGCGCTACCAGGTGGTGGACATCCTGCACGCGGTTGCCGTGCTGGGGTTGAATCGGATCAGCGGGCTGGTGATGACGGTCGCGATGAAGGACTTCTTTCTCACGGCCAAGCAACACAAGGTGGTGCGGCAATGCTGGCAGCACAACCTGGCGACGGCGATCGTCGCGGAATTGCTGGCGGAAGCCTCGTGGATGGATAAGGCGATCGGATATAACGCCGGGTTGTTGCACGATGTCGGCCTGCTGGCCTTGTCGACCTCGGATCCCGGCTTCTATGAAGAGTTAATCCAATCCGGCGAAACCACCGTCGAGTCGTTTCGCCGGCGCGAATTCGAGTTGGGCGGCATCGATCATTGCGAGGCGGGGCGGTGGCTGCTCGAGACCTGGGGATTCAGCTCCGATTTTCAGCAGGTGGCGGCCCGGCATCACGACCCGCCACGCGATGGCGACCTGGAGGTCACCGACCTGACCCGGAAGGCATGCGCGGTGGCCAGCATGACGGGGTTCCCGGTGTGCAACGGCGTTCCGGAATGGGAGCCACAGATTCTGCTGTCCTGGCTGTGCGAGCCGGCGCGGGAACGCTTCCGGATCCGGGTCGAGGAACTCCCCCTCACGATCGCGACAAAGATCAACTCCTTCGATTGCGATTTCCTGACGTAGGAGGCGGGTTACCGCTCGCCCCAGCTCAGCTTCTCCCGCAACACGTCGAAGAACGCCAGGCGCGGAGGACGGATCAGGTTGAGCCAGTACTCGGACCGCTCGCAAATTACTACGTCGTGCTGCCGCAAGGGTTCGCCCGTCTGACCGTCGATGGTGAGGTACGCGGTCTCATCCTTGGCGCGCGAAACCAGCGTGATGACGCTTGTGTCCGGCAGGATCACGGGGCGGTTGGTCAGCATATGGGGACAGATGGGTGTGATCGCCAGCGCCTCGACAGTCGGGAAAATGATCGGCCCGCCGGCCGACAGCGAGTAGGCGGTGGAACCGGTCGGCGTCGCGACGATCAGGCCGTCGGCCTTGTACGAACAGACAAACTGGTCGTCGACGAACGCCTCGACGTCAATCATGCGCGCGATGTCGCCCTTGCCCACCACCACGTCGTTCAGCGCATCGTACTGCCTCAGGGTCCGGCCGGCGCGCCGCAGTTCGCAGTGCAGCAGCCGCCGCCGGCTGACGCGAAACTCCCCGCGCAGCGCCTGCTCGAGCTCCGGATACATCTCGTCGGCGGTCATCGCGGTGAGGAAGCCAAGGCCGCCGAGGTTCACGGGAAACAACGGGATGCCTCGGTCGCCAATGGCCCGGGCGGCGGAAAGCAGGGTGCCATCACCTCCGAGCAGGACAACCAGGTCAGCCCCTTCCGGAACGCTGTCGCGCGGGAGGGCGGACGCTCCGGCGAGGTAGCTCGCGGTCTCCTCATCCATCCGAACCTCAACGCCGCGGCGGTTCAACCACTCAAGCAATGGGGGTACCGCCGTTTTTCCGCCGTCCGCGCCGGGTTTGGAGATCACGCCGACCGTCTTAATGGCGGGCATGCAGCAGGAACTCCTTATTGCCTTCGGCGCCCGTGATCGGACTCTCGATGACGGCCGCGTGGTAACCGGCCGCCGCCACGGCTTGCTCCACCCGGCGGCAGGCCTGCCGATGCAAGACCGGATCTCGCACGATGCCTCCCTTCCCTACCTGACCCCGTCCCACTTCGAACTGCGGCTTCACCAGCAGCACCATCTCACCATCGTCGCGCAGCAGAGGGGGGAGCGCGGGAACGATCAGAGTCAGGGAGATGAAGCTGACGTCGCAGACGGCCAGTTGTACCTGTTCGCCCAAGTCGTCCGGACGCAGATAGCGGGCGTTGAGACGCTCGTGGAGAATCACGCGCGGATCGGTTCGCAGACGCCAGGCAATCTGCCCGGCGCCGACGTCGACAGCGTGCACGCGCGCCGCTCCGCGCTGAAGCAGGCAATCGGTGAAGCCGCCCGTCGAGGCGCCAACGTCCAGGCAGGTCCAGCCGCGGACGTCAAGGCGGAAATGATCGAGCGCGGCGGCCAGCTTCAGGCCACCGCGGCTGACGAAGGGAAGGCTTTCCACAACCTCGATTCGGCTGTCGGCCGCCACGGCATGACCGGGTTTGTCCGCCTTGGAGCCGTCGACGAACACCTTGCCCGCCAGCACGAGGGCCTTCGCCCGTTCCCGGGACTCCGCCAATCCACGCTCGACCAGGAGCTGATCGACGCGGCCCTTTGCGGCGGCGCTCATGCTTTCCGCTGTACGATCAAATCCGCGAGTTCCAGCAGCCGGGCCGCCCGCGGGCCGAACGGCTGAAGGGACTGGCGAGCGCGGAGCCGCTCCTGCTCGGCCATGGCGCGCGACCGTTCGAGGCCGTACACGGCCGGGAACGTGATCTTGTGCTGGGCGGCGTCCTTGCCGGCGGTCTTTCCCAGCGCTTCCGAGGACTGCTCGACGTCGAGGATGTCGTCGACGATCTGGAAGGCGAGCCCGACATGTTCGCCGTAGCAGGAAAGCGCCTCGAGTTCCGTGTCGGAGGCCCCGGCAAAGATGGCGCCCATGCGCAGACTGGCGCGGAGGAGGGCGCCGGTCTTGGCGCGGTGAATCTGATTGAGCAGGTCCGCGTCGGGCGCCTTGCCCTCGCCTTCCAGATCGTGCACTTGTCCGGCAATCATGCCGCCCACGGTACCGGCGGCGGCCGACAGCTCAAGCGCCAGACGGTTGCGGCGTTCCGGGCCGGCGTGGTCCATCGCGGAAAGCACATGGAAGGCCAGCGTCAGCAGCGAATCTCCGGCGAGGATAGCCATGGCCTCGCCAAACACCTTGTGCGAGGTGGGACGACCGCGGCGGAAATCGTCGTTGTCGAGCGCGGGCAGGTCGTCGTGAATGAGCGAATAGGTGTGGATCAGCTCGAGGGAACAGGCGGCGTCCTCGACGCCTTCCAGGTGGTCGCCGACCATTTCGGCGGCGGCGATGCACAGGATGGGGCGGATGCGCTTGCCGCCGGCGAAGAGGCTGTAGCGCATGGCGCGGTGGATGATTTGGGGCGGCGTCAGTTCGGAGGGCGCCCACCGGTCGAGCGCGGCGTCAACGAGCCGCCGTTGGCGGTGGATGTATTCGCTCAGGTTCATGAGGGCGTCGGCAAGAGGGCTCCGCGGCCCGGCTATTTTGGCTCGAAGGGTTCCGGTTCGATCTTCTGATTCTTTCGGAGGAGGATCTCGACTCTCGTTTCCGCCTCCTCGAGCCGGCGGCGGCAAGCGTCGCTGAGAGCGACGCCCTTTTCAAAGCACTCGAGCGCCTTTTCCAGCGGCAACTCACCGCTTTCGAGTTCCTTCACCAGCCGCTCAAGTTCGCTGAGACTCGCCTCGAAACTCAGGGCCGGCTTGTCCGGTTCCGCCATCGCCCCATTCTATCTCAGGCGCCGGAAAGTGCCTCTCCTGCGCCGGCCGGGTGCGCGACAATGGTTCCAGAGAAAGGAATCGGATTTATGGCTATTCGCGAGGAAGATGCCCTCGACTACCATGCGCAGTCGCCCCCGGGAAAACTCGCTATTACTCCCACCAAACCGTGCCGGACCCAGCGGGATTTAAGTCTGGCTTACAGCCCAGGAGTCGCCGTACCCTGCATGGCTATTCATCGGGATCCGAGCCAGGTGTACAAGTACACCGCCAAGGGCAACCTGGTGGCGGTGGTTAGCAACGGCACGGCCGTGCTCGGACTGGGAAACATCGGCGCGGCGGCGGCCAAGCCGGTGATGGAGGGCAAGGGAGTCCTGTTCAAGCGGTTTGCCGACATCGACGTGTTCGACATCGAGCTGGATACGGCCGATCCGAAGGAAGTGATCCGCGCCTGCCAGTTGCTGGAGCCGACGTTCGGCGGCATCAACCTCGAGGACATCAAGGCGCCGGAATGTTTCGAGATCGAAGAAGAACTCCGGCGGACGATGAAGATTCCCGTGTTTCACGACGACCAGCACGGGACAGCGATCATTTCCGGCGCGGCGTTGCTGAACGCCCTGGAGATCGCGGGCAAGCGTCCGGACGAGGTCAAGGTGGTGGTGAACGGCGCCGGCGCGAGCGGCGTTTCGTGCGTTTTGCACTACGTCAAGCTTGGCATGCGGCCAGAAAACATCCTGATGTGCGACAGCAAAGGGGTGATCTACGAAGGGCGCACGGAGGGAATGAACAAGTACAAGCAGCGGTTCGCCAGGCCCACCTCCGCCCGCACGCTGGCCGACGCCTTCCAGGGGGCCGACGTCTTTATCGGCCTTTCCGCCGCCAATTGCGTCACGCGCGAGATGCTCCTGTCGATGGCGCCGAATCCCATCGTGTTTGCGATGGCGAACCCGGATCCGGAAATCCCCTACGACGTGGCGGTGGCAACGCGATCCGACCTGATCATGGCCACCGGGCGCTCGGATTTTCCGAATCAGGTGAACAATGTACTCGGCTTTCCATTTATTTTCCGCGGCGCGCTCGACGTCCGGGCCACCGCCATCAACGACGCGATGAAACTGGCGGCGACGCGCGCGCTGGCGGCGCTGGCAAAGGAGGACGTGCCGGATTCCGTGCGGCGCGCCTACGGCGTCGAGGAAATGCATTTCGGCCGCGAATACATCATTCCGAAGCCGTTCGATCATCGGGTCTTGATCTGGGTGGCTTCCGCTGTCGCGCAGGCGGCCATCGAAAGCGGCGTGGCGCAGAAGCCGACGGACATTGCGCAATACAAGGACCAGTTGGAACGGCGGCTGGGCAAGGCGCACGAGTTCATGCGCGTGATGATTCACAAAGCGCAGCGCCAATCCAAGCGCGTCGTTTTCCCGGAAGGAGACGCGGACAAGATCCTGCGCGCCTGCCAGATTCTGGTGGACGAGCGCATCGCGCAACCGATCCTGCTCGGCAGCGTGGAGGCCATCCGCGGAAAGATCGAGACGCTCCGGCTGTCGCTCAGTGGCGCCGATCTCATCGATCCGGCCACGTACCCCAAGCGCGCCGAGTATGCCCGCTGGCTGTACGAGATGCGGCAGCGCAAAGGCATCACGCCCAGCGAGGCCGAGGAACTCATTCTGAACCGGACGGTTTTCGGTTCGATGATGGTGCGCATGGGCGACGCCGACGCGCTGATCGGCGGCCTGACGCAGCACTATCCGGAGACCTTGCGGCCGGCGCTTCAGGTGATCACGGTCCGCGAAGGCCTGCGGCGCGTCTGCGGAATGTATGTTGTGATTACGCCGCCGGGGCAGATTTATTTCCTGGCCGACACGACGGTGAATATCGAGCCGACGGCGGAAGACCTCGCCGAGATCGCCATTGAAACCGCGGAGGCCGCTCGAGGCTTCGACGTGGAGCCGCGGGTAGCGATGCTGTCGTTCTCCAACTTTGGGAGCGCGCGGCATCCCCTTTCGGAGAAGGTGCGGAAGGCCGTCGAGATCGTACGGCGCCGCGCTCCCGACCTTCTCGTGGACGGCGAGATGCAAGCCGACACCGCCGTGGTCCCGCGCATCATGGAGGAGCGATATCCGTTCAGCGGGATCAAGCAGGGCGCCAACGTTCTGATCTTCCCGAACCTGGAAGCCGGCAACATCGCGTATAAGCTGCTGCAACGCCTCGGCGGCGCCGAAACCATCGGGCCGATTCTGCGAGGCCTTTCGCGGCCAGTCCACGTGTTGCAGCGCGGCGATGAAGTCAGCGACATCGTGAACATGACGGCGATCGCCGTTGTGGACGCGCAGGAAGCGACGGCCCTGCCCCGCCGCCGATTCCGCATCGCATAAAGACCCGCGGGCTGCTCGCGCGCCGCGCCGCGAGAGCGACGCCGTGACAGCTCGGCCGGAAGGCGCGTCCGGGCGCCCTCCGGATCAATGAGGCTCCGCGTGCGGCCGGAGGCCGGCCGCCGCACGGTAGTGCTCAGAATTCGAGACGCAGCGAAACCTGGCCGGTGCGGCCTCCTCCGAACGTTTCGCCTCCGCGCGCGGCAGTAATGCGACCGGCGTTGGCGTCGGCGATGTTCATCGTGCTCGGGTCCGCCATGTTGACGCGATTGATCGCGTTGGTGAACGAGCCCTCGCAGCGGAGCGAGAGACCCTCGGTCACCCGGAATCGCTTGCCCATGCCAAGGTTCCAGCCGATCGTTCCCGGACCGCCGATAATGCCGACGCCGGAGTTGCCGAAGCGGCCGATGGGGGCCGGGTCGCGTCCGGGAACAACGCCCACCGCGCAGTTGAACTGGAGCGCGCCAGGCGCCCGGCCAGGGCAGACGAAGGCGTTGCGATCGAACCAGAGGGCGGCGGTCGGGTTGTCGAGTTCACCGTCGCCGACACGGTCTGGCCGCTGCGTTCCGCGGCGCGGGGCGTTCGTGCCGGATGGGTCGCCGCCGGAGAAGGTCGGGGTCAAGTACGGGCCGGTCTGAAGCGTCAGGATGGACGAGACGCTCCATCCGCCGAGCACGGCGTCGGCCACGCGGTTGGCGCCGGCCATGAAAGCGCGGCCTCGGCCGAACGGCAGATCGTACACCAGCGTCGAGATGAAGCGGTGGCGCCGGGTGGCGTAGACGTTGCCGCGGTCGGCCCGGCGATCCAGGGAGTTCGTCACGCGGCCGCCGCCGGTCTCGCCGGCCCACCCGGTGGGATTCGGGCCGGCATTGTCGGCCAGGTGCTTGGCCAGCGTGTAGGAGGAGGTGAACGAAAGTCCCTTGGCAAAGCGGCGGTTCAACTCGGCCTGGAACGAGTTGTAGATCGAGTTGGCGTCGGCGTCGCGCGAATAGATCAGCCCCCAGTGCAGGAACGGCCGGTCCGTTAACGGGCGCTGGGAGAAAAACGTGGTAGACGGCTGCGGTTGATTGATATCGGGCGCCCACGGCAGGTTGGTCGACTTGTTGCCGATGTAGGAGAGCCGGAGGCCCATGCTTTCACCGATCTGGCGGTCCACCGAAAGGCTCCACTGAAACATCTGGGGCGGCCGGAAATCGATCTGGTTCGCGGTGCGGAACTCGAATGTGCCCACCGAGCTTGACGTCACGCCGCTGCCGGGCGTTCGGGTCTCGGGCAACAGGAAGATCGGCCGTCCGTCCGGGCCGACGTTCTGGAACGAGCGGACGTCCGCCTGGACGGTGCTGGTGAGCGAGTAGAAGACCGAACCGAGGATGACCATGTTGTACAAGCCGGCCGCGCCTCGGATGGTGGTCCTGTCGTTCAGTCGGTAGGCGAAGCCAAAGCGGGGCAGCAACTGGGCGTAGTAGTTTTCCCGCAGGCCTTCGGGCAGACCCGCTTCCTGGGCCGTGACGATCGGCGTGCAGGGGACGCCGTTGATGTCGGGTCCGCGACAGGCATTGATGCTGGCCAGGGCGCCCGGCGCGATAAAGGATCGGGCGGCCGGGTCGGACGGAATGATGACGCGGCCGGTGCGCGGGATGGCGCGGTCGAAGTTGGCGATATTCAGGCCGGCGTCATAGTAGCCCGGGTGGAACTCCCAGCGCACCCGTAGTCCAGCGTCAGCTTCGGCGAGAAGCGGTAGGAATCTTGCATGTAGGCCTTGTAATGGGTGGCGCGGCTGTCGTTGTCGATGCGCAGGTCGGCGATGGCGGACTGCACGGGGGCGCCGAGCAGGAAATCCGCGAATGGATGGCCCGAGAAGTTCCCGTTGAAGGCGAACTCGCCGTAAGAATCGCCTGTGATGAAGCTGATGTTCGATTCGCCCCGCAGCCGCCGCACGTCGACGCCCCATTTCAGAGTGTGCCGGCCCGCGATCCAGGTCATGTTGTCGATGAACTGCGTGTTCCAGGATCGTGAGAAGCCCGGGCGGCCCTTGGCGAAGCTTGTGAAGCGGTCGATCTGGAAGGCGGGGATAGCGTTATACATGGGCTCGGGAGGTATGTCTTTGAGGTTCAGCGACCGGAAGAATCCTCCGCCGTCGAACGGGAAATCGCGTTGGCTATAGGCGTAGTTGACCCCGGCGCGGAACTCGTTCAGCAGGTTCGGCCGGATGGTCCAGGCCCAGGAAGCGACGCCGGAGTGGTGGCCGTTGCTCACCGTGTCGGATGGCAGCAGCAGGTTATTGGCGTCGAGCGAAGGATTGTCCTTGTACGTGTAGCGCCCGAACAGCGAATGTCGCGTGGAGAAGACATGGTCAAGGCGAAGGTCGAACTGATCGGATTCGATCGTCGACGACCGGTTCTCGATGAAGTTGGCGACGGAGGCGCGAAGCCCTGGCCCAACGTTGGGATCGGGATAGTACGGCAGCACGGCCCGCGCGACCGCATTGATGCGGTCGGCTGGAATGAGGTTCTGGGGGAATGGATCGCCGGTGAGCGGGTCGCGGATCACGTCGGCTTCCGCGCCGAAATCGCCGTTCTTCATCTGCCGCGTCGGCACGCTGTTCTGAAGCGTGCTCTGCCGGGGGAAACGGAAGGACTCCCAGGTGAACAGAAAGAAAGTACGGTCGCGGCCGTGGTACAGGCCCGGCAGGCGGACAGGGCCCTGCAACGTTCCTCCGAACGTGTTGCCGATCTTGGCGGGAAGCACTCTCTGTCCGAACGAACGCGCGTCGAGCGCCCGGTTCTGGTGATACCAGAACAGCGCGCCGTGATATTCGTTCGTCCCGGATTTCGAGATCGTGGTGATGTCACCGGGCGTACCGTACTCGGCGGTATTGCCGACGCCCTGTACCTTGATCTCGGCGATGGATTCAACCGAGGGGAACAGCGCCCGCTGCGGACTGTTGCCGGTTGCCGTCGTGATCGAGATGCCGTCCACTGAAGAGTCGGATTGCGCCGGGATGCCGCCCTGGATTCCGAAACCGTTGCCGTTGTCCGGCTGCACGCCGGGCAACGTCGAGATGAGGTTGTAGGGACTGGTGGAGCCTCCCGCCCGCACGTTCGCCGGCAGGTAGAGCACTTTCTCGACGGCCAGCGTCGAGTTGATCACCGGTGAATCCGTGGCGATGACGCCGGCGAAAGCGGAGACTTCAATCGACTCCGTCACCACGCCCACCTCCAGGTTGGCGTCCACGCGGACGGTGCGCCGCGCTTCCAGCGGGACCTGGTTGGCGTTGAACGCCCGGAATCCGGCCGCCGTCACGGTGAGGGCGTACATACCGGGCTTGACGTTCTGGAATTCGTAATTGCCGTTGGCGTCGGACACGGCTTCGCGCGAGGTGTTCTCGCCGGTGTTGGTCAGCTTGACCGCCGCGCCGCTGACGGCGGCGCCGGACGGATCCCGCACCGAGCCGAGGACGACTCCCAAAGTGGACTGGGCCGGCGCCCCAACCGCGGCCAGACCCGCGCACAAGATGGTTCGCAGAAGTAGGTGTTTCATAGTCTCCTTTAAGGGGTTGAGGTCGATTGTAGGAAACGAGCATTTCGATCCGGCGACAGCGCGGTGACAATCCACCTACTCACGCCGGCGCCCTGTTCATGGCGACGGAGCAAGTGGATTACCCTGTACTGCCGAGCCGGGAGGTCCGGCCGGACTTGTAGTACACTGCCCGGACATGACCAGACGGGAAGCGCTTGGAATCTGCGCCGTCGGCGCCGCCGCCAGCGGAGCGGGAATTCCGCGGGCGTCGCCCGCGCCTGCGGCGGAGGACAACACGAGGCCGGTATCGGTCCTCTACTATGGCGCCGATGCGCCGCCTCCCCGGTCGATCGACCTCCAGGCAGGGCCATTGCGGATGGTGTTGGAGCCCGAACTCGCCTTCGTTCGCTACATCAAATACGCGGACCGCGAGGTCTTGCGGGGGATCTACGCGCCGGTCCGCGACCGCAACTGGGGCACGGTGGCGCCGAAGGTCCGGAACCTGCGGGTCGAGACCGCCGCGTCGGGCTTCCGGGCCGCTTTCGAAGTGGATTGCCAGGAAGGGCCGATCGATTTCGGTTGGAAAGGGTCGATCGCGGGCGACAGCAGCGGCGTGGTACGGTTCACGTTCGACGGCGAGGCGAGGTCCACGTTCCTTCGCAACCGCATTGGCTTCTGCGTGCTTCACCCGATCGCCGAGTGCGCGGGACGGCCCTGCGCGGTGGAGAAAGTCGACGGGTCGAAAGAAGACGGCCGGTTTCCAGACGACATCTCGCCGCACCAGCCGTTCGTGGACGTGCGCGCCATCTCGCACGAGGTTGAGCCGGGGGTGATGGCGGAAGTTCGTTTCGAGGGCGACACGTTCGAGATGGAGGACCAGCGGAACTGGACCGACGCTTCCTATAAGACCTATTGCACGCCGCTGCGGCTGCCGTTTCCGGTCGAGGTGAAAGCCGGAACCCGCGTTTCCCAGGCCGTCACGGTGAAGCTGACGGGAAGGGGCAAGGCAGCGCCGGGACCGCGCCTCGCGGCCGCGGAAATCGTTGTGCGCGTCGGGGACGCAGCGCGGGCCGCCGTGCTACCCGTTATCGGTTTGGGAATCGCGGCGGAATCGCCCGAGCCGACGGCGCGGGAGCAGGCGCGGCTGCGAACGCTACGCCCGGCTCATCTGCGCGTGGATCTGCGGCTGACGGACCAGGGCTACCTCGAGTTGCTGCGGCGCGCCGCGCGGGAAGCCGCCGCTTTGGGGTCCGCGCTGGAGGCCGCAGTCTTCGTGACCGACGCCGCCGAGGAGGAACTTCAAGGCCTGGAGCGGGAACTCGCAAGCATGAAACCGAAAGTGGCCCGCTGGCTGGTGTTCCATGAGAAAGAGCAATCGACCGGCGACCGGTGGACGGCGCTGGCGAGAAGGTACCTCCGCGGACCACTCGGCGCGGGGACCAACGCCAATTTCACCGAGCTGAACCGCGGGCGGCCGAACACGCAAGGGCTGGACGTGATCTGCTATTCGGCAAACCCGCAGGTCCACGCGTTCGACAACCTGAGCCTGGTGGAGACGTTCGAAGGGCTCCGGCACACCGCGCGCTCGGCGCGCCAGTTCACTGGGTCGGCCAAACTCGCAGTCACTCCGGTGACGTTGCGGCAGCGCTTCAACCCCGTGGCTACGGCGGTCGAAAGCGGGCCCGCAGGAGACCGGCTGCCGCCTTCGGTGGACGCGCGGCAGGCGTCGCTGTTCGGCGCGGGCTGGACGCTCGGCAGCTTGCAGGCGCTGGCGGAAAGCGGCGTCGACTTCGCGACGTTCTACGAAACCACCGGCTGGCGCGGAGTGATGGAAAACGAATCCGGTTCGCGGATGCCCGCGCTATTTCCTTCGACGGCGGGCGGGGTGTTTCCGCTGTACCACGTTCTGGCAGACGTGGCGGAATTTGCCGGCGGCCGAGCGCTACCGGTGAGGCGCCAGGAACCACTGATGATCGCCGGGATGTTCCTGCGCCAGGGCGGAAGGTCTCGGCTGCTGGTGGCGAACCTCGGCCCTGCTCCGCGGATGGCGCGGGTGGAGAACAGCGGGCTGGGGTGGCCGGTTCGCATCCGGCGCCTGGACGAGCACAGCTACCGGGAAGCCGGCGCCAATCCGGAAGCGTACCGGAAGAACGGGTGGCAACCCGCCCGTCTGAGGGGGGACGCGGTGGAACTCGGGTTGCTGCCGTACGAATACGTGGCCGTGGACCCGGCCTAAGCGCGAGTCCCGATTCGGGAACGAACGCCGCGTCTGCCTCGTATCCATTAGAGGAGAGCATAGCCGTGGTCAAGTTTCTGCTGTGGTGCATTCTGTTCATTTTGTGTTGGCCTTTGGCCATCCTGGCGCTGATCCTTTACCCGCTGGTGTGGTTGATTCTGCTGCCATTCCGGCTGATCGGCGTCGCGGTGGGCGGCGTGTTCGAGTTGCTGTGGGCGCTGCTGACCCTGCCGGCGCGGGTATTGCGAAAGCTGGCGTAGGTTAGGCGAAGGCTGGGCGCAAATCCCCATCGTAAAATTCGCTCCATCGGTCCGAAATTGGCTTATTCTGTATGCGGAGGTAACAATGCCTGCCGATAGCTTTGAACTCCGCATCTCGTTCCGGCGGTTGCTGATCGGGCTGTTGGTAACAGTTGTGCCCATATGCCTGGTGGCGCTGTATGCGCTGACGAAGTCCGACCGGGAGTTGCAGCGAACTATTGGAAGTCACTTCAAGGTGGTCGCCGAATCCACGGCGCGCGAGATCTCGCAGTTCATCCACGACCGCGTGGTGCAAGTGGGGACGCTCGCGGCGGCCCCGACCATCACCGACGTTGTGACGTCCGCGAACCGTTCCTACCAGGGACAGAGCCAGGAAGCCATCGCGGCGCGAATCCGCAAGATCGAGGAAGGCTGGAACACTCCCGCCGCCGTGCCGCTGGTGACCCAGATCCTATCGACGCCGGCCGCCGTTCACATGCGGCGCTTCATTGAATTGGATCCGCGCTTCCTGCGCATAACCGTGACAGACGAACAGGGAGCGACGATCGCCGCCACGCACAAGACACTCGACTACTTTCAGGCCGACGAAGACTTCTGGCAGAATATCTACGCCAACGGCCGGGGCGGCATCAACGTCACGGATATTCTGTACGACGAAGTCTCCAAAGCCAGCTACATCGGCATCGGCGTGCCGGTGACGGAGCTCGGCACGAACCGCTTCATTGGGACCCTGGATGCGCTGGTGGACGTCTCGAGCCTGTTCAGCGTGGTGAACCAGGCGCATCCGCCTCTGAACCTGCGAACGACGCTGGTGAAGGAAGACGGCACGGTGATCAGCGCGCCGGAAGCCAACCTCGCGATGAACCTGAAGTCGCAGGAATTCATCGCGGTTCAGGACGCGCTGACGACAATACAGGGGAGGCAGACCGGCAACCTGGTGACCGAAGTGCCGAACTCCGGACGCCGCGTGATCGCATACGCGGACACGGGTCTGAGGGACGATTACCGGAATCTCGGCTGGATCGTTCTGGTATCGGCCGACGCGCGCGAAGCGTTCGCTTCCATCCGGACGGTGGGACGGCTCACGGCGTTCCTGGCCGCTGTCGGTCTGACCATGGTTACGCTGCTGGCCGTCTACTTCTCGCTGCATCGGAAACGGCCTTACGGCGTGATGCAGGAAGTGGCCGAAGAGAGCGCGCAGTCCAGGACGGCGACCGCATAACCCCGACGCCCGAAGGCCCGCCGGCCGGGCATGGCATCATGAAAGCCATGGAATACCCCATGCGTATCGGCGGGCAGCCGGTGAAGACCGCCGCGCCACAACCCGTGGTCCTGCCGTACGACGGGTCGGAAGTCGGCACGGTATTTCGTGCGGCGGCCGCCGAGGTGGAAGCGGCGGTAGCCGCCGGCAGGAATGCCGCGCCTCTGATGCGCGAGATGACGCCGGCAGAGCGCTCGGCCATCTTGCGCAAAGCGTCGCAGAAGGCGGCGGAGCGGGCCGAAGAACTCGCGATGGCGGTGAGTTCCGAGTGCGGCAAGCCAATAAAGGAAGCGCGCGTCGAAGCGCAGCGGGCCGTCTCGACTCTCGAGTTCTCCGCCGAAGAAGCCCGGCGCCTGTGCGGCGAGGTGGTCCCGATGGAGGCTTCGCCGGTGGGCAAAGGCCGCATGGCCATGACCGTTCGCGAGCCGCTCGGGGTGATCGCCGCGATCACGCCTTTCAATTTCCCTCTGAATCTCTCGATGCACAAGATCGGGCCGGCGATCGCCGGCGGGAACGCGGTGGTGCACAAGCCCGCTTCCACGACGCCTATCAGCGCTCTGCTGATGGCGGGCATTTTCGAAGAGTGCGGCTTGCCCAAGGGCGCTCTCAACGTCGTCACCGGGCCGGGCGGCGAGATCGGCGACCTGCTGACGTTTCACAAGGACGTGGCGATGGTCACGTTCACGGGAAGCGTCGACGTCGGAATGCGGATACGCAACCTGGCCGGGATGAAGCGGGTGACGCTCGAATTGGGTAACAATTCCGCCGTCATCGTCGAGGCGGACGCGGACCTGGACGACGCCGTGCCGCGGTGCGTCACCGGCAGTTTCGCGCATTCCGGGCAGGTGTGCATTTCGGTACAGCGGATCTTCGTTCACGAGCGGGTGCGCGACGAGTTCCTGGAGCGGTTCGTCGCGCGCACGCGGCGACTGGCGATCGGGCACCCGCACGATCCGAAGACCGACATCAGCTCGCTGATCACGGAGAACGAAGCGGAGCGAGTCTGCGCTTGGATCGACGAAGCGGTTGGCGCCGGCGCGAAGCTGATCGCCGGAGGGAAACGCCAGCGAGCCACCGTGGAGCCGGTGGTGCTGGCCGAGGTCCCGGGCAACGCCAAGGTTTCCTGTCGCGAGGCGTTCGGCCCGGTGGTGGGGATCAACGCCTTTCGCGATCTCGACGAGGCCATCGACCGCGTGAACGACTCCGAATACGGGCTGCAAGCCGGCATCTACACACGCGACCTCGAAAAAGCCTTTCGCGCGGCCCGGCGCGTCCACGTGGGCGGTTTCATGATCAACGAGGTTCCGCAATATCGCGTCGATCACATGCCGTACGGCGGGGTGAAAATGAGCGGCATCGGCCGCGAAGGGCCGAAGTACGCCATCGAAGAGATGACCGAGCCGAAGCTGATCTGTTGGAAGGTGAACTGAAGGCGCGCGGGCGAGACCAGGCTTCCCTTGGAGAGCAGGCCGCAGCCTCGCGGTTTCACTCGTACCGCAGCGCGTCGATGGGATTGATGCGCGCGGCTTTCATCGCGGGATAAATTCCGAAAATCATGCCGACCGCCAACGACACGCCGAACGCGATCGCCACCGACGGAATCGTCACGATGGTCTTCCACTCCGCCACCACGGCGATGGAGTAAGACAGCGCGTAGCCGCAGGCGATTCCCAGCACGCCGCCCGCCACCGAGATCAGGACGGATTCCACCAGGAACTGGCGAACGATGTCGCTGCGCCGGGCGCCCGTGGCGCGGCGGACGCCGATCTCGCGCGTCCGCTCCAGCACGGTGGCGAGCACGATGTTCATGATGCCGATGCCGCCCACCAGCAGCGAGATGGCCGCGATGGCCACCATCACGTACGTGAAAATCGTTTGCGTGTGCTGCTGTTGCGCCAGCAGCGCCGCCGGGATCGTCACCGAAAAGTCCTGCACGTTGTGGTGCGTCGAATTCAGAATCGCGCGCACGACTTTGGCCGCCTCGACGCTGTCCGCGTCCGGCTTCAGGCGGAGATCGATGCCGTCGAGCTCGTCCTTCATGAAACTGCTCGAATCCCAGAAGCGGTACTGGAAGGTGTTGAACGGGGCGTAAATGACGTTATTGGCGTCCTGGCTTCCGGCGCCGTTGTTCGCGCCTTGCTGGCTCACCCGCTCGCCGAGGACGCCGACCACCTCCAGCCACGCGTCGTTCACCTTCACGTGCTTGCCGGCCGCCGGCTCGTACCCCAGCAGACTGACCTTCGCGGTTTCGCCGAGCACGCAGACGGCCGCGCCGCGGGCGTGCTCCGCCTCGTTGAAAAAGCGGCCTTCGAGCGGAACCAGGTGGTGAATCGCGGCGTAGGAAGGCTCGACGCCGTAGAGCTCGGGGACATCCTTCGCCGGCTTAGGCAACACCTTGGCGGGATGCAGGATCCGGCGCGGCGACAGCATCTCCAGCGACTCGATATTCGCCCGGATGATGCGTACGTCTCTTTCCGTCAGCCCGGGCGAGCTGCGGCGCCGCTGCTGTAGCTCTTCGCGGCTGGTAGCCGGGCGCGATTCGATCAGCAGGTTCCGCACGCCAAGCTGCTCGATGAAGCGGAGCGATTCCTCCTTGGCGCCCTCTCCGATCGACAGCATGCCGATCACCGAGCCGACGCCGAAGACGATGCCGAGCGCGGTGAGGAACGTCCGCGTCTTCTGCGCGCGCAGGTTGGCGGCGGCCAGCAGAAAATCCGAGAGATAGCGGCGTACGGCGAAGCCGAGACCCGCCGCGACGGGCGCCGTCCTGTCCGTCTGGATAATCACGATCCGGGGAGCGCCTCCAGCACGCCGCGGCCGTTCTTCTTTTTCGCCGTTCCCTGCTCGGGGCTGGCCAGCGCCACCTGTTCATTTTCCGCGACGCCCTCCAGCACCGCCTGGCTCTCGCTGCGCCGCACCAGCTTCACGTCGCGGGGCTGCAATCCCGAACTCGTCCGGACGTAGACAAACGCCCGGCCGTCGCTCTCGAACAACGCCTGCGAAGGGGTCCACAGGACATCCTTCAGCACGCCGGTCTTCGCCACCACCGTCGCCGTCATGCCCTGGCGCAGTTCCGGCGAAGGATTGTCGAACGACATTTTGCACTCGAACTGGCGATGCCACGGCGGCCCGGTGGTGCCGCCGATGTCCTTGATCTTGCCTGAATAGCGCTTATCGGGAGTCGCGATGACCGCGATCTCGACGGTTTGTCCGATCTCGAGATGCCCGCGGTCCAGCTCGCCGATTTGCGCGCTGACTTCCCAGTGATCGAGATCCGGAATCATCGCTACCGCCATGCCGGCGTTAACGGTGTCGCCCACCTGCAGGATCGGAAGCTGCATACCGCCATAGAACCAGTTGGAGTTTGTGTTCTGCTGGACGGCGACGTAGCCCTTGGACTTGGCCCGGAGCGTCAGCGCCTCGATGTTGCGCCGGGCGGTCTCGGCTCGCACCTTCGCCTTGTTCTGCGCCGCCACCTGGATGGCGATCGCCGCTTCGTTCGTCGCCGCTCGATTCGCCAAGTCCTGCCGCAACTGCTTCAATTTGTCGCGGGCCGCCTCCACGTCCAGCATGTTTTGCCGGGCGGTGATCGCCGCCAGCAG
This sequence comes from Bryobacteraceae bacterium, assembly GCA_026129905.1. Classification (GTDB taxonomy): domain Bacteria; phylum Acidobacteriota; class Terriglobia; order Bryobacterales; family Bryobacteraceae; genus JAHCHE01. Next base: position 16,252 of record JAHCHE010000033.1, on the reverse strand, counting down.
CGGGTTCTTTCGGGCCTCGAGTTCGGCCAGGCGCACCTGCGCTTCCGCGCCCAGCAGCGCGTACCGGGTCTCCTCGTCTTTGGCGGCGCTCTCGGCCCTGGCGCGGATCACTTCCTGCTCGGCCTCGGCCAGATCGGACTCGGCTTCGCGCAGTTCGTAGGCCTGCTCCGTCGAGTCGAATTCGACGACGAGGTCGCCCGGAGAGACCAGCTCGCCGGAGCCTTTGAGGAACGTGATCGCCATTTCCCGGCCCCCGGTCATGGGCGCGACGAGCATTTCGGAGTTGCCGCCCTGAAGTTCGCCGCGGGCGGTGATGGTGAAGGTCACGTCGCCGCGCTTGACGGTGGTCATCGGGATGCCCGGCGTTCCGTTATCCGGGTTCGCTCCGAGCGCGTCGCGGTAGTACTTGAATCCTCCGACTCCCACCAGCGCGGCGGCCGCGAGGCCGATGGGAATCAGCGCCAGGGCCCGCGCCTTCATGATTGGCCTTCCGCCGCCATGTCCGGCTCGCTCATGGTCACCATGGCGCCCTCGGCGATCCCGGAAACCGCGATTTCGTCGGGATTGCGCGCCAGCACTTTTACCTGCGCCAGCCGGTACATCCCGCCGTTGGCGATGTAGACCACCGGCTGTCCGCGGCGTGTGAACAGCGCCTTGGCCGGGATGCTGATGGCGTCGGGAAGGCGTTCGACGACGATGTCCATGCTGCCGTTCATGCCCGGGCGGAGGCGCGGATCGGTCTGTTTCAGCCGGGCGTATCCACGGAAGGTCGCCACCGGCGGCCACTCGAAGCTGAGCTGCGTCAGCGGCGAGATCTGCTCCAGCGCGGCCGGAATCGTCAACTCCGGGAGTGAATCGACCCGGACGCGCGCGTCGTTGCCAGGCGCGGCACGGGCGCGGTCGATCTCTTCGATCTTGCCTTCCATCTCGAGCGTGTCGAGGTCAGGGACCTCCGCCAGCGCCATCCCCGGCCAAGCCTGGTCGCCCACCTTAAACGGCTTGGCGTTCATCCAGCCCTGGGCATAGTTGGGCAGGTAGACGATAATGCCGGTGATCGGGGCTTTGACTTCCATCTCCTCGAGCCGGTGCTTCACCAGGTCCACTTCCGACTGCGCATGGTCGCGGGCGCGGGTCAGCGACGCGATCTTGGCTTTGCCGGAGGCCTCGTGGAGAGCGCCGGTGGCTTCCTGCACATCGTATTTTTTCTCGGCCAGCTCCAGTAGAATCTTCGCGTTCTCCGCCTCCACCACGCTGACGATTTCCTTCTTGGAAACCTCGAGCCGGGCCTTCTCCACCTCGTAGCGCGCGGCCAGCAGGTCCCGATTATCCTGTTCCGCGGTGATGCGCGCTTCGGCCTCGGCCTGCTCGAGACTCGCCTGCGCCTGCTTCAAGGCGGCTTCCTTCTCCTGCAATTGCTGTTTGGCGCTGCTGGGATCGAAGCGGATCACCGTTTCCCCCTGCGTCACCTTGCTGGTCGGCGGCGCCAGCCACACGATGCGCAGTTCGGGCACGTCCGTCGGCGCGGTGATCTGGAGCGAGCGGCGCGCCTGCAGTTCGCCCCGGCACCGAACGATCACCAGGAACTCGCCGCGGCGCGCCGGCGCGGTCACCAGGTCGCCGGCCGCGCGCGCTTTCCGGGCGTAGTAAATTCCCGCGCCGGCGGCCACCACAAGGCCGGCGCACCCTGCCGCGATTGCCCTGCGCCACCTTCTCACGGACCCGCCTCCTCGCCGCGCGTGATGACGACCGCCGCCGAAAGATCCGGCATCAGATGCGGATCGGTCCCTTCGATTCGAAAGCGGGCGGTGAAGCGTTTGATCGGGCTGCCGAGATCCGCGCTGGCGACAGGATTCGCCGAGATCAGCCGCGCCTTGAACAGCAGGTCCGGGTAGGCATCCAGGCTGATCACCGCCCGGACATCCGCGGACATCGCCGCCGCGTCGGGCTCGGCGATCTGCGTTGAAACCTCCATCTCCGTTGGATCGAAAATGCGCAGCAGCGCCTGGCCGCCCCATAATTGATCGCCCACTTGCGCCGGGCCTATCGAGCCTGTTCGCCAGGTGTTCTCCAGCGCTACCATCCCCGCCAGCGGCGCCTTCAACACCAGTCGCTCCGCATTGCGCTCCGCTCGCTCCAGCGCGAGCCGCTGCCGTTCCGTCTTCAGCTCGAGGATTTTCAGGGCCGCCGCGTCGGCCGATTCCCGCAACGCGTGGGACTTTTCCAGGCTCGCGATGTGGGTGGCGGCGTCTTCCAGCTTGACATCGTTTTGCAGGCGCTTGATCTGGCCGAGCACCGGCGCGATCCGTAACTGGATCTTCGCCTTGGCCAGTTCGGCCTTGGCCAGGGCCATCTCCTCGGCCCGTTTTTCGGCGTTGCTGCGGTTTTCGGCCTTCTTCTGATCCACCTGGTGGCGCAGGTCCTCGTACTTTGCCAGAGCTTCACGCGCGTTGTCGATCTGCTGCGTCCGGTCGAACTCCGCCAGCACGTCGTCCTTCTGGACTTGGGCGCCGGAGGCCGCCAGGCGCACCAGCGTCATGCGGGGACTTTGCCCTTCGATCCGCGGAACCTGGACCGCGTACTCCCGGACGGCCCGGATTTTTCCCGTGGCGCGAACCCCACGCGGGACCTGGGGCCGGTCCGCGGCAGGCGGCGTTCTCGGGGCGGGCGAAGGCGGATCGGACGCCGCAACGTTGCGGCAGCCGGCCAGCGCGGCGGCGGCGACAAACACGCCCAGGTAGCGCATTCGCATCGTCCGTCGCGGCGTCATAGGCTCGTCTGTCAGGTTTAGACGCCGCGGGCGGGAAAACCGTTCACGATTTCAGAGCCTTTTTTGTTACAGGATTTTCCCGGACCCGGAACTCTGGATTTGAAAATATCGGCCTTTGTTACTGGAGTCTTAGAAGCATGTTCACCATACGTTCGCGCCATTCGTCCATGGCCGCTTCGTTTTTGGCGCGCTCCCAGAAATCCGTCACCGTATCCGTACCGCCCTGCCCGCGGGCCTGCGCGACCTCCGCGAACAGGCGCCCCAGGAAACCCGACAGGTCCACACCCTTGGACCGGGCCTGGCGGCGCAACGTCTCCAGCAGGCGCCGGTCGTCCCACGCTTCGCGCAGCCCTTCCAAGTAAGGCGTCGGAATGACGTCGAACGGAGTATTCCAGGAGTACATCCAGTTCGAGCCGTCCAGCGTGTCGAACCGGTTCCCCCAGTTATAAGCCCACACCAGCGAGCCGCGGCTGTCGTGCGCGGCGAAATAATAGCCGAACGTGTAGCGCGCGGTGGCGGGCAGGCCCTTGTCGGTCGTTCCCGAGTACTCCCAAAGCGTTTTTCCGGCGGCGCGCACTTCGTCCGGCATTCGGGCGTTCTCGTGAACCGCGTTGGTACAGAAAATGTCGACGTCTTCGAGAAAATCCATCCCCGGATCGTAGTGATGGATCGAGCCGTAAATCTGGACTTTCGGGTCGCCTTCACGAAGCAGCCGGATTTGCCGTTTGAATTGCGGCTTGATGAACGTCAGCATGCCGAGTCCCGGCCGATACTGTACGTATTTGGCCGCCTCGTCGAACGGCGTCAGGATGACGTTCGGCCATTCCTGCGCCCGGGCATGCTCCCCGAAACGGCGGCTCCACTCGGTCATCATGGGCGCGATGCGGTCCGGCAGAACTTCCGGATTCTCCAGCGCCAGCCTCCGCCAGCCGTCGTTGTCCAGCCCAAGCACGGTCGCGGCCAGCGTGCGAGGCAGGTTCATGGTCTGCGGGAATCCGTAGGGATCGCCGCCGAGAAAATAGACCAGGCCGCCGATGCCTTGCCGCTTGGCCGCCGCCATCCAGTCGTCCATCAGCCGGAAATCCATCCGGAAGGACTCGCCGTCTTTGGCAAGCTGCGGCCGGATGCTGGCGTACCAGATGTTGACCATGTTGTGGTTGTACTCGCGCAGCAGGGCAAGTTCGAACTCCGGCACGAGTCCCCTCGTGCAGCCGCCGAGCTTCAGTTCGGCCTCTTCCATCGTCAGCAGGCGGGCGTTCAGGATCTCGATTTCGAGCGGTATTGCGACCTCGCCGACACCGTCGGCTGCGAATCGCACCGTTGTTGAGTAGCGGCCGGGCCGCGACGTCGCTTCCGTTGCGTGAAGCACCAGCCAGGTCAGGTGACTCCTGCCGGACGGAACGTCGAAGGGGTAGGCGGGCCACAGCCGCTGCGGAAACGGCTCGACGAGGTAGCCCGGCAGCAATTGCCCCCGCGTTTTCGAATACTCGGCGACGCGCACCGTGATTGCGGCCGCCGGAAGCGGATCGACGCTCACGCGGACGTTGTTCAAGTCCCTGCCGTTGGCGTACACGCCGATCTGTACCGGCTCGTATTCGTTGCGGAACATCCGGACTCTGAGCGGCGCGCCGGCTTCACCCGCCTGCGGCGCGCTGATGGGAAGCACCAGGCTCATCCAGTTGCGGCTGTACGGCACGAGCGGGCGATCGCTCCACGCCCCCGGGATGACCGGCGTTTGGGCCAGCTTAAAGTAGCGATCGCTGACGACGGCGCGGCGCTGCTCGCGTTCCACCCAGGCGCGGGTTTCCGAGTTGTAACGTCCCTCCTCATCTTCGACGGGCGCCGCAAGCTGAAAATTCTTCGCCCTGAGCGGAGCGCCGGCGGCAACGAGGCGGAAACGGATCGCTCTCGACGGCTCGTGAACAAAGATGAAGTCGCTTGACGCCGGCACGCGCGCGGAGCGCCACTGTTTGTCGCCTAGGCCGCCGATCCGGTGAATCTCGCTGTACGGATTCTCGGATCCAAGCCCGCTGAAGATCTCAACGGGTACGGGATGGCGGAAATCGTCCAGGTAGTCGAACGTGAGAACCACCATCTCCCCGCGCGGCGGCCGGTTGCCTTCCCACCACGCCGGTGCTTCAAGGTAGCCCCGCGCGTTCGCCTCCAGAAGCCAATGGTCTCGCTCCTGTCGCCAGCCTTCCCCTGGCTTGACGTCGAGCGGCAGCGTGACGCCGGAAGGCGGCCGGAACGCCATCGCGCCCGCTTCCAGTCCAGCAGGGAGCCCGAGGAGCAGCGCCGCGGTCAGGCTGTAGAGCCGCTTCATAAGTCACTGAGGCGAAAAATGCGGTCAAATGGGCACTGGCAGTCGCGCTCGATCGCCTCCGCCGCGCCCTCCTCGCGGTCCACCAGCGCGACAACGCCGAGCACGTTCCAGCCCGCCTCCCGGCACGCCGCGATGGCCTGCGCCGCGGACCCGCCGGTGGTGGCGACGTCCTCGACGATCACCACGTCCAGGGCGCCGGATTCCGTTACGCCTTCGATGCGCTTCTGGAGCCCGTGCTTCTTGGCTTCCTTGCGCACAATGAAGGCGTTGACCACCGGCGGAATGTCGAGGCTCTCTCGGGCTACGGCAGCCGCCACGGGGTCCGCCCCCATCGTGAGACCGCCGGCGGCGGAGGGCTTCCAGCCGCGTTCCGCGATCTTGGCCAGGATGAGCCGGCCGATCAGCGGCATCGCCTCCGCCCGCAGCGTCGTGGTTCGGGCGTCCACATAGACGTTGCTGCGCCGGCCGCTCGCCAGCGTGAATTCCTCGCCGCGGCGCACGGAGAATTTTCGCAGAATTCCGGCGAGTTTTTCCCGCTGTTCGGATAAATCCATGGAAATCCCGCGCCCGTCACCTCCGCCGGCGGCCGCGCGCGCCTTCCTCGCGATGGCCGATCGTGGCGTCCCATGAATCGTCGCCCTGCGGCCCGTAGTGCTTCGGCAGGTTCGTCCAATCCTCGCGGGTGATTCCATTTCGGTCCCAGACTACGCGGCCGTCGCGGACGGTCAGTTCCGCCAGCAAAAGTTTGTCGCCGCGCATTCGCGCGCCGTTCACGTCGACGAAGCCGAACTGCCCCTCGCTGACGCGCAGCACGGAAACGTCCGCCGGCGCTCCGACGCTCAGGTGGCCGAGATCTTCACGCCGGATCTCCTTGGCCGGGTTCCACGTCGAGCGCAGGATGACGTCGTCGAGCGTCATGCCCATGTTGAGGAACTTCGACATTACGTTCAGCATGTCTTTCATGCCGGCGTTCATGCTCGTAATGTGCAGGTCCGTCGAGATGGAATCCGGCAAAAATCCCTGTTGCACGGCGGGCACGGCCTGGCGGAACACGAAACTGCCGCCGCCATGGCCAACGTCGAAAATAACGCCCCGCTTGCGCGCCTCGAGCAGGTACGGCTCCAGCTTTCCCTCGTCGTCCAGCATCGGCACCCGGGCCAGGAACATGTGCGTGTAGATATCGCCGGGACGCAGGTGCTTGAGCACCAGTTCCTGGAACGGCCGCTCCGGGCGGAAGTCCCCGAAATCGACCATGATCGGCATGTTGGCGATCTTGCCGGCCTCGACGGCCCGGTCTACCGCCGTCCAGTCCGGGCCGGAGTAGTGCGCGGTCTTGATGCCGACCACGTGCTCCTTGTTCTTCATCGCGGCTTCGGCGGTCGCTTTCGGATCCATGTCGCTGGTATCCTGCTCCACCTTGCCGCCCATGCCTTTCCCGACGATGTTCAGCAGTGAAAGCACACGCGTCTTGGAGCGGTCGATGGTGCGACGCTTGAAATCGGGAAAGCCCCGCCAGCCCGTGCTGCCCGCGTCTACCACGGTGGTGACGCCGCTGCGAAAGCTGTGGTCGTCGGGAAAAACGCTGTTCTGGCCCGTGTACGCCGGACCTTCCCCGGCAAAGATGTGCACGTGAATGTCGATAAGCCCCGGCGAGACGTGGAGCGACGAAGCGTCCACCACTTTCCGGGCTTTCGCCGGGTCGATGTTCTCTTCCACCGCCGCGATCTTCCGCTCCGCGATCGCCACATCCCGCCGCGCGCTCAGACCGTTCTTCGGGTCGATCACGTGACCGCCCTTCAACACCAGGTCGTATACGGGTTGTCCCATCGCCGAAGCCGCAAACAAAGCCGCTATCGCCAGCTTCATTGTTTCCCTCCTCGATTCTTCTCGAATTCCCACGCCGTAGCGACGATCTCGTCCAGCGACAGATACCGCGGGGCCCAGCCCAGGGTGCGCCGCAGTTTGCCCGAATCCGCTACCAGCGCCGATGAATCGCCCTGCCGCCGCGGACCAGTCGCGCAGGGGACCTTGCTGCCCGTCACGCGCTCCACCGCCCGCAGCACTTCCAGCACGCTGTGCCCCGCTCCGGTCCCGACGTTCATCGCGTCCGATTTGCCGCCGCCAATCAGCGCGTCGAGCGCCAGGATGTGGGCACTCGCCAGGTCGCTGACGTGGATATAGTCGCGGATGCAGGTGCCGTCCGGCGTGTCGTAGTCGTCCCCGAATATGGTGACCGGTTGCCCCGTCTGCATGGCGCGGAACAGCAGCGGGATCAGGTGCGTCTCCGGGTCGTGCTCCTCACCAAGTCCCGAGCCCGGCTCGGCCCCACAGGCGTTGAAGTACCGCAGCGCGATGCTGCGAACGCCGCTCGATCGATCCAGCCAGCCCAGGATCTTCTCGACCATCAGCTTCGATTCGCCGTACGGGCTCACTGGCGCGTAGGGGTGGTCTTCCGGTATCGGGATGCGCTCCGGGAACCCGTAGACGGCCGCCGTCGAGGAAAACACCAGCCGGCGAACTCCCGCTGCTTCCATCGCCTCCAGCAGCGACAGCGTGCCCCCGACGTTGTTGCCGAAGTACATCTCCGGCTTCTGCATGGATTCGCCCACCGCGATGAACGCGGCGAAATGCACCACCGCGTCGAACTGTTCCTCCCGGCACAGGCGCGTCAGCCTTTCGGTGTCGCGCAGATCGAATTCGCGCAGCCGCGCGGCCTCCACGTTGCGCCGGTAGCCTCGCGAGAGATCGTCTACGACGACCGCGTCGTAGCCGGCCCGCAAAAGGTGATAAACGGTGTGCGAGCCGATGTAGCCGGCGCCTCCAGTGACCAGGATCTTGGGCATGACGAGATCGATGCGGCCGAATGTAATAGGATGACATAACGATTATGCCCAGTGGAGCGGAACTGTTCGTCGAATCGGTTGAAAAGCTCGGGATCACGGAGATCTTCACCCTCGTAGGGGACCATTTGAATGAAGTCCTGTCGTGCGCCTGGAAACGCGGCGTCCGGCTGATCGACATGCGGCACGAGTCCGGCGTGACGCACGCCGCCGACGCCATCGCCCGCCTACGGCGGCGGCCGGCGCTTTCCCTGGTGACCGGCGGGCCAGGGCACACCAATTCGCTGACCGGCATCGCCACGGCGTACCTGGCCGGCAGCCCGCTGATCGCGGTCAGCGGCGCCGCGCCCCAGGCGCCTGCCGGGCGACAGCTTTTTCAGGTGGTCGACCAGGTCGGCATGGCGGCGCCGGTGGTGAAGTGGGCCGCGCAACCTGTGAGCGCCGCGCAGATTCCTTACATGCTTGGCCGCGCGTACGCCGAAGCCACCGCGGGTCGGATGGGTCCCGTTCATCTGTCGATACCTGTGGACGTGTTCTCCGAGCGCACGGATGCGCCGTTGCCGATGCCCATGCCGGCTCGGTATCCCGCCTTTGCCCCCGCCTCGCACGAAGTGGGCCGCGCGCTCGAGATCCTGATGAAAGCGGAACGGCCAGTGGTCATCGGCGGCAGTGGCGTCTGGTGGGCCGACGCCGGCGAGCAATTGCAGCGATTCCTCGATCTGACTTCGCTGCCGTATTTCAGCATGACGCTGGCTCGCGGCATCGTGGCCGACCACAGCCGGGAGAACGTCTTTGGCTACGGGGATGCCGCGCTTAACAAAGCGGTACGGCGGGCGTTTCCCGAAGCCGACGCAATCCTGGTGCTCGGCAAGCGGATCGACTCGCGCCTGTCGCTCGGCGGCGCCCGCCTGTTCTCGCCGCAGGCGAAATTCATTCAGGTGGACATTCATCCCCAGGAACTCGGCAACGCCCGAAGCCTTGCGCTGGGACTTTGCGGCGATCTCAAAGCAACCCTGGCGGCGTTCGTCCAGACGCTCGGCGCCAAGCCCTGGGCGCCCCGCAAAGAGTGGATCCGGCGGTTGCGCGGCTTTGAATCCGAGTGGCAGGACGAACTGGCGCAAGCCGCGGCCGACCCAACGCTGCCGATGCACCCGCTGGCATTCTACTGGGCCGCGCGCGAATTCCTGCGGGGCGCGCCGCTCTCCTGGGACGGCGGCGAGTGCGTCCATTGGGGCCGCGCGCTGATTCCCGCCGTGCGGCCCAACCGCTGGCTCCGCCTGGGTCCGTTGGCGACGATCGGCGCCGGACTGCCGAACGCCATCGGCATGCAGCTCTTCCACCCGAACGAGAAGGTGGTGATGATCACCGGCGACGGCTCGCTCGGCTTCTACATCGCCGAACTCGACACCATGGTGCGCCACAAGCTGCCGGTAATCGTTGTGGTCGGAAACGACGCGGCCTGGGGCGTCGAACGGGAACTCCAAAGCGCGGGCCAGGGCACCACCGTCGCCTGCGAGCTTCTCCCCACGCGCTACGACCTGGTGATGAAAGGCTTCGGCGGCGATGGAGAAACCATCGACAATCCCGGCCAGGTGGCGCCGGCCTTCAAGCGGGCGCTCGATTCCGACAAACCGTACCTGCTGAACGTGAACATCCGCGGCGTCCGCTCGCCCTTCAGCGAATGGGCCATCGGGCGGAAGAAGTAGCCGGCTAGGTGGAGCATTCAGCGCCGCCAGATCACATGGTGGTAGCGGTGGTCTTGCGCCGTGTTTTACTCACGGATTAGTTAAACCGGCGCCCGCTCCAGCGACGTGATGAATTGGATGCCCGGAACGGTCCTCCGGCTCAGGCGCTCATCGTTGGTTATGAACAGGTCGCACCGCGCGCTGGCAGCGCACGCGAGTTGTATCGCATCCGGAGGCGCCAGCGTCCTGTCCCGCCGCAAAAGCGCGTAGATCCTGGCGGCGGGGCGATCAAATGTGAGCATTACCACCCCCGGCGTGTTCAGCAGTTTCTCATAGCGGTCTGCCCAATCGTTGTCGCCGACTGACAGCGGCTTCACCAGAACCTCAGCCAGGGTGAGAGTGGACGTGAGGAGTTCGTCCCGTCGCTCCGATATGCGTTCGACGATCCCGTTCACTCTCGCGCCGCGCTCGCCACGATCCTCGAGCAGATAGATGAACAGATTGGTATCAAAGAAGATCCTGCTCATCCCCAGTTCTCGCGGAGCTTCCTCACGTACTCGTCCGGGTCCTCGCCTTCCCACAATTGCCGCCCCATTCCGCGCAGGTGGAAAATCCCATCTATCCACCGCATCGAGGGCGGACTGTCTTTTCCATATCGCTGCTTCGCCCAGGCGATGAGTTCCTGATATTGCGCCGGTAAGTCTTCAGGTTCCGGCCAGGTCTTGCCGGTTCTCTTCGGATGAACGTCATCGGTTGATCGCAGCAGGCGCCGCGTGTGACGGTCGGTCGCATACAACATCCGATAGCGCCCCGGGTTGGGCGCCAAGTTCGCGACGCAGTGCAGAGTGGCATGCACCCGAACGCCGGGGCGTAGTTTGCCGAAGAGATCCTCCCTTTCGGCCCGCGCTACGATCTCGCTGATCGTGAAATCCTCCCTATCGGGATTCTCGCGATGGAGAAGAGCGGTCGCAATGAACACTTCATCGGCGACCTTGGTCCTGAGAGCGTCCTGTGTCAAAGACATAACTTAACAACCTTGACATCATCGTACTAATGGTTTGACCTTGTTGTCAAGGACGCCTACCGCTCCGCCACCGGCAGCCGGAAAGCGGCCATCTCCTCGCCGTTGCGAGCCAGCAGGATGCCGCCGGCCAGCGCCGGATGGTTCCAGGTCTTGCCCTCGATGAGCGGGAACCGCGCCACCTCGGCGAATTGGTCGGGGGTCGCCTTCACCAGCGCCAGCTCACCTTGCTCCGACAAGGCGAGCAATAGGTCCTGGTCCGGCAACAGGACAAGCTGACCGTGGCCGTAACGTCCGCCCTTCCACTTGCGCTTGCCGTCCTGGAGGTCGATGCACGCGAGGATGCTGCCGTCGAAGCCGTAAGCATGCCCCTGGTGGACGACGAAATCGTTGTAGTACGGTTTCAGCCCGTTTGAGGTCCAGCGCTCCTCTACGCTCCATCCTCCCGCGCCTTGCGCGACGGTGACCCGGCGGATGCCGATGGCCGAACTGAGGCCGGAGCCGCTGCCGAGCAGCACGTCCGCGCCTCCGATCACCGACGGCTGCACGATTCCGTCGCCCTTCCACTCGTGCGCCCAGAGCAACGCGCCGTCGGCCGGCGAGACGCCGGTCACGCCGTTGCCGTTCAGCAATAAGACCTGCTTCACTCCGTCGATCGTCGCGAGTTGCGGCGAGCTGTAGCCGGAGCCGCCGGCGGGTCCGAACCAACGCGGCTCACCGGTCGCGGCGTCGTAGGCGGCGAGCACGCCCGAGGTTGCGACAATCACGGCGTCTCCGAGAACCAGTGGCGAGCTCGCGAATCCCCACATCGGGACTTTCGTCTTCGTGTCCGACGCCGCGTCGCGCGACCAGATCACCGCACCGTCCCGGGCATCGAGTGCGTTCAGAATTCCGGTAGCCCCGAACGTGTAGACTCGGCCATCGCTCACCGCCGGCGTCGCGCGCGGACCGGCGCCGGCGTTCGACTCCCAGAACCGCACCGCATCGCCATGCCGCCACACCGGGGCCCCGGTGGTCAGGTTATAGCAGGACACCACTTCGTCCTCCCCGCGCTGCTCCTGCGTATAGAAGAGTTCGCCATGGACAGCGAATGAAGACCAGCCCGGTCCGACCGGCTGGCGCCAGATCTCGACCGGCGCCATCCGCGACCAGTCGGTTCCGATCCGCACGCCGCGAGCCACGCCGTCGCGGTCCGGTCCCCGAAAGCCGGGCCAGTCCGCGTCCGCCTTCGTTCCCGCCGGATCCGGGACGCGCGTCTCGAGTTCCTTCGCCACTGCTGGCGCGGCCGCGGGCATTTCCATCCGCTCGCCGGCGGGTACGGGAATCCGCTCGCCTGTCGGACCGGGCGAGAGAGCCGCCGTTTCCCTGTCGTCTCCGGCCCGGGCGAGCAGGCGCTGTTCCGGCGTCGGCGTCCACCGCCAGTGCAGCTCCGAACTCCCTTCGCCGGTGACGCCGCCGGTTCGCAGGATCGTGAACGCTGCGCATGCGAGCGCGATGGCGCCCACCATCGACGCCCACCGGCCTCGCCGTGAGAAACCTCGGCTGGCCGCCGCCCAGACCACCAGAGCCAGGCTGAACGCCGGGATGACGTAGATGGGCAGCATCATCCCCATCATTGCCGTCGCGATGGATTCGTGAACCAGGCGCAAGGTAACAAACACCGCGGCAACCATCAGCACGATGGCGCCCACCCGCTCCAACCACGGCGCCCGGCTGAAGAATAGCCACCACACAAGGACAGCCAGCCCGCCGGCGGCGCCGCCAAGCATCGCGAACATCCCGGCCCCGGAAGCGATGGCCGGAACGACCATCCAGATCAGCCACTGTATCGCCACGATCGCCACGCCGGGCCACAACCGGATTGGTCTCGCGGGAATCGGTTCTCCCCTCTGGTTGACAGTCATGGTTGTACTACGGGCGGCGCTGCCGTTTCGTTCCTCGTTCTTCCGATCGGCCCCGCCGGTCAGTCCAGGGCTGCGAACAAGTTGTTCAGCGATTCGGCCAGGGTCGGGTGCGCGAAGATGCCGTCGCGAAGCTGCTGATAAGGAAGCTTCGCCATCATCGCCACTTGCAGGGCGGACATGATCTCGCCTCCTTCGACGCCCAGCACCGCCACGCCGAGAATCTGGCTCGACTCCGCGTCCACCACCGCTTTCATCAGCCCGCGCGGCTCGTCCATTTCGAGCGCCCTCGCCACGCGCGACATCGGCATCTTCGCCACCCGGACCTGGCGCCCGCCGCGAGCCGCCTCCGTTTCGCTCATCCCCACGCGGCCGAGTTGGGGATCCATAAAAACCGTGTAGGGCACAAGCCGCCCGGTGGTGGTCGCCTTCCCGCCCTCCAACAGGTTGGCGCGAAGGATACGGAAATCGTCGTACGAGATGTGCGTGAAGGCCGGACCGCCGTTCACGTCGCCGATCGCCCAGATACCCGCGACGTTCGTCTCCAGCCGCTCGTTGACGGGAATGAAGCCGCGCTTGTCCATCGTCACGCCCGCACGCTCGAGCCCCAGGCCGTCCGTGTTCGGCGTCCGTCCCGCGGCCGCCAACAGGTGCGTGCCTTCCACCCGCTCCGTTCCTCGCGGGCCGTCCACTTCAAGGAGAATCCCGCCGTCCTGGGCCTCGACTTTGCGGGGGCGCGACCCCAGGTGCAACCGGATGCCGTCTTCGCCGAGAATCTTCGCCACTTCTTCGGCCACGTCCTGGTCCTCCCTGGCCAGAAGCCGCTCGTGGGTGTGAACCAGCGTCACCGCGGAGCCGAACCGGCGGAACATCTGGGCGAACTCGACGCCGATATAGCCGCCGCCGATGACGACCAGATGGTCCGGGACGCGATCGAGTTCCATGATGGTGCGATTGGTCAGCATCGGAACGCGCTCGATGCCCGCGACGGCGGGAACGGCCGGCCGGCCGCCCGTGTTGATCACGATCCACTCGGCCTCGAGTTCGCGCGTATGCCCGCCGGACTCGCGCACCTGTACCATTCCTGGACCGCTGAACTCCGCGTGACCGAACACCAGGTCCACGCCTTCGTTCGTCTCCAGGCGCTTGCGCCCGCCGTCGCGGAACTGCTCGACGATGGCCCGCTTCCGCTCGCGCACCTTCTCCATGCGGACGCCCACGCCGCCGGTCTCCACCCCGTAATCGGCGGCGCGGCGCGCCAGGTACGCGACCCGCGCGCTGGCGGCCATTGTCTTGGTCGGCGTGCAACCTTCATTGATGCAACTGCCGCCCACGTGTTCTTTTTCGACGATCGCCGTTCGTTTCCCGGCCCCGGCCAACGCGTGCGCCAGCGGGACGCCTCCCTGGCCCGTGCCGATAATAATGGCGTCATAGCGCGATGTGGTTGCGGTCAAGGTCCCCTCCTGGCGCGATTGTACCGCCGCAAGGCCGCCGGGGACCGGCAGTGCGGCGGCCGGGCCCTATCGGACCCGTCGGTCCGCTCCGCGGGTAACATGGGAAGTGCTATGGCAGGCTTCCGCGGCGTGGACTACATGATGATCGACTCGCTGTTCAGCGAAGAGGAACTGATGGTGCGGCAGACCGCGCGCGCCTTCGTCGAGGACAACGTCGTCCCGGTGATTCGCGGTTGCTATCGCGACGGCGTTTTCCCCTCCCACCTCATCCGGCAGATGGGCGAACTGGGCTTCTTCGGGGCGAACCTGGAAGGCTACGGCTGCGCCGGCATGAGCAACGTCGAGTACGGTCTCATCATGCAGGAGTTGGAGCGCGGCGATTCCGGCGTGCGCAGCTTCGTTTCCGTCCAGGGCGCGCTGGTGATGTATCCCATCCTCACCTACGGTTCGGAGGAACAGAAGCAGCGCTGGCTGCCGAAACTGGCCTCCGGCGAGGCGATCGGATGCTTCGGCCTTACCGAACCCGGCTTCGGCTCCAACCCCGGCGGCATGTTGACCACAGCCCGGTCCGACGGCGGCGACTGGGTGCTGAACGGCGAGAAAACCTGGATCACCAACGGTTCCGCCGCCGATCTCGCGGTGGTCTTCGCGCGTGGGGACGGGCGGGTGAGGGGGTTCCTCGTCGAGAAAGGTACGAAAGGGTATTCCAGTTCGGACATCCACGGAAAGCTGTCGATGCGCGCTTCGGTAACCTCCAGTCTCTCGTTTCAGGATTGCCGCGTCCCGGCCGAAAACGCGCTGCCCGGCGCGGTGGGTTTGAAGACGGCGCTGAGCTGCCTGACGCAGGCCCGTTACGGCATCGGCTGGGGCGCCATCGGCGCGGCCATGGACTGCTACGAGACGGCCCGCCAGTACGCCCTTGTGCGGAAGCAGTTCAACGACAGGCCGATTGCCTCCCACCAGCTTGTCCAGGAAAAGCTCGCCTGGATGATTACGGAAATCACCAAGGCCCAACTGCTCGCCGTTCAGGTCGGTAGAATCAAGGACGGGCAGCGCGCCGAAGCGGCTCATATTTCCATGCTCAAGCGCAACAACGTGGCCATCGCGCTGGAGTGCGCGCGGCTCAGCCGCGACCTGCTCGGCGCCAACGGCATCATGGACGAATACCCGGTGATGCGCCACCTGGCCAACCTTGAGACCGTCAAGACGTACGAGGGCACGGATCACATCCACGCGCTGATCATTGGCGAACGTGTAACGGGGATTCCTGCCTACTGCTGACCGCCCTTCTTCGCGGGTCGCCCTCGCCAGAGAACGGTTATATTGAGACGTAGGGCGGCATCGCCGCGGATGGACTATGGCAACCGGCGCGCTGGTCAGCATCGAAGAATACCTCAACACCACCTACCAGCCCGACTGCGACTACATCGATGGGGTCATCGAGGAGCGGAATTTGGGAGAGAACGACCACGCGGAACTTCAGACCGCCACCGCGGCTTACCTTCGCAGTCACCAGAAAGAATGGGGCGTCTACGTTGTCGTGGAGCAGCGCGTCCAGGTTTCTCCGACCCGGTTCCGAATCCCGGACGTCTGCATCACCCTCGGCGGACGTCCGAAAGAGCAAGTCTTCCGCACGCCGCCTTTTGCCTGCATTGAAGTCTTGTCGCCGGACGACCGGCTGGCGCGGGTGCGTGAGCGCGTCAACGACTATCTCGCATTCGGCGTGGCCTACGTTTGGCTCCTCGACCCGGCGACCCGCCAAGCCTTCCGGTGGACTCGCGAAGGAATGCACGAAGTTCACGAACTGCGGACGGAGAACCCGCAGATCGTTGTGCCGGTTAGCGCCCTGTTCGAGGAGTAGGCGGAAGCTCCTGTTTTCCAGCGGGCCCGGGCTTACTCGACTTCGAGCCGGAAGGCCAGGCTGTGGGCAAGTGGTTCTGGGAACTCCACCCGCTGCGCAAGCTGTTCGGTGGTCGAAAAGTCGGGCGTGTAGCTCTCACCCATTACCACCTGGGACCAGCGCTCACGGTCCATGCTTGGCAGAGCAACCGGGTCGTGGCTGTCGAACACCTTCTTGGAATGGCGCCGCGCGTCCGCGGCGCGGAACTGAGCCCTCGCTCGACGCGGCTGAAACCAGTTCACGCGGTAAACACTGCGGCCGGCGCCTCAGGCGAGGATTTCGCGGATGGGCTTGCCGTAGTCGATTTCGAGGCGTTTGCGGCCGGGGACGTCGAGGCGCTTGGGGTCGATGCCGAGCTGGC
>JAHCHE010000032.1 GCA_026129905.1 Bryobacteraceae bacterium | reverse complement strand
TGTCCGAATACGGTCGAGGGCCACGACTGGCCCTTGGGCAACGACCGGCCGCGGGCCATGGTGAGGAAGCTGCGGCCGCAGAGGTTCCGCTCCGGCGGCGTTACGCCCGCCGCTTCGCACAGGGTCGGGACAATGTCGTAGAAACTCACCAGTTCGGGTCTTGCGCCTTCGACGGGGATCTCGCCGGGCCAGGAGAAGATCAGCGGGACCTGCATCACTTCGTCGTACATGTTGATCGGGTCGGAGGCGTGACCCTTGCTCCAGAGGCCGTGGCGGCCGAGCAGAAAGCCGTTGTCGCCGGTGAAGACGATGAGCGTGTCGCTCCACACTTCGCGCTCCCGGAGCTTCAGCAGGATCGAGGGAATCTGGTCGTCGAGCGCGGTGGTGGCGGCGGCGCATTTTCGCAGATTTCCGACGATATCGGAAAGCATTTCTTTCTCGCGCAGCGCGTTCGGCGCGGGCGGCTCCCACCCGATGGTCTCGAAGTTCACATCGGCGTACATGTCGTAGTACTTCTGCGGGTGGCCGTCGTAGGGCAGGTGCGGGTTGAAATAGCTGATGACCAGGAAAAACGGCTGGTCCGTTTTCTGCTGGTCGATGTATTCGCAGGCGGCGCGCGTCGTCAGGTGGGTTAGGTAGCCCTTCTCCTCCGCGATCTGGCCGTTCCGGCTCATGGTGGGGTTCTGGTACCGGCTGGAGCCGCCCAGCATCGTGTAGGTGAAGTCGTAGCCGCGGCCAGGCGAGGCGTCGTTGCCCATGTGCCATTTGCCGACATAGCCGCAGCGATAGCCTTCCTTGGCCAGCACATCGGAGATCATGATCTCGTCGGCAAACGAGTCCGGCGGCGCGGCCTGGCCCTGCGGCGGGTTCTCGATCGGCCTGTCGGTGAGGAAATCGTGGATGCCGTGCTGCATCGGCGTCCGGCCGGTAAACAGCGTGGCGCGGCTCGCCGAGCAGATGGGCGTCACCACGGAGGGCTGCTGGAAACGCGTGCCCATCCGCGCGAGCATGTCGATGTTCGGCGTCCGTATCTCCCGATTGCCGTAGCAGCCGCACATCCACGCGGCGAGATCGTCGGCGACGATCAACACGATGTTCGGCCGCTTGACCGGCGCGCGCCGTTGCGCGGCCAGCGGCGCCAAACCGGCGGCGCCGCCGATCAGGAACTGCCGCCGGGAGAATCGGGACATACGGGGACCTCCAAGACTAGAGTGTCTCATGCTCCGCCGCCTTCGAGCAGCGGCGTTCCACGCGGCGCCCCTGGGCGCAAGCGCCCGCGCCTACAGCGGCGGAAATTCGAGCGTTGGCCGGCGGGCGTAGCGTTTCATTTTCACCACGAGGCGTTCCCCGGCGCCCGGCGCGAGACGGACGCGGAACCACGGCGCGCCGACGGCGATGGACTTGCCGCCCGCGGTCACCGATTCGCACTCATGCTCGCCGTAGGCGCCCATCTGCGCCGCCAGCGTCCGCGGGTGGACCGGGCTCGCGTTCACCAGCGTCACGACGATGCCGCCGGGGTCGATTTTCTCGACCAGCGCCGCGACGTCCTCGGGCAGGCCCGCGCGGCGCATTTCCACATCGAAGTAGCGGATCTGGCTGTGGAGGGTGTTGCCGGACGTTCCGGGATCGTTGCCGCCAAGCGTCAGGTTCACCAGGGCGGCGGTCGTCACGGGGTTGAATCGCTGCGGATGGTCGGAAGCGCGGGTGTCGGGCGCGCTGTCGTCCCGGCGCAGACCTTCCACGCCGCGCCGCATCCGCTCGAATTCGGCGTTCAGCGCATCGACCGGATAGGCGGGGTTCCGGCCGGAAAGAAAAGCGATCCAGGGGTCCTCCGCGATCCGCTGCAGCGCCTCGGGCCGCAAGGTCCACAAGTAGATGTCGCGCTGGACGTCGAAATGCCGGTTCGGCGTATAGCCGTACCAGCCGTTGTCGCCGTGTTTGTTGGGAAGCAGAATCCGGCCGTTCTCCACCCGCTGGGCTTCGTAGAGGTTGTCGATCTGGCGCCGCAGCGGCTCGATGAAAGCCGTATCGCCGGTGAGCAGGAAAGCATTGCCGAAAGCGAGCCTCGCGCCCCGCATGTAGTAGTTGCGCCCGCTCTCCCGCGGCCAGAAGTCCCAGCCGAAGACGCCGCCGTACCATTTGCCGTCCCAGCCGCTGCCGATGCGGCCGTCCAGACCCACGTTGGTCGGGATGTTGCCTCCGTTCTCGATGACGCGGTCGCGCCAGGCGCCGGCGTATTCCAATACCCAATCCCGGTACTTCGAATCGCCGGTGAGCATGTACGCGTTCATGCCGAGCGTGGTGGCGCAGAGATTCAAGGGGTGATCGCCCGCGATGTTGGCCGCGGTGGAGTAACGGGTGAGCCGCTCGGGCTCGCCGGGAACCGGTTCCCCGCCCCAATCGCGCTCGGTGGCCGGCGTCAGCTTGGGTCCGCGGCTTCCGTTATGCAGGCTGCGAATGATCTTGCGCTCGCGATCGTAGTTCGGCGCCAGCGGGTCCTCGCCGGTGTAGAAGCCGGCGTACCGTTTCACGCGCTGGAGATAGGCGGCGTCGGCGGGCCGGCCCAGGCCGTAGAAGTGGAACGCGGCGAGTCCTTCGCCGTTGTGCTCCCAGTCGAACGCGGTGACGAACTCGCGCCAGTACATGCCATCCCGGGCCATCTCGACGGTCGGGGCCCTGGCGCGCGTGTACTGAACCAGGTGACCTTCCCAGGCCTTTTCGAACAATCGTAGGATCGACTCCGGCGCGCCGAGCGCGTAGGCGAGCGTCCAGTTGTGAAAGTTCTCCATCGCGTCGTCGGGGCCGTCGTTTCCGCCCCAGCGTTCGACGCACTTGAGGAAGCCCCGGTCGTCCAGGTACTTGCGGGCGAACTCCTCCGCCGCCTCGGCGTTGGCCTTCAGCAGAGCTCGTTGAGCGAGCGCCCACGCCGGCGGCGCCATCGGGGTATCGACGGTCAGGGTGACTTGCGATGCCGACGGAGCGGCCTGCAACGCCAGGGCGATCGCGAGCGCGAAACGGATGTTCATCCTGTCCGTTATACGCCAGCCGGCGGGCGCGGGTCACCGGGCGGCGAAGGCGGCGCCGCAAGCCGCGCATAGATCTGCCGCAGTTGATCGATTGAAAGCTGCTCCGCGCGAAGGTCGCTTTCGGGGAAACGCGTGATTCTGCCGCGGCCGTACTGCGGCGCCAGATTGTTCCAGAGCGTCTTCCGCTTCTGGCGGAAGCAAGCCCCGGCGAAGTGCAGGAAGTCCTCCACTTCCCGCCGGTCGAGCCCGGGGCGGGGCGTCAGCCGGACCACCGCGGAATCGACGTCCGGCGGCGGGCGAAAGGCGCCTCGGGGCACGGAAAAGAGCACCTCGACCTCGGCGCGCGTCTGGGTGGCCACGGAGAGAAAACCGTAGTCGCGTACGCCAGGCTGCGCCGCCAGCCGGTCGGCGACCTCCTTTTGCACCATCAGCGCCGCGCGTTCCACCACTTCGCCAAGGCGCAGGACGCGGTCGACGATCGGCGAACTGATGTAGTACGGCAGATTACCGGCGACGGCGGCGGGGCCCCACTGGGCAAGGTCGGTTTCGAGAACATCCGCTTGGACGACGGTGAGCCGCGTTTCGCGGGCGAAGCGGCTGCGCAGGGACTCGGCGAGCCGGCCGTCCAGCTCGATGGCGATCACGTGTTCGGCGCGGTCGAGCAACCGCCCGGTTAACGCGCCTTCGCCGGCGCCGATCTCGATCACGCGGGCGCAGGGGAGCGGACACGCCGCCTCCGCGATCCGTTCCAGGAGCGGCCTGCTGTGAAGAAAGTGCTGTCCGAGCCTTTGGCCCACGCTCGCGGCGCTTACCCGGTGACGTCCACCTGGTTGCGGCGGAGCGTTATCCGGAGGCGTCCGGATTTCGGCAGGCCGAACATGGTGGCCGGCGTGAACTGGGTGCACAGGAGCGTGTTCTCGATCGACTTCCGAAGCTCCTTGGTGATCCAGGGCGAGAGGTCCACCGGAATCGAGTAGTCGAGCATACGCCCCTGATCGTCCACCAGGACGTCCACGACGACGTCGTCGTCGCTGAGGCCGAAGGAGATCGAACTCTTCAGCGCCGCCTTCGTGCTGAGCATGGTTCCGGTCGGCACGTCGGCCAGCCGGAAAGCATCCGCATTGACGTACATCGGCGCCAGCATGGCGAACATCAGGAGCGCGGTGAGCACTCCGCCCGCCACCGGAACCGCCAGCGGCCGCATCAGGTTGCTCATCCAGAGCTGGGCCCGGCCGCGCCAGTGCCGCATCAGGGAGGCCGCGTCCAACCGCGTCAGGCGCTCGGCGCGGGCCTGGGAAGCGATAACCAGCAATGCGGCGTTCAGGTCGCGGGGCGCTTTGACGGGCGGCAGAACCGCAAGGGATTGCTTCAGGGTGTCAAGCTGGTGGGCGCGCAACGCGCACGCATTACAGGCGTCCAGGTGGCGCTGGAGCGCTCGAAGCTCGCCCGTTTGGATAAGGCCATCCAACCACTGCGAAATCTTCTCGTCTGCCGTTTCGCACTTCATAATCACGCCACTGTCTGATCCTGCTGGGCCGCCCGGGCCGGCCAGCCGATCGCTTTTGCCTGCTCCAGCCGCTCCAATAATTCCTTACGCAAGGCCTCCCGGCCGCGAAGGATGCGCGACTTCACAGTGCCGATGGATATATTCAGAACCTCGGCGATTTCTTCATAACTGAGGTCCTCAACGTCACGCAGCACCACCGCGTGACGGAAAACGGGCTTCAATCGGCCGAGCGCTTCTTCGATCAGAGTACGGGTCTCGAAACCTAGTGCAATCTCGTAAGGAGATTTCGCAGGATCCGGGAGCGTATTGCAGTAACCCGACCGGCCGGCATCTTCATCCGGTTCGATGTCGACCTCGAGTTTGCGATGGCGGCTGAACCAGCGCCGATGGTTGTGCGCTTCGTTGACGGCGATCCGGTAGATCCAGGTCTTCAGGCTGCTCTGCCCTCGGAACGACCCGATGTGGCGGAAGACCTTCAGAAAAACCTCCTGAACGACGTCAGCGGTATCGGACGGGTCTTCGACCAGGCGAAACGCCAGGTTGTAGACCGGCTGCTGATACCTCGCTACCAGTTGCTCGTAGGCCGTTTCCGCGCCTTGGCGGAGACTCTCGATCAGAACGGCATCCTCGACGACCGGCTCGCCGTTGGCGTACGCGGCCGTCTCCGCCGGAGAGTCGAGACCTAACCCTGTAAACGCTTCTGTCACAAGCGTGCCTCTCGAACTCAATTGTAGCCCTAAACGCGGCTTGTGGGCGCCACTTCTCGTCCTGCTATGTACTTAGACGCCGGCAGAATGCAAAAGTTCCCGAGGGGGCAAACGGCGGCAGACTTCTTCGTAGTATTTCTCGTACAGCGGGATAATCAACGAACTGCAGAAGCGCGTCGTGGCGGTGCGGCGGGCCGCGCCGGAAAGTCTCTCGTACAGGGCATCGTCGGTGAGCAGGCTGACCGCGCGCGCCGCCTGGGCCTCGATGTCCCCGACGGCTTCCAGGTACCCGTCCACGCCATCGGTAACAAGTTCCGCGACCCCGCCCACGCGGGTGGCGATGGGCGGCAATCCGCAGGCCATGCCTTCCAGCGCGGCCAGCCCAAAAGACTCCAGTTCGCTCGGCAGCAGCAGCACGTCGGCGCGTGGAAGCAGCCGCTCCACGTGCCCCTGCTTGCCCAGGAACTCGACGTGGCCGGCAACGCCCAGTTCGCGGGCGAGCGCTTCGGCGGGGCCCCGGTCCGGACCGTCGCCGGCCATCAGCAATTCCGCCTCCGCCGATTGGCGGACGCGGTGGAGAATGCGCACGCAATCGAGCGCCCGCTTGACGGGACGGAAGTTCGAAATGTGCAGCAGGCGGGTTCGCCGGGCAGGGCGGCCGGAGGCCGGTTTGTACAGATCGCAGTTGACGAAGTTGCGGATCACCCGGATATCGCCGGTGATGCCGAAGACTTCCTCCGTCCGGAGCTTCAGGTATTCGCTGATGGTGGTGACGCCGTCGGACTGCTCGATGGAAAACTTCGTGATGGGGAAGTACGAGCGGTCGGCCCCGACCAGCGTAATGTCGGTGCCGTGCAGGGTGGTGACGAACGGAAGGTAGCGCTTTGCCTGAACCATTTGCTGGGCCAGGAGCGCGGCGATCGAGTGTGGGATCGCGTAGTGGACGTGGAGCAGGTCGAGCGCGTAGCACTCGGCCACGTCCGCCATTCGCGAGGCCAGGGCGAGACAATACGGCGGAAACTGGAAGAGCGGGTAGTTGGAAACCTCCACCTCGTGGTAATGTATTCGCGGCGTGTCGGGATCGAGCCGGATGGGATTGGCGTAGCTGATGAAATGGATCTCGTGCCCCCGATTCGCCAGCTCGAGTCCAAGTTCCGTGGCGACGATCCCGCTGCCGCCGTAGGTGGGGTAACACGTGATGCCGATTCTCACTTGGCCAGCGTAGCACCCTCGATCCGGAGGACGGCGAGGCCGATCTGCCCATTCAGGTTTTCCGCCGGTTGCGCCGCATCTCCGCCGCCGAACCAGACCCTTACGCCGCCCGGCCCGGGCTCGACCTCGGGGTCGCAGACCACCTTCGCGTTCCACGCCTGGGCGCCTTCGAGAACCGACGATTTCGGCAATCGGCCCCAGGCCACGCCGTCGCGGGAAACGGCAAGCCCGATGCGGCGCAGCTCGTAGCGGTCGCGCCCTGTGTATAGCATCCAGTACCATCCATTCGCCGCCCACACCGCCGGCTCGCCGAGTCCGACTTCGTCGAACGAGCCCGGCTCGCCCAACTCCATGATCGGATTCGAACGCAGCTTGGTCCAGCGGACGCCGTCGGAGGAAACCGCCAGTCCGAGGCGCTGGCGTCGCGCCCGGTCCTGGCCGAGGTAGAACAGGTACAGCTTTCCGCCAGTCTCCAGTACGTAGGGATCGGCCACGCCGCATTCGTCCCAACTCCCTCTCGGTCCGAGTTCGATAACCGGCGCGGGAGACTTGCGCCACTGGCGCGCGTCCGGCGAACGGGCCAAGCCGATGCGCGGCGGGTCTCCGGCCTGATACCAGTAGAAGAATTCACCCTCGCGAACGAGCGTCGCGCCGTTGGCGGCGATGTAGTCGCCTTCCCAAGTGGAGGGATCCGGCGACAGGACGCTGCCGGCCTTCTCCCAAGCAACGCCATCCGGCGACAATGCGAGTCCGGTGCGCCAGGTCTTGCCGTCGAACCCGGAATACAGGTTGTAGTGGCGGCCGTGCGAACGGACGATCGCGGGGTTTAGGGCATCCACGGAATCCCACTCGCCCGGCGCGCCGCGGGCGAGGACCGGTTGCTCGCGCACTTCCCACCTCACCGTCCAGTTCGCGCGGCCGCCGGCCATGACCGGGAGCGCGAAGTCGCCGTAATTGCCGCACCCGCAGGCGAGTGCGGCCACAGCGGCCACGAACATAGGGCGGTGGTTCACAAGGGTATGCGGATGCGGAGTTCGGCGCCTGCGTTTGGACGGGACTGGACGACAAGATCTCCGCCGAGCGCCCGGACGCGCCGCTTAATGCTTTGCGGGCCCATCCCCATCCGGTCCAGTTCGTCCAGAGCGTAGGCGCCATCGAAGGGGAAGCCCTTGCCGTCGTCGGCAATCGCGATCTCGAGGCCGCCATCGGGCCGGCCGATTCGAACGGCGGCGTGCGACGCGCCGGCGTGCTTGTGGATATTGTGGAGGCCTTCGCGAACGATCTTGACCACTTCGCGCGCGCGGACGCAATCCAGGGCGCTGACGGCGTCTTCCCCTTCGAGGTCCGCCGGCAAGCCGGATTCCCGACGGAAGCGCTCGACGGCGAAGCCGACGGTTGCGGGGCCGGCGCCGCCATCCTCACTCGCCGCCAGATCGCGGATGAAGGCCCGGATTTCGCATGTCTGCGCGCCGGTCAGTCTCTGCAATTCCGCCAGGTCCCGGAGACCTTCACTGGGGTCTCGCTCCAGCAGCTTACGGACGACTTCGAGCCTCATTTGCAGGCCCGCAAAGTTTTGCAGCGGCCCGTCATGGAAGTCGGCCGCCAGGCGCTGCCGTTCGGCGCGGACCGCCTCCTGAACGCAGAAGCCGGATTGGACGCGCCGCGCCGCGGAAAACACCCGCTGCGCCAGCCGCCGCTTGTACCACCCGGCCACCAGGCCGACGGCCGAGCAAGCCGCCAGGCCCGGGCCCAGCGCGGAAGCGTCGCCCGATCGAATCAACAGTACAAGCGCCAGACCCGCGCCCGCCCCGACCGCCAGCCGCGGCCAGGTCTGAAACAGCAGCCCGGTGGAGACGAAAAACGCGAACACGGCGGCGCAAAGCCAGCCGGCCGCCGGTGCGGGAAGGCCCGCGCACAAGAGCAGAAAAAACCCATCGAGTACCCAGCCGCCGGTCGATTCGCTGAAGCGGCGGGCGGCGGCCGACATCAGCGTAGCGAGGGCATAGCCCCCAAAGGCGAGGAGGGTCACGCGCGCTGCCACCGCTGCGGCCGGAGCGGCGGGGGAAAACGCCAGTGCGAACGCGGCAACGCTGACTCCGAGACGAGCGGCGCAGAGGAGGCGCCGCGATCGCACCGGCAGAACGGCTAGCTCACCCATCGCTACAGTAGTTCCGGCGGCGTCGGTCCCGGGACCGTCCGGCGGCTAACGAAGGTACAGGTACAGCGTGTGGCTCCGGCCCTCGCCGTCATCGTCAATGTGCTCGATCCGGTCCGGCGTCCAACCCGAAATCTCGAAGTCGTGAGACACGACCCGCGTCCCTTTCCTGAGCTGCTTTTCCAGCAGCGGCCGTACCCGGTCGTTCGACGTCGGCAGCAGGTACACGGTGATCAGGTCCGCTCCGCTATAATCCTGCTTCAGGATGTCGCCATGCAGAATGCGGGCCCGGCTCTCGAGTCCGAGCTTCTTGATCCGCTCCATGCTGCGCCGATGGAGGTCGTCGTCGATCTCAACGCCGGTGGCGTCCGCTTTGTACTTGCGCGCCGCCAGGATCACGATGCGCCCGTCGCCGCTGCCGAGATCGAACATCTTCTCCCCGGCCTTCAGCGCGCCAAGCTGGAGCATCTTTTCGGCCACGGTCTCCGGCGTCGGGTAGTACGGCGCGAGACGGTCGTCCTCCTTCTGCCCAAGGGCAATCAGGGGCAATAGCGATGTCAGGAAAAGTCTTCGCTCGATAGCCATAGGAAATCTCAATGGTTACGGCTCCAGGTAGATCCGCGTGCGATTGCTCTGCTCCCCGCCGGCCTCCAGGTACAGTTCCGCCGGACCGGCATTGACGATCCTCGGCAATTGGGCCTCGATCAGATAGAACCCGATGTACCCCGGCGCCAGCGTTGCCCGGGTCACCTCAATCGGCCTGCGGTCCAGGTAGAGCCGGACGGGCGCGACCACCCGCGGCGGATCGTCCAAGGGCGCCTCGAGCCCGGCGGGCCACTCCGGCTGCACGCGCCCCAGCCCTGTTGCCAGGATCTGAATACGCGAGCCCGAGCGCGCCGGTCTCATCGCGTCCAGCAAAACGCCGCTATCGGCATCCAGCGCCATCGGCGCTCCTTCCCGGTCCACGAAGATCGCCGGCGCGGCTTCGCGAAGCGGCAACCCGAATTGCAGACCCTCGAGCTGCCCCGCGCGTCCCGCCGTCTCGAGCGCGAGGGTGAGCGAAGAACCGGAGACCTCGAACGGAACCTGAATCTGCGACTCACGCTCCGATCCCGCCAGCACCGGGGCGCTCGCGGAACCGGCCTGGGCCCGCCGGACATCGCGCCCCAGCACGCTCAAAAGCGCCCCCGGCGCCGCCGCCCGCGGCCGCAGGTCCGCCGCGCTGACCACTTTCGGATCGAAGAACCGGTGCGGCGCCGTGGCGGCATACACTCCTTCGCCGTCCACAACGATGTAAAGCTGGTTGCCCGCTTCGTCCAGCCGGACGTCGAAGGCGGCGCGCGCGGTCAGTCCAGGCGTCAGAGGCATCCAGCCTGATGCCGGTCCGGCGCTGGCCAGATTCGTCAGCGTGAGAAACACTCCCGCGTCCGCGGCCACGTAGACCGCGCCGCTGCCGTAGTCGGCCGTTACCGCGTGAACGGCGCCTTCCGGCAGGTCCGACGTCAGATCGTCCCAAAAGATCCCGCCGTTCATGGTGCGGAGCACGCGCACGCCGCCTCCGCTCCGTCCGGTCGCCGCGAGCGCAACGCGCGGGTTCGCCGCCGCCACAAAGATATCCCGAATCGGTCCCGCCTCCGGGGCCGTAAAACTGCGCCAGGTGACGCCCCGGTCGGCCGAAGCCCAGATCCTCCCCCCCTCCGCGCCGCCCGCATAGAGGAAATCTCCCGACAGCGCCACCGAGAGAATCTCGGCGCGGAGGACGGCCGCTACGGCGCGCTTCAGGGCCTCTTCTCGCTGCGAATCGTACGCCGCGACGGGACGCCACGCGCTTTTTTCGCCGGGCGCCCATTCGAGTTCGCCCGCCTCCGCCGCCAGGAGCCGCGCGCTCTGACCGTCCGCCGGCAGTTGCGCCAGGCGCCGCCCCGGCAGGTTCGGCAATGTGTCGTTCAATCCACTCCAGGAAAGGCCGCCATCGGACGAGCGCCACACCCCATACCGGCCGGCAACCACAATCTCGTCCTCGTCGGCCGGCGAAACCGCGATGTCGCGGAATCCCCCTCCAAGGATGGAAGTCCCTTTGAACTCGGTAAGGTTCGCCCAGCTTCCGCCGCCGTCCTCGGAGCGGTAGACCGCGCGGCCGAGCGCGTATGCCAGGCCGGAGCGCCCCGCCACTACCTTCGCCTCGGGTTCCGGGCCCTCGCGGCCGGTCCATGCAGCTTCCTGCGCCACTGGTGGGGTGACGTCCGCCACCGGTTGCCAGGTTTCCCGATTCTGACTGACGAAGGCGGCGCCCGATTCCGTGCGCGCGTAAAGCCGGCCGCCATCGGGCGAAAACCAGACGCGCTCGACCGGACCGGTGGCCAGCGACGGCAGCGACGCGTCGATAGCCGAGTTTCCGATGCGCCTCCAGTCGGGAACCAGGCTTTGGGCCGCGGCCGCCGAGGCTAACGCCAGAGCGAGCAACAGCATCCGCCCGCCGCTAGCGGCGCGGCGTGTGGAGTTCTGACACATCTAACGAGTCCATTGTATCCTGAGTCGCCACCTGTTCTATCGACGCAGTTCTGGAAATCTTGTTGATATACGGAGGCTTGATTCGCACTTTTTTTTCGGGCCCTGATTTTGCTAAGCAATTTTGGTGATACACTAGGTTTCTGGTCCGGGGTCTTCGGACTCCCGGGCCTGAAATGCCGGGGTGGGAGGAGATGGTTGCCGGGCTAAAACGCGGCCGGACCGGGTGGCTGTTCGCCGCCTGTGTGGCTGTGTGCGCGGCGCAGACGTTTTCGCCTCCGGCCCCCTTGATCGCCCCAGCGCCGCCCACCACGATCCTCGAAGCCGACAGCGCCGCGGCTAAGGTCGTTTCCCTCACCGGCCAGGTCTCCGTGCTGCGGAATTCGTACCCTTGGGCGCTCGACGTCGGCGACTCGGTCGAGACAAAGCAGATCATCCTCACGGGCGCTGACGGGTTCGCGGTCTTTCAGCTTTCCGACGGCAGCACGTTCCAGGTTTTTCCGAACTCGCGGGTGACCTTCCGTTCCAACCCGGGCGACTGGAAGGACCTGCTCGACCTCTGGATTGGGCGGGTGAAAGTCTACATCCAGAAACTCGGCAATCAACCCAATCCTAACCGGATTTTCACTCCGACAGCGGTCATTTCGGTCCGGGGTACTACCTTCGATGTTGTGGTGGAAGACGAGAAGGACACGACGCTGGTTTCCGTGGACGAGGGGCAGGTACTCGTCCGGCACCGGCTCATCGGCTACAGCAAAGACAAAGTCCTGACCGCCGGCGAGTACCTCCGGGTTTACAAGGACGCGCCGATCGCCAAGAACTTCGACAAGGAACGGGTGGTGCAGCGCGGCCTCCGCGCGGCTGCCGAGGCGCTCTATACGATCATTCTCCAAAGCGGCGGTCCCGCTGGGCCCGGCGCGCCGGGTTCCGGCGGCGGCGGTCCCACCGTGCCCGGCGATACCGGCGGCGGGTCGTCCGACGGCGGAAGCACGACGCCGGGCGGCGGCAACGTCCCGCTGCCTCCACCTCCGCCACCACCACCGCCTTCAGGCTAACCGGCCGGTCGAGCCATCGATGGTTGCAGCCTCCAGATGTAGAGTCATTACTCCATCCATGTATACGCCCAGGCCCTGGGCCGCTCTCAACCCGAACCTGTTCCCCCGGACGATCGGGTGCTCAGCAGGTTCGTGTACCTCGTCGGTTCGGCAGTTGACCGCGGTCCTGGTGCTCAGGGCCGAAACTTCGGTTTGTTCACAAGCCTGGCCTTTTCCAACTTGGCGTTCGCCGCTTCTTTTTCACTCGCTAGTCGGGCAGCATCCCTTTGCGGCGCCTCCTGATCGTCGAGCCGCTTCGCTTCCAGAGTGGCGGCCTGCGCCGGCGCCTCTAGCCTCTTAAGAACCCCGACCAGCCTGAACGCAGGCCCGTACGCAGAGCGGATCAGGTCGAAGCGGTACTGCGAATCCTGCCATTGTGCGACGATGTCTGCCTGGTCGCCGTAGCTGTACGGCGCAACCTTAGCCGGAGCCGTGGGCTTTGTAGCAGGTCCGTACGTCGCCGAGATCGCGTCAACGAAGTCGTCGACAGTCAATCCCTCAGTTTGGTACCGATCATAGTCAACTTTGATCCGAAATAGTTCGCCGCCATAGAAGCTGAAAACGACTTCTTGCACCGATTCTGCTTGGGCGGATGCACCGAGAGGCTGAGGGCGCCATTCAAGGTCTTGGATGAAGGCAGGGCGACTATGAATCACCTTTGCTTGAGCGGTATCCACAGCGGCCCGTTTTGCAACCGTTGCCAGGTCCGATCCGAGTTCGAAATTCCGATATCTGGAAAGATCGCCTGCAAGTGCAGCCGCCGACATCGCCCCGAGCATCAGGAACGCCGCCAGGGTGGATCTGAATGCGGTTCTTTGAAAGTTAGCCATTGGATTCCATCCTCCGATTCCTTCCCTTGGGCCAGAGGAGTGACGCGACAAAAGGGGCGGCGCTTGCCACCACCACAGCGCGTTGCCAACCGCCTGAAAATTCAAGCAAGAGCGCGACCGGGTTGAACAAGAGCGCAAGCGCTCCGAACGTGGCCGCGACCGGGTAATGCTTCGTCTGGAAGGCTTGGAACATCAAGACCAGCGCGCTGGCCGTCACAAGGAATCTGACGAGGACCTCGAATGGGGCGAAATTGGACCAGAGCCCCGCCGCGCCAAGCAACACCGCAATCGAGGCCCACTTCACGGCCCTAAATCGCGTGGCGCTACTTCGCCGCTCTTGCGCGCGGCCCGTCGCAACCCATGCTTGCCACACCGCTTCGTCGAGCGGCGTTGCTGCTGGCGGTGACCATGTTTGTTGCGGTCTTGGTAGTTCAACTGAAGTAGACATTTCTGATCTTCTTTCTGAAGCCGTAAGCGGTCGGGTCCTTGGCCGCGAAATTTCAGCTCCTGGACACGCGACATCCTCGGTTCTCTGGGGGACCTAAGGGAAGAACGATCAGATCGCCTGACTTAGCTCAGATGATCTGCGAGGGGGCGGGAATGCCCGGACATTAACTATTATCGGTCAAGTAGCCTTGCTTGTCAAGCCAAGGATGTGGGAAGATGGAATTGGCTGATTGACCGAAGGCGGTTAACCAGCAAGAACAGGACCTGCCAGTGGACGTCTCCCTCTTGATTCGACACCGTTTAAAAGAACTTGGCCTTGAGCAAAAGGATCTCGCTGCTGCCGCTCAGGTGACCGAATCCTACATCTCGAAACTGCTGGCTCGCAAAAAGGCTCCGCCCTCGCCTGGTCGCACCGATATCTACGAGAAAATCGGCAGGGTCTTGAAACTCCCGAGCGGTGAGCTATCGAAACTGGCTGACGTGCAGCGCATTGAAGAACTGAGGAAAAAGGTGGCCGAGCCCCCGCGACCTCTGTTCAAGGAGTTTCGCGAGTTGATTCTGCGCAAATGCGATTCCGCTCGGCAACAAGAAGTGCGCAGGATCTTTGAGAAGCAGCCGTTCGGCGAACTCGAGCGTCTGGTCACTCAAAAGCTCCTGGATGTCGCCCAGGGAGTTGCCCGGGAGGAACTGGGAAATGAAGAGTGGCTGCGCGTAATGGCCCAAGTCAGCAACTGTAGCTACGAACAAGAGCGCGTTGCCATTCTCGAGTTTCTGGACACAGACGTCTTCAACGTCTCGTCGGAAAACTGCGTCTCATTCCTCGATCCGATCATCGACTCCTGGGATATCGACCTCAAGACCTTCGGCATGGAAGTCGTCCCAAACCGGCGGCTCACAGCAGCGAACCTCAAGCGATTTGAGTTTGCGGAACAAGAATCCCCACAGCCGGTCGCCGTTGAACCGGGGCTCGAACAGTTCCTAAAGGATGAGTCGCTGAGCCGCAATGTCACCGAAGAGGAAATCGCGTTTCTGAAGGCCTTGAATTTGAGAGGAAAGCGACCCTCGCCGATTTACTATTACCGGGAGCTGCAGAATCTGAGGGATCCCCTTCATTTCCCCTCCTTACCGCAACCCGGAGAAGATTGATCGATTGATCGAAGCGGCGCCAGACCGCGAGGCAGCAAAGGAATGCCCTCATGAATAGCGCTTCTAAAGTCCGTAAGATCGCGTTTGTCGGCGACCACTTGCCGCGCAAGTGCGGCATTGCCACGTTCACGTCGGACCTGCTTGCCGCCGTCGCAAGCGCGCACCCGCAGAGCCAGTGCCTCGCTGTATCTGTCAACGACATCCCGGGCGGCTACGAGTACCCGGAGGTGGTTCGCTTTGAAATTGAGGAGCAGGACCTGGCGTCGTATCTGCGCGCGGTGGACTTCCTCAACATCAGCAACGTGGACATCGTCTGCCTACAGCACGAGTTCGGCATTTTCGGCGGGCCTGTCGGCGGTCATGTCCTGGCGCTTTTACGTGAATTGAGAATGCCCGTCGTAACAACGCTGCACACCGTTCTGCGCGCGCCGAAAGCGGACCAGCGGCGCGTGATGGAGGGTTTGATCTCACTCTCTACCCGGCTTGTGGTCATGGCCGAGCGCGGACGGCAGATGCTGCAGCAGATATACCAGGCGCCCCCCGCGAAGATCGATCTCATTCCGCACGGCATTCCCGATGTCGGCTTTGTCGATCCGACGTATTTCAAGGACCAGTTCGGCGTCGAAGGCAGAGTCGTGCTGCTCACGTTCGGCCTGCTTTCGCCGAACAAAGGCATCGAGAACGTGATCAACGCGCTGCCGCAAATTCTGAGCGAGTTCCCCGAGGTGGTGTACATCGTTCTCGGCGCCACCCATCCCAACGAACTGAGGGAGCACGGTGAAGCGTACCGGCTCAGCCTGGAGATTCTCGCCAAGAAGACCAAAGTCGACAAGAACGTCATCTTCTACAACCAGTTTGTGGACCTTGAGAATCTCAAGGAGTTCATTGGCGCGGCGGACCTTTACATCACACCATACCTGAATGAAGCGCAGATCACGTCGGGCACGCTGGCCTACGCGTTTGGCGCGGGGAAAGCAGTGGTGTCCACGCCGTATTGGCACGCCGCGGAATTGCTGGCGGAAGACCGCGGTACGTTGGTGCCATTCGGCGACGCCTCCGCCATCGCCCGCGAAGTGACCGGGTTGCTGCGGGACGACACCCGGCGGCACGCCATTCGCAAGAACGCCTATAAGATCGGCCGCGACATGGTTTGGAGCAACGTGGCTCAGATGTATATGCGTTCCTTCGAGTGTTCCCGGTTGGAAGGGTCCGCCCGAACGCGCAAGTTTCTTGCCACCAAGACACTCGACCAGAAGCCGCGGGAACTACCGCCGATGAAGCTGAGCCACCTTTCGCGAATGACCGATTCCACCGGCGTCTTCCAACACGCTGTCTTCAGCGTTCCGAATTTCTCCGAAGGCTACTGCACGGACGATAACGCTCGTGCATTCGTCCTCGCGGTACTGCTCGGTGAATTGGGCGAGAACCCGGAGCCCGTGCGGGCGCTGGCCACCACGTCCGCAGCTTTCCTCCACCACGCTTTCGACCTCCAAACGAAACGCTTCCACAACCACCTGAGTTTTGACCGGCGTTGGCTGGATGAACTGGGATCGGAAGACTGTCAGGGAAGGGTGCTCTGGGCGCTGGGAATGGGAGTGGGACGTTCGCCAATCCGGAGCTTCCAGATGATGTCGGGGCAACTCTTCGCGCAGGCGCTGCCCGCGCTCACTGGGTTCACTTCACCGCGGGCGTGGGCGTTCGGCCTGATCGGCATCCATGAATATTTGCGCCGGCTCAGCGGCGACAGCCTGGTGAACCAAACCCGGGAGACTCTTATTTGCCGGCTCATGGAACGTTTCGAAGCGAGTTCCCACGAGGACTGGCTGTGGTTTGAGGAAGAACTGTCGTACGACAATGCGAAGCTCGCGCACGCCTTAATTGTGAGCGGACAAGCAACCGATCAACCAGCTGTGCTTCAGCGGGGGATCGAAGCCCTACGCTGGCTGACGGAATTGCAGATGTCCGAGATGGGTCACTTTCGACCCATTGGTAGTAACGGGTTCTATCGCCGCGGCGGCCAGCGCGCCGATTTCGACCAGCAGCCCATTGAGGCGCAGGCAACGGTCTCCGCCTGTCTGGAAGCATATCGCGCCACGTCGGACGTCTGGTGGTATGACCATGCGCAGAGCGCCTTTGACTGGTTCATCGGCTGGAACGATCTCGGACTCGAACTCTACTGCCCCGAGACAGGCGGCTGCCGCGATGGGTTGCATGTAGATCGTGTCAACGGGAACCAGGGCGCGGAATCGACCCTGGCATTCCTACTTTCATTGGCGGAGATGCAATTAGCGCAGAACATCGTAACGAGTTTTAGAGAACCGATCGCCATAGCGAAATAGCCGGACCCCAATATCCATGCATCTCAAACGCACCGCCACCATACTCCATCCGGACCAGTCTCGGGTCCTCCTCCGGCCTTTTAGTCCGGGTGGTCCCGAGCGGATAGCCAGGATTATCGCCAGGATCATGGCGCTCCCGGAAGACCGGGTCGGCCCGCTCCTGGACGAGGTCTGCGCGGAATTCTGCCAGCGGCACCAGGAGACACACAAAGTCTTCATGGAACGCTTCGAACAGGTTCGCGAGTCGCTAGCGGCAGATCAGGAGCTTTCCGAGAAACGGCGCCTCTTGATCGGATCCTACTTCCTAGCCGAATACTCCCTGGAGTCTGCGGCCCTGTTCAACCCATCCATCGTTCCGCACCCCGATCAGACCGACTTGTCGGCCGGCGCCATACGATTTATTCTCAGTTTGCGCGCTACTGGGGAAGGACATATTTCCTCCATAACGTTTCGAACTGGAATCATCCATCCCGACCTGCGGATCGAGGTATTACCCACCACTGGCTTTCTCACCGAGCCCCGTCAGATTCCAAATCCCTTCTATGAAAAAGCGCTGTTCCGGCGCAAACTCTCAGAACTGGGATTGTCCGGCGAATTCACGCGCCGGGTCATGCACAAACTCGGAGAACGTTTCGCGCTGGAGGAGCTTCGCGCCGGGCTCCAAACCGAACAGTTTCTCCTGCCCAATGGAATGACGCAGAAGGATCAAGACGCATCCCAGGGCATTTGGATGCTGGCCCGATCCAACTACGAAGTGCAGTTCCAGCCCGGGCAACAGCTCTGCGAGCGCATCCTCTTCCCAGCCACGCCTTCCCAACGCAACGGCATCGAGGACGCTCGCTTCGTTTGCTTCCGAAACGAAGATGGCGCCCCCACCTACTACGCAACCTTCACAGCGTACGACGGCAGGGTCGTGGTGCCGGAGTTAGTGGAGACTTCTGACTTCCTCCTTTTTCGCTTCAGAACCCTGAATGGCCCCGCCGCCGAAAACAAAGGAATGGCCCTCTTCCCGCGGAAGATCGGTGGCCTGTACGCCATGCTCTCCCGCCAGGACAACGAGAATATCTACCTGATGTTTTCCGACAACATTCACTTCTGGAATGAGCACACGGTGCTCCTCAAACCGGCATTTTCCTGGGAACTGGTGCAACTAGGGAACTGCGGTTCGCCCATCGAGACCGATGCCGGATGGCTGGTCCTCAGCCACGGTGTCGGTCCCATGCGTGAGTACTGCATCGGCGCATTCCTTCTGGATCGAGACGATCCCTCCAAAGTAACCGGTCGCCTCCGCGAACCCTTGCTCCGGGCGAATGAGAAAGAGCGCAAAGGCTACGTGCCCAACGTCGTGTACACCTGCGGCGCGCTGCTTCATAATGGCTATCTGATCATTCCCTATGGCTTGGCCGATCACGCCACCGGCTTCGCCACCGTCTCGTTCGCCGAAGTGCTGGCCGCCATGGAACCGGCATGACGTTTTCCCACAAGCGAGTAGCCGTTCTGTCACCCGTAGCGTGGCGAACACCTCCCCGCAAATACGGCGCGTGGGAGACGGTTGCCAGCAACATCACCGAAGGACTGGTCGCCCGTGGCTGGGACGTAACGCTGTTCGCCACCAAGGACTCCGTGACTCGCGCTCACCTGCATGCCGTGGTGGACCGGGGATACGAGGAGGATTCCGCCATCGATCCCAAGGTAGCCGAGTACCTTCACATCTCGGAAGCGTTCGAGAGCGCCGCTGAGTTTGACCTCATTCACAGCCACTACGACTTCATGGCGCTATCCTACACCGGGCTGGTGAAGACGCCGGTCCTCACGACCATTCACGGATTCTCGTCTGCCAAAATCATGCCCGTATATGAGAAATATCGTGAGGGATATTTTGTCTCGATCAGCAACTCCGATCGAGCGCCGGGGCTGAACTACCTGGCGACGGTCTACAACGGAATCGACCTTTCGTTGTATCCGATCCAGAAACATGCTGGCGATCACCTCATCTTTCTCGGCCGGATACATCCCGACAAGGGTGTCCACCTGGCGATCGAGGTTGCTCATCTGAGCGGCCTGCCGCTGCTCATCGCGGGCGTTATCCAGGATCAAACCTACTTCGGAGAGCAGGTGGAGCCGCACCTCGATCACACAATCCGCTACATCGGGCCAGTGGACGTGCCAGGCAAGAACGATTTGTTTGCGCATGCCCGAGCGCTGCTGCACCTGAACACCATCCCGGAACGCTTCGGACTGGTCCTGGCGGAGGCCAATGCCGCCGGCGTGCCCGTGGTAGCCATGGATCTCGGCTCGTGTCGTGAAGTCATCAAAGACGGGCAGACCGGTTTCCTGGTCAACAACGTCGACGAGGCGGTGCGGGCCATGAAGCGTTTGGGTGACATCGACCGTAACGCATGCCGCCAACGAGTCCAGGAGTGCTTCTCTATCGAAACGATGGTGGAGGCGTACGAACGGGTTTACCGGACGATTTTCGAACTGGAAGCGAAGAGATGATCAGACGATACTCCCGCAACCCGATCCTCACGAAAACTGATATCCCTTACCCGGTTGAAACAGTCCACAACGCAGCCGTGGTAAAGCACGGGAACGACTACATCATGCTGTTCCGATCCCATCTCCGCACGGGACGGTCCATCATTGGTTTGGCGCGCAGCCCCGACGGATTCCACTTCGCCGCCGATCCGGAGCCATTTCTGACACCTGCCACGGACAGCCATTTTGCCGCCTACGAAGAGTTCGGCGTCGAGGATCCACGCGTAACGCACATGGACGGCGAGTACCTCATCACCTACAGCGCATACTCGCGAAATGGCGTGCGGATCGCCCTCGCCAAGACGAAGGATTTCAATCACGTGGAAAGGATCTGCCTTATCACGGAGGCGGACCACCGGAATGTGGTCATCTTTCCCGAAAAATTCGGCGGCCTCTATGCCAGGCTGGACCGGCCCCATTCGGAAATCGCCCCTTGGTCCATCTGGATTTCCTATTCTCCTGATCTCCGTTTTTGGGGTGAATCCCAGCTCATCATGGGGCCTGTACAGTATCACTGGGACGAAATGAAAATCGGTCCGGGTGCGCCGCCGATCAAAACAGCCCAGGGCTGGCTTTCCATCTACCACGGCGTTTTCCGGACTATGGACGGATCGGTCTACCGGTTGGGGGTCGCTCTTCATGATCTGCTGAACCCCGCGAAGGTCATAGGCGTGGGCGACTCGTGGATCTTGCAGCCGGAAGATCCGTGGGAGATCACGGGATATGTCCACAACGTCGTGTTCACCTGCGGCGCTGTTGCGGAGCGGGATGGAAGCGTGAAGATCTATTGGGGCGGCGCCGACTCGGTTATGTGTGTGGGCGAAGCCAATTTGTCCGAGCTGGTGTCGCTATGCCTGGATAACGCCAGACCGGCAAAATGAGCGTGGCACGAGTCTTGCGCTGCACACAGAACGCAAAGAGACAGCAAGGGGCGTGAAACCGTTCCGCCGGGTGCTCGCCGCTCTGCCGCAAGGGTTCCACCAGGAAGACGAAGCCGATGCGCGAAAAGTGCAAGAAAAGGGCAATGTCTCAGTCCGGCCCGCCGCCGGAGTCCCAACTCAGATAAAACACAATGATGCCGCGCTCTCCGACCGACCCGGACCTCCGGCCCCTGGTCCCGAACCAGGGATCCGTCCGCTCGGGCGATAAGGCCGCTGCCCGGCCTCGCGGACATCTCCGGGGTTATCTTGGGGCCATTGCGAGCGGCTTAGGCGGCGCGCTGGGTTGCCTTTCTACATATCTGGAAAGTACACTCCAAATATGGACACGCGACAGACCATGCGGCGCCGCCAACCCGAATCCGTCGCCCCGGATCAGCGCCGCGATCCTCGCGTCCGGCGCCGAATGTCCGCGCCCGCAGTCCGAACGTTCCTCAACATCGCCGCCGCCTGGAAACTGACCGTTGACGAGCAGCGCGCGCTGCTCGGCTGGCCCGCGCCCTCCACGTTCCACAAGTACAAATCCGGCCAGGTGGGAACCCTTTCCTATGACGCGCTGATCCGGATCTCGCTTGTGCTCGGCATCTATACCGCGCTGCACGTCCTTTATCCGGAGGACGATCTGGCGGATCGCTGGGTCCGGCTTCCCAACAGCAATCCCCTATTTGGCGGAAAGCCCGCTCTCACGCTGATGACCGAGGGCGGCATGGACGGGCTGTACCAGGTGCGGCGTCTGCTGGACGGGCGGCGCGGGGGATGGAATTGATCCCGCCGCAGGCCGCGATCCGTTTCAAAGACACGCACCGCCTGGTACCCAGCCGTTATCCCAGCGCGGGGATCCTCGACGCGGTTGCGAGTCCGGAAGACCTTGAATTGATGTTCGAACTGGAAAGCTGGACGAAGGACCGGATTTCGGCGGAACTTGGCATCCTTACCATCATTCCCCGCTCCGAGTGGGTCACCGGGCGGCGCATGGCCAGCGTCATCATGGCCGCCTTCTGCCACCCGAGGCCCGAAGGAAGCCGCTTCAACGGGCCGGACCGTGGCGCATGGTACGCCGCCCGCTCTCTGGCCACGGCCCACGCCGAAACCATCTACCACCGGACGGCGGAACTGGCCGAGATCGGCGTTTTTGAAACCCGCGTCGAGATGCGGCTGTATCTGGCCGACTTCAAAGGGCTCTTCCACGACATTCGCGCGCCGCAGCCGGAGTACGAGCCCTTCCACGACCCGGCCTCCTACCGCGCGTCGCAAGCGCTGGGACGCGACCTGCTCGCCGAAGGCTCCAACGGCATCGTGTATCGCAGCGTGCGCCACCCCGGCGGCGAGTGCCTGGCATGCTTCCGCCCGGCGCTGGTGCGGAACGTCCGCGCCGCCGGCCACTTCGAATACCGCTGGACTGGCGGTCCCGAACCCCGTATCCGCGCGCTCCCGCGGTAGCGCCGAGCTAAGCTCCGCCGTTGTCATACTATTGTGGGAAGAGGTGAAGGTGCGGAGAAGATTCCTCCAAGCCGCGGGCGGCGTGCTGCTGGCGATCTCGGTGATTCTCGTGATCTGGCAGGGATCATTCACCTTCGGCGATTTCGCCCCCACCAGCATCGAGCAGACGTACCTGTTCTGGGCCGTCTCGACGGTGATCTTCCTCCTGATGGTGACGCTCGGCTTCATGCTTTTCCGCACCGGCGTCCGCCTTTACGTCGAGCGGCATGCAGGGCCCGAGTCGCGCGGCCTGAAGACCAAGATGGTCATCGGCGCGCTGGCGCTGAGCTTCATGCCCGTCTTTTTCCTGGTCCTGTTCAGCGTTTCCGTCCTCAACAGGAATATCGACAAGTGGTTCAGCCGGCCAGCCACCAACGTGCGCGACAACCTCCAGCAGATCAGCGCCTCGCTCGAACAGGAAACGCGCCTCCGGGCATACGCGGAAGCCAACTGGCTCGCCGGCATGCCCCAGGTTCAGCGCTACTTCAACACCGGCGTCCGGCCCGGAAATTTCTTCGATGAGCTTTGCCGGCAGAACCGGCTGGGCGAAGTCTACATCGAGCCGCGCGAGCGCGCCCGCCTCTTCGTCTGTTCCAGTCCCGCCGGCGACGAACCGGGCAAGCTCGTGGAGGCGCGCGCCCCGCTGGCGGCCGACGGCAACGCGATGCTCGTCGTCTCGGCAGCCGTGCCGGTGGACCTGGCAGCCAAGCAGGCCGAAATACAGAGTCATATCCTCGAATATGATCAGCTCACAGCCAACAAGAAGGCCACCCGGACCACCTACCACCTGCTGCTGGCCCTGATCACGCTTTTCATCCTTTTTGTGGCCACCTGGATCGCGCTGTTCCTGGCGCGCCTCGTCATTACCCCGATCTCCGCGCTGCTGGCCGCGTCACGCGAGGTCCGCCACGGCAATCTCGGCTACCGCGTCCACGTGCAGGCCACCGACGAGTTGGCCAGCCTGGTGCAGGCGTTCAACGAAATGACGCAAGGGCTAGAAACCAACGCGCGCGAACTGGAGAGCCGGCGCCGGTTCATCGAGGCGATCCTTGAAAACATTCCCAGCGGCGTGATCTCGATCGCCTCCGACGGCCGCATTCGGATGACCAACCGGGCGCTGGCTCATATTTTCCCGCCCGACCGGCTCCGAGGCGCGGAGCAGCTCGAGCAGCTCTTCTCGCCCGAGGACGCCGCCGAACTCCGCTACCTGATGAACCGCGCCCGGCGCACGCGCGTCGCCTCGCAACAGTTCGAGCTGGAAAAAGACGGCCACGTCCGGCACCTGTCGCTGACAATTTCCGCTCTCGAAGACAAGACCAACTCGGGCTTCGTGGTCGTCATCGAGGACACGTCGGACCTGTTGCGGGCGCAGAAGACCGCTGCGTGGCGCGAGGTCGCGCGGCGCATCGCCCACGAGATCAAGAATCCTCTTACCCCGATCACGCTTTGCGCCGAACGGATCGCCCGGCAGGTGGACCGGGCGTCGCGGCCGGACGGGCCCTCTCCGCCGGAGCTGGCGCGCGTGCTGAAGGAATGCTCGGCCACCATCACGCAGGAGGTCGAGTCCGTACGCAACCTGGTTAACGAGTTCTGGCAGTTCGCGCGGTTCCCCGCCGCTTCTCCCGCCCCGGCCAGCCTGAACGAAGTGGTGGAGAGCGCCCTGGGCGTCTTCGCCGGACGTCTCGACAACATCGAGCTGACCAGGGAACTCGCGCCGGACCTTCCGCAAGTGAACATCGACCGCGAGCAGTTCAAGCGCGTGGTGGTGAACCTTATCGACAACTCGGCCGAGGCGATGAAGGACGCGCCCGTCCGCCGGCTGCTGATCGGCACGCGCGCCGCCGGGGCCGACGCCGTCGAACTCGAGGTAGCCGATACCGGCTGCGGCGTCTCGGTGTCCGACAAGGAGAAGCTCTTCCTGCCGTATTTCTCCACGAAGGGCCGCGGCACCGGTCTCGGGCTCGCCATTGTCAATCACATTGTGGCCGAACACGGCGCGCAGATCCGCGCCGAGGACAACTATCCCGCCGGCGCCCGCTTCATCGTCGAGATTCCGGCCCTGATCGGCGAGCCGGAGGCGGCGCCGGCCGGGAGCCCCGCGTGAGACCGGCCCGCATCCTGGTGGTGGACGACGAGCCGCTGATCCGCCAGTCGCTGTGCGGCGTGCTGGAAGACGAGGGCTACAAGACCACCGGCGTCGCCAGCGGCGAGGAGTGTCTGGACGAACTCGGCCGCCACGCTTACGATCTGCTGCTGCTCGACATCTGGCTTGCTGGAATCGACGGCCTCGAGACGCTCGCGCGCGTGCAGGAGATGCCCTCGGCGGACCGGCCGGCGGTAGTGGTCATCTCCGGCCACGGAAGCATTGAGAGCGCGGTGAGGGCCACCAAGCTCGGCGCCTTCGATTTCATCGAGAAGCCGCTCACCATCGAGAAGGTGACGGTGGTCGTCAAGAACGCGTTGCAGCAGCGGAAGCTGGAGCGCGAAGTGCGCGAGTTGCGGGACGACGACAGCCGTCAGCCGCGCATTATCGGCGACAGCGTCCCGATGAAAGCCCTCCGCCAGCAGCTTGCGCTGATGGCGTCCACCAACGGCCGGGTGCTGATCTTCGGAGAGAGCGGCGCCGGCAAGGAGCTGGTCGCCCACGCCATTCACGCGCTCAGCCCCCGCGCGGACGAGCCGTTTGTCGCGGTGAATTGCGCGGCGATCCCGGAGGAGCTGATCGAAAGCGAGCTGTTCGGCCACCGCAAGGGAAGCTTTACCGGCGCCACCGAGGACAAAGTCGGCAAGCTGCAGAAGGCCGACGGGGGCACCGTTTTCCTCGATGAAGTGGGCGACATGAGCCTGAAGACCCAGGCCAAGTTGCTCCGCGTGCTCGACCGGCAAAGCTTTGAGCCCGTCGGCGCGCCGGAAACCGTCCACGTCGACGTGCGCGTGGTGGCCGCCACCAACAAGAACCTGGAAGCCGAGATGGAGCGCGGCAATTTCCGCGAAGACCTCTATTACCGGCTGAACGTGATTCCGTTTTACGTTCCTCCACTGCGCGACCGGCTTGAGGATATCCCGCTGCTGGCGGACTATTTTCTGAAAGAATTCACCAATCTTTACGGCAGAAAACCGAAGGAATTATCACCCGACGCGTATGCCGCGCTGCGGGATTACCACTGGCCTGGCAACGTCCGCGAGCTGCGCAATCTCATGGAGCGGATCGTGATCATGAATCCCCAGGTCCGGGTCGAAGCGCGCCACATTCCGCTTCAGCCGGGACGCCGCGGTCTTCCCGACTGGCGTTCGGAGCGCTCGGGCAGCCTCCACGAAGTCCGTGAATCGGTAGAGCGCGATTATATTTTGCGAAAACTCGACGAAACCGGGGGGAACATGAGCCGCGCCGCGGAAATGCTCGGCCTGGAGCGCAGCCATCTTTACCGTAAAATGAAGGCGCTGGGGATCAAGGAGCCGCGGGGATGACCGCTCCCTCGCGGTCGCGGCTCGCTCCGGCGCGATACGCTGTCGCGAAACCGAGCCGCGCGCGCCAGCAAGCGGTTTTTTCGTACTATTGCCACGAATTATTATAAAAACGCCAGCAATTTATCCCGGATCGCCTCCGACGTTCTCCCGTCCGGCGCCACCACCAGGATCGTGTCGTCGCCGGCCAGGGTGCCGACAACTTCCGGCCACTCCTCCCGGTCAAGCGCGGCCGCCAGGGTGTTGGCGTTTCCGGGCGAAGTCTTCAGCACCACCAGGTTCTGCGCCACGCGGATGTCGCGCAGGAACTCGGCCGCCACCGTCGCCAGCGGCGGCCCAGCCGCGACGGCCACCTGGCGGTAGCCGGACGCGGTTTTCACCAGGCCCAGCTCCCGCACATCGCGCGAGAGCGTCACCTGCGTGGCGCGGATGCCGAGGCCCTCCAGTTCCTGGGCGAGCTGCTCCTGCGTGAGAATGCTCCGCCCCTGAATCAGCTTGAGTATCTGGCCCTGGCGGTAACTCTTGTTCATCCGCGCATGGATTGCAGCCGGCGCTCGGCTTCCTCAAGGGCGGCGGCTACCGCTTGCGGTCCGGTCCCGCCCGGAATTTCCCGCGTGCGCATGCCCTCGACCGGCTTCAGCAGCCTGGCCATTTCCGGCGTGAAGTCGGGGGAAAAGGCGGCCAGTTCTTCCGGAGTCCAGTCGGCCGGTTTCCTGCCGCGCTTCACGCTGTCCAACACCAGCCTTCCGACAATCTGGTGGGCCTGGTGGAACGGCGTCCCGGCTCGGGCAAGCGCCTCGGCCAAATCCGTCGCCACCACCCAGCTTGCTTCGGCCGCGGCGGCCGGAACCGCCGGCTTCAGCTTCGCCGACTGCACGACCGCGCGCGCCATCTCCAGGCTCGCCGTTATCTGCGCCGCCGCCTCAAACAACGGTTCCTTGTCTTCCTGCAGGTCGCGATTGTAGGTGGTCGGCAGCCCCTTCACCGTTACGAACAACGCATTGAAAGCGCCCCATACCCGACCGCACTTGCCGCGAATCAACTCCAGCGAATCGGGGTTCTTCTTCTG
This sequence comes from Bryobacteraceae bacterium, assembly GCA_026129905.1. GTDB lineage: Bacteria > Acidobacteriota > Terriglobia > Bryobacterales > Bryobacteraceae > JAHCHE01. The sequence continues at coordinate 60,164 of JAHCHE010000032.1, read as the reverse complement.
CGGCATCAGGCTGGAGCCGCTGGTGACGGAATCGGCCAGCTCCAGCCAGCCGAATTCCTCGCTGGAATACAGGATCCAGTCCTCGGCCAGCCGGCTCAGGTGGAGCATCGTCATCGAAGCGGCATATAGGAAATCCAGCGCGAAATCACGATCGCCCGAAACGTCCAGGCTGTTGCGGGTGACGCCGTCGAATCCGAGTTCCGCCGCGATCGCTCCGCGGTCGAACGGGAACGCGCTCCCGGCCAGCGCGCCCGACCCGAGCGGCAGCAGGTTCACGCGCCGGCGCGCCTGCTCCAGCCGCTCGTAGTCCCGCGCGAACATCTCGAACCAAGCCAGCATGTAGTGCGGCCACAGCACGGCCTGCGCCCGCCGCAAGTGCGTGTAGCCGGGGATCACCGCGTCCGGATAACACCTGCCGTGCCGGACCAGTTCTTCCATCAGCGCCGCCAGCAACCCCTTCGCGCGGTCGATCTCCCCGCGCACCCACATCCGGATGTCCAGCGAGACCTGTTCGTTGCGGCTCCGGCCCGTGTGGATCTTGTCGGCCACGGCGCCGGCGCGCTCCTTCAGCTTACGGATCACCAGCGTGTGGACGTCCTCGTCGGTGGCGCCGTCGAAGAATCCCGGCCGCCGCGCGTCTTCGAGAATGCCGTCGAACGCCTCGACGATCCGGCGGCATTCCTCCTCGCTGAGGACCCCGACCCGGGCGAGCGCCCGCGCGAAGGCCTGCGATCCGCGGATGTCCGGCTCAAGGAGCTTTCGGTCGAACGAGAGCGATTCCGAGAAGCGCTCGAAGACCTCCGAAGGCCCGCCCTCGAATCGTCCGCCCCAGAGCTTCATGATTACCGCGCCTGGTTCAGCCCCGCGCGGATCTTGATCGGGAGCCCGATCAGGTTGATGAAGCCCAGCGCGTCCTTCTGGTCGTAGTCGGCGCCCATCGTGAAGCTACCGATCGAGAGCGAATACAGCGAGTTCGGCGACTTGCGCGAAACCGGCTCCAGGTTGCCCTTGTACATCCGCAGCGTCACCTCGCCGGTGGTGTTCTCGCTGGTCACTGAAAAGAACGCATCGAGCGCCCGCCGCAGCGGCGTGAACCAGAAGCCGCCATACACCAGTTCGCCATAGTCGATGGCCAGCTTCTGCTTGTAGTGGAGCGTCGACCGGTCGAGCGTCAGCGATTCCAGTTCCCGGTGCGCCGTCACGATCAGCGTGCCGCCCGGCGTCTCGTAGCAGCCGCGGCTCTTCATGCCGACGAACCGGTTCTCCACCAGGTCCACCCGCCCGATGCCGTGCTCGCCGCCGATCCGGTTCAGCGTCTCCACGAGTTTCGCGCCGGACATCCGCTCGCCGTTCACCGACGTCGGGTTGCCCTGCTCGAACCCGATGGTCACCTCGCCCGGCGCGTCCGGAGCGTCGGCCGGGTTCTTCGTGATCAGCCAGATCTCCTCCGGCGCCGCGTTGGCCGGATCTTCCAGCGGCCCGCCCTCGTGCGAGACGTGCCAGATGTTGCGGTCGCGGCTGAAAATCTTCTTCGCCGTCGCCGTCACCGGCACGTTGTGCCGCGCCGCGTACTCCAACGCGTCCTCCCGCGAGACGATGTCCCACTCGCGCCAGGGAGCGATCACCGGCAGGTGCGGCGCCAGCGCCTTGTAGGTCAGCTCGAACCGTACCTGGTCGTTGCCCTTTCCGGTGGCGCCGTGCGAAAGCGCGTCGCAGCCGGTCTTGAGCGCCACTTCCACCTGCCGCTTGGCGAGCAGCGGCCGCGCGATCGACGTGCCCAGCAGGTACTTGTTTTCGTACACCGCCCCGGCGCGAACCAGCCGCCACAGGTACTCGGTGACGAACTCCTCGCGCATGTCCTCGATGTGGACTTCCGAGGCACCGGTCTTCAGCGCCTTGTCGCGCAGTCCTTCCAGCTCCTCTTCGCCCTGGCCGATGTCGCCGCAGATGGCGACCACTTCACATTGGTAGTTTTCCTTTAACCACGGAATGATGACGGACGTGTCCAACCCGCCCGAGTAGGCGAGCGCCACTTTCTTCGCTTTAACCATAAGATTTGAATTGTACCGTGCGGCCTCAGGCGAGCAACATTAGCAGCAGGGCCTTGGACGTGTGCAGCCGGTTCTCGGCCTGATCGAACACCACCGACCGAGGCGACTCGATCACCTCGTCCACCGTCTCCTCGCCCCGCTTGGCCGGCAGGCAGTGCATGAAGACCGCGTCGGGCCCGGCCTTGTCCATCAGCACCGGCGTCACTTGGTAGGGAGCGAAATCCGCCCGCCGCTGTTCCGCTTCGCTCTCGTGACCCATGCTGGCCCAGACGTCGGTGTAGACGGCGTGCGCGCCCGCCAGCGCCGCGTCCACGTCGTTGGTGACCAGCAACTTCGTTCCAGAGACGGCCGCCAGCCCCTCCGCCTCCGCGACGATATCGCTGTTCGGCTCGTAGCCCGCCGGCGTCGCGATCGCGAAGTCCATGCCGAGTCGCGGGGCGTCCAGCATCAGCGAATGCGCCACGTTATTGCCGTCGCCGACGAACGCCAGCTTCAACCCGCGCAGTTCGCCGAATTGCTCCTGGATCGTAAACACGTCGGCCAGCGCCTGGCACGGATGATAGAGGTCGCTCAACGCGTTGATCACCGGAATGGAAGCCCACCGCGCCAGCTCGTCGATCGTCTTCTGCGAGAAGGTGCGGGCCACGATGCCCTGCGTCCACCGCTCGATGTTGCGGGCGACGTCCTTCAAAGGTTCCCGCCCGCCGATGGGTCCGCTGCTGGTGACGCAATCGCCGCCGAGCTGCTTGATTGCCAGCTCGAACGTGAAGCGGGTGCGCAGGGAAGGCTTTTCGAACAGAATGCTCAGGTACTTGCCGCCGAGGGCGTCGCGGAAGTCGCGCGGCGAACGCTTGAGGCGCCCCGTCAGCGCGAGCAGATCGTTCAGCTCGTCCAGCGACAGGTCGAGGTCCTGCGTGAAGTCGCCCGCCCCGATCTTCGGAGCGGCCGCCGCGTCGAACCGCGGACCAACCTGAACTCCTGTATTTTTATTCATCAATATGAATAATCACACATTTTGAGGCCGGGCGTCAAGGGGGGCCCTGCCTCGCCTCCGTCTCCCCGCCGCCGCCGACCGCCGCCTTCATGCGCTCCCGGCGATTCGGGCGCTTTGCTGCCGCGCGCCTTTGCCGGAGAGCGCGCGGACGAACGTCGCCGCGTCAAGGGCTTCGACCCCCGGCGCCAACGCTCGAATCGGCGGCCCGGTGGTGGACTTCTCATGGACGACGGCCGCGCGGACCGGCGCGCGCGCCGCCATGGAACGCCGCAGAGACTGCAACGGCTTGGCCATCGCGGGCTGGACCGTCTTTGACGCTTTGCACTCCACCATCCACAATCCGCCTTTGGCGGCCGGGAACAGGAAATCGACCTTAAGCCCCTGCTGATCGCGGAAGTGATAGATCTCTTTCCGCCTGCCTTGGTTCACCTGGCGCTTAAGGATCTCCGAAGCCACGAACCCTTCGAACAACGCTCCGCGGAACGGCGACCGGTTCAGTTCCGCCTGCGTTGTTATTCCCAAGAGGTGGCACGCCAGACCCGCGTCCATTAAATAGATCTTTGGCGACTTGACGAGGCGTTTCCCGAAATTCTCGAAATACGGCGGCGCCAGGATGATCTGGCCCGTGATCTCCAAGACATGCAGCCACTCGCTCACGGTCGGAACCGAAACGCCCAGCGGCGCGGCCAGGTCAGTCCGGTTCAGGATCTGCCCGTGGCGGCTCGCAACCAGGGCCAGGAACCGGCGGAAGGTTGCCAGATCCCGAACGCTGATGATCGCGCGAACGTCGCGTTCCAGGTAGGTCTGGATATACGAACTGAACCACAAGCTGCGCGCCTTCGGGCGGGCCAGCGCCTCCGGATAGCCGCCGCTGAGGAGGCCGACGCGATCCGTCTCCTCGAGGCTGAGCGGCAGCAGGTGAAGGACCGCCGCCCGGCCGGCCATGGACTCCGTGACCCCGTGCATCAAAGGCGCTTCCTGAGATCCCGTAAACAGCCACTGCCCAACTCTGGACGGCCTCTCATCGATCCGTGTTCGGATGTACGCGAACAGTTCGGGCGCGTTCTGGATCTCATCGAACAAGGCCGGCAATCGGACCTCCTCCAGGAGTCCGCGCGGATCGGCCCGCGCCCGGGCTCGGGTGTCAGGATCTTCGAGCAGCACATAGCTGGCGCGCGGGAACAGCCGGCGCAGTAACGTTGTTTTTCCGGCGCGCCTCGGGCCGGTTACCACCACGGCGGGGAAGGCTCGAACCGCGGACCGGACGGTGGACTCGATCGCGCGCGGGATAAATCGCATATGAGAATTTTAAACCGTCAGTTTAAATTTCTCAAAACTTCGATCGGCCGTCAGACCGGGTTATGACCTACGCCGCTTCGCTGGCGCTCCGCCTCCCAGCCCCGGCGAGCAGCGGTTCCAGCAGATGGACCGCCAGAAAGCGGACGACAGGAACGGCGACGCCGTCGCCGGCGAGGTGGTACGCCTCGTTGTAGTTCGTTGGGAGGTCGTAGCTCTCCGGCAGACCCATCAGGCGCGCCGCCTCGCGGGGCGTCAGCAAGCGCGAACGTATGCCGTTTCCTTCGACAATCACGATCGTCTGCCGGCTCGATCCGCCGGCCGGCGTTCGCAGGCACCCTGCAATGTCGTCGAAGCGCACTTCCGCGCGCTGTGCGCGCTGGCCGTATTCGTCCCGGCGCGTCCGCTTGTAGATTCCCCCCACCATCCGTTTCCCCGCCCTTTTGGCCTGCTCGACCTTTTCCCGGTTGATGGGGCTCATCAGGTCGAGCAGGCGGCGCGTTTCCGCCGCGGTATGCCAGGCCACTCCTTGCGGCTCATGCTCGATCACATCCCCGAAAGTGGATTGGCGAGCGGGCGGCGCCGGCAGGTTCCACCACAACCAGCCATCCTTCGACTGCCGGGATAGTTTTTCGTAGGCGCCCACAAGGTTTGCGGGATGCCAGAGCGAACTCGGCCGCTCTGTCATTAGATCCTCGGGAATCGCTCGTCCCTGGCAAACCGCCGCGACGATTAATCGCGGGCGCGACTGCGGCAGGAACCGAATGGCATCGATGACAAGAGCGCCGAACCGATATCCGCCGCTGGCGAGGGCGTCGCCGATCGCCGCGAAATCCTTACCGCCGTGCGAGGTGAGAGCCCCGCAGACATTCTCCAGTACGACGACGGCGGGCGGGCGGCCCTCTTCGGCCAGCGCCTCCATCAGCCGCCAAAAGGGCCAGAACGTTCCCGACCGCTCGCCTTGTAAGCCGGCGTAATCGCCGGCCAGCGACAAGTCCTGGCAGGGAAACGACGCCCACGCCATGTCCGCGCGGCCGGGAACATCCGTCGAGCGCAGCTTCCCGACATCCTCGATCGTCAGTTGCTCGCCGCCCCAGTTCGCCGCATAGCTGGCACCTTTCCTGGCGTCGATGTCATTCGCGAACAGGCACTGCCAGTCCTCGCCCAGACCGGCCCTGGCCATTCCGCCTCCGGCGAAGAACTCGTAGAAGGTCCACATTCGCGCTACCCCTGTCCGTTGCATGGCGGCGTCATCGGCCGCCTCGCCGGCGCCTACGGCATCCTGCTCGGCTTCGATGGCGCCTTCTTCCGGCCGGACGCCGCCCGGCCCTTTCGTCCCGCCGTCGCGTTTCTCTCCAGCCGCAGCTTCCAGGCCGTCCGCAGCGCGCCGTCCAGCACGTCCTCGCTCACCGCCGCCAGTCGGATATGAGTCATCCCCATGTCCCCCCAACCGCCAGGTATCGGCCGGAAGACGTCGGGCAGTTCCTCGACGAACGCCGCCTGTTGCTCCGGCGTCAGCATCAGGTTGCCGTAGCCCTGGCGCACGGATGCCAGCGTCGCGAAGATCCTGCCGCCCACTCGAAAATCGGTCGCGCCCATGTGGGAACCTTCTTCGGCCCCCTCGAAGCTTAGCGCGATCCGCCGGAAGTCCTCCGCATCCATGTTTGCGTAACCCCCTTGGCCCGAGTATCCCACGACGTGTTTTCAGCATTCCGGCCGCGACGCTCCGGTTCGACGCATTTCAACACTTTTCATCACTTTCGTCAGGATGATTCGGTGACGCATCCTTCGTTCGCGATGCGTCACCTCGCCTTGGCGGCGTCGCCAGGAAGTAGCAAATTTACGGGAAAAATCCAGAACGTGAGTAACCTTACGATAGAAACGGCGATGCGTCACCGCTCGCATCGCCGTTGTTCGCAGAAGCGCCTGAGTCGCAGCCGTTCGGCCGGAGGCCGCCTGCCGCACGGCCGGCGCCTCAGAATTCGAACTTCAGGCCCATTTGCAGGATTCGCGGAGCATGCGCTACCGCGGTGATCTGGCCCGCGCCGGCCCGGCTGACGAGGGTGCCTGGCGTGGACCAGTCGATGTGGTTGAAGACGTTGAACGCCTCAAAGCGAAGTTCCAGCCGCTTGGTTTCCGCAATCGGGAATTGCTTGAACAGCGACAGATCCATGTTGAACACCCGATCGCTGCGCAGCACGTTGCGGCCGAAGTTGCCGTACGCGAAGTCGGGGACGGCGAACGCATCGGTGTTGAAGTAACGGTCCACCGTCGGATTGCCGATATACGGATTGCCTACCAGGTTGGGCCGGGCGTAGTTGTACCAGCCGACCGTGTTCCCGACATTGGCGACGTCGCCCGGAACCTCCAGGTTGTACGGCTGGCCGGAGCGCCACTGGAGGATGTTGTTGAGCTGCCAGCCGCCGAGAATCCAGGCGGCCGGTCCCGTCGTGAGGTAGTGTTTGTTCCTCCCGAACGGCAGTTCGTACACCGAGAACCAGCTCAGGAAATGCGTCACGTCGTAACTGGAGACGCTTCGATTGGAGTCGGGATAGTGGTAGTTCTGCGCCGCCGCACCGCCTCCCGGACCGTTCTCCGCGGCGAACCATCCGCTGGAGCCGTTATCCATGGACTTCGACCACGTATACGACAGCAGCGTTTCAAAGCCGTTGGTAAACCGCCGCCTCAACTTCGCCTGCAGCGCGTTGTAGTTCGATTCGCCGATGCTGCGGCTGTAGAAGAACCCGCCGCCGGCGATCGGCATCGGACGGCGCGCGTTCACTTCCTCGGGCGTGCCGCGGCCCGGGGTCAAGGCGGTGTTGCCAAGTCCGGAATACTCGCCGCGCCCGTTCACGCTGCCGACGTAGGCCACCGCCGCCATCAGGCCTTCGGACATCTCCCGCTGGATCTCGATGTTCCACTGCTGGGAGTAGCCGTTCTTGCGGTCGGGATCGTTGGTCCAGGTGTCCTGGTTCCAGGGCGCCGATTGCGGCAGTACCGCCGGGAAGTTGCCTTCCAGGTCCTTCAGGTATTGAATCGGCTGGCCGACGTCGTTGGCCTTGCCGGAGAAGCCGGTCGTCTTGGGCCACTGGTTGACATTGTGCTGCGTGTACTGGCTGTTGCTGTTCAACGTGTCCCAGTACAGCCCGTACCCGCCGCGCAGGACGGTCTTGTCGTCCAGCCGGTAAGCCAGGCCGAAGCGCGGTCCCCAGTTGTCCCAGATATTGGCCGGCAGGAAGTTGGGCGTATCGGCGAGGACGATCCGGTCGCCGTACAGCACATCCTGGAGTCCACTCCCAGGAATGCACGGCGCCTTGCCGGCCTGGTTGCACGGCGGCGGCATCGACTCCGTCCCGATGATCCAGACGCCGCGGTCGATGTCCAGCCCCGCCATCAGGCCGTCGCTCAGGACGTGCCCGGGGCGGTTATGATCGAGCCGCACGCCGAAGTTCATCGTCAGGCGCGGGCTGACCCGCCATTCGTCCTGCACATAGCCGGAGTAGGTCGAGACGCGGAAGTGAATCAGCCCGTCTTCCGGCAGGTAGCCGTCGAACGAAGACGGCAGGCCCAGCAGCGCGGAGGCCAGCGAAGCGCCGGTGGTTCCCGGCTTCTGGGGGTTGCCCGTAACCGTGTCGGCGAACCGAAAGGTCTGCGACGTGTTGCCCTGCAACCGCTCCACCGCAAGCCACTGTCCCCCGAACTTCAGGCTGTGGCTCCCTCTCACCCAGGTGAGGTCGCCGGCGGCGTTGAAGGTCGGATTCTCGCGCGGCGAGGGTCCCGCGAACCCGAAACTGCCCCACGGGCTGGTGAGGCTGGCAATCAGGCCCTGAAACCGGTCGACGTCCCGGAAGCCGAGCGTCTTTAGCGCCTCCAGGCCCGCCACGTGCTGGCTGAAGCCGGTGATGTCGCGGCGCGCGACGCCTCCGCGAATGTTCATGATCAGGTTCGCGCCGAACATGTGCAGCCAGCCACCGCCGAAGTTGTGGGCTCGCGTCTCCGAGCCGCCCGTGGATTTTTCGCCGTTCGGGACCACGGAATCCCGCGAGAGGTAGGTCCACCGCCCGAAGATGCTGTCCTTCTCCGAGAACTGGTGGTCGATCTTGATCTGGAAGCTTTCCGAGTCGTCGCGGGCGGACACGCTGTTGATGAAGTTGAACGTGGGGTGAACGTAGTTGGGCCGCTCCCCGTACTGCTGGAGAAATCCCTGCATCTGGGCCGAGATCAGGCTTTGGGGAATGCGGTTGTTGGGAAACTGGGTCCGCACGTAGTTGCCGTCGGCGTCCCGGGTGGTCGAGAACGGGTCGAAGATGTTCTGACCGATGATGGAATCCGAGAAATCGCCGGACAACTCCTTGTCCGTCGGTACCCGGCCCTGCGACTGTGTCGGCTTGCGGTAGCGCCAGCCTTCGAAGCCGCCGGAGAAGAACGTCTTGTTCCTGATGATGCGCCCGGCGAAAGTGGCGCCGAACTGGTTCTGGCGGAACGGCGGTGGGCTGTCCCGGGTGGCGTCGGTGAACGGGTTCCGCGCGTCGAACACGTTGTTGCGGACGAACCAGAAACCAGAGCCATGGAACTGATTGGTACCCGACTTGGAGACCAGGTTCACGATGCCCCCGGTGACGCCGCCCCATTCGACCTTCTCGTTGTGGGATTGCACCTTGAACTCCTGCAGCAGATCGACGTTCGGCAACGTGGCGTACCCGTGGCTGCGGAAGTCCATGTTGATAATGCCGTCCTGGTAGATGATGTACGACCGGTTCTGCTGGCCGTTGAACGACGGCTTGATGAAGGTGGAACCGGGCACGCCGGTGTTCCCTCCATCGCCGGTCTCGATGCCGGAGCCCTGCGCGGTACTGACGGGGGTCGCCCCGGGCGTCAATGTCATTAATTGCGTGAAGTTTCGCCCGTTAAGCGGCAGACCACGAACGGCTTCCTGTGTAACGACCTCGCCCAGTTCCGACGATGCCTGTTGGAGCATTTCTGCCCCGGCGACAACCTCGACGGACTCCGACACTTCGCCGAGCGCGAGGGCGACGTCCTTGGTTACCACTTGGTTGACCACGATCGGGAAATCGGCGAGCGTGGCAGTTTTGAAGCCGGTTGCGGCTACCTTCAGCCGGTACCGTCCCGGTTGCAGATTGCGGAATGTGAAGTATCCGCTCTCATTCGAGGTGGCTCTGTCTTCGATGTTCGTTCCGGCGTTGGTTAATACGACCTCGGCGCCCGGAACCGCGGCGCCGGATGGATCGTTCACCACGCCGTTCACCTGGCCCGTCGCGGTCTGTCCCCGCGCGGCGCCGAACGGCCACACGAGGGCAACCACAAGCAGCAGGACGGGCAGGCAGGCGAACGCGGAAGACTTGGTCTTTCCTGGCGTCATTCGTTCTCCTTCCTGACGAGACTGACCTTGGTTCCGCGCACACTACGCGCGGAACCACATCTCGCGAGTCGAAGTACCCGCCGCCAGGGGTTTATTGACGCCTGGGGTCTATTGGCGTTCCGCGTCCCGTTCCTGCCGCAGGGCGAGCACGGGCCGCAGGTTCGACAGCGACTTGAGCGCGTTGAACCAAAACGGCGCGCCGAGGCTGAGCAGAATGATGCTGATCATCACGCCGCCGAAGTAGCTCCAGCGGAACTCGCCGGCGGGCCAGCGCGGCTTCAAGATGTCGAAGCCGCCGGCCAGGAGGTTCTTGGCCGCGTCGATGTCCCCGGCCGACGCAGGGGCGCCTCCGGGCAACAGCTCTTCTGTCCGCGGCGCCGCGTTCACCAGTCGTTCCCGCATCGCCGCGTTGGCGTAGAGTTCCTGGAGAAGGTCGATGGCGTTCAGGCCCGTGGCAACGGCAAAAATACAGGAGAAAAAGACGGTCCAAAATCGCATGTAGATCCGAAATTTCTGGGAAACACGATCCATCATCGACACGAACCACCCTTCGAGCCTGCCGGCCGAATCGCGGACGGTGTTGACGGCATTCTGGATCAGGGGCGCGGTTTCCGGTTGCGGAAGCCCTGCGAGCGACGGGGCGGCGGCGGCCACCGTCGCCGCCACCATGTTCACTTCGCGCGCGGCGGTCGGATTGTTGCTCGCCAGCAGGGTCATGATCTCCGCCGCGACGGGCGTTCCGGCAAGCGAGTTCGTGGCCAGGTGCCGCAGCACATCCACCAGTTCGTTGGGCCGGATGGCGGAGGTGAGGTGAAAGCGTTCGAACACGGTCTTCAGTAGCCTGGATTTCGCCGACAGCCAGGAGGCCACCTTGTTATTCGAGTACCAGGAATCGGACACCAGGCAATGGCTGAGCACCGCTCGGGCGATCGGGTCGGCCTGAGCGGTCAGGTTCGGAAAGGCGGCCGGGTCGATATTGGCGAACAGGGTTTTCACTCCCCAGAGCAGGTTGCCGCCGCGGTGATTCACGAGCGCCGAGGCGATCTGGGTGCACATCGTGATCAGGAGGCTGATGCCGAGCATGACCACAACAAAGCCGATCGCGGTGTCCAGGTAAGAAAGCATCGCATCTATCCTTTTCCGGAAAGGCTACACCCGTCGCGGGGAAACGGCAAGGCGGGGTGAGCGCGGCGGGCGCGTCAGAGCCCGAAGGTGAAGATGGCGCTTCCGGAGGCGATGGTGACGTACTGGCGGCCGCCGGCGAGGTAGGTGATGGGGCCGGCGACGATCACGCCGCCGGTGCTGGCGCGCCACAGTTCCTCGCCCGTGGAGTCGTCCAGAGCGAAGAAGTGCCCTTCATCGCTGCCGCCGAACACCAGCCGCCCGGCAGTGGAGAGGATGCCGGACTGCGGAGTCGAGTGGAGCTTGTAGTCCCACTTCTTCTCGCCCGTCTTCGGGTCGAGCGCGCGAACCGCGCCCCAGCCACGGTCGTCGGGTACGCCCTGCGGCACGCTTCCGAGGAAACGGTTACCGGGCGAATACGGCGCGTCGCCGGTGAAATAGATGCTGGCGTACTCCCACGCGGAGAAATAAAAGAGCCCGGTTATCGGGCTATAAGACGGCGAATACCAGTTCGTCCCGCCCTGCACGCCGGGATAAACGAGCGTTCCTTTGCGGCTCGGCGCGGTGTCCGGCAGCCGCACGGGACGGCCTTTGGCGTCCAGTTCCTTTGCCCAGGTCTGTTTGGCGAACGGGCGGCCGAGCAGGAACTCCCCGTTGGTCCGGTCCAGCGCGTAGAAGAAGGCGTTTCGGTTCGCCCAGTACATCAGCTTCCGCGACCGGCCGTTGAATTCGGCGTCCACCAGGACGGGAATCTGAACCGCATCCCAGTCGTGCACGTCGTGCGGCGTGAACTGGAAGTACCATCGCAGCTTGCCGGTGTCTTCGTCGAGCGCGACGACGCTGGAGGAATAGAGGTTGTCGCCCAGGCGCACGTCGCCGTTCCAGTCCGGCGACGGGTTGCCCGTTCCCCAGTAGATCAGCTTCAGCTCGGGATCGTAGGAGCCGGTGATCCAGGTGGGGGCCCCGCCGGTTTTCCAGGAATCGCCCGACCAGGTTTCGTTCCCCGGCTCGCCGGGACCTGGAACGGTCCAGAAGCGCCAGAGGCGTTTGCCCGTTTTCGGGTCGTAGGCATCGAGGAAGCCGCGCACCCCGTACTCGCCGCCGGCCACTCCGGCGACGATTTTGTCCTTCAGCGCCAGCGGGGCCGCGGTAAGCGAGTGACCCGTGCGGCGGTCGGCGACCGCGACCTCCCAGATCAGGGCTCCGGTGCGCGCGTCGAGGGCAACGAGGTAACCGTCGACCGTCCCGAGGAAGAGCCGGTCGCCGAGGATGGCGAGGCCGCGGTTCACCTGCCCGCAACAGACGTTGATGGGCTTGGGAAGCGTGCGCCGGTAGGTCCAGAACGGCCGGCCCGTTTGCGCGTCCAAGGCCACGACGTCGCTGGGCGGGCGCGTGAGGTACATGACGCCGTCCACCACCAGGGGCGAGGTTTCCACCTTCTCCGTCGTTCGCAACTGGTGGACCCACTTGAGGCCGAGTTTGGCCGCGTTGGAGCGATTCACCTGGTCGAGCGCGCTGTGGCGGTGGCTCATGTACGTTCCCGAGTAGGTGAGCCAGTTGCCGGGTTCCCGCGCGGCGTCGAGCAGCCGCTCGTAGGATACCTCGGCTCTCAGCCCGGCAACGGTCAACACGATAGCGATGGCAATGCGCTTCATCGGACCCTCACTTCCGCCGCAAAGACGCCAGGTACGCGACGACGTGATCGACTTCCTCCTGGCTGAGCATCCCGCCGTAAGCGGGCATGGGCGACTTCCTGTCGATTTCGACGCCGGCCAGATCGCTCTTCGCGAACGACCGGAGCTGGCCTTTGGCGTCCAGAAGCTGGATGGAGTACGTGTCTTGGTTCAGCGCAAGGCCGGAAACTTGCTCGCCGGCCTTCGTGCGGAGCCGGTACGTCCACCATGCGCGGCGGACGTAGGCGTCCGGCTCAAGCAGGGCGGCGCGGAGAAACGCCGCAGATCGCATGCCGCCGGCGTCGCTCAAGTCCGGGCCCGTGCGCCCGCCTTCGCCGTTCACCATGTGGCACTGCGCGCACGCGCCCCTGCCGCGAAACACCTGTTCGCCCGCCGCGGCATCGCCCGGAACCTGGCGCTTGGCCGAGCGGGCGCTCAGCGAGCGGACGTAAGCGACGATCTGCCAGGCCTGGTGGTCTTCCATGTAGATGCCCGGCATCTCGGTTCCCGGAACGCCGTCCATGATGGTCGCGAGCAGGTCGGCATCTTCCGCGCCGTGGCGAAAGACCCCGAGCGTGAGATCGGGACCGCGTCCGCCTTCGCCGGTGAGGCCATGGCACTCGGCGCAATGCGAACGGAAGATCCGGCCGCCGGCCGCGACGTCGGCCGCTGAGAACTTCGGCTTCCGGCTCTTGTTCGGGTTCGCGGGAAGATCCGCGGCGGCCGCCGCGAGCAGGACCAGCAACGCCCACGCTTTCACAAGCCCCTCCAGAAAGGCGATGGAGTGCAGTTTAACAGATTGGCGCGTGAAACGGATCGGCCGGTGGGAGGTCCAATTCAACATGAGCGCTCTACAGGAAGAAAAGGCGGTGCGCCTTCGCGATCTGGCGGCGCGCCTGCGCATCGACTCGATACAGGCCACCACCGCCGCCGGCAGCGGACATCCGAGCAGTTGCGCCTCGGCGGCGGAGATCGTCTCGGCGCTGTTCTTCTCCGTCATGCGGTTCAATCCCGCCGAACCGGACAACCCCGAAAACGACGCATTCGTGCTCTCGAAAGGACACGCGGCGCCGCTGCTCTATTCGGCGCTGGCGGAAGCGGGCGTCATTCCGCGCGAAGAGCTGCTGAAGCTGCGGCGAATCGATTCGATCCTGGAGGGGCATCCCACGCCGCGGATTCCGTTTGTGAAGGCCGCCACCGGCTCGCTCGGCCAGGGCCTCTCGGTCGGCGTCGGACTCGCGCTGGCGGCGAAGCATCTCGACCGCACGGCGGATCGCACGTACGTTCTGCTGGGGGATGGCGAAAGCGCGGAGGGCGCCGTGTGGGAGGCGGCGGCGTCGGCGTCGCACTACGGGCTCGACAACCTGTGCGCGATCCTGGACATCAACCGCCTGGGGCAGAGCGAGCCCACGATGGCCGGTCACGATCTGGCCGCTTACGAGCGGCGCTGGCAGGCGTTCGGTTGGCGCACGCTTTCCGTCGACGGGCACGACGTGGAGCAGCTTCTTTCCGCCTTTGAAACAGCGGCGCGGGAGAAGGGCCGCCCAACGATGATTCTGGCGCGCACCCTGAAAGGGAAAGGCATTCCCGAAGAGGAGGACAAGGGCGGCTTTCATGGCAAGCCGGTGGAGAAAGAAGCCGCCGAAGAGGCCATTCGCGCGCTGGAGCGGCAGATTCACGGCAGGGCGCCGGAAGCGAAGAAGCCGCCGGCTACGGCGCAGGCGGTAGTGGAGAAGGTGGTGGAGTGGAGATCCGAACCTCCCGCGCCGCCGTACGCGCCGGGAGGGAAGCCGGTGGCCACGCGGAAAGCGTTCGGCGAAGCGCTGGCCGCGATCGGAGCGGTGAACCAGGATATCGTCGTTCTCGACGGGGACGTGAAAAATTCCACGTATACGGAACTGTTCCAGGAGAAGCATCCGGAGCGGTTTTTCCAGATGTACATCGCCGAGCAGAACATGGTGGGAGCGGCGATGGGGCTGGCCGCTAAAGGCAAGATCCCGTTCGCGGCGACGTTCGCCTGTTTCCTGGCGCGGGCGTACGATTTCGTGCGGATGGCGGCGATCGGCGGCAGCAACATCAAGCTGGTGGGGACCCACGCCGGCGTTTCGATCGGCGAGGACGGACCGTCGCAGATGGGATTGGAGGACCTGGCGATGTTCGCGGCGCAGCCCAACTTCCTGGTGCTCTATCCGTCCGACGCGGTGAGCGCGTGGCGCTCCGTGCAGCTTGCCGCCGAGCGGATCGGACCGGCGTACCTCCGCATGACGCGGCCGAACACCCCGGTGATCTACGAGGACGGCGAGAGCTTCCAGGCGGGCAAGTGCAAGGTGCTGCGGCGGAGCGGCGACGACCGCATCACCATCGTGGGAGCGGGCGTGACGCTGTTCGAGGCGCTCAAGGCGCACAAGGAACTACTCAAGAAGGGCATCGCCACGCGCATCGTCGACCTGTTCAGCGTGCAGCCGATCGACGCGGAGACGCTGGCGGCGTGCGTCGAGGAGACCGGCGGCAGGGTACTGGTGGTGGAAGATCACTACGCACGCGGAGGCATCGGCGAAGCGGTCGGCGCCGCCCTGGCGCAGTACCGGCCGCGGGTGGCGTCGCTGGCGGTGCGGGAGATTCCGCGGAGCGGCTCGCCCGCCGAACTGATGGACGCCTTCGGCATTTCCGCCGGCAGCATTGTTCGGAAGGTGGAACTCCTGCTAGAACAGTCTTGATGCGTATCGCGGTGGCGTCGGACCATGCGGGCTACGAATTGAAGGAAACCATCAAGTCGTTTCTCGAAAAATCCGGCTATCAGACGCTCGACCTGGGCACGTGCAGTACGGACCCGGTCGACTATCCCGATTTCGCGCTGGCCATCGGCAACGCCATCCTTGAGGGGCGGGCTGAACGGGGCGTGCTGATCTGCGGCAGCGGCGTCGGCGCGAGCATCGCGGCCAACAAGATCCGGGGCATTCGCGCGGGCTTGTGCCACGACACCTATTCGGCCCACCAGGGGGTGGAGCACGACAACATGAACGTGCTGGTGCTGGGCGCCCGCATCATCGGCGTGGAGCTGGCGAAGGAACTCGCCGCCGCCTTTCTGCGGGCGGAGTTCTCCAATGAAGAACGGCACCGGCGCCGCGTCGGGAAAGTGGAATCGATCGAACGCAGCCAAACCTCCGGCAAGGAGTGACGTCCAACGATAGTGGCCCTGCATCGGAGCGGCTGCCCGGCCTTGCTGCCCCATTACAATAGGTTTTGAATCCCCCCACCCCGGAGACCGACCCATGCCTCTACGAAGACTGATTCGATTCGCGTGTTTGACCTGCGTCCTGGCTGCGGCGCCGCTCGCGGCCCAGACCAAGCTGCTCCGGTTCCCGGATGTCCATGCGGGCAAGGTCGTCTTCTCCTACGCGGGAGACCTTTGGACCGCACCCGCCTCCGGCGGGGCCGCCGTTCGTCTAACGGCGCATCCGGGCCAGGAACTCTTCGCGCGCTTTTCTCCCGACGGCAAGTGGATCGCCTTCACGGGGCAGTACGACGGCGACGAGCAGGTGTACGTAGTTCCGGCCTCCGGCGGCAGCCCCCGGCAACTGACTTACTATCCGGCGAAAGGTCCGCTGCCCGCGCGATGGGGTTACGACAATCTGGTTTACGGATGGACTCCGGACGGAAAGTATGTCGTGTTTCGCTCGCTGCGGGAGTCCTGGAGCGTGGCCAGCGGGCGCCTGTACCGGGTTCCGGTTGAAGGCGGACTGGCCGAGCCGCTGCCGATGCCTACGTCCGGCGCGGCCGACTTCTCGCCGGACGGCAAGAAGATCGTCTATTCGCCGCTGTTCCGCGATTTCCGGACATGGAAGCGCTACCAGGGCGGCTGGGCGCAGAACCTGTATGTCTTCGACCTGGAAACCAAAGCCGCCGAACTTATCGCCTCGTCGCCGCGGACCGAACGCGAACCGATGTGGATCGGCAACCGGATCTATTTCGCCTCCGATCGGACCGGCACGCTGAACCTCTATGAATACGACCTGGCGTCGAAGAAGGTCCGGCCCGTGACGACTTACAAGGACTGGGACGTGCGGTGGCCGAGCGCGTCGCCGGACGGTGAGATCGTGTTCGAATTAAACGGCGAACTGCACCTGCTGGACGTCCGCAAGGCCGGGCAGCCTCGCCGCATCCCGATCACCGTGCCCAGCGACGCCGTGGCGGCGCGCCCGGCGCAGATCGAGGTGGGCAGGCAAATCCAGGACTTCGACATCAGCCCGAAAGGTGAGCGCGCCCTGTTTACCGCGCGGGGAGACATTTTCACGGCGCCGATCGAGAAGGGAAATCCGCGCAATCTCACGCGCTCGTCCAACGCGCACGACCACGCTCCCTCGTGGTCGCCGGACGGCCGGCTGATCGCCTTTGTTTCCGACCTTTCCGGAGAGGACGAAATCTACACCGTGCCGCAGGACGGGTCGGCCGCGCCTTCGCCCGTCACCTCGGGCAACAAGGCGAAGCTCTACAATCCCCGATGGTCGCCGGATTCGAAACGGATCGCCTATAGCGACAAGGACGGGAAGCTCTTCGTGGTCACGCTGGCCGACAAGAGCGTGGCGCAGGCGGCCGCCGAACGGCGCGGAAGGATTCGGGACTACGTCTGGTCGCCGGACTCCGGATATCTAGCCTATTCGCTGACGGGCGAATCCAACACGAGCTCCATCTGGATCTGGTCGGCGGCGGAGAACCGCGCGCGCCGCGTTACGCAGGAGATGTTTGTCGAGAACACGCCGGCCTGGGATCCCGAAGGCAACTACCTTTATTACCTGTCCGAGCGGGAGTTCGCGCCGATGCTGTCGGACGCGGAATGGAATTTCGCCACCGGACGGAGCGCGGGGATCTACGCGCTGGCGCTGCGCACGGACGTGAAGCATCCGTTCCCGCCGCCGAGCGACGAGGTGACCGTCGGCGAGCAGAAGAAGGAGGACGAGAAAAAGGAGGAAGCGAAGAAAGAGGAGGCGAAGAAGGAAGGCAACTGGATCAGGATCGACTTCAACGGAATTGAGGACCGCGTCGCTCGCGCGCCCATCGCGGCGGATAATATTAACTCGCTCGCGGCGATCAAAGGACACCTGCTGTTTACGCGCCGCGGCACGCCTTATTACGGCCGGGAACCGGATCGCCGGCCCACGCTGATCCTCTACGAGCTGAAGGAGCGCAAAGAGACCACGCTCGCGGAAAACATCACCGGCTGGGCGTGGTCGGAAGACGGCGGCAAGGTGTTGGTCCGTCAGGATTCCGGCTTCACGCTGATGGATGCCAAGCCGAACGCCGCGCAGTCGAAGAAGACGGTCTCCACCGCCGGGATGCTCTACGATCGCCAGCCCAGCCAGGAATGGAACCAGATATTCGGCGAAGTATGGCGGCGTTATCGCGACTTCTTCTATGTCGCTAACATGCACGGTTACGATTGGGAGGCGCTGCGGAATAAGTATGCGCCGCAGCTTGAGTATGTCGGGCACCGCCCGGACCTTAACTATGTTATCGGAGAAATGATCTCCGAGCTGAACGTAGGCCACGCTTACATCACGGGAGGCGACTATGACGTGCCGGCGCGTCCGAGCGTGGCGCTGCTGGGCGCGCACTTCGCTCTCGACGCGGCGAGCGGCCGGTACAGGATCGACGAAGTCCTCAGAGGGCACAACGAGGAACCGAAATACCGGTCACCGGCCACCGAGGTCGGCGTCAACCTGCAGCCGGGCGAGTATGTGCTGGCGATTGACGGCGAGGATCTGGCGGCCCCGGAGAACCCCTACAAGCTCCTTCGCGGCAAAGCGAACCGGGCCGTGAAGCTGACGGTCAATTCGCGGCCGTCGGCGGACGGCGCGCGGGAAGTTACGCTATCGCCGATCGCCGACGAGACGCAGCTTCATTACCTGGAGATGACGCTTGACCGCCGCGCTCGCGTCGAGAAAGCGACGAACGGCCAGGTGGGATACATGCACCTGCCGAACATGGGCGCCGAGGGGATCTACGAGTTCATCAAGTGGTACTATCCGCAAACGCGCAAGGCGGGACTGATCATCGACGACCGCGGCAACGGCGGAGGCAATGTTTCCCGCATGCTGATCGAGCGGCTGCGGCGCGAGGTGCTGGCCACCACCTTCGCGCGCACGATCGACGAGACCGGCACGTATCCGGACGCCGTGGCAATCGGCCACAAGGTGGTCCTGCTTGACGAGAACTCGGCCTCCGACGGGGACCTTTTCCCGGCCATGTTCCGCCAGGCCGGCCTCGGTCCGCTGATCGGCAAGCGGAGTTGGGGCGGCGTCATCGGCATCACCGGCCACGGGCCGCTGCTCGACGGCGGCGACGTATTCGTACCGCAGTTCGGGCACGCCTCGCCCGAGGGCCAGTGGATCATTGAAGGCCATGGCGTGGACCCGGACATCGTCGTCGAACAGGAACCCCAAGCGGTGATCGAAGGGCGGGACCCGCAACTCGAGCGAGCCATCGAAGAGGTGATGAAGCGGATCCAGCAGAATCCGCCCCGCCTCCCCGGCCGTCCGGCCGATCCCGTCAGAACCGAGTAAAGACCTCGAGGGACGCGCCGTACGGCGGCAGGGGTTAGAGACCGAAAGCCGATTGGCTGGGACCTGGCGGGAACCGGTTCTCACCGCGTCCCTGGTAGATTCAAGGTCGAGAGGCGCTTTATGGAACCCGAGTCAGTGATCGTCAGCGATCCGGAAATCCTGGGAGGTACGCCGTGCTTTCGGGGAACCCGTGTTCCGATCGACTCGCTCATCGTCTACCTTCAAGCCGGCGACACGCTGGATGAGTTCCTGGACAACTTCCCTTCGGTCAGTAGAGAAGCTGCGATCGCTGCGCTGGAAGAGGCCAAGACACTCCTCACGAATTCGCGATGAAGGTACTCATCGACGAGAACCTTCCACGCAATCTGCGCAGTCACCTGAAGGGTGAACCGGATCGCCATTCTGATCGTGCGCGCACCCTCGAACCGGATTCAAGACCTCCTCTCCGTCGTTCCAGAGTGCCTTGCCGCTTTGGAGAGCATAAAGCGAGGGCGAATCATTCACGTCGGAAACCCAGCAACCCGCTGACCAGCGATGTAGGAAGCCCAAGCGAGGAAGCCCAGGCGGTGATCGAGGGGCGGGACCCGCAACTCGAGCGAGCCCTCGAAGAGGTGATCAAGCGGATCTGGCAGAATCCGCCCCGCCTCCCCGGACGTCCGGCGGATCGATCCCGTCAGAACCGAGTAAGACCGCGAGGGGGGCTCTCCGTACTCGCAGCAGGAGCTTGAGACCGAAAGCCGATTGGCTGACGCCTTCTCTCAGCTCGTCACCGGAACGAGGCGCCGCTTCGCCGCACTCTCGATCCAGGATTCGCCGCAGAATCGCGATCAACCGGTCCAGAACTTCGTCGAGAGCCGCGACAACCAAGCTGGCCGTCGCTTCGTCTGGCTGAGGTCAGAGGAACGAAAATTGAGGACTACGACATCGCCTCCTATAGATTTGCCCACGTCGCATCCTCCTCAGGCGTGAGCCAATCATTGGCGAGCGCAGACTAGACCGCGAGCGTGGGAAACAGCATTCCGCAGATAGCCGTCCCAGGAACCGTCCCAGCCGCGCACGTCATCGGATAAAAGACCTCGCCGGCGCCGGAGGCGCGGACTCCCCTGGCACGCCGCTTGCACTCGTAACATCCGTGGCCGCCACTTACAACAGAGTTACAGACTGATAACTCTCGCTCGCGGCAATTATTTCAGGGCTGACTTGGGAGAAACTACCTGGCCCTGAACCTCGCTGGGTCCACCGGCCGTCGAGCTGTCCGACCCGCGCTCCGGCGACGAAACCGCCGGATGGTCCCCGTCGGGGACGCGTTTACCAGTTCACCTTTTAGATCTCGAGGAGTATCAATGGCATCTCGTCTGACCAGGATTACTGCGCCTGAACGCGCTGCGCGGCGTTCCATTCGCCGCATGGGGTTGGGGATCGCGTCGCTACTGGCGCTGATGCAGCCAGCCGCCGCGCAGTCACTTTCCGTGTCGTCCTATCTCGGAGGCCCTCGCTTCGATCACATACGCGACGTCGCCTTCGATTCGGCCGGAAATCTGTACGCCGTCGGGGGAACGGAGTCGCCGAGCCTTCAATACACGAACTCGCTTCTGCTGTCGGGCATCGTGGAAACGTCGTCCGTACAACAGATGGACGTGTTCGTCGCGAAGTTCGACGCTTCGGGAAGACGCCTGTGGACCACTGTGATCGGCGGCCCGAACTACGATCGGGCTTACGCCGTGGAGGTGGATTCGAACGGGTACGTTTACGTGGCCGGCCGGGCCGGCGCGGGCTTCCCGGTTACCAGCAACGCCTTTCAAAAGACCTTTATGGGCGGCTCTTCGGCGGCATTTTACGGACGGCAGGACGGCTTTCTGCTGAAACTGAGCCCCTCCGGCAACAACATCGTCTGGTCAACGTACTTCGGCGGGGCCGACGACTGCATCGTGCGGGATCTCGCGGTCGATTCACAGGGCAACGTAGTGTTCGCCTCCGGACATATCACGGGCAAGGCTTTTTCTTCGAACGTGCAGGCGGTGTTCAACCGCGGGCCCTATCCTCAGCCGAAAGGGGGAAAGGACGCCGTGGTCGGGAAGGTGAAAGCCGACGGCTCGCAACTGCTCTGGGCGATGCATCTGGGCGGCGCGGGCGAAGATTCCGGCGAGGGCTCCATCCGGCTGGACGGCGCGGGCAACCCGGTGCTCGTAATCACCACGACGTCCACGAATATTCCAACGACCACTGGAGCTTATTCCCGCACTTACAGGGGAAGCGGAGATTTCTATGTCGCGAAAGTGAGGGCCGACGGAACTGGATTGATCTTCGGCACATACCTCGGCGGCTCCTCCACCGAGATGACGGAGACCCACAACTTAGCGATCGATAAGAACGGGAATATCTTTATCGGGGGCGGCACTAAGTCGACAAATTTCCCGATCAAGAGCGCCTTCGACGGTTCGTTCAACGGCAACGGCGGCTCCGGCACCGGAGCGTCCACCAATTACCCTGGCGACGGCATCGTGGCGAAGTTGTCGCCGGATGGCAAGCAGTTACTCGCCAGCACGTACCTTGGCGGACGGTACGGCGACCAGGTGGAAGGGATTGTCGCCGACGCGCAGGGCAACATCTTCGTGACGGGCGCGACGTATTCGGACAACTTCCCTACGTCGGCGAACGCGTACCAGCGTGCGCGCCGCGGTCCGGCCGCCGGGTTCCTGGCGAAGCTCTCCAACTCGCTCAACACGCTGCTGTACAGCACATACGTCGGCGGCAGCAAAATCGACTATTTCCGGGCGATCGCGGTACACGCGACGGCCGGCGTGGCGGTGGCTGGGGAAACGAAATCGCTCGACTTTCCGTTGCGCAACGCTTTCCAGAGCAATTTCATCGGGGTCACCGACGGCGCGTTCTCCCGGTTCACGCTGAAGTAGCGCGCGGACGTCCGATCGGGTCTTGAGGCCCGACATGCATAACGCCGCAGAGCGGCAATGCTACAATAAGGGCCACTGGCGATGGTCCATCGGCCTCGCCAATTCGCCGCCACGAGGAGCGCGCCCGTAGCTCAGCCGGATAGAGCGACTGGCTTCGAACCAGTAGGCCGGGGGTTCGAGTCCCTCCGGGCGCGCCAGCTAAATCTCGCATCATCAGATAGTTGGCGTCAGTACCGGCACGCTCGCCACGTCCACGTTTTTTCCGGTATGCCCACTGTTTGCCACTTGCGCCCGATCCATCGCCGCGCGGATGCTCTGCTCCTTCGGGTGTACGTAGCGTTTCGTGATGTTCATGTCGCGGTGCCCCGCAAGGTATCCCAAGGTCCACGGGTCCATGTGGGGCGCCCATCGCGTCAGGCACGTGTGCCGAAGCGTGTACAACTCGAACCCTCCGAACGTGGCATCCTCCCGGTTTGTCTGCTTGCGGAAGATGGCCGTCGCCTCTTCGATGGCGCGGGCGTGCTGCTTCTTGAGGCTGGACGGCTCGATATGCCCGCTCCGGGTCGGCGCCGGGAACACCCACTCGCTGCCGGCCGCCTTGCCAAGCCGCATTTCCAGGACTGCCTTCACGCGGGCGGTCATGGGGATTCGACGGCGGGCATTCTCCGTCTTTCCGGCGAGAATTTCGATATTCCCATCCCGTACGTTCTCCGGCCGAAGGCGGAAGCACTCCTCGGGCCGTAGGCCGCAGTCCAGGAGGGTTCGGCGGGTGGAAGGTGAACCCGTCCCCATTAACGTGCCCGCCGAAGCGGAAGAGGCCGCGCGGCGGCTTCCGGATAGCCGGGGTACCGGAGGACCTTCGGCACCTTTGGCAGCAAAGCGGCGGGCGCTCGAAGCGATTTTGAACAAGAGCCGTCCGGCGGTAAAATCAGGAAGCAATGAGGCGCGGAACTCCGTTATTGAGCCTACTTCCGATCCTCATACTACTGAACGCGGCGTGCTCCCGGTCCAGTAGTAAACAGGACGGATTGCGGCAGCAGCAGCCGACACGGGATTTGCTCGATCTGAAGATAAAGTGTGCTGAAGTGGGTCGGCGTTTCCATCCCGGCTTCGTGCGCGATCTTCGCGGGGCGGGCCGGGAAACTCCCCTTGTACCTCGATTCGCTTACAATGCCAAACTCAACACCTGCATCTACCGCGGTGGCTCTTTTGACAAAGCAGGGTCGTTTCAGTTCATTGTGGATTTGACCACGAACGAAGAGTTGGCCAGCTATTTGGACAACGGCAGCATGGATGACACCGCCGTATTAGAGCGGGCCAAGTTCAATCAGCGTCAGATGGAACTCTTCGGCCCCAAGTCGGATTAGTTTGTTCGCGTGGTTGCTGCCGGTGAATTGAGGGCAAACGGTTCCACGCCCCTGGAAATTGGAGCCTCGGAAGTCCCGGCGTTTTATGGGCACCTTGGAGGGTGGCGAACGGGAGACCCGCAATGCGCCTGCGCTCCTGCGGTCAACATTTCTGCGTTTCCATCATCATCCGGTGGTATGATGTGCCGGGCGGCGCTCGATGAGCCCCGCCAGCTTTTTGACATCGAGTTAGCCGATCCCGACCGCTCCCGAGGCGGCGGCACAAAGCCGGTGTCCGTCCATAACCCTTTACTGAGCCTCCCGAAAGAAGAAGCGTATGAAGAAACTCAGCCTCGCATTGCTCCTTGTTTTGCCTGCTTTTGGCGGCCCGGTGGAGGGCATCTCGGAGGGGTTCATCTCTCTGTTCCCGAACGGGGCCGTCGCCTATCAGACGTGGCAGGACCCCTACCTGATCGGCGGAACGAGCGAGGGAAAGCGGTTCGAATCTATCCGCTGGAACTCCCCGACGATCCCCTGGACCTGCGACGGTCCAGCCTGTACGCTCACGTCGGTAGCGAACCCGAACCTCCAGTTGTTCTACTTGGACGGCTTCCTGCGTTACGACATCCACGCGCTTCTGACGATGGACCTGCTGTTCGACGATGAAATCCCGACCGCTCCGGGAGACGTAGGCTTCGACTACGAGTACATGCTCAGGGCTGCTATTGGCCATCTAAACGGGTCGGAATACTTCACGTCCAGCGGCATCGGGCAGGGCATCGCGCGATTCATGTTCAGCGAGTCCGGCGTCCCCACCGGAATCAACCTGTTTTTCGGCCTCCAGCCGTTCGACGTAAACCTTCGCCCTGCGGCCGTGCCGGAACCGAGCACACTGGTGCTTGGCGGCATCGGGGCGGGAACGGTGTGGCTGGCGAGACGGCGGCGCAAGGGTGTGGTATGCGCGCAGTCCTGACGCTTCTCGCGCTGGCCGGCAGCCTCCACGCCGGGGCCATCACCAGCGCCGTAATCGAGATCAGCGAAGCCGGGTATCTGACCTGGAGCGGCGGTATCCAGCCGCACTTCGCCGGCCTTGACGACCGCGGCGCGGCCTTCTCCGTCGATCTGCATTACACGCCGCAGACGTGGAAGTGCAAGACAAATGCCCTCGGGCGGGAGGTCTGCTTCAGTGGGTCCTTGATTGACCGCACGACCGGAATTTACGACGGCCAGGACTTCGCCGGGCTGGACGTGCTCCTGGGTCTGTGGCTGATGTTCGATGCGCACGAGCACGTCAGCGGCACGGTCCCCTTCGTCGTTCATTCGAGCGCAATGGGGTTCTACAAGGGGTCCGAAGATTTCCTGTTCAGCATGAACGAGTGCGTCCGGGAGGGGCTGGCGAACTTCCGCTACCGGGAGGACGGGAGTTTCGCCGGGGTGGACCTGTTCGTCAACGTGGCGCCGTTCAATCTCTGGGATGCGTGGAACGCGCAGCAGAAGGCGCTGGAGGATGGCGCGCAGACGCCGGAGCCGGGGACGCTGGCGCTCGGAGGCGCGGGGCTTGCGGCAATAGGGCTCTGGGATCGGCGCCGAGGGGCGCGACTTCCGCGACGACAGGCATAGACCGGGGCGGGGCCGCTCGCGGGAGTGATCGCGAGCGGGGAATCCGCGCCCCGGCCTGGGGTCGCCGCCGGGGTTACTGAACGTTGATCACGAATGTCGTGTCGATCCTGACTTGAGCTGGTGGAGGATCATCCAACCGTACGTGCAAACTGCCCATCACACGAATCGTGTGTGTACCTGGCGACATAGGAGCCAGCATGAGATAGTATCCGTCGCCGACGGCTTCGCCGGTACTGGCCTCTATCCCAAAGAGATTGTTTGGGTGGGGCACGAAGCTGAAGTTCGGCGACGTAAATCGGAAGTTCTTGATGTTCGAGACGTGCTTGCCGTCCACCCAGGCGGCCAGACTTGCTGCCCTATCCATTAGCGCGTTCGCGCACTTCTGGCGGTCTTCAGCAGACTCGCCGTAAAATGGAGTTGGCTCCACATTCGAGCACTCAACATTGATGAGCGGAATGAGCAGCAGCTTTCCTGAAGGAATGGTGCAGTTAACCAGCCTGGGCGCCCCGACACTAGGCACGGTCGCAAGGTACCAAACCGAACCCAGCTGCCCCGTGGCGCAGTCGCCCCCGAGGGCGGGATGTTCATCGGCGTCTATGGAGAGGAACCAGCGCCACCAGAGCGCGCTCCACTCGCCGTAGGTGTTTCCGTTCGGCGTCGAATCGGGTGGATAGATTCCGCCTTGCGCGTTGGCCGGCAAGCTCAGCGCGGCCGCCAGCAACACGAGGGCAAGCGCCAGCCAGAGGGGGCGCATCGCGGTGCTTTCAATTCTGATCGTCATGGTCTGCTCCTTTTTTCGGTGTCGTCTCCCTCGCGGCCGCCTTTCCCATCCCAGATTCGGCGAGGGCGGCGGCGCGAACTGGGTCAGAATAGCCGGTCTGGCCCTTCGGCGGGCGTTAGTAACGGTTACACCTCAATAAAAACGCTTGCCAGACGCGTTTCCGGCGGGTTACACTAGCGCAGATACAGCAGCGTTACATCGGCGGGGAAGGGACGTTCTTAACGTCGTCGAGGGGCCTGAGCCGGAAGTAAGAAGCCCTCGGCGACGGATCGTTCCGCCTGGGTGGGCTCCTTTCCCGATCATAGGGTCACAATTCTGCGCCGAGGCAGGCGTCCCCTCGGAGTAAGCGGCAGGCAATGTCAGACCTGACCAATGGCGGCGGGCAGCCGGAACCACTTTCGGCGTCGGACCGCGAGGCAGCACGAAAGCACCTCGAACGAATCCTCGCCAGCCCCGAGTTCGCGCACGCCGAGCGGCTCTCACGGCTATTGCGCTATCTGGTCGAGCGCAAGCTGACCCAGGTTCCGAACGCCCCCAAGGAGCACGAGGTTGCTCTCGACGTGTTCGACCGGGGGGACTCCTTCGATTCCCGCCTGGACGCGATCGTACGGGTGCACGCGAACCGCCTGCGCTCGAAACTCGCCGAATACTATCAGAACGGCGGCGGCGACGACACGCTCACCATCGAGATTCCGGCCGGTCACTACTCGGTGAATTTCCGGCAGCGTCGTAAAGCTCCGGACACGGCGGGCGATGCCGGCGGTTCGGGACCGCCCCGGGAAAGGCGGCGCGTGACATTTCCGGCGCCCGTGATGGCGGCGGCGCTGGGCTTTGCCGCCGTCGCGCTGTGGCACACGCGCGAACCGGTGATCGAGCCGGAGCCGGTACTCGAGCCGAAGCCAGTCACGGTCTACGACGGGCTGGAATCCGATCCGACGTTGTCGCCGGATGGAGAATACGTAGCGTTCACCTGGGACGGGGAGAAACACGGCAATACGGACATCTGGGTTCAGCGCCTCGAGTCGTCGAACCCGGTGCGGCTGACGCGCGACGCGGCGGAAACGTTCCGCCCTGCCTGGTCGCCGGACGGCAAGTGGATCGCCTACTTGCGCGAAGCGGGACCCGCCGCCGTGGAACTCCGCCTGATGACGGCGCTGGGTGAACCCGGACCGCTGGTGGCGACGCTGTACGGATCGGCGGACGTGGCATGGATGCCGGACAGCCGCTGGCTGGTTGTCTCCGACGCGGGACCGCAGAACGGCCCGAACGCGCTCTTCCTGCTTTCGCCGCAGACCCGCGAAACACGCCGGTTGACGACGCCGCCGGCGAACATAACCGGGGATTTCCGTCCGGTGGTCTCTTCGGACGGTCGAAACGTGGCCTTTGTGCGCGCAAATCGTCTGATGGTGCAGAAGCTATCCGGGGTCATGGCGCCGGTCGATAGGCCCCGCCTGGTATTCTCCGGCGATCCGGCGGAAGTCGCGGGCCTCGCGTGGGCTCCGGATGGACGCGACATTGTCCTGTGCGGGAATGCGGGATCCTTTGAATACCGGCTGTGGCGCGTGCCGATGGACGGCTCGGGACCGCCTCGGCGCCTTTCGCACGCCGGGGTGGCGGGTACCAGACTGGCGATCTCGCGGCCCGGCGGCGCCGCGGGGGCCCGCCTGGTCTATGCGCGCGAGGTTTTCGACTCGGATATCTGGCGGCTCAAGATCGATGCCGCCGGACAGGGGTCGATGGCGCCGCTGGTCGCTTCGACGAGAAACGACACCGGACCGCAATACTCCCCCGACGGGAAAAGGATCGCCTTCGCGTCGGACCGCTCGGGCGACTTCGAAATCTGGGTGTGCGACGCCGACGGGAGCAACCAGCAGCAATTAACGTTTATGAAGCGCTACACCGCTACGCCAAGGTGGTCTCCCGACGGAACGAAGATCGCCTTCGACAGCAATGCGAAGGGCCAGTGGGAGGTGTTCGTCATCGACGCCAACGGCGGGACTCCCCGCCAGATCACGAACCATCCGGCGCTGGACGCGATTCCAAGCTGGTCTCGCGACGGCAAGTGGATCTATTTCGCGTCGGACCGGACGGAAGAGAACCAGGTGTGGAAGGCGCCGGCGGGGGGCGGCGACGCGGTTCAGGTGACCAAAGACGGGGGGCATGTGGCGTTCGAGTCGTTCGACGGCAAGCTGGTGTACTACACGAAAACGAGCAAGCTCGATACGGCGCTGTGGAGCATCCCCGTAGACGGCGGCGAGGAAAAGGAGGTCTTGAACTCCATCTCCTATCGGGGATTCTTTCCGGTTCGCGATGGCATTTGGTTCCTGTCGCGGGTGGGCCGGAAGACCCGCATCGCGTTCCTCAGCTTCGCCGACGGCAAGGCAAAGGACGTGGCGCTGGCGTCGGCCGCCGGGAACGGGCTTTCGGTCGCTCCCGACGGCCGCTCGCTTCTGTACGCCAGCCGCCGGCGAATCGGCGCCGACCTGATGATGGTCGAGAACTTCCGCTGAGGACGGGGAAGCGGCGCCGGCATCGCGGCGGAGACCCCTCACTGCTGCGTCAGGTAGTACAGAATGTCCTGTTCGAAGCCCGCGGCCGGTCCGGAGTTCACCCGGGCCTTGAACTGGAGCACGTGGTTGCCTTTGGTCAGCTTCACCGCGATCCAGAAGCCGTCGGAGACGGAGATCCCCGATGTCCCGCCCGGCTTCCCCAATTGGTTGTCCTGCGGGAGGGTGAAGGCGTAGAGCGGCGACATCGCCCGAAACTTGGCCAGGTTTGCCGAACTTGCCACGGTGACGCCATCGATCTTCAGGCTCAAGGTTACGTTGTTCAGCCAGGGTTTCACGCAATTGCGCAGTTCGGATGCTTTGCTGCCGAAGAACGGCGGCTCCTCGAGGTTGGAGCACTCGACGGTGATCATGGGGAAGAAGAGGGTCTTTCCGGCCGGAACCGTGCAGGAGCGGGTAACCGGCGTGTCCACCGGGGCGCCCGCCAGGAAGAATAGAGGCGGGAACTCCTGCTCCTTTCCGCAATTGACGCCGGTGAAATCGAGCGTCGGGTTGATGCCGTTCGGCGTTTCCAGATTCCACTGCCACCACCGGGCGCTCAGTTCGGCCGCATTCAACGGCACGGACACCTTGAAACCGGGCGGGGAGACAGTGTTTGCTGCACTGAGAGGGTTCGATCCGGCCACGGCCAGCATCGCCAGGGCGGCGACAACCGGAAGTACGTGGCCGCCGCATTTGAATACCTGCCACCCCAACCCGCACCTGCGCGGCACGCTTGCCCTTATCCTGATGTTCTTGTTCATTGACTGTTTGCCCTTTCTCTGCGTGTTTCTCGTTTTCTTCGCCGGTTGGGACCCGCCGCCGCGGAGGGTTTGGCGTCCCAGCGTCGCAAGCCCCAACCAGAGCCGCATGCCGTTGATCGCCAACGCGCGGCTTGGATGAGAATACCCGCGCCGATCTGGCAGAGTGGCGTTAGTAACGGTTACAGATCAATAAAATCAGGGGTCCGGAGGGGTACGTTACAATCGACGTTACACGGGGAGACCGTACGTTGAGAACGTCCGGCGCGGATCAAAGCTTGGCCGTTCGCCGCGCCGGACCGCAACGTTACAGCCCAACCCCCGTCTCCACCCACTGGCCGGAGCGGGCGGATTCCAGTACGGCGTCGCAGACCCGCTGGGTCTCGAGGGCGTTGCGGAAGTCGGGCTGGGCGGGTTTGCCGGTCTCGATGCCCTCGACGAAGTCGGCCAGCGCGTTCAGAAAGGTGTGTTCGTAGCCGATGCACGTGCCCGGCACCCAGTAGTGCTTCATGTAGGGGTGCTCGGAATTCGTGCTGTGGATTTTGCGCCAGCCCGTCAGGTGCGACTCCAGCTTTTTGCCGGACTGGAGTTGCTTGTACTCGAAAAACTGCAAGTACTCGGGCTCCTCCAGATCGAAATAGACGCTGCCGTCGGCGCCGTTCAACTCGAAAGTGTTGAAGTTCTTGCGGCCGCGGGCGTAGCGGGTGGATTCGAACGTGCCCATCGAGCCGTTGGCGAACTCGGCCAGGAACATGCAAGCGTCGTCGATGCCCACCGGCTGCACCTGACCGGTGACGGCGTGGACGCGCTCGGTGACGAATGTGCGGGTTTGGGCCACCACGCGCGCGATGCCGCCGTTGAGCCACATCGCCGTGTCGATGGAATGCGCGAGCAGGTCGCCGGTGACGCCGGAGCCGGCGACATCGACGTCGAGACGCCAAAGCGCGGCGCCGCCCTGCGGGACGTCAGGAGAGATTGTCCAGTCCTGAAGGTAGGTGGCGCGGTAGTGAAACGGCTGGCCGATGCGGCCTTCGTCGACAATCTGCTTGGCGAGCGCGATGGACGGAACGCGGCGATAGTTGAACCAGACCATGTTCGGGACGCCGGCTTCCTCCACCGCCCGGGCCATCTCCTCCGCCTGGCGGACGTTCATGGCGAGCGGCTTTTCGCAAAGAATCATCTTCTTGTTCCGGGCCGCCGTCAGGGCGATATCGTAGTGGGTATCGTTGGGAGAACAGATGTCGATGACGTCGACGTCGGGAGACGCCACCACCTTCCGCCAGTCGGTTTCAATCCGTTCGTAGCCCCAATTTTCCGCGAATGCCTTCGCTTTTTCTTCGGAGCGGGCGCAGGCAACCTTTAACACGGGACGGTGCTCAACCGGAAAGAAATCGTTCAAGCGCTTATAGGCGTTCGAATGCGCGCGGCCCATGAAGCCGTAGCCGATCATTCCGATACGAAGTTGTTTTGCCATGGCGAAGCGTTCCTTTCTTTTGGCGGTCGCGCGCACCTCAACCGTACTTGGCGATCAGTTCGTCGAGCTTCGTCTTGCACTGCGCCGTCGCGGCCCACGCGTCGGGCCAGAAGCACAGGTCGATCGTCCACCAGTCGTGCGGCAGGCGCGCGGCTCTCGTCAGCTCGGGCATGAGTTCGTCGAAATCGAGGACTCCCAGGCCGAACGGCGGGTGGGCGGAGGTTTCGTCGTTTCCGTCGGCGTCTTTGTGACAAGTGTTATCGGAGTCGATCACGTGGATATGAAAGATGCGGCCCGAGAGCGCGCGGATGAAGTCCACCTGGTTCGGAAAGACTTCCTTCTCGCCCTCCTGCCGCGCGCCCACGACGCCAACCATCTGGCCGTGGCAGGTGTCGTACATCAGGCCGAAATTGTCTTTGTTCACGGCGTCATGGATGCGGACAATGTCGCCCGGCTTGTTGAACGCGAATCCCGGCTCGAACTCCCAAACGACGAACTGTCCGTTTCCGGCGGCAATGTCGCAGCAGGTTTTCCACGCGTTCACTACCCGCGCCATGGCCGTTTCATAATCGATTTCGCGCAGAATGGTGGGCGGCTGGACGCAATCGACGCGAATGCCCTGGATGCCGACGTCGCGGGAAAATTCGGAATTTTTGCGAAATTCCTCGATGTATTTCGACGGATCGCCGGTATTGATGAGCTTTTCGCCCCATAGATTGGCGGCGATGCCGCTGAGACCCAGGCCGCGCTCGGCCATCTTCGCCTTCAGTTCCTGGCGCTGGGATTTCTCGGGCATGGCGCCGGGCCAATTGTCGTTCGCTCCGGCGGGATTGCCGGGGTTGGGATGCGGCGGGAAGGCGCCAAGCTCGACGCCTTCAAAATTCAGCTCCTTCAATTTGCGGCAGACGGTGTCGAAGTCGACCGGGTGCTCCGCGTAGGGGCCGATCGTGTATGCCCATGATCCGATAGAACTGCGCTTGCTCATTTCGACCTCCGAACAGGAATCGCTTGCGTAGCGGTCCGCGGCGCGTAGCCGCTCCCGGGCGCGCCGGGAACTTCGCCACGGGTTTCCAGCTTACCTCAAACGGCGGGGATTTTCCGGCGCGGCGGCTACGCGATCGAATCGCGAAGCTGATCGACGGCGCGGCGGCCCTCGCGGATCGCGCCGAGCCAGAACTGGTGGCCGAAGAGTTCCGAGTGGCCGAACGCGATCCTCCCAAGAGGCTCACGAATCACCTGGGGCGGCGCGGGGCGGCCCTCCCGGGGGAAATAGAAGCCGGGCGTGGGATTGACGTAGGCGTGGCCCCAGCGATTGAGGATGATGCCGTCGATGGCCCGCTCGGCGGAGACGCCGAACAGTTTGCGCATCTGTTCGCGCAGGCGCCGCTCGATGACGGCGTAGGAGGCGCCGAGGAGTTCCATGCGGCCCTTGGCGCCCTGGTCGCGCGCCGGCAGTCCGGGAAAGTAGTACGGGATATAGAAGGTGAGGACGGTGGGCGCGTCGGGAGAAAACGGAGGACGGTAGCCCGGCAGCGACATCGGCTGCCGCACGTTGCAGCAGAAACCGAACCCTCCCGTCCAGCGGGCCGACGTGATGCCCAGGTCGTACAGAAACCGCCAGTGCCGGACGCCGGCGTTGGCCACCAGGACCGGCGAGTGCAGCATGGCGCCGAGCGCGGCGCGTTTGGCCTCCGGCAGGTCCGCGACGATGTGGCGGTTGATCCAGCTTCCGCTCGCCATCACTACAGCGCGCGCCCGAACTCGATGCAGGCGGCCTTCACACTCAAACGTTACGGCGACCTCCTTCTTGCTCTGTTCGACGCGCACGACGGTGGAGGAAAGGCGAAAGCGGAAGCGCGCGCCAGGGCGGTCGAGTTCGTCGAACTGCACGCGGCCGTTGACGACGTCGTTCAGGTCGTGTCCACCGCCGATTGCGGAGGGGAGCAGCGCTTTAACCGCGTAGCGCGCCAGGCCGGCGTTGCCGCCCGGGAACATGTGCCACTCGTTTTCCGGCGCCTTGTCGAACTCGAGCGGGAAGCCGCCGCCTCCGCGAAAACCGCGGAATCCGGGCAATCCCACCTGGTACGCGGCGTAGGCCGAAAGAGCGTCGCAGCCCAGGCCGACAGCGGCGGCGAGGATGGGATCGGCGAATGCGGTGACCCGGGGCGACAGACCCATGACGCGCTCGATGTATTCCTTGTAGGTCATCGAGTCGAGCCACGGTTCGAAGTCCTTGCCGTCGTAGTAGCGCTCGCCGTGGTACTTCCACTTCTTCAACTCGTCGGAGGCGTGGCTCGTCCAGAAGTCGCGGACCCACCGCCCCTCCACCAGGTGGCCGAAGCTCGGGGCGTGGAGCCAGTGCTGAAAGCCGTAGTTGGTCCGGTCGAATTCCAGACGGCGCAGGTTCGCGGGCCACTCGCGATACTCGAAGCGCATCGGGATGCGCAGTTGCTGGAAGAGCTTGTAGGCGTCGCCGGCGGGATCGGACGGGATATCGAACTCGTTGGCCCCCTGGGGGGCAAACAGGCGCACCCCGTCGACGATCATTTCGTTGCGCTTGGATTCGCCGCCGAAGATGGCATGGTTGTCCAGCAGAAGGCATGTCTGCTTGGCGCCGGCGAACTCGGAGAACCGCAGCGCGGCGCCCAGGCCGCTCATGCCGGCTCCCACGATGACGAGGTCGAAGCGTTCGCCAGTGTCGGCGGCAGCGACGGTCCGCGCGCGATACGCTCCGTCGCGGATCCGGTGGGCTGCCTCCAGCACCTCCCACCGATTGCCGTTCGATAGCGCATAATCGCCGACGCCGCCGGGGCCGTTGAAGCCGGGTATCGGCGGCGCGCCCTCGGCCGGCGCCGGGGCGTGAAGGAGCGCCGCCCCGCTGCCGAGAAGCACGCCGTTCAGAAAATCGCGTCGCGTATGCACTGGTCGCAGAAAAGAGGATTGACCTTGGAATCCCGTTACGGACCGGCCGCTAATCAAGCGGACGTGGCGTGCGCTCTCAGCGCGCCGAGTCCACACTTGTGTGGACTCTCCGCCGCCAAAAGGCTAATTCCCTGCCCTCGCATGGCGGACCTCCCCAGGGGCGGGTGACGGGAGTTCCGCCAACCGGCAGAGCGCCCGAATGTCGGGCACCGTGAGTACGCGGGGTTCGCCCCGGCCGGCCGCCGCTGTCGCCGGCGGGTTCTCCACCGCCCACACCAGCCCTCGGGTCATCTCTTCGTGGCGCAGCAGGCCCAGGCGGAGGGCGCCTTGACGCGTGAGCGGAAACCACTCCGCCAGCTTGTAGCACGGAATGAGACACAGAGGCCAGCGATGCCCTTCCCCGACCACATACCAGGGCCGCAGCAGGGTAGCCGGTATTCCGCCGGCCCGGATGGCCTCTTCACATTCGCGGCGCACCTTGATATAGGTCCGCATCACCGGCGCCGGTTGCGCCACGCTGACGTAAACGAGGTGCGCGATGCGGGCGCGGCAGGCCGCTTCGAGCGAAGCGCGCAGCGACGCCTCGTCGACCGCGCGGAACTGGCGGCCTTTCCACGGCGCGGGCTTCGGCGCGCCGGTCAAATGAACCAGCGTGGTCCCGGCGTCGAGCGCCGGCGTCAGCGACGCGGCGTCCAGAGCGTTTCCCAGCATCACGTCCGCTCCTCGCGGCACGCGGCTTTCCGAACCGGGCCGCGCCAGCGCCCGGACGGAGTGCCCGCGCTCGAGCAGGGCGCAAATCAGAGGCCGGCCGAGATATCCGGTGGCCCCACTGACGAACACCGTCCCATTGCCCCTCATGATTTCTTCCTTACCCAGAGATCGGCGCCAGCCTCACGGCTGCCCAGTTGCGCCATCGGTTCATAATATGTCCGATCCCCGCCCAAGGCAATACCCGCATTTCGGATCACGGCGCCCGAAAAGGACGGATCTGCGATATACTCGCGGTCGAACGCGAGGTTTTCGAGAGATGACGCCGCCCTTCGACCCAAGAAAAGCTGAACTGACCCGCCGGAAACTGCTACAAAGCGGCGCCGGCATGGCCGCATTCTCGGCCGCCTTCCGGCTGATGGAGAACCGCCTCGGAGCGGCGCCGCCGGCCCCCCCGGCCGTTAACAAGAACTCCGCTCCGAGCGA
This sequence comes from Bryobacteraceae bacterium, assembly GCA_026129905.1. Classification (GTDB taxonomy): domain Bacteria; phylum Acidobacteriota; class Terriglobia; order Bryobacterales; family Bryobacteraceae; genus JAHCHE01. The sequence continues at coordinate 25,532 of JAHCHE010000032.1, read as the reverse complement.
CCTGAAGATCACCGACATGCGCGCGTGCACGGTGGCCGCAAACTACGATTACCCGATCATCCGTATCGACACGAACCAGGGCGTCTACGGTTTGGGCGAGGTGTTCGCGGCCGGCGTCCGAGGCAGCGCGCTGATGCTGAAAGCGCACCTCGTCGGCAAGAATCCGCTGGAGATCCATTCCATCCTCCGCCGCATCCGTAATTCCGCCGGCCAGTACTTCTGGAATAGCGGCTACGGCGCCATCGACCTGGCGCTGCACGATATCGCCGGCAAGGTCTACGGCGTGCCGGTCTGGAAGCTGCTCGGACCGAAGCTGCGCGACAAAGTCCTCATCTACTGCGACACCACCGGGCATAAGGACCCCCAGGTGTACGCCAAACGCGTGGCGCGGCGGAAGGAGATGGGCTTCAAGGCCTTCAAAATGGACCTCTACACCAGCCTCGTGAAGGACCGGCCCGGCGCCGTCGACAGCCGCGGCATCGCCACCGACAAAGGGCTCGGCTACCTGTGCGAGATCCTGGCCGCCGGCCGCGACGTGATCGGCTGGGACACGCCGCTGGCCGCGGATCATTTCGGCCCGCTGAACGTCGACGACTCCATCCGCTATGCGCGGGCCTTCGAGCCGTATCAGCTCGCGTGGGCCGAGGATTTCATCGCCGAGTGTTGGCTGAACTGGCGCGGCTTCAAGGCGATCAAAGAGGCGACCACCACGCCCATCCTCACCGGCGAGCAGGCCTTCGGGCTGGAAGAGGGCTTTCGCGACCTGATCGCGAATTACGCGGTGGACCTGATTCACCCCGATTACGTGGGCTCCGGCGGAATACTCGAGATCAAGCGGATCGCCGATTTCGCGGCAGCGTACGGCATTCCCACGGTTATCCACATGCCGGGCTCGCCGATCGGCCAGGCCGCGATGACGCACCTGGCGGCCACGCTGACCAACGTCGTTTCCGTGGAGCACCACGCCGCCGACATGCCGTGGTGGCAGGACCTGGTGAAAAAGCCGGCAAAACCGATCATCAACGACGGCTACATGGAGCTTCCAAACGAACCGGGGTTGGGCGTTGAACTCGACGACGAGGTCGTCAAGAAGCACCTGCGCACCCCCGGCTATTTCGAGCCCACGCCGATATTCGACGAGATGATCACCTCCGGCTGGCGCCGCACCGGGCCTTGGCCCCACTTCGACGAGGAAGGCAACTGGTGCGATTGCGTGACGTACTGAGTCGGCGCGCCGCCGAGGCGGCCGCCGGATTCACCGCCTCGACGACTGCCGTCCTTCGTGAGAGACTCTGTAGATCACGCCGTTCGTATCGTCGCCGATCAGCAGTGCGCCGTCGGCCGCGACTGCTAGCCCCACAGGGCGGCCGAATTGCGTCCAGCCGTCGCCCTGGCGCACGAGAAATCCGGTGAGGAAGGGCTCGAATTCCTGTGGCTTTCCATCCTGGAAGCGGATGCGCACAACCTCGTATCCGCTCGGCGGCTTGCGATTCCAGGAACCTCGCATCGTGACGAACGCATCGTTCCGGTATTCCTCCGGGAACTGATCGCCATCGTAGAAGAGCATCTGCATGGGCGCGGCGTGGGCGGTATAGAGCAACGCGGGCTCGCGGCTCTTGCGGGCCCACTCCTCGTGGGTGACACCGCCGGGCGGCTCATTCGAGTAATCGAACTTGCCTCGTCCGTAGACAAACGGCCACCCATACCGCTGTCCCGCTTCGATCAGGTTCAATTCTTCTTTCGGCTGATCGTCGCCCAGCCAGTCGGTCCCGTGATCCATGCCCCAGAGCTCGTTGGAACCGGGCCGCCAGTCCATTCCGATCGTGTTCCGAAGCCCGCTGGCGAAGATCTCGCGGCCGCTGCCGTCGAGTTGCGCCCGGAGTAGTGTGGCGTTCTCTTCGTTCGATTCGTCGCAGGCATTGCAGGTGCTTCCCACCGTGATGTAGAGCATGTCGTCCGGCCCCACTGCGAGGGTGCGATTCGGGTGCTGGCCGCCATCCGGCAGATCGTCGATAATCCGCTGAAGTTCGCCCAGCGAGCCATCGGACTGACGGTCGGCTACATACACTTCCTTTACCGTCGTGAGATAGACGCGATCGCCGTGAATGGCGATGCCGTGCATATCCTCCTGGCGCGCGACGGTCTTCTGCTCATCGGCGACTCCGTCTCCGTTCTTGTCCATCAGCAGCAGGGCGTCGCCCGGCTCCCGGCGCGTGACATAGACGGCGCCATCCTCGGCGACGGCGATAATCCGGGGTTTCCCGAGGCCCTCGGCGAACTTCGAGACGCGAAATCCCGGCGGAACGCTCAGGCTCTCGATACGCTCCGGCGTCGCCTCCACCTGCTCCGGCCTTAGGACGTGGCCCGTGATCTGGACGTCGACGGCTTTTTGATTCTCAAAGGCATAGAGCGCGATGCCGGCTACGGCGGCGCAAGTCGAGATCGCTACGGCTTGGCGTTTTGTCATGGACTCCTCCCCCCTGGAGATAGGACAATGCCGCCTCACGGGCCGTTTCGGGCGGCAGGGGGTTATCGGGGTTTCCAGGCCAATGGCACTTCAGAGCAGTCGCGGCGCAAGGTGCACGATGGCGTACAGCAGCGCGCCGGAGGCGGCGACAAAATACCAGTAGATCTCGTCCTGGTTCAGTCCCTGCCGCAGTTTCTCCTCACGATGTCCGGCGATGAGGAACCCGCTCAGCACGGCGCTTTCAGCCAGCGACGCCACGATGTGCGCCGTGTGGATCCCCAGCAACGCCCAAACCAGCGATCCATAGAGGTGACTGTTCCACGAAAAGTCCAGTTGTCGCCACACCAGGATTCTCAGCGCCAGGTAGACGCCGCCGAGGGCGAGGTTCAGCAGCATGCCGGCAGTTCCTTTCCCCCACTCTTTGTGAAGGATCGCCTTGTCGCCCCAGTGCATCGGGATGCAACTCGCAAGAACGGCAAGGAGTTCCATTGTGGGCAGCGCGAGCCCCGGGACATTCGTTCCCGCAGGCGGCCAGACCTCAAACTTCAGCCGGGAGTAAAGGTACGCTGCCGCGAGCATGGCGAACAAAACGCCTTCAATCACGGCCAGACCAAGCTGACCGCACCAAATGGGGGCTTCCCAGCCGAACCCAACCATAGGCAGGCGCGTTACGTCGATGGTTCGGCGAGCGGTCATTCCCAATAATCCTTCGGCCAGAACCAGCCGAGTAGTGCGAAAAACGTCAGAATGGCGCCATAAATCACCCAAATCGGACGAAATACGGAGCCGACGAACGCGGAGGAAACCGCCAACGCGGCGAGCAGCGGCCAAAGGGTGGGGCCGGGAAGCGAATAGCGGTGCTGCGGGCGGGCCGAGACCGTGCTCGTGACCAGGGTCTGTCGGCGGTCCTCGGCAAGCCCGGTGACGTGGGCAAGGTCGTGCGCCTCGCTCCACATCGGCTCCCGCGAGGAGACTGCCGGCAGTTCCTGAAAGCTATAGGGCTCAGGGGGCGAATCCGCGGCCCATTCCAGCGTTGCGGCTGCCCACGGGTTGTTCCCGGCGGTGCGGCGGCTCGTCATGCTCCAAAACACATTGCCCAGAAACAAAAGCCCGCCCATGGCCAGAATGGCCGCGCCGCAGGTAGCCAGCAGATTTAGCGCGCCCCACCCCATCTCCGGCGTGTAGGTGTAGACGCGCCGCGGCATGCCCTTGAGTCCGAGGTAGTGCATGGGAAAAAAGGTGAGATTGAACCCGACGAATGTCACCCAGAAATTCAGCCGTCCGAGCCGCTCGCTCAGCAGGCGCCCGGTGAATTTCGGAAACCAGTAATATACAGCGCCAAGCAGAGGGAACACGGCCCCTCCGATCAGCACGTAATGAAAGTGGGCCACGATGAAGAAGGTGTCGTGCGCCTGGGTGTCGAATGGAACCGAGGCGATCATCACGCCGGTCAGTCCGCCGGCCACGAACAGCGCGAAAAAGGCCAACACAAAGCGCAAGGCCGTGCTCCAGCAAATGTCGCCGCTCCACAGCGTCGCCAGCCAGCAAAAGACCTGGACGCCGCTGGGAATGGCGATCATGATGCTCGCCGCGGTGAAGAACGCCTCGGTGGCCGGCGGCAGGCCGGTGGTAAACATGTGATGCGCCCACAAGCCGAAGCCCATGAACGCGGTGGCGATCAGCGAAAGCGTCATCGCCGGGTATCCGAAGACCGGCCGCCGCGCAAACGTCTCGATAATCGAAGAAATCATCCCCAGCGCCGGAATGAAGATGATGTAGACCTCCGGATGTCCGAAGAACCAGAACAGGTGCTGCCAGAGCAGCGGATCGGCGGTTTCGCCGGGGTTGAAGAAGTGCGTTCCCACTGTGCGGTCGGCGAGCAGCATCGAACTCGCCAGCATCACCGCCGGCATCGCGAAAACGATCATGAACGACTGCACCAGCATTGCCCAAACGTACAGCGGCATCCGGCTCAGCGACATTCCCGGAGCCCGCATGCGGAGGATGGTGACGATCAGGTCCACTGCCGTCGAGAGCGCCGAGATCTCGGTAAAGGTGATCATCTGCGCCCAGAAATCGACGCGCTTGCCGGGAGAGAATTCGGGGCCGGAAAGCGGAACATAGGCGAACCAGCCCGCGTCCGCTCCGGTGTTCGTCACGAATCCCGCGTAAAGGAAGATGCCTCCGAACAGGTACATCCAATAGCTGAACGCGGCCAGGCGCGGAAACGCGACGTTTCGCGTCCCCACCATCAACGGAACGAAATACAGCCCGAAACCCTCCATCACCGGCGTCGCGAACAGGAACATCATCGTGGTTCCGTGCATCGTGAACACCTGGTTGTACAGGTCGGGATCGAGGAAGCCGTTCTCCGGCCGCGACAGTTGAAGACGCATCAGCAGCGCCTCGATGCCCGCCAGGAGCAGGAATACGAATGCGGTGACGATATAGCGCTTTCCGATCGACTTGTGGTCCACTTCCGTGATCCAGCCGTAGAAGCCGCGCCGGTTGCTCCAGGCGGCGCGCAACGCGGCCGCGTCGGCTTGCGAATCGAGGGCTGCGCCAGGAGGGCTCATTTGAGGCTCTCCAGATACGTCAGCAGCACCGGGAGCGAGGCGGCGGGCACGGCCATGGGCGGCATGCGATTCCCCGGCTTGATGCGCTGGGAATCGACGATCCATCCGCCGAGATGGCCGCGCGTGTTCGGCAGGGCTCCGGCCGCGACCGCCCGCCGCGTCGCCAGGTGCGTCAGGTCCGGCGCCACCTGGCCGAAGGCCGCCGTTCCGCGGACGGCGTGGCAGAGACCGCAGGGCAACGAAAGAAAGGCTTCCCTGCCCCGCTCCTCGTCCGAGCCCGGCGCGGGTTCATGGGACGGCTCGATCTGTCCGCGGCGCCAATGCTCGAACGCATCGGGCGGCTCCACCACAACCCACAAGGCCATGTGCGCGTGCTGCAATCCGCAGAATTCGGCGCACTGTCCCCGAAACTCGCCGGGACGATCCGCCTTTAGCCAGACCGTATTGACGCGGCCGGGGATCGCGTCCATTTTGCCGTGCAGGTTTGGCACCCAGAAGCTGTGGATGACATCATTCGACCGCAGCTCGATATGCGCGCCCCGGCCGACAGGAAGGTGAATTTCATTCGCGGTGGTGAAACCTTCGTTCGGCGATGTCGTACGATAGCGGACCTCCCACCACCACTGGTTGCCCGTGACCGCGATCTTCAATCCGTTCGGGTCTCGATAGGAATTGATGCGCTTTCCAACCGCAAGACTCGCCGCGAACAGCCCTGCGAGTACGACGGATGTGATACCGACCGCAAGGCCGACCGCGCGAGCCAGGCGTCGCTCCGACGACTGCCCGTTCGAGACGCGCCGGCGCCGGATGGCGGCTGCCAGCATCCCCGGCACCCCAACCATCACCGCCGTCGAGACCGCCAGGAGGATCCACCACACGAGCGCGATCTGGTCCGATTGCGGGCCTGCGGGGTGCAGCGCGGACTGGAAATCGGCCGTCATCGACTCTCCGGAGCTTTCCGCATGTCCGGCGACGGCGCTGCCGGCATGCCTCCTCCCTGCTGCAGCTCGTCGCCCCTGACCGGGGTCGCCGATGCCGGTTGCCGGCCGCTGAGGGATTGTACGTAGGCGACGATCCGCCAGATGTCGCCCTGAGGAATCTTGCCGGACCACGCGGGCATCCCGTTGGGCCGGCCTCGTACGATGGTGTCGAAGATCTGCGCCGGCTGTCCGCCGTAGATCCACTCGTCATCCATCAAGGATGGTCCGATGCCCCCGCCCCCCTGAAAGTGGCATCCAGTGCAGTTGAACCAGGAATAAAGGCGCTTCCCTTCGGAGACGGCGACGGCGTTGCCTTGGTATGGATTCGCGGCCCGCGGCGTGACGGAAACTCCTCCTGGGCGCAGTTCGGATGTCACGACGGCGTCGATAAGCGACCGATCCGCCGCCGTGGTTTCCAGGTCGCGGGATTCGCGCCGGCAGCCGCCGAGAAGCAGCGCGGCAGCGAGCGCCGAAACCGCGATTCGGCTAGAGCGAGAAGACGTAAAGCATTCCTCCGCGCGTGGTAGCCTGAGGCAGGTCCTTCATCGCGTTGACGAAACCCAGAGCGCCCGTGCCATCCTCCGGGCTGAGTTTTCCCGCGACGATCGCGCCCGACCAGCCTCCCACGCCCGCGAGCACCGCGACATATTGCTTTCCGTCGGGTCCCAGGTAGGTCACCGGCTGGCCGACGATTCCCGAACCGGCTTTGTATTGCCAGAGCAACGCGCCGGTCCTTGCGTGAACCGCTTTGAACCAGCCGTCCATCGTGCCGTAGAAGACCACGTCGCCGGCAGTGGCCAGGGCCCCGCTCCAGACGGGGAATTTCTCCAGGAGTTTCCAGGCCGGCTTTGCAGCCACCGGGTCCCACGCCGTGAACTCGCCGCGGTGGCCGCCCGGGCCGGCGTACATCTTCACTGCTGCTCCAACGTACGGCGTTCCGGCGATATAGTTGGCCCTAACGGCCTCAAATTCCATGCACAGGTTGTTATGGGGCACATACAGTAGCCCGGTTTGCGGCGAATAGGCCGACGGCTGCCAGTCCTTGCTTCCGGGCGCGGCGGGGCAGATGTCGCGGACGGTCTTATCCAGCCCGGTGGATTTCGCCCTGTTCATCACCGGTCGCCCCGTGTTGAGATCGACGGACTCGATTACGTTCTGAAAGGCGTATGGCGCCGCCGATAGTACTTCCCCCGTGGCCCGGTCCAGCACGTACATCCGCGCGTTGCGGTCCGGGTGAACCAAAACCCTGCGCTTTCGCCCGTTAAGCTGCAGATCCAAAAGGATGTTCTCGTTAACGCCATCGTAGTCGTGCTCGTCGTGGGGAACCATCTGGTACGCCCAGATGGCTTCGCCGGTGTCGGGTCTGCGGGCAAACAGGCTGCACGTCCACTTGTTGTCGCCCGGCCGCTGATCCGGATTCCAGGGACTGGGATTGCTTGTGCCGTAGTAGATCAGGTCGAGTTCCGGATCGTAGGAAATCCATCCCCAGACGGCGCCGCCGCCGATCTTCCAGGCGTCGGGCGGCCATGTGGCAACGCCCAGATCCTTCTTGCGGTCGGCCGCGTAGAACGGCTTGAAGTTCGGGCCGATGAGAACGTCGGCGTCAGGACCAGTAGTAAAGGCGCGCCAAAGGAGGCGGCCGGTCGCGGCGTCCAACGCCGACAGCCAGCCGCGCACGCCGAACTCGCCGCCGCTGTTGCCCACCAGGACCTTGCCTTTGACCACTAGAGGCGCCATGGTCATGCTCTCGCCGCGATTGATGTCGCCGAGCTGGATCTTCCAGACCTCCCTGCCTGTGGCGGCATCGACGGCTACGGTGTGCATGTCCAGCGTGTTGTAGTAGATACGGCCGGCAGAATAAGAAGCGCCCCGATTCACAACATCGCAGCAGGCCACGCCCTGAGAAGCCCGTGATGGCTTGGGCTCATAAATCCATTTCAGCGAGCCATTCCGGCTGAGGTCAAGCGCGTAGAGCACGTTCGGCCAAGGCGTAACAACGTACATCGTGTTGCCCGCCACCAGCGGCGCAGCCTCGTGCCCGCGCACGAACCCGGTGGAAAAGCTCCACGCCACCTTCAAGTTGCCAACATTTTCTACAGTTATTTGTGTGAGACGGCTATAGCGCGTGCTGTCGTAGTCGCGGGCCGGCATGGTCCACTCCCCGTCGGGAGCAGCCGACCGGCCGGTGACGGCGAAAGCGAACAGCGCAATGCGAAAGGCTGGTGACAGAAGCTACACTCCTCCTGCCGAGTGGACTTTCGATGATTTTGTTATGTTACAGAACCAATCTGAATGCGATAACTGCAGCTTAGCCGTCAGGCTCCGTCAGAGCGGGAGAATTTCCTCGCGCACCGGATCGAACTTGAGCCGGCGCTTTTCGACGTATGCGATATTGCCGAGGTGCGAGGCTTGCGCCGAGCGGTGGCCGATCAGGACATCGCCGTTCGGCCGCTGCCGCGTTCGGACGCAGTCGAGGAAATTCTTAACGTGATCGAGGGTGAAATCGTATGGCTGCGCCTCGACGATGGTCGGCTTGGCGTCGCGTCCCGCCGGGTGAAACTCGTACCGCTCCCGGCTGATCCAGAGCCGCCCTTGGGTACCGCCGATCTCCAGCGCCGCGCCAGTGACGCCCGGAGCCAGCGTCGCCTCGAACGTCGCCGTGAATTCCTCCGGGTATTCCAGCAGGACGTTGATAGTATCCGGCGCGGTGCGACCGTCCTTGTAGTTGTAGACGCCGCCCGCCGCGACAGCCGAGATCGGGATTTCGTGACCGGTCAACATGTGCACGACGTCGATCCAGTGGGTGAACAGGTCGGTCACCTGGCCGCCGCCGAAATCCAGGTAGGCGCGCCAGTTCCAGTACTGCTGCGGGTCGTAGTCGCGCCACTTCAGCGGCCCCAGAAACCGCGCCCAGTCGAGGTTGGAGGGCTGCTTCTGAAGATAGTCCGGCGCGGTACGGACATGGTAGGTGTTGCCGTGCCACCAGGTGCGCGCCAGGGTGATCTTGCCCAGGCGGCCGGTGTCGAAGTACTCGCGCTTGGCCTGAAGATAGTGCGGTCCGGACCGCTGCTGCATGCCCACCTGGCAGATGCGTTCGTTGACGCGGGCGGCCTTGACGATTTCGGGGCCCTCTTCGTTCCGGAGCGTCAGGGGCTTCTCGACGTAGACGTCCTTGCCAGCACTGAGCGCGTCGATCGTGGTGACGGCGTGCCAGTGGTCGGGCGTGGCTACCAGGACAATGTCGATCTCTTTGTATTCCAAGAACTTGCGGTGGTCTGAGAAGCCTCGCGCGCCAGGCGCCGATTGCATCGCCTTGTCTACTTGCGCGGCGTAGACGTCGCACAGTGCGGTGACCTGCACCTTCGCGTCTTTCTGAAACAGTCCCATCACGTGGCGCCCACGCTCTCCGGGACCGATCACCCCCAGGCGAATCCGGTCGTTCGCGCCGGTCACCTGCGCGTAGGAAGCGGCGGAAAATGCCGCCGCGGCGGCGGGCGCGGCGCCCAGAAACCGGCGGCGATCGAATTTTTCGAAAGACATGTGCGAATTATACAATCCGCCGGCACTATCTTGGCGTCAGTGTCTGTTCTAGTGTCTGTTCCATACGCCGCCGCAGGTTTTGCAGATCGTCCGCGGGGGCTTGCGCCTCGATGCCAGGATATCGATGCGGTTTGTCGTCCCATCGCCAGGCGCGCCGCCGGATTGTTTGCCGTTGTCTCCCTGAGCGTGGCCTTCTCGTGGGGGCAGGTACCCGCACCTCGCCCCCCGACTTCTTCCCAAGCAAGCCAGCCAACCCAGCCGGCGAAACCCGCCCAGCCAGCCCTTAGCGACGCCGAACTCGAGACCGCCATCCGCGAGCGGCTCGCAAAATCGAAAATCGGAGCGAACGGTTTCCAGGTTCGCGTGCGCAATGGCGTAGCCATCCTGGAGGGAAGAACCGATGTCGCCCAGCACAAGGGAACCGCGACGCGGCTGGCCCGCAATGCCGGCGTTCGGCGGGTGGACAACCGCATCCAGGTCAGCGAAAGCGCCCGGCGGAAAGCTTCGGCCAAAGTCCGGTCGGCGCCGCGCCGCGTCGAGGTGCGCCGGTCCGAGCCTCGTCAATCCGGCAGCTCGAACTGAACCCTTCCCGTCCGGAAACCCCGGGTCCGGATCGCGCCCCAGAGAATCCCAACCAGCAGCCAGCACGCTCCGGCGATCTTCGCGGTCGGCCGCAGATTCAGCCAGATGTAGAAACAGATGCCGAAGCCGAGCAGCGGCGGAAGGAAATTTTTGAGCGTTCGCTCGTTGCCGCGCACCCAGTAGCGCACAAACGCGGCGATGTTTACCCCCATAAACGCGATAAACGCTCCGAAATTCAGCAGTTCCGCCGCAAGCTGGAAGCTGATCGCGAAAGCGCCCAGTAGCGCGAGCCCGCCGGTAAACAGCACGTTGTTGCGCGGAATGCCGCGCTTCGGCTCAATCGCGCCAAAGAAACGTTTGGGGATGGCGTTGTCGCGCCCCATGCCGTACAGTAGCCGGGCCGCTCCCAGTTGGGCGCCGCTGCCCGAACCGACCGTCGCGATCAATAGCGAGAAGTTCACCAGGTGGAACAGGAACGGTCCGCCCGCTCTTCCCGCGATGTGTGAAAACGCCGTGTCCACGTCCGGAAATTCGTAGCCCGGCCACACGAGTTGTCCGAAATAGACCTCCAGGCTCGCCAGCACCCCCGTCACCACGCAGGTGAGCACCGTCGCGCGGAGCACGTTCCGGCGCGGGTCTTTCACTTCCTCCGACAGCGTCGAGATCCCGTCGAAACCGATATAGGTGAGCACGGCGATTGACGTCCCCGTAAAAACATGGCTGACCGAAAACGTCTCCGGATCGTAGAACGGCCGGGTGAAGTCCGCCATCGCCAACTCGGGACCGCGGATCAGGTACCGGATGGCCGCCCCGAAGAACAGCAGGATCACCACGCCCAGCCCTGCCGCCAGCGCCTCGTTGGTGCGCGCCGAGGCCTTGATCCCGCGCAGGTTCAGCCCCGTCAGCAGCGCCGCGAAGAACGTCGCCCACACCGCATACGGGACCTCGGGCAGGATGTTCATCGCCGCCTTGCTGCACCAGATGGTGCACAGGATGGGATTCACCATGTAGTCCATCGCCATGCCCCAGCCGGTGAGATAGCCGAGCCCCGGGTGCAGTTCGCGTCCGACGTAGGTGTAGGCGGACCCCGCCGCGGGATAGGCACGCGCCATGCGGCCGTAGCTGATGGCGGTGAATAACATCCCGCACATCGCAATGAGTATCGTGGTGACGACGTGCCCGCGCGCCTCTTGAGCCACCACGCCGAACAGCGGCATCGGCGCGGTCGGCTGGATCAGAACGATGCCGTAGAAGACCAGGTCCCACAGGCCGAGGGCCCGCCGGAGGCGAGGCTCGCCGGCGATCGCCGGCTTGGTGGTGGACATATGCGTTCGATCATAACAGGGCATGGCGCGCGGCAAGTTGAGAAGCCCAGCGGCCCCGCTGTAGGATCTTGTGTTGGCCGTGGGAGAGGCCGTACATGTCATTAACAGGAAAGGTTGTCATCGTCACCGGCGGCGGGTCCGGCATCGGGCGCGGCATTGCCGAACTGCTGGCCGGCGGCGGCGCGAAGGTGGCCGTGGCGGAGATTCGCGAGGAGCACGGAGTGAAGGTGGCCGATGGCATCCGCCGGAACGGCGGCGTCGCGGAATTCATCCAAACCGACGTCGCAAACGAAGACAGCGTCAAAGCCGCGGTCGCTCGGGTGGCGAAGATGCTCGGTCCCCCGTTCGGCCTGGTCAACAACGCCGGAATCGGCGGCTGGGAGATCCCCGCCGCGGAAATGACGGCCGGCGAGTGGGACCGCGTGCTCAGCGTTAATCTTCGGGGGGCTTTTCTCTGCGCGAGGGCCGCGATCCCCCACATGCGTGCGCAAGGAGGCGGCGCGATTGTCAACATCGCGTCTGTCCACGCCAACTTCGGTTTCGCCGGCGCGTCGCACTACGATGCGAGCAAGGGTGGCATGGTGGCGTTCACCCGAACGCTGGCTCTGGAAAACGGACCGGACGGCATCCGGGTCAACGCGATCTGCCCCGGCTACATCGACACGCCGCTCTGGGAAGAATGGCTGGCGATGCAGGCGAACCCGGAGGGGATCGAGCGCGCCACCAGCGGCTGGCACCCGCTGCGGAGGCGCGGCCTGCCGGTCGACATCGCCAAAGCCGCTCGTTTCCTGTTGTCCGCCGATGCCGAGTGGATCACGGGAACAACGCTCGTGGTGGACGGCGGCCTCAGCGTCCGCTACTTCGGCCTCTGAGCGCGGCCGGATTCACGTCCGAAACCGTTCGTCGATTTCCACCTGGTAGCCGCTCACCAGGCGGTTCGTCTCGTTGGCCATGCCCACCACGGCCATCAGCTCGGCGAACATCGCGCCGGTCATCCCCGCCTTACGCGCGGCGGCCGTATGCGAGGCAATGCAATAGGGGCACTGGTTCGTTACGGACACCGCCAGGTAGACCATCTCTTTCGTGAGCGGATCGAGCGCGCCCGCCGACATGATCTCCTTGATGCTCTCCCAGGTCCGGCGCAGCGTCGCCGGGTCGTGCGCCAGCGCTTTCCAGAAGTTGTTGATCCAGTCCGTGCCGCGCGTCGCCATGATGTCGTCGTAGACGGCCCGCACCTCCGGGCTCGCGTCCTCGTATTCGATCAGTCCAAGCGTTGCCATGCGAATCTCCGCGGCCACTGTATCACTTGCGCCGCGCTTCCGCGAGCGGCGCCGCTACGGGGTCTTCAGGTCCGTGGCAATGCCGAGACTTCGTGCGGTCGCGCCGAGGTCGGCCAGCGTAGCTTCGTTTAGCGGAATGCCTTCCCGAAGGTAGCGTTCTTCCGTTTCCGCTTCGATCTCTCCGGGCAGATAGATGCGGTCGAAGCCAGGCGCCGTGCGGCTGGCGCGGATCTCGTCGATCGCTTCGTCCACCTGACGCCCGAACTCGGCGGGATCGATGAAGGCGCCCACGTTCAGCGCCATGTAGAAGTGGCCGTCCACGCCCGGCCTGGGACCGTCGTTCATGTTGCCCAGGCGCGTCCCGTAGGCCGCGCCTGATAGCCCGGCGGAGAGGATGCCGAAGATCAACGCGAGGCTGTACCCTTTGTAGCCTCCGATCGGCCGGAGCAACCCTTCGAGCGCGGCCGCCGCGTCCGTCGTGGGCCGGCCCTCGGCGTCAAGCGCCCAGCCCTCCGGCAGCGGCAATCCTTTCTGATGGTAGATGCGGATCTTGCCGTGCGAACAGGCGCTGAAGGCGGCGTCGTACACGATGGGCCGATTGCGTCCCGCCGGAATGGCCACGGCCAGCGGATTGATGCCGACCAGCCGGTCGCGTCCGCCCCATGGCGCCATGGTGGGCAGGGCGTTGGTGGCCGCGATACCGATCATCCCTTCGGCCAGCGCCATCATGGCATAGTAGGCCATCGCGCCGCAGTGATTGCTCCCGCGCACCGCCGCCGCAACGACGTTCTGCTCGCGCGCCTTCTCGATGGCCCGCCGCATCGCGAACACGGAACCGATCTGGCCCATCGAGTTGCCCCCGTCGACGACGATCGCGCCCGGCCGTTCGCTGACGACGCGAGGTTCCCCGCGCGGGTCGACTCCCTCCACGGTCAGCTTGCGCACATAGTCGGGAACGCGCAACACGCCATGCGAATGGCACCCGCGCAGGTCCGCGGCCACCAGCGTCTCGGCCAGCCGCCGAGCATGATCGGCCGGCATGCCGCAGCGGTGGAAGATCGCCTCGACCAGCGCCTGCAAGCTCTCGCGCGACGTTCGAAACTCCCCCTCCGTTCCCGGATAGGCGCTCATTGCGGCTTCCCTCCCCTCTTTAGCGCGTGGCCTCGGCAGCATCGGCATCGGCTATTCTATGGCAGGAGCGCGAGGGAAAGCCTCACTCGCTACCAGCGAGAGGGTGATCCAGCGCACGCGGCAGTTCCAGTGTAGGTCGTCAGAGTAGGTGAAAACGCGGGTGTTGGTGGCAAGACGAAAACCTTGGGCCCTGCGCCAGAGATTGTTAAAACTCGCCAGGTTTCGTGAGATTATCCTACAGGCTTGCCGGTATTGTTGAAAAAATCCAAAGTGGTTCTGCCATCGTGGTTGTTCCGGCCGATCGTCAGGCTTCAGGAATCTCTCCGTTCGCGTCAAGCTCGTCCCCGGGTTCCTGGGGTTCCGGCAAGATCTCCGGTTCCTCCGCCTCAAGCGCCACTTCTTCCAGCTGATCTCGAGCAAACAGCATCTGCTGCTGGTCCCGCGACACTTTCATATCAGCCCTCAGCCTTGCCAGCAGAACCCCGGGCCGGCAGGGAACATCTAACCCGATACCAAGCATCTGCCCGTCGAACGCTTCGACGGAATTCTGATCGACGTCCTCAACCTGGATCGAGCGTACCGTCGCGAACCTGATGATACGGTTGTTCCGCAAGATAATGATATGGTCGTCCACGGCCATGGGAAAGGCGTTCATCCTTGCGATGACGATGAAGCCCTTGTGGTAAGTCTGCTCGACCGTGCCGACAACCTGCAATTCGCCCTTCACTTTGCGCCGCTGCAGCACCTCCCGGGCGACCAGTTCTGCCAGAATTTCGCAGAGCTTGCCAATGAAGTCCGTGATGAAGCGGAAATCCTCAGCGCCGATGACCTCCTCGACTTGGCTGTGAGCCGCCTCATTGCGCAATTGGACGAAGCGTGCGAGTTCGCCATCCACGCTCACGCTCCCTCCCCGCCGTTCTTCAAGCAGGCGCTTCATCGCCGGATGACCCGCGATCCGCGACCCGATGTTCTCAATCCCCAGATAGCTGAACAGTCGCACAAGAAAATCGAGGCGGTAGTTCTGCCGATCTACAAAGAACGCGTCCCTGAGCAGCGAGTACGGCTTGACGCCGGCGAATCCGGAGGAGACCTGTTGGAGGATATCGCCCTCGCGCAGGTGACGATAAGGCCCGGCATCGCCCAGCTTCAAGAGGATCTGGCCGAAGCCGACCCGATGCTGTCTTAAGACCGGCGGAGGCAACTGTTCGTAGTCATAAAGCTGCGGCAAAAGCTGCAGGTATTCGCCGACTAGATCGTCCACGAAGATTGAATAGACCGCATAGAGCCGGGTCAAGGCCGCGCAGTGGTCGTAAATCTGCCATGCGGGCCTTCTCGGGCTGCCCTCCCGCAGGGCATGCCACGGGTCTGCTTCGCGGGCGTCCCCGGCCGCGCCCGGAGCCGAATAGAACAGCCCGCGCGCGTGATCGTGCAGGTTGACGACCGCCTTGATCGCCTGCAGGTCCAACCGCAATCTCTCCGTCAGCGCCGAGAACATGGTCAGTCCGCGATCTGGCGCTGGATCATCTCGTCGTAGAAACGAATGCGCTCCTGCACGTCCCGCTTGGTGTTGCCGCGGCCGGTGAACGTCCCAGGCGAATACTTCTCGAACAGTGCGCGCGTGGCCTCAATGACCGATTCCCGCCGTGTGATGAGGGTCTCTCGGCTGTCCAGATGCCGGCTGATACCGACCATGACCGCGTCGGCGAAGGCCACTTGCGCGCGCGGGACCCACATGCGCTTGACGCTGTCCCACGGCTTGGCGAAACGCTCCTCGTACACGGCCCAGCCGACCTCCAGAGTCTGCTCAAATATCTGCTGCAAATGGACGATGTCCTCCTCGGCGAACGCTTTGGAGCGCACCATATACAGATCAAGGAAGCCCTTCATGCCGCGCTGATAATGTTCCTCATGTCGGAGCGCAAAGAAACGGAGCACGATCTCCACGTCGCGCATCATCACGTAGGTCCGGTTGGAAACCAAATCCTCGGCGCGCAGCTTTTCCGCGGATTCGCTGTAAGGCGGCAACGACCAGACGCGCCGGAAGATGTCGTTCTTCACGAGCTCAAGCAGCAGGGAGTTAAACTTTCCTTGGTAGAGGGCATTCCGGATCTCCTGGTGACTCAGGCTGACGCCGCCGGTGTTCAGCCGCTCGAAGACCTCCTGGCGCAGCAGGGCCTCGTCCTCGGTCGTCGGGGCGGATTCCTTGAGCAGCACGATATAGGAGATAGAACGACGGTCGATGCCCCTGCGGATCTCCGAGGGCAGGGTATCGTAGATGCGCCCATTGAGTTCCGGCCACTGCTCCAATCCCTCCAGTTTGAGCTTGTTCGTGTAAAAATCCAGGAGAGCCGTGATGCGCTGCTGGCCGTCCATGACTTCGTACTTGGCCAAATCCGACTCGTACACAAAGAGCGGCGGGACGGGCACGTTCATGATGAAGGACTCGATGAGTTTGGATTGCCGCACCTTGTCCCAACGTGGCCGGCGTTGATAAAAGGGCCTCAGCTCCATCCAATTCGGGCGCTTGAGAGCATCGACGAAATTCGGGAGCTGCTCCCGGTTCGATTCGGTGACGATCCGAAGCTCCCGCTTGCCATACTTGGCATTGACCTCCTCATCCGAGGCTTTGGGTACGGGCTCTTTTGCCGGCTTCGCCCACATGGTCAGTTCAGCAGCAGCAAAATTACGCATTTCCGTCGCACACTCCAACTCTTCCGAGACCGAACACGGCACGGCCGGGCAGGCTTTGGATACCCCCGATTGTAGCAACTGCCTCCAGAAGCCGAATTCGAGGTGGCCTCGACATGAACGGGAGCACCACCGCCGCAAAGCTCAAGACTTATGCGAGGGGCTGACGCATAACTGAGTACGCCCCGCCGATCGTGGCCGCTCCTCATGAGCGCCTGACGGCTGGCGCATTCATTAGCATATATTTAGTAACCGTGGCAGGAATTTTCAACACTTGTGGCAAGACACTCGACCTACATCCGGCAGGTCTGAAACGACTGTGCTCCAGAACCAGGTGGGTGTTGACATCGGAGTACGCATGAATCAGGCGGTTACGCATACCTCTGATTCTTGCCCAAGGTATTTCGGGAGAGCGGTCGCGCAATTCCTCGGAAATCTGTGTCGCCGCTTCTCCGATGATCTCGATCTCCTTTACCAGCGCCAGCAGCAACACCCGATCGGCTGAGAGATCGGCTGCCGTCCGGCCATGAATGAATGCGGCCGCTTCCGCTGCCGCGTCCAACATGTGCTGGATGCGAAGGCGATCAGCGGCGTTCATATTGCGGGACAGCCGAAGAGACAACCTCGGCGCGGAAATACCTGCTGAGGTCTTCCGGCGTGCGCAGATCCACCGTTCGGCCCAGCTTTTCCGACAACTCGAGTTCCATCCCGGCCAAAGTTAACAAGCCGGGCACGTGGCCGGCGTCGAACTCCACCAGGATGTCCAGGTCGCTGTCCGGCCGGAAACGCGGCGTCAGCACAGAGCCAAACAATGAAAGCTTGCGTATGTGGTTTCGTTCGCAGAACTCTTTAAGAAATTCCTTTGGGATTGTCAAGGCCGCCGGCATTGGCGCGCATTGGCGCCGCTCCCCTGTTTAGTATGAGATCACACCCGCAGGCCCGAGGCCAGGGCGCGGATGTAGGCCGCGTTGGCGCCGCAGCAGCCGCCGGCGAAGCCGATGCCTTCGACCCGCGCGATCCGCCCGAACTCCTCGAACTCGCCGCGCGCGATCTGCATAGTCTCCAGTTCGTCCGGGAAGGCAGGCATGCGGGTGAAGCAGGGCGTTTCGTCGGTGGTGCGGAAAGCGGCCGGCTGCGCGGCGAGCGGAGCGTCCGTGGCAGCTCGCATTGCCCGCAGGATGGAGAGCATTCGCCGGGGCTCCTGCTCGCAGTTGGCGCCCACGGCGGCCGCGCCCTCTCCAGCGATGACGCGGGCGCATTCGGCCGGCGAGTGCCCGTCGGTCGATTCGTCCAGCCGCGGGCGAAAGCTCATCGTGGCGACGATCGGCAGACCGCTCGGCCGGGCACACTCGAGCGCGATGCGCATTTCCTCCAGGTGGAAGAAAGTCTCCAGGATCAGGAAGTCGACCCCGGCGTCCGCCAGCAGCCGAACCTGCTCCGCCAGGAGGTCGCGGACATGGCCCGCCGCTGAGGGACCTTCTCTCTCGAACAACTGGGTTCGGGAAACCGAGCCCGCCACCAGCGCGCGGTCGCCCGCCACCTCCCGCGCGATGCGCACCGCCGCGTTGTTAATGGCCTCGGTCTGTTCGCCGAAGCCGGCTCGCGTGAGCTTCTCGCGCGTCCCGAAGAACGTCAGCGCCTGCAAGACCTGCGAGCCGGCGTCGAGGAACTCGCGATGCAATTCGCGCAGCGCATCGGGATTCTCGATCGCCGCCTCGGGCGTGAACTGGCCGCTGCCCCGGCCGGTGCCGACCTTCTCGCGGCCCGATCCGGAATCCACGTACCCGCGCCGCTCCAGCTCGATGAGATAGCCGCCGTCGCCGAGCACGACGCCGTCCCGCCGCATCAGTCTCAAAATGTCACGCATTCATCGACCTCCCGCGCGTTTCCCACGCGCACGCCGCGCCGATCAGGCCGGCGTCGACGCCGAGCGCGCCCGTCCGGACCGGCAGATCGCGCGCCCCGTCCGCCCAGATGTGACGGCGCGTGGATTCTTCGAATTTCTCCCAAAATAGGCCGCCGGCCAGTCCCAACCCGCCGCCGACAATCACCGCTTCCGGGTCCAGCGTGTTGACAAGCCACCCGGCGCCGGCGCCCAGCGCCTCCGCTCCCCTGGCGACAACCTCGAACGCGGCCCGGTCCCCGGCCGCCGCGGCGGCGAGAACCTGCTGGGTGGACACGGCCTCTCCGCCCCGCTCGCGATAGCGCCGCAGCAGCGCGGGCCCGGAGGCGATCTCCTCCAGCACCGGATGCAGTTCCGCGCCGCATTCGGAGCAGACCACGGTAACGGGCGCGCTGGCCACTACCAGCGCTCCGCCTCGCGCGCCCGCGTACGGCTTCCCATCCTGCACCAGGCAACTGCTGATCCCGCTTCCCACGGTGACGTAAACGAAAATGCGGAACGGCCGGCCGGCGCCCAACCGGGCTTCCGCGAGCGCGGCCGCGCGCACGTCCGATTCGACCACCGCCGGCGCCACTTCTCTCAGCCGCTCCCGCACCGGCAGACCGCGCCACCGGATCGTGTGGCCGCTGGTGACGTTGCCCGCTTCGTCTACAAGCTCGGCAACCCCCGCGCCGATGCCCCGGATGTCCATTCCCCGGGACGCCGCCTCGTCGCGGAGCGCCCGGGCTAGCGAGACGACCTCGTCGAGGATCTCTTCGCCGGCCCGGTGCGCATTCGTTGGGATAACGCGCCGGAGGAGCAGGCCGCCATCGGCCAACGAAACAATGCCGCCCGCGATCTTGGTTCCACCGATATCCAGACCGATCACCCGCATGGCGGCTTGAAGGAAGCAAACGTTTGTCGCAAACGTTTTCCAAGATATCCCACAGGTTCCGTGGCGGTGTCAAACCGGCGCGCAAGACCCTTGACGCAAAGCGCCGCGAATGGTATAAGGGAAAACGTTTGCGGCAAACGTTTCAAGGGGAGGTTTCCGCGTGAGATGCCTGTACAGATGAAGGAAGTCGCGCGGCGGGCCGGCGTCTCCATCAGCACTGTCTCGCACGTCCTGAACGATACGCGGCCCGTGGCGCCGGTCACTCGCGACCGGGTGCTGCGGATCGTCCGCGAGCTGAACTACTACAAGAACGCTTTCGGCCGCCGCCTGGCCCGCGGCAGCAGCGACGCCGTCGGCTTGATCATTTCCGACATCGAAAACCCGTTCTTCCCCGAGCTGATCCGGAACTTTGAGACCGCGGCGGTGGAGCGCGGCCTCGACACCCTGATCTGCACCACCAATTACAGCGCCGAGCGCGCCCAACACGCGGTCCGCCGCATGATCGAAAACCGGGTGCAGGGCGTCGCCGTGATGACCTCCCAGCTTGACCCGGCGCTGGTCGACGAACTGGTGGGCGCCGACGTGCCGGTGGTGCGGCTGGACGCGGGGCCGACCGGCCGCGGCCGCGGAAACATCCGGGTGGATTACTCCACCGGAGCGGCGGAGGCGGCCCGTCACCTGCTCGACGGCGGACACCGCCGCATCGGGTTCATCACCGGTCCGCTGCAACGCGTTTCCGCCGTCACGTTTCAGAACGTACTTGTGGAAGCGATCGCCGCCTGCGGCCTGCCTCTGCCCCACATCGTGGAAGGCGACAACACCATGGACGGCGGCGAAGCGGGTTTGCGCCGGCTGCTCGAACAAGCCCCGGACTGCACGGCGGTGATGTGCGGGCACGACATGGCGGCGCTGGGCGCGGTTCGCGCGGCCCGCGAGATGGGATTGAGCGTCCCCGAAGACATCTCCATCGTCGGCGCCGACGACGTCGCTTTCGCGCGCTACGCCCAGCCGCCGCTCACCACGATCCGCGTGCCGCGCGACGCCCTCGGACGGATGGCCGTCGAGGCCCTGCGCACAATGATTCGATCCAAGCGGCGTCCCGGCCGCGAAAGCGTTCTCGAGACGCGCCTCATCGTGCGACGCTCCACCGGCCCCCGCGCGTCCCGCCTGTCGCCGGTTGCGTTCGCTGCCGGGGGAAGCGCGGCCGCGCCATGAGCGCGCAAGGCATCCGGCGCGATATCCTGCGACAGCCCGGTCGCTGGCGTGGAGCGCCGCCCAGTGGCGCGGCCCGGAGCCCGGCGAATCCTCCCCCGTGACCCCCGACGAAGCCTCGTTCGCCCAGCGGCGGTAAGCTAACATCGCTTCTCCCGGATGGCCAGGTCCATTCATCCAGCCGTCTCGCTCGCGCTGCCGGCGGCGCTTCGATCCGGTTGCTGCGGCGCTTCGTACGACAACAACAGCCCGGCGATCACCGCCAGAACCAGGCCGACCCATTGCCTCCCGCTCAGCCGCTCGCCAAGCAGGAGGACGGCGAGCAGAGCCGTTACCAGCGGGTACAGCGCCGTCAGCGGAATGGCGATACTGGCCTGCGCGCCCCTCTCCAGCGCCGCGAACAGGAACCATGAGCCGAGCGCATTGGTCAGACCGACCAGCAGCCCGAAGCCCACCTCGGACGCCGCCATCGAGGCCAGGCGGCTGCCCGGCGCAAGGAACGGAACCTGGAGCGCGAACCCGATCGTCAGCCACACAAACAGCGAGTGCGCCGACACGCGGCTGGCGCCGAGCTTTTGAAGCAGACCCACCGCTCCCCACAGCGCCACGGCAATCAGTGAATAAGGCAGCCACTCGGCCATCGGGTCTCAGCTCGCCAGCAGGAAAATGGAGACCAGCGCCGCGGCGATGCCGGCTGCCTGAAAACGGTTGACTCGCTCGCGCAGGAAGGTAGCGGCGAGCAACACGGTCAGCAGCGGGAACAACGCCGTCACCGGCGCCACCACCGACGCCGGCCCGCGTTCCATGGCCACGTAATAAGCGATGAGCCCGAGGCCCGCGAAAACGCCGTTCAGCACGCCGCATAACGCGCCGATGCGGTGCGTCTCCAGCGCGCCCTTCAATCGCCAGAGCGCCGCGGCGGCCACCGGGAGCGAGCCCGCCGTGAAGAGAATCTGCTCGTCCTTGGGCGACATCCTGCCGGACGCTACCTTCGCCAGTACGCCCCACACGCCCCACAGAAACAGGCACGCCAGGCAGTACGCCAGCCAGCGCGGAAGACGGCCCTCCACCCTCATGCCGGGTTCGAAGCGATCAGGCGACCACCGGCCACTTGAAGGTCGACTTGATGGGGATGTGCCGTCCGGTTCGCTGCGACTCCTTGCAGGCGTTCATCACCTCGAGCACGTGCAGCGCGTGCTCGGCGGTGATCAATGAAGGCTTGCCCGTCGCCAGGTGTTCGGCAATGTAGGACGCGCCCCACTGCCAGACGTAGCCCTGCGGGTCCACCACGTGCCGCTCGGGCGCCGGCTTCTCCTCGGTCACCAGGTCGACGCCATGCGGGGCCCAGTCGTAGCCCACCAGGTGCATGTGGCCTTTCGTCCCGATAATGTCGATCGTCGAGCGCTGTCCCTTCCCGTCGTGCGCATGCCCATCGTTGTAAACGAACCCGCTTTGGACGTGGGAGAACGCGGCGTTGCCGTGGTCCATCAGCAGCATCTCGTTGTCGGCGGCTTCCACCTTTACTTTCGTGCCGTCTGTCAGCGTTCGCTCGGGAACGACGATGCCGTTCATCCCGGTGACCACCCTGGCCGGACCCAACAGTCCCGTCAGCGACGTGACGTTGTAGACGCCAAGGTCGTAGAGACTTCCGCCCTGCTTCTGAAAGAACCACGCCGACCACAACTGCCCGTCGTGGCCGTAGAAGGCATGGCCCGCCACCGCCCTGCCGATGCCGCCGGAGTTGATCTGACGCGCCATGAAGGCGAACTGCGGGCTGGTCACCACGGTCGGCGCCGCCCAGATCTTCACCCCTTTCTTGTGGGCCAGCTCGAGCAGTTCCTCCGCCTTCGGCACTTCCGTCGCCATGGGCTTCTCGCTCCAGACATTCCGTCCCGCTTCGAGAACCTGTTTGTTCAGCGGGTAGTGCGAGGGCATCCCGGTGGTATTCACTAGCAACTCGAACTCCGGTCCGGCGAGTTGCTTGTCGATATGCGGATACCATTTGACGTTGTACTTCTTTCCGGCGTTCTCGGCGCGCTCCGCGACGATGTCGCACACGCTGACCAGCTCAATGTAGGGACACTGAGCCATATTGGCCAGATACGGACGCGAAACGCTGCCGCAGCCGACCAGGCCAACGCGGATCTTCTTCGTCTGGCCCGCCGCGCCGGCGGCGAACGCGCCCGCGGCCGAAGTTTTCAGGAAGGCTCTCCGATCCATGGTGCAGACTCCAGTTGCTCCTTCTTATCGACGCGCGGCGCCGTGCTTCCGCGTCCGCGGCGCGCCTGCGCAAACGATTGCCGAAAACGTTTGCGGATCTCAGCCTATCATGCTGCCGGAACCCCGTCAAGGGAAGTAGGACGTCAAGAATGTCGGGCTTCAGTCCGAAGCCTTCGATTGTTGAGGGCTAGCTCCGCAACCCGATGGCGATCTGTTCACGCGCGTGCTGCGGCGCCGTCGCGCTTCACCTGCAGCGCATCGTGAGGGATTGGATAAGACGTTCGGCTCTCGGCGGTAGGCGGTAGGCGCCAATTTCTCAAGAGCGCTGAGTTCCGCGGCAGCATCGATTGCCCCGATGGCTCCCCGCCCGGCGCGCGTGGCTTTCTTGCCCACTGCTCTTGAGAAACGATTTCACCCTCGCCGGCTCCGCCGGAGCCGCCAGAAGTGGCGTAACAATTGGTCGGGGCGGTCGGATTTGAACCAACGACCCCCTGCGCCCAAGGCAGGTGCGCTACCAGGCTGCGCTACGCCCCGACACGTACTCCTTTGATTCTAAGCCAATCGCGGCGCGCGTGTCCCTGCGATTTCGGGCCGGATGACGGCGCTAGTAGCCACAGACGCCTGTCATGTCCGAGTTATCCAAACACGACGATGCCTGCTTCGGCCCGAACGCTCGGCGCATTGATCCTGCTGGCTGCATGCCCGCTCTGGGCGCGCATCCGGGCAATCCACCAAGGCGGAGCTATTCGCCGCTGTCCGGAACCCCGGCAATCTGCCGGTGCACGGCGCGACGGTCGACCTGATGAACGCGGGAACAGACGCCAAGCTTTCCGAGGCTTCGGACGTCAACGGCAGCTACCACTTCTTCGCATTGCCGCCGGGAACGTATTCCGTAACGGTGAGCAAAGAGGGCTTCGCGACGTTGCGGCGCGATGGGATCGTGTTGCGCGTAGGCGATCGGATCCACCTGGAGTTCGAACTCCGCGTGGGCGACGTCTCGCAATCGATCGAGGTGACCGCCGCCGCGCCGCTTCTGCAGGCAACCCGCGGCACGGCGAGCTTTGTGGTGGAACAGAAGAAGGTTGTCTCGCTCCCCTTGGACGGACGGAACTTCGTTCCATTGATCGCGCTCTCGCCCGGGGTGAATCTGCCGCCGGGAAGCCTGCTGCCGCGTATCAACGGAAGCCGCCCGCGGGTGAGCGAGTATATCTATGACGGCATCAGCGTGCTCCAGCCGGAGCCGGGCCAAGTCGCTTTCTATCCGATCGTCGATGCCATCGAGGAGTTTCGCGTCGAAACCAACAGTTTCTCGGCGAATACGGCCGTTCCAACGGCGGCGTCATCATGGTGAACCAGAAGTCCGGTTCCAACAGCCTGCATGGCGCGGTGTTCGAATTCTTCCGCAACGAAGCGTTGAATGCGCGAAACCTGTTCGCGACCGCCGGTGCGAAGCCCCGCTTCCGCCGGAACCAATATGGTTTTGTGCTGGGCGGGCCGGTGCAGAGGAACAAGACATTCTTCTTCGTCGACTGGCAGGGGACGCGGCTCAATACCGGCGTCGTACGCCCCAGCACCGTTCCCACGACCGCGCAAAAACGCGGCGTGTTCACGCAAAACATCTTCGATCCCCGATCCACCCGGCAGACCGCATCCGGATACGTTCGCGACCCCTTCCCAGGCAACTCCATTCCGGCAACGCGGATTGACCCGCCGGCGCGTGCCGTCATGGACCGATATCCCGCTCCAAACGTCCTTAACGGCGCCGTCGAGGCCACCGTCAACAATTACCGCCGCGTCGGCAACGACAGCACGGCCCAAGACCAGTTCGATGTGCGGTTTGATCGTTATCTCGGTTCCCGCCACAGGGTCTTCGGCCGGTACTCCTACTTGCGAGATGATTCCACTCCCGCCACGCCGCTTCCAGACGGCAGCGGTACGTTCAGCGCGACGTATTTCGGTCATACGCGGACTCGCGCCGACAGCGTGGCCGGAGAACATACCTGGAATCTCACGCCGGACAGCGTCAACCAACTTCGCTTCGGGTTCACGCGGCGAGGGTTCGACCGTTCCTCGCTCGCAACCGGCCAATCCGCGACAGAAGCCTCCCAAATCCCGAATATTCCGTTGACCTCATTTCGCGACGTGCTTCCGACCTACGATATCGTTGGTTTCCAGCGACTGGGACCGCCCGCCAACGGCAACGCCCACCACTTCCGTGACGCAGATCGTGGATAACTACTCGTGGCGTTCGGGAAGCCACAGCCTGAAGGCCGGCGCCGACATCCGGCTTGAGCGCCTCGACGTTTTGCAGCCACCCAGCCCGACGGGTAACGTCCAATTCACGAACATCTTCACCGCCGGTCTGACGGCGGGGGGGAGTGCCGGTGGCCAATACGGGCAACAGCTTCGCTTCCTTCCTGGCGGGTCCGGTAACGCGGTTCACCATCGACGCTCAAGAGGAGACGCTCAAACCGCGAGCGACCATCGCCGAATTCTTCTTCCAGGACGACTGGCGAGCCACCCGGCGGTTGAACATAAACCTGGGCGTTCGCTATACGCTCAATTTCCCGTCAACCGTGGTGGACGATCGAGGCGCAGTCTTCAATCTGCAAACACAGAAGCTCGATTACCTCTGTCAAAACGGTATTTCCCGAGGCGCTCGCGATCTCGAGAAAGCGAACTTCGGACCGCGTGTGGGCTTTGCCTACCGTTTAACGGACACCACTACTGTCCGGCTAACATCATCCGTCAAGT
>JAHCHE010000031.1 GCA_026129905.1 Bryobacteraceae bacterium | reverse complement strand
CGGTGGATTTTTGGGCATTGGCGCGGTTGGCTTCGAGTTTGCGGGCGCTGACCGAGCCGGAAAGGGAGTCGGAAACGGTGTCGTGCATGGTTGAGTACCTCGGGAAAGAAAAGCCCCGGGACGGCGCCCGGGGCGTAGGAGCTTCTTCCTTTGGTACCAATATCGCATGGAGGGGGAAGAAAACGGGTCGGCGGGCGGGGTGGAATGGGCGGCAATTCGTTGAGGAGAGAGGGGTTAGGAAATATTTGGACTGGTGGTGACTGTAAAGCGGCAGGATGCCGCAACGGGCTCGAGGGGGCTATGCGATGAGTCAGCCAGGATTTCGCACTTCTCGCTGGATGCGCCGGTGAACATCTCTACCGCGATCAGGAGGCCCACCGGCATCGAGATCCTGCCGGCACTCCGGACAGGGGTGGATGCAGGAGACCAAGCAGACGGAGAACCGGTATGATCAGAGACATGATGACCGTGCATGTGACGGAGGCCGAACTCGCCCGCGATGTGCATGCTGTGCTGGAGAAGGTCCGGCAAGGGATGGAAGTCGTGATCGAGCAGGACAGCCGGCCTGTCGCAGTGCTCAAGGCTCCACAGGTGAAAGGCCGGAAAATCTCGGGGGTGATCGCCGCGCTGGAAGCCAGTGGCGCAAATGCAGTGATCGATGAGGACTTTGGGCGGGACGTGGAAGAAGGCATCAAAGCCCACCGTGAGCCATGGAACCCGCCATCCTGGGATTAGTCCTCGACTCCAGCATCCTGGTTGCGGCTGAGCGAGCGAGGCTGACAACGCCGGCGGTGATCAAGAATATCCGTGCTTCCGCCGGTGAAGCGCCGATCATTATATGCGCTGTTACCGTGGCGGAACTGGCGCACGGCATCTACCGTGCGAACTCGATGGAACGCAGCCAACAGCGCCGGTGCCGGTGCATTCGGTGACGGAGGCAACCGCCGAGATCATCGCGCGAATCGGCGGCGAGCAAGCGGCCAAGGGGATCAATATTCCGCTTGGCGATCTCATCATCGGAGCGTGCGCCCTGGAACTCGGCTACGCGATCGGAACGTCGCAATGTCCGCGACTTTAACCGCATTCCTGGTCTTACGATCCTGCAACTCTGAGGGACAGCCGCCCCTTTCCTCCAAGGCGACTTTCCACGGCGGTCCTCGCTGTCAAGAGCAACGCTGCGCCGCTCCCGGTGGTCGCGCCCTTTACCGCTCCGGGCCGCTGTAGATCGGCGGCGATCGCGGGCGTATACGAACGACCGCAATGGGAACCTGCTGACGAAGAAGGATACGCGGGGAATCACGACCACGCATCAATACGATGCGCTGAACCGGATCGTCCATACCAGCTACGCCGACGATCCCGCGAACACGCCACCGGTGCGGCGTTGTTACGATGGCCTGACGTACTCCGGAGGGGCCTGCTCCGGCAGCGCGGTAAGCGGCAAGAAGGGCCGGCTGACGGCGGTGGGCAACAGCGCGGCGAGGACGGAGTACGACTACGATGCGGCGGGATGGGTCCGTGGCAGCGTGCAGACGGTTAGTGGGGCGCCGGCGCCGTACGCGATGCGCTACGACTACTACCGGGATGGCAGCTTGGCGCGGCAGGCGTATCCTTCTTCGACCAGCGTGGTGAATTGTTACGAGTGACGGAGGCGGGCGGGGCGCTCTCGCCAATTCATTTACGAACACGATCACGTTCAACTTGAACGCCATCGACAGCTTTGCGAAAGGCAACCCGGTCATTCAGCAGGGCGACGCCACTGCGGCAGGATTCTTCACAGCAGTAATCGGGCACGAAGGTGGGCATCTTGCCGGCAACATTCCGCTTTTGGGAAGAATCGGAATCCGCAACTACTTCCAGTCCGCGACAGAGAGAGGTGCCCTGTTCACGGAGTCCTACACGTACCAGGGCATGCGCATGAATGATCCTCAGGAACTGCTCTGAAACAACTCCTGGCTGAAGATCGACCGCCATCTCCTTGAGCAACGCCGAAAACAAGGAGTGGAAAGGGACGCCCTTGCGGCAAGTCCAAACTGAACATACGATTGATTCTGCAGAGGGTATCTGATCCGCAGAGGATTGTACTGCCCTACAAGTGGGACGTAAGCTGCTGTGAGTACGACGGCGCCTCTAAACACTGCCAAAGCCGGCCTCGATTATTTTGGGGCTCCGGTACTACTCGGGGGGGCAGGGGAGGCTTGCGACTGTAGATCCCGAGAGTGCGAGCGCCTCGCTGTTCAACCCACAGAGTTGGAACGCGTTCGGCTATACGCTCAACAATCCCCTGAAGTACGTCGATCCGGACGGCGAGGCGCCGTTGCTGGTGACGGGAGCGATTGGGGCTGGGATCGGCGCCGTCGGTGGCGCGGGATTCAACTTGGTAAGCCAGTGGATCAGCGTTGGCGGCGACCCCGGACAGATTAGCGGGAAGCAGGTGTTTTCCGCAGCGCTTGGCGGGGCTGTACCTGAATCCGCCTGAGCAGGCCCTTCTGGACAACTACAGCAGGCACAAGAGCGCCGCCGTTCCGGCTTGGAAAAATCTTAGACGGGACAGGAGACTTGACTAGTCCGTTGTGGATTCAGCAGCAGCTAAGACGGCGCATGCATGGGTCGCTTCGGGGGACGGTGGAGTGGCGGCGGTCGGTGGTTCGCGGGTACTTCCAATATCACGCGGTTCCGAGCAACGAGCAACGGCTATGGGCCTTCCGGAAAGATGTGCTCCGGCTCTGGCTGCGGACGCTACGGCGGCGCAGTCAGCGGAGCCGTTGGACCTGGGAGCGCGTTATGGCGCGGCTTGGATGCCTCCTGCCCGAGGCGGCCGTCCTACACGCCAGCAAACGTAGAAACGCCTGAGCGCTCCTGTTGGGAGCGCCCGTGGTCAGAACGGGAACATTTTCTTCAGCTCGTCTTCGGACGGCTGCCGCCCGTATTCGCACACTTCAAAAGCCTGCGCGTACTGCACCTTCCGGCCGCGGTCCTGGCCGTAGTAACGGACGAGCGCGTCACGATAGCTGTTCGCATACCCCACATACCGCCTGGCCAGATCTTTGCGAACCTGGTCGCGCCTCCGCTGCCGGCCCGCCTCGTCGTCGGGAAAGAGTCCAGCGTGCCCGTTGGCGCCGCCTTCATGGATCTGCGACTCCATCACCAGCAACGCATCCAGCGTGGGCTCGATCACGTCGTCGATGGCCACGGCGACGTCCGCCCGGAACGGATTCGGCCGCTGGAAGCGGTCCGACGAATACAGGAAGACGGGGTTCTTCTGAAGCGGCGGAACATCCGGGCAGAAGAACGGCACGGTGACCATGTAGGCCGAATCCTGCACCAGGATGGACGTGTAGCGGTGGTCGGGATGATAGTCGTTCGGACGGTTCGTGATGACGACGTCGGCGTTCCACTGCCGGATCAGCCGCGTGATGATGCGCCGGTTTTCGAGCGTGGGCATGATCTCGCCGTCATGGATGTCCAGTACTTCGGTCGCCACTCCAAGCTGCCGCCCCACCTCTACCACTTCTTTCGTCCTTCGCAGCGCCAGCGGACCGCCCGCCTCACGCCAGTGGCCGATGTCGCCATTGGTAGTGGACACGAGCTTGACGTGATGGCCGGCCTTCGCCCATTTCATGGCCACGCCGGCGCCGCGATACTCGGAGTCGTCTGGATGGGCCCCGAAAAAGATGATCCGCAGCTTTCCGTCGGCGGCCGGCTGCGCGGCGGGCGCGGGCGCTACCGCGGACGCCCTCGCTAAAGCCACCGCGGGACGCGGCTCGTTCAGCACGAAGCCCAGCGCGGCCCCGATGCCGCCGGCGGCGAGCAGGGCCAAAACCGAATATCTCTTTCGTGTTTTCATGTGAATGTCCTTCCTTTCAGCGCCATTGTTTCACGGACGGGAATGGCGGTGGACTTTGACCTTAGCGCCCAGCTTTCACCGACGGCCGCAGGTTCAGCGTGCGGATCAGCCGGTGCAAGTTGTTGGGATGAAGTCCGAGGACCCGGGCCGCCTCGGCAAGGCTGGCGCTGCGTTCGATGGCGTGGAGGACGATCTGCCGCTTGGCTTCCTTCACCGCTTCATGAAAGTCCCCCGACGCGTCGCCGGCCGCGGCCGGCGTGGTGGCTTCGACGATGGTCTCCGGCAGATCGTCGGGGAGAATCACTTCGCTGACGCCAAGCACGAGAGCGCGCTCGACCACGTTCTCCAGTTCTCTGATATTGCCGGGCCAGTCGTAGTGCAGCAGGCACGCCCGCGCTTTTTCCGAGATTCCCTTCACGCGCCGCGGGGCGACCCGGGCATGCTTCTGGATGAAATAGGCGGCCAGCAGCGGAATGTCCTCCACGCGCTCCCGTAGCGGCGGCATCGTGATCGAGATGACGTTCAGCCGGTAGTAGAGGTCCTGCCGGAAGAAACCGTTGCGGACCATTTCCTCCAGGTCGCGATTGGTGGCCGCGATGAGCCGGATGTCGGTCTTGATGGCGCGGTTTCCGCCCACCCGCTCGAACTCGCGCTCCTGGAGAACGCGGAGCAGCTTCACTTGAAGCGCCGCCGGCATTTCCCCGACTTCGTCGAGGAACACCGACCCCCCGTTGGCCTCCTCCAGCTTGCCCCTTTTCTGGACCACCGCCCCGGTGAAGGCGCCGCGCTCGTGGCCGAACATCTCGCTTTCCAACAGGGTTTCGGTAAGGGCGGCGCAATTCACCGCCACGAACGGCTTGTTCGATCGCGGGCTGTTGCGGTGAATGGCGCGGGCGGCCAATTCCTTGCCGACGCCGCTCTCGCCGCGGATCAGTACCGTCGAGGTCGCCGGCGCCACCTTGGCGATCGCCTGAAGGACTTGGCGAAGGCGCGGGCTGTCCCCCACCATGTTGTGCTCGATATTCACTTCGGCCTGGAGCCGCCGGTTCTCCTTTTCCAGGCGGTCCATGCGCTCGGCGGCATCGAGAGCGCCCGCCGCGATGCCCGCGATGCCGGTGAGTAGTTGAAGATGGTTCTCGTCAAAGGCCGCCGCGGGAGCGCGAGACGAAAGAAAGATCGCCCCCAACGACTCGTCGAACGCGATGAGGGGAACCGCGAGAACGGACCGGATCCTCATCCCGAGCAGGCTTTCGGCCTGAGGCAGGCCCGGGTCGCCGGGCACATCCTTGCTCAAGATCGATACCCGTTCGCGCAACACCCGCTCGACCACCGTGCGCGAGACCCGCACCTCGCCGACCGACTCCGGCTCTCTGCTCCAGAAGAACGCCGAGGTAAGTTCGTCGATGCCGGCGCCCAGCAGGATAGCGCCTTCCTCGGCCGGGAGGGCCTCCCCGATCAACTCCATCAGCCGCCGCTGCAGCGCCTCCAGCCCGCGAATGGCCGGAATGGCCGCGCCGATATCCAGGAGAACTTTCAGATTCCGCGCCATCACCCCCTGGTCCGGCAGCGCCGCGGCCACCTTTCCCGGCGAAACGTAGATGGCGTCTTCACGGCGCAGCACGACCGACGTGTGCGAGAGCACGTGCGCTTCTTCCACCGCGCCTCCGGGCGCGAGACGCTCGTGACCGCGAAGGAAGACAAAAACCGACCGGCCGATCTGGATTTCGTCGCCCGGTTCGAGCGCATGCTCCCGCACCGGGACGCCTTGAACGAAGGTGCCGTTCCGGCTCTCGAGGTCCCGTAGAATATACCGGTCGCCTTCCCTCACGACGACGCAGTGGCGGCGCGAGGCGCAGGAATCCGGTATGGCGATAGCGTTCACCGCTTCCCGCCCGACAAACGTCTCGGCCGCGACGAGGGGAAACTCCTGCCCTCCTAACGGCCCGTCGAGAGCCACGAGTCGCGCGTCCATTCGGATATGTTGACGCGGACAAGTATACCTGATCCAGCGAAAGGCATAGATGGCGGTGCGGACGCGCGGACGCACGAGGCCGCCTCGATGCCGGCGCGCCCTCCCGCAAGTTAGCGCCGGTGCGATCATGAGGGACGTTATGAATCGCCGTGATTTTCTCGGCGCGGCGGCGGCGGCTTCGCTCGAGGGCTCGGCCGCGGCGTCGCGCCTCAATATCGTCCTGCTTCATTGCCACGATCTGGGCTGGCACCTCGGCTGCTACGGCGTCGAGTCCGTGTCGTCACCGAACCTGGATCGCTTCGCTTCTCAAGGCGCGCTGTTCGAGCGCAGCTTCTGTACCGCGCCGCAGTGCAGCCCCTCGCGCGCGTCGATCTTCACCGGCCGCTATCCTCACACCAACGGAGTCATGGGCCTCACCCATGCCAATTTCGGCTGGGACCTCAACTCCGGCGAGCGCCACCTCGGCCAGATCCTAAAGGAAGCCGGCTACGCGACCGCGGGCGTCGGCATCATCCACGAGACGCATTCCGGCGCCGCTCGCTGCGGCCTCGACGACTACACGCCCGGCGCCCGGGCTCAACAGATGGCCGACGCCGCCATCGCCAGACTCGGCCAACTCGCCAGGGGAGACAAGCCGTTCTACCTGCAAGCGGGCTGCATTGAGCCGCATCGCTTGGGCCGGCCGGACGACACCGAGTACATGGGCTTCTTAGGTCCCGACCTCAAGGCCGATACGTCGCGCGGCGTGTGGATTCCGCCTTATCTCCGGGACACCACCGGCACGCGCGCGGAGCTGGCGGAGTTGCAGGGCGCCGTCCGGCACATGGACGCGCAAATGGGACGCGTGCTCTCCTCGCTCGCCGAGCTTGGTCTGGAATCGAACACGCTCGCCATCTTCACGACCGATCATGGGATCGCCATGCCGCGCGCCAAGTGCTCGGTTTACGAACCCGGCTTGCAGACGGCGTTCATGCTTCGGTTGCCGGGCCGCCAGGGCTGGAGCGGCGGCGTCCGGAACAAAGCGATGATTTCGAACATCGACTACCTGCCGACGATCCTCGAAGCGGCCGGCGTTCCGGTCCCGGCGGGCGTGCAGGGCCGCTCGTTCGCGCCGCTGCTGGACGGTCGTTCGTATATGCCGCGCGACGCGATTTTCGGCGAGCTGACCCATCACGACTACTACGATCCGCGCCGCAGCGTCCGCACGGAGACGCACAAGCTGATCGTCAATTTCTCGAGCGCGCCGGCGTTCATGGATCCGTCGCAATCCTGGCGGCCGCGCTCGGACACTGTTGTTCCGGCCAGCCATGCCGTGTCGTACCACCCTCCGTACGAGCTTTACGACCTGTCGCGCGACCCGTGGGAGCAGCGCGACGTGGCGGGGGACGCGGCGTACGCTTCCGTTCTCGGCGACCTGCGCGCGCGGCTGCGCAAACATATGGAGGCAACGGGCGATCCCCTGCTGAACGGCGCCGTCTCGCCACCGCTGCACAATCGCTCCGTTGACTGGTTGCGGAGTTGAAGCGGATTACCTCCGCACCGCCGCAGTAATCGCACCCGCCGTGGCCAGCATGGTCATGACGCCCATCACCATGGTGAGCGGCGACCGTTTCTGCCGAATCTTCACATTCGAAATGTCTGTGAACGGAAGCAGCCGGCTCTCAATTCTGCCGCCGCTCACAGTCTGCAGGGTCACGCCCTCGTCGGCGACGCCGGTCAGTCTCCCGCGCACTTTGTCGCCGTGGGTCCGCACCTCCACCGGCGAACCCAAGGGAATGTCGAGCGCCGCCTGTTTCACTTTGGTCAGGCGGGCCTCATCGGCGGCGGGCGGCTGCGCGCCCAGCGCCGAAAGCGAACCGGACAGCAGGAATAACAAGACCAGGTAAGTAAGGAGAGTACGAGCGTTCATCGTCATGTCGAGGATTATCGCGCAGTGCGCAGGCCTTGACACAAGCGCCGCCCCGGTGGAACACTGGCGCGGAGGAGGCGAAGATCCGAATTCCAATTCCGAGCCGCGCGGCCGTCGCGCCGGTGTTTCTGATCGCCCTCGGCGTGAGCTATCTCACCTCCGGCGCCGAGCGCATCCCGCGCGTCGAGCCGCTGGTGACCGAAGAAGGTCAGGCGGTGGTTTTCGACCGCATCACGTGGCAGCTCCGCGAACTGGCCAAGAAACTGCCGGTCGAGCAAGCCTGGCCCCAGGGCCAGGAACTCGAGCGGGCCCTCGATCGCTTTGGCCTCGCCTCGAACGCGCCGCCCAAAGCCATCCCTGTCCCGGCCCAGATCGCGCCGGACGTTTACCTCGTAGGTCAAGACCGCGTGAGCAATCTCACGTACATGGTGGACTGCGGTCCGGAAGGCGTCGCCGTCATCGATCCCACCTACGAGTCCGAGGCCGAGCGGACCATGGCCAATGTTGAGAAATGCGGGCGGTCCCGCAAGGAAATTAAGTGGGTCCTGAACACCCACTGTCACGTGGACCACGCGATGGCCGACAGCCGCTTTCGCGAAGCCGGCGCCGAGATCATGGTCCACGCCGAAGACGCCGACGCGGTGGAGAAAGGGACGCGCGTCACCGCGTACTTCCTGATCGAGGGCGTGTCGA
The DNA here is from genome assembly GCA_026129905.1 of Bryobacteraceae bacterium. Lineage (GTDB taxonomy): Bacteria > Acidobacteriota > Terriglobia > Bryobacterales > Bryobacteraceae > JAHCHE01. Next base: position 79,280 of record JAHCHE010000031.1, on the reverse strand, counting down.
GCTTCCCGCGGTGCAAGGTAGACCGCCGGCTCTCCGACGGCGAGGAGTTGCGGCTGGGCAACAAGCTCATCCACGTGATCCACACGCCCGGCCATACGCCCGGTTCGGTTTCATTCTGCATCGAGGCCGGCGGGCGCAAGCTGCTGTTCTCCGGCGACACCGTGCTGTACGACTACCGGCTCGGTTGGCAGGGCAACCCCTACGCCGACAACCGGCGCTATCTCGCCTCGCTTCAGAAGCTGGAGAGCTTCACGTTCGATTCCACGCCCCTCCGCTGGGACCTGCTGCTGCCCGGCCACGGCGCCATATCCATGGACAAGGCGTATCTCGACGTGTCGAAAGCGCGCGAACTGGTCGCCGACGATCTCGACGGCGGCCGCGAGATCCTGTCCGTGCCGTTTAGCACCCGGCATTACCGCGAGCGAATGTATGGCCGTCCCCCGGTCGCCCTGCCGCGATGAGGGGGGCGGGTATCAACCCGCGTGGGACTTGTACCTCGGGCGAGGCTAAAGTCTCGCGCGGGCTGAAGCCGGCCTCCACCAGGATGGTGGCAGGCCTTAGTAGGCCCTGTAAACGAACTTCACCGTTCGCGACGCGCCCGGAGGGAGGTCGCCGAAACGATAGGCAAGCGCCGTCAGACGCGGTTCATCGGTCCTGAGGAAGCCCAGACCGTCGTACCCGTCGCACAATTGCTCAAGGTCAAATAAGAATCTGTAATCAACGACTTCTAACCTGTAGTTCGGGGTCAGGCCGGTCAGGCTGACTGCGTCCCGCCGACCACCGGAGCATTTATATTCTGGCGGCCAGCCGATATCTCCGCAAGCCTCGGGCCCGCCATCGAATTGGATAAGCGATCGGCCTGTGAACGCCGCCCGGTCGTCCAAGTCGGTCTTATCGACATCAAGATCGACCACTCGGACCAGCGACACATTCCGCTGACTCCATTTCACTCGGCTGTAGAGGGTCATCGTAATCGCAAGCTCGCGTTTGGCCGTGTCAACCGAGAACTCCTGCTTTAGTTCAAAGCATGGCGCCGGCGGCCAGACACCCTCGAAATCGTAACAGAGATGAGTCTTCCGATAGACTGTCAATGGGAATTTGCCAGCCCCGCTTGGCCGATCGATCCTGTGGGGAGCTTCCCACCCGAGGTCGGCGAGGCCGCTGCCCCTTTGACCCGCATCCGGGTGATATGAGCCGAAGTCGAATGAATAAGCAAACGACGGGCCCCCCCACTCGGGCCACCTGCAGACGTGGAACCCTTCCATCGAATTCTGCAGTCCCCAATGCAGACTCTGCACATAGGGGTCTGCGATCGGAGGAACTCGAATGTGTTCCTGGCCCTTCGGGGACTCCAAGAGCGTCACGTTTCCCGTGTCCGAGACGCACACTTTGAAGTAGTTTGGGCCGCTTCCGGATTCCGAGCACGCGAAGAATTCCGTATCCGCCCGGACCGGGATGCCGGCCGCGATGATGATCGCCACCAATGTCAGAATCGGTTTCTTGTACATTTGTGCTCCTCCTCTTCTACTGCAACCGGTACAGAACCTTGATTGTTTTCGACGCGCCGGCGGCCATCGTCCCGAAGTTGTGCGAAATCCGCCCGGCCCAGTTGCCCGGGGCGGTCGGCGTCGGCTCGGTGGTCTGGTGGCAGGCGTTCTTTATCCAGCCGCCCGACGTGTGAACCGCGGTGTCGTAGCTTGTCGCCGTCAGTTCGGTCATGGTCACGAACTTGCTAAAGGCCGGCTCGTCCCAGGCAAACACCGCCCGCGGGGAAAGGTTGAACACGTTGGGGTCGTCTTTGAGACCGAAGTAGCGGTCCAGGCGGACGTCGTAGAGGGTCTTCCCGGAGCGGTTGTACAGCGTCATCGTGATCAGGAAGTCGCGTTTCTCGGCGTCGCGGCTGAAGCTCTGCGTCAGCTCCAGCTTGCCGTCCGTGGTTTTCCGGTAAATCACCGGGGCGTCCGTCACCTTGTAGGGTTCCGCCCAGCCGGATTGGGTCGAACCGGCGTCGTAGTAGCTGGCGGCGGCGCCGGCGGGAGTCTTGAGGCAGGCGACGTAGCCTTCGTCGATGGCTCCGGTGGGCGTGGGAGCCTTCAACAGAACCACGTTTCCGTGCTTCGAGATACAGATTTGGATGTAGGTTGCCCCGGAGCCGGAGGTCCAGCATTTGTAGGCGGGGGAAGACAGCGGCTCGACGGCGGCCGCCGCGGGCTGTTGCGCCCACGGGGCGAGGGCGAGCAGAGCGAGAGTGGACGGAAAGATAAAGATCTTTGCGATGCGTAGCATTTCAGAGTGTCCTCTCCGAAACAGAGTATGGAGCCGCTCCGGGCATCTGTCAAGGGAAATAAGGCGTAAATATCCCTTTAATCTTCTAAGTTAAGAGAATTATCCTTTTGTGCAAGTTCGTTATCCTTTTGTGCAACTGCGACGGGGGGTTCGTTCCCCACGCGACTCTACCGCGAACGGTTCAGGCCGTCCCGCGGTCGCCCCGCCGCGATGGGCGGGCTGCTGTAACATACCGGATGTGAAGGCCTGTATTCTTTTTCTATTCGCAGCCGGCCTGGGGGCGCAGGACTCGTTTGACCTGTTGCTCAAAGGCGGCCATGTCATCGATCCCAAGAACGGCGTCAGCGCCGTCCGCGACGTCGGCATCGCCGGGGGCCGAATCGCCGCGGTGGCGGAAAACCTTCCGGCATCGGCCGCCCGGCGCGTTGCCGACGTCGCCGGGCTGTACGTCACTCCCGGCCTGGTGGACATCCACACGCACGTCTTCGCCTCCACCATGGCCTCCGAATACACCGGCGAGTTCAGCGTACGGCCCGACGGCTTCACGTTCCGCAGCGGCGTAACCACCATCGCCGACGCCGGAAGCGCCGGCTGGCGCGATTTCGAGGCGTTCCAAAAAGACGTGATCGACCGCTCGAAGACGCGCGTCCTGGCGTGGATCAACATTGTCGGACGCGGCATGGGCGGCCGGAAGACGGTGGAACAGGATGTCTCCGATATGGACCCGGAGCGGACGGCGGAGTTGGCCCGGCGCTTCAAGGACGTTGTCGTCGGCATCAAAATCGCGCACTTCGCCGGACCCGAATGGGTGGCGGTGGAGCGCGCGCTCGAAGCCGGCAAACTCGCCGGGCTCCCCATCATGGTGGACTTCGCCACGTTTCGAGAAGAACGCCCGTTTCAGGACCTGGTGCTCCATAAGCTGCGCCCCGGGGACATCTACACGCACGCCTATCTCTCCGCCGTGCCGATGCTCGACGCAAAAGGAAAGCTGCTGCCGTACCTGTTTGAAGCGCGCAAGCGCGGCGTCATCTTCGACGTGGGACACGGCGGCGGGAGCTTCTCGTGGCGTCAGGCCGTCCCCGCCCTCGCGCAGGGTTTCCCGCCGGACTCGATTTCGACGGATTTGCACGTGGACAGCATGAACGCCGGCATGAAAGACATGGCCAACGTCATGTCGAAGTTCCTCAACCTGGGGATGTCCGTGGACGATGTGATTTTGCGCTCCACCTGGAACCCGGCCCGCGAGATCCACCGGGAAGAATTCGGGCACCTCACGCCGGGCGCCGTGGCCGACGTCGCGGTGCTCCGGCTCGTCAACGGAGACTTCGGATTCCTGGACGCGCGGGGTTCGCGCCTGCGGGGCTCCCGGAAACTGATCGCCGAGCTGACCGTGAAGGGCGGCCGGGTGGTTTGGGATCTGAACGGACTTGCCGCCGACGACTGGGACAAGCCGGAACGCCAGCGCGGCGCTAGAGAACGATGATGGGGTGGTAGAGGTTCGGCAGGCGGATCTCTCCGATCGCCACGAGGGCGCCGTCCTCGGAAATCGCTTTCACGTACCGCGCTTCTTTCAGCGCGCGGAACGGCGAGGCGCGGAAGTCGCGTCCCTGCCGGATCTGGCTTGCGGTGAGCCGGTCCACCAGTTGCGACGGGAACGCGGGCACAAGCTGCGCCGCGGGGATCAGGGCTTCCGCGAGCCGGTCTTCCGCGGCCAGCCGCTCCAACGCTTCGATCGCGCGCGCCTGTTCCAGCGTGAAATCGGATGATCTGGTCCGAATTAGGGACTGCAGGAAGGCGCCGGTTCCGTACGCCTGCCCCAGGTCGTGCGCGATGCTTCGCAGGTACGTGCCGGCGGAGCAGTGGACCCGCAAGCGCGCCTCCGGACCCTTGCACTCCACCAGGTCCAGCGAATGGACGGTGACTTCCACCGGCTGGAGACGAACGGGAATATTCCTGCGCGCCAGCTTGTAAGCCGGCGTGCCGCCCACCTTTTTGGCCGAGATCGCCGGCGGCGTCTGCGTGATCCTGCCGCGAAACCGGTCCAACAAGGCTTCCAGCCGTTCCGGGTCCAGCTCGACTTCCGTCTCGGGCCCGACGACGCTCCCGTCCCGATCGTACGTATCGGTCGACCGGCCGAACCGCACCACCGAGTCGTAGATCTTGTCGCTGGCGGCGTAGAACTGCGCCAGCCGCGTCGCCCGGCCAATTACGAGGGGCAGAACTCCCGTGGCGGCCGGATCGAGAGTCCCGAGATGCCCGACCCGCCTGGTGTTCGCCAGCCGCCGGACTTTGTTCACCGCGTCGTGCGACGTCCAACCCTCGGGCTTGTCGACGACAATCACCCCATCCATGAAATTCCAATCGTAGCATCGAGGCGGGCAGCCGGCTGTTGGCAGCCCGCGCGGGTCCTCCGCGCCTTCCATGCTGTTGTACAATGAAGAATCGTAGCCGGGAGGCGACGCCTTCCAGGTGTGCGTCTAAGCACTTAGACTCCCACAATCCAAGGCTGACTAGAGGCATTCCATGTACGCAGTGATTCAGACGGGCGGGAAACAGTACCGCGTCGCGCCGGGCGACAGCATCGAAGTGGAGGTGCTTGACGGGGACGTCGGCGCCGCCATCGAATTGGACGGCGTACTGGCCGTGTCGAAGGACGATGGCGCGGTGCTCGCGGGGGCCGACCTGAGCGGCGCGAAGGTGAAGGCAACCATTACCGGGCACGGGCGCGGCGACAAGGTCCGCGTATTCAAGTTCAAGCGGAAGAAGCAGTACAAGCGCACGATCGGTCACCGGCAGGACTTCACGCGCATCCGCGTCGACGAGATTGTGGCATAGGAGATCGGCATGGCACACAAAAAAGGTCTCGGAAGTTCCAAGAACGGTCGCGATTCCAATGCGCGGCGGCTGGGCGTGAAGGCGTTCGCGGGCGAACTGGTCACCGGCGGCTCCATCATCGTTCGCCAGCGCGGCACCAAGTACAAGCCGGGTCACAACGTCGGGCGGGGCAAGGACGACACGCTGTTCGCGAAAATCCCGGGAATCGTCGAATTTCGCGATCGCGGGCGGATGGGGAAATTCGTGAATATCCAGCCGCAGGCGGAAGTCCAGCCACAGAGCGAAGCTTGAGGCGGTGAGCGCCGCCGGCCGCCGCGGGAACGGCTTTCATGTTCATCGATGAAGCCAGGATCCTGGTAAAAGCGGGCGACGGCGGCAACGGCTGCCTGGCATTCCGCCGCGAAAAGTACGTTCCGCGGGGAGGTCCCTCCGGCGGGGACGGCGGGCGCGGCGGCGACGTTGCCCTGGTGGCGAGCAACCACTACAACACCCTGCTTCATTTCCGGTTTAATCCCGAGCACAAGGCCGAACGAGGCCGGCACGGCGAAGGCAGCAATCGCACCGGACGCGACGGCGCCTCGATTGAAGCGCCGGTCCCGGTGGGGACGGTCGTCTATGACGACGCGACGGGTGAACTGCTGCACGACTTCACGCGGGCGGGGGACCGCTTAGTGGTCGCCGCCGGCGGACGCGGCGGACGGGGCAACGCGCGGTTTGCCACGTCCACTCACCAGACGCCGACGGAACATGAACCGGGGCGGCCGGGCGAAGAGAAGCGGCTGCGGCTCCAGTTGAAGCTGTTGGCGGACGTGGGGCTGGTCGGCTTCCCGAACGCCGGCAAGTCCACCTTGATTTCGCGCATTTCGGCGGCGCGGCCCAAGATCGCCGATTACCCGTTCACGACGTTGGAACCGCACCTGGGCGTGGTGCGAATGGAGGACGACCGCACGTTCGTGGTGGCGGACATTCCTGGGCTCATCGAGGGGGCGCACGAGGGTCACGGGCTGGGCGACCGGTTCCTGAAGCACATCGAGCGGACGAAGCTGCTGGTTCACCTGGTGGACGTCTCGGGCGCCAGCGGCCGCGACCCGGTGAACGATTTTCACGTCATTCTGCGGGAATTGGCCGCGTTCCAGGAGGAGATGGCCGAAAAGCCGATGCTGCTGGCGGCTTCGAAGATCGATGTCGCGCAGGATGAAGAGCGGATCGGCGCGCTGGAACGGCTGGCGGAGGAACGGGACCTGCCGCTGATTCGCATCTCGAGCGTCACCGGCGAGGGGATCGACCAACTGCGGTACGCGATGGCCGAGAGGCTGTTCGCGGCGGCGAGCTCGTAGCCGCACCGCAGCCGCCGGCGGGCGCCGCCGTTCCTGCGCGTGTGTCACTCCGTTGTCAAACAACGATGGGTGCGGTCTGTCCGCTCACGCCCAGTATCGGCCGATCGTATTATACAGGCGGTTGCGACGAACCTTATATTGAGGTAAGCTGCCTGACAGCTTCTGGCAGAAGTTCCGAAAGACCGCTTGCTCACGCGCTCGTGCCAAGGCCAACCTAACTGGGATTACCGCGGCGGTGCGAGGGCTTATTGAGAATCGCGAACGCAAGCCTCTCGAGACTGATCGGCCTGATCTATGCAGCGGGTGAGGATCCTCGGCGGTGGCCTGAGTTCCTCGAGAGCTTCGCCGATCGAATCGGCGGGAGGCAGACGAACCTGCTGCTGTGCGATGTGCGGGAACCGGCCAGCAGCCTTCTTGCCAGTGTGCGCGCCGATCCGGTGACCAATCGCGAGTTCCATCGCGACTGGGCCGGCGAACGTAATCCCTACCTGACCTGCGGCCATCCCGGGATGAGAACGTCGGGGTCGGTCGTGATCAGCGAGCAGTTGATCGCCGACGAGCGGAAACGCCGGACGCCGTTCTACAACGAGTTCGAGCGGCGGCACGATATCGAGGCGCTCGTGGGCCTGAACATCGTGGTCCGGCCTCCGGTGATGTTCTCCATCACCACGCACTTCTCGCGCCGGGACGGCGAGCGCCGCGGAGAACAGATCGAACTATGCAGGTTGCTGATGCCTCACTTACAGCGTTCGGTGTCGCTGCACAGGTTGCTGGGCGACGCACGAGGCCGCGCACAGGCGATCGAGCGCGCGCTCGAATCGGTCAACATCGGCGTGGCCTTCGTAGACGAGCGTGGGCGGCTGCTCCACGCCAACGGCGAGGCCGAACGTATCGTCCGCGCACGCGACGCCATCATCCTCCGATTTAACCGCCTGCGCGGCGCGACGCCGGACGCCGAAGACCGGCTGCGCAACGCGATCGTCAAGGCGTGCCGCGGCGTGGGCGAAATCGTCGCGGTCGAACGCGCCGGGGGCGCGGGGTACTACCAGGTGACGGCATGTCCCGTGAATCCGGAAGGTCCGGCCGGAAGGTTCCGCGCCGCGGCCGTGCTGCTGATACGCGATACCGCGAAGCTCGCGGCGCCGGCCGGCGGCGACCTCCGCCGGCTGTTCGGGCTGACGGCGGCCGAGTCGAAGGTAGCGCGGGCGCTGTTGGACGACTCGACGATCGCCGCGATCGCCGGAGAGTTCCAGCTCAGCGAGAACACCATTCGTACTCACGTCAAGAACATCTACTCGAAGACGGGAGTGTCGAAGCGTTCGGCGCTGGTCCGGCTGCTGTGCGCGGCGCTGGAGCCGCGCAATTTGTAGCATCGACAGGCAAACAAACTCTCCGTTCCTCACCCATTCGGGTGAAGACCCGCCGCGGATAATGTGAAAGTATTGTGAGGAAGCCCACCTCGGAGGGGAGGATGGAAGCCATGAGGGACATCCGCTTTGCCGCTGCGGCGTTGACCGTGGGCGGACTGTTATTGTGCCTCAAGCCCGCAAGGGCCGACCTGTGCGCGGACCTCGCCGCGGCCCGCGCCGCCGCGGCAAGCGCAACTGACGCGCAGGCCCTAAACGAGGAGATCGCTCGCGCCACAGAGCGTGTCGCCGCCGCGCAAGCGCGCCTGGATTCCGCGAGCGCCGCGGCTGCCGTGGCAGCGACGCAGAGGACGCACGCCGAAGCGCAGCACAAGAGTGCGATGACGGCCGCTCCGCGCCGGGCGCAGTTGCAACCTGGAACTACGCGGGGCAGACGACCGGTAGAAGCTGGGGCTGCGAACGCAAGTCCGGGGGAATCCCGCCCCCGCTGATTCCTCCGGAACCCGGTCTGCCCCCCGGCGTCAACGTCTCCGGCGAGTGGAACTGCCCGGGGCAGGGAGTGATCAAGTGGTCGCAAAGCGGCTCGGCAGTTACCGGAACGTGGTTTTGGGGAGGAGGCGCTCCGGTCGCCGGACAGGTCTCCGGAAACCGTGTCACAGCGGATTGGAAAGGTCCCACGCGGGGCGCAGGATGGCTCAACGTGACCCTCTCGCCGGACGGAACGCGGCTGACCGGCGTCTGGGACCGCGCCGGGCAAACCGCCGGGCAGGCGTTGAGCTGTACCCGGATGGGCGGCGGCCCGTCGCCCGGTTTGCCGCCGCCGCCGAAGCCCGGGCAGATCAGCCAGCAGATCACTTGTTGGGATAGCCGTGCCCAGCAATGGGCCATGGAAACACTATCGTGCGTGTCGCCGGCGGGGCACGGCGGCGGGGGCGTGTGCGCCAATCCCGAGGCGATCGTCGCGATGGACGAGTGGCTCGCTCGCGCCGGCGTCGGGCAGACTCGGCTGGACTGCTGGGGCCGCCACTACCCGGTCACAACCGGCGGCGCTCGCCGCACCTGCAACCTGCATCCTCCCGACACGGACGGCAGGACCCGCTGCGAATGGCTGCGCGACAATATGCGCGGCAGCGCCGCCGGTCTCGGCACTTTGATGGAGTATGTCAACCGGCGACTGGCCGGCCAATGATCTCGCGGCCTTCGTCACATCCAAATCGGCCACCCCGCGCTGCCGGACGCCCCGAGCGCGGGATCATTCTCTCGCTCGGCCAACCGAAATAGTCGCGCGCCTCCCGGCCATCTAGCGCCGGCGGGGCGCCGGACGGTCCGGCGCGTCTGTCGTTACACTGTTAAACGATGACGACGGCCTGGCTGCTCACGCTTCCGGTTCTTCTACTCAGCGGACTGAATGCTCACGCCCAGGACGTTTGGAGAGTCCGGCTTTGCCGCGGAGTATCCCAACCATCCGGGACAGAATGAACAGCCGTTCTTCTTTACCACGCCGGGCCAGGGAAATAACCGGCTAATCCTTAACGTTCAGCGGCGATTCGTCGATAAACTGCTTTCGCATTCGCTCAAGTACGGCCATGTGCTTTACTGCATCGATAACGAAACGAAAGGGGAGGAGGAGTGGGGCCGGTACTGGGCCGAGTATGTAAAAGAGCAGGCGCGAAAGGCTGGAGTGCGGGTAAACGTCACCCAGATGTGGAACGACTGGGATCTGAAAGCCGAACGTCACCGCCGGACGCTGGACCACCCGGAGTGGTACGACTTCGCCGACCTCTCCCAAAATAATCACAACTCCGGGGACAAGCACTGGAGAACGCGATCTGGGCACGGCGATATCTCGCCGGCAAGCCGCGGCCGATCAATACGGTGAAGACCTACGGCGCCGATGGGAACCGGTTCGGCCATACCGACAAGGACGGGGTGGAACGGTTCATCCGTCACATCCTGGCGGGCTTCGCGTCGGCGCGGTTTCATCGCCCGGATTCGGGGCTGGGGCTCAATCGCAAGGCCGAGGGCGTCATCCGGGCGGTGAGGAAGGTGGAATCCGCCGTCAGGTTATGGGAACTCTCGCCCGCCGACGGTCTCCTCACCGATCGCGAAAACAACGAAGCTTACGCCGCGCTGAAACCGGGATCGGCCTACGTCGCGTATTTGACCGATGGAGGTGCGGTTGGGGTGAAATCGGGCGCCGGAGGTTTTGTCGCGCGGTGGATCGATGTGAGCACGGGAGAATGGGGACCGAAGGCCGAACTGCGGACCGATAGTGCGATTCAACTGACGGCGCCGGGCCGCGGCAACTGGCTGGCGGTCGTTTTGAAGCAATAACGTCATTTGCCGGGCGAGCCGCTAGCGGCTTTTGGCGGGACGCTTTCTCGGACACCGGGTAAAGGCGCAGGGGCAGGTTCACGGGGTCGAGGGCAGCGTATTGCGCATCGAAATGACCCGCTTCGCGCATTGCATCCATTCCCCTCAGGAGGACGGCGCACTGCTAGAAATCATTCATCGGTGTTGTTCATCGGTGGCTGAAATCGATTTGTTCACCTTCCGAGAGAGCGGCGCTCGCCAGGCCATGAATACGCGAGCGCATTTGTTCGCGGGTCAGGCCGCCGCGCCGAGGTGCAGGGCTACGATGCCGCCGGTCATCAGGTCGAAGTCCACCGGGGCGAAGCCGGCGCGGCGCATCTCGGCGGCCAGGTCCTCGGGACCGGGGAAGCGGCGGACGGAATCCGGCAGGTAGGCATAGGCGTCGCGCGAGCCGGAAATCAGGCCTCCGACAACCGGAATGACTCTTTGGGAATAGAAAGCGTAGAGCGCGGCAAAGGCGCGGTTGCGAGGCTGGGAGAATTCGAGGATGGCGGCCTTGCCGCCGGGCCGCAGGACGCGCCGCATTTCCACGAGGCCTGAGCGATAGTTCGCGAGATTGCGGAAGCCGAAAGCGACCGTGACGAGGTCGAACGAACGGTCGGGGAACGGCAGGAGCAGAGCGTCTGCTTCGATCAACGGCGCGGCGGCGCGGCGCGAGTCCCGCTTGCGGGCCGCTTCGACCAGCATGGGGTGAGAGAAATCGCTGCCCAGGACAAACGCCTGCGCCCGCGCGGCGAGGGCCAGCGTGAGATCGCCGCTGCCGCAACAGAGATCGAGCGCGCGAGCGGAGGGCCGGTCGAGAATGTCGCGCACGCGGCGGACGGTTCGGGCGCGCCAATAACGGTCGATGTGAAACGAGAGCAGATGGTTGAGCAGATCGTAGCGGCGGGCCACGCGGCCGAACATGCCGCGGACGCGGCGGGCGGCTTCTTCCTCGTTGCGGGCGCCCTCGGGAGCGGCTCCGCGATTCATCCGGCGGCCAGTTCCTCAAGGGCGGCTCGGGTGGCGTCGAGTACCAGGCCTTCGTCGATGCCGGAAACGATCTTCACGTCGCCGATCTTCACCGGAAGAACGAAGTGGACGGCGCCCTTAACGGTCTTTTTGTCGCTGGCGAGGCGGCGAACGAGATTGGGCGCGGAGACGCCGTCGAGCGGCGGGATAGGGCCGTAGCGGGCGATCGTCTCCACAATGCGGGCGGCGGCGGCGGCGTCCAAACAGCCGGTGAGCGCGGCCAGGCGCGTGGCGGCGCGCATGCCGAAGGCCACCGCTTCGCCGTGGAGCAGGCGTGTGTAGGCGGTCTCCGCTTCCAGCGCGTGGCCGATGGTGTGGCCGAAGTTCAGGATGCGCCGGAGGTCGCTTTCGCGCTCGTCGGCGCTGACGACTGCGGCTTTGATCGAGACGGACTCGGCGATGATGTCGAGCAGGAGGTCCGGGTCCAGGCGGAGAATGCCGGCGTAGCGCTCCGCCATGAGATTGAAGAGGCGTTCGCTGCGGATGACGCCGGTTTTCAGGACCTCGTAGAGACCGGCGCGAAACTCGCGCGACGGCAGCGTGGCGAGGACGTCGGGATCGATCAGGACGGCGAGCGGCTGGTGGAACGCGCCGAACAGGTTCTTGCCGGAGACCAGATTCACACCCGTTTTTCCGCCGACGCCCGCGTCCACTTGCGCGAGCAGCGTCGTGGGGATCTGAATCACCGGAATGCCGCGCATGAACGAAGCGGCCAGGAATCCTGCGAGGTCGTTGACGATGCCGCCGCCGAAGGCCACGACGATGCTGGAGCGGTCGGCGCGCGCCTCGACCATCTGTTCGGCGAGCCGCTCGACTTCGACGAGCCGCTTGCGGTCTTCGCCGCCGGGGAAGAAGAGGACGCGGTGCGGGCGATGCTCGAACGAGCGGGCGACCTTGTCCCCGTGAGCCTGCCAGACGTCCTCGGTGGTAACGACGAAGACAACGCCGGCGGACGCGGGGATATGGCGCTGGAGGCCGGCGATGGCGCCGCGTTCCACCACGGCCGGATAGGTTCGCTGCCGCGTCTCGACGGCGAAGCTGGGCATACAAACGTTGTACCATGTGAGATTACGAACCGAATAACAGAAACCCTCCGAATTGATTTCCTCGTGGTTGGCGCGGGCGTGGCGGGCATGCGCGCGGCGATCGAGCTTGCTCCTGCGGGAAAAGTACTTTTGGTGGCCAAGGACACCCTGGAGGAGTCGTCGTCGCAGTACGCCCAGGGCGGGATCGCGGCGGCGTTGAGCGACGAGGACAGGGTGGAGCTTCACGAGCAGGACACCATCGCCGCCGGTGACGGGCTGTGCGACGCCCCCGCGGTGAAGATCCTGGTGAAGGAGGGTCCCGCCGCCATCCAGCAACTCATCGCCTGGGGCACGCAGTTCGACCGCGAAGGGACGCACCTGGCGTTCACGCGCGAGGGGGCGCACAGCCGGCGGCGGGTGCTGCACGCGCACGGCGATTCCACCGGGCGGGAGATCACGCGGGCGCTCTATTTTAAGGCGCAGACGCTGCCGAACATCGCCTTCCGGAGCTTTTCGGCGATCACGGACCTGCTGGTGAAAGACGGCGCCGTGGCGGGAGCGATCGCCTGCGACGAGAAGGCCCGGTGCTCGATTCCGATCCAGGCGCGCGCGGTGTTGCTGGCGACCGGCGGCCTGGGGCGGGTCTACGCCGATACGACGAATCCGGACGTGGCGACAGGAGACGGCGTGGCGACGGCGTACTTCGCGGGCGCCGAAATCGGCGACCTCGAATTTGTCCAGTTCCATCCGACGGCGCTGCACCTGGAGGGCGCGCCGCGGTTTCTGCTTTCCGAGGCGCTGCGGGGGGAAGGCGCGTATCTGCGGAACGCGGCCGGCGAACGGTTCATGGAGCGGTTCCACGCGATGCGCGAGCTGGCGCCGCGCGACATTGTCTCCCGGGCGATCGTCAGCGAGATGCGCCGCGAAGGGTCGCCGCACGTGTTCCTCGACTTGACGCACCTCGATGCGGATTTCGTCCGGCAGCGGTTTCCGCGCATTTACCAGACTTGCCTGCGGCACGGCGTGGACCTGACTAAGCAGCCCGCGCCCATACACCCGGCGGCGCACTATTCGATGGGCGGGGTTCGCACGGACCTGGACGGGCGAACCAACCTCGATCGGCTGTACGCGGCGGGCGAGGTGGCGGCCACGGGCGTGCACGGAGCGAACCGGCTGGCGAGCAACTCGCTGCTGGAAGGGCTGGTGTACGGCGCGCGGGCGGGGCGGGCGATGCTCCAATGGGCCGGGTCGGAGTTTCTGGAGGGAGAGCCTCCCGGCGAAACGTGTTTCCCTGACGAGAACGAGGAGGCGCTGCGCAAGCTGGCGATGGAGAAATGCGGGATACTGCGCTCCGGGCCGGACCTTCAGCAGGCCGTCGACGCGCTGTCATCCACGCGGATGCTGGCGGCCGCCGAACCGCGCCGCCGGCTGTACGAACTCCGCAGCATACACACGCTGGCGGCGCTGATCGCGCGGTGCGCGCTGGCGCGGGAAGAAAGCCGCGGCGCGCATTACCGGACGGATTTCCCCGAAAAGCGGGCGGAATTCCGGAAACATTCCGTAATTCGCCGCGGCGGCGAGGTCTCCTTCACCGATTGAACCGGCGAGGCCGGGCGCGGTACACTCACCGCATCACAAATGGTGTTACGTCTGCTGGGTTTCCTTGTCCTCGCGGCCGCCTGTCCGGCGCAGGAGTGGCCGTACTACGGCGGCGACGCGGGAGGCATGAAATACTCGCCGCTCAAGCAGATCGACCGGTCCAACGTGAAGAGGCTCCAGGTCGCCTGGACGTATCACACCGGCGACCTGAGCGACGGCTCGAAGTGGCCGGTTCGCAGCGCGTTTGAAGCCACGCCGCTGGTGGTGGACGGCGTGATGTACCTTACGACGGCGTTCAACCGACTTGTCGCGCTCGATCCGGAAACGGGCAAGGAGCTGTGGAGCTTCGACCCGAAGCTCGACCGCGAGCGGTACTACAATCTGTTCGCGCACCGCGGCCCCGCATATTGGACGAACGGGCGGGAGCGTCGCCTGTATTTCGGCACGCTCGACGGGCGGCTGTTCGCGATCGACGCGGGTAGCGGCGCTCCCGTGAAGGGGTTCGGCAACGGCGGCTGGATCGATCTGCGGGCGGGAGTGGCGGACAAATTCCCCCGCAGCGGTTACGGCATGACGTCGCCGCCGGCGATCTACAAAGACGTGGTGATCTGCGGCGCCATGGCGGCCGACGGCGAGCCGCGGGGGCCCAGCGGCGACGTTCGCGCCTTCGACCTCCATACCGGAAAGGAAGTCTGGCGGTTCCACGCCGTGCCGAGGGAAGGCGAGTTCGGCAACGAGACGTGGGAAAAGGATTCCTGGAGCGACCGCGGCGGCGCCAACATGTGGTCGATTCCAAGCGTGGATGCCGAGCGGGGAATCGCATACCTGCCGCTCACCTCGCCGGCAACGGATTTTTACGGCGGCGACCGGAAGGGAAAGAACCTGTTCGGCGATGCGCTGGTGGCGGTGGACGCGGCCACGGGACGGCGCCTGTGGCATTTCCAGACGGTCCATCACAACATCTGGGACTACGATCTGCCCGCGCAGCCGGCGCTGGTGACGGTGGTTCGGGACGGCAAGCAAGTTCCGGCCGTGGCGCAAATCACGAAGATGGGCTTCACCTTTCTGTTCCACCGCGTGACGGGAAAGCCGCTGTTCGAGATCGAGGAGCGGCGCGTGCCGGCGAGCGAAGTTCCGGGCGAGCAGGCGTGGCCGACGCAGCCGTTCCCGGTGAAGCCGCCGCCCTACGCGCGGCAGGGAATGACGCGGGAGGAGTTGACCGACGTGACGCCGGAGAGCCGCGCGTTCTGCGAGAAGCTGATCGAGGACGCCGTGCTCGGCTCGCTCTACACGCCAATCGGGCTGAAGCCGACCGTGCTGTTCCCGGGCACCAACGGCGGCGCGAACTGGGGCGGCGGCTCGTTCGATCCGGAAACGCACACGCTGTACGTCAATTCGATGGACATCGGCATGATCCTGCAAATGGTGGAGCGTCCGGAGGGTTCGTTGATTCCGTACCGGCAGCGGGGGATGCGAACGCCGAACTCGCGCTTCTGGGACCCGAACATGTACCCGTGCCAGAAGCCGCCATGGGGCCACCTGACCGCCATCGACATCAATCGCGGCGAGTTCCGGTGGCGCGTGACGCTTGGGGTGGTGGACGCGCTTGCGGCCAAGGGCGTTCCGCAGACCGGCGCGGCGAACCTGGGCGGCTCGATCGTGACGGCGGGCGGGCTGGTGTTCATCGGCGCCACCAACGACTGCCGCTTCCGCGCGTTTGACAAGGAGACGGGCGAGGAGCTTTGGGTGACGAGGCTGCCTGCCAGCGCGCACGCCACGCCGATGACGTTCCTGGGGCGCAAGACGAAAAAACAATTCGTGGTGATCGCGGCAGGGGGCGGGAACAAGTACAACCATGTGTTTTCCGACGCGCTGGTCGCGTTCGCGCTGCCGTAGGGGCGGCGCCGGGGCGAGCGGACTACCGCGCGACGAGCGCGACCCAGTCTTTACCGGGTTCGGCGGGCGGCGAGCCGATGGGCTTCACGCCGGGACCCTGAACGGATGGTACGCTTCCGGTCTGCAATTCACCGCCGGCGCGCGGGTTGTACCAGCGAACGGCGTATGTTCCGGGTCCAAGCTTCAGTGACGCTTCGCCGCCCGTGGGCAACTGCACCGCGATCGGGGAGTCGCCCCGCGCCAGGGCGCGGCCGTCCTTCACGCCCGAAACCAGGCTGTTGTCCGGCGCCATTTCCCAGAACGGCAGATGCTTGCGAAAGAATTCGAGGGCGCGGCGCGTCTGGTCCCACATCGCGTCGCGCGAGCGGAAATCCTCGCAGTTGATGTCCATGTGCGGGTACGACGAGCCGAAATACCATTCGACGCCGCTGCCGCCGCCCATCAGGTTGCCCCATAGCGCCTCGATGCGCGGGATGTCGTGCGCCGGGTCGACGCTATCGGGCACGACGCCGGTATCGGCGCGCGACTGCTCGTCGCCGAAGATCGCCCACTTGCGGCCGGCCGCGGCGGATCGCCGGCGGAGTTCGATCGCCTCGCGGTTGTAATTCTGCATAGCGCCCTGGATGGAAGTGGCCTCGAAATTCGGGTCGCCGAGCAGCCCGTCGTAAAAGGTCAGCGCCTGGTCGTTGTGGGTATGCACCGTAATGGGATGGCGGTAGGGATCGAGGCTGCGGATGTAGGCCGCGATCTCCTTGCGATCCTTGTCCGGCGTGTTGTTCTCCTCGCCCAGGTTCCAGATCAGCGCCAGGTGATGGGAGAAGCGGGCGCACAATTCGCGGTAGTACAGCTTGCGGATCGGGTTCAGACCCGGGCCGCCGCCCAGTGCCCGATCGTTCTCGGTCTCCTGGGTGACGACGTGGAGCATGATGCCTTTCCGGTCCATGTGCGACAAAACGATCTCCCACTGGTCGAGCTTGCTGACGTCGTACCGGTCGCGCACGTCGACGCCGGTCCACATCCACGTGTCGCGGCCGTCGCCCCCATCCAGGTTGTAGGTGATGAAGTAGACGCTGTTGACTCCCTTCGATGCGAGGTAGTTCAGCGCTCCGACGATGCCCTTGCCCTTTCCGCCTTTCCAGGTTGGGTCGCCGCGCCGCCAGTCGCGGACGTGCGGCTCGTAACGATGGATGAACGTGCCCACAGCCTTGTAGCTGCCCGAATCCGCGTCGGCGTCATAGGTGTCGTCGAAGTCCGCGTAGGCCAGGAAGTTCTCCGGACTGTCGGCGCCGCCCTTCAGGAAATACTCGCCCGAGCCGGCGAAGCGCAGGTGGTGTTGGTCCACGTACCGCAACAGTCCCTTGGCCCGATGATCGGCGCCGGTCTTGTCGCTCGGTCCGACGCGAAACGAGCCGCTTTCGCCGTCGAAAGCCGCCGCTTCCCCGTCATCCGGATCGAGGCTGATTGCAACGTCGGCGCCCGAGCGGAACGACGCGACGTACTTCCATTCGCCTTCCGCGTCCGGCGTGAAGCGGACGCGCCACTGGTTGCCCGAAACGGCCGACGACTCGGCGGCTTTGCCGTCGGCGGCGAAGAATCCCGGCGCCACGTACGACTTCCCGCTGCCCGTGTGAGTGAACGTCACGTTCAGCCGGTAATCGCGGAACGGATTGGGCGTAGCATCCTCCGCCGTTCGCGGCCCGTCGAACGTTACGGTGACGGTATGCCATCGCTTCAACTCGCCCTCCACCCGGCTCTTGGCCGGCGACGGCGCCGCCACCGTCAGACAGACGGCCGCCGCCAGGCAAGCCTTCAATGCCGATGAAGCCCTGGTACGCATCTGCCCAGACAGCTTATCTCAGGGGTAGGCGGCGCCGCAGGTCCATCGCCTGGCGAAAGGAACGCGGCGCGCTCATTCCGGCGATGAGAGGCTTTCGGGTCCGCTGTTTCCCTTCAACTCGATTGCCGCTGATCCAAATAGTCGGCGGAGGGCTCGCAGGGGCGGACCTCCGGAAAATTCGCGCTAAGCCCGCAAAGCCGCAAAGATCGCCAAGGCCGTGCGCGGCCTCCGCGCCGGGTATCGCAGGTGTTGTGTCCTTTCGGCTTCCGATCGGAAATCTCTGTGTTGGCCTGGCCAGCGATAGAATGAAGGCTATGGGCCGGACCATCCAAGCCGACGAGAACGGCGCTTTGTTTGTTCCCGCCGGGTTAGTCGGACGCGTGGCGCCCGGCGCCAGATTCTCGGTCGAGCCGCACGGAGATGTCGTTATCTTGCGGCGTGAGCCCGGTGAGGCAGAACGCTGGTGGGAGACTACCACGCCAGCGCAACGCGTTGCCTGGCTGGAGGAGTGGATCCGCGGCCTGCCCGCCAGCCCGCCACTGCCGCAGGGCGCCACGCGGCGCGATTCCATGTACGAATGACCCCTGGCTGCGTGCTCGATACCAACATCCTGCTCTATGTCGCCAATGCGGCAGCGCCCAAGCATGCCGCTGCAAAGGCAGCCGTCGGCCGGTTGTTTGCCGGTGGTGATCACCCCGCAGTCACCCCTCAAGTACTCTTCGAGCTTTGGAGTGTGGCCACGCGGCCAGTGGCGGCAAACGGATTGGGGTGGTCCGTTGCGCAGGCCCGAGCGGAGGTCGAGGCAATTCGAAGCCGGTTCCTGGTGCTCGAAGAACCTCCGGCCGTGGTCGATCTCTGGCTCGATATCGTGGCGCGACACGACTTGAAGGGCAAGCGCATTCACGATGCTCACTTGCTGGCCACCATGAAAGCCAACGGTGTCACCCGGTTGCTGACCTTTAATGCGGCTGACTTTCCCACAGAATCAGGCATCTCCATTCTGACGCCCGAATCCTGCTAACTACTTCCTGGCGCAAAATGCGTGTCGGCGATGAATTTCACCACCGTCTCTCCAGAGGCCCGAAGGCGTCCCTCAGAGTTGCAGGGATGCACGTTAGCCTCGGCGTCCAGCCAGTCGGCCATCTGCTGGATGTACGGCGGCATGTCCACGTCGTAGTTCATCGAGCCCTGCCCGGTCGCTGTGCCGTGAACCGTGTGGATGCGCCCCCCCCGACGCGCCTGAGGCCGACCATTACAATTGGTGGCGGAAGTGCCGCATCGGCGTGCAGGGGCACGGATAGTTTTGCGGAAGCGCTGGCCGGCGGCGGGTGGCGCGCAGCGTCTGACGTTTACGAATTGCCGGCGTTCGGAAATGGCGCCTTCCACCGAAGCGTCGAAGTGAGCCTGCAGCCGGCTCACGCCGCCGGCGGGGCGTACCGCTTAACGGTGATGCGGCGCGCTTGCTGCCGCATTTTCGCAATATCGTAGACGAGTTGCATACCAGCAGATGGTGCATATCCGGACCAAAAGCCTATTCAATGAGCAGAGCCATTTCGGGCGTCAAGCCGGCCTTGCCGCGGAGAAGGTCGGAGAGAGTTGCGCGCCGAACCTTCAAAACCTGCGCCGCCTTCGAAACACTGAGACCATGCGCTTCAATGACCTCGGTCCGGATGAGATCGCCGGATGCGGGATTCTTCATAGGCATCGTGCGGCTCCTAATGATAGTCATTCAGATCGATGTCGCTGACGGCATTCGACCGATAATGGCCCGGCGCCCGCGGCACGTCGGTTGGCTGGTGGCTTTACGTTTCAGGACGCGCCCTGCCATCCGTCGCCGCCTCCGCGTGGTATCCTACTGGAGTAGGATACTTTGTATGCCGCGCGGCAACCCATCACCGAAGCTTGCGATCACCGTGGACCCTGACATTCACAAAGACATCCTTGCGGCGGCCGCCCGCGACGGGGTGAGCGTCTCTGCCTGGATGACCGCCGCGGCGCGTCAAGCACTGCGGCGGCGGGCTGGTTTGGCGGCGGTCGCGCTATGGGAAAAGCAGCACGGACGTTTCACGACGGAAGAGATGGCTGAAGCGCGCCGCAGCGTGCGCGCTCAGCTCCGAACATCGCGAACGGTCCGGCGTTCGGCATGAGTACCGTCGTCTATGACGCAGCCGTTCTCGTGGCCGCCGACAGAAACGAGCGGCGAGCGTGGGCTGAACACAAGGCCCGTTTGGAACTTGGCGTTGTCCCAGTGGTTCCCGCGCCGGTAGTCGCCCAGGTCAGTCGGTCCCCACAACAAGCTCAACTTCGGCGCTTCCTGACTGGGTGCGTCGTGGTTCCTCTTGGCGAGAAAGAGGCGCACGAGGCCGGGAGACTGTTAGGCATGACCAAGACTTCGGATGTCGTTGACGCCGTCGTGGTGACGACAGCGCTTCGGCAAAAGGCTGCGATTCTAACAAGCGACCCAGAGGACATAGAACGGCTCGTCACGGTTTCCGGGCGCGAAGTCGCTGTCATCGCCATCTGAGGTATTGGTCGTTCTGGGTGCTGGTGCTGCGCCGCCGCGCTACTGGTACTCCTTCGCGTTCGCCGGCATCGACAGGAGAACCTTCTTCTCCGACAGCCGGTCGCGAAGCAAATCCAGTTCCTGAGCGCCGAAGGTCAGCGGCAACGCCACCTGGCCTCCCTCAGCCGCCGACCGGCATAGGCCCATCATGATCTCGAAGCCTTTGTAGGCGCTCGTGAAGTTGCAGGGATGCACGTTGGCCTCGTCGTCCAGCCAGTCGGCCATCTGCTGGATGTACGGCGGCATGTCCAGGTCGTAGTTCATCGAGCCCGGCCCCGAGAAGACCCCTTCCCGGGTCACCGCGCGCCAGCCGCCGCCGGTCAGCGCTTCCGCGAAGCCGTCCGCGCCCTGCGCCCCGATGCGGCACTTGCGCCACCAGTAGTCGACCTCCGGCACGTCGGGAGCGCCGGCGCCGCACTCGACAACGCCGCGCACGCCGTCCGCGAAGTGAATGAAGCCGCCGATGTAGTCGGGCGACGGGTGCGCGTCGGTCATTTTGCCGCGCCCGGCCGCCTGGCCCATCACCCAGCTCGCGTCGGCGTCGCCCTTGAACCAGGTCATGTAGTCGATCAGGTGCGTGAGCATGTGCATCATCCAACCGGTCGCCGTGCCGTAGACGGTGTGGATGCGCCCCAGCGCGCCGCTGGCGACGATCTCCTTCACCTTCTGGTAATGGGCGCCGTAGCGGTGCTGGTGGCTCACCACGGCTTTGACGCCGCTTGCATCCAGCATCCGCTTCAGTTTCATGCCCTCGGCGCTCGACAGTGCGATCGGCTTTTCCATCGCGATCAGCCGCGCGCCGCTGTCGATGCCGATGCGGACCAGTTCCGTCCGCAAGGTCGGCATCGTGCAGAAGCAGAAAACGTCGGGCTTGACGCGCGAGGCGATCTCGGCCGCGTCCGCCCCGGTCACCACGCCGCCCAGCTTGGCGGCCGAAGCCTCCAGCCGCGCCGGGTCGATATCGCAGATGCCGGCCACCTCGAAGCGAGGATTCGCGTGAAAGGCCATGGCGTGGTGGACGCCTCGCTTGCCCATGCCCACCACCACCACCTTGTAGGTCCCGCTCATGTTCAGTCCAGCGACTTCTCCCACTCCAGGAGCTTCGCGACGCAGTAATCCACTTCCTCTTCCGTCAGCTCGGGGAACATCGGCATCGAGATGCAGCAGGCGGCGTTGCGTTCGGAGTTGGGAATCGGCCCGGCGATGCGGGCTTGTTTGCCCCAGGGATAGCCTTCCTGCTGGTGGATCGCGATCGGGTAGTGGCACTTGGCGTCTACGCCGTTCTTGAGCAGGAAGTCGAGCAGGGGATCGCGGTGCTCGGGCTGCTTCGTTTCGATCACGTACAGGTGGAAGACGTGCCGGTAGCCGGGCGTCTCCGAAGGCAGCGTGATCGACTTGGCGCCCGCAAGACCGGCGGTGAACCGGGCGGCCCATTTTCTCCGCAAATCGCTGAACTCGTCGATGTGCTTCAGCTTCGCGCTCAGTATGCCGGCGTGCAGATCGTCGAGCCGGCTGTTGAAGCCGTAACTGTGGACGGAGCGCTTGAGCGAGCCGTGGTTGCGCATCCGGCGGACCTCGCGGTCCAGATCGGTGTTGTTGGTCACCAGCGCGCCGCCGTCGCCGAACGTGCCGAGGTTCTTCTGAATGATGAAGCTGGTGCAGACGCCGTCGCTCAGTTCGCCGACTTTGAATCCATCGCCATGCGCGCCGATCGCCTGCGCGTTGTCCTCGATGACATATAGCTTGTGCTTGTCGGCGATCTTCCGTATGGCCTTCATGTCCGCGCACTGCCCGTAGAGGTGTACCGGCACGATCATCTTCGTCTTTTCGGTGATGGCGGCTTCAATCTTCGACGGGTCGATGTTGTTGGTCACCGCGTCGGAGTCCACGAAGACCGCGGTCGCGCCGGCGATCCAGATCGCTTCCGCCGTGGCGAAAAACGTGTTCGTGGTGGTGATGCACTCGTCGCCCGGCCCGATGCCCAGCGCCATGAATGCGAGCCACAGAGCATCCGTCCCGCTGTTGACGCCGATGGCGTGCTTCATGCCGTGGTAAGCGGCGAGCTCCTTCTCGAACTTGTCGAGCATCGGCCCCATGACGTACTGGCCGCTTTCGAGAACCTCCTGCATATTGGCGTCGATCTCCGCCTTGATGTTGTGATACTGGCGCACATGGCCATAAAAAGGTACCTTCATTAAGCGCTCCTGAGAAAAATGAGAATCGGAGCCAGTATACCATTCGAGGCCCGCCGCCCCGGCCGAGGGGTTCTTGGCGAGCCGCGGGTCAGGCCTGCCGGAGCGCGGCGCCGCGAATCGGCATCGAGCGGATCCGCACGGATGCCGCGTCGAAGACGGCGTTCGCCACCGCCGGAGGAACGGCGATCATCGGCGTCTCGCCCGCCCCGGCCGAGGGCAGGTCCGGCCGGTTCAGCAGCACGATCTCCATCGCCGGAACGTCCTTGAACCGCGGGACCCGGTAGCGGGAAAACCTCGCGTTCAGAATCCGGCCTCCTTCGAACCGGATCTCCTCCAACAGCGCGCCTCCAATCGTCATGATGATGCACCCGGTCACCTGCGCCTTCAGGTTCTCGGGGTTCTGAATCGCGCCGCACTCGAAGGTTTGGCACACCTCCAGCAGGCGGATGGCGCCTTCCTGCCGGTCCACTTCCACCTCGACGCACGCGGCCACGTAGGAGCCCTTCTCGGTTCCGCATGCCAGCCCGACGCCGCGATTCGAAGGCCGGGACTTCTTTCGCTCGTCCCAGCCGAAGCGGGCCGCGGCGGCTTCCAGCACCGCGCGCATCCGTTCGTCCTTCAGATGGGCCAGGCGGTATTCCAGCGGATCGCGCATGCAAGCGGCGGCCAGCTCGTCCATGAACGATTCGCGGGCGAAGTTGTTGGCCGTCGCCGCGAGCACCCGATACGAGCCCTGCCGCAGCGGCGAATCGCTTTGCAGAAACTGCTCGCGCGTATGCGGGATGTCATACGGCGACCGCAGAGCCGACGCGCCCGAATTGATATTGGTGAACTCCCACGCCAACAATTGCCCGTCTTCGACGATGCCCGCGCCCGTTTCGATCAGCGCGGCGGGACGGAAATACGCCCAGGTGAACTCTTCCTCGCGCGTCCAGCGCAGCGACACCGGCCGGCCCGCCGCCTTGGCCAGCCGCGCGGCCTCGACGGCCGATTCGCCCGAGTGCTTGCCGCCGAAGCCCCCACCGGTATCCGGCACGATGACGCGGACGCGTTCCTCGGGAAGATGAAACGCGGCGGCCAACTCCCGCCGCACGTTCATCGGCTGCTGCGTGCCGGTCCAGACGGTCAGGCGGCCGTCCTCCCACTCGGCGACGGCCGCGCGCGGCTCCATCGGCGCGTGCTGAATGTATGCCACCTCGTAGGAAGCGCGCAGCGTCCTGCCGGCCGCGGCAAGCCCTTCTTCGATTGAACCCGACTCATTGACGCGCGGCGTGCGGCCGCCGCCTTCCCCCGTCGCCGCATGCCGCTTCAAATGCTCAAACAGCGTGCTCCCGGACGGCTGGGGCGGACGTTCCCACCTCGCCGCCTTTGCGAGCGCCTCCACGGCCTTTCCCGCTCCGTATGACGTGGGCGCCGCGCACCCTGCGAAGTCCCCGTCGCGCACGGCCACCACGCCCGCAAGCGCCTGCGCCGGCGCGAGATCGAGTTCGTTCAGCGTCGCGCCGTAGGATGGAGGCCGCAGCACCCGCCCGTACAGCATGTTCGGCCGGACAATGTCGGACGGATACCGATGCGCGCCGGTGACGACGTCCCGCCCGTCCGGCCGCGGGACAGATGTCCCGAGCACCTTCCAGTCCTTCGTGGCGGTCACCTCGACGTCGTCCGGAACCGCTTGCGCGAACGCCGGATCGAAATCGGCCGACCGGGCCAGTTCTCCATACGTGAGCTTCCGGCCCGAAGCCGGGTCGATCACCGCGCCGTCCTCGGTCCGGAGAGCGCCCGCGTCGGCTTCCCACTGGCGGGCCGCCAAATCGATCAGAATTTGGCGGGCCGCGGCGGCGCCTTTCCTAACCGCGGGCACTGTCGAGGGCGTGGTGCGGCTTCCCGCCGTGCCGCCGTCGTCGGGCGTCAGCTCCGTATCGGCCATGATCAGCGCGATGCTCTCCACCGGAGCGCGCAACTCCTCGGCCGCCGCTTGCGTGAGCTGCGTGCGCGAGCCCTGTCCGATCTCTACCTTGCCCGTCATGACGGTGATCCGCCCATCCGATGCGATGTGAACGCGCGCGGCTACGCTCTGTTGCGCCGGCCGAGTGGATTGCGCGATCGCGGTCGAGCGGTGGACGGTGATGAGGATGCCGGCGCCGGCGGCGCTCAGCAGGTCCCGGCGCGTCAGCGCGAAGTCGTACCGGGGCGCCTCGCGTAGTTCGTAGCGCTCAGGCTCGTTGTCCGGGATGATAGCGGGGTTCCTCATCGCTCACCTCGCCGGGACAGCGCGCCCGCGGCGGCGGCGCGGCGGACCGCCGCCACAATTTTCGGATAGCCGCAGCAACGGCACAGATTGCCGTTCATCCACTCGACGATCTGCTCGTCGCTGGGGTCGGGATTGGTTTCGAGCAGCGCCGCGGCGTTGAGGATCATGCCCGGGACGCAATAACCGCACTGCATGGCCCCCTCGCTCAGGAAAGCTTCCTGGACAGGATGGAGTCCGCCCTCCCGCGCCAGCCCCTCGATGGTGACGATCTTCCTGCCCGCCGCGCGGGACACGGTCATGAGGCAGGAAGTAACCGGGCGGCCGTCCACCAGCACGGTGCAGGTCCGGCATTGGCCTTCGCCGCAGCCGTATTTCGTGCCCGTGAGCCCGAGGTCCTCCCGCAGGACGTCCAGAAGCGGCCGGTCCGGATCGGTGGTGACGGTCGTTGACCGGCCGTTGACGTTCAGATCGACCGTTACATCCACGCGCCGCCCTCCTTTCCGTGATTGTACGGCTAGCCGGCGTGCGTCTTCAGAAATGGCTTCAGCGTTGCGAAGTTAAACTCGATCTCGTCGAGCGCCTCCTTGCTGAGCTTAATCTCGCGCTGGCGCGAAACGACGGTTTTGAAAACGCCGCGGCGCTTCATCAGGTAGGTCAGCGTACCGGGTATCTGGCTGTCCAGGTTCACCAGCAGCATCAGCTTCGCGAACAGGTCGAGCGCCTTCTCCTTCTCCCCGCCCTGATACCAGTCCCAGATGCGAACGTAGACGTCGCTGAGAGATGAGCCCGGGCACGTGCCGTCGCAGCCCAGCCGCATTTCGTAGGTCCAGCCCTTGCCGTGGGCGCCGCTGAAGACGCCCTTGATGTAAGGCCGGTGCGCCACAAGCTGCTTCGCGCGTTCGAGTATCGGCGGATATTCCTCCTTGATATAGGCGCAATGGGGAAACTCCCGGGCCAGTTCCACCAGTGCCTCCACCTTCGGCTCGACATCTTTCGCGCCTCCGCTCGTCTGCACGAAAATCGGCCGTTTGGTGACTTTGGCCAGCGCGCGGTAGTAGTTGAGGAAGTCCTCGAGTGTCCTGGCCTCCTTGGGCGGAATCGCGATCATGCCGTCGGGCTCCAGCTTCTCGCCATGGCGCGCGTATTCCAGCATCTCGTCCGTTGTCGGCGCCTGCACCCCAAGCACGAGCGCCGGCTTCCGGCCGCGCGCCGCCTTGGCTAGCGCCTCCATGCCGCGAAACCGCTCTTCACGCGTCAGCAGCCAGTATTCGCTGGCCAGTTGCGGCCATACCATCCCGTGGACGCCGCAAGCGTCGAGAAATTCGACCTCGCGCGCCAGGTCTTCGTAATCCACCGCCTTGTCCGCGGTGAACGGCGTGCTCATGATGGGGAACACCCCACGGAGGGTTTTCGCGGCCGCCGGCGCGCCGCCCAGCGCCGGAGCGCACGCGAACAGGAACATCGCCTGCCGCCTGGAATACGAGAAACGCATCGAGAAAACTCCTTCGTACTGAGTAGTATGGCATGTTTCCGGTGGGCATCCGCCTGGGGGCGGGACGCCGCATGCGAGTTGCAATTGACTTTCAACTCCGATTATCTTAAAATTGAACCGTCAGTTAAGGATTCGCGGGGTCGAACACGAGGAGGAAGATGAATGCTCAAGCGGATCGTTGCGGCCCGCTGGCGATCTCGGTGGATGGTTCTGATCGGGCTCGGCGCGCTCTGGCTCGGCGCTCCGGTTCCGCGCGCGGGCGCGATGCCCGGCTTCGCCCGAAAGCACAACGTCAAATGTTATAACTGCCATCTCATGCCGCCGGTGCTGAACAAGACCGGCTATCTCTATAAGCGCTTCGGGTACAGGTCGCTGCCCGACTATGACCCCGGCACGACGCCGCGCAAACTGTCCGAACTCGACCGCATGTACAAGTGGAGCCTGACGGACGCGGCGGCGCTCATGTACGACCCCGATTTCACGGTGTCGAAAACCCAGGAAGACGGCGCGCGGAGTTCTCAGTCGAGCTTCAACGCCGACGCCATCGAGGTGTTCTCCGGCGGAAATCTTCCGCAAACGCCCATCGCGTACTTCGTCGAAGCCGAGATCTCCAGCGAAGGCGCGGAGCTGGACCAGGCGGTGGTGGCCTACGCGGGCGGCCGGGTGAACTCGAGCTTCCTGTTGCGGGCGGGGAAGATGCTGCTTCAGGAAGACGAAGGGACCCGGGGCGCGATGGGGTTCAGCCTGTTTCCAAGCGCGCCGCTGCAATTCGAGCACGCCGACGCGCTCAATTTCACGATGGATCACAAGCCGGTGGGCGTTCACGCCGGCTACACGTGGGCCTCGCCGTACTTCGCGAAGATCGTGGCCTTCTCCGCCAAGGTGACCAACGGCGTGGACGAGGAAGGCGAAGGTATTGCCTTCGATTCCAAAAAGAACGCCAAAGATTTCTGGTTTAATGCCGATTACTGGTTTGGACCCGACGGCGGCGTTACGTTCATGACCTATTACGGCAAGAAGGACCAGGAACAGCAGTTCGGCGAGGAGGCGTTCACCTTCCGGCCGGTGGTGACGCGGGTGGGATTCTTCGGAAACTACCTGTTCTTCGACAAGCTCGACGTCATTGGCGGATACGTTCGCACCAGAGACGACTGGAAATGGGCGGCCAACGCCTCCACCGTGAACCTGAGAGGCAACAGTTACCGCGGAGAGGTAGACTATTACTTCATGCCTGGGCTGGCCGCCATGGCTCGTTACGACTGGCTCAACCAGGATATCCAGGGAGGCGCCCGTACCCATTCCCGCGCCTGGAGCATGGGGGCGTCCAAGGCGCTCACGGAAACCGGCAACGTCATCGTGCGGGGCGCCTACACGGACGAGCGTGGGGCGGACCCGGTGACGAGCGTCAAGGGCCGCGACCGCCGCTTTATCGCGGATATCCGCTTTATTTGGTGACGCATAATGAAAAGAGAAAAGCGCCCCATTCTCCTTTTAACCGCCTGCTGCCTGTCCGCCTCGGTCCTTATGTTGGCGCAGGAAAGCACGGTAGAACTCCCCCAGGACAAGGGTCCGGATACCATCGACGTCTCCGGCTATCCGGCGCCGCTCCAGGACACGTACAAGCTCTTCCGGACCAAGTGCTCCAAGTGCCACACCATCGCTCGGCCCATCAATACCACCATGGCGCGGGACGAGTGGGAGCGCTATGTCAAGCGGATGATGCACAAGCCGAACTCCGGCATCAGCAGCGGCGACGGAAAGAGGATTTTCGCTTTCCTGATTCACGACCAAGAGGTTAGAAAGTCTCCTAACCCGGCCGCGTTCTTTCCCGCCCTGTCTCAAGAGGAGATCGAAAAGCTGCAACAGCTTCAGCAGCAGCGAAAGTCGCGCTGAGCCGCGCGCAACGAGGCCTTTCATGAATCGTCGCTCCTTCTTTTTCTCGTGGGCCAAGGCCGGAGCAGCCGCTCTCTGGACGGCCGGCATCGCCGGAACCGCCGCTGCCGTCAAGTTTTTCCAGCCAATGGTTTCCTACGAACCGCCGCTGTCGTTCAAGGCCGGCGTGCCGGAGGACTTCCCCGTCGGGACGCCCACCCTGCTGCCGGAAGAGAACACGTTCATCGTGCGCGATCGCGAGCGGGGCTTTCGGGCGTGCAGCGCCGTGTGCACGCACCTGGGCTGCACGGTCCGCTGGTCCAGCGGCGACCAACGTTTCTACTGCCCGTGTCACGGTAGCGTCTATGACGCGGAAGGAAAGGTTATCGACGGTCCCGCGCCCCGGCCGCTCGATTGGTACGAGGTGACAATGGCCAAGGACGGCCAGCTTCAGGTCGATAAGCACCGGGTTGTGCCGCGCGACAAACGCCTGATCGTCGAATCATGAAGCTGCTGCGCGACATCTGGAGGTCGTATCGCCGTCGCGATTCCGTTGCCACTACCAAGGGCAAGCTTCAGCTTGTCGTCCATTCGCTTT
The DNA here is from genome assembly GCA_026129905.1 of Bryobacteraceae bacterium. Classification (GTDB taxonomy): domain Bacteria; phylum Acidobacteriota; class Terriglobia; order Bryobacterales; family Bryobacteraceae; genus JAHCHE01. The sequence continues at coordinate 50,743 of JAHCHE010000031.1, read as the reverse complement.
GGCTCCACATTCACCCGGCCAAGGTGCACCGGTCCCACTTCCGGCTGACCTACACCTGGTACCTGGGCTTCGTCTCGTTCTACCTGTTCCTCATCCTGGTCGCCACCGGCGTGGCGCTGATGTTCTACTACCGGCCGACCACCGCCTTTGCCTATCAGGACATGAAGGACCTGGAGTTCGCGGTCTTTCTAGGTAAGTTCACCCGGAACATGCACCGCTGGGGCGCGCACGCCATGATCATCGTGGTGGTGTTGCACATGTACAGAGTCTATTTCACCGGATCGTATAAGAAGCCGCGGCAGCTCAACTGGGTGATCGGGGTGGCGCTGCTTCTGCTGACGCTGCTGCTTTCGTTCACCGGCTATCTGTTGCCGTGGGACCAACTGGCGTTCTGGGCCATCACGGTGGGTACGGCGATCGGCGCCTACACGCCGTGGCTCGGTCCGAAAGGCCGGGAAATCCTGCTGGGAGGGCATACCGTCGGCGACGCCGCGCTGATCCGTTTCTACGTGCTGCATTGCGTGGCGCTGCCCACGCTCACAACCTTGCTGATCATGCTCCACTTCTGGCGGATCCGAAAGGACGGCGGGCTGTCGCCGCCGCCGTCGAATCTGCGCGAATTCGAGAGTCCGGCGCCAGGAACACGGCCGGTGGCCGTGGCGATCCCGGTGGCGCCGCATCCCGGCGGAACGGCGACCTCCGCCAGCGCGAGGGCCGTGGCGGTCGCGCTCGAAGAGGTGAGCGAGGCGAGAGCTCCGCGCTACGCCGAGGACAAAGACATCGCATTTTCGTACCCTTTTGCGTTCTACCGGGAGGGCATCGCGTTCCTAATCACATTCGCGCTGATGATCGTGGCCGCGATGTACTGGAACGCGCCGCTGGAGGAACTGGCCAATCCCGCCAAAACGCCGAACCCTTCCAAAGCGCCCTGGTATTTCTTGGGGGTCCAGGAACTGGTGAGCTACTCGGCGCTGATCGGCGGCGTCGTGGCGCCTGCGCTGATGGTAATCGCCTTGTTGGTCATCCCGTATCTCGATACCCGCGATGTCCGCGCGCCTTCGAAGCGCAAGTGGGGGATCTGGATCTTCACCCTGGTGACGCTGGCTAACGTCGTGTTCATCGTCATCGGCACGTTCTTCCGAGGAGAGGGCTGGAAACTGGTCTGGCCCTGGGCTTCCCCATGACCGAGCACCGCATCGCCGTGCTCTTCTCCCTGCTGAGCATCGCCACGCTCGGCCTGACGGTGGCGGCCATCCACCAGGCGAACACGCCGCCGTGGAAGCCCTATCAGAACCGGTTCTACGCGCTGGCGGCCGACCGCGAACAGGACGACGCCGCGAGCCGCGCCTTGCGGAACTCGCAGCTTGAGATCAAGCAGATCCTCCTGCCGGGCTTACAGCGCGTGGACCGCTGCACGACCTGCCACCTGGGCGTCGATGATCCCACTCTGGCCGGCGTCCCGCATCCGTTCCGGTTTCACGCGGACCTCGAACCGCACCGCAGCGCGAGGTTCGGCTGCACCATCTGCCATGGCGGCCAGGGGCTGGCCACGGAGAAGATGGCCGCGCACGGTCCGGTCCAGAACTGGCTGGAACCGCGGCTGCCGAAGCGCTACCTGCGGGCCTCCTGCGGGCGCTGCCACCATGAAGGCGCGATTCCCGGCGCGCCCGAGATGCAGCACGCGCGGCGCATCGTCGGCTCGCGGGGCTGCCTCGGGTGTCACCGGCTCAAGGGATTCGGCAACACGATCGGTCCGGACCTCAGCAATGAAGCGCGTCACGAGCGGTCGCCCGAGTGGCTGGAGCAGCATTTCCGCGACCCGCGCTCGGTAACGCCGACCTCCCCGATGCCGGACTTCAAGTTCTCGCAGAGGGAGATCGAGGCGCTGACGTTTTACTTGTTGTCGCTGACGACGCAGCCGATGGCGCCCTACTACCTCAGCGTCCCCATGCTGCCCACCGCGGAGCAGGGGCGGACGCTGTTCGCCGAGGCAAGCTGCATTTCCTGCCATTCGATTCAAGGCGTGGGCAGCAGCGAGGGGCCCGACCTCCATGGAGTGACCCAACGGCGCTCGGCCCGATGGTTGGAGCGCATCGGCCACCGCGAATTCTGCGAAGGCATGCCCACCTTTACGTTCGCGCCCCGGACCGCCCGCGCGCTGGTGAGTTTCCTGGCCGTCGCGACGAAGAAGGATGCCAGAGCCATCCTCGAGGAACGGATTCCTACCCTGCCGCCGGATGACGCGCTGACCGATGCCGGACGGCGCACGACGCTTCATTTCGGCTGCGTCGGCTGTCACGGTGAGGGACTCAACGGCGGAACGCCGAACCCGAACAGCCAGGGCGGCGAGGTGCCCGCGCTGATCCACCTCGCGGACGACTACACCAGAGGGGAAGTGGCGGCCATCATCCGCCGCGGGAAGACGCCTCCGCTCGAGGATCCCAAGAAAGCCGCCCCGCCGCTCTATATGCCGACCTGGCGGAACATTCTCGCCGACGAAGACATCGACCGGATCATCGCCTACGCCTGGTCTTTGCTGCCGGAAGACACCGAAGCCTGGTAACGCGCCGCCGTGCCTTAATGGCATCCGCGTAGTCAAAACGGTACGAGTTGTCCGGCTCTCTTGCCCGAAAAGATAAGACAGCATGGCGCCATTTCTTCCTCGACTCCTCATAACCATCGCCTTTTCAAATAGATACTGGCACGCATCCCGTCCCGACCTCGATGGCGATCAAATTGCTAATCTTTATGGCGTGCGAGTGGTAGTCGGACAGTGGAGGCGATCATGAGCGGAAGAACGTACGTGCAGGGCTGCGGATACCACGAGATTGCGTGTGCGCCGCCGGACATCGTTGCCGATTTCCTGGAGCAGCGCGGATTCCTGGTGCAGGTCATCCGCCTGGATCAAGTCGACGCCGACTCCGATTGCGCCTCCAACGCCCTGTTGCTGGTCAGACAACGCCAGTCGGAACACTGAACCGTCGGCCCGTATAGCGCTACTCGCGCTCACCGCCTAACCGAAGCCTTCTTCACCACGTCGCCAACATCCCGCCCTGGCTATTCGGCACGATTACGGGGTTGGCGCACGAAGCCGCGAGAACACGGTGGCCGCAAGTTGCTCGGCGAAGACGCACCCTTCCACTCTGTATGCCGCCGAGCGTCCGGTCGCCTCGAGCTAACGCGGCCGGGATATCATTGCGGGCGCCCCAGCAAAGCTGAGCGCGGCTCCCTCCTCGGTCGGCGGCGCCCCATCCATCTCATGCTCTCCCAGGTTAAGCACCTGGACCGGTTGCCCGGGGATGAGTTCCTGAAGGAGTATCACGGCGCCGCTTCGAAAGCGGACGGCGTCGCGATGCGTGTTCTCATAGGCGGTCAATTGCGTGAAGGTAACCGCTTCCTCCGATTCGACACGGAGCCGTTGCCGCAGCGCAGCCGGTATCCGGGAGAGCCGGAGTTCAGCCCCTGGTGGAACGCATACCGCGCATTCTGGAGTCCCAGCGAACAGAAAACGGAACAGTTCCTTCCAGAACCGCGCGGTGGTTATTCGTAGCGGCGGCCCCTCGACAGGCTTGGCCGCGGGCGCCAGCCCGAGGGTCCCACTCGAGAATCGATGCACAACCAGGCGTTCGCCGTTCATCGCCAGGCGGTTCGGCATGCCATGCAGTGAGTAGTCGCACATGGATGGGCTCTCCTTACGTCGTCATTGGTTTTGCAGTCCACCAAGCCCCGCCGCGAACGACGATCCCTGAGGGTCCACCTGGCGGCCGGTTCTTGCCAGACGCTTGCTCGCTCTGCAACTAGGATTGCGGCTCGGGCAACTCGGTTACAGCCCGCGCCGACGAAACTTGCGCGGACCGCCTTTCGCCCGACAGTCGCGGCGTGCGGAGCAGGTCCATGCCCAGGGGGTTTACTGGCCGTTGTCGATCGCCGGCGCTCAAGCAAGGTCCGTGCAGCGGGCGTTCGTTTCCGGCGCCCCCATCAGCACCACCCGGCGATACAAGTCTTCCAGCGTCTGTTCCGGCGATTCGCAGAGCCCGCTGTGTACCGGCGAAACTTGCATCATCGTGCTGCGCGGCGCCGTCAGCCAGTGGAAGCGCTCGCTTTTGGAGAGACGGGCGATGGGCCCCGCCGCCGGGTCTCCCGCGCAGATGCTCGAAACCGCGAGCAGGCGCCCGCGGATGAGATCCAGGTCCGCTTCGGGCCAGAGCGCTCGAACCCGCTCCTCGTCCAGATGCGTCCGGCACTGAAGAAATCGCTGTTCGGCGCAATGCAGAATGACGCCGGCGTTGATGAACTCCTCCCGCTCCACGCACGGCGCAATGCGCACAATGGCGTAATCATAAGAGTGCGGCGCGGGCACGGATAGCCTCCTCGACAAACAACGGCGCGGCCTCGAGCCGGCGCTGAAGATAGTCTACATACGCCGCGCGCTTCGCATTGGGCGCGGCCGGTCCCCCATCCGGCGCCAGCCATGCGTCCGGCACGCTCGCCACGATCTCGGAAAAGAGAGCCTCACTCAGCCTCGGGCGCAGCGCGGCGTCGGCCTTCTCGATTTCCGAGGCCCCGGGCAGCAGCACGTGGTCGCGGATGACGGGGAATCGGGAACGCGCGCTCGCCGCCGGATCGCTCCACGCGTGGTGAAAATACAGCGCCGCCCCGTGGTCGATGAAATACAGCGCCTTGTGCCAGTACAGCAGGTTCGGATTTCGCGCCGTCCGGTCCACGTTGGTAACGAACGCGTCGAACCACACGGCGGCCGACGCAAGTTCCGGCGCGGCCTTGTCCCCGGCCGCCGGGTCGAACATCACCGAGCCCGGCAGGAAGTCCACCCCCAGGTTCAGTCCAACGCTGGCGCGCAGCAGATCGCGGATTTCCGCATCCGGCTCGTTCCGTCCCAGCGCGGCGTCCACTTCCACCAGGACCAGCTCGGGGACCTTGAGTCCCAGCGCGCGGCCGATCTCGCCGGCGACGATCTCCGCCACCAGCGCGAGCGGGCCTTGGCCGGCGCCGCGGAACTTCAGCACGTACATCCCCAGGTCGTCGGCTTCCACCAGCGCCGGCAGCGAACCGCCCTCGCGCAGCGGCGTCACGTACCGGGTGGCCTGTACCGTTCGCAACATCCCTGCCGATTCCGGCGCCTCCTCCCTCGGCGCGTTCACGAAGGGCCGCCGCACACGATCAGCGCGATGGCCGCGATCGCCGCCGTCTCCGTCCGCAGGATCTGCGGGCCGAGCGAAACCGCGGTCCACCCGGCTTCCTCCGCCTGCTCGCGCTCGGCGTCCGTCCATCCGCCCTCGGGACCAACCAGCAGCGCGGCGGGCGACGTCCCGTGCAGGTTGCCCGCCAGCGCCGGCGCTCCCGCGCTTTCCTCGAGCCTGTACTTCCTCGGCGCGTCCGCCCCGATCGCGTCCCGGAAGCGCGCCGGCGGCGCCAGTTCGGGCAGCTTCGCCCTTCGCGACTGCTGGCTCGCTTCGAGAACGACCCTGCGCCAACGCTCCATCCGCTTCCCCGCCGCCCGGTCCAGCCCTTTCTCGCTCCGCGCCGCGATCACCGGCGCGATCCGCTCGACGCCGAGTTCCGTCGCTTTCTCGAAAATCAACTCGAGCCGCTCGAATTTAATGAGAGATACCAGTAATGATACGGAAATTAGAGGCGAATTCTCCGGAAGTTCTTCACCCACCCGAAACACCACGCGCTCCTTCCGCGCCTCCTCCACCCGGCTCAAATATACCCGGCGGTTGTCGGAGATTTCGTACGTCTGCCCGGGCACCACCCGCAGGACGCGCGTCAGGTGATGCGCCTGCTCGCCCGTCAGTTCGGCCAGGCCGTGATGGATGTTCTCGACAAAGAAACGCCGCCGCGCCATGTACGATAATGTAGCCTTCTATGATCGCGCACTTGCGGGGCCGGCTTCTGGAAAAGCATCCCAATCAGGCGATCGTCGATGTGGGCGGCGTCGGCTACGACGTGATGGTGCCCGTTTCCACCTTCTCTGCCCTGCCCGCGGCGGGCGCCGAAGTCCGCCTCCACATCCATACCCACGTGCGCGAGGATGCGCTGGCGCTGTACGGCTTCCTGACTTCCCAGGAGAAAGCCCTGTTCGAGAAGCTGCTCACTGTCGGCGGCATCGGGCCGCGTCTCGCCATTGTCGTGCTCTCGGGGTTGCCCGCGCCCGACCTGGTCGCCGCCATCCGCGGCGGCTCGATCGAATTCCTGGTGCGGATCCCCGGCGTCGGCAAGAAGACGGCGGAGCGCATGGTCGTCGAGCTGCGCGACAAGCTGGACGGACTCGCCGCGTCCGCCGGACAGGCGCCGCAAGCGCCCGCTCCCGCCCTGTCCAGTATCGAGCAGGACGTCCTCTCCGCGCTGCTCAACCTCGGGTGCGCGCGCCCGATGGCCGAAAAGGCCGTCGTCAAGGCGAAAGCCGCCGGCGCCCCGGCGGAGTTCGAGCCCCTGTTTCGCCGCGCCATGGAATTCGTAAGGTAAGCTGAGAAAACATGCGGGAGCAGGGCATCATCTCCCCCGATTTGCGGGAGGAAGAGCGGCAGTTTGAAGCCACGCTTCGCCCCCGCCGCCTGGAGGACTTTACCGGTCAGGCTAAGCTGAAGGAGAACCTCTCCATCGCCATCGAGGCGGCCAAGCATCGCGGCGAGGCGATGGACCATGTGCTGCTCTACGGGCCGCCGGGCCTCGGCAAAACGACGCTCGCCACCATCATCGCCCAGGAATTGGGCGTCTCCTACGACCAGACCTCCGGGCCCATTCTCCAGAAGAAGCTCGACCTCACCGGCATTCTCAGCAACGTCCGCTCGCAGCAGGTCTTCTTCATCGACGAGATCCACCGGCTGCTGCCCGAAGTCGAGGAGATGCTCTATTCGGCGCTTGAGGACTTCCGCGTCGATATCCTCATCGGCACGGGGCCCGGCGCCCGCACGCACTCGCTGCCCATCCCGCATTTCACCGCCGTCGGCGCCACAACGCGGCAGGGCCTGGTCAGCGCGCCGCTGCGGGGACGGTTCGGCCTGGTCCTGCGGCTGAACCACTACGACGCCGAGGAGTTGAAATCCATCGTGCTGCGATCGGCCCGCCTGCTCGACGTGGCCATCGACGACGAGGGCGCCGGCGAGATCGCCCGCCGCAGCCGGGGCACGCCCCGCATCGCCAACCGCCTGCTTCGCCGCGTCCGCGATTATGCCCAGGTGCGCGCCCGCGGCAGCATCACGCACGCCGTCTCCCGCACCGCGCTCGACCTGCTCGAGGTGGACCGCTTCGGCCTGGACGAAGTGGACCAGAAGATCATGCTCACGATCCTGGAAAAATACGGCGGCGGCCCGGTGGGCCTGAACACCATCGCCGCCTCCATCGACGAGCAGTCCGACACCATCGAGGAGGTTTACGAACCTTACCTGATCCAGCTCGGCTTCATCGACCGCACCCCGCGCGGCCGCGTGGCCACCGAGCGCGCCTTCGAATACTTCGGCGTCGTCCGGCGGATGCGCGGCGGTCTCCAGCCGCCGCTGTTCCAGTGAGCGTCGCCTACCTCTCGCTCGGCTCCAACGTCGGCGACCGGCGCCGGAACCTACTTGATGCCCTGCGATCGCTCGCCGCGGACGATCTCGCTGTGAGGCGGGTCTCTTCAATCTACGAGACGGAGCCGCGCGAGTTGCCGGACCAGCCCTGGTTCCTCAACCTGGTGGCCGAGGTGGAGACGGCGCTGTCTCCCGCCGGCCTGCTCGAGCGCTGCCTCCACACCGAGCGGACAATGGGGCGCATCCGGCAGGTCCCCAAGGGCCCGCGCGCCATCGATATCGACGTGCTCCTATATGACGACCTCGTGGTAAAAGCGCCGGGACTCGCCGTGCCCCACCCGCGCATGGCCGAACGCCGGTTCGTGCTCGAGCCGTTGACGGAGCTGGCGCCGGAGCGGAAGCACCCGATCCTCGGCCGGACGATCCGGGAATTGCTGGCCGCGACGCTCGACCAGGCCGTCGCGCGGGCGGAGCCGGAATGACCGTTCTGCACCTGCTGACGCCGGCTGTCCACCCGGAACCGGGTGGCCTCGAGGACGCCGTCCTGCGCATCGCGCGAGGCTTCGCCTCGAAGAGCGAACACGAAGTCGTCATCTATACGCGCCGGCAGGCGGCCGCCTACAGCGGCCCGGACCCGTTGCACGCGGGGTTGGAAGTTGTCCACCTCGCCGGGCCAAGGTCGTTCCTCCTGGAACCGCTGCACGCCGAGGCGTCGCCGTTATCCGAAAACACGCCTACCGCGTACCTGCTCGAAGCCTACCGCGCCGACTTCCTCCTGCTCCGCAACGCCATCGCGGCCGGCGTCGAGCGGCGACCGGACGCCCGTCACGTCGTGGTCTCGTTCTTCATATCGAGCGCCGGCTTCGTTGCCCAGCAGGCGGCGACCAACCTTCGCCTCCCGCATATCGCCTCGGTCCGGGGCTCGGACTTCGAGCGCGACGTCCGCAGTCCGTTCCATTTCGCAGGGCTGCGCTTCGTCGTCGAGAACGCGGACCTCGTCGTGACCACGAACCGCGAACAGGCGGAGGCGCTGGCGGCGATGTTCCCTTCCGCTCGCGCGTTGCAGACGATCCACAACGGCCTGCCCGAGGACGAACTCGGCCCCTTGTGGGAGGCGCCGGCATCGGAGACGATCCGGCTGGCGGCCGACTGCGGCTTCTCGGTCAAGAAGGCCACCCACCTGCTGCTGCGGTCCGTTGGGGTGTTGCTGGAGGCGGGCGAGCCGATATCGCTCACCGTCGCCGGCGCCGATGCGCCGAAGGAGAAGGAGTACTGGGAGGAGCGCCGCCGCCACTATGTCGCCCGTTTTCCGAATGCCTTTTCCTTTCCCGGCTGGCTCGCTCCGCGCGAGATCGGGGCGCTGTTCCGCGCCTCGCACATCTACTGCTCCGCCTCGCTCGGCGAGGGCTGCTCGCAAAGCCATACGCGGGCCCTCACCGCCGGAATGCCGGCGGTCGCCACGCGGACAGGCGCGCTGCCGGAACTGGCCGGAGATTGTCCCCACGTGCGGCTCGCCGCGCCCGGCGACGTCGAGGGTTTCACGCGCCAGTTGCGGGCAATGGTGAGCGCGGTCCGTGCCGGGTCGGTTCTTGTCGACCGCGACCAGGTACTGGCCTGGCGCCGGCACTTCTCCCCGGAGCGTGAATGCGCCGAGTGGGCAAAAGCCGCGGCTACCGTCACGCGGTGACGGCGCGCGCGGCGTCCTCGACGTGTCCCTGCCGGCGTTCGAAGTACCGGCGGACGAAGGCGCGCAGTTCCGGTTTGCCAGGACCCCATCGCCAGGCGCCGTTCGGAGCGGGTACGAGGTCCGTGTCCGGATCGAAGGCGAACCGGTCGAACCCGCTGTAGCGGTCGGCGTAGTGGCGGGAAGCTAGATCGCCATGCCACAGGTGCAGCAGGTCGCCCTCCAGGTACCCGATCCGGCCCACGACGTCTCGGAAGAAGCCTTCCGCCCAGGTCCGGTAATGCTCCCGCTGACGGGCGCTCATCTGGTACGACGCCGCGTAATCCGCCCACCGGCCGCACGCGGCGCAGAACACCGCTTTGTCGCCTCCGCCGAGGATCATCGCGTCGTACAAGCCGTGCCGGTCGAGAACCTCCCGCCGGATCACCCACATCATCCCGGCGGAGCAGCGCAGGCTCATGCCCATCCCGCCGCGCCGGATGAAGTACTCTTCCGGAACGCCGCCGGCGCTCAGCAGGTACGCGGCGGAACGGTGCGTCTCCGACGGTCCGGGCTCTCGCGGCTGCCCCGGCCGGAGAAAGTGCAACTGCCGGAATGGCTGCCCGAGAGGGAACTCCTCCAGCAGCCGAAGCGCCGCCCCGGGCCAATCGCGGCGAGCCAGGACGACGTCGCAGTCGATCCAGGCGACGGCGTCGCAGGAGGCGGGCAGGGCCTTCAGCGCGATGTTCAGGAGGCGCTCCTTCTGCCAGAGCAGGTCGCCGCCCGCAAGCTGGATGAGCAGGTCGGCGTCGTCCGGCCCCAGATCGAAGCGGCCCTCGCGCGAGAGCTCGACGGCGGCCAGGGGAACCTCCAAGCGCCGGCGGAACTCACGATAGGCCGCGAGCCTCCTCTTTTCGCCGGGCGGCTCGTCGAAGGGGAAGTAACAGGTGATGGCCCACAGCTTCGATCCAGTCATCAAATGCCCTCGCCAGGCCGGCGCGGCCTGGACTGTAGGATCATTGTATTCCGGCGGCGCCCGCAATGGAACTGGCGAGACTCGGATCGAAGCTGATCGGCCTGGGCCGCTTCGCGTGGGGCTTGCGCAGCTTTCTGGACGAGCGGCTGACGCTCGAGCAGGCCGTTCAGGTCATCGAGGACGGCGTGCGGCGTCGCGAGGAGCGGTTCCTGGCGAAGCTGGATACGGCCGTTTATGCCAATCCCGGGAGCCCGTACCGCAAGCTGCTGGAGGCCGCCGGCTGCGAGGCGGGCGACGTTCGAAAGCTGGTAGCCGCCGAGGGTCTGGAAGGCGCGCTCGAACGCCTGGCGCGCGCCGGCGTGTACGTGGGCTACGAGGAATTCAAGGGCCGGCAGCCGGCGGTTCGAGGCGGGCGGACGTTCCATTTCCGGCCGGAGGAGTTCGACGATCCGCGGATGGTTCCGGACCTCCGCAGCACGACCGGCGGCACGCGCGGTAAGCCCGCTCCCACCACCGGCAACCTCGACCAGATCGCCCAGATGGTCCCGCACTGGCTGGTCTTCTTCGCCGAGAACGGCTGCCTTGACGGACCGCTGGTGTTCTGGACGCCGGATCACGCGGGCGTGGCAAGCCGCCACCTCTCGTGCGCGAAGTTCGGCCTGAAGTACTCCCGCTGGTTCGTCTCCGAGGAGATGACGGCGGTGAAGGACCGCTTCTACTCGGTCTCGATTCACTGGCTGGTGCGGCGGGCGGCCGGTCTTCCGGCGCCGGAACGGGCGCCTTACGACAACCCGGCGCCGGTGCTCGACTGCCTGCTCGCGTTCCTGGAGGAAGGCAAGAGGCCGTGCGTCAATACCGCTCCCAGCGCCGCGGTGAAGCTGAGCCTGGCGGCGCAACAGCGCGGCGCGAGCCTGTCCGGCGTCACCTTTCTCTTGGGCTCCGAGCCGCTCACCCCGGCGCGCCGCCGGGCGATCGAAGGGTCGGGCGCGCGGGCAGCGCCGCTGTACGGTTCCACCGAAGCGACCTGGATCGGCGGGCAGTGCCGGCAGGCCCGGCATCCGGACGAGGCTCACGCGCTGCTCGACACCTACGCCGTGATCGGCGCGCCGGAGGAAGACGGCGAGGAGCGCAGCCTGCTGCTGACGTCGCTACAGCCCATCACGCCGAAGGTGCTGCTGAACACGGACATCGGCGACCGCGCGGCGATTACGCGCCGGCGCTGCGATTGCCTGTACGACCGCCTGGACTGCCGGACGACGCTGCACGCGATCCGAAGCTCGGACAAGATCACCGAGTTCGGGGTGACCTTCGCGGTCTCGGACGTCGCGCAGGTGCTGGAGGAGGCGCTTCCGCGGCGGTTCGGCGGGGCAGCGGGCGACTTCCAGCTTGTGGAGGCGCGGGACGCGCTGGGTTTGGCCCACTACACGCTGCGAGTGAGCCCGGCGCTGGAGGGGGTGGATGCCGGCGCGGCGCCGGAGGCTTTCCTCGCGGAGTTGGCGAAGGTCCGCTCGTACTACGGCTTCATGGCGCGGATGTGGGCGCGGGAGCGCATCGTCGGCGTCGAGCGCGGCGCGCCGCTGGCCACCGGGCGCGGCAAGGTCCTGCCGTTCCACCGGGCGACCGAGAGCTGAAGCCTCACTTGGGCGGGACGATCTCGTCGATGCCCGGCCGGATGCCGTAGGTAGGGTCGAGGGTCTTGTAGTCGGCTGCGCGCCGGCCGTTCCAATCCCAGACGACCCGGCCGTCTTTGAGCGTCAGTTCGCAGAACAGCCGCTGGTTTCCCTTGACGCCGGCGCCGGCCGCGTCGGCGAAACCGAAGTCGCCCCGCATGAGGTTCCAAACGGCGACGTCGGCGACCGCCCCGGCGGTGAGGTGGCCGAGTTCCTCGCGCTGGATGACGCGCGCCGGCTTCCAGGTAGAGGCCTCGATCACCTTCTGTAGCGGCATGCCCATGGCGAGCAGCTTGCTCATGGTGGTGGGCATGTCGATCATCGCGCCGTTCATGCTGCCGGTGTGGAGGTCGGTGGAAATGGAATCGGGGTAGAAGCCCTGGGCGACGGCGGGTACGGCGTTGCGCATCACGAAGCTTCCGCCGCCATGGCCGACATCGAAGATGACGCCGCGCCGCCGCGCCTCGTTCAGGTAGGAGTAGAGCTTTCCGTCTTCATCGACGTAGGGGACGGGCGCGCGGTACATGTGCGTGGTGATGTCGCCGGGCCGCAGGCGCTGGGTGACCAGTTGCCAGTAGGGGCGCTCCTTCAGGAAATAGCCGAAGTCGACCATGATGGGGATGCCGGCCAACTTCCCGGCCTGGATGGCGCTGTCCACGGATTCCCAGTCCGGCTTCTGGTAGTGCGCGGTCTTGACGCCGACGACGGCGTCCTTGTACTTCCGCGCCAGGCGGGCGACCTCGGCTGCGTTGAAGTCGGCCTGCTCGACCGCGTCGGTGATCATGCCAAGGCCGGCAATGTTGATGAAGGCGAGCACGCGGGTCCGGGCGCGCGCGATCACGCCCGCGTAGAATGCTTCGAAATTGCGCCAACCCGCGCTGCCGGCGTCCACCATCGTGGTAGTGCCCGTGCGAAAACTGAACGCGTCCGGCTGCACGCTGTTGTCGCCCGCCCAGGCGTCGGGGTTCCCGGCGTTGAAGTAGACGTGGGTGTGGAGGTCCACCAGGCCGGGGGTGACATACAAGCCGGCGGCGTCGACCATGGTCTTGCCTTGCAGGTTGGGCCCGACCGCGGCGATCTTGCCGCCGCTAACGGCGACGTCCATCACTCCATCGATGTTGTTCTTCGGGTCGATGACATGGCCGCCCTTGAGCACCAGGTCATACGCCGTCTGGCTCCAGCCAGCGGCCGAGAATAGGGCCAGCGTCAACACAAACCTCACGTAACCTCCTTCATGAACCGGACCCAGTCAGATCGGGCGGAACATCTGGACATCGCCGCTTTCGACCTTGGGCAGTTCGTGGTAGCGATCGAGGCGGAAACTATGCCAGTATCCCACCCAGCGGGGGTCGCGTTCCAGGAAGGCTCCCATGCGGCGGACCATTTCCTCGCGCAGGGCCTTGTGCTCCGGCTTGAGCGCGAGGTTCACCGGATTGGCGGAGTTCAAGTCGTAAAGCTCGTCGACAGCGTCGGAGCAGTTGTAGGCGTACAGGTGGTGCGCGCCGCCGCGCTGCCAGCGCTGGACAGCGCAGGCGAAATTCACGCCGACGTGCCAGCCGCACTCCATGAACAGGTCGCGGTCGCCATGCTCGTTGCCGCCAAGGCAGGGCAACAACGATTGGCCGTCGAGCCGCGCTTCCGGTTCCAGGCCGGCGATGTCGAGCAGGGTCGGGGCGATGTCGAGGTGCGACACGGGCGGCTCGACCGCTCGCGGTTGGACGCGGGCGCTTGACGGCATCTTGACGATGAGCGGGACGCGCAGGACGTCGGGGCACAGGTATACGCCCTTGTCGACGAGCGCGCCGCGCGCGTTCATTTCGCCGTGATCGGCAGTAAAGACGATGACGGATTCTTCGTAGAGGCCGCGCTGGCGGATGGCGGAGAGCAGATGCTCGAGCGCGCGGTCGACCACCTCCATCTGGAGCGCGTTGGCGACCATGTAGTCGAGCGCGGTCTCGGACCGGTAGAGTCCCCAGTTCTTGCGGTAGAAGTCGTAGATCTTCGGTTCGTCGGGGAACGGGCGCCAATCGTTGCGGCGCACGCGCTCGAAACTGGCCGGCAGCTTGAAGGCGGCGCGCAGGGCTTGCTCGCGCTTTTCGAAGCCTGCGGGGATGGAGAACGGCTGGTGGGGATCGAAGAAGTCGAGTTGGAGATAGACGGGGTCGCGGCCGTCGTTGCCCTCGAGTGCGGCGTCCAGCTTGTGGACGGCGCGGCGGGCCAGGTAGAAGCTGTACTGGGCCTCGAGCGGGAACGGATTGCCGTCGGCCTGCTCGATCCAGCCGCCCCAGGACGCCCAGCGGGACGCGCGGTCCTGCTGGAGGCCGAACAGTTCCTTTTTATAGCGGGCGCGCTTGACGCCGAGGCCGCGCAGGTACGCTAGGTACTCCTCGTCGTCGTGGACCGGCGGGGCCCAGCGGTCCCAGGCGGGCGCGTTCTCATCGAAGGCGTCGATGAACTTCTGGGTTCCGAGGTGGCCCTTGCCGGCGTGTTTGGTGCGGTAGCCCGAGGCTTTCAGGTACTCCTGGAAAATCACGTCGTCAGACCGGAGGATGGTCTCGTGCCCGTCGTGGGCGCGCTCGCCGTTGGCGGTGATGTAGGAGTAGCGGCCGGTGGCGAGGGCCGCGCGGGCGGGAGCGCAGAGCGGCGCGGTGGTGAAGCAGTTGTTGAATACGACGCCGTCGCGGGCCAGCGAGCGTATGGCAGGCAGGTCCATTTCGCGATGGAGGGATCGCTGGGGATGCCAGTGATCGGGGCTGACCATGTCGATGGAGATCAGGAAAACGTTCGGCCGGCGGCCGGCATCCCGCGCGCGGAACGGGCGCCTGCCCTCCTTGCGCCGGATGAACCGCCGGGGCGACTCGATGCGCGAGGCGACTTCCTGGGCGACGGCGGTCGAAGCCGCGGCTCCGAGACCTGTAACTCCAAGAAAATTACGCCGATTCATCGCGATTCCAGGGCGAATTTATAGCGAACGGAGCCGCTCCCGTCCTCGGTCCCATGCCATATATTTCTGTCTTCGTAGAGATTGCGTACCCATTTCGCAGGCGACGACGCCGTAATAGCCGAGACGGCAATCGCACTTCAGCGGCTCGTTATGCCGGATGGCGTTCATCAGGTTGCGGTGGTGGAGGTCCACCCGCTCCCCGCCGGACTTCTCGTGAACAACCGGCTTGAGTTCCTTTTCAAAGAGTTCCTGGGGCCGGATTTCGAAGCCGGTGGGGGTGAAGAAGAGGGTGGCCTTGTGGCCGCGGAGCATGTGCTCGACCCTGGCGTCGTTGGCCATGGAGGAGATCAACTGGACGGTGAGGCCCTCGGGGTAGTCGAGGAGGACGTTCATGGTGTCGGGCACTTCGGCCTTGCTGTTGACAAAGAAGAACTTGCCGCCGGTGGCGACGCCGCGGTCCGGGAACGTGAGGTCGAGGGACTTGATGATGCGGGTGACGCGGTGGACGAAGAGGTCGCTGGCGATACCGCTGGAGTAATCCCAGTAGTGGCGCCAGCGGAAGAAGCGCTCCGGCTCGAACGGGCGTCGCGGGGCGGGGCCGAGCCAGGCGCTCCAGTCGAGGTTCTCGCCGGGCCGGGCGTCGCCGTCGATCTCGTAATCCCAGAAATCCTCGGCGTAGTTGCGGGAGTAGTCGATCTGGGCCAGAACGACTTTGCCAAGCGCGTCCTGTTTGACATATTTATTTGCCGTCTCGTAGGAGTCGTCCGACATGCCCTGGACGCCGACCTGCATTTTGACGCCGGTCCGCTGGATGACGGCAACGACTTTCTTGGCCTGTTCGGAGGTCTGGGTCATCGGCTTTTCGCAATAGATGTGCTTGCCGGCTTCGGCGGCGTCGATGGTCATCTGGGCGTGCCAGTGCTCCGGGGTGGCGATGAGGACGTAGTCGATATCCTTCTCTTCGAGCAGGCTCCGGTAGTCTTTGTGGATCTTCGCGCCGGTCAGCTCGGCGGCCATCCGGGCGCGCTTGTCGTAGATATCGCAGACGGCGGCGAATTCGAAGTTGTCCGACTCGCGGAGGGGGACGAGGGTCTTCATGTGGTGGGTGGCCATGCCGCCGCAGCCGATGACGCCGATGCGGAGGCGATTGCCCGCGCCGGAGACCTGGGAATAGGAGCGGGCGGCGAACGCCGCGCCGCCGGCGGCGCCCAGGAAAGCTCTTCTCGAATAAGATGACATGACCCGATTCTATGACAGCGACGCAAAAGGACGGCGGGGCGAGAGCTTCACGCGGCCCGCCGGACGACGGCGGGAGGAGTGGTGACGCAAGTTGGGAGAATTCCACGAAAATGATTGCGAATTGTGGAAAACTTCGTAAATCATTGATTTCCAGTCGGTTGCGTTTCGGCTCGCGGGCGTTTTGCGGGAAGGTGACGCATCCTGGCGGAGCGATGCGTCACCCAAGAGCGCGGCGCGGAGGAAAATTGCGAATGTGTCGAAAGTGTAGAAAAGTGTCGAAACGTGATGAACGCCACGCATAATCGCGCCGAAACGCCGAGCCGCAGCCCGCGCTGAACCCGTTTTACCACGGGCGGGATCGGCAGCCGCCGCAAGGCGGACGTAGGTGGCTGATAGATAAAGAGTTATTCGGAAAAATCTGGCGGGACTGCGGGTGGCGATCGCTTTTCCCGGCCAACGGCCCGATTTCCGGATGTCCTGGGTTGAAGCTGGCCGTTCAGAGCGATCAACCGCGCTTGCTTCGGGCCTGCGTAACGCGCGAGGCCGGCATGGACCTTGGGTCCGGCGGGCGATGAGTTTGACCGATCCGGGGATCGCGAACTGCCGCCGCTGGCGGCCGCGAGGGAAGCGCTGGAAAACAGCGGCGTCGAGTACACGATAGTCGAACGAGCGCGGATGGAGTCGTGGCAGGGTTTTGCGCGTGCAGGCTATCGTTGCAGCCGGCTCACTTTCCGGCAAAGTCGGCGAGCGGGAGAGGTAGGCGACAAGGGGTTTTGAAAGTACTATGGAGTGCCGCTACAGACTCTCCCTTGCTGAAGTCGCCTCTCTTGGTGAAACCCATCTACTGCCGTGCGCGTCGGTAGCACGTCATGCCTATTCTTCGGTCTGTGGCCACATCCGTATCGTTACTTACACTGTGTACGGCTTTGCCGACCATTGGACAGCGGCTCAGCTTTGGTGTCATTGCCGGTGGTTACCCCACCCGCGACTTCGTCGAAACCAGGGAAACGTATACCATCGACTTTGGCCAAGGCCCTACGCAGGTTCCCAGTGCCACTCTTTCGAAACGCGGAGGCTACATTGTCGGCCTGCAGGCGGGGGTCGGCCTGACCAGCCGCCTGTCGCTCAGCTTCGGCGGCATGTATAAGCCATTGCTGTACCGGGCCGCGGTCGAGGTTCGCGACGGCCTCATCACCGGCTACGCGCCGGCCCCGGTGATCACCTGGCAGTTCCCGTTGCTGGCTCAATACCGGTTTGGCGCCGAGCGGTGGCGGCCCTTCATCGAAGGGGGCCCATCGCTGCGCAAGGCGGGCAATCTGAACGCAGCGAGGCCTTCACCAGCCGGCCTGACGGCTGGCTTTGGCATTGAGCGGCAATGGGGCCGCCTCAAGCTCGCGCCGCGCATCCGTTACACGCATTGGCAGCAGGACCCCAATAGCGCCGGCGTTCGAACCGAGCAGAATCAGGTGGAGCTACTGGTGGGGCTGGGCTACGCGTCGCCGGAACTGGCGCACCCGCTGGGACGGCGCTTTTCCTTCGGCGCCATGGTTGTCACGAATCTGACGGCGGATTTGCCCACACAGGAGTACTTCCTCGACACGCCTGAGTTCTCCTTCACCGGAACCACCACTTCGCTGCGCTCGGCTCAAGTGGGTCCCTTCCTGGAGGTGAACCTGTGGCGACGAGTCTCGGTGGAGGCCAACGCCATTCCGCGGAAGTACCGGTTGGTAACGCGCTATTCCAATGTCGCGGGCAGCATACCACCGTATATCAACTTAAGCGATCAACCGTCGGTGATCTCTAACTTCTGGGAGATTCCGGTGCTCGCGAAGTATCGGCTGACGCCCCTGCGAACCTTCCACGGCATTCCTCTCCAGCCGTTCGTCGCGCTGGGCCCGTCGTTCCGCACCACAAAGGAAGTAAGCTCCTGGCGGCTCTCGCCATTCGGCGCCACGGGGGCGGTCGGCGTTGAGTTCCGTTGGGGGCAAATCCGGCTGGCGCCTGAACTCCGGCTTACTCACTGGGGCCTGGGCAGTGCGACATCGCCCTACTATGAGGGCACGGGCTCGCCAATTCACCGCAACCAGGCACAAGCGATGCTTAGCATGTCGTTTTGACGGATTGGGCGACCAGGGCAACGCGTCTTAGCTTCGCGCACGTTTTGTTGGCCGCGATGTGGCGACTACCGGCGGGAAATCCGACCAAAATACAGGCCGCCAAAACTTTCGTCGTGTGGACAAACCATCAGACGTGTGGACAAACCATCAGAGTGGATGCAGGCAGCGGTAGGACCAGGCGTATCGGGGCACGCGCCTCGCTCTCTGATACCTTGAATGAGTGGCTCAATTGATACCAGGAGGCCTGCCAGATGGAAATCGTTGAGCGCGTCGCAGAAGTGCTCGGAGGACGGTCCGTCCTTCGGGGCCGAGTGCAAACCTGGAGCGATCTCGACCGGCTGGTTCGCGCCGGTCTTCCGAAACGCTCGTTGCGGGCTGTAGCCGAGAGGGTGATCGAACCGAAGACCGCGGCCAACCGATTTGTTTACAGCGTGGTTCCTCCCGCCACGTTTAAGAGGCGCAGGCGCCTCTCGGCGGAAGAAAGCGCTCGTACCGAGCGACTGGCGCGCGTGATCGCATTCGCCGAGGCCCTGTGGGGATCCTCAGAGGAAGCGCGCGCGTTTCTGAATCGGCCGCACCCGCTGCTGGACGGCGAAGCGCCCCTGGACGTCGCTCGAACGGAGATTGGCGCCCGCCGCGTAGAGGGCATGCTGCAGGATGTCGAGCACGGTCTTCCACTCTGAGGATGCCCTGGCGGCCTACCGTATCGGCTCGCCGGCCCACCCGCTTCTCGATGGCGGCGGCGCGGCCATCAGCGATACGGCCCGCTGGAATTCCCGGGGCCGGTTCGTCATCTATGCCGCCGAGCACTACGCCGGCGCGCTGCTCGAAAAAGCCGCTCAACTGAATAGCCTGAAGATCCCTGGGACCTTGGTATACGTACGGATCGAGATCCCCGCCGGCGCTTCCGTCGAGGAAGTGAAAGCGGGCGACCTGCCCGGATGGGATTCCGACGACAGAACCGCAAGCCAGCTTTACGGCGACGCCTGGTACGATGAGGCGCGCTCACTGGCCCTCCTGGTTCCATCTCTGGTAGCTCCGGGCCTTGAGCGGAACATCCTGATCAACCAACGGCACCGGGAGTTCGCAACGGTCCGTACATCGGCGCCCAAAGGCATTCGATGCCACCCAAGGTTGCTTGCGTAGCGCCGAGTCTAACGAACGACATTGTGTTCAAACCGCAAGCCGAATCGGCTAAATTGGAATTGTCAGGGTACCCGAAGTGACCTACTACGAGATTCTTGGCATCCCGATGGATGCCGACGATCGAGCCATTCGCACAGCGTTCCGGATGCTTGCTCGCCGCTTCCACCCCGATGCGGGCGCGGGGTCCAGCCCCGAGAAATTCCGCCGTTTGGTCGAAGCCTACGCAACGCTGGGCGATCCCGATTTCGCCGGCGCTCGTACGACCATGAACTGGGCCGCCAGCGCCGTCCGGCCCCGACTCCCATTGAGCCGCTGTTTGGCCGGCAGCCGCGCGCCCCTCGGCGAGCCGCGGTGGAACCGCTGTATTCGGCGTACGACCCCTTGGGCGCGGTTTCGCTGATGGACCAAATGTTCGAGGAGCTTTGGCGCGCGCTCGAGGAAAGCTTCGACATCCGGCCCGGTCCTGTGCGCCGGCGCGCATTCTAAGCGCTCAACGTCGAAATGAGCCGCTGGGGCAAAAACCGGAGCGCTTCGCGAGTATCGAAATCGTTCCGCGCGAGGAATCCGATGGCGTTCCTGCTCCTGTTGACAATGGCAATCGCGGCCGCCCCGCCGGCGGCGGCGCTGGACGACGGCGCCTGCCGCATTATGGACGCGGCTTCGGCCAAAGGCAGGGTCTGGCTGCTGTGCGAGCGCGAGCGATTGCTGCGAAGCGACGACCGGGGCGCAACCTGGATCGAGTCGCGCTTGCCGTCCGGAGTGCGCGTTCGCGCGCTGTATTTCCTCGATGCGGACAATGGATTCGCCGCCGGCGATCGCGGCGCGCTCCTGGCCACCGCCGATGGAGGCAGCTCCTGGCAGGTGGTCTCGCTGCCGACGCAGGAGGATCTGCGCAGCCTTTACTTCGTTGGCGAGTCCGGTTGGATCACCGGCTACGGCGGCGTGGTTCTGCATTCAGGCGACGGCGGGAGGAGCTGGAACAGTCAGGCAACAGGCGCTTCCGTGCCCCTGGAAGACATCTTCTTCCTGGATCGGAACCTCGGCTGGGCGGTGGGTTGGAATGGCGCGATACTGCGAACCTCCGACGGGGGCCGCCGCTGGGAGCAGATCCGGTCCCCGGCGGCCAAATGGTCTCTCTACGCCGTACGTTTTCGCGACCCCGACAACGGCTGGGCCGTTGGCTTTCTCGGGCACTTGCTGAGGACGCGGGACGGCGGCGCAACGTGGCAAGCGACGCCGGTCCCGGTGAGAAGTACGCTAACGTCGGTGCGCTTTGACGATTCCGGCCGCGGCTGGATCGCCTCCGAAGAAGATCTTCTCGTCTCGGAGGACGGAGGCGACGCCTGGCGTCCCGTGGGGCTCGGTGGGTGGCCCTTCCTCGAGCGGCTCATCTCGGTCGAAGGCTCGGTTTGGGCCGTCGGACCGTTCGGGATTCTGAGACAGGATGGGCCGGACACCGCCTGGAAGAGGATCGACCCGCCAAACCTCGGCCTGGAGACCGACGCCACGGCAGTGCGACCCGCCGCCGATCCGCCTGGCCAGGACGGACGCCGCAGTCGGCCGGCAAACCGCGCCCAACGGCCTCCCGCAACCTGAGAGCCAGGCTACGGGATCGCCCGCGCCGGGCCGTCACTCGCCGGCCAGCAGTTCCTTGTACGTCAGCAGGCCAACCAGCGTTTTGCCGTCCACGATGTTGCCGCTTCGCCGCCACTGATCCAGTTCATCCAGCGTGAACCAGCGGCGCTCGATCCGCTCGTCGTCCATCGGCGTTGCCTCGCCGGCTTCCAGTTCCCTCGCCACGAACACCGTCATCTTCTCCGACACGTACCCTGGCGAGGCGAAAAACGAAACCAGTTCCGTCCACTGCCGGGCGCGGTAACCGGTCTCTTCCACCAGTTCCCGCCTGGCCGTATCGAGCGGCGTTTCTCCCTCGTCCAGTCTGCCGGCCGGCAGCTCCCAGAGATAGTCCTGCGCCGGGAGCCGGAACTGCCGCACCAGCAGAATACGGCCCTCGTCGTCCACGGCCAGCATCACCGCGCTGCCGCCGTGCCGCACGACGGCCCGCCGGATCTCGAAGCCGTCCGGCGCCACGGCCCGATCCTCCGTCACCCGGAAGATGGGGCTCGCATACGCCTCCTTGGACGACGTTACGGTCACGGCTTCGCCTTCTCGATTTGGGCGTCGCCGAATTTCTTGAGCGAACCTCTGATCGTCTCGGCGTCGCCCACCACCACCAGCGAGAGCGCTTCCGGATTCATGTACTTGGCGCCTGCCGCCTGCACCTGCTCCGGCGTCACGGCGCGCACCCGCGTGGTGTATTTCTCCAGGTATTCATTCGGCAGCCCATTGATCTTCAGGCTCGCCAACTGCGAGGCGAGACCCGCCGGAGTTTCCAGGCTGAGCGCGAACTGGCCGTTGCGGAAGTTCTTGGCCGCCTCGAGTTCGATCGCGCTCACCGGCTCGGCCCCCATCAGCCGCAACTCCGCCAGCACCGCGTCCAGCGCCGCCTCCACCACCTCGTTGCGCACTTGCGTCACCGCCGTGAACAGGCCCGATGTCTTGTGCGGCTCGAGCGAACTCCGCGCATCGTAGGCAAAGCCCTTCTCCTCGCGGATCTTCACGAACATCCGCGAACTGGTGCCCGAACCGAAAATCGTGTTCGCCATCACCATCGGAAAGTAGTCGGCGTGCGTGCGATCGACCGCTGTCCTGCCGGCTCGGAAATCGGCTTGCACGGACCCCGGCCGATCCACCAGCGTCAACGACCGCGCCGGCGGCGGAATCTCGCCCACCGCGAGCTTCGGCGGCGCCTTCTTCTCCCATTTGCCGAACTTCGATTCGATCTCGCCCAGAATCGCCTTGCCGTCGCCGACCGGACCCACCAGCACCAGGACTCCGTTATTCGGCGTCAGGAAACGCTCGCGAAACGCGATCAGATCCTCCCGCTTCATCCGATCGATCGACTCGACCGTCGGAAGCATGCGCGAATAAGGATGGCTCCGGAAGACCGTTTGCAGCAGCTTCTCGTCCGCCAGAGTGCCCGGCTGCGAGCGCTGGTGCGCTAGTTCCTGCTTTCGGTTCTGCTTGCGCAGCGCGATCTCCTCTTCCGGGAAGCTCGCGCTCCGGACCATGCCGGCCAGCAGGTCCAGCAGCTTGTCGGAATACTCGCTGAGGGCGTATCCGGAAACCATGATGGCGTCCGAACCCGACGCGGCGTTCAGCGACCCGCCGATATCGGCAAGCTGCTCGGCGATCTGCCGCGACGTCTTTCCCGCGGCGCCCTCCTTCAACAACTCCGCCACCATCTCGGAAAGGCCCGCCAGTTCCGCCGGCTCGAACTTCGAGCCCGCCTCAAAACCCATGCGGACATTCACGATGGGAAAGCGCCCGTCGTGTACCAGCACGACCCTCAGCCCGTTGCCGAGCGTCGTCTCGTGAACAGGCGGAAGCTGGAATGGGGCCAGCGGCGAGGTCTGCGGGGGTTTGGTTCGGTCCACGGATTGCGCCATCAGGGATGAAGCGGCCAGCGCTGCTGAGAGTATTCTAGCGTTCATTTCTCCTCCTCGTTCTGCGCCGGAACGACCTCCAGCACCGCCCGCAGGTTCGGCTGGCAGTACTTCTTCGCCGCCGCCTGAATCTGTTCCGCCGTGACGGCCAGAAACTTGTCCAGTTCGGCGTTTAAGGCCTCCGCGTCCCCGTCCAGAACTTCATACTGACCGAGCAGCGTCGCCCGGCTGATCGCGCTCTCCATCCGCCGGATGTGGCTCGACCGCAGAAACGTCCGCGCCCGCTCGAGTTCCTTCTCCGGCACCCCGTCCCTCTGGATCGAAGCGAGTTCCTCATTGATCTGATCCACGATCTGCCGCCCGGTGAACTGCGGATTATGAACCATGAACATGGCGTACATTCCCGGCTCGACGTAGTCCGACGCCTGCCCGAACGGCCAGCCGAGGTTCGATTCGTACTCGATGACGCTTTGTTTGCCTTTCACCAGGTTCTGCTGGAAACGCGAGCTGTCGCCGCCCGTAAGCACCACGTCCAGCATCGACAGCGCGTAATAGTCCGGCGAACGGCGCACCGGACCGCGGTAGCCGACGATTACCGCGGGCACGGCGGCGTGCGGATCATTGAACCTCTCGGCGCGCTCCTTTTCCGGCGTCGGCTCGGCCAGGTCCGGCTTCTTCGGCTGGGGCTGGGCCTCGATATCGGAGAAGTACGAGTCGATCAGCTTCTTCACCTCCGCCGGATCGATATCGCCGACGATCGCCAGCACGGCGTTGTTCGGCGCGTAGTACGTCTTGAAGAACTTGGAGACGTCCTCCACGGTGGCCGCATCCAGATCTTCGAACGAGCCGATGATCGAGTGGCTGTTGCTCCAGTTCCGGAACGCGACCTCCGGCCATTTGTCCACGATGGCGGCCACGTACGGCTGGTTGTCCATCCGCAGCCGGCGCTCCTCCTTCACCGCTTCTTTCTGGTTCGAGAGGTTCTCCTCGGTGATGGCCAGCCCCCGCATGCGATCCGCTTCCAGCCACAATGCAACCGGCAGCTTGTTGGACGGGAGCACCTCGAAGTAATCGGTGTAGTCCGCGTGGGTGGAGCCGTTGAGATAACCTCCGTTGGCCTCGACGGTGGCGAAATGGAATCCCTTCGGCGCGTTCGTCGAGCCCTGGAACATCATGTGCTCGAACAGGTGCGCGAAGCCCGTCCGGCCCTTCTCCTCCGACCGCGCGCCCACCCCGTAAATCAGGTAGACCGCCGCCACCGGGGCGGACCGGTCCTGCGACAGGATCACCCGCAAGCCATTCTTCAGTTTGTATTTCTCGATGGGAATCTTCATATCCGCGGCAACCAGCGGAAGGCACAAACACAACGCCGTCAGGCACAGTCCTAGCTTGGTCATAATCTCCTATCTCTTACGTTACGAAATCGGAAAGGTTTCGCCGGAGTTGCCTGTCCCTTCGGCGGCGTCCGTCATTTCCTCCTCAGCGACCCCAGGAACGTTTCCGCCGGCTGCGTGTTGAGGATGTCGGACGGACCCAGCCACCCCCGCCGCGCCATCAGCACGCCCCACCGCATGTTCGCCAGGTGCTTCGGATGGTGCGCGTCGGTGGAGATGGTAAAGCGCGCGCCCTTGGCTTTCGCGGTGCGCAGCAGCGGCGAGTAAAGGTCTAGCCGCTCCGGGCTGGCGTTGATCTCCAGGCAGACGCCGCGTCGCGCCGCTTCCTGCGCCACGCGCTCGAAGTCAAACGGGCAGCCCTCGCGGTGGAGCAGGATGCGCCCGGTAGGATGCCCGAGGATGTGGAGGTACGGGCACTCCAGCGCGCGCAGCAAGCGATCCGTCATCTCGGACGCCTCCAGGTTCATGTACCCGTGCACGCTGCCGATCACGACGTCCAGTTCGGCCAAAGCCTCGTCGGCCAGGTCCATCGAGCCGTCCCGCCGGATATCGCACTCGATCCCCGAGAACACGCGGATTCCCAGCCCGTTGGCGTTGATCGCTCTCACCCGTTTCGCAAACGCGATCGTCCGCGCCTCATCCAGTCCGTTCGCCATCGCCAGCGCTTTCGAGTGGTCCGTGATGGCGACATATTCGTATCCCTTGGCCTTCGCTGCCAGGGCCATCTCTTCCAGGCTCGCCCGGCCGTCGGTTTCCGTGGTGTGCATGTGCACGTCCCCGCGGATCTGGCGCTCGTCCACCAATTCAGGCAACCGGTTCTCCGCGGCCGCTTCGATTTCCCCCTGGTTCTCGCGCAACTCCGGCGGAATCCAGACCAGGCCGAGCCGCTCGTAGATCTCCTCCTCGGTCGCGCCGGCCACGCGCTCGCCGCCCTCCAGCCGGTCGAGCCCGTATTCGTTCAGCGTCAGGCCCATCCGCAACGCGCGGCTCCGCAGTGCGATGTTGTGCTCCTTGCTGCCGGTAAAATACTGCATCGCCGCGCCGTAGCTCTCCGGCGGCAGAGCCCGGACGTCCACCTGGAGGTTCTCGAGACCGACCCTGGCGCTTGCCTTGTTTTCGCCCCGGCCCAGCACTTCCTGCACCCGAGGGAACTTCACGAACCGTTCAAGCGCCGCGCCGGCGTTCGGCCCGGTCACCAGCAGGTCCAGATCGCCCACCGTTTCCCTGCCCCGCCGCAGGCTGCCCGCGGGCGTGATCTTGTCGAGGCCCCCGCCGGCCGACAGATAGAGGCTCAGCTCGTTGGCCGCTCCGTCCGCGAAGCTCAGCAGGAAGCGCCCGGCGCTCTGCCGGTAGCGCGCGATCGACCGCAGCACCTTTTCCTCGAGTTTCGCGCCCATCCGGGGCAGCAGCCGCAGCTTCTGTTCCTGGCAGATCCGCTCCAGGTCGTCGATCGTGCTGACCCGGTAATGCTCAAACAGCAGCGCGATGCTCTTCGGCCCGAGCCCCTGAATCTTCAGCAGCTCTAGCGCGGTCGGCGGATACTTCTCCAGGAGCTTGTCCCGGCGATCGAACGAGCCACGCTCGAGAATTTCGTGGATCACTTCCGCCAGTCCTTTACCCACGCAGGGAATCTCGGTGAGTTTGCGCTCGGGGTTCCGTGCGACGTCCTCCACGCGCTCGGCGCAGCTTTCAACCGCCGAAGCCGCGTTGCGATAGCTCCGCACGCGAAAGGAGTCTTCCGCGGCGATTTCCATCAGGTCGGCCGTTTCCGATAGCAGGCGCGCGATCTGGATGTTCTCCATGGAGGAATTCTCCCTCGATTGTCGCGCCGGCCCTGCCGGAGCACAACAGCCCAAGAACGGCGTCCTTCGGCCCTACCAGGGCCGCACGACCCAGGCGTAGACCACGGGCAGCGCGAAGAGCGTGCTGTCCAGCCGGTCCAGCAGCCCGCCGTGGCCGGGCAGCACGTTGCCGCTGTCCTTCACGCCCGCCCCCCGCTTGAGCGCCGACTCCGCCAGGTCGCCAACCTGCCCCGCGACGCACGCCACCGCCGCGATCGCCGAGGCTTCAATCGGGGACACGTGCGGCAGGAAGATGCGCAGAAAAACGATCCCGAAGACGACGGCCACCGCCACCCCAGCCGCAGCCCCTTCCCACGTCTTGCCTGGACTCAGCTTGGGCGCCAGCTTGTGCCTGCCGAGCGTTTTGCCGGCCACGAACGCCGCCGTGTCCGCGATCCAGTTCACCGACATCGCGAACAGCAGCCAGTAGGGGCTCACCTCGCGCAGTAGCGGGGCGCATTTCCACGCTCCGAAGACGTATGCCACTCCCAACGCCAGCGCGGCGGCGTTCGTCAGCGCCTTGCTCAAGTCTTCGCCTCGCATGGCCAACGCCAGGCCCAGCAGGGCGACGACGGTGAACAGGAGGAAATTCGGATTCGGCAGGATCAACAGAACCAGCCCGGCCGCGTAGCCCACCGGACCGCCGGCGTTGTAGCCGTGCGCCGCTACGAGGTTCGCGTATTCGTAATAGCAGCCGAGCGCAAAGACGGCCAGCACCGCCATGAAGAGGAACGGGTGTGCGGCCAGGACGGTATACAAAGCAAGCGCGCCAAGGACGAATGCCGTGAGGACGCGCTTCATTTCATCGGGAAGGCTACGGCCTCCATCAAGTGGCGGTCGGGCGCGGGTCGCGGCAGGTTGAGACCGCCGAACCGGCGTTCGCGTTTCTGATACTCGAGCACGGCTTGCAGCAGGTCCGCGCGCCGGAAATCCGGCCACAGCGTCGGTGTGACGTACAGTTCGGCATAGGCGATCTGCCAAAGTAGAAAATTGCTGATGCGCAGCTCGCCCGACGTCCGGATGAGCAGATCGGGATCGGCCATTCCGGCGGTGTACAGGTGGGAGGAGATATCCGCTTCGTCCACCCGGAAGTCGGATGGACGTCCGCTGGAGCGCGCCTTTTCCAGCAGCGCGTTCACGGCGTCGACGAGTTCGGCGCGACCGCCGTAGTTGATCGCCAGATTCACCAGCATGCCGCGATTGTGGGCGGTGATCCGTTCGGTGGACTCCAGGTCGTGCCGCACCTGCGGCGGTAGCGCTTCCAGCCGTCCGATCGCCCGCATCCGGATGTCGTTCTCCATCAGGGTGGGCAACTCCTTGCGCACGTAGATGTGCAACAACCGCCACAGCGTGTCCACCTCGCTGCGAGGCCGTTTCCAGTTCTCCACCGAGAAAGCGTACAACGTCAGGATCTGGACGCCCATGCGCGCGCACGTCTCGACGGTGGCCCGCACCGATTCGATTCCGGCTTTGTGCCCGGCGACGCGGGGAAGGCTCCGGCGCCGCGCCCAACGGCCGTTGCCATCCATGATGATCGCGACGTGCGAAGGTAGCCGGTCCGGGTCGATCGATTGGGCCAAGTCCCAGTCGTTTTCCCCCGGCTTCAGGGAGTCCAAGAGGGCCTTCATGAAGTCAATCTCCTATAGTACACTGCGATTTACCTCGGGTCCAGAACTCTGGCTATGCGCACGGCGGCGACCACGAACCCCACGCTGCGCCCCGCAACGGCGGCGGACGCGGACGCGATTGCCGGCTACAACTCCGCGATGGCGTTGGAAACGGAAGGGCTCGCGCTGGATCGGGACAGATTGACGCGCGGCGTTCAGACCGT
This sequence comes from Bryobacteraceae bacterium, assembly GCA_026129905.1. GTDB lineage: Bacteria > Acidobacteriota > Terriglobia > Bryobacterales > Bryobacteraceae > JAHCHE01. Next base: position 22,887 of record JAHCHE010000031.1, on the reverse strand, counting down.
TCTCGAGGACGCTTCTAAAGGATTTTACATCGTTGCGGAGGCAGGCGGGCGCATCGTCGGCCAGATGATGATCACCTACGAGTGGAGCGACTGGCGCAACGGGACGTTCTGGTGGATTCAGAGCGTGTACGTCCACCCGGATTTTCGCCGCCACGGCGTGTTCAGCGCGCTCTACCGCCACGTCGCCGCGCTGGCCGTAAAAGAACCGGGCGTGTGCGGTCTCCGCCTGTACGTGGAAGGCGAGAACCACAACGCCCAGCGCAGCTACGAGCGTCTCGGGATGAAGCGCACCTCCTACACCTTGTACCAGCAGGATTTCGTGCTGGGACCCTGACCCGGCTGGTTGCTCACGCGCGCGATTGCGCCGCGGCGAGCGGATCGGCGGCGCCTGGCGCGGCGGCGGTCTTCATCCGCGCGGACTTGCGAAAGACGGCCGGCGTCGAGATGCCGTCCGGCAGCCAGCTCAGCGCCGTGACGCCTCCCATCAGCGCGCCCACAATTCCAAGCGAGCCCGCGTCCGCCCCCGTGAGAAAGAGCCCCGGCACGGGCGAGCGCGGATGGGTCCAGCCGCGGTTCTCCGGCCGGTAGCGCGCCGGCGTCGAAGGCAAGCCGTAAATACCGCCCGCGACATGGCCGGTCATGAACTCGTTGGTCAGGGGCGTGGAAAGCTCGCGATACTCCACCAGGTCCGCGAAGCCCGGATAGCGCCGGTCGACGAACCGGACCAGCGCGTCCGCCAGGCGCTCCTTCAGCGCCCGGTACTCCTCGTCCCGCCGCAGCCAGGGTTGGTCGCGCCAGCGGGCGAACGGTTCGTAACCGGCCATCGTGATGATCTCGGCCGTGTGCGCCCTGGCGCGCGGATCCTTGAGCGAAGGAAAAGAAAGATAGGCCATCGGCGGTTCCCCATCGGCAATCCATGCGGAACGCTCGGCGAACGCGCGGTCGTGATCCAGCCCGGCATAGATCCAGTGGTTCTCGCCACGGAAGCCGAGTTCTCTTGGGTCCCGGCGGAAGCCGATAAACAGGCTCAGGCACGTCGTTGGCGGATTCTCTTCCAAAAACGCCCGCAACGACTCGCGAAACGGAATCGGGTACTCCGCTGGAACCAGGTTCAGATAGGTGACCGCGGCGCCCGCGTTGGAAACCACTGCCGGAGCGAACCACTCCTCGCCATTTCGCAGCCGGACGCCGGCCGCTTTTCCGTCGCGGATGAGAATCTCCGTCACCTCGCGGCTCAGCAGGAACCTGCCGCCATGCCGTTCCACCGCCGCCCGGGCGCCCTCGGCGATGGTTCCGGCGCCGCCCTCCGGATACCAGGCGCCGTCCAGGTAGTGCGCGGCGATGAGCGCGTGGAGCCGGAACGGGCTCAGACCTGGAGGCAATCCGTAGTCGCCCCACTGCGACGCCAGCACGGCCTTCAGTTCCGAATCGCGAAAATGGGCGTCGAGGTAATCCTTCGTGGTCCCGTTCAGCCCCGCGCCCACCGCCCGGCCGGCCAAACGCCCGAAGCCGCGCGCGACCGCTGATCCGTTGTTCCGCATCATCTCCATCGAGAACGCGGCGGCCGCTCTCCGTATGTCGCGAGCGTAGCGCCGGATCGCCCGCCGCTCGGCGGGAAACCGCGCGGACAGCGATTCCACCAACTGTTGCTTGCCGCTCGACAGGTCGAACTCGATCCCCGGATAACGGAAGCAGTCGAACGGCTCCGGCAGCGGCGACCAGCGGACGCGGCCATCGGTCACCAGGTCGAACAACCGCCGCATCGCGGACCCTTCGCCCATGCCCCCGACGTAGTGGAGCCCCACGTCCCAGTGGAAACGGCCGCGCTGAAATGCGTGGGTGAACCCGCCGGCCTTGAAATGCCGCTCGATCACCAGCACGCGCTTGTTGCGCAGGCGGGCCATCAGGCTGGCGACCGTCAGGCCGCCCATCCCGGACCCGATCACGATGAGATCGTATTGACGTTCCATAATGTGTGCACCGTACACATCACAGTCTACCCTGGGAATGTGTACAATGTCAACATGGCGTCCGCCAAAAAAACGAAGCCCTACCATCACGGCGCCCTCCGCCCCTCCCTGCTCGCCGCCGCCCGCGCCCGGCTCGAGCGAAACGGTCTGGAAACGCTCAGCTTGCGCGAGCTGGCGCGCCAGGCGGGCGTAAGTCCCAATGCGCCTTACCGGCATTTTCAGGACAAGACGGACCTGCTGGCGGCGCTGGCCGAAGAAGGATTCCGCGAATTGACGAAGGAATTCCAGGCTTGCGGCAGCTTCGCGGAGATGGGCGCCGCCTATGTCGAGTTCGCTTTGCGCAATCCCAACCTGCTGCGCCTGATGTTCGGCAATCCCTTGGGCACGGCCGAGTCGTACCCGGGCCTGGCGGCGGCATCGCGCGAGTGCTTCGGGATGCTGCTGGACGGCGCGGCGCGGACCGTGAACCTGCCGCCGTCGCACCCGCAATCGTTCCAGTTCGCGCTGGCAAGCTGGTCGCTGGTGCACGGCTTCGCCACGCTACGCAACGACGGCGCCTTGGCCCACCTGCCGCCGGAGGGTATGCCGACGGCCGCCGAACTGACGCGCTGCCTTGCGCCGCCCGCCGCGCCCGTCCGCCCCAAGCCGAAGCGCGTCAGGGCGAAGTCGCGCGATCGCGCGGCAGGTCCCGCGACTTGAGAAACACTTCCTGGGCTTCCGCGTCCCGGCCCAACTTCACCAGCGCGCGCCCGAGCATATAGTGCGCCCCGTAGTTGTTGGGATCGATGCCGATGGCGTAACGGAGCACTTCTTCCGCGTCTTTGTACTCGGCCTTCTGAAAGTAGGCGCGGCCCAGAAGAATGTACGGGCTGCTGAAATACGGATTCAGCCAGATCGACTTCCGCAGCTCGGCGATGGCCTCGTCGTACTTTCCCTGCCGGAGATACGCGTCGCCCAACCGCCAGTAGGAGGAGGCGTGCATCGGGTTATAGGAGATCTCCGCCGTCAACTCCTCGATGGCCTTGCCGATCTCGCCGCGGGCGATCGCAAGTTCGGCGGCGAGGAAGCGGGCGGTGGGAAAGCGCGGGTCGATCGCGAGCGCCTTGCGTAGCTCCGTTTCGGCGGCGCCCTCGGAATCCTCGCGAATCATCATCTGCGCCGTCAGAACGTGGGCCGCGGCGGAATCCGCGGGCGTCCCGTACAACGTCGCGAACGCCTGTCGCGCAAGCTCCGGCCGCGCGGCGTGGATCGCGCTCACTCCCAGCAATTGCAGCGCCTCGGCGGATCGGTCGCCGGCGCGATAGGCTTTTTCGAGCCAGGCGGCCGCCGCCGCGAAGTCGCGCACGAGGTACAGGCTCTTTCCGAGCATGCCCGCCGAGTCCCGGTAGGCGCCGCTGTCCAGAGGCTCTTCGCGAATGGCTTCGGAAAGCTCTCGCGCCGCGGTTCGATAGTCGCGCTTGTGAAAGGCGATCAGCCCGCGCAGCTTGTGAACGTCCGCCGAGCCGCTATCGGTCACCGCCAGAACCCGCTCGGCCTCATCGATCTTTCCCTCGCGAACGAGTTCCTTCGCGCGATCGAGGGGCGAGCCGGCCTGAAGGAGAAGCAGCGCCGCCGCGGCCGTGAGCATCATCGCAGATCAACGCCTACGGTCCACCGCACGTAGCCGGCCTTGTCCGGTTTGGCGCGTTGCCCCTCCGGCGCCGCGAATTCCAGCGTGTGCGGACTGCCGGACCCCGGTATGATACGGCCGCCTGCCGTAACCGACGGCTGCCACGGAGTGTACAGCCTGGCGGTGTAGACGCGACCGGGGCGGCCTTCGACGGCCATTTCCCATTTTCGATTGGCGTAGGCCGTACGCAGGATGCGCGGATTGACGCTCGATTCACCCTCCAGCAGCGGCTGCCAGTCGATCTCCACCGCCACGCCGGGATTGTATTCGATCACGATTTCCGCCTTGCCGGAGATCGTCGCTCGCGCCCGCGGTTCGACGTCGGCGTGGTTGTTGTGCGTGGTAAACGGCAGTGGCCGGCCGTTCAGCGTGACGGCGCTGACGGTGGAACCGGCGGGCAGAGCCGGAGCGAACTCGAGGTCCACCGGCGCCGCCGAGGAGCTTTCGACGACTGCGGTCAACTTCCCCGGCGCGTTCACGAGACGGAGGTTCAGCCGGTCGGCGCCGAACGCAAAGCGATCCAGCGCCGCCTCCGGCCAACCTGGCGGCAATTGCGGCGCCCATCGCAGCGTCCGCCGCGGGACGTCGAGATCCAACCCGAAGATCCCGTAGACCAAGCCGGGAATCGCGACATGCTCGGAGAACATCTGGTGCGGGACGCCGCGGTCCAGCAGCCGGTAGGAGGCGCCCGAAAGCGCTTCCGGCATCGCGCCGCGGGCGTTCAAGTCGCGCAGCGCCAGCATCGCGCGCCACGTCAGATTGCCCTGAGCGGCATTGCGGTATCGATATTGGGCCAGCATCGGCCCGGCCGTCATGAACGGCCAGACCGAGCCCATTGAGTACGAGCCCTCCTCGTAGCGCGGATCCTCGAGCGACATGTTGCGGTGGCCCCAGTCGGAAAGGAACGCCGCGGCGGATAGCTTCTCCAGAACCACGCGAGCCCGCCGTTCCGGCAGGGCGCCGAACCACGCGCTGTAGCCGATCATCGGGTTCAAATGGGTGACGGGCTTGCCTTCGAGGTCCAGGCCGTAGTTGTAGAACCGGGTTTCCTCATTCCAGAACCGGCGCTCCAGGCTCTCCGCCGCCACCCGTTCCCGCTCCGCGGTCTCCGCGGCGAGATCGCGCTCTCCCATCGCCTCGCCGAGTTCGCGCAGAGCGCGCAGGGCCGCGATCCAGCCTCCGGCCATGGCGGCGTCCTTGGTGAAGTTCGCCGTTTCCATCGATCCCCACTGGCCGGCGGGTATTCTCAACAAACCGTCGGAGGCGTCCAGCAGGCGAAGGCAATAGGCGTAGGCTTTTCGAATCGAAGGCCACGACTCGGCGAGGAACTCGCGATCGCCGGTGAACCGAAACACATTGTGGAGGGAAATGATGTACCAAATAGGAGAATCCGGATGGATATAGGCGAATGGGTAGTCGCGAAACCAGTCGATATAAGCGGCGCTTTGCGAGATTTCATGCACCACGGCGCCCTCTTCGGATTGGTATTTTCGAATAAATCGGAGCGCCGTTTTGACGGCTTCGAAATCCCCATAGGCGAGCTGCGACCACGCGGCCACCACCGGCTCGTCGAAGAACCAGGCGTACATCGGGCGCGTCCCCGTCCCCGACGAGCCGTAGCCGGAGACATAGCTACAGCCAAGCGAAGGATTGCAGACGCGAAGCTGCTCGAGCGAAACGCGGGCCCAGCGCATGGCCTGATTGACAGCGGGATCCGGCGTCCGAAATTCCGTTCCGTGACGTTCGAGGTCGATGTAACGCTGCCGGGCCGAAGCGTAGAGCGCCGGCAAGTCCTTTAGCAGTTTTGCGTACGTCGCCTCCGCGTCATACGCATCGCGGATCCCTCCCGCGATCACGATGGGGATGAGATTCCGCCGCGCATCCTCCGGCGATATGGACAGCTCGATCGCGTCATAGGGATCGCGATCCGTCAGGTACGGGCGATACCCGGCCGCGTTCGATCCGGCAGCGGCCGGCGAACCGACCAGCGCCGAGAACCGCCCCGTGGGCTCCGAAAGCCGGATCCAGCGGCGGCCGGCGTCCCAGTTGGAAGACTGCGCTCCGACGGCGGCGGGCCACATCAGGTTCAGCTCCGGCCGGAAGCGCGCCGTCACGCGAAGCGGCCCGGACGCCTTTACATCGAGCAGAATCACCGCGCCGGGTTCGTCGCGCGGGGCAAAAAGCGTTTCGACGACGCTGAATTGCTCCGTCGCGTAGATCAATTGCGTCATGTGCGGTTCGACGCGGACGCTGCGAACCGTTTCATCACCCAAGTAGATCGTTGGAGAGCCGTCGAGCTGAAAGGTCAAGTGGAAATCGCGAAAGACCTTTAGCGGATAAACCCAGGCCTCCAGGCGGCCGTTCTCGAATCCCCAGATGCCGCTGCGCTCGCCCACGGCATTGATGAAGCCGTACGGCCGGGCGGGTCCCGTGAGTTCCAGCGGCGATGCCGTCAGTTCAAATCGGGGGATGCCGGCGCCCGCCGCGGCAGCCGGCATCCCCGATACAAGAATCGTTAGCAGGAGCGCGTGTGCGCGCGGAGGCGACGGCCAGGCGCCGCGCGCGCCTTCTTCAAAAATCAAAACGCAGTCCCAGTTGCATGTTACGCATGTTCGCGCCGGTCTCCAGGGCGGTGATCCGCGCCAACGCTCCCGCTCCGGCGTCGATATTGGTGTTCGGGATATTCAGGTTCGCGCGATTGATGAAGTTGAAAACCTCCCACCGGAAGGTCAGCCGCTTCGTCTCGGTGAAGCGGAACGCTTTGTGTAATGCCCAGTCCAGTTGCACCTGGCCGGGTCCGCGGATAGAGTTGCGGCCTGCGTTGCCGAACTGAAACGGCGCCGGAATGCTGAAGACCGACGGCTCGAACCAGCGGTCTCGATTCTGCCCCCCGGGAACTTCGGACGGATCGGAACCGGGAACCTGGTCCGGCCGCAGCCCGGCATCGGCGTTGAGCGACGCGTTGTTGCTGAGGGTCGGCGAGAAGGGCCGCCCGCTCTGGAACAACGACACCCCGGAAAGCTGCCACCCTTCGACAATATGCCGCCCAAAGCCGCTCACGGTATTGAGCAGCGGTTGTCCCGGACCGAACGGTAGCGCCAGCGTGTGCCCGATGGTGGCGACGTGCGCGCGGTCGAATTCGGCCACCGCGCGGTTGAGCCGGTTGCTCAACAGCAGGCCCTGCGAGTTGTCGATCGTCTTGGACCACGTGTAGGTGGCCAACAGGGAGAAGTTCCGCGAAAAGCGCTTGTTGAGTTTCGTCTGGAGCGAGTTGTAGTTGTTGCTGCCCTTGGTGCTGGCGTCGGTGATGCCCTGCGTCAGGCCGAATCGATTGAACAGCGGGCGGCGGGGGTTCAACGGTCCCGGGCCGGGAATGGCCTGGTTCAGCGGGATACCCTGCCGGAGGTTGTGCCCGATGTTGCCGACGTAAGACACCGTCGCGGTGACGTCCTGGCCGATCAGCCGCTCGACGGAGAAGTTCCAGGAGTCCACGTACGAGTAGGCGAGGTCGCGCGGCCGGTACGACTGTCCGATGCCGTTCGGCAACTGGAGCAGCCCGTTCTCCGGCACGTCCGGGAAAACGATCGGCGGAGGACCTTGCGACAGCTCGAACAGCGGCGTATACAGGTTCGTCTGCGCGAGCTGCTGGTTGATCAGCGTCGGATACCCGTTGGCGGTATTGTTGAACGTGTTCCCGAAAATCTCCTGGAAATAGCTGCGGCCGATGCCCGTTCGGATCACCGTTTTACGCGTCACTTGGTAGGCGATCGCGATCCGCGGCGAGAAATTCGTCCACTGCGTTTCGAAATTCGACGAGCGCGTGTTGTCGCCCACTCCCGCTACCACCACCGTGTTCGTGGTCACGTCGTACTGCGAACCCTGCCCGCGGTTCACGCTGTAGTTCGGGAACCAGGTATCCCAGCGCAGGCCCAGGCTCAGCGTCAGTCCCTGCGTGATCCGCCAGGTGTCCTGGGCAAAGTAGAACATGCGGTTCTGGGCGTCCTGCGCGTCGGTGGCCGTCTGCGCGAAACGCTCGAAGCCGCTCGGCAGACCCAGCAGGAACGTCGCCGGGCCGAGACCGGAGCCGGGGACGGCGGGATTGCCCGTCACCGCCTGGTTGAAGACGAACTGGCCGTTGCGGCGCCGGTCGCTGGGAATGCGGATGTTGCGCGCGTGCCGGAAATCGCCCCCCCATTTCAGGGTGTGATTGCCGCTGATTTTCGTCCAGTTATTCACGAACTGAAAAACATGCTCGCGCTGCTGGAGAGGACAGTTGCAGTTGTTCACCGCGAGGCTGAACCCCTGGCGGAAGGCCCCGTTGCCTTCGACCACGAATGACGGTATGCCCGAGGTGTCCGGACGGTTCGGCAGGTTCACGTTCGGAATGCCCAGTTCCTCGCCCGCGTTCGTCCCGAAATCGAGCGGCAGTACATTCACGTTGTAGCGCGAAAACCCGGCTCGAAAATCGGTCAGCAGCGTCGGCGCGACGACATAGTTCGCGCTGCCCACCAGGTTCTGATTGCGCACCTGTGACGTGCCCGCGAATCCGAGGCCGCCCAATGCCGGGCCGCCCGCCCGGGGACCGAACGCCGGCGGAGACAGCTTCTCGAAGTCCGCGAACGAATACCGGACGAAATACTTCCACTTGTCGGTGGCGTAGTGGTCGACTTTGATGTTGAACTGATCGCTGTCGAAAGCCTCCGAACCCGACGCCGTGTAGTTGTTCTGCTCCAGGTCGGGCGCGCCGAAGTTCGGCTGCGGCAATAACGACAGAAGGTTTCTGGCGGGCGCGGAGATGCGATCGGCCGGGATTTGGTTGTTCGCAAACGGCGTCCGTCCGGCCCCGCTGGGGTCGCCGGTGGCGGGATCGAAGATGGGCACGCTGAAGTTGCTGAAGTCCCCGTTACGGACGCGGTTGCTGGGAACCGTAGTGAGCAGCGATGCGCCGGTGCGGCGGCGCGTGCCCTGGTAATCGCCGAAGACGAAAAGGTTGTCTTTCTTTATAGGTCCGCCGAGGGAGCCGCCGAACTGGTTCCATCGCAGCGGCGGAGGGCCGGTAGGCTCGCTGAACGGATTGCGGGCGTTAAAGATGTCGTTCTGCAGAAACTCGAACAAGCTGCCATGCAGTTCGTTGGTCCCCGACTTGGTGACCACCTGGATGACGGCGCCGCCTGCCTGCGCGAATTCGGCGTCGAAATTGCCCGTCGTGTACTTGTACTCGCCGACCGAGTCGATGGAGGGATTCACCACGATGATGCCGAGCACCGGATCGTTGTTGTCCATCCCGTCGATGGTGAAGTTGGTGGATCCGAAATCCTGACCGTTGTTGTTGATCTGGATTCCGCCTTGCGGATTCTCGCTGGTGGCGTGCTGCCAGTGCATTTTCTGCGAGCCGGGCAGCAGCAGTTGCAGCGACGTGAGATTCCGGTTCAGCGTCGGCAATTCGTTCACCTGTTCGGTTTGCAGGCCGACGCTGACCTCGGCGCGGTCGGTAACCAGCGCGGGCGCAATGCCGCTCACCGTTACTTCCTCCGTAACCGCACCGACCTGGAGCTGAACATCGAGCCGCGTGGATCGGTCGACGCCGACCTGCACGCCGCTCTGCACGTGGCGCTGAAATCCGGGCGCTTCGATTTCCACGCGATAGCTGCCTGTGACAAGGTGCGTTTGCGTGAAGTTGCCGGATTCATTCGTCGCCGTCGAGGAGACGACGCCGCGCTCCTCGCTGACGATCGTGATCTTGGCATTCGGCACAACGCCCCCCGCGGGATCCGTGATCGTGCCGATGATATTTCCGTAATTCGCCTGACTTGACAGGCGCGCTGACGGAACCAGAAGCAGAATGGACAAGAGACACAACGGCCGTAATGCGCGTTTCATTTTCCCCCCCTGCTGTTCTAGATGGGCGCACTAAAATGCGCCGCCCCTTGACCTACTTATACGCCCGGACGCCGCTCTCCGTCAAGAGTTCTTTTCCGGCCCTTCCTGGTCCGGCCCTCCGTCGGCGAGCGGTGGCGCGGGGCCTCGCGCCCGGGGAAGCCGCCCGGACCAGACCGAAAAAATCCTGCGGCGGGCGCGCGGAGTGGAATAATCTGGTATTGTTCTCCGCCATGAAAGTCGCCTGCATACTGCCCTCCGCCGGCTTGGGCATCCGGATGCGGCCCGCCGCTCCCGAGAAGACCGGGACCAGCCGTAAGCAGTTCATGCTGCTGGAGGGTTCGCCCATCCTGATGCACACGGTGCGCAAGTTCCTGGCGTGCCCGCTGGTGACCGAGATTTTCGTATCGCTCCGGCAGGAGGATCTCGAGTGGGTGGGCCAGTACCTGGAACGGGAGCAACCGGGCAAGCCGGTTCACCTGGTGGAAGGCGGCGACAGCCGGCAACAGTCGGTGGAGAACGCGCTGGCGCGCGTCTCGCCGGATACGGACCTTGTGGCGGTGCACGACGCGGTGCGGCCGTTCATCGACCAGGAGATCCTGCGCCAGGTGATCGAGGCCGCGTACGAGACGGGAGCGGCGATTGTCGGCATCGTGCCGGTGGACACGGTGAAACAGGTGCACCTCACCAAAGTGCGGGCGACGCTGCCGAGGGAACGGCTGGTGCTGACGCAAACGCCGCAAGTCTTCCGGCTCGATCTGCTGCGCGAGGCGTTTGCCAAGGCGCGCGAGGACAACTTCACCGGCACCGACGAATCCAGCCTGGTGGAGCGGCTGGAAAAAGTGGAAGTCAGCGTCGTCCCGGGGAGCGACCGCAACATCAAAATCACCAAGCCGAGCGACATGGAATTGGCCCAGCTCTTCCTCGCCGAAGAAGCGGCCCAGCGGAAGGCCTCCTGAGTGGGCGAGTATCGAACCGGCATCGGCTGGGATGTCCACCGGCTGGCGCCGGGACGCGCGCTGATTCTCGGAGGCGTCGCGGTTCCGTCGGAACTCGGACTGGAGGGACACTCCGACGCCGACGTGCTGTTGCACGCCGTCACCGACGCGCTTCTTGGCGCCGCGAGCCTGGGCGATATCGGCATGCACTTCCCGGATAGCGACCCGCGCTGGAGCGGCGCTTCCAGCGACCGCTTTCTCGAGCACGCTCTCCGCCTGCTGACGGAAAAGGGGTATCGACTGGTGCACGTCGACGCCACGGTGATCCTCGAGCGGCCCAAGCTGAAGGACTACCGCGCCGCAATCCGTGAAAGCCTTGCGGCGACGCTTGGACTGGAACTCGACCGCGTATCGCTGAAATTCAAAACGGCCGAGAAAGTGGGGCCCGTAGGCGAGGGCCGGTCCGCCGAAGCGCAGGCGGTGGCAACCATCGTCCGGCCCGAGCGAGAGCCGTCCTGAAGCGGCCCGCGCGCCCAGGGTAGAATGGTGTCGGGCGGGAGATGCACTGGCGCTTGCGCTTCCGCTTGCCTATCATTGATCACTATGTACAACAGGTGGCTGCATTTCTACTGCGTTGTTCTCGCCGTCTGCACGCTCTTCCTGGTAGTGGCGGGCGCGTCCGTCACCAGCAACGACGCCGGCCTGTCGGTACCGGACTGGCCGCTCTCCTACGGCAAGCTGATGCCCGACGAGATGAAGGGCGGCATCTTCTATGAACACGGGCACCGCATGGTTGCGACAACCGTCGGCTTCCTTACCATCATCCTCGCGGTGTGGATGTGGAAGACCGAGGAACGCGGCTGGATGCGGAAGCTTGGGTGGATCGCGCTTGGCGCGGTAATCGTGCAGGGAGTGCTCGGCGGCATGACGGTGCTCTTCCTTTTACCCAAGCCGGTCAGCATCAGCCATGCGTGCCTGGCGCAGCTTTTCTTCACGCTGACGGTCTGCTTCGCGCTCTTTACGTCCGCCGGATGGAAGCGCGGACCCGAAGTGGTGGAGGACACGGGCTCGCCGCCGCTGCGATCGCTGGCCGTTCTGGCCGCGCTGACGGTGTTCGCCCAGCTTGCGCTCGGAGCGGCGTATCGTCACGGGGCGCTCGGCCTGGTGCCGCACGTGGTGGGCGCGATCATTGTGGCCGGCGTCGTGCTGATCGTGGCCATGTTCGCCTTGCAGCAATTCCCGCAGCACCGTCCGATGCGGCGGGCGGCGCTCGCGATGCTGCTAATCACGATGGTTCAGGTGTTGGCCGGAATCGCCGCGTACATGAGCCGCATCTATACTTCCGACAGCATTCAGCCGCTGCCGGTGATGGTGGCGTTCACGGTCTTACACGTCGCGCTCGGCGCCGTCACGCTGGCATCGAGCGTCGTCTTCGCCATCCAGGTGGTTCGCAATGCGCGGCCGCCGCTGGCCGAGCGGATTAGCGCCGTCTCCGTTGCTTCATGAAGCCATATATCGAGCTGACCAAGCCGCGCATCACCTGGCTCATTCTGATGAGCACGGCGATCGGGTATTTCTTCGGTTCCCACGGTGGAAGTTGGCTCGTCTTCCTGCACACGATGCTCGGAACGGGATTGATTGCGTCCGGTACGGCCGCTTTGAATCAATGGTACGAGCGGGAAGCCGACGCCCGAATGCGCCGGACCAAAGCCCGTCCGCTCCCCTCCGGCAGGCTGACGCCGCCGCGCGCCCTGGCCTGGGGGCTGCTGCTCTCGGCAGCCGGCTTCGCCGAACTGGCGTACGGCGCGAACCTACTCAGCGCGCTTCTCGGTCTGTTCACGATGGCGAGCTATCTGCTGATCTACACGCCGATGAAGCGGCGCTCGCCCCACTCGACCACGATCGGCGCGATCCCCGGCGCAATGCCGCCGCTGATCGGCTACGCGGCGGCGGCCGGAACGCTGACGACGGACGCGTGGATCCTGTACGCCATCCTGTTCATTTGGCAGTTCCCCCATTTCTATTCCATCGCCTGGATGTACCGCGACGACTATGCTAGGGCGGGCATACGAATGCTGCCGGTGGTGGAACCCGACGGCGAGTCAACGGCGCGGCACATCCTCTACTCGTCCGCGCTGCTGATTCCCGTAAGCCTGGCGCCGGCGTTCCTGTCGATGACGGGCGGTCTCTACCTCGCCGGCGCGCTGCTGCTGGGCTTCTACTTCCTCTACTCGGGGATACGGGTGGCGATGGACCGCACCATCGCCCGCGCGCGACGAGTCCTGCTGGCTTCCGTGATCTACCTGCCGCTGTTGTATGGATTGATGCTGTTGGATAGGCCCGGTCTGTGATTATCTCGGTCGAGAATCTGAGTCACCGCTACAAGGGGCGGGCGGCGCTTTCCGGGTTGAGTTTCCAGGTTGCGGAAGGGACGGTTTACGGCATCCTGGGACCGAACGGCGGGGGCAAGTCGACGCTGTTCCGCATTCTGGCCACCATGATGGCGCCGGCGGAAGGACGGGCGGCGATCGCCGGCTTCGACGTCGAGCGCCAGCCGGACCAAGTGCGCGCGCGGATCGGCGTCGTGTTCCAGTCGCAGAGCCTGGATAAGAAGCTGCGGGTGGAGGAGAACCTCGCCAGCCAGGGCCACCTCTATGGCCTGTCGGGCAGCGTGTTGAAGGGCCGCATCGACGACGCGCTGCGCCGCCTCGGCCTGACCGACCGGCGCCGCGACCTTGTCGAAACCCTCTCGGGAGGGCTCCGCCGGCGGGTCGAAATCGCCAAGGCGCTGCTGCACCGGCCGAGCGTCCTGCTGATGGACGAGCCGTCCACCGGCCTGGATCCGGGCGCGCGGCGCGAATTGACCGAATATGTGCAAGAGTTGCGAAACGAACAGGGCGTCACGGTTCTCCTGACGACGCACCTGCTGGATGAAGCCGAGCACTGCGACCGCCTGCTGCTGGTGCACCAGGGCAAGCGCGTCGCCGAGGGCGCTCCGGCGGAACTGAAGGCGCGGGTTGGCGGCGACGTCGTCGTGTTGGAAGTGGCCGACCCGCAAGCGGTGCGCCAGCGCCTGGTGGATCGCTTCGGCGTCGCGCCGCAGGTGCGGGACGGAACCCTCCGCGTAGAGATCGGCAACGGCCACCGGTTCGTGACCGAAGTGGTTGAGGCGCTGCCGGGCGCGGTGCAGTCGATTGCGCTGCACAAGCCGACCCTCGAGGACGTCTTCCTCGATGAAACCGGAGTCGGCATCGATTGAGGCCGGTGGATGGGTAGAAAATTCTGGCTCCCGGTGGCGACGCTGTGGCGGCGCGAACTGATCCGCTTCTGGCGGGAAAAGGCGCGCATTCTCGGTTTCGTTGGTTCGCCGCTGGTGTTCTGGCTGGTGATCGGCTCGGGTTTCGGCAACCTGGCCTTCTTTTTTCCCGGCGCCCTGACGCTGACGGTGATGTTTTCGGCCGTCTTCTCCACGATGTCGCTGATCGAAGACCGGCGCGAGGGATTTCTGCTGTCGATGCTGGTGTCGCCGGCCCCGCGGAGCGCGATGGTACTCGGCAAAGTGCTCGGGTCGTCGACGCTGGCGTGGCTGCAGGGCTTGATACTGCTTCTGTTTCTCCCGCTGGCGGGGCTGCGTCCCGGCTTGGCCGGGTTGCTGGAAGCGATCGCGGCGCTGTACCTCATCTCGTTCACGCTGACGGCGCTCGGATTCCTCATCGCCTGGCGGATGGAGTCCTCGCAAGGCTTCCACGCCATCATCAACCTGGTGCTGGTACCGTTGTGGATGGTGTCGGGCGCCCTGTTCAGCATGTCGACCGCGCATGGATGGATGCGCTGGCTGATGAAGATCAATCCGCTCACCTATTCGTTGTCGGCGCTGCGCCAGTTGCTTACCCGGCAGGTGGACCCCGCTTCGCCGGGCGTCGGCGAATCGCTGCTGGTAACGGCGATTTGCGGCGGCGCGCTCTGGGCGGCCGCGACGTTCGCCGCCCGGCAGAAAACCGGGCGCAGTTTCGCATAAATTCGACGCACTTATGTTCCTGTTTCGAAGAATCGTCGCCGCGGCGGCCATCATTCTGGCTGCCGGCTGCGGCAGGCCTCCCGACCTGCCTTCCTACAACACGGTTCCGCCGTTCACCCTGACCTCCCAATCCGGCGAGGAATTCCATAGCGAAGCCGAACTCGCCGGCAAGATCTGGATCGCCGACTTCATATTCACAAGCTGCACCGGGCCTTGCCCCCGCATGAGCGCCTTCATGCTGCGGTTACAGAACGAGTTCCGGAACCTGCCCGATATACGGCTGGTGTCCTTTACGGTGGACCCGGCCACCGACGTCCCGGCCGTGCTGGCCGAATACGCCAAACGCTTCCAGGCCGAGCCCGAACGCTGGTTCTTTCTCACCGGACCGCGCGAGGAACTCCACAAACTGAGCCGCGAGGTTTTCATGCTCGGCGATATCGCCGGCGATCTCGAGCACAGCACGCGCTTCGTGCTCGTCGACAAACAGGGCGTCGTGCGCGGCTACTACATGAGCGCGCTCCTGGACGACATGAACAAGCTGATAGCGGACGCGCGCGCGCTGGCGAGGGCGTCGTGATGGAGTTCCGCGACCTCCCGGCGCTCAACGCCTGCCTGAACGCCACGTCGGCGGCCTTGCTGGTGGCCGGCCGGCGGCTGATCCGCAAGGGCCGCGTCCAAACCCACAAGCGGGTCATGATCGGCGCATTCTCGGTGTCGGTACTCTTCCTGGTGAGCTACCTGATTTACCACTACGAGGTGGGTTCCGTTCGGTTTCAGAAGACCGGCGCCATTCGGACCATCTATTTGACCATCCTGGCCAGCCATACGATCCTGGCTGCGGCCGTGCCGGTACTGGCCGTGCTGACGCTGTACCGCGGACTACGGGGCCGGTTCGACAAACACCGGCGCATCGCCCGCTGGACGTATCCAATCTGGCTGTACGTCAGCGTCACCGGCGTCGTGGTGTACCTGATGCTGTACCAGATGTAAGCTCGCGCGATTTTCGCTGTCCCATCGGCCAGCGACCGGCGAACCCAACGATGTACAGTGGATTAGCGAGACAATCTCATGACTCATCCAGCCATTTACCGGCGTGCCTTCCTGAAGTGGTCGAGCGCCCTGCCGGTGTTTGCCTACATCGCGGCCCAGGATGCCAGGAACAAGGCTTGGGCGGCCATCGGGAAGTCCCCGAAAGACAACATCTACACGCGCATCGGCGTGCGGCCATTCATCAACGCTCGGGGCACGTGGACCTATCTCAGCGGTTCGCTGGAACTGCCCGAAGTGCGGGCGGCCAAGACGGAAGCGGCAAAATACTTCGTCGACATCATTGAACTTCAGCGCGCGGCGGGGCGGCGGCTCGCGGAACTGTCGGGGGCCGAGTCCGGCATCGTCACCTCCGGCGCGGCCGGCGCGATGGCCGCGGCAACGGCGGCATGCATCGCCGGTTCGGACCCGGCGCGGGTGTGGCAACTCCCGGACACGACGGGCCTGAAGCACGAAGTCATCATGTTCGGCGGCCGCAGCGCGTTCGATAGCGCGATCCGGCTCGCCGGAGGGAAATTGGTGCTCACCCGCACGCTGGAGGAAGTCCAGGCGGCCATCAACGATAAGACCGCGATGGTCTACACCACGCGCGACGGCGAACCCCTGGAGAAGCTGCTGGTCATCACGAAGAAAGCCGGCATCCCGGTGCTATTGGACCAGGCGGCCGGCATTCCGCCGATCGACAATCTTTCGCTCTACGCCAAGATGGGCGTCGATCTGTACACGTTCAGCGGCGGCAAGGGGCTGTGCGGCCCGCAGTGCACCGGTCTGCTGCTCGGACGGAAGGACCTGATCGAAGCCGCTCTCGCCAACAGCAGCCCGTGGGAAGGCGCCGTCTGCCGCCCGATGAAGGTGGGCAAGGAAGAGATTATGGGCTGCCTGGCGGCCGTCGAGGCCTGGACCAAGAAGGACCTCAACGAACTCGACCGCGAATGGAGCGCTCGGCTCAAGCGCATCGCCAAGCTGATCGAAACCGTACCGGACGTCACCGCCGAAATCCAGATCCCGAAAGGCGGCAATCGCTATCCCACGCTGAACGTGAAGTGGGACGAGCAGGCCTGGGGCTTTACCGTGGCCGACTGCGACCGCAAACTGCGCGACGGCGAGCCCCGCATCGAGGTGCTGACGGCCAACAACCCGAGCCTTGTCCCGGCCGTGATCGAAGGCGACCCCAAGGGTGGCAAGAGCCGCCCGCAGGCCGATCAGATCCGGATCATCTCGATGACCTTGCAGCCGGGCGAAGAGATCATCGTCGGAAAACGGCTTCGCGAAATTCTGAACGCCGCCCGAAAAGGCAACGGGAAGTCGTAAGAGCTTCGCGCCGCGATCACTTTGTCGTCCAGGCGCCCTTGCGGATCATCAAGGTGCTGGCGCCACCGGCGTCCGTCGCTCTCATGTAGACGCTCTTGGCGCCGGCAAACGCCGGCTTGAACGCGATGGCGACATTCACGGTCAACCGCGCTCCCGATCCGGAAGCCACGGACTTCGCCGCATCGATCGAACACTGGGTGTTCTGCAGCACGGCGGCGGCGCCGGCCTTCACCGGACCGAGCCACTTGTTGCCGGCGTCGGCGCGGAGCCAAAGCGTGTTCGCCGCGGGATTGTACTGGTAATAGCAGGCGCGCACCTGGTTGTTCGATGTCTGAAAAAGCCCGTAGACCGCCGCGAGGTCCCGGTAGCCGCCGGGATCGGAGTAGGTAAAGGTGAAGGTCTGGCGCGCGCCGGAGCCGGAACCCGGCGAGACGGAGACGACCTGGGGAGGCCCGTTTGACGTTCCGCCGCCCGTGGAATCTCCCGTCCCGGAGCCGCCGTTCGCGCCTCCGTCCGTCCCCGAACCGCCCGTTCCGGGGCCGCCCAGCTCGTCGCCAAGCTGGCGGCGGATCGATTCCACCAAGTCCGGGTCCCGGGTCCAGGAAACCCAATCCGGGCCGGCCTGCCGGGCAAGCTGCAAGGCGCGGGCTCCTTTACCCTGCTTCTTGAGCAGTTCCACGTAATCGTAGTCGTCGACGCCGTCGCGGAGCCACTTCAGACGCATCGAAGGAGCGACGCCGGTAATGCCGACCTGCGCTCCCGGATAGACCAGCAGGCCCTCGCCGGGGTAGTTCCCCGAGCTGAAGGCGCCCTGGTTGTTCACTTCGTCCCACGGCTTCGACGACCAGTAGTCCACGCGCCAGTACAGCAGGCCCGTCATGGACAGCGACTGGTTGATAAAACCGGGCTGCAAACGGTAGTTGACCGAAGGAAAATCGATCTGCCATTTCGGCGAATAATTGTCCTGAACCAGGCAGTTATACGACCACACTTCGTCGCCCTTGTTCAACGCGCGGGCCACCTCCGCGACCGCCCGGTCGTACATCAGCGGCAGCAGCACCCAGATATCGACCGCCGACCGCCCCGTACCGGAGCCGTCATCGTACAGGGCTGGGGTCGGCGCCATCGTGACCAGGTTCTTCACTCCGGCCTGGTGCAGGTTGCGAGCCCATTCCTTCATGGGCGTGTAGAGATTCGTGCAGTGACCGATCTCATCGGCCGTGTAGTTGAACAAGGCGAGGTCCGGCTGGTGCGACGCTACCGCCGTCCGCACCTGGGCCACCGACGGGGCAGTCCACATCGAGCAGGTTGAGCCGTCCGCGCCACTCCAGAAGCCCAGGTCGGTGGCCGTCATGCCGAGGTTGTCGATGAAAGCCCGCTCCTCCGACGCGTTGACCGTCAGGGGATGAATCCGGTTTCGCAACAACTCCTCGCGGGCCTGGCGGACCTGGCTTCCCCAATACAGGAACGCGCTCTTGAGAGCAGGCTTCAACGGCAGGACGAAGTCCCAGACGTTCACCACCACGCTTCCGGTGAACGAGCCCTGCGCGCTGGTGACCGTATAGGAGCCCCGGTAGGCGCCCGCCGGCGCGGACCGCGGCGCGAAGACATCCACCCAAATCGGCTGGTTCCTTCCTTCCGCGACGTTGAACGGAGCGGCGGTGAGAGCCGCCCCGGAAAGCCGCGCTCCCGTGGCCGGATTGTTAAACGGAATCAGCCCGTCGGCGTACCACCCGGCGCCGAGCGACGGATTCCGCGACGTCGAGGTCACGCTGGGCGTCCTGACATATACGTAATGTTCGCGATAGAGCGTCAGGCTGGATTTGGGAATCGTGGCGCCGCCCGGACCTTGCAGGTCCGTCACCTGCACGTTCACGTTGGTCAGGCCGCCGGCCGGGCCCCGGATCACAATCTGAAACGACTCGTACTCGCCCTTGGCCATCCAGAGTTCCGCGAGCGAGCCGGTCCGTGGAGGTTCCGTCTGCGTGATTTTGGCGAGGCTCCCTGCAGTCCACACCGTGGGCGGCGCGGCTTCCGCAGGCGGCAGAGCGAGTGCGAAGGCGATGGTTATCAGAGCAACAGCGCGTATGGACCGAGTCATGTTCTTCCATCGGGTTATGTATGCGGCGCCTTTATACGGATTTTGGGAGGGGTTACACCCGGGAGATCCGCCAGTCTAAGGGCGGCGCAGGCGAGTCACGTAGTACCGAGGTTGGAGTGGAACCATCGCCCCACGCCTATTCCGATACTTCACCACAGAGACGCAGAGATCGCGGAGATTCGCGGAGGTATCCATAATCGGCCGCCCGCTGGAGGCTATTTCGTCTTCAGAAAGCAAGAATCGTCCTTCACGCCGGCGATAATCCGGTCGAATTCGCCGGCGGTGGGAGGTACGGGAGCGTAGAAAGGTCCCACTTGAGCGGAAATTCAGCGATGGATGGATTCGTTTGGTCACGGGCGGAATCGGGCTGCGAGGGCAGGTAGCCAGCTTTGCCCGAGCGGACGCGCTCGAGGTGCTTGAGGGCGGTGTAGTGCGCGCGGCGCGTCTGGCCCTGGTAGCGCACGAGGCTTCGCAGATTTCGCCCATTTTCAGCCACAGCATGCCGGTTTCGACGCGGGTGAGCTGGCGCAGGCGCCAATCGGCAAGCGCGAGTTCGCGGACGAGCATTTCTTCATACACGCCGGACGGGCGAAAATCGGCGCGGCAGGCTTCGACGACCTGGTCGAGGCTCTGATTGATGGCCACGGCAAACGCGTCCGCCTCGACGGGCAGAGCGGCGGCAGCGGGTTTCGAGGAAGGGTTCATAGGAATCGCCTTTCGAGGGAATCGCTGCGGCGGAGTTTTCGGGAACTTCACCGCGGAGACGCGGAGGACGCAGAGAAAACACGGAGAAGAGGGGCGCGACGCATGACGGACATTTTTGCGGAAAATTGAGGCGTCGGGGAAGTCGTTGTGGGTGAAGAGGTTACGAGCAAAAGAGACGAGCGCGACGGAACTGGAGACCGCGATGCGTCGCGGCGCGTGAACGTGACCGGGCCGCGGCGATGGGGTTTGGCGCTCGGCCGGATTCCTCGGTGGACAGGCGCGGGACTGGGAGGTGGGACGGTATTTAAGGCAGTAGGTGAGGGAAGACACTGGGAAATAGCTCCTTTGCCACGCGTCGAGACCTGAAAATCAGGCTTCATCGGATATTTTACGAGGCGAGTAAGGCGCGGCGACGGGACGAAGCCTGGAAATGGTTGTGGATAAAGGGATAATTAATGGGAATTGGTAGTGACCGGGGATTTGGCCCGCCGGGATCGGCTACGGTGATCGACTTCACTCTGCTCGGACAGCGCTTTCAGGCCATGCGTTCGGGGCCACATGCTTGCGATTGCCCACAAATGCTGAAGCGCGTTTGCCGATATACGCGCGCCAGCCGAACAGCGGCGACGGGCCTTTCCTCAGGCTGCCGGCGGGACTTCAATCTCTCTGGCCAGACTGGCGGGTTCGGGGAGCGGCTCGCCGAAGTCGCGTAGCGTTTGAAGATGCCCCTGGATCGCTTCCCGAATGTTCCGTTCGGTTTCCTCGAACGTCTTTCCAGTCGTGACGCAACCGGGCAAGTTGGGAACGTAAGCGGCCTAGTTGTTCTCGCCGCGTTCGAAGATCACGGCATACTTGGCATTCATCTCCGCTCCTCCAGTCCGGCGGCTTTCAGGATCGACTTGAGCGTCCCCTTTGAGGTGTCGTGGAGGCGGTCCGGCCGACGCTCCTTAAGCGGCGGAAGGCGGCGGGGGCGCGCCGCCGTCGGCGAGGACGGCTTTGACGACGCCGGCTTTCTCGACGCCGGTGAACTTCTGGTCGAGGCCCTGGTACTTGTAGGTGAAGCGGTCGTGGTCGATGCCGAAGCGGTTGAGGATGGTCGCCTGGAAGTCCCGGGGCGACCGCGCTCACGCGGCGTACATTCATGGGATTCCCCTCCGATTGTTTGTACCACGCGCGCGCCGCGGGTGGAGGAGAGGCAGACGCGCCGCGGCTATGGCCAGAGAGGAGGCGTGAGCGCAAAAAGAGAGGGCGATGACCGACGCCGCCCAACAAATCCAGTGTTGCAATACCCTTATTTTTTCGGAAAATTCACGGGATCGTTGCCGCGAATCCCGAAGAATTCACTCGAATCGCCGAAGCAGAAGTCATCAAGGGCGTTCGGCAGATCGAATTTGAAGTTCGGGAGAGGCTCCGAGGGCGAATTTGGGTTCGTTTGGTTTGCGGCAGCCGGGCCGGTTGCCGTTGCCGCCGGCGCCGGAGCGGCGGCGCCGTTCTGTTTCGCGCGGTTGGGGGCGGTGTTCGCGGGCGGATTTGGGTTCGTTTGGGCTGCGGCGGCCGCGGCGGCGGCGGCTTTGGGGTGCGAAGTTGGGTTCGTTTGGTCACGGGCGGAATCGGGCTGCGAGGGCAGGTAGCCGGCCTTGCCCGAGCGGACGCGCTCGAGGTGTTTGAGCGCGGTGTAGTACGCGCGGCGCGTCTGGCCCTGATAGCGGACGAGGAGGGAAAACAGGGCGGCATTGTGGTACCAGGATGCGCCCATCAGAAGGGTCAAGGTTTGCTGGTCGAGGTTGGCGAGGTTCTGGCCCTCGGGGGCGGCTTCGCAAATTTCGCTCATTTTCAGCCAGAGCATGCCGGTTTCGACGCGGGTGAGCTGGCGCAGGCGCCAATCGGCAAGCGCGAGTTCGCGGACGAGCATTTCTTCGTGAACGCCGGACGGATGAAAATCGGCGCGGTAGGCTTCGACGACCTGGTCGATGCTCTGATTGATGGCCACGGCAAACGCGTCCGCCTCGACGGGCGGAGCGGCGGCAGCGGGTTTCGAGGAAGGGTTCATAGGAATCGCCTTTCGGGGGAATCAATCGACGATGAAGCCGATTACGCCTTGATTATAGCGGGCGATGTGGAAAAAACGGATCGGAGGGCGCTGGGGAATAGCGGCAAGTGATTGGGGGATAAGGATTTGGCTATTTTTCAATTGGTTGTGACCGCGAGTAACACGACGGGCCCGGCGATTACGAAAATTGACGGAGAGAGCTTTTCACGGCCGATCTTTTGGGATAGAATTCAAAACTGACCGTGAATCCAACCAGGGAATGTGCGGCGTGGGGCCGAGCTGTCACAGCGTATCCACTACTTTTTCGTCTGGAAACCCTCTCGACGTTTCGTCTTCCGGACTATGCCGGGGCGCTTTTTCGCGGCGGATTCGGCAAATTCTTCCGGGAACTTGTCTGTACGACGGGCGCGCCACAGTGCGGGGGATGCCCGCATCTGGATACCTGCCGCTACTCGCGCGTATTCGAAACGCCAGTAGATCCGGCGCGCTTTGCGGTTTTACGGGGGCTGTCGAATGCGCCGCACCCGTTTGTTTTGACCCCGCCGCCGAATCTGGCCGGGATGAACGGAGGCACCGAATTGGCTGTGCACGTGACGCTGATCGGGGCGGGAGTAGAGCACCTGCCGCATTTCATCGCCGTGTTCGACGCGATGGGACGGCACGGGGGATTCGGCGGGCGGTTCCGGCTGGCGGCAGTGACGGCGGCGCAGCGGCCCAGTCACGTTGTGTACGACGGAAGGCTTCGGAGAATGGCGGGGCGGCCGTTGCCGGCGGGACTGGAGGAAGCGGGCGGCGAGACGAAGCGCGCGCGGCTGGAGTTTGTGACGCCGCTGCGGCTGCGGACAGGAGGCCGGTATAACGCGTCACCCAACTTCGCGGAGATCGCCGGGGCGCTGCTGCGGAGGATCCATTTTCTGTCGGCGCTGTATGGTGACGGGCCTGCGTCCACCGAGTGGATGCACCCGTTGCTGGCGGCGGCGGACGAAGTGCGCACGGAGGCGGCGCGGTTTGAGCTTTTCCGGTGGGACCGGTACAGCGGCCGGCAGCAGCGGCGGGTGGCGATGGACGGGGTGGTGGGCTGGCTGGAGGCGTCGGGGGAGATGGACGGGCTGATGCCGTACCTGCGGCTGGGGGAGCATTTGCACGTGGGGTCGGGGACAAGCATGGGGATGGGGAGGTACAGGATGGAGGAAATGGAGGC
>JAHCHE010000030.1 GCA_026129905.1 Bryobacteraceae bacterium | reverse complement strand
TCCCGCACAACCTCGCCACGCCGGCGTCCGATGCGCCCCCGCAACCTGCCGCCGATTGCCTGCCTTGCGGCGTTCCGGCCTCCGGCGCCGCGCGACAACCACGCCCGGAACAGCCTCTTCTGTCGCTCGTCTCTACGGACAGCGCCGCTTCGGAAGCCGATGCGCCACCGCAGCCGGACCCCCCCGCCTTCGCCCCGCCGCCCGAGTTCGATATCCTAACGAATGGAATTCGGTACGCGCTTCGGAATGCGCATCCCAGGAAGCTACTTTTTCCGCAACCTCGTCGAGCGCCGCGCCCTGTTGTATCAGTTGGTGCGGCGGGATTTCCAGCAGCGTTATGTCGGCTCCGCCGCCGGCTGGCTGTGGGGGCTCATCCATCCCTTGGTCCTCCTCCTGAGCTGGACGTTCGTCTTCCAGATCTGCATCAAGGTCTCGCTCCCCCGCGGCGAAGTCACCCAGAACTATGCCATGTTCCTCATCTGCGGCTTCCTGCCCTGGCTCCTGCTCCAGGAGACCGTGCAGCGGTCGGCCTCGTCCATGGTCGAGCACGCCAACCTCATCACCAGAACCATCTTTCCGGCGGAGATGATCCCGGTTTCCATCTTCGTCTCCGCCCTCGTCGGACACCTGTTCACCCTCGCCATTGTCATCGCCGCCGTCGCCGTCACCCTTAAGCACTTCTCCGTCACCGTGCTTCTGTTGCCCCTCTACATGCTCCTGCTCGCCATGCTCGCCATCGGCATCGGCTGGTTCGTCGCCGGCCTCCACGTCTACGTCCGCGACACCGCCCAGGTCGTCACCGTCGTCCTCACCCTATGGTTCTGGCTCACTCCCATCTTCATCGCTCCGCGGACGTATCCTGAAAGAGTCCGGTTCCTCCTCGACTGGAACCCCATGGCGTACTTGGTGCGCGCCTATCGCGACCGGTTGCTTTCGTTTCGGCTGCCCTCGGCGGGAGAGGTGTTCGCCCTCGCGGCCTTCGCCCTCGCCGCCTTCGTACTCGGCGGCCTCACGTTCCGGCACCTGAAACGCGGCTTCGCCGATGTGCTGTAGAACGCGTTCCACGGGAGAACCGCAGCCCGAAATCTGATAGCATCTATGCTTTGGTTTGAATCGTTATGAGCGCAATGGCATCCACGTTTCAGCGAACTCTGCGTTTCTACGAGGCCACCATTGGCAAGAAAGCCCTCATTGCCGTCACCGGAGCCATCCTTGTGCTCTACGTCGTCGGCCACATGATCGGCAATCTCCAGATCTACCTGGGACGCGAGGCGCTCAACGCCTACGCCCATAAGCTCCACGATTTGGGTCCCTTGCTCTGGCTCGTCCGCGGATTCCTCCTCCTGGCCGTCGTCGTCCACATCGTGGCCTCCATCCAGCTATGGCTGATGAACCGCGCCGCCCGCCCCTCCCGCTACGTCCGCCAGAGTTGGGTCAAGGCCACCTTCGCCTCCCGCACCATGATCGTCACCGGTCCCATTTTGGCGGCTTTCATCGTCTATCACGTCCTCCACCTTACCGTCGGCCGGTTCCATCCCGGCTTCAACCACGAACTCGACGTCTACCACAACGTCGTCGCCGGCTTCCGGAATGTTCCCACGTCCGTCGCCTACATCGTCGCCATGGCTCTCCTCGGCTACCATGTCTCCCACGGCGCCTGGAGCATGTTCCAGTCGGCCGGCTTGCACCATCCCCGCTACATGCCCATCGTTCAGAAAGCCGCCGTCGCGCTCGCCATCGCGCTCTTCGTCGGCAATATTTCCATCCCAATCTCCATCCTTGCAGGCTTTATCCGCTGAATTACGGAGATTTTATGCGTCATAATCCCAGAATTCCTTCCGGCGCCGTCGAAACCATGTGGGACCGCTGCCGCTTCGAAATGAAGCTGGTCAACCCCGCCAACAAGCGGAAGTACAGCGTCATCGTCGTCGGCTCCGGACTCGCCGGCGGCGCCGGCGCCGCCACCATGGGCGAGCTCGGCTACAACGTCAAGTGCTTCTGCTATCAGGACAGCGCCCGCCGCGCCCACTCCATCGCCGCCCAGGGCGGCATCAACGCCGCCAAGAATTATCAGAACGACGGCGACAGCGTCTGGCGCCTGTTCTACGACACCGTCAAGGGAGGCGACTTCCGCGCCCGCGAGGCCAACGTCTACCGCCTGGCCCAGCTTAGCCTCAACATCATCGACCAATGCGTCGCCCAGGGCGTTCCCTTCGCTCGCGAATACGGCGGCATGCTCGCCAATCGCTCCTTCGGCGGCGCCCAGGTCTCCCGGACCTTCTACGCCCGCGGTCAGACCGGCCAGCAGCTCCTCCTCGGCGCCTACCAGGCGCTCATGCGCCAGGTGGACGCCGGCCGCGTCAAGATGTTCCCCCGCGCCGAAATGCTCGATCTCATCGTCATCGACGGCAAGGCCCGCGGCATTGTCACCCGCGACATGGTCTCCGGCCGCATTGAGTCCCACCTCGCCGACGCCGTCGTCCTCGGCACGGGCGGCTACGGCAACGTGTTCTACCTCTCCACCAACGCCAAGGGCTGCAACGCCACCGCCATCTGGCGCGCCTACAAGCGAGGCGCCGATTTCGCCAATCCCTGCTTCACCCAGATTCACCCCACCTGCATCCCCGTTTCCGGCGAGTACCAGTCCAAGCTCACCCTGATGAGCGAATCGCTGCGCAACGACGGCCGCATCTGGGTCCCGGTCGCCAAAGGCGACAAGCGCCCCGCCTCCCAGATACCCGAGCAGGAGCGCGACTACTTCCTCGAACGGCGCTACCCCAGCTTCGGCAACCTCGCGCCCCGCGACGTCTCCTCCCGCGCTGCCAAGATGGTTTGCGACGAGGGCCGCGGCGTCGGTCACACCGGGCTCGGCGTCTACCTCGACTTCGCCGACGCCTTCCAGCGGCTCGGCCGCGCCACCATGGACGAGCGTTACGGCAATCTCTTCGAGATGTATGAACAGATCACCGGCGAGGATCCCCACTCCGTCCCCATGCGCATCTTCCCCGCCTCCCACTACACCATGGGCGGCCTCTGGGTCGACTACCGCCTCATGAGCACTATCCCCGGCCTCTTCGTCATCGGCGAAGCCAACTTCTCCGACCATGGCGCCAACCGCCTCGGCGCCAGCGCCCTCATGCAGGGCCTTGCGGACGGCTATTTCATCATCCCGTACACCCTGGGCGATTACCTGGCCTCGAACAAGTTCGAAAAAGTGTCCACCGATCACCCCGCCTGCAAGGAAGCCGAAGACAACGTTAACGGCATCACCAGGCGTTTGCTTGGCGTCAACGGCCGCCACACCGTCGATCACTTCCACCGCGAGCTCGGCAAGATCATGTGGGAATACTGCGGCATGGCGCGCAACGCCGCCGGGCTCCAGAAGGCTCTCGCGCGTATCCCCGAGCTGCGCGACGAGTTCTGGCGCGACGTCCGCGTCTTGGGCGAGAACGAGGAACTCAACCAGTCTCTCGAAAAGGCCGGCCGAGTGGCCGACTTCCTCGAACTCGGCGAGTTGCTATGTCTCGATGCCCTCGAGCGCGACGAGTCCTGCGGTGGACACTTCCGCGAGGAGCACCAGACCGCCGACGGCGAAGCGATCCGCAACGACGAGCGCTTCTGTCATGTCACCGCCTGGGAACACCGGGGGCCGGGCGTCAAGCCCGTCCAGCACCGCGAGCCGCTCGAGTTTCATTACGTCCTTCCTTCCGTCCGGAGCTACAAATAATGCGCATCGTTCTTCATATCTGGCGCCAGAAAAACGGGCGGAGTTCGGGCAAAATGGTTCGCTACGAGCTCCCCGACATCAACTCCCACATGTCCTTCCTCGAAATGCTCGATGTCCTCAATGAACGGCTCATCGAAAAAGGGGAGGATCCCGTCGCCTTCGATCACGACTGCCGCGAAGGCATCTGCGGCATGTGCGGCTTCGTCATCAACGGCACGGCGCACGGTCCCGTCCGCGGAACCACCGTCTGCCAGTTGCATATGCGCCATTTTCAGGATGGCGAGGAGCTCTACCTCGAGCCCTGGCGCGCCAAGGCCTTCCCTGTTATCAAGGACCTCATGGTCGACCGCGGCGCCTTCGACCGCATCATCGCCGCCGGCGGCTACGTCTCCGTCTCCACCGGCAGCGCGCCCGACGGCAACGCCATCCCTATTCCGAAAGACAACGCCGAACTCTCGATGGACGCCGCGGCCTGCATCGCCTGCGGCGCCTGCGTCGCCGCCTGTCCCAACGCCTCCGCCGCCCTGTTCACCGCGGCCAAAATCTCCCATCTCGCTCTGCTTCCCCAGGGCGAGCCGGAGCGCCATCAGCGCTCCCTGCGCATGGTGGCGCAGGCCAATACCGAGGGATTCGGCGCGTGCAGTAACGTCGGCGAGTGCGAAGCCGTCTGCCCGAAGAAGATCACGCTCGAGAACATCGCCCGCATGTTCCGCGACTACATCGGCGCAAGCTGGACCCGCCGCCCCGCCGGCGCCTCCCGCGGCTAGCCCAACGGGCCGAACCTCAGTCCTCGATGCTCATGGATGGACCCTGCGGTCCGCCGGTCTCCCGGACCCGGTTGATCGTCGTCTCGGCCAGCGCGTGGTACGCCGCCGCGCTGGGATCCGAACCGTTCCGCAAAGCGATAGGATTGCCGGTGTCGCCGCCCACCCGCACCGCCGGGTCCAGCGGCAGTTCCCCCAGGAAAGGAACGCCCATCTCCTCGGCCGTTCGCTTGCCGCCGCCCGTGCCGAACACGTCGATGCGCTCCCCCGAGCCCGGGGCGATCAGGTAGCTCATGTTCTCGACGATGCCCAGCACTTCGGCGCGCACCTGCCGGAACATCATCACCGCCTTGCGCGCGTCTTCCAGCGACACCTCCGACGGCGTCGTTACCACCACGGCCCCGGAAATGGGCGCCGTCTGAAGCAGGCTGAGCTGCACGTCGCCGGTACCGGGCGGCAGGTCCACCACCAGGTAGTCCAGCCGGCCCCAGTTGACGCCGCGCAGGAACTGCTGCACCACGCTGTGCAGCATCGGCCCGCGCCAGATCAGCGGGCGGTCGGTGGGATTCAGAAAGCCCATCGACATCACTCGCACGCCGTACTGAATCAGCGGCTCGATCTTCTCGCCCGCCGCCATCGGCTCCGCGCGCGCGCCCATCATCCGCGGCACGTTGGGTCCGTAGACGTCGGCGTCCATCAGCCCCACTTTGTGCCCCAGCGACGCCATCGCCACGGCGAGGTTCACCGCCACCGTCGTCTTTCCGACGCCGCCTTTTCCAGAACCCACCGCGATGACGTGCTGAACGTCCTCGATTGGCTGCTTGGGAAGTTCTTGATGACCGGGACCCACGTCCCGATTCTAACATCCGGCTACCGGCCGGCCGCCGTCTGCGTTCCCATCACGAAGTCCCACTGCGCCGAGCCGGTCTCCACGATCTTCCAGACGTCGTCATCGAGGATGTAGCCCGACTTCGCCAAGTCCTCGGCGGCCGAACGCAGCTTTGCTACGTACGCCTCGCGGCCGGCGAAGCGTTCCTCCACCGACGGCCTCGGGTCGCCGCTCTTCTCCCGCTCCGCCTTCGTCCTGGCGAACGGCAGGTACGACCCGACCATACTGAACAGCTCTTGGGGCGCGCCGATTGCCGGGTCGCGCAGGTTCCAGCCCGTGAAGCTGCCCAGCGCCGCCTGCACGACCGGCAGCCGGATGCCGGCGATTTCGTTCCCATCGGCGTCCACCTGCGGCGTCAGCGTCACGAATGGCCTGCCCACCTTCGGCGGCTCGATCGAGACGATGCCCTTGGAACGGAACTCGGGACCATAGTCCACCCGGTAGGCCCGCTGGATGTTCGTCGGGACTTCCACGCCCGCCATCTTCGGGAAGCGCAAGGCGCCCGGCGCGACCAGTTCGCCCTTCGAGAGCAGCGGGTATTTCGACGCCGGAGGCTCCACGCCGTCGGTCAGCCAGCGGTTAAAGGCGACGAGCAATCCCCGCATTGCCCACCGGTAATCGTTCGCGTTGGCCAGGTGCTGCGTCTTGTTCTTCGCCGGCGGAAACCGGCCCGGCCCGTGCTGCGTGCCGGAGAACAAGTAGATCCTCGTCCCGTCCGCCGGCGCCGCGTCCTGCTTGCCGTCAAGCGTCGTGTGAATCAGCGACGCCGCCCTCCCCCAGTATTCGTACGAGCTGTTCGTGTAGAAGATCTTCGGGACAACCTTGTCCGCCCGCGCCCGCGTCAGAATGCCTTCGTTCCGCCCCGTCTCCGCATCGGCCTGATCGGCGTCGCTGAACGGGTAGATGTCGGTCGGGTAGAACGTGTTCATGTGCGGATGGCCATCCCGCGACGGCTGCGCGAACCGGTGGTTGAACGACCCCCGGCCGCCCCCCGCCACGTGCGACCAGACGCCGTCGAACACGATACGGCCTTCCTCGTCCCGGTTAAAGCCGTAGTAGAGGAACGTCCGCAGAAAGCGCCCGCTCTGCGACGTCCCGAATCCGATCGCTCGCTTCATGTGCTGCCGCATGTCGGAGAGCACGAAGATCGGCTTGGCGCCGAACGGACCGGTGGGATCGGGCGGCTGCTTGTACTTGAGGAACGAGATGAAGTCCCGGACGGCCGCGGGCCCAAGCCCGACCAGCGCCGGATCTTTCGACTTGTACACCACCTCGTAGAGCTTGCCGGGCTCAAACCCCGCCTTCATGTAGACGCTGGCCGCGTCGGAAACCGGCTTGCCGTTTTCGACCCGCGCGAATTGCCACTGCTCGCGCGGAACCACCCGCCGCTGCGCTTCCCGGTTCTCGCGCACCGTCATCTGGATCGACGCGTCCATCGGATCGAGCACGGGGTACGCGACATGATTCCGGTCGGCCAGCGAGTGGCTGAAGATCTTCTCGTCGGAGACGAACTCCGCACGGACAAGGCCCTCGATCGACGACCCGTCTTTGTTCTTCGCCACCGGCGGGTACAGGCGCACCAGTTCGTTCTTCACGGGCGTGTCGAACTGCCACCCGATCCAGACCAGCGTGTAGCCCTGCTCCAGCAGCAGCGCATCGCCGAAATCCGCCTCGGTGCGCGGATCCACGCCGCCGCCGAAGCAGAACATCGAGAGCAGGCCCTTCCCGCCGCGGTTCGACACCTCGTACAGGATCGTCCCGTTCGACCGGGCAGGCTCGGTCGGCTTCAGGACGTAGATGTCGCTCGAGAACTCCACCATGCCCCGCTCATTTCGCGGTGCCAGGTCGATGTCCGAGATGATCCGGTTGGCTTCCAGCTTGGGATCGATCTCGAAGTACGCCTTGGCGACGATGCGCTCGTACGGACCCGCCGGTCCCATCGACTTGCCGTCGAGCACATCCGAGCGTTCGACAAAGTGAATCCGGTGCACGCCCCCGAAAACGACGGCGCACGCAAGCATCCCCACGAAGAACAGACGTCTGAGCATGGGCCTATTACAAAATGTCCTTCAGGCAAGAGTCAAATTCGCCTTCGCGGGCATCGAGAAATCGGACAGCTCCCCGCGCCGCAGCTTCTCGAAGCCCGCCGCCGCGATCATCGCGGCATTGTCCGTGGACAACTTCGGCGACGGAAAGTAGACCGGACATGGCAGGGCCGCCGATTGCGCCGCCGCGCGCAGTCCCGAGTTGCACGCCACGCCGCCCGAGACGATCAGCGACCGCGCCCCGATCTCCTCGGCCGCGGCCGATGCTCTCCGCAGCAGCTCCTCGATGACTGTCGCCTGGAACGACGCCAGCAGATCGAGCGTCTCGCGCGGCGTCACGGCAAGCCACTCCTCCGGCGTGGGCCGCGGGTTCGAACGCAACAAGGCCCGGCGGCGCTTAACCTCTTCCGCCATGTCGCGCGCCTCGAACCAGCGCAGCACCGCCGTCTTCAACCCGCTGAAGCTGAAGTCGAGCGCGTTGCCTTTCATGCGGGCCGGCGTGAAGCGAACCGCTTTCGGGCTGCCGAACGGCGCCAGTTGGTCGATCACCGGACCGCCGGGATAGCCGAAGCCCAGCAGCTTGGCCACCTTGTCGAACGCCTCGCCCGCCGCGTCGTCGCGCGTCTTGCCGAGCAGGCGGTATGTCATCTCCGCGTTGATCTCGAACAGGTGGGTATGTCCGCCGCTCACCACCAGCGCCAGCGAGGGGAACTCGATCGCCTCGCCCCGCTGCCGCGCTTCGATCAGCACCGCGTGAATGTGACCCTCAATGTGGTTCACGCCGATCAGCGGAATGCCCAGCGCAAAAGCCAGCGACTTCGCGTAGGTCATCCCGACCAGAAGAGACCCGACGAGCCCCGGCCCCTGGGTGACGGCGATCGCCGTCAGGTCCGTGAACTCCGTCGAGGAATCGCGCAGCGCGGCGCGCACCACCGGCACGATCGCGCGCAGGTGCTCGCGAGAGGCGAGTTCCGGCACGACGCCGCCGTACGGCCCATGCGTCGCCAGTTGCGACGCGACGGCGCTCGACAGGATCCGCTCCCCGTCTTCGACGACGGCCGCCGCCGTCTCATCGCACGAGGTCTCGATCCCCAGAATCCGCAACCTGTTATTCTACCGTTGGCTTCATGCGCCTGGCCGAGTTCGACTACCAGCTTCCCGAGGAACTCATCGCGCAACAACCGCTGGCCGATCGCGCCGCGTCGCGGATGCTGGTGCTCTACCGCGAGCAGAAGCGCTGGGAGGATCGCCTCTTCCGCGACTTGCCGTCGTTCCTGTCCGAGGGCGATTGCCTGGTGCTGAACGATTCGAAGGTCTTCCCTTCCCGCCTGTTTGGGCGGCGCATGGGGATACACTCGCTGCCCGTCGGCAAGCGCAATCCCAAACGATGGGAAAACCTCAGCGGAACCGTCGAGGTGTTCCTGGCCCATCCGGTCTCCAGCGACGGGTTGACCTGGGAGGCGCTGGTGCGGCCGGGGCGCAAGATGCGCACC
This sequence comes from Bryobacteraceae bacterium, assembly GCA_026129905.1. Classification (GTDB taxonomy): domain Bacteria; phylum Acidobacteriota; class Terriglobia; order Bryobacterales; family Bryobacteraceae; genus JAHCHE01. The sequence continues at coordinate 102,767 of JAHCHE010000030.1, read as the reverse complement.
GGGGAAGTGATCTTCTTCGACGAAACGTTCTCGGCAGAGATCGTGGGGCGCGATGCCTACGGATTGCGAACGGTCCGGCTGCGGTGCGAAGGCGGCCTGTTCGAGACGCTGGACCGGGTCGGCCACGTGCCGCTGCCGCCGTACATTCACCGCGCCGACGTTCCCGAGGACCGCGACCGGTACCAGACCGTGTTCGCGCGCGCCACCGGGTCCGTGGCGGCGCCGACGGCCGGGCTCCACTTCACCCCGGAGACGCTTGCGGCCTGCCGTTCCGCCGGCGCCGGGATCGCGCACGTGACGCTGCACGTGGGGTTGGGCACGTTCCAGCCGCTGCGCACCGAGGTCGTCGAACAGGCGAAGCTGCACTCGGAGGTCTTCGTCATCGCGGATGAGGATGCCCGGAGAATGCGCGAGGCGCGGCGGTTGGTGGCGGTCGGAACCACGTCGGTTCGCACGCTGGAGACCGTCGCCCGCGGGGGACCGCTGCGCGCAGCGGCCGGCGAGACGGACATTTTCATCTTTCCCGGCTTCGAGTTCCGCGCCACCGGCGCGATGCTGACCAATTTCCACCTGCCGCGTTCGAGCCTGCTGCTGCTGGTCTGCGCTTTCGGCGGGGCGGACCTCGTGTTGGCCGCCTACCGGCACGCGGTGGAAGCGGGGTACCGCTTCTACTCGTACGGCGATTGCATGCTGCTCGTGTAAGGCGGGTTCAGCGAAGCGGCAGGCCTTCCCAAACCTGGTCCGCCATGTACGAACTGCGCACCAGCGGACCGCTGAACACGGCCTGGAAGCCGATCGAAAGGCCGTAATCGCGGTAAGCGTCAAAGCGCGCGGGCGTCACGTACTCGGCCACCGGAAGGTTGCGCCGCGTGGGTTGGAGATACTGGCCGATGGTGGCCACCCCGGCGCCGGCGGCCCGCAAGTCCCGCAGCAGCGCCTCCACTTCGCCGGGCGTTTCGCCGAGTCCGGCCATCACGCCGGACTTCGTGAGCACATCCGGGCTGCGCTCGCGCGCGAAGCGCAGTACCTCGAGCGAACGCCCGTAGAGGGCTTGCGGCCGGACGCGGGGATACAAACGGCTGACCGTCTCCATGTTGTGGTTGAGGACGTCGGGACCCGCGTCGAGCACACGGGCAATGGCATCGCGGTCGCCGCAGAAATCCGGTATCAGGACCTCGACTCGCGCCAGCGGCAGGGCCGAGCGCACCTGGCGGACGGTCTCGGCGAAGTGGCGCGAACCGCCATCGGGAAGGTCGTCCCGATTCACGCTGGTAATCACGACATAGCGGAGGTTCATCCGGCGGGCCATGCGAGCGACGTTGGCGGGCTCGCCGGGATCGAGAGTGAACTCGCGCTTCTCGGGCGAGCCCTTTGGAACCGAGCAGAACCCGCAGCCGCGCGTACACAGGTTGCCCAGAATCATGAAGGTCGCGGTACCTCGATGAAAGCATTCGTGGATGTTCGGACAGCGCGCGGATTCGCAAACGGTGTGGAGGTTGTGTTCGCGGAGCCCCGCCTTCAGGCGGACGACGGATGGGTGATGCGTCGCGCCGTCCCGGAGCCAATCCGGCAGCCGCGGGGCCGGCTGGTTTCGGCGCGCCGGGCCGCTCTCGACGCCGATTTGAACGAGTGGCCCGGCCTGCATTCAGTACCGGCGCGTGAACGGCTTAAAACCGGCCGCTCGGAGGTCGTCTCTCGTCTTCGCCAGAGCCTGCGCGCCTTCCACCGGACCGACCACCACGCGGTACAGGTCCTGGCCGGGAACCTCGGCCATCTTCGCCGCGAATCCACGCTTGCTCAACACCTGGAGCAACACGTTGGCGTCGGATTTTGTTGTCGCCGCGACTTGCAGGTAGGTGCCTGGCGGAGGATCCGAAGTCTGGGCCGCCGCGGTGGCCGTTTCCTGGGCCCGTTTCGGCGGCTGCACGGACGCGGGCTTGGTCTCGGGCGGCTTCGCCGGTTGGGCCTTGGCTTCCTGCTCCGGCGCCGGCTTGGACGGCGGCGCGGCGGCGGGCGGCTGCTCCTTCGGAGGCGGAGCGGAAGCGGTGGTCTTCGGCTCTTCTCTCGGCTTGGAGGGTGGCTCCGCCGGCTGCGACGAAGCGCCCGGCGCTTCCACGATGATGGGCTGGCTGGTAGCCACTTCGCGTAACCCCGGGGCCGTATTCCGCCCGGTGATGAAACCCATCGCGAAGAAAACCCCAAGCAACACAACAACGATGAAAAAGACGCTGAGCAACTGCCTGTTGCCCAGGACCAGTTCGAATTCGCCTTCTTCGTTTTTCGGCATGGTATGACAGCTTACAAATGTTCCAACTTTTGTTTAGTGCCCCGAACTCAACTCTTCTCTCCGGTTTCGATCACCGGCTTCGGCCTGGCGGCGAAGCGCTGCACGAGATCCGTTAGAGACGAGAATATATCGATCGGCAGCGGAAAGACAACCGTCGTGTTCTTCTCGGCGCCGATCTCGACCAGCGTCTGAAGGTAGCGGAGCTGAATGGCGACCGGCTCCTGCTGGATCAGGTGGGCCGCCATCGTCAGTTTCTCGGCCGCGGTGTACTCGCCCTCGGCGTGAATGATCTTGGCGCGGCGCTCGCGCTCGGCCTCGGCCTGGCGGGCGATGGCGCGGATCATCATGTCGGGCAGGTCCACCTGCTTCACTTCCACCATGGCCACCTTCACGCCCCAGGGTTCGGTGTGTTTATCCAGGACCGCCTGCAAGCGGACGTTCAGCTTTTCTCGCTGGCTGAGAAGCTCGTCCAACTCCACCTCGCCCAGCACGCTGCGCAGCGTGGTCTGGGCAAGTTGCGAAGTGGCGTAAAGGTAATTCTGCACCTCGACGACTGCCCGGTTCGGGTCGACCACGCGGAAATAGATCACGGCGTTCACCTTCACGGTGACGTTATCCCGGGTGACGAGGTCCTGCGGCGGGACTTCCATCGTTTCCACCCGGAGCGACACCCGCACGATGCGGTCTATGGGCGCGAATACCAGGATAATTCCCGGCCCTTTCGGCCGGCCCAGTATGCGTCCCAGCCGGAAAATCACGCCGCGTTCGTACTCCTTGAGTACCTTAATTGAAGCCAGAAAATAGAGAACAACGATTACTACCGCGATTATGGGAACATCAGTCATGGCGAGCTCCTGAACCTGGACCGGCGGGCCGCACGTCGAGGGTGAGCCCGTCCACAGCAGTGACTTCAACGCGGGCGCCGGCCTCCACCGGGGTGGAGGAGACAGCGTCCCAATACTCTCCGTGAACAAAAACCTTGCCGGACGGGTTGAGCGCCGTTTGCGCCGAACCGAGCTTTCCGACCATTCCGGCGGAACCGGTCACCACCTTGGCCGACCGCGCGCGGAGGACCAGCGTAAGTAGGAAGATGGTAATGGCCGCGAACGGCAGCGTCACGGCAACCGCGGTGCTGAGCCGAATGCGCACCTCCGGCGGCCCTTCCACCAGCATCAGCGCCCCAAGCACCATGGCGACGGCTCCGCCAACGCCGAGAATGCCGTGCGAGGCGAAGTGCGCCTCCAGCACGAACAGCGTCACCGCGAGCAACAGCAGCGCGACGCCGGCCCAGTTGATCGGCAGCACCGAGAGGGCCGACAAGCCGAGCAGCACGAGAATTCCGCCGGCAACTCCCGGGGCGACGAGGCCGGGGGAGGAGAACTCGACGTAAATGCCCAGCGCGCCGAGCACCAGCAGGATGAAGGCGATGTTCGGATCGGCGATGGCCGAGATCAGCTTCTCGCGCCGCGTCATTTCATAGTCGACCAGTTCCGGCGCGCCGAGCCGGAGCGCCTGCTTTGCCCCATTGAATCGCGTCACCTCGCGGCCGTCGAGTCCGGCGACGAGTTCGGCCTCGGACGCGGCAATCAGATCGATGAGGTTATTATCCAGGGCTTCCTTTTCGGTGAACGCCTTGGCTTCGAGCACCGCCTTTTCAGCCAGTTCGCTGTTGCGCGACCGCTTCTGCACGATGGCTCGGAGCGCGGCGGAGGCGTCGTTTTCCGCCTTGCGGCGCATGACCTCGTCCATCTTGCCGCCCAGCAGGACGGGAGAAGCGGCCCCCGTGTTGGTGCCGGGCGCCATCGCCGCGACGTCGGCCGCCTGGAGGATGAAGAAGCCGGCCGAGGCGGCGCGGCCACCGCTGGGCGTGACGTACGCCGCGACCGGAACCGGCGAGGCGACGATCTTTTCCACGATGTGCCGCGTGGCGTCGAGCAGCCCTCCGGGCGTGTTCAGCCGCACCACCACGAGCTTCGCGTTCTCGCGTTGCGCCTGGTCGAGCGCGTGACCCACGATCTCGACGGTGATCGGGTGTATCATCCCGTCGAGCGAGACGGTGACCACCCTCGATTGGGCCAGCGCCGCGCCGCAACACAGCAGCGCCGCCGCCGGAAAAAGGCGCCGCATGGTGACCATAATTTTTCCACCTCAACTATACCACCTCGCGCCGGCGGTTCCCGGCAATGACAGGACCCGCGACGATTGCGGCCGGGCGCTCCAGCCGGTTCAAAAACGCTGAGGCTTTAATGCTATTACGGCGTCACTTCAAACGAGCCGGTGAGGCGTATGTCGCTGGATGAACTGCCCACCATGGCTTGGAATGCGCCGGGCTCGACGACCCGGTCGAGACGCTCGTTCAGGAACGAGAGTTCCTCCGGACCCAGTTTGAAGGCCACAGTCTTCGATTCGCCCGGCTTCAGCGAGATCTTTTCGAAGCCTTTTAGCTCCTTGATGGGCCGCACCACCGTCGCCACCGGATCGTGGATGTACAACTGGACCACCTCCTGGCCCTCGCGGTCTCCGGCGTTGCGCACGTCCGCTTTCACTTCCACCTCGCCCGCCGATCCGATCGCCGCCGGGGTGATGCGAAGGTTCGCGTACTCGAACTTCGTGTAACCGAGACCGTGACCGAAATCCCACAGCGGCCAGGGGCTCATGTCGGCGTAGCGGCGCCCCCAGCCTTCCTTGATCCAGTACTCCTTGGAAGGCTTGGAATTGTAGTAGACAGGGAGCTGCCCGGAGTGACGCGGGACGGTCACCGGCAGCCGCCCGCTGGGATTATAGTCGCCGAACAGCACGTCGGCCACGGCGAGGCCGCCTTTCTCGCCGGGGAGCCACGCCTCGACGACCGCCGGGACATGCTCCGCGATCCAGCGGATCGATAACGCCCTTCCGTTGATCAGCACCACGACGGTCGGCTTGCCCGTCGCCTGGATGGCGCGCACCAGTTCCTCCTGCACACCGGTGAGATCGAGGCTGGCCACGTCGTAGCCCTCGCCGATCGTCGCCGGCTTGCCCGGATTTCCCGGCGCGTTCTCTCCGACCACCACCACGGCGGCGTCGGCGGCTTTCGCGGCCTCGACCGCTTCGGCGAATCCGTTTCGATCCTCGCCCAGCACGTCGCATCCTTTGGCGTAGGCGACTTTCGCTCCCGGCGCCTTCTGACGGATGCCCGCCAGCACGGTGACAATTTCCTGCGGAATGTGGCGCGAAACGTAATCGCCGAGCTGGTTCCGCTTGTCGTCGGCGTTCGGCCCGATGACGGCGATCGACCGGATGCCCTTCCGGAGCGGCAACACGCCGTCATTCTTCAGCAGCACGATGCTCTCCCGCGCCGCGCGGTAAGCGAGATCCTGGTGCTCCTTCGTGTGCGTGACGCGGGCCGCGCGCTCCGGGTCCCCGAACGGCCGTTCGAACAGGCCGAGCGCGAACTTCAGGCGGAGGACGCGCCGCACCGAGCGGTCGATGTCGGCCATGGAGATCCGGCCCTCCTCGACGCTGCGGATCATCTCCCCCATATATCCGGATTCATACGATATGCCGACGTCGACGCCGGCGCGGATGGCAAGCTGCCCGGCTTCCTTCTGGGTCGGGGCCAGGCGCTCGTACACCAGCGTGCCGATGCCGCCGCCTTCGCCGAGCACCAGTCCCTGGAAGGCGAGTTCTTCGCGGAGGATTCCGGTCAGGATCTTGTGGGAGGCGTGCGCGGGGATGCCGTCAATGGCGGGGTATGTGGCCATCACGCCCAGCGCGCCCGCCCGCTTGACGCCGGCGACCCAGGGAGGCAGGAAGACCTCGCGCAGAACCCGCTCGGAGATTTCCATCGCCCCGCGCTCGAAACCGCTGACCGGCTGGCTCTGCCCCGGGTAGTGGCAAAGGCCGGCTACTACTTTGTCGGGCGCCGAGATGTCGCTGCCCTGCGCGGCGCGGACGATGGTCTCGGCGAAGCGGGCGCAAAGGTACGGATCTTCGCTGTAACCTTCCGCGTTCCTTCCCAACCGGGGATCGCGGTTCGGCTCGACCACCAGCGTGAACAACTGGTGAATCCCGACGGCGCGGGCTTCCCTGGCCGCCGCGGCGTAGATGTCCCGGACCAGGTCCAGATTCCATGTGCTGCCGAGGCCCGGTCCTTCCGGAAAAATGGTCTTTCCGGAACACATCACGCCGTGGGTGCCTTCCTCGGTCTGGAGCAGAGGAATCTTCAGGCGAGTCTTTTCGAGCGCGATCGTTTGCAGCTCGTTGAAGTAGAGCGCCTGTTGCCTGGATCCTTCGGGCAGGATGTTGTCCGCGAGCGTGAAGAAGCCGCCGCCCGGTCCAATGTCGGTCGTATACGTTCCTTCGGCAAACCGCCGGCACGCGGCGAGCTTGGCGGGGATGTCCTTGCCAAGTTCGTTCACGTACACGCAGGGCATGTTCAGTTGACCCACCTTCTCCTTCAGGGTCATCCGGCCGAGCAGGTCCTCGACGCGCCGGTCGACCGGCGCCGAGGAGTCGAGATAAACGGGCTTCTCCGCGCCGGTTTGCGCCGCCAGCGCGGGAATCCACACCGATAGCAGGAAAGCGATTCTCATGATGTCCTTGTCTTTCTTCCGCGCGTCAATCGCGCAGCGATCTCTCGAACGCGCGGATGATGTCGTCCTGGTCGCGCGGGGTGAGGCACGAAGGAATCGGGAGGAGGATGCTGCGCTCGAACAGGCTGTCGGCGTACGGGCAGGTCCCTTTGTCGTATCGCGCGGTCGAGCCGGCGTTCTCGGCCAGGTTCCACGGAAAGCCGCCGCGGTCGCGACTGGCGCGCTGGACCAGGCTGGCGTTGTTGTAGTAGAGGTGGAGGCCCCAGTCGGTCATCAGGATGTTGGAGATGCCCTGCTCGAAGGTGCGGATGCCTTCGGAGCGAAGCCGGGCGTTGACTTCGACGGCGCGGGCGCGGTCCGGATAGGTGGTGATCAAGAAGCAGCCGGTGTCGCCGGATTCGTCGAGCACCCGCCGCAGTTGGACGCCGCCCATCTCCCGCAGCGCGGCGCGGATCCGGTACTTGCTTTTCCGCATGGCGCCCGTGACCGCGGGCAGCTTGCGCAACTGCACGCGCAGAACGGCGGCGCGCAATTCGTCCAGCCGGTAGCCCATGCCCCACAGCATCAGTTCCGGCCGGTCCACCAGCAGCCTTCCGTTCTCGTCGCGCGCGTAGCCAAGGTCGTGCGAAGCGACGGCCCGGCGGTGGAGCGCGGCATCGTTGGTGACGAAGCACCCGCCCTCGCCCGCGGTCATATTCTTGTTCATCTGGAAGCTGAAAATCGCCGCGTCGCCGAACGTGCCCACTTTTCGTCCGTCGATGGCGCCGCCCGCGCACTGCGCGCAGTCCTCCAGCAGAAACAGCCCGCGCTTGCGCGCGACGGCGGCGATGGCCGGCGCGTTGCCCGGCGCCCCGCTCATGTGCACGAGCACGATGCCGGACGTCCTGGGGGTCATGGCCTTCTCCACTGCGTCCGGATCGAGGCAGAACGTGTCGTCGATGTCGGCCACCACGGGTATCGCGCCAAGCGACACCACGGCGGAGGCGATCGACACCCAGAAATAGGCCGGGATAATTACTTCCTGACCCGGCCCCACGCCGAGCGAGGCCAGGGCCACAAACAGGCCGCCGGTTCCGCTGGATACCGCCACCGCATGTGGAACGCCAAGGAAACCGGCGAACTCCCCCTCGAACGCCGCCACCTCGCCCTGAAGGTCGATGCCGTAATAGCGGAACGGCGACCTCGCCTTCAGCACGCGCGTCGCGGCGTCGATTTCCTCCTCGTCCATGTGATGGATGCCCGGGAACTCCAAAGGCAAGGGTTCGCTTCGGGCGGGGGCGCCGCCCTGTCCGGCGGCGAGATCGTTAGCGGAAGCAATATGGCTCATAAGATAATCGTGCCCTTATCTTAACGCTTTCCCGGGAACGCGCCTGCCCGTTTCGCATGCGCTTCGTTCGGCGTCACCGGCGGCTCTCGCCGGCGCTGCGCGTTTGCGCGGACGCGCTAAAATGAGAGGTGAAGCTTGACTTCAGGGCGCGACGAGTCTCACGGGACTCGCTATGGTAGAGTACGGATTTACAAATCAGGACGTCGCCATGAGCGGACTGACTCCACTTTCGTCTCGGCACACGGAGATACTGAATTCGATTGTCCAGACGTACGTGCAGACGGGCCGGCCCGTGCCGTCGGGCTCACTTGCGCGGTTGGGCAGGCACCGTTTGAGCCCGGCTTCGATCCGCAACGCCATGGCGGACCTGGCCGACGCCGGTTATCTGTCGCAGCCGCACACGTCCGCGGGGCGGATACCGACGGAGAAGGCGTTTCAGGTGTTCGTGCGGTCCCTCAGCGTGAAGCGGGTGATCGAGCGCGAACTGGAGATCCTGCGGCGAAAACTGGCGGAGGCCGGGACGGTGGCGGCGCGCGTGGAGCGGTCGACCCAGATGCTGGTCGAGATGACCCACGGCTTCAGCATCGCGGCGGCGATTTTCACCGAAGCCCAGAAGTTGGACCAGGTGGAACTGCTCGGCCTTTCCGATGGGCGCATCCTGATGATCGTGGTGACCCGCGACAAGGTGGTGCGCAGCCGGGTGGTGAACCTGGACGAGCCGGTGTCGCAGGACGAACTGAATTCGATCCGGAACTACATCAACGCCAGCTACAGCGGCTTCGATCTTTCCGAAGTGCGCTCGCAGTTGAAAGCGCGGCTGGAGCAGGCCAGCGCGGCGTACGATTCGATCCTGCGGAAGCTGATCCTGCTTTACGACAAGGGACTGCTCGAGATCGGTCTCGATCCGGAAGTCCACATGGAGGGCGCGGCGAACCTGGTGGGGGTCGACTTCCACCTGACTCGCGAAAAGATGCGCGAGTTGTTCCGCGCGCTGGAAGAGAAGAAGCGCGTGCTGATGCTGCTGGAGCGCTTCCTGGAGGATTCCGACGGCGACGTGAGCGTGCAGGTGGGCCTAGGCGAGGCGCACCCCGGGATGAAGGAACTCTCGCTGATCGGAGTCTCCGTATCGGCGGCGGGCGGACTGAACGCGAAGATCGCCGTCATCGGACCGCTGCGGATGAACTACCCCAAGGCGATTTCGGCCGTACTGCATGTCGGCCAGGCCTTCCGGAGCGTCGCTCCCTGAGACGGGGCGTCCGTCCCCGGCCATCGCCAAAAAGTTCGGCCATGCAAGATTCTGTGAGCAACGACGACAACAATCCGAAACCCTCTCTCTCGCTGGAAGCGGGCGCCGAGGACCGCGCCGTTGAGACGCGCGCAACGGCGGGCGATGAAAACGCGGCCGGCGATCCGGCGATGCAACTGGAAACGCTGGCGGTGGAACGAGACCGGCTGTCGGCGGAAAACGAGGACCTCCGGGATCGGCTATTGCGCCGGCAGGCGGACTTCGACAACTTCCGCCGGCGGGTAGAACGGGAACGTTCGGAACTGGGCGAGTACGCCGGCATGGAAACCATGCGCGCGCTGCTGCCTACTCTCGACGATTTCGAGCGGGCGCTGGCGGCGGCGCCGGACGTCTCGGGCCCGGAAAGCGAGTGGGTAAAGGGGATTCAGATCATTTACCAGCGCCTGTCGGAAGCGCTGAGGAAGCTGGGGCTGGAGGCCATCGAATCCGCCGGCAAGCCGTTCGACCCCAACATTCATCACGCCGTCGAGATGGTGGCGTCCGAAGACGTCCCGGACCACACCGTGATCGACGAATACCAGAAAGGCTACAATTTCAAAGGCCGGCTGCTGCGGGAAGCGATGGTCCGCGTGGCCGTCAACTCCGCTGGGAACTGATTCCACCGTGAACGGAAAGAGGGACTATTACGAGATACTCGGCGTCGATCGGGGCGTCGACGAGCAGGGCCTGAAGAGCGCCTACCGCAAGCTCGCGCTGAGGTACCACCCCGACCGCAACCCCGGCGACAAGGAAGCCGAGGATCGCTTCAAGGAGGCGGCCGAGGCCTACGGCGTTCTGAGCGATCCGCAAAAACGGAACGTCTACGACCGCTTCGGCCACCAGGGCCTGCAGGGCGGCGGCGGGTTTTCCGGTTTCGATCCGTCGGTTTTCACGGATTTCAGCGATATTCTTGGCGATTTCTTCGGATTCGGCGATATTTTTGGGGCGGGCGGGCGGCGCCAGCGGAATCGCCCGGCCCGGGGCGAAGACGTCCGGTACGATCTCGAGATCGAATTCGAGGAAAGCATTCGCGGCAAGACGGTGGAAATCCAGGTGCCGCAGCTCGAGACGTGCGCGCGCTGCCACGGCTCCGGCGGCGAGCCGCACGACGGCTTGACGACCTGCTCGGTCTGCCGCGGCCGCGGCGAGGTGACGTACCAGCAGGGCTTCCTATCCATCCGGCGGACCTGCTCGCAGTGCGGCGGCGCGGGCAAAATCGTGCGCCGGCCCTGCGTCGAATGCAAGGGCGAGGGCCACAAGCGCGTGGAGCGGAAGTTGCGGGTCAACATTCCGCCGGGGGTCGACAACGGCACCCGGGTACGGCTGGCGGGCGAGGGGCGTCCGGGCGCCAACGGCGGGCCCAACGGGGACCTTTACGTCTTCCTGCGCGTCAAGGACCATCCGATCTTCGAGCGCAGGGACAACGACCTCTATTGCATCGTGCCCGTCAACATTGCGCAGGCGGCTCTCGGCGCAAAGCTGGACATCCTGACGTTCGACGGGTTGCAGACGATCCAGATACCGGAAGGCGCGCAGCACGGCGAACGGATCCGGCTGCGGGGGATCGGCGCGCCGGACGTCAACGGGCGCGGCCGGGGCGATCTTTATGTTCTTGTCGAGGTCCGCACGCCATCCAAGCTCACGCGCGAGCAGCGCAAGCTGCTGGAGCAACTGCGCGACGCGCTCCCGTCGGAAAACGAGCCCAAAGAAAAGGGCATCCTCGACAAGGTAAAAGAATACTTCATGTAGCCGTCGGCTTCACGCCGATGGCAATGATCGAAGTGGAGGCCCACGGCAGCCACGCGTCAATGCGGCGCCAGAGCCACACCAGCCGGTCGAACGAGGCAAGCTGGAGTGGCCGGATGGTCCGCTGCTTCGCCACTTTCCCGCTGATCCACCAGCCTGGGCGGGAGATGCGGTTGAATTCGAGCACGCGCTCCACCTGGAAACCCGCTTCCTGCATTCTCGCGCGCAACCGCTCCTGGCTGTAGCGGCGGTAGTGGCCGAGCGCTTCATCCAGCGTCCCGAAGAGCGCCTGGTCTTGCGGCGTCAGCACGATGGCCCGGCCTCCCGGGCGCAGCGCCGCGTAGAGGTTCCGCAGCGCCGCCAAATCGTCTTCAATGTGCTCGACAACGTTGAGACACACCACGGTGTCCACCTGGCCGGCCAGTGGGCGGAAATCCTCGGCCCGGCTGAGGTCGCACACCCGGATATCCAGGTTCGGCCGGTGTTGCAGGCGGGTGCGCAGCCGCGCCAGGTGCTCCTCGTCGATGTCCGTGGCGATGTACTTTCGCCGGCGCGGCGCCAGGTGGCGGCTCAGGTTTCCGATGCCCGCGCCGATCTCGAGCACGCACGAGCCGACATAGGGGCGGATGGTGTCCGCCATCCAGCGGTTGAAGCGGGGGGCACTGGTGAACGCCTCGAGGATCCCGGGACCGGCATCCTTATAGATATCGCTGGAAAACCAGAAGCGGAAGATCGTAGCGAACGCGGCCACAGCGTCGCCGAACCCGATCTTCTTCCCTTCCTCGTAGGTGCGCCCGTGATAGCTGATCGGCGTTTCATAGATGCGGACCTGCCGCTTGGCCAGCTTGATCGTCAGCTCGGGCTCGATGCCGAAGCGGTTGCTTCGGATCGGTATGCTCTTAAGCAACGAGGTGCGGAAAGCTTTGTAGCAGGTTTCGACGTCGGTGAGGTTCAGGTCCGCCGCAAGGTTGCAGAAGGTAGTGACGATGTGGTTGGCCAGCGCGTGCCAGAAGTAGAGCACGCGGCGCTCGCCGGCCACCAGGAAACGCGAGCCGAACACCACGTCGGCCTTCCCGTCCAGAAGCGGTCCGAGGAGCCTGGCGTATTCGCGCGGATCGTACTCCAGGTCGGCGTCCTGAATGATGGTGAACTCACCGCCGGCGTGTCCGAGCGCCGTCCGGATCGCCGCGCCTTTGCCGCGGTTGGCGGGGCTGCGAAACAACCGAATGGCGCGCGGCCATCGCGCGGCTGCCTCTTGCGCCGCCTCCCACGAACCGTCCGTCGAGCCGTCGTCCACGACGATGACCTCGCGATCCATGCCCTCGGGCAGCGGCGCTTCCATCACCCGTTCGAGGATCGGCGCGATGTACTCTTCTTCGTTGTACAGGGGAATCAGGATCGACAGCGTCGAGGAAGGCATCAACCTCAGGCCATTCTAGAGCAGGGCGCGCTCACGGAAGCCGGTTCTCCGCGACTGGCGTCTCGGGCCCCCGCACGGAGGCGAGCGCTTCACGAAGGATCTCGCTGAGGATCACCGCTTCGCCGCGATAGCCGGCGAGCGCCCGCCGGATGAACTCGATGTCGCACTCGGCCGTATGAACCTGGGAGTACTCGTTGCTGGTTCGCAGGTCGCCCGGGTAGCGTCCGTCGGGGTGCAGGAATAGGTCCAGCCCGGCGACGATGAGCCGTTCCGGCTGCAGCGCCGCGGCGGTGGCTACCATCAGCGCGCCGTTGCTGGGGCGGGCGCTCAGCCCTTCGTAGCCGTTGCGGGCGAGACGCTCGAACGTGAAATACTCGGGCGGACGCGGCCCATGGAGCAACAGGTAGCGCAGCAGGGCGGACGTTTCCTGCTGAACGTTCAGGAAACCGAACACGCAGCCGGTCAGTTCGCGCAAGGCCCGCAGGTCGCCGACGAAGACGACGTGGGGTTGGGTGAGGAAGCCGCGCTGCTTCCAGAGCCAGTTGACCCGCATCAGGCAGTCGAACCGGGCATCTCGCAAGTCCGGATGCTCCGACGACGGCCCGTTGCCGAGACAGAGGATGGAGCGCGGCCTGCCAAGGCGATCGCGCAACGCGGCCCAGCCGTCGATGCGGCGGCGCATCAGGAATCGCGCGCATCGGGCCCAGGCAGCGCTCTCGCCGACGCGTTCGCGAAACGTAAGAATGCGCCAGGAATGGCTGGCCAGCGGCTCAGGGGAGGGCGGGGGGAGGAACGGCGCCAGCGCTTCCATCGTGCGAGCCGAGGCGCCCTGACGCCGGGCAAGCAACTGCTCCGCCTGGCGCGCGATCGCGTTCCGGCGAATGGGGGAGCCGAGCAAATCGATCACCGCGGCTTCCATGCGTTCGACGGAAAACTGGACCGCGGCGCCGTGCTGGATAAGCAGGCGCGGCAACCAGGCGCGCTCGGTCAGGCGCGGCCCAAACACGACGGGCTTTCCTAAAGACGCGGCGCCGGCAAGGTTGACAACCTCAGTCTTGCCGGAGAGACTGCCTCCCGCCAGAACGAAGCTCACGAGGGGGTAGGCGTTCGACGCTTCTCCCGGCCGGTCGAACACCACCACCGCGGCCTCCGGACGCGACCTCGATTGGCTACGGGCATGGCCGGGAAGTTGCCGGGCTTTCAGGCGCTCCAGGATTGCGCCTGTCCGTTCCGCGGCCGCCGGTTCTAAAAGGAGCACGAGGCCGGAATGCCGTGCGCGGAATGCGTGGAAGAGATCGAGGACGATTTCTTCCTCTTCGGGAGGGACGTTCTCGGCCAGCATCGCCGGAGCATCGGCCGCCAGACCGAATTCCCGGCGCAGGTACTCGGCGCCCGCGGCGGATGAAGGGGCGTCCAGGTTGAGGCTCCCGGTGACGCAGACCGCTCCGCAATGGCCGGCCATCGTCAAACGCGCAGCCGCCGCTTCATCCTGAACGCAGGCGAGCGCCAGGGTGGTGTTGGAAAGGCCCGGCTCGTCCCGCACATTGACCGCGGCCACCGGGATTTCAGCCTTCCGCAGCCTTCGCCAGAGGGTAGGCGGGAGTCCTTCAGCCGATTCCAGAAGGACCAACACCCGCGGGGAGAATCGGCGCAGGAACCGGCCGGCAAAGGCGCCGACGTTCCACGGCACGGCCAGCGCGGCATCGGTGGAATAGCGGATCTCCAGCCACGGCAACGTCCCGGGATTCCCCGTTGTGAAGACAAATTGGCAATCCGGGGCGGATCGCCGAAGGTCGCGAATCAGCTTGCCGGCAGCCGCGAAGCTCTCCACGGTATTGCCGTGGAACCAGATCGACCGCGAAAAGCGGCCGGTCCCGACGACGGAGCGTTCCCGCAGATATCTTGCGATCTCACCCATGCAGCTTGAACAACCGGTGCGCGTTAAGCGACGCGTTCCGCGTTCCGCCCGAGCGCATCGACACTCAGCCCCGCGGGCCGAATGCATCGAGTTTAGCAGATATGGACCGGATTTCCGGCCTTAAAAAGCGGGGCGAAGCTACGGCTTCACCAGGGCGCCGTCCAGCGTCCGATCCAAGCCGTACGGTCCGCCATCGGGAATCGGCGGCAACGGATACTTCGCGGCGATCTTCTCGTCGATATCGATGCCGAGTCCCGGCTTTCCGCTTCCGTAAAGATAACCCTTTCGTATTTGCGCGCAACCGGGCATCATTTCATGCACCTGTTCCGGGAACCCGTTCTCCTCCTGGATGCCGAAAGCCGGACTCGATATGTCGACGTGGTAGGCGGCCAGTTGATTGACGGGATCGTTTTCCCCGCCCTCCTGGAATGCCGTCTTCAGGCCGAATGTCTCGCAGAGCGTGGCGATCTTCCTGGCCTGCGTGATGCCGCCGATGGCGGAAACCCGGCAGCGGACGAAGTCGATCAGCCGGTCCGTGATCAGCGGCAGGTATTCGTAGGGGTGCGAAAAGACCTCGCCCACGGCCTGCGGCGTTGTGCAGATCTCGCGGATATGACGGTACCAGGCGATTTGCTCGGGCGGGAGGATATCCTCCACGAAGAACATCTGGTACGGCTGCACGCGACGCGCGAATTCCGCGGCGTTCATCCCGGTCAGGTGCGAGTGCACGTCATGGCAGAGCTTCGGCTCAAATCCGACGTGGGTGCGCACATATTCGAACAATTTCGGCACATTCTCTACGTACAGTTCCTCGTCGAAAGCGGGGCCTGCGAATCCGCCCTCCGGCCGGTTCCCCTCGCCCTTGGGAATGAAGCCGCCGCCGCCGTAATTACCTAACTGGACGCGCACGTGGCGGTAGCCGCTGGCGATCGATTTCCGGACCGAGTCGAGAGCTTGCTCCTTGTCGCGCCCGCCGGCATGGTCGTAGCACGGGACGGCGTCGCGCACCTTGCCGCCGAGAAGTTCGTAGACGGGCATGCCGGCCCGCTTGCCCTTGATGTCCCAGAGCGCCATGTCCAGGCCGCTCAGGACGTTGTTGTTCACCGGTCCGTTGCGCCAGTAGGTGCGCAGGTGTCCGCTCTGCCACAGGTCCTCGATCCGGTCGGGATTCCTGCCGGCCATGTATGGCGCGAGGTGTTTTTCGAGAGCGGCAATCACGGCGTGCGGCTGATAGTGGTTGCTGGCCGAGCCGATCCCGTAAAGCCCGTCCTCGCTGGTGAGGACCTTCACGAAGATCCAGCGGTAGCGGCCTCCGCCGCTGGTGGCGATCACCCTCACCTCCTTAATCGTGATCGGGGCGAGTCCAGCCGTGCGCCGCGCGGCCTCCTGCGCCGCCGCTGCCGGGATTGCCGGCGCGGCCAACAGACCTTTCCAGAATTCTCTCCGCTTCATGGCGTCGCTAATTATATCCGCTTGAGCCGGGGCGCAGGCCGAACTGCTTGCGGCGCGAAACCGCGGTGGGCGCGGCGCGGCTTCGATGTATCGCCGCCCGGAGCCGCTCGGTTAAGATCTTCGTATGCCGCAACGCATCGCTATCTTAGGAGTGGCGCTCTGGGCGTCGATCGCTTTGGCGGAACCGCCGTATACCCTGCTGTTGAAAGGCGGCCACGTGATCGATGCGAAGAACCGAAGCAACGGAATTCGCGATGTAGCGATCGCCGCCGGAAAAATCGCCGCCGTAGCCGAGAATATTCCAGCATCTTCCGCCGTAAAGACGGTGGATGTCACGGGCCTTTACGTCACTCCGGGGTTAGTCGATATCCACACGCACGTCATGGCCATGAGCGGCTTGCGGGGTTCCCTTCGCGAAGACCAGAATGTCTGGGCCGACAGCCATAGCTTTCGGTTCGGCGTCACCACCGTCGTGGATGCAGGCTCGTCGGGATGGCGGAATTTCCCGGAGCAGAAGGCGCGCATTCTCGATCATTCGCGCACCCGCGTCCTCGCCATGCTCAACATCGTCGGGCGCGGACAGGCCGGGGGCGCGACGGAGCAGGACGTCGACGATATGGACCCGAATGCGACCGCCGCGATGGCCAGAAAGCATCCCGGGGTCGTGGTGGGGATCAAGACCGCCCACTACCTGGCGCCGGATTGGACCGCGGTAGAACGCGCCGTCGAGGCGGGCCGCCTCGCGGATCTTCCGGTGATGGTCGACTTTGGCGCGTTCCTTCCTGAGCGCCCGTATGAGGAACTTGTCGGCAAGAAACTCCGGCCCGGCGATATCTCCACCCACATGTATCTCGGCCGCGCGCCCATGCTCGACGACGGCGGCCGCGTGAGGCCGTATCTCTTCGAGGCGAGAAAGCGCGGCGTCATCTTCGATGTAGGACATGGCGGCGGCAGCTTCCTCTTCCGCCAGGCTGTTCCGGCCGTGCGGCAGGGATTCGCGCCCGACTCGATCTCAACGGACCTCCACACCGAAAGCATGAACGCCGGCATGAAAGACATGCTCAACGTCATGTCGAAGTTCCTGAATGTCGGCGTCTCCCTGGAAGACGTAATCGCGATGTCGACATGGCATCCCGCTCGCCAGATCAAGCGCGTCGATCTTGGTAACCTCTCCATCGGAGCGCCGGCCGACATTGCGGCGCTGCGCGTAGAAAAAGGCCGCTATGGATTTGTGGACTCGTACGGCGCGCGCCTTGAAGCCGGGCAGCGCCTCGCCTGCGAGCTAACGGTTCGCGACGGCCTGGTGGTCTGGGACGGGAACGGGATCACCCGGCAAAACTGGGACCGTCTCGGCCAGTACGACAGGCTCCACGACGCGCGATGGGATTCGACGTTCGGCCCCGCGGCGAAGTAACTTCTCGGAAGGCGTGAGGAACCTAAGCCACCGATGAACACCGATGAACACCGATGAACAGATCAAGAATAACCAGGATTGCGGCGTTACCGGCGCCTGAAATCGATTTATTCGCACCTTTTTGGGCATGAATACGCGAACGTATTTGCGATCACCCGAGACGGTCCGCAGTACACTGACAGGAGAAGGGAGTTCAATGCGCACCATCATTCTGGGTTTCGTGTGCACGTTGCTGATGGCGGGTTCGGATTGGCCGAGGTTTCGCGGACCGAATGGCTCGGGGGTGTCGCCGGAACGGGGGCTGCCGGCGGAAATCGGCCGCGATAAGGGCGTCGTGTGGAAGATCAAGACGTGGAAAGGTAACTCGTCGCCGGTGGTGGCCGGCGGGCGGTTGTGGATCACGGGTCATGAGGGCGAGGAGCGATTCGTGTTCTGTTACAGCGCGGTGGATGGCCGGCTGCTGTGGCGACGAAGCGTTCCGAAGAGCCGTACGGAGACGGCGAATCCGCTGAACGGTCCGACGACGCCGAGCCCGGCGGTGGGCGACGGGACCGTATTCACGTTCATTCCGGAATTCGGACTGGTGGCTTACGATTTCGACGGCAATGAGCGGTGGCGGGTTCCGCTGGGACCGTTCGGCGGGGTGCAGGGCATGGCCACCTCGCCGGTATACGCCGATGGGAAGGTGTTGCTGCTGATCGATACGCCGGAGCAGGCTTACCTGGCCGCTTTCGACGCCGCCACGGGGAAGCAGGCGTGGCAAGCCGAACGTCCGGTCGGGTTTCTCGGCTCGTACGCAACGCCGGCCGTCTACGATCCCGCGGGCGCCGCGCGGCAGGTGGTTGTCGCCGGCGCGGTGGAACTGACAGGGTATGACCTGGCCAGCGGGAAACGCGTGTGGTGGGCGCGAGGCGTCACCAACTCGCCGGCCACGCTGCCGTTGATCGCGCTGGAATCGGTGTTCACGATGGAGCCCGGCGAGGGAGGCGGCGCGCCCCCGTTCAAGAATATGGCCGCGCAGTTCGACAAGAACAAGAACGGCAAGATCGAGATCTCCGAACTCGGAAACAAGAGCGTAAACGAGCAGATCATGTACCGGCTGTTCCGGTCCATCGACGTTAACAGCGGCAACGGCGACGGCATCGTCACGCCGGAGGAGTACGAGCGGGCGTTCAATCCGGCGGAGCCGGGCGGCGGACTGGTGCGGACCCGGTTGAACGGAACCGGCGACGTGAGCCAGTCGAACGTGGCGTGGCGTCACGCGAAAGGCCTTCCTTACGTCACGGCGCCGGTACTTTACGAAGGGATTATTTACGTGGTGCGGGATGGCGGCATCGTATCGACGTTCGATCCGGAGACCGGGCGCGTCCTCGGCGAGCGACGGCTGAACGGCGCGCTGGGACAATACTACGCGCAGCCGGTAGCGGGAGACGGGAAGGTCTATTTCGTCAACAAAGAGGGAAAAATCAGCGTCATCCGGGCGGGGGCGGAATGGGAGATGCTGAGTTCCGGCGACGTGGGGGAGCAGGTGATCGCCACACCGGCCATCGCGGACGGGCGCATCTATCTGCGGGCAGAGGAATCGCTGTACTGCTTCGGAGAACAGGCGGAGACCGGGGGCGAAGCCGCCCCGAAAAAGAGCCTCTGAACGCCGATTTCCCGCGTCTGGCATAATCTGTGCGATGAAAGCGATCACGGTTGTTCTCGCGTTGGCGGCGCCGGGTTTGGTTTGCGCGCAGGCGGACCAGGCGGCGCTCGATCGGATGGTCGAGAGCCAAGGGCAGACGATGGAGGCGCTCCGCCGCGCCGCAAGATCCATCACCGACGCGGCAGGGGCGGAGATCGCTTCGCGTGAAACGTGGGAGCGGGCGCGCTCCGGGCGGCTGGAAGAGTTGCGCGACATGCTGGGCCTGCTGCCGTGGCCGGAGCGCACGCCGCTAAACGTCACCATAACGGGCACGCTCGACAAAGGCTCGTACGTGGTGGAGAAACTGGCGTTCGAAAGTCTTCCGAAGATCTACGTAACAGCCAATCTGTATGTGCCCAAGCAGCGGAAGGGCAAGGCCGCGGCGATCGTCTACGTGTGCGGACACGCGTATTCGCCGTATGGCGACAAGGCCAAGTACCAACGGCATGGCATCTCGTTCGCCAAGAACGGCTATATCGCGCTGATTCTGGACTCCATCCAAATCGCCGAAACATTCGCGCTGCACCATGGCGTTTACAACCAGGAGATGTACGACTGGTTCGCGCGGGGCTACACCCCCGCCGGGGTCGAGGTCTGGAACGCGATGCGCGCGATCGACTACCTCGAGACGAGGCCGGAGGTGGACGCCGAACGCATCGGGATGACCGGCCGCTCCGGCGGCGCGGCGATGACATGGTTCACGGCCGCCGTCGATCCTCGAGTGAAGGTAGCAGTCCCGGTGATGGGCATCAGCACGTACGCCGCGAACCTGGAGGAAGACACGCAGAAACGCCACTGCGACTGCATGTTCCCGATCAACTCGTGGCGTCACGACATGCTCCACCAGGGGGCGCTCATCGCGCCGCGGCCGCTGCTGATGATGCACGGCCGCAAAGACGCGCTGTTTCCCGTGGCGGGCTATGAGGAGTTCGAGCGAAGGGTGGGCGGCCTCTACGGTTCGTTCGGGCGCGGGGAGGAGTTCAAGAACATCGTGGTGGACACCGGGCACGAGGATTCCGACTTCCTGCGCGAGCAGGCGATCCGCTGGTTCGACCGGCACTTGCTGAACGCGCCGGATCGAAAGCTCGACATGGACTACTCGAACGCGCCGGAAGAAAGTCTCGCGGTTTTTTCAGACGGGCCACCGGCCGACGCCCTGAACTACCGGGTTCATGAGACGTTCCTCAAGACGCCGGAATTCCGGACCTTCGGCGGCGCGGCGGAGTGGGAGGCGCGGAAGACGCAACTGATGAGGGCGTTGCGGGAGAAGGTATTCGGGGCGTTTGCCAAGGACCCCGGCGACGCTATCTTACGCGTGCATGAAGGCGAGGCTCGCGGCGGATTTCGGGAGGCGAGCCTGGAGTCCGAGCCCGGCGTCACGATTCGCGCTTTGCTGGCGGCGCCGGAGAAGCCGGACCGGCCGCCTCCCGTGCTGCTGTACGTCGCCTCGGACGGCGAGGACCCCGAAGCGCTTCGGCGCACGCTGCTATACGCCAGGAACAGCGAGAGGGCGACCCTGGTGGTCTATCCGCGGGGCGTGGGCGAAATCGGCTGGGACAAGAGCTTCTGGAAAGCCACGCTGCGCAACGCCATGCACGTGGGCCAGACGGTGGATTCGCTGCGCCTGTGGGACGTGCTGCGAGCGGCTGCGGCGATGCGCGGGCGCAAGGAGGTGGACCCGGCCCGGATCACGGTGGCGGGCGACGGCGTCGCCGGCATCCTGGGGCTCTACGCGGCCATTCTGGACCCCGGCATCGCCCAGGCGCTGCTGCTGAACCCGCCGTCCAGCCACGTGGAAGGGCCGATTTTTCTGAACATCCTGCGTCATCTCGATCTGCCGGAAGCCGCGGCGCTGCTGGCGCCGCGCAGGTTGAACTTCTACAGCCGCGCGCCGGCGGCCTTCGAACCTGTCCGCCGCGTTTACTCCCTGTACGGCAAACCGGACCACGTACACGTGACCATGGACATCGAAGCGGTTGTTCAGGGGCGCTACGACCACAACTTCGCCAGCGGCCTTTGAACCAAGGGGCCGCCGTGGCGGGACCCGGGCGCGGCGGTTGCCCATGCTACATTTGAGTTCGTGCTGAGCCTGACGGCGATCGAAATCGTTTCATTTTGTGCTCTATTTGCCGTCTCCCTGGCTGTGACCTGGCGACGGCTACGCCGGATCTGGCGCAACATCGTGGGCGCGCGGAAGGATCCGGAGTACTCGATCCGTCCGTTAGGCCCCAGGATCGGGAGGTTCCTATCGGAAGTGGTCGGGCAGGCGAAGGTGATCCGTCACCGGCCGCTTCCCGGCATCGCCCACGCGGTGGTTTTCTGGGGCTTCTGCGCCTTCGCGCTGGTGACGCTGGATCACCTGGCGGCAGCGTTCGGGCTGGACCTCATCCCGCACGAAAGCCGTTTCGGAAGGTTGTATTATCCTTTGGTGGCGGTCTTCGCCGCGGCCGTGGGCGTGGCGATCGTCGGGCTGCTCGTGCGCCGGTTCGTGACGCGGCCGAAGTGGCTGGGTGAAGTATCCGGCGAGTCCGCGCTGATCGACGGATTGATCTTCACGCTGATGTGGACCTACATCGCCGGCTACGTGGTCGGCGAGTCGGGCGCGGCGGGGAAGGCGATCTGGTGGATTCACACGGCATCGCTGGCGGCCTTCCTGCCGCTGATACCGAACACGAAGCACCTCCACCTGGCGCTCAGTCCGATCGCGGTTTTCCTGGAGCGCGGCTTCAGCCGCATCCCCCCGCTGGTGGGAGACGAGGATTTCGGGCTCGACGCGGGCAAAGACGTCACGCGGCTCACGTCGCTTCAGGCGTATTCGTGCGTGGAATGCGGGCGTTGCACGGAGCATTGCCCCGCTTCCAACACGGGCAAAGAGCTTAACCCGAAACAGATCATCCTGGGCGTGCGCAACTACCTAAATGAATTCGGCGCTCGCGGCGAGGAACCGCTGCTGGGCAAGCACCTCTCGCAGAAGGCTGCCTTCCAGTGCACCACCTGCGGGGCCTGCGAATACCAGTGTCCGGTAGGGATCGAGCACCTGCCGGTTTTGATCGGCTTGCGGCGCGGAGCGGTGAACACGGGCAAGTGGGAGGACGACTACGGCGGCAAGCTGTTCCTCAACCTTGAACGATTCGGCAATCCGATGGGTTTCTCTACCAGCGAGCGGGACAAGTTCGTGCAGCAGCACGGGCTGCCGGTGTACGACGGCTCGCAAGAGTACTGCCTGTGGCTGGGCTGCATGGGGGCCTACGATCCGCAGGGCCGGGAAGTGACGCTCGCGCTGGTGAAGGTTCTCAATCATCTCAAGGTGAGCTATGGCGTTCTGAAGCGGGAGAAGTGCACCGGAGACGCGGCGCGGAGGCTGGGCAACGATCTTGCGTTCGAGGAACTGGCGACCTTCAATCTGGAGCAGTTTGAGAAGAGCGGCGTGAGAAAGCTACTGTCCGCGTGCCCGCATTGCGTGCGCACGATCGCCGAGGACTGGAAGCAGTTCGGCGAATCGCCGGCGATCGAGCACCATTCGGAGTTCCTCGCCGCGAGGCTGGCGGGCCTGCCGGAATCCGGAATCGGCGCTTCCCAGGTGGTATATCACGATCCTTGTTACCTGGGGCGCTACCGCAATGTTTACGATCAGCCGCGGCAGGTGATCGCCCGCTGGGCCGGAGTCGTCGACCCGCCGCGCGCGCGCGACCGCGCGTTCTGCTGCGGCGCCGGCGGGGGCCTCTTCTTTCTCGGCGAGGAGGAGGGCAAACGCGTCAACGTGGAGCGCGCCGAGGAATTGGCGAGCACGGGCGCGGAGACCATCGGCGTCGCGTGTCCGTTCTGCCGGTCGATGTTCAAGGACGGGCTGGGAAGCGCGGCCGGCGCTCCGAAACTCCTCGATATCGCACAGATCGCCGCGACGAATCTGTAGGCCGCATCTTCAGCCGGCGGTGATATCGGCGTCGCGCAGGCCCTCGCCGATGGCTTCCAGATTCCGCAGCGGCGCTCCGTCGTAGTGGCCCAGGGACAACCCGTCGGCCCCGCACTCGGCGGAGATCCGAACTCCCGCGCGGATCAGTTCGGGCGTCGCCTTGGGACGGATGCCGATGGCGGACAGGAACGGGATGTCGTCGCCGGCGGCGGCGCGGACCGCGAGCAGAAACTGACGCTTATGCTCCAGCCGCTCCATCCGGCCGCTCTGTTCGTCGTAATTGCTGGAGCGGATGGAGCCCAGGTGTTCGCGCAACGCGGCGAAATCGATACCCGCCATTTCCGGCGCGTCATAGATGTAAGCGTTCAGCCGGAGGTCGATTTGCGGCTTGATTTTCACGAGCGCGACGCGCACGTCGCGGAACAGGCGCGTCATGGAGGCGCAGCGGAACCGCAGCCATTCGAAGATTTCGGGGTGTCGCAGCAGCAGAGCCGTCGGCGTGATGTTGGAGGCGTAGAGGAGGGCGAGCCGGTGGGTGGCGGCAGGGTCGGGATGGTCGATCATGTTCGCCACGGGCAACATGGCGCGGCGGATGGCTTTCAGGTCCAGTCCGTCAGCGGCGGCGGCCCGTTCGCAACTCGGACAGAAGCAGCCGCCGAGCGTCGCTTCGAGAGTCGCCGCCACCGGCTGCCCGGCGCGCGAGCCCCAGGTCTGGAACGCAAACGTGCCCGGCTGCCGCTCCTCGCCGCCGAGCCCCACCGAGACCGCGTGACGCCCGTGGGCGAACGGCACGAGGCAGGTCTGCACGAAATCGAGATCGTAATTGGCGGTGAGGTCCGAGAAGAGACCCATGAGGTAATTGCGCGCGTCCGGGTTGTTGACGCAGATTAATTGCCCCAGCGGGTTGCCCCAGATGTCGCGCTGCACGGTGTCGATCAGCTCGCCGCGCGCGCGTTCCTGGTCGAGGACGGTATGGGAGATCTCCGCGCCCGTCTTCCAGCCGGCTTTGCGCGCCGCGGCGACCAGCATCCCGAGCCAGTCCGTCTTGCGCAACTCCTCGCGATCGCTCGTCCGGGGCTTGATCTTCGTGTCGCGGTAACGGGCCGGGTCGGGCCGCCAGTAGGCGCGGCTGTCTTCGGGGAAATAGGTTTTGCGCTTGGGATTGTGCGGGTAGTAGAAGTCCGTGAGCGGCCGCTTCTCCCAGTGCATGAGCGCCACGAGGTAGGCGCTGTTGGCGTGCGCGGTTTCGCCGAGCGTCTCCAGGACGGGTTCACAGCCTTCGTCCAGCAGGTCCCAGGCGTACAGGCTGGCGGCGATTTCGGTGAAGCGTTTCCGGGCGCGCCGGCGGGCGGGAGTGTCTTCCCGGCCGGCCGCAGCCGCGAATGGCGCGAGCAGCGTCGAGGAGAATGTCCGCCGCGACAGGTTCATCGAAAGTCTCCTTTACCGGACCAGGGTACATCCGCGGGGTTGGCGGGCGCGAATCACGGGGCTAACGGTGGAAGCAGCGGAGTCGATCTGATTTGAGCGTACCGCGGTGTTGGTCTGTCGTTTGCGTTGAGGTAGGACGCAAGCAGGCAGACGCTGAGCGGGCGTGAATCCGTATGGTGGTAACGGGACTCTCCAGATGGAACCTTTAAATCGGCTGGTTGAAACGCGCGACCCTCAGTGTCCAGATTGGGCGTTAACCGCCCACGGTTCCTGCCTACCGTGGCCAACATCCGCAGGGTAGCCTATAGGTGCGCCGGTGCAGGGTCAACGCGCAGAGGTTGGTTGCGAGACGGCCATGCCGGCAGCGGAGCGGGGAGCTTGGTTTCGTATGGCAAACTAAAGGTCATGTCCGAATCGGTCTGGCCATATGACCACGCTCGCGACGACTCGTACGCCGCCGAAAAGGCCCTTGGAGAACTATGGTGTTTCGTAATCTGCCCGGCAACACCGCCAGAATACTGGGACGAGCTCTTCGAGCTCATAAGCGGGGTCTGTGAGGAGATCGCAAAGGGCATGGGGGTAGCGCTCCGGTGCCGAAGAGCGGTGGACGTGGTGAGCGCCGGGATCATCCACCCAGAGATCTGGCGTGACATTCGTGCCGCCGATTTGGTTATTGCAGACATCACCGGCTGCAATGGGAACGTGATGTTCGAACTGGGCGTTGCCTCGGCTTGGCTGGACAAAGATCGCGTGATCATCATCCGCGAGGACCGCGTCGAAGAGCCTCGGTTGTTTGACATCAACCCCGCCCGCCAGGTTGGGTATACGAGGTCCCCTCTTGGTTCCTCAAAGCTGGCTTCCAAGCTGGCGTCACTAGTTCAGGATGGTATCGCGCGCGCCCCATTCGAACGTGAGCCACAGGTCGAGCTGTCTCTTCCTGCGGTGCTGGATCTTACGAAAGAAGCCGACTGCCGTAGCCTCTGGGGGCCCTCCGGCGCCCACAGGCGGATACTCGACAATGACGGTCTGGAATTCGGATCTCTCTACAGTTTTCGATATGGCTGGGTATCAGTAGGCAACCTGATCGCAAGAAAGATTCGGGTGAAGGGCGAGTTCCGCTTCAGATCGCCGCGCCGAGATACCTCGTATCCGCCGTGGATAGGGGTCATGCTGAGGAGTCAGGGGGTATTTTGCGAATAGCGGGCACCTGGCGGTGCTCAGGGCTAATGGCGAAGTCGCCATGACACTGGAGAGCGAAGGGAAGCACCGCGACTTCGATATTGGCCGAATGCCGGATTTCGATCCAGAGAGGGCGGGGTTTGTGCCATTCGAGGTCATGATGGACGAGAGAGTGTGGGACATTCGAATTGGCTCTGTCGAACACAGCACGCCTATATCCGACCTTCCACTCGTGTTTTCGGAGGGCCGAACCATTATCGAGGGGCAGTTCTGCTGGGTGTGTGTTCGCACACTAAGCATTGATATTCCTTAGAGAAGTCAAACGAACCGCTTCGGCACTGGGCGTCACAGTCGCCTAGGAACCGCATCGCGGGATTCACGATTGGCCACGTCGCGCCCGCACTCTCGGGGCTGCCGTCTTGCCACGTCGAGCGCATCGTCGGCAACCCGGACGCCGTACTCGAGATTCAGCTCTTCGGTTCGATGCCGATGCGATCGTTAACGGCGCCGCGAATGCGTTGCTTGCAGCCGAGGTACCTCTCGGTCGTTTGAATGGAGACGTGCCCGAGGAGAAACTGAATCTGCTCCAGTTCGCCACCCGAAGAATGGCAGAGCCGGGCACACGTGCGACGAAGATCGTGTGGCGCGAGCCTGTCGATGCCGGCTTTGCGAGCGTGCTCCCGGACCACGTGCCAGACAGCTTTCTCCGTCAGTCCATCGCCCCAGGCTTTTCCATTCTTGTTTACGCGCCGAAACAGCTTGCCGGCGGATATGTTGGCGGCCTGAAGCCATTCGTCGAGCATGGCCTTGACCCAGCCCGGCATCGGTACGGTCCTGGTGTGGCCGCCTTTGCCTTTCAAATCGACGATGGCCCAGTGGTGTTCCCGTTGCTGTACATGGCTGAAATCCAGGTTCACCGCCTCGTGCCGTCGAAGACCGCAAGCGAGCAGAACTGCCAGGAGCGCACGGTCCCGTTTGCCTTTCAGAAGCTGAGGGTCTGGCGTGTTCCAGAGCCGCTCGGACTGTTCTGGCGTCAGCCATCTCCCGAGCCGGACGCCGATCTTCTTGACTCCCTTCACGCGCCGTATGCCAGCAGCCAAGTCGGGGCTCAACAGACCGCAGTCGGAGACCTCGTAAGCAAGGCGGCGCACCGCGCCGAGTCGGAGATTGATAGTGCCGGGCGCCAGATGCCGAGATTCCAGGTGCATGCGATACCGGAGGACAACGGTCTTGCTGAGCGAGAGACGCGGCTCCGAGCAGTACCATTCGATGAATTCCTCAATGGCGTGCCGGTACCCCCGTTGAGCGTCACTCGAACTGAGACTATTCAAGACCGCGGATTTCGCCTGATCCAGGTCAGGCAACCGCAACACTGTCTTTGGGACACGCCGGCCCCGCTTCCCTAATTGCTTCTTTACCATCTGTATACGGCCCTCCCGTGACCGCACACCGATGATGGCCTTCGCCCGCCGGACCCGTTCGGGTATTCTAGACTCATGGAGCTGATCTTCGAGATTCGCGATGCGGAGGAAGGTGGCCTCTACGCTCGTGCACTGGGCCACGGCATATTCACTGAAGCTGATAGCTGGGATGAGCTGCGTGCTAACCTGCTCGAGGCAGTTTCGCTGCATTTTGAAGACGCCACGGATCGTCCGCGGCTCGTGCAGATGCACTACGTCAAGGACGAGTTGATCCCCCTGGAAGCTGCATGAAATTACCGCGTGGCGTGTCCGGGGACCGGCTGGTCCGCACGCTGCAGCAGGTCGGATACTCGATAGTGCGGCAGAAGGGAAGCCATGTCCGGCTTCAGCATCCGGGGCCACCGGTTCACAAGGTCACTGTTCCGCTCCACAATCCGCTGAAGACTGGCACGCTTCACGGGATCCTGGCCGAAGTCGCTCTTATGCGATCAATCACAGTCGACTCTCTGGCCCAACTGCTTTGACGCAACCTGACGCGCGTGCCTATTCCAAGAATCGCCGCTACGGTCGCTCTGCACAGAGCGACTTGCAGATTCCGCGCGGATGGTCGGCCATACGGAAGTTGGAGCCCCTGAAACGCCGCTATCGGAATGTGCCCGGCAAACCAGGCGCCGGCTACCCGCCACCGACGCCGAAGGGTTCCCGAATCCGAGTCGACGCCGGCCCTCCGGGGGCTTGTATTAGTCAACCGGCATCGAGCGCAGCAGCGCGTTCAAGGCCTCGCGTATCGCGGCGTCGTGGGCGGGACCGGCGTTGCGGCGGAAGAGGCGGATGTTGCTGTCGCCGGCGGTTGGTTCCCAGCGGGTGCGGCCGTCATCGGCGATGGTCACCTTCACGGCTTCCAGCGCCAGCGTCTCGGACGGCAGGCCCGCCGCCTTGGAAGCCGGAACAAACCGCCAGCCCTCCGGCGTACGGGCCAGCGTCCGGCCCGCGGCCAGCGCCAGTGACGCGGTGGACCACATGTTGCGATCGCCCGCCAGGATCATTTCGGCGCTCGCGCCTCTGCCCTGCTCGTCCAGCGCACGGAGAATGTCGCCGCGGCCGTTACCGGAGAAACCGTGGACAAACCACGCCAGCAGAGGCTGGGGCAGGCCGCGAAACAGGTCGTGGTGGGAGATCTTCCAGAACGTGTTGCGCGGCGCGGCGTTGAACGCCTCGATCCGGTTGGCTCCGGCGGCGCCGCAGGGGTACCAGTCGATCGGCAGCCCGCTACGAAACAAGCCGACGTAGGCGTTCACGTCGAGGCCGACGTTATACTCCAGTTCGCCATCGCCAGTTGAGCCGGCGTTGACCACGACGGACTTGACGCGGGCGCGGAGGAGGTCCGGCTCGCGGTTGAACGCCGCCGTCACGATGCGGGCGCTGCCGAGCACGGTGATCACCACGGGCTGGGGACTCTCGCGGAGCGCGCGCAGCAGCAGTTCGATGGCGGCCTGCTCCCGGCGGGGCGCCTTGCGCGCATCGTCGCGCCAGGACTCGAGCGGCAAGGAAGGACCCGCTGCAACGGCCACGGCTCGGCCGGTGAGGTAGCAGAGCTGGGCCACCGGAGTAAAACCGGGCTCGCGCGGGGGATCGCCCGGGCGTCCGGGGCGCATCAGGCGCCGCTCGGAGTCGAGAAGGATCGCGCGCAGATCCAGTTCCGCGAACGCGAAGGCGGTCGCCAGGTCGACGTGATCGTCGGGGTCGGCCGGAGGGTGGAACAGGTCGGTGGTGTGAATCACCGGGATAGAACGCGCGGTGGGCTGCCCCTGGACCGTGACGCACAGGGCCAGCGCGAGGGTAAGGTAAAGCGCGGCTCTCATGACAGGCGGGTCAATTATAGAACGCGCGCCGGCGCAACCGCGCGAGAAGGCCTCCGGCTTCAGGCCGGGATGAGGTCCGCAGGCGCGTCCGCCGGAGCGCGCAGAGGTTCTTCCAGCCGGGAGACGATCTTCTCGGTGATGGAATTCAGCATGGCGGCAGGGGCGCTGAGCGGCCGGTGCAGCGCCATCGGGATGCCGAACTTCTGCGCGCTGGCGGCGACGTCCGGAGCGGGCGGGACCACCCCAAGCAGCGGGCACGCCAGTTGCGCCTCGATCTGCTTCGGCGCTTCGCCGTCGATCATCAGAGAGCGGTTCACGACTACCAGGGCCGTCTCTGGCGCACTAGGCTCCTCGCGCCGCAGGAAGCCGAGCGCCACCTTCGCCGCGGCCACGGAGGATGGATCGCGTTCGGTAACCAGGACGGTCAGGTCGCACGCCCGCAGCACCGCTTCGTTCACATCGGAGAGCCTGCTGGGCAGATCGACCAGCGTGTAGAAGGAGCGATAGGCGAGCCGTTCGAGCAGGTACGTCACATCTTCGGCGGCCGGACTGGCGAACTGCGTATGATCCTGGGGCGAAAACAACACATCAAATCCGACGCGCGAGCGGCAGGCGCACTTCTCGATCACGCGGTCGGTCAACGTGGCGAGGTCCATCCGCAGGATGTCGGCCAGGGTGTGGGCCGGCGTTTCGTGCAGGTGGGAGACAAAGCTGCCGAAATCCGGGCGCAGTTCGACGGCGGCGACCGTGCGCCGGCTGTTCTTGGCGATGAGCGCGGCGACGTTCAGCAGCACGGTGGTGGTTCCGACGCCGCCTTTCACGCCCATGAAGGCGATCAGCTTGCCGCGCAGCGACGTTCGCGCGTTGCGCAACTCGTGCAGGCGTTTCCGGTTACGCTCGATGGCGTACCGCAGGGCCCTCGCCGCCGCCGCCCCGGAGAGTTCGGATTTGGCGAGGTAGTCCTGGGCGCCGCGCTGGATGGCGCGCAGGCCCACGGAATCGTCCTCAAGTCCGGTTAGGACAAGGATGGGTATGTCGGAGGCATCGGCCTGCATGCGGGCAAACGTGTTGAAGCCCTGGCTGTCGGGGAGGTTCAGATCGAGGAGTATCGCGTCGAAGCTTTCCGCCGCGACGCACTCGGAGGCCGTCGCCAGGTCCTGCACCCACTCCACGCGAAAGGCATCCCCTGTCTCCTCGGCCAGGCTGATGGTCACCAGGCGAGCATCGCCGGGGTTATCCTCCACCA
Source organism: Bryobacteraceae bacterium (assembly GCA_026129905.1). Taxonomy (GTDB): domain Bacteria; phylum Acidobacteriota; class Terriglobia; order Bryobacterales; family Bryobacteraceae; genus JAHCHE01. The sequence goes on along the minus strand of JAHCHE010000030.1, from coordinate 72,611 downwards.
GCAGGACGTTAAACGGCGTATCGCGCATTCTGTATCTCGTATCGTCAACTTTAGAAAAGGCTTTAGCGCCGGCGGCCGAAGGGGGGCGCGGCGCATCGGAACGCGGTCGGCTGGGGCAGCCGGGCGCGCCGACGTTGGCTCTCATGCTGCACCCGCGTGGGCGCAAACGAGAGTCATTTGTAGGGAACGGTAGGTGTCAAAATTCAGGACTGTCTCAAAAAAGGGCGCAGGCCACGGTCGCGTATTCTACTGTCCCGTCTAACAGTTGACAATCCCGTTCAACGCCGATGAGGGGCAGGGTCGAGGGCGTCAGGCCGTCTTGGCGGGACTGGGAGTCCCGCGCAGCCTACGAGGCGCTTACGAGGCTGCCCCACGGGGTATTGGAGACTAAGGGAGCCGGTAGGGCAGCGTGGCGGTGTGCAGCCAGAAGTTCTCGATGCCGCGGATGGCCTCCATCAATTCGGAGAATCCGCCGGGCTTGACGACGTAGCAGTTCGCGAAGAGTTCGTAGGCGGCGCGGACGTCCTGGTCGGCCGCCGAGGAGGTGAAGATGACCACCGGCGTTCGGCGAAGGGACTCATCCGAGCGGATGGCGGCCAGGACCTCGTGGCCGCTTTTCCTGGGGAGGTTCAGGTCGAGCAGAATGAGGTCGGGAAGCGCTTGCTCACGGCGGCCGAACAGGTAGTCCAGCGCCTCGACGCCGTCGGCGGCGACATGGACCCGCTTGGGGGCGCGGCCTTCGCGCAGCGCCTCCATCACCAGGCGCACATCGCCCGGGTTATCTTCCACCAGCAGGACGTTAAAGGGACGGCCCCCCGCTACGACGCTCATCCGTTCGGCGCCGCCTCCTTTGGCAGGGTGAAACAGAACGTCGAGCCTTTCGCCGGCTCGGACTTCACCCAGATGCAGCCTCCATGGCGTTCGACGATCCGCTTGCACAGCGCCAGCCCGATCCCGGTACCCGGATAGCGCGTCGGACCGTGCAGACGCTGGAACATCTGGAAAATGCGGTTAGCGTGCTCGGGGTTAAAACCAATCCCGTTGTCGGCGACCGCGATTTCCCACACGTCCCTCTTATCGGCCGCCGCGATGGTAATTTGAGGCGGATTTTCCGACCGGAACTTGATCGCGTTGCCGACCAGGTTCTGGAACAGTTGCGCCAACTGCGTATCGTCGCCCCGCACAACCGGCAGTTCGCCGTGGCTCACCTCGGCCCCGCTTTCAGCCAGCGACAGTTGCAGGTTCAGCAACGCCTGCGCCAGCGTGTCCTCCAGTTTCACCGGGGCGAAACTCTTGCCCTGGGTCCCGACCCGGGAGTAGGCCAGCAGCCCGCGAATGAGGTTTTGCATCCGGACCGCGCCGTCGACGGCGTAACCGATGTACTCGTCCGCGGACTCGTCGAGCTGTCCGCGGTAGCGCTTCGCCAGCAATTCGAGGAATCCGCGGATCATGCGGAGGGGTTCCTGGAGATCGTGCGAGGCAACGTAGGCAAAATGCTGGAGATCGCTGTTGCTCCGCTCGAGGTCGGCCGCGTACTGGCGGGCTTTTTCGTCGGCTTTCCGGATCCGGGTGAAGTCGATCAACTGGCTAATGTTGTAGAGAGGCGCGGCCGCGGCGTCTCGGACGGCGCTCATGCTCCAGAGGACGTGGAGGACGCAGCCGGAGCGGCAAAGCATGCGGATCTCCCGCTGCGCGGCGGCTTCTTCGGGCGCATGCGGCGCGGCGCGGTCGTCCGGGTGGACCAGGTCGGTCCACGTCATGGATCGCAGTTCGGCCTCCCCGTAGCCGAACATTCGGGAAAACGCCGGGTTGACGCGGAGGAAGCGTCCTTCCAGGTCAGTCAACGCCATGCCGTTGGGGGCATACAGAAACGCGCTCTGAAAGCGCTCGCGGCTTTCGCGGTACGCCTCGAGGATGAGGTTCATTTCGGTGACGTCAGTGAACATGCCGATGATGCCCTGCCGCCGGTTGTCCTCGTCGCGCAGGGGAGCGCTGAACACTCTGAGATCGAGCGTCGCTCCGTCCCGGCGGCGCTGCCGCAACTCGGCCCCGCGGAGACCTCCCTGATCGGGCGACCGCAACAGGGCGGCGGTGAGGGCCTCGTCAGGACCGAGAACATCGTTCAGGCGGCGGCTCAGAACCTCCTCTTTTTTCCAGCCGAGCACCTCCTCGGCGGCGGGATTCCAGACGTTGACGGTACCCGCGCGGTCGATCACGCCGATGGGCAGGGGAGCGCAGCGAATCAGCGCCGTCAGGACCTGGTTGGCGGAACGGAGAGCGGCCTCGGCCTGGGTGCGAGCATCGCGGAGCATTTTCTCCTCGAGAGCGCGACAAACGGCGGGCGCCAGGCGCGCGAGGCGGTCGCGGTCCACGAGGTCAGTCGCGCCTTTGCGGAGCGCATCCACGGCGGCCTCTTCGTCGGGGTCGCCGGAAATCAGGATGAAGGGCAGCAGCTTCCGGAGCTTCCGGAGCAGGCCGAGAGCGGCGAGCGCATCTGTTCCGGCGGCGAGGATCACCTCATATTCGCCGGCGCCCAGGCGCGTTTCGAAGGCCTGGAGATCGTGGACGATGTCGGCGTGCGGTTCTATGCCGCGCCGGGCCAGCGCCTCCAGCGTGCGCTCCTCCTCGGGGCGTTGGTCCTCCAGGTAGAGGAGTCGGACTTCCAGCTTCGAGGCCGCGGCAGGGTTGGTCGGGGGACTTGCGCTCACTCGAAGTTAGTGCCGGCCCAGGCGGCGAGTTCTCCGCCGCCTCCAGCCGGTGCGCTCCGCGCCGCCGCCTGAGTGGAGATGGGCAACCCACTTGTACGTCCGTGTCGCCATTCGCGGCTTTTCTACGCATAAGACAGTGTTAGAGGAGTTCCCGGAACGAGGGAAGGAGGCGCGGAGATGACGGCAGCAACCTATGGAGAGATTCGGGCGGACAGCGTCGCCCTGTTACTGATGGCGCTGGCGGGCGGGTTCAACGGCAAAGCCGACCATCCCGGACGTGACGAGACGACGCCGGCGAACGCTGGGCAAGAGAGTCGCCTGGCGACGGATTCCACAGAAGGGATGTCACCTGACGGGGCGTGGCGGGACGACTCAATCGTTTCCGCGGTTTCGTCACTAACCTAAAGACGCTAATAGCTTTTTCGCCCCCGCTCGTTAGAATAGAATATACCGGATGAGGTTAGGGCGAACTTGGGCGGCGTCTTTGGCGCCGGCGGGGCTGGGACTCCTGTTGCTGGCGGCCGCCGATTCCTCGAAAATCGATTCGGAAAAACTCGCGCGCATCCGCAATCTCGGTAAAGCCTTCTTTGAGAATCCCACCACAAAGAAAGAAGCGGTGGAGGAGTTGCGAAAAGCGCACGAGATGGCGCCGAATTCCGCGCGCGACCGCCTGAATTACGGGCTCGCGCTGCTGAGCGCGGGGCAGACCAAGGAAGGCGTCGCGGAGGTGGAGAACGTCCAGAAACAGGACCCAACGATCCCCCACACGTGGTTTGTCCTCGGGATCGAATACAAGCGGCTGGGGGAATTCGACAAGGCGACCCGCCAGTTCGAGCAGATGGTCAAGCTGGTCCCGGACGAGCCGATCTCACACTACAACCTGGGCGTTCTTTTCAAGATGGCCGAGCGCACCGGGGACGCCATCCGCAAGTTTGAACTCACGGCGCGCCTGAATCCGAACCTCGCCGCGCCTCACTTCCAGCTTTTTAACATCTACCGGCAGCAGGGCGACAAAGACAAAGCCGCCGTGCACCTGGAGCATTTCCGCCGTCTGAAGGACCAGCAGAAGGGCGCCGTGATTCCCGAGGACATGGAGTGGAGTTTCTACTCGGAACTTTACGACGTTGTCGATCCGAAAGCCGATGCGGCCGAGGCGGCGCCCGTGGAGCTGAAGTTCAACGCCCGCAAGCTGCCGGCGACGCTCGATCCGAAGACGGCCGGCCTGCTCGTGTTCGACGCCGACGCCGACGGGCTACCCGACCTGCTGGCGTGGTCGTCCAAGGGCATCGCGCTGTACCTGAAGGGGCAGACAAGGGCGCCGATGCCGGAGATCACCGGCGTGATTTCGGCGGCCGCCGGCGACTACGACAACGACGGACTGGCCGACCTGTGCCTGGCCACGGAAACCGGCGCCGTGTTGCTGAAGAACATGAAAGGGCGCTTCGAGAAGCAGGCGGGCCTTCAAGGGGGGCGTTTTGAGAAGGTGGTCTGGCTCGATTACGACCATGACAACGACCTGGACCTGTTCCTGCTCGGCGCCAAGTCGACGCTGATGCGCAACGAAGGCTCGGCGGGCTTCGCCGAACGCTCGGCGGACTTCCCGTTTGCTAAAGGCAAAGCAATCGACGCCGTGGTCTTCCGCATGATCCCGGACACCAAGATGCAGGACCTGGTGGTCAGCTACGCCGATTCGAACGGTGTCCTCTACCGCGACAACCTGGCCGGCGTCTACGAAGCGGTTTCCCTCAAGGAGATGCCCGCGGGCGCCAACAGCCTGATGGCGGCCGACGTGGACAACAACGGTTGGATCGATGTCGGTTTCTCGACGGGACAGAAGACAACGTTCCTGTTGGGCGGGGAAGGCGGATGGAGCGTTTCCGAAGCGGGCGCCGCGGGCTTTCCTGCCCTGGCCGACCTGGAGAACCGCGCGAGGCTCGACCTGCTTGCGGGCGGCAAGGTATTTCGCAACACGTCACAGGGCCGTTTTGAACCGGGAAAACCCGCTGCCGGGCTGAGCGACGCCGTGGCCTGGGCGACGGCGGATTTCGACGCCGACGGGCGGCTCGACGTGGCCTATGTCGCCGCCGACGGCGCCGCGGCGGTCGCCAGGAACGAGAGCGCGATCAAGAACAACTGGATGCGTATCGCGCTCAGCGGCGTGAAGGCGCCGAAGCTCGCTCCCGGCGCGGAGGTCGAGGTGAAAGCGGGTACGCGGTACCAGAAAAGAACCTACGACGGCGTGCCGCTGCTGTTCGGGCTGCGGTCGGACGCGGCCGTGGACACGGTCCGCATCACCTGGCCGAACGGGCTGATTCAAAATGAACTCAAGCAACCGGTCAACCAGTCGCACAGCTACAAGGAAGAAGAGCGCCTGACGGGATCTTGCCCGATGATCTGGAGCTGGAACGGGCGGGAGTTCCAGTTTATTACCGACGTGCTCGGAGTGGCCCCGCTCGGCGCGAGCTCCGGCGACGGCGATGTCTTCCCGACCGATCACGACGAGTACATTCAGATTCCGGGCGAGGCGCTGGCGCCGCGGGACGGCAAGTACGAGATCCGGATCACCGAGGAACTGGCCGAGGTCGCTTACCTGGACCAGGTGAAGCTGATCGCGGTGGATCGCCCGGCGGACGTCGACGTCTTCACCAACGACAAGTTCCAGGCGCCGCCGTTCCCGCCGTTCCGCCTGTTCGGCGTGAAGGACCGGACCTACCCGGTGGCGGCGCGCGACGGCGCTGGCAGCGACGTGACGGCGCGCCTGAGAGCGCGCGACCGGCGATATCCGGACGGGTTCCGCCGCAACCGCTCCGGCAGCGCCGAACTGCACGCGCTCGAGCTGGATTTCGGCAACGCCGCGCCGGGCAACGACGCGGTGCTGGTGGCCAACGGCTGGGTGGACTGGGCCGACGGCAGCACGTTCCGCAGCCGCTCGCAGGAGAAAGACGGCGGCCTGGCGATGCCCTATCTGCAGGTGAAGGATGCCGATGGGGAATGGCGCACGGTGATCGAGGAGATGGGCATCCCCGCGGGGAAGCCGAAGACGATCGTGGTGGACCTGGCCGGCAAGTTTCTGACGCCGGCGCGGCAGGTGCGCATCGTCACCAACCTGTGCCTGTACTGGGACGAGATCTTTCTGGCGGAGAACGGTAGGGACCCGCAAACGCAGCTCACCGCCTTGACGGCGCGATCGGCCGAGATCCGGTTCCGCGGATTTTCGCAGGTTCAGGTTCATCCGGAGCGCAAGCAGCCGGAGATGTTCCTGTACCCGCGGCCGCGTCCGGCGTCGAACTGGAATCCGACGCGCGGTCTTTACACGCGGTACGGACCCGTGGAAGAACTGCTGCGAACGATCGACGATCGATTCGTCATCATGGGTTCCGGCGACGAAGTACGTCTGTTGTTCGACGCAGAGGCTTTTCCGCCGCTGAAGGCGGGATGGAAGCGGGATTTTCTGTTGTTCGTGGACGGCTGGGCAAAAGATTCCGACGCGAACACCGCATATTCGCAGACCGTGGAGCCGCTACCGTTTCACGGCATGAGCGCGTATCCGTACTCGGACGCGGAGAGGTATCCGGACACACCGGAGCATCGCCTCTACCGCGAGGAATACAATACGCGGCCCGCGCTGCGGCTGCTGCGGCCACTGGCTGGGAGCCAAGGGGATGCAACGAGGGATTTGGGAGCGTCTGGCGGCAGGCCTGTTCCTGCTGCTTCTGATTAACACGGCGTACCTGGCGGCGTTCGCTTCGCCAACGATCTTCTACATGGCGAACGTGCTGCTGCACGTCTACGGGGGCGTGGCGGCGGCGGCCGTCTTCGGGTGGCTCCTGATCCGGCGGCCGGAACTCCGTCGCGGAGCGGCGGTGGCGGCCGTGACGTTCGGCGTCTGTCTGGCGTTCGGTCTCTGGCTGGCCCAGCACGGGAACCTGAGGGCCGACCGGTGGGCGCTGTGGGTACACATCGCCGCGGGCCTGGCCGGCGTGGCCGCACTGTTCCCGTACCTCGACCGCAAAGTGGCGAGTCTCGGCGGCGGCTGGCCCCGTTTCCGGCGCGTTTTCCAGGCCACGGTTGCCGGCGGATTCGTGTTCGCGTTCGCCGGAATCGTGCTCGATCCGTTTCACGGCCGGTACGCCACGATTCGAAACCCGCAGGTGACGCCCGCTTCGATGGAAGAAGAGGGCGGCGGGCCAGATTCGCCGTTCTGGCCGTCGTCGGCGAAGACCAACGTCGGCGGGCTGATACCCTCGGACTTCTTTCTGGAATCGGAGAAGTGCGGCGAGTGCCACAAGGACATTTACGAGCAGTGGCGCGCCTCGGCGCATCATTTCTCGTCGTTCAACAACCAGTACTACCGACGTTCGATCGAGCACATGCAGGAGCTCTCCGGCACTAAGGGCAGCCGCTGGTGCGCGAGCTGCCACGATCACGCCATGTTCTTTAACGGGCGTTTCGACCAGCCGGCCATCGAGCAGATCGACACGCCGCAGGCCCATGCGGGGCTGGGTTGCGTGTCGTGCCACTCGATCGTTCACGTGGAGGGAAGCATGGGCAACGGCGGCTTCACGATCGAGTATCCGGCCATCCACGACCTGGCTTCGAGCGACAATCCATTCATCCGCCGGTTGGACCGGTTTCTCACCTTCGCCGCTCCGGAGCCGCACCGGCGGACGTTCCTCAAACCGTTCATGAAGAACTCGTCGGAGTTCTGCTCGGCCTGCCACAAGGTTCACCTGGACGTGCCGGTGAACAACTACCGCTGGATCCGCGGCTTCAACGACTACGACAACTGGCAGGCGAGCGGCGTCTCGGGACAGGGCGCGCGCTCGTTCTACTATCCAGAGCAGTCGATGACCTGCGGCGACTGCCACATGCCGCTGGTTCCCTCAAAGGATCCCGGCAACCGCAACGGCATGGTTCACTCGCACCGTTTTCCGGCGGCCAACACCGCGCTGGCGCACGTCAACCGCGACGCGGAGCAGATGCGCATAACCGAGGAATTCCTGAAGTCCGGCTTCATCACGGTGGACATCTTCGCCGCGACTCCGGCCGAGGAGGCGGGCCTGCCGATGATGCGCCGTTCCGGCGAAGGGCCGCAGATCGCCTCGACGTTCGCCGTCGGCGAGGAGGCCGAGCAGGCGCGCCACGTGGTAATTCGCGAAGTCGGCGCGGTATCGGCGCCTATCGACCAAGCGGGGGCGGTATTCAGGCCGGGATCGAAGGTGAAGCTCGACGTGGTGGTGCGCACGCGCAGAATCGGACACTTTTTTCCCGGCGGGACGGTGGATTCGTTCGACGTGTGGCTGGAGGTGCAGGCGCGCGACGCCGCCGGCCGCATCATCTTCTGGAGCGGGCAGGTGGAGGACGACGGGCGCGGCCCCGTCGAGCCGGGCGCGCACTTCTACCGCTCGTTCCTGCTGGACGGCGAGGGCAACCCTATCGACAAGCGGAATGCCTGGCAGGCCCGGAGCGTGCTGTACGTCCGCCTGATCCCGCCTGGCGCCGCCGACGTGGCCCACTACCGGCTGGCTCTGCCGCCGGATGTGAAGGGCCCGGTAACGGTGACCGCCAAGCTGCAGCACCGTAAGTTCTCGCATTTCTACAACCAGTACTCCTACGCCGGACAGCCGAAGCCAGGACAACCGGAGGACCGCGCCAATCGCGAGCACGACAGCCGCGAATATTCGTTCGACAAAGCAAACATTCCGAAGAATGTTTCCGGCAGGATCAAGGGCGAAATTCCCACGCTGCCGATCGTGACGATGGCCGAAGCGCGCACGACGCTGCAGGTCGGCGACCCGCGCACGGAAACCGTGTGGCAGCCGGCGGTCCGCAAGCAGGATCGCGAGCGTTGGAACGATTGGGGCATCGGCCTGCTCCTGCAAGGCGATCTGAAAGGGGCCGAGTTCGCGTTCAAGAAAGTGACCGAGGCGGAGCCCGAATACGCCGACGGCTGGCTGAACGTCGCCCGCGCGATGATCCAGGAGGGCGAGACGGAAGCGGCCAAGCCGTACATCGAGAAGGCGCTTTCGATCAATCCCACGCTGGGGCGGATTTACTATTTCAAAGCGCTGGTGGAAAAGGCGGACGGCGACTACGAAGCCGCGCTGAAGTCGCTGGAGACGGTTGCCTCCAAGTATCCGCGCGACCGCGTCGTGCAGAATGAAATCGGCCGCATCCTGTTTCTCCAGCGCAACTACGCGGGCGCCGTCGAGGCGTTGGAACGGGTGATCGACGTCGATCCGGAAGACTTGCAGGCCCATTACACGCTGATGCTGGTCTACCGGGGGCTGGGCGACAAGGAGAAGGCGGCCCGGTCGCAGAAACTGTTTCTGCGATTCAAGGCCGACGAGGCGTCGCAGACCATCACCGCGCGGCGACGGATGATCAGTCCCGAGGACAACAACGAGCGTCAGATGATTCACGATCACGTCAGCGTGCCGTTGGGCTCGGGCGCCGCTCCGCCTCAGGTTTCGCGGCAGAGGGGAAGTTCGGTAGCCGATATCGGAGTCGATTGAAGGGATGCTGACGAAAGCGCCTGTTGTTCTGGCGGTCGCGGTGGCTGCCGCGGTAGCCGCCGACGGCCCGGTGACGTTCACCGACGTTACCGCGAAGGCCGGAATTCAGTTCAAGCACAACGCCGGAAAGGCGGGGCGGAAATGGCTGCCCGAAACCATGGGCTCGGGCTGCGCGTTCTTCGACGCCGACGGCGACGGGTGGCTGGACATCCTGCTGATCAACAGCAAGGATTGGAAACCCCGCGGCAGGAAGTCGGTGCACGCGCTGTACCGCAACAACAGGGACGGCACGTTCACCGATGTCACGGCGGGCAGCGGCCTCGACGTCGAGGATTACGGCGTCGGCGTGGCGATCGCCGATTTCGACAACGACGGGCGCGAGGACGTCTATATCACGGCGATGGGACCGGACCGGCTGTTTCGCAACGAAGGCGGGTTCAAGTTCCGCAACGTGACGAAGCAGGCCGGGATCGACAACCCGGCGTTCGCCGCCAGCGCCGCCTGGGTGGACTATGACAAGGACGGACTGGCCGACCTGTTCGTGGGCAACTACGTCGAGTGGAGCCCGGAGAAAGACCTCTGGTGCTCGCTCGACGGCGCGACGAAATCGTACTGCACGCCCGAGTCCTACAGAGGAGTTGCGTCGAAGCTTTACAGAAATCTCGGCGGCGGCAGGTTCGCCGACGCCGGCAAGCAGGCCGGCATCGCCGATCCCACCAGCAAATCCCTTGGGGTGGCGGTGCTGGACTTCGACGTCGATGGCTGGCCGGACCTGTTCATCGCCAACGACACGCAGCCGAACAAGCTTTACCGCAACAACCGCGATGGCACATTCACCGAGGAGGGGGTCGGCGCCGGCGTGGCCTTCAGCGAGAGCGGCGTAGCGCGCGGCGCGATGGGCGTGGACGCGGCCGACTACGACCGGTCGGGCCGGCCGCACCTGGTGGTGGGCAACTTCTCCAACCAGATGCTCGGGCTCTATTACAACGAGGGCAACTCGCTGTTCGTCGACGAAGCGCCGCGCTCCAACGTCGGCCGCGATAGCCTGCTGTCGCTGGCCTTCGGCACGTTCTTCTTCGATTACGACCTGGACGGGTACCTGGATATCTTCGTCGCCAACGGGCACATCGAGGAAGAGATCGGCAACGTGCAGCCGAAGGTGACCTACGCCCAGCCGCCGCTGCTGTTCCGCAATGCCGGCAAAGGCCAGTTCCGCGAAGTGGCCAGACAGATGGGACCGGACTTCATGCGGCCGGTGGTGGCCCGGGGCGCCGCCTACGGCGATTTCGACCGCGACGGCGACCTGGATATTCTGGTCTCGACGAACGCCGGGCCGCCGCACCTGTACCGCAACGACGGCGGCAACCGGAATAACTGGCTCACGGTGAGGCTGGTGGGAACGAAATCGAATCGCAGCGGGCTGGGCGCTTCCGTAACGGCGCACAGCGCCTCCGGCAAGCAGACCCAGGTGGTACGGAGCGGCTCCAGTTACTGTTCCCAAAGCCAGCTTGCGCTGACGTTCGGACTCGGGAGCGACCGCAACGTCACGGCGCTGGAAATCGTCTGGCCCAGCGGCGTCCGGCAGCGGCTGACCAACGTCAAGGCGAACCAGCACATCACCGTGACGGAAGGCGACGCCGGGTTGCAGCAGGCGTCGCGCTGAACATCCGCGCCGTCACATCATTTCAAGGGGATACGGGCGAGGCGGCGGCGTCAGGCCGTGTTGGCGGGACTGGGAGTCCCGCGCAGCCTAAGAGGCCTGCCTAAGAGGCTGCCCCGCGGGGCGTATCACTATGGGCTGCTGGTCCCTCTAGAAAGGTACAGGGAAAGCTGGGCGGTCCGGCAAGGAAGCGGTCCGTTACCCTTCAATCGGCAAAAACGGCCATTCGATGTTTAGGGGTTGGTTCAGGGCTGGGAAGTGGGGCAAACTTTTCTCAGCGCTGGACTTACGCAAACTTTACGTAAAAGTACAGTTTCGACGCCGAACACTTCTCGGAGGGCAAAGATGAGTACCCAATCCTTTCAACCAAGACCCGGCGCGGGCTTGGTGCAAATCGGTGGTTCGATTGAGGATTACATCCAGCAGCGGCTGGCCGAAGAGCGCGCCCGCCTGGAGCGGGAGGCGCAGAGCGGCGCCAGACATCACAACCATTTCAAGCGGCCGGTGGAACGGCCGTTCACCAAGGACCAACGCGAGCACACAACGCTGTTGTTCGGCGGGCTGACATGGAAGCACGAAAAGCTGGTTCACGGCGCCCTGGAAGGGCTGGGTTACAAAGCGGAGGCCCTGGAGACGCCCAACGTGGCGGCGTTCCAGACCGGCAAGGAGTACGGCAACAACGGCCAGTGCAATCCGACCTACTTCACGGTCGGCAACCTGGTGCAACATCTCCAAAAGCTCGAGGAGCGGGGACTCTCGCGGCAGGAGATCATCGACAACTACGTGTTCTTTACCGCCGGGGCGTGCGGGCCGTGCCGGTTCGGCATGTACGAAGCCGAATACCGGCTTGCGCTCCGCAACTCGGGCTTCGACGGCTTCCGCGTGTTGCTGTTCCAGCAATCCGGGGGGCTGAGCCAGGCCGACGCCGAGCAGGGGCTCGAGATGAACCTCGATTTCTTCCTCGGCATCCTGAACGCGCTCAACTGCGGGGACGTGCTGAACGAAGTCGGCTACGCGATCCGGCCGTTCGAGATGAAGCCCGGCGCCACTGACGAGACCCTCGACCGGATCATGGACTACATGCACACGGTGTTCGTCCAGAAGCAGCCGTGGAAAGTCGGCGAAAAGCTCCCCGGATTCCTGGGCGGTTTCCGGGACACGGCGGACTACATCGGGAAGTTCGTCAACCAGCTTTCGGGCGACGATCTCACCTCGGCGCTCCACCGCTGCCGCGAGATGTACAACGAAATCGAAGTGGACCGGCTCCGGGTGAAACCCATTGTCAAAATCACCGGGGAGTTCTGGGCGCAGACGACGGAAGGCGACGGCAACTTCAACATGTTCCGGTTCCTGGAACGCGAAGGCGCGCAGGTGCTGGTGGAGCCGATCGGGACCTGGATCATGTACATGATTCACCAGGTGGTGCAGAAAGCGCAGGACCTGAAAGGGCTCGACGAAGGCGCGGTGTTACCGCCGCTGTGGCGGCTGGATAAGCGCGCGAAGATCGAGTGGAATCATCGAAACAAAGTCGCCAAGCTGAAGTTGGCCGAGGCCATTTTCAAGCGCGAGTATCACCGCGTGGTCGACGCGCTCGGCGGCGTTGCGCACAGGCTCGCGGATCAGTACGAGTTGCAGCGGCAGGGTCATCCCTTCTACAACTCGCGCGCGGGCGGCGGCGAAGGGCATCTCGAGGTCGCCAAGAACATCTACTACGCCAACAAGGACCTGGCCCACATGGTCCTGAGTCTGAAGCCGTTCGGCTGCATGCCGTCGACGCAATCCGACGGAGCGCAGGCGGCGGTGGTGTCGCAGTACAAGGACATGATCTTCCTGCCGATCGAGACTTCGGGTGAAGGCGAAATCAACGCCCACAGCCGCGTGCAGATGGCGCTTGGCGAGGCCAAAACGAAAGCGAAGCGCGAGTTCCAGCAGGCTCTGGACGCCACGGGCCTGACGCTGGAGGACTGCTACGCATACGTCGAGGCGAACCCGGAGATGAAGCGGCCGATGTACCTTGTACCGCACCGCCACGGCGTGATCGGCAGCGCCGCGAATTTCGTCCATCACCTGGCCGACCGCATGACGAACGAACCCCGGCGGCCCGCCGCGCGGGTGGTGACGCAATGAGCCGCTCCCTGCTGGTCGGACTGGACGTCGGCTCCACCACCGTCAAGGCGGTTGTCATGGACGGGGCGACCGACGAGATCCTGTGGCGCGACTACCAGCGCCACGACACCAAGCAGCCGGAGAAGGTGCTGGAGTTCCTGCAACGCTTCGAGGCGGAGGTCGAAGGATTCTCCGCCGAGGCGGCGCGTGTCTTCGTCACGGGCTCCGGCGGCGCGGGCCTGTCGAAATACATCGGGGCGAAGTTCGTTCAGGAAGTGAACGCGGTATCGCTGGCCGTCGAGAAGCTGCACCCCGAGTGCGGATCGGTGATCGAGCTTGGCGGGCAGGACGCGAAAATCATCATCTTCAAGGCAGATCCGGAAACGGGCCGCAAGAAGAAGATTCCGTCGATGAACGACAAGTGCGCCGGCGGCACCGGCGCCGTAATCGACAAGATCAACGCCAAGCTCCGCATTCCGGCCGAAAGCCTTTGTGGAATGGGCTACCGCGACCTGAAGCTGCACCCGGTGGCGGGCAAGTGCGGCGTATTCGCGGAGACCGACATCAACGGCCTGCAGAAGACCGGCGTCCCCAACGACGAGATGATGGCCTCGCTGTTTGAAGCCATCGTAATGCAAAATCTCTCGGTGCTCACCCGCGGCAATACGCTGCGGCCGGAGGTTCTGCTGCTCGGCGGACCGAACACCTACATCAAGGGGATGCGCGACTGCTGGAAAGTCAACATCCCGAAGGTGTGGGAAGAGCGCAAGTTCCCGTTGCCGGAAGGCGCGGACCCCGAGGAGCTGATCAAGACCCCGGCCAACGCGCAGTACTTCGCCGCGATCGGCGCGGTTGAGTTCGGCAAGGCCGAGGACGAAGACGCGGGCCGCTATCTCGGCTGGGAGAAGCTCGACTGGTACATCCGCGTGGGCCGCGAGGAGGAGAAGCAAAAACGCGGCGGCAACGGCGGGCTGGCGAAATCGGCCGAGGAACTCGAGGCGTTCACGGTACGCTACCGGCACAAGAAATTCGTACCCGCGTCGCTGCGGGCGAATGAAAAAGTGGAGGGTTTCATCGGGATCGACGGCGGTTCGACCTCCACCAAAGCCGTGCTGCTGTCGCGCGACAAGGAGCGCCGCATTCTGGCGAAGACCTACCAGCTTTCGAAGGGCAACCCCATCGAGGACTCGATGGAGATCTTCGCCAAGCTGGAGAAGCAGGTTCGCGACCAGGGCGTGTCGCTGGAGGTGTTGGGCGTCGGCACGACCGGCTACGCCAAGGACATTCTCCGGGACGTGATGGGCGCCGACGCCGCCATTGTCGAGACGGTGGCCCACACGCAGGCGGGGCTCCACTTCTACCGCGACATCGACGTCATCTGCGATATCGGCGGGCAGGACATCAAGATCATCATCCTGAAGGACGGCCGCGTAAAGGACTTCAAGCTCAACACGCAGTGTTCGGCGGGCAACGGCTACTTCCTCCAGTCCACCGCCCAGAACTTCGGCGTGCCGGTGGAGCAGTTCGCGGACGTGGCGTTCGGCGCCAACGGCTATCCGCAGTTCGGCTACGGCTGCGCCGTCTTCATGCAGTCCGACATCGTCGATTTCCAGCGGCAGGGCTGGAAGCCCGAGGAGATCATGGCCGGACTGTGCAACGTGCTGCCGAAGAACGTCTGGCTGTACGTTTCGCAGATTCCGAATCTCGCGGCGATCGGCCGCCGATTTCTGCTGCAAGGCGGCACGCAGTACAACCTGGCCGCGGTGAAAGCGCAGGTGGACTTCATCGAGTCGCGGTTCCGCGGCAAGGACGTCCAGCCTGAGGTCATCGTGCACGAACATTGCGGGGAAGCCGGCGCGATCGGCGCCGCGCTGGAAGCCGGCCGCCTGTTCGATCACGGCCGCAAGAGCACCTTCATCGGGCTCGACGCCGTCCAGCAGATCCGCTTCAAGACCACTCGCGAAGAGGCGACGCGTTGCTACTTCTGCAAGAACAAGTGCCTGCGCACCTTCATCGACGTCCATAGCTCCGTCATCAGCGAAAACGCCTACCGGCCCAAGCAGACCAAAGTGCCGCTGGAGCCCGGCGCGCAGCGGCTCATCATCGCCACCTGCGAGAAAGGCACGGTCGAGGACATCAACGACATGCGCGCCATCAAGGGCGGCCTCGACAAGATCAAGAAAGCCAATCCCAACTACGTCGAGATCGCGGCCCGCGAGGTGTTCAAGGTCCAGACCGCGCCGCTGGTGGCCGATCCGCTGCCGAAATTGCAGATCACGCCGGCCCAGAAAAAGCGCGCCGAGCTGATGAAGAAGCGCGAAACGCTGCGCATCGGCATGCCGCGGGTCCTCAACATGTACTCGGTGGCGCCCGTGTTCACGGGCTACTTCGCCTCGCTGGGCGTCAAGCCGGAGAATATGGTGTTCTCCGACTACACCACCGAGCAGCTTTACAAGGAAGGGGCAAAGCGCGGGGCCATCGATCCGTGCTTCCCGTCCAAGCTCGGCATCCCCCACGTCCACAACCTGTTGATGACGCACCACCCGCGCAAGCCGCTCGACATCATCTTCTTCCCGATGATCGACTGCCTGCCGAGCGATTTGAAATGCACCCAGGCCGCCCGCTCCTGCCCCACCGTCGCCACCACGCCGGAAGCCGTCAAGGCGGCTTTCACCAAGGAAGGCGACCTGTTCGCGGCGAACAATATCCGCTTCATGGACAGCTTCGTCAACGTGGGCCGGCCGGATGTGTTCGAGCGGCAGATGTTCACCGAATTTAAGGATATCCTCGGGCTTTCGCCGGAGGAGAACTCGCGAGCGGTCCGCGAAGGCTACCGCTGCCTCGATTACTTCAACAACGTCACCCTTCGCGGCGCCGCTCGTGAGACGCTGGACGAACTGGAACGGGAGAACAGGCTGGGCGTGGTCCTGCTCGGCCGGCCGTATCACAACGATCCCGGCGTCAACCACGAAATCCTCGAGGAATTCCAGAAGCTCGGCTACCCGGTCTTCGCGCAAGACTCGTTGCCGATCGACGACGACATCGCCTGGCGGCTGTTCGGCGAGGAGGTGGAGCGCGGCGAGTTGGCCGACCCGATGGCCATCACCGACGTCTGGAAGAACGCCTACAGCGAGAACACGTCCCGCAAAATCTGGACGGCGAAATACATCGCGCGGCACCCGAACCTGGTTGCGCTGGAGCTGTCGAGCTTCAAGTGCGGCCACGACGCGCCGATCTACACCGTGGTGGAGGAGATCATCGAGCACTCGGGCACGCCGTACTTCTGCTTCAAGGACATCGACGAGAACAAGCCCACCGGCTCGATCAAGATTCGCGTCGAGACGATCAGTTACTTCCTCAAGCGCTACCGCGAAGACATGGTGGAGAGCAAGGGGCGCGAGAAGACGATCGACGAAAAGCTAAAGGAATTCGAGGAACGCCTGCGCCGCCAGCTTGTCAACCGCCAACCTTTGCGCGACGCGGAAGCCGAGCGCCGGATGCAGCTTGCGTTCGAACAGGGAACCGTGCCGACCATTCACGTGAGCGTCGCCGCCCTGGCGGCGTCGAAGCCTCCATCGTCTGCCGCTCCGGATGTGGATCTAGCCGCGCTGGTCGCTTCGGGACCGCCATCCCCGCCGGCGCAGATGACCGCCGGCGACTGAACAAGAGGCGCGCGCGGCTGGAGCGGATCGAGTTGCAGGAGCAGGAGGACGACAGGCTTGCCCGGCTTCAGCGAGAGGGGTTGATTCGTCCAGCCAGCGCGCCGATGCCGCTCGGGATGCTTCGTTCAGCCGCTCCCAGGTCCAAGCGGGGCGTGGTTGCGGCTTTGCTGGAGGAACGCCAGGAGGACCGTCACCGCACCGTGAACTTCTCGCCCTGCCGCAGCTTGTGGTAGCGTTTCTGCAAGTCGGCGGAAAGGCGCAGCTTCAGCTCATCGGGATACCCCTTCGTCCAGAAGCGGTTCTCGTCGGTTTCCCGGTAGGTCCCGAAATGCTGGGGGAAAATATAGGCCGGCTGGAGCCGGTTGATGAGGATCATCGAGCGGTCGATGTACATGTTGTGGACGGTGGGGGAGATAAACAGCACATCGATGTTCTTCAGACCGAGGTGCTCCTCCGTCAGCACGGAATCGCCCGGGTGGAAAAGGCGCTTGCCCCCGAAGTTGAACACGTAGCCGCAATTGTGCGCGATCGACTCGACAAAGTCGGGTTCGCGGGTGAGGACGGTGAACTCCTGGTTGCCGTGAATCGCGTGAACGGGCTCGACGCGGATTCCCTTCACCTCGAACGGACGGCCCGGCTCGGGCACGACAATGCGCGCCTCCGGGATGGCGAGCTTCGCCGCCTGCTTCAGACACGGGCGAGGCAGGACGAACGTCGTTCGCGTTCCCTGTGCCAGCGTTCGAATGGTGGGGATATTGCAGTGGTCGCCGTGATGATGGCTGACGAAGGCGACGTCCAGTTCCGGGGCGAGTTCCGCCGCCGAAACCACCAGGGGCGCCGCTCGCTCCGCCGTCCCCAGGTCCAGGTCCGTGCCGATCAGCAGGCCGTCCGCCTTGATCAGCCAACCCGCGTTGCCCACCCACCAGACGGCCAGTCCGTCGCGATGGGCCTTCACTTCGTCGACGACCCGGCCCTCCTGCGCGAAGCACAGTCCGGCCACGCACGCGATCCACAGCAATACGCGGAGCGGCATCAGCTTTGCCCTTTGTACGGGTAGCGGCGGACAAACCCGGCGAAGTCGACGTCGATGCCGAGCCCCGGTGCAGAAGGCAGGACAACGACGCCGTCTTTCTGGACCGGGAACTTTCCGGCCGTCAGTTCGTGGAACAACGCCTCGTCGTCAGCCTCCCATTCGTGTATCACGAAGTTGCGGCAGACGGAGGCCGCGGCGAGCGAAGCGACGTGCGCGACGGGACCGTAGGGCTGATGCGGCGCGACTTCGACGTTGTACGCCTCGGCCATGTTGGCAATCTTGCGGAGCTCGGTGATGCCGCCGCATTTCACCACGTCGGGTTGAATGATGGCGGCGCCCTTGGCGTCCAGCAGCAACTTGAATTCGTAGCGGGAAAGCAGGCCCTCGCCGGTGGCGATGGGAACCGGGCTGGCGGCCGCGAGTTCCCTGAAGGCGTCCGGGATCTCGCGTTGGATCGGCTCCTCGATGAACAGGACGTCGTATGGGGCGACGGCGCGCGCGAACCGCAGCGCGGCGCGGGCCGAGAAACTCTCGAACAGCTCGAGGCAGATGTCGAAATTAGAGCCCACCGCTTTCCGTACGGCCGCCACGCGGGCGACGCCTTCGGCGATGCGCTCCGTCTCGCTCGGCGCCCGTGCGACGCCCCACTTGACGGCGGTCCAGCCTTTCGCCCGCGTCTCGATCGCTCGATCGGCGAACGCCTGGGGCGACGTGTCTTTCATCTCGTTGGTCCAGTGCGAGAAGTAGACGCGGAGCTTGTCGTGAATCGGCCCGCCCAGCAAGCGCGAAACGGGAACGCCGAAGCGCTTGCCCTCGAGGTCCCACAGCGCGATATCGACGGCCGACAGGGCGGTCATCAGCATCGGACCGGTGCGCCACCGCGTCAGTTCCCAGTAGTTGCGGTTCCAGTGGTACTCGGGGCCCGCCGGGTCCTGGCCCACCATGTGCGGTTCCAGCCAGCGGATGGCGGCCTCGACCACGTCCACGCGGTTATGGCAGGTACCCTCGCCGATGCCCACCAGGCCTGCGTCGGTGTGGATCTCCAGAAACATCAGGTCGCGCCAGCGCAGCGAGCACTTGTGCAGGACGAACTTGGTGATTTTCATCTTCCCCGGAGGCTCGGGCCTGCCTTCGGCGAAACGGGGAACGGCCAGCGCGGCGAGGGGCAGCCGCGCGAGCAAGTCGCGTCGAGTGTAGGGCGTCATGGCTATTGCCGGTATCGTAACGCGAAAACCGACGCGATGCCGGTGTCCCCTCGCCCGCCGAGCACCAGAAAGACGAGATTGCGCGCCGGGTCGTAGACCATGGCCCGGTTCTGCGAGGCGCGCTCGTGCAATTGCGGGTCGCCGTTGACGGGCAGATCCAGCGGCCGCCACGAGTTTTCCGAAGGGCTGTAGACCCAGAGCGGCGGCCCGTAGCTGAGTACGACGTCCGCGCCTGGAATGTAGACGGACTCGCGGGCGCAGACCGGAGGCCGGCCGTCCGAAGCCCCGATGACTTTCGGCTGCCGGTTCGTCCAACGTCCGCTCTTTATGTCGAACGTCCACAGCTCGTCACGGCGCGCGCCGCCTCCGTGGAGCACAATCTGATCGCGCTTGCTGTCGTAGGCAAGGCTGGTCATCTCGTAGAGATTCTGCGGCGACGGTCCGGGACCACCGAGTTTCTCCCAGCGGTCTCCGCGGAGCAGATAGGGCGCGTTGTCCTCCGGCGGATGCCATGCTCGCCAGGGGCGCTGATAGCCGGCATCGTTCAACCGTCCGGGCCAGTTTACGGGCAATCCCACCACTCCGTGAGGCGTGCTCACCAGCGTGTCGACGCCGGCCGGAGCGGGCCCGACGATCTTCCAGGCCCTGCTGTCCGGATCGTAACTCCAGGTGACGAACTTGCGATAGGAGGAGGCCGCGCCGGCCACGGCGTCCGGCGCCATCCGCCGCTTCGATGGATAGGAGCGGAGCCACTCCGGTTCGTAGCCGGCGGTAAGGCGTACCGGCTCTACCACGATGAGCCGTTTGCCGGTGGGATCGTAGGCGTAGACTTTGCGGCCGTGATTGCTCCAGGGCCGGCCGGTGAAGGTGACGCCCGCGAGCCGCACGCCGTGGTTCCAGAGCCGCTCCGGGAAATCCGGCGCCGGATCGCCGCGCCAGGTGTGTTCCGCGACGACGTAGGCGTCCACATCGCTCCCTTCGTAGCCGCAGTGGCCGCCGCCCCAGTAAAGAATCTGCCCGCGGTCGGTGTCGAACGTCGCGCTGCCCCAGGTACGCGCCGGCGCCGCTCGTCCGGGTTCGGGCAGTTCCACCCAGTGGTTGTCGGGCAGTTTCTCCAGCCGCTCGCGCTGTGCCTGACGACGGACGGGGTCCGGGTCCATGCCCGCCGCCTCCTCCGGCGCGCGTTTCGGCATCGGCTGTTGACGCTGTGGCGTGACGCTGTCGTCGAACAGGCCCTCGCGCTCGATCCGGTACGCGAAGGTGGTGCGGACGGGAAAGAGGATGTTGCACGTCATTCGGTCGCCCGGGGTTCGCGTGTTCGTCGCTAGAAGGATCAGGCGTTTTTCCGGCGCGATGTCCCCGCTCAAGTAGAATCCCGCCGGGACCTCGCCGCGCAGCTTTCGCCACTTGTCGGCCGCGACGTCGTACCCCCACATGTCGGCGAGGTCGTTCCGGTTGTACCCTCCTCCGACGATGACCAGGCCCGTGTCGGGGTCGTATACGGTGAAATGGCCCGCGCGCGCCGGAGGTCCAGCGGCTTTCGACTGTCGCCACGTGTGCGTCTTCAGGTCGAAGAGCCACGTATCGGCGAGGTAGTGCGTCTGCCCATCGCCTCCGAACAGCACCAAAGCCTGGTTGCGCGTATCGCAGACCATCCGTGCGTTCATGCGGGGACGAGGTTCGGGCCGAAGCTGCAGTCTCCGCCAGTCGCGCCCCTTGACGCTGTAGACCCAGGCGCCGGCGTCGCCGCGAAGAACGCCGTCCGCGCCCCGCTCCGCCACGTGACCGCCGCCGAACAGCAGGATCTCGTCGCGAATCGGGTCGTGCGCCAGGGATCCGCCAAGCACGGGAGGCGGAGAATGTTTCGGTTCGAGATCCGACCAGCGGCGGGCGCCCACGTCGTACTTCGCTGTCAGACCGCCGGTGAAGTAGTAAAGGGAGTTGTCCTCCGGGCGATAGACCACCTGGTCGAAGACGATGTTGAGGTCCGGCCGCGGGGCGGCCTCCGGTTCGTCCGTCGCGACCCGCAGCGTCGTTCGCTCGCTGCCGGTGGTGATTCCCGAGTATGTGCGGGGGACATAGGCCAGCGGTAGTTCACGCCGCCACGGTTCCTCCCACGCGCGGGGAAGGTGGTTTTCCCACTTGCCCGCTCCGGGATCGAAGTAGACCATGTCGTACTCCGGGATGCGCATCAGCGGGTGTTCCTGGAGGAGGTCCGGGTCCGCGTTCATGAAGCCCCACAGGAAGAAGGCGCCGGCGCCGGAGGCATAGCGGATCGCGCTGCCTCGCCTTGCGCCGGCGGCGTCCTTTTTGAGTTCCACCCACCGGTTCGCCGGAAGATCGGCCGCCGGCGCCAGAGAACAACAAAGAAATAGAAAGACGGTTGCGGTCCGCACTCATTCCTCCAGCCGCGCCTCGCCGAGTCCCTTTACCGGGACGTTGTGCCGCTTCGCATACGCCTGGATGACCTCGCCAAGCCGCTTCTGCCAGGCTTCGAGGCCGATGCTTCGTTCCGGCGCCATCATGTAGCCGAGGTCCGGCGTACGGTCGGCCCAGTGATCCTTCGTGTCGTCAAGCACGTGCACGAACTTCCTGCCTCCGGCGGAGAGGCCCTTGGGGAGGCGGCTTTTCTCAAAGACCCGTGTCAGCTCGCCGAAGATCCGCTCGCCATCCTTCTGCATTCGGCCGACGCGATTGTGCGCCCCCACCAGGTTGCCGACCGCTTCCTCCGGCTTGCCGTTCCGCGCGCTCTCGGCGGCCCGGGCCATCGCGCGCTCGGCGCCGTGCAGACCGTCGAGCAGCGCCCAGTGATGCCCCATGAACCGCGCCAGCGCGAGGTAGACTTCGAGGTTGTACCGGTTGCGATCCACGCGGAGGATATTTTCATACAGCGAGGTGACAAGCGCGTCATTTTCCAGCATTCGATGTCGATTTTCGGCCAGGTACGTAGCATATTTATCGCCGAACGCCGCCTTTATTTCCAGATCCGGCATGGCTGGCAGCGGCGGCGGGTCCAGCGTCTGGTCGTAGCGCGTTGTCCCGATTCCCTTCCCGTACGAATTCCCGTAGCCGGGCTCACGCGCCTTCGAGACAACCAGGTCCCAGGTCCGCTGCCACTCGTCCGCCTGCCGCTGCATCGAGCGGTAGACCTCGGTCAGCCCCGCGGCGCCTGGCCCGTAGTAGACCTTCATGAAATCCGCTACGTGCTGCTCAGGCCGCGCGGCGCCCGGGTTCCAGCCCCATTGCGCGACGGCGGACCAGCCCAGCCAGAACGTTTCGTTGTGAAGCCCGGAATCGTCCCAGGCCGCGCCGAACACGCCGATTGGCTTGCCTCGCCAGTGGCGGCCGTTACGGATACTCTCGAAAGCGCTTTGCAGATGGCCCGCGGAGAATCCGCGCGCGCCCGCGTGCGGCAGGCTCTGCGGGAACAGAAACTCCGCGCCTTGCATCGACACATACGCCATTTGCCGCATGCCGAGCCGATTTTCCGCCTCCAGGTATTCTTCTTCCCCGATAACCCCGTCGATGAGCGCCGGCGGCAGCATCCCGGCGTGTTCGGGCAGCAGGGGATATTCCACCCATGCCAGGGGCCGCCGGCCGCGCTTCGTCATAAAATCGGTAGCCCTCCGGGTGAAATCCACCCACATCAGGCTGCGATTTTCGTCGTTGTAGGTTTTTTGGCAATCAATGCCCGCGTAATAGACCTCGTCGGTGGAAACATAGAAATAATCGACGCCTTTCGTCGCCTTAATCACGTCGTCATACATCGAAAAGATCAGGTCGTACGTTTGCGGGTCGCACATCGCGCTCTGGTAGTTGTTGCCGTCGGCGCGCAGGCGGGCGAATTCCGGGTGCTTCAGCACGTACGCCATGTGCGCCGGGGCCTGGACAACCGGGACTACCTGGATATGGCGCTCCAGTCCGTAGTCGACGATTTCCTGCAGTTCCGCCGTGGTGAACGCCCCGGGCGCGCCGATCGCCGGGTGCGATGGGTACTCGAACTTGTCCTCCAGCTCGAACCCGATCATGTTCGCCTTGAACCGGGCTGTCCAATCCAGGTAGCGCTTCAAGGTCTCCATGCGGTCCTGGTGGTGCTTGGTGTCCCAGTGCAGGAAACGGAGCTGGAGGCGGGGCCAGTCTTCGATAGTTCCCCGCGGCAGGACGAGTCTTCCGGCGGAATCCCGCTTCAACAACTGTAGAAGCGTCTGGACGCCGTAAAAAAGGCCCGGATCGCCGTTGCCTGCGATCTCGATCTCGCGATCGGCGATGCGCAGACGGTAAGCCTGCTTGTCGATCTCGGCGTCGAGGCCGGTGGAGACCGTTCCCGGTTGTACCGCCAGCCGCACCCTCTTCCCCGCCCCGGCGCCCCGATCGAGCGCAATCATGTGAAAACTTGCCGCATCCGCGATCAGGCTTCGGACGGCAATGCCGTCGCGCGGCGCATCGATGCGCCAGTCCGGGCCGAAGACGACCTCGCCCGGCTCGAGTTGGACGCGCTGGGGCGCCGGGATGACGGAGTAGCCTCGCAGAAACAGCTCGCTGACTTCTTGCGCGCCGGCGGGAAGGGCCAGGCACGCCAACAGGACGGAAAATCGCATTCCTGTGTTATAGCACCGGGGCCTGGAGCGAGGCCGGAACGCCCGTTCTGTACGACGGGAATAGCAGGCGGACGCCGAGCAGCCGCAGAATCGCCCGGCCGTCCACCCGCCGGTTCGCGCGGCGGGTGTGATGAACGTCGTGCGTGCCCACGGATGGCGGCAGCGGCGCGCCTGTCAGTTCCGCGCAAAACCGCGCCATTTCCAGCGCGGTGGAAGGCTCGTCGTCCGCGACCGGATAGGCGCCCGTAATCGAAGAGAACAGCGCGGCCTCCACGATCGCCGCGAGATCATCCACGTGGATACGGCTGACGTAGTTGCCGCCATCGCCCACCAAGCGGTAACGGGCGCGCCGGATCGATTCGTGCACGCCGCGCCCGGGGCCGTAGATGGCGGCCGGCCGCAGGGTCAGCGCCGACCACCCTCCGGAGGCGACGGCCTGTTCCGCGGCGATTCGCAGCCGGTCGCTTTCGTTCGCCGGCGAGGGCGCGGTGTTTTCGTCCACGTCGGTCGCCACGCCGTACACGCCCGTGGTGGAGAGATAGACCATGCGCGACGGCCGCCTCTGGAGCGCCTCAAGCAGGGCGGGCGTCGGGTCCAACAGCCCCGCCGCCGTCTCGATCACCGGAATGGAATGAACCACCGCCGCACCGTCGGCGGCGTGAACCCGAAGCGCGCCAAGCGTCCCCGGATCGAGCACATCCACGCGGATCACCGTTGCGCCACGGGCCGCGATCGCCTCGAGCTTGGACGGGTTCCGCGTGGTGGCCACAACCGGAATTCCGCGGTCGAGCAGCCTCAACGCCACCCGACGGCCGGTATAGCCGCAGCCCAGGATCAATACCTGCTTCATCCAGGGGCTACTACAGGTCGATCGCGACGACTTCGTGGGCCAGGATCGACGGGACAGTCAACTCGAGGTAGGCGCCCGATTGACGCGCGTTGACCGTACCGCCCGCCGTAAGAAGCTGGACTTTCGCCGGCTTCTTACCCTCGGGCAGCCGCACCCGGACGCGTTGCGGTCCCACCGGGATCAGCTCCCTGACGGGGCCTTTCATCATCATGGGGTTCGTCAGGTTCACCAGATGAACGGTCATGGAGTCCTTCTGACGCCATACGGTCACGTCCAGTACGCCGGGTCCGGTCACCGTCGCGGGCTGATCTTCGTTGGCGGCCCAACGCACGGCGTTCGCCAGTAGCTTTCCGTGGTCGACGCACAGGGCTTCCCAAAACGTCCGGTCGATGTCCCACGGAAAATACGCGATCCGGCTTTGGCCGAGTTCCCGCAGGTAGACCTCGGCGATGTCCGTTTTGGGAATCCGCGGGTAGACCTCCTCCATCGGCAGGTCGGGATAGGAAGGAACCAGCGTCAACGGGCGGCTCGGGAAGTCGGCGGCGGGCTTCACGTCCAGCCGGTAAGCGCCGTTTATGATCCGTTCGGCGTCCTCCAGTCCGGCGAGGATGGGGTGCGGCTTCTCCAGGTTCAGGTACGAATTCTGCATCGGCCCTTCCGTGCGCCCCCGAAACGAAACGCCGAACAGATCGTCGATGCCGAATTCGTTCCGCCGCTCGCCCCACTCGTTGTAGAGCGACGTCTCGAACGTGGCCACGATGCTGCCGCCGCGCTTCACGTACTGGCGAAGCTGCTCGCATTGGGAATCCGACAGCGCGGCGATATTGGGAAGGATCAGGACCTTGAACCGGTCGATGTTTCCGGCGTCCAGCAGCTTGTCGTGCGCCATCTCGAACGGGATGCGGGCCTCGATCAGCGCCTGGTAGAAGCCGAGCGTGTGGTCCTCCACCTTCTGGACGGCGCGTTCGGCGCCATAGAACGTCGCCGTCTGCTGCGAATAGACCATGGCCACGCGCGCCAGCGGCTCGGTGTTGCGCAGGTACTTTTCGTTCCGCTGGTGCCAGCCGTAGATCTCCTCCACCGGCTTCAGCCACCGCTTGTCGTGCAGGGCCCCGGCGAACTTGGTGAACCACGGGCGCAAGCCGTTGGCCGTACCGTCGGCGACCCACAGACGGATCTCCGCTTCGCTCTGCACCGAGTCCTTCCAGCGGTAGCGCTCTTCGACCCCAACGCTGAAGATGCCCCCGATGGGCTTGTGTCCCATCGTCGCGCGATATTCCTTGCCGTTTTTGCCGTTGCTCCACGGAGCGGAAAGCCCGCGGCGGGCCTGTCGGTCCGCGAACATGATGGGCGCGCGCTCGCCGATGGTTTTCATGTCCAGGTCGCTCAGCGCGCCGCCGCCCGAATTGGCGATGAAGCAGGCATCCGGGTTGATCTTGCGGATTTCGGAATCCCAGAGCGTCCAAAGCTCGAAGAGCCGTTGCTGCCGCCAGACGATATGGGCGCGGCGGGCGGGATCCTGGGGATTGTTGGTCCGCGGCAAATCCATGCCGGAAGCCGCCTTGAAGTTGCGCCGGCAGCTCTCGCAATAGCACATTCCGGAGCCCGCCCAGCGGTTCGAGAAGATCGCGTCCACCTTGTACAGGGTCGCGATCTCCTTGGTCACTTCCGTCATGAACTCGAAGTTGTAGGGTCCCAGGGCGCAGGTAACCCAGCGGCCCGGGGTCGCCCAGTGCCGCCGCATGTTGCCCTCGGCGTCCACGGCGATCCACTCCGGATGCGCGTCGCGCGCCTCCTGAAGAACCGAGTGCGGATCGGTGCGGGCGACCACCACCATGCCCAGCTTGCGGCAGGCCGCCGCAAGTTCGCCGAACGGATCGGCGTCCTGCATCCACGCGCTGCGATGGTGCAGGGGGATCTTCGTCGGGTAGTAGGCGACGCAGCCGCCCGCGCTCAGGCACACGGCGTCGGAATGAGTGCGTTTGAAATAGTCAAGCCAGAACCGGGGATCGTACTGGGCGGGATCGTTTTCCACCAGCGTAAGCTGGGCCCACCGCATCGGACGATCGAACCATCCGGATGCGCCGGAGGCCGGAGCGGCGTTGACGGCCAGGGCGCCGGCGGCCGCGCCGGTGACAAACTCTCGTCGATTCATCTGGGTTCCTCGGACGTCCATGTCCAAGGATAACCACGTTGAGCGGGGCTGGAACGGCCTGTGCTCGCGCAACTGCCGCGGGGCGCCCCGGCGGAGCCCCCGAGAACGCTACAGCGTTTGGCCCGTCGTGGGCCCGGTCGGCGCCGTCACTCCGGGTACGGCCTTGCGCTCGCCGAACAGCCGCTTGTGCTTCCAGAGGTAGCGCCCTGTTCCTGCCAGGAACGACACGCCGTTGTAGAAGTGGTAGAGCAGGTGGAACGGGATCGCCGCCAGCGCAAAGAATCCTCCGCGCTTTTCCGCCAGGAAGAGGTAGAACTGCGTATTCAACAGCACCACGGCAAGAAACACCAGGATTACGCTGAACACGAAGTAGTGCCACGGGACGTAGATGAACGAGAAGATGCAGAGCGCGGTGAAGGTGGCCGCCAGCAGGATCGACAGGTACACCCAGCCGTGCGAACGATACTGGTAGCGGTGGCGCACCAGCAGCAGGACGTAACCCAGGCCAAGCGGCGGAATGAGAACGTGCATGTTGTGGAAGTGCGCCGTGACGATAATTACGCCAACGATGGCCGCCGTCCACAACAATCCCGCCTTGCGCTCCTTCCAATCCGCGAACTCGACCCAGTAGCGGCCGAGGACCAGGAAGAGAATGGCGAATAGCGGCGTCAGGAACAATCCCCGCCACCAGATGGCGCCGAAGAGGGACATCCCGCACAGCAGAAACGCGAGCGCGACGCTCACCCGCTGGCTGAGTTGGACGTTCAGGTCGTTGGGCATGTGCCGGTCGCGCAGGATGAGTTCCGTCCACGGGATGCCGCGATAAAGGATGTCGGTCTTCACAAGGCCCCAGAAGCTCCACCGCTTCAGGTGCTTGACCTGCACGTCCGGGTCGAGTTCCATCTTTCGCCCGTCGCCGTGCAGGCGGTACCCCAACTCGATGTCCTCGATGGCCGGCCGCTTGTACGACTCGTCAAACCCGTTGAACTGCTCGAAGACGCGTTTGCGGATGGCGCCGCAACCGCTCCAAAAGGTGCAGGCCCGTTGGCTTGCTTTGTGATGCACAAACGCGTGCATCAGGTTCTTGTACTGCGAAAGGAAATCCTGACAACTCGGCGAGTCGTCGTAGGATCCGATTAGCGCATCCAGCGCCGGATCCCTGGCAAAACGATCAGCCATCCGCTCCACCGTGTCGGTGTGCACGCACACGTCGGAGTCCAGAAAGAAGAGGATCTCTCCTTTGGCTTCCTTCGCACCCTTGTTACGGGCGCAGGCGGGACCGGATCTCTTTCCGGTCGGGACCACCCGTGCGCCGTGCCGGCGAGCAACCTCCTCGCACTCGTCGGTGGAACCATCGTCGGCGACGATGATCTCGAACGGCTCAACGGTGGACGCCGCAAGAGCTGCGAGGCATTCTCGAAGCTGAGCAGCAGAGTTGTGCGCAGGTATGATTACGGAAATCGTCGGTAGTGTCGACACTCTCTCGCTAGACGGAGTTGACCCTCTACATCACGATTGCGCATGGCCGCACCTCCCACCGGTCATTTTCGTGCCGCCCGTGGTCACTCCTCCCCCTTTTCGGTCTTCCAAGCGGCATCGTAGGTAGGCTCTCGCCGGTGTCAGGCGACCTACATGTTCCTTCCCAGTTTATCCGCAAATCATCTCCTTGACTAGTGGAAAGTATCCCTAGCGCCCCGGGTTAGTACTTATCGTACTAGTCAGCCCTTTAAAATGTGAGATGTAGCGCAAATCGTCACGAGTGCTATCCAGGTCCGTTTCACCCTTTTGCGGGTATTGACACCCCCTTACGCTCGTCCCGGCCCAGGAAAGACCCGTGGGGATCGGTTATGATTGGAAACGCCGTTCGCCTATGATCGACTACGAGAAGCTAGGGGTCTTTTACCTCGGCCGCCCCTACGACCCGATCGCCGGGCAGCCCAAACCGGGCTTGCTGCTGTACGACTCCAAGGACCTTGTAACGCACGCCGCCTGCTTCGGGATGACCGGCAGCGGCAAGACGGGTTTGTGCACCGTTCTGCTGGAAGAAGCCGCCATCGACGGGATTCCCGCGATCGTGGTGGATCCCAAGGGCGATCTGGGGAACTTGATGCTGACGTTCCCGGACCTGGACCTGCGGGACTTCGCGCCCTGGATACCCGACGACGCTCCCCGCCGGAAGGGAGTCACTCCGGAGGTCTACGCCGCGCAACAGGCGGAAACGTGGCGAGCCGGGCTGGCGCGGTGGGACCAGGACGCATCCCGCATTCGCCGTCTGCGGGAAGCGGCCGACTTCTGCATCTACACGCCGGGCAGCGAGGCGGGACGTCAGGTTTCCCTGCTCCGGTCCTTCGACGCGCCGCCTCCGCAGGTGCTCGACGACCGGGAACTTCTTCGAGAGCGCATCCAGGCAACGGCGACCTCCCTGCTCGGCCTGTTGGGCATCGATGCCGATCCGGCTCGCAGCAGGGAGCACATCCTGCTTTCGCTCATTCTTGATAGTGCCTGGAAGCAGCGCCGGAACATCGAACTGGCCGGCCTGATCGGGGAGATCCAGAATCCGCCTGCTTCGCGGGTGGGCGTGCTGGACCTGGAAACCTTCTACCCGGCGCGGGAGCGCTTCTCGCTGGCCATGACGCTCAATAACGTGCTTGCGTCACCCGGTTTTGAGGCGTGGCTGGCGGGCGAGCCGCTGGATATCGACCGGATGCTTTACACGGAGACGGCGAAGCCCCGCGTCTCGATCTTCTCGATCGCGCACCTCAATGACGCCGAACGCATGTTTTTCGTTTCGATGCTGCTGAACCACACGGTCAGTTGGATGCGCAAGCAGCCCGGCGCCACCAGTCTGCGCGCCCTTTTCTACATGGACGAGGTCGCCGGCTACCTGCCGCCGGTTGCCAATCCTCCGTCCAAACCACCCATGATGACGCTGCTAAAGCAAGGGCGCGCCTTCGGGTTGGGCGTCGCGCTGGCTACGCAAAATCCGGTGGACATCGACTACAAGGCGCTCGGCAACGCCGGCACGTGGTTCATCGGGCGGCTGCAAACCGAGCGTGACCAGGCACGCGTCCTGGACGGACTGGCTGGCGCGGTGGCCGCCACCGGGGCTCCGTTCAACCGGCCGGCGATGGAACGGACGCTGGCGGGTCTGGGCAAGCGCATTTTCCTGATGTACAACGTGCACGAGGATGTCCCGGAGACATTCGAGACGCGCTGGGCCCTTTCCTACCTGGCCGGACCGCTCACCCGCGCGCAGATCCGGCTGCTGTCGCAGGCCTCGCCCGCCAAGCCGGACGACGCGGCGGCCGCGCCCTTTCAAGGATCCCGGCAGCCCGTCCTGCCGCCGGAAATTCCGCAGTGTTTCCTGCCCGTAAGGTCCCATGCTCCGGCGAGCGCGCGACTCTCCTATGAACCCGTGCTGGCCGGCTTTGCATCGATCCGCTTCGTGAACGCCGCGGCGCGATACGACCACCGCCAGGAGTTGGGATTTGAAGCGCCGATCCGCGAAGAGAACCCCGCCGTCGGTTGGGATTCCGCGTCCCCCCTCCCATTGGAGGTGAACGAACTGGAATCGGCCCCGCGTCCGGACGCCGATTTCGCTCCTCTGCCCCGGGCCGCCCTGCTGCCAAAGAACTACGCGGACTGGAGCCGTGGATTCGTCCAGTGGCTGGCCGACACGCAGACGGCCACCCTCTACCGCAGCGCGGCGCTGAAGCAGAGCTCGAATCCCGGCGAGTCCGAGCGGGACTTCCGCATCCGACTCGAACTCGCTTCCAGGGAGGAGCGCGACCGCGCGGTGGAAGCCCTACGTCAGAAATACGCGCCGAAATTCCGCGTATTGGAAGAAAAAATCCGTCGCGCCGAGGCCGCCGTGCAGCGCGAGCAGTTGCAGGCGCGACAATCCAAGCTCGAGTCCACCGTTTCCATAGGCGCCACGCTGCTCGGCGCGCTGCTGGGACGACGCGTGATCAGCAGCTCCACCGTGAGCCGCGCCGGCGGCGCGGTCCGCTCGATGGGCAAGGCGCAGCGGGAAGCCGCCGACGTCGAACGGGCGGGCGACACGCTGGAAGCCTGCCGCCGCCAATTGGCCGACCTTCAGTCCGAGTTCGCCTCGGAGACGGCGCTGATCGAGTCGCGCGTCGATCCGCGAACGCAGCCGCTCGAGGCGATGGAAGTCCGGGCGCGCAAGACCGACATCTCGATCAAGCTCCTGTCGCTGGCCTGGAAACCATACTGGCGCGATCCGCGAGGCGTCCGGACCGCCGCATAGCGGGCTCCGTGGGGCGAGCGGGTATAATGAAAGCACTGTTTCCTGGATGAAAACCTTCTACATTGAGACCTTTGGTTGCCAGATGAACGCGCACGACTCCGAGAAGGTCAGCGGCGCGCTGGTCAACCAGGGCTACAGCGAAGTAGAAAGGCCGGAAGACGCCGACCTTGTTCTCTACAACACGTGCAGCATCCGGGATAAGGCAGAACAGAAAGTCTTTAGCCGCCTTCAGCAGTTCAAGCGCGGCAATGGGAACGGCAAGGTCTTCGGCGTGCTCGGCTGCGTAGCGCAACAGGAAGGCGAGCGCGTCTTCGAGCGCGCGCCGCACGTCAGCCTGGTTTGCGGCTCGGCCAGCTACAGCAAACTGCCGGAAATGCTGGTCCGTTTGGAAGCCGGGGATCGCCGCGTTACCGGGCTCAACCTGGACACCGACGAAACGTTTGAAACGCCGTTCACCCGCCGCGACAATCCTCACCGCGCGTACATCACGATCATCGAGGGCTGCGACAAGGCGTGCGCCTATTGCGTGGTGCCATTCACTCGAGGGCCTGAGCGCAGCCGGACTTCGGCGAGCGTAATGGCGGAAGCGGCGCGCCTGGCCGAATCCGGCTACACCGAAATCCAGCTACTGGGACAGAACGTCAACAGCTATCGCGATCCCTCTCCCGCCGGGTGGGATTTCGCCACGCTGCTGGCGCGCGTCGGGGAAGTCCCCGGGATCCGCCGGGTCCGGTTCACCACCTCGCACCCCCGCGACTTCGTCAAGGAGATCGTGGACGCGATCGATGCCAACGAGCGGTTGTGCAACCACGTACATCTACCGGCGCAGTCCGGCTCGAACGCCGTGCTGGAGAGAATGCAGCGGCTGTATTCGCGCGACGATTACATGCGCTGCCTCGAATGGGTCAAGAACGCGCGGCGTAAAATAGCGATTACCACCGATATCATCGTTGGATTTCCAGGTGAAACGGAAGCCGATTTCAACGCCACGCTGGACCTCCTCGATTGGGCGCAATACGAATCCCTGTTCAGCTTCAAGTATTCACCGCGTCCGAACACCCCCGCTCTCCGCCTCGACAATCCGATTCCGGAGGAGGAGAAAGGCCGTCGCCTCGGCATCCTGCAGGAAAAGCAGCGAGCCATTCAGCTCCGCTTGAACTCCAACCTGATCGGCACGCTCCAGGAGGTGCTGGTCGAACGCTACAATACGGCTACCGGCCAGTGGGTGGGCCATACGCCGGAAAACCGGACGTTGAACTTCACGTCGTCGAACGGTCACTCTCTGGTCGGCAGCTACGTCAGAGTGCGCGTCACGCGGGCGGGACCTAATTCCCTGGTCGGGGAGAGCGTAGCCCATCCCGGCGCGTTCCAGGAGACATGATGGAAATCGAAATGAAAATTCGCGGACTGATGATGGATCCGGTGACCAACATGCCGATCGTCATCCTGAAGGACGTGAATGGCAACACCATCCTTCCCATCTGGGTTGGCATCTACGAGGCGAACGCCATCGCCCTGGAAATCGAGAAGGTCGCCACGCCGCGCCCTATGACCCACGACCTGATCAAGACTCTCCTGCTGGGTCTGAACGCCATCGTTCGCAAGGTGGTGGTGAATGAACTGAAGGAGGATACCTTCTACGCGATGATCTGGCTGGAGCGTAACGGCGAATTGATCAGCGTGGACAGCCGCCCGAGCGACGCCCTGGCGGTGGCCCTGCGCCTGGATTGCCCCATCTTCGTCGAGGACGTGGTTCTTAACTCGTCGAAGATGGCCGGCAGCGTCTCCGACAAGGTCAACAACGAAGAGTTGCGCCGTTGGCTGGAAGGCCTCAACGACGAGGATCTCGGCCGCTACAAGATGTGAACCTCCGGTCGTCATGACCGAGCAGATCGAACGCCTCGCCGCCGCGGGCATTCAACTTGTGCCGCTGCCGGCTATCGCCACCCACTACATTTTTGAGCGCGACGGCTTTGCCGCCCTGGTGGAGCGCGCCGGCGCCGGCTTCGGCCAGATCGGCAGCGCGGGCTTGATCACCGAGCACGGCCTCGCGGCGCTGGTCTGGCGAGGGCCCGACGCGTTCTTCATCGCAAAGGCGTTCGAGCGTCGCGCCACCGAGGTGGAAGTCGAAACCTTGCGGCGCTTTTCCGCCGACCTCGAACACGCCCTGCATCCCTGAGGCCGGCGATATCGCAGTATCCGCGGTCGCCCGCGCCTATTCGGCCCCCGGCCCGTCGATGTAAGATTGCTTCCGGGAGACCCACGATGCCCGATCGATTGAAGGATAAGGTCGCGATTGTCACCGGCGCCGGTTCCGGCATTGGAAAGGCGACGGCGGAGTTGTTCGCCCGGGAGGGCGCGTCCATCGTGGCCGCGGACTGGAACGGCCAGACCGGCAGCCAGACGGCCCAGGGAATTCACGCTGCCGGAGGCCGGGCGCTGTTCACCGCCACCGACGTTTCCAACGCCGCCGCCGTCCGCGCCATGATCGAGCTGACCATGCGCGAGTTCGGCCGCCTCGACGTCCTGGTCAACAACGCCGCGGTGCAGATCCTTGGCAAACTCGCCGACACCAGCGAACACGACTGGGACCGCATCCACAGCGTGAATCTGAAGGGGGTGTTTCTTTGCACGAAGTACGCCATCCCGGCGATGATCGCTTCCGGCGGTGGTTCCATCGTCAACATGGCGTCCATCCTCGGCTTCGTCGGGGATCCGGATCTCGCGGCCTACTGCGCGGCCAAAGGCGGCGTCATCGCGCTGACCAAGGCGACGGCGCTCGGCTACGGACCGGCCGGCATCCGCGTCAACTGTATTTGTCCGGGCGACGTCGATACGCCAATGGTCCGGGAGTACTTCGACAAGGATCCCCATCCGGACCGCCTGCGCCAGGAAATCTACGGGAAGTATGCCCTTCGGCGCATAGCCACTCCCCGAGAAATCGCCGAGGCGGCGCTGTATCTGGCCTCCGACGCGTCCGCGTTCGTTACGGCGACGTCGCTGGTGGTGGACGGCGGGTTGACGTCGAAGTGCTACTGAGCGTCCGACCCTGTTCAACGCTAGCGGGAGTGGACTGTTGTGTCCGGATCGTGGGACGGCTGGCGGTCGGATTTCGCTTCTTCCAGTTCCTTCAGCGCGGTCCGGAGCTCTTCGGCGGTGATCTCCACCCGAACGCTGGATGTATTCGGCGACAATTCCGTACAATCGAAAGCGCTATCCATCTCTACACCTAGTCTACCATCTGTTAAACCTGCGCTCCTGGAAGGGAAAGAGCTCTGCGCATATCGCCGGCCCCCCAGGCGGTGAGATGGGTCTCGAACTTATGGACCAACTCGCTCCGCGGCTCTCTCCGCCCCGCAGACTGGTGGGCCTCCGCACAGATCCGGATCAGACCGCACCGGCGCGAACTGGTGGCGATGTAGAGCACCGCTACGCGGACGCCCCCGAGTGGAGGGCTGAAGAGGGGAAACGCAATCGCTGCCGCCGGAGTTTTGTACTCATCGGCGGGGGGCTCGTCGCACAAGTTGTCCTGCCAGGCCTTCGGATTCAACCAACTGGCGCATACCAACTCGCGACGGCGCCAAGCCTGACCGACGAGTGTTCTGCCAATCGCGGTGTGCTTCCGCGCCTGGTTCAACGCGCCGGTCGAAGCCACCTTGACCAACATGCCTGCCTTCTCGTCATACGCGTGCAAGGAGGTATGCAGTTCCTCCGGCGCCGGAGGATACTCCCGGCCGATGAAATCCTGGACTGCTGCCAAGGCGCGCTGCATTTCGACGGGCCGGTTTTGCACACCCATAAATCTTTCGGCCAGGTCCGCGGCTTCGGCTTTATCCTCAAGCCGCAGTTCGCGCTCCTCTGGATCGATGTCCGGCAACTCCCAGGCAATGCGGTAAATGTGTTCCATGATAGGCTGTCGAAGCGCGAGCACGGCCGTTCTCGTTTCCGGGAATAGCGCGAATGCCGGCGCAATGTGCGCGGTTTCTCTCCCATCGCGCTCAAAGCGGCGGTCCATCCAAGTGCCCGCCTCGGCCCAACAGCGCGCGGGAAAGTAGAGATCCGGGAAGATCACCTGGATCACGAGCGAATCGTAGGCGTATCGGATTTGATGCCAGATGCTCTCCACAGCCGCCCGCGCCTGGTCCGTTTCCCCTCGGCTCCGCAGCGTATCCCAGCGGTCGCGCCAGTTGGAATGGATCGCATTAAACGTGATCCGTTCACGCGTAAACCGCACCGGCTGCCGGCCTATGGCAGGCTTGAAGTGAGTGGAGGCTTCGCGCCGGGTCCCTACCACAGACTTCCACTGCCACCAGATGCGTTGATCTGGAGGATAGATCTCCAGAAACCGCGGTTCATTGAAGCAGCCGGAAGCGGATTCGACGTAGCCGTCTACTTCGTCGATCTCCGGGCGGCCGAACGCCCTCACCTCTTCGAAACGTTCGCGGATCGCGTCGTCACCCGACCGCGCACGTATCATGTGGCATACGTGAGACTTGGCCACTTGTAATAGCGGCGGATGCCGTCTGGCCGCTCTCTCTCTCAAACCGGGTCTCGCCTGTTCGTACGACAGCAACTTCTGTGAGATCGCCGTCTTGTACGTCACATTGTCCAAGTTCCGGCGCTCCAACTCGATTTCGCCTGAATCGCTAATACGGACGAGGTTGTAGGTTTGTGGCCTGGCTGCGCCGGCGCTTCCGGCGGCGACCACGATCAGAGTATGGTCCTCTCCTGGCGATACGGAGAACGTTGCCCGGGAGACGGACGGGAAGTGCTTGTGTCCGTGGAGTATCAGATCGACGCGACATCCCGCCATTTCCAACATGAACAGCCCGGCGTTCTTCAACAGCAAGAATTCTTCGCGATCTGTTACGCCCGCGCGATGCTCGGTAGGGCCGATGGGCATGGGGTGATGGTGCAGAAGCGCGACCCGGGCGCTCGTTTCCCACTCCTGGGAAACCGTCCGCGTCAGGGCGACAGCTTCCAGAATCTTGTTCTTATCGACCAAACCGGCGGCAAAGTTATTCGCGGCAACATCCCGATTCGAATCGAAAACGAGGGTGCAGAGGCGCAGGTTTGGGTAGATGCGGTGGACCATCAAATCCTTGAAGCGATTCCGAAATGGCTGATCGTCCGCGACAACCCCGATGCCCTGCAATCGGTAATCGTGATTGCCGGGCAGCACGATGAGACCTTCGGCCTTGTCGACTTGCGCGGCTACACAGAGTTCCGATTCGAGAAACGTCCCAACTTTGTCAAGCACGCCGCTGATGTTGCGCAGCGCCACTTTGTCGATCAACGGATTATCCACGAGGTCGCCCGTGACGGCGATGACATCCACCTTATGGAGCTTCAGATCTTCGGCAAGAGCCCCCCATTCCGGCGCGTTCGTCCGGCTGCCCGCCTTGAAATGCAGATCGGACAAATGGGCAATCACCGTCTCCCCGGGCGTTTTCCGCTGGACCTGGCAGACACGGTGTTCGGTCATGCTTGACATCATAGTGCCCTATTACGGCAGCAGTCCAGTGGAACCCGGAGAAGAAAACTCGAATCCTTTCAGCTTGAGGAGAGATCCGATCCGGTGTCACTTCACCGAAAGCTCGAAGCGCTTCATTGAGGCGGCCCTTTCCTGAATGGCGGTCTCCTGGGCCTGGGTCAGGTCCTTGAACAGCGTGCGTTCGCGGGCGGCGTCGTCCTTGTTGCCCTGACGCAGATAGACGCGCGCCAGCGGCAGATGCGGGGCCGGATTGGCGGGGTTCAATTCAATGGCGCGCTTAAGGGAGGCCGCCGCCTGGTCCAGGTCGCCTTTGCGCTCGAGCAAGGATCCGAGCAGATGGTGCGTTTCCCACTCGTTTTCCTTGATTGCCAGCGACCGCCGCAAGAGCGCTTCCGCCTTTTCCGCTTGCGGCGGATAGCCACCCGGCGGTAATTGGACGAAAATCGCCTTGGCCACGAGGAACGGGCCGAGCGCGCTTTTCGGATGCGCTTCGGCGTATGCTGTGAACTTTCGCTCGATTTCCAGCATTCGTTCCGTGGCGTTCTCGAGCGTACGACCTAGATAAATATACGGCTGCGGTACGCCGGGATCGAGATCGATGGTGCGGAGAAACGACGCCACGGCGTCCGGGAAGCGGCGCTGGCCGTAATAGGCCACGCCGAGCGCCAGCTCAAGTTGCGGACTCTTGGCGATCACCTTTTTCGACGCCTCCAGCACCTGGATGGCGACGTCGAAGTTGTGATGCCGCATCAGCAACTGCGCGAGATCGAAATAGTAGCCCTCTTCGTAGGGGTTCAACCGGACGGCCTGCTGGAATTCGAGCAGGGCCTGCCCGGAATTTCCCGCCGCTTCGTAGGCTTTTCCCAACAAATTGCGCAGGTCCGCACGGTTCGTTTTCTCCAGCGCGTTCGAGGCGGTCCGAATGGCCTCCTCGGCCCTTTGCCCGCGCAGGTAGAGCGAAGCGGCGCGCAGGAAGGCATCGCCGTCGCCGCTTAGCGCGGCAAAGTTCGATTCGAACGCCGCCGCTTGAGCCCAATCTTCCGCCTCGGCGAAATACAAGGCGAGCCCATGCTGGATGACCGGCTGATCTTTGCCGGTGGAAATGGCTTTGGAGATCGCTGCAGCCGCCTGCTCTCGCTGTCCGGATTTCCAGCAGGCACGCGCGAGTCCAAGCCAAGCCCGGGGGTCGGACGGCTCCGCACTCGCGGCCACCTCCAGGTGTTTCCGCGCCGCGAGCAATTCGTTCCGCTCCAGCGCGATCAATCCCTGGCGCAGCGAATCTTCCGTGGAACCCTGCCCGGCGGACAACAGGACCGCGAACGCAGAGATCAACAACAACCGCGGCGCCATCGCTACCAGTCTACCTTTGGCGCGCCGTGCGCGCCCGGCTCTGGAAAGCTGAGAGCTGATCGCTGTTCGCTGATCGCTGTTCGCTGACCGCTCTTCTCAATAAAAAGGCCCGCGCGCCGGAAAAGGCAACGCGGGCCACAGACTAAGCTGCCAGGAGGCTAGAACTCGAACCGGAGCGCGAACTGCACGTGGCGCTCAGTTCCGGCAATGGTGCCGTTAATCCGGCCGAAGCCGCCGCCGCCCTGCGTCAGCGACATCTGCGTCGGGTCGAATTGCGGCGTGTTGCTGATGTTGAAGAACTCCGAACGGAACGTGAGGGCGTACCGCTCGGTGAAGGAAAACCGCTTGAACAGCGAGAAGTCGACGTTGCGGGTACCCGGAGCAAAGATCGACATTGAACCAAGGTTGCCCGGCGTGCCGAGAGCCGGCGCCATCACGGCGGTGGTGTCGAACCAAAGGTCCGGCGTGCGCCCGCCCGAGGGTGCGTTGCTCGGGGACTTCCCGGACACAACGTCCGGAGTTCGCGCATTGCAGGCGCAACTGTTGAACGCGGCGGTGATGCTTCTGGGGAAGCCGGTCAGCATGGTAACGATCCCGTTGATCTGCCAACCGCCCAGAACACTGTTAGCCGCCCGGTTCCAGCCGGAGCCGAACATCCGCCCCCGGCCGAACGGAAGCTCGTACATGAAGCTGGTGGTGAAGCGGTGCCGGACGTCAAAATTCGCGTTGGCGTAGCCGGACTCGCGGAAGTTCCGGGCGTCGCGGATGACCCCGCCGCCGGTGAGCGTCGTGCCGACGTCGGTGAGAGCGTGGCCCCAGGTGTAGGCCATCAGGAAGTCGAGGCCGTTGGAGAATCGTTTCTCCAGTTTGCCGTTCAGCCCATGATAGTTGCTGCGGCCGAACGTCGCCGCCTCGGTGATGTCGGTGTCGATGCCGTAAATGCGCCTTGGCGCCCTGAGGGCGCCCGGGTCCGGATGATTCACCGGATTGTTCGCGTTCCACAACACCAGCAGGTTCTGGCCCTTCGAGCCGACGTAGGAAATCTCCGCCACCGTGCTGAACCCGAGTTCGCGCTGGATGGCGAAGTTCCACTTATGCACCAGGGGCGTGCGGAAATTCCAGGCCGGCGTCCGGAAGCGGATCGGCGCCGGCAAAGAGAACGTGTCCAGGGGGAAGCCCTCGGCGAAGGTCCGGATGAACGGGTTGGCGACGTAGTTGGTCTGGGGGATGAGTTGCGCCTCCTGGTTGAACGGAAGCGACTCGCCGCGGTTCGGATCGCCACCCTCGTTCTCCTCGCCGCCATAGAAGATTCCATAGCCGGCGCGGATTACGGTCCTGGACACCGCTTGCCAGGCCAGACCGATACGCGGCGAGAAGTTGTTCTTGTCCCAAGGGATCATGTATTTGTCCACCACGCCTCGCTCGACGACAATCTGCGGGTAGGTGGTGGCGAAGTTCGGCGGCAGCGGCGCATCCTGGTTCGGGCCTTTGGGAATCACCAGCGTGAGCTCGTTTCGGATGTCCTTGGCGTATTCGAAGCCGGATTGCCGTCCGAACTTCTCGCCGATCGGCGTGAACAGCTCATAGCGAACGCCGAGGTTGAGCGTGAGCGTCCGGCTTACCTTCCAGTCGTCCTGGAAATAGCCGGCGTAAGCGGTTTTCTGCGACGAGATGAAGTTCGCCGTCGTGATGCGGGTACCCGATCCCGGCATGCCCAGCAGCCACGTGGCGATTCCATCACCCGTCCTGCCGACGCCGTCGAATCCCGGGCCGGCCGAAGTCCAGCCGGTGCGGAAGCCGAAGATGCCGCGTGGCGACGGTACCTGGAAGAACGGGAAGTCGATCGGGCGATACTCGAACCCGAACTTCATGGCATGGCCGCTCTTGATGATGGACACGTTCTCGATGAAGTCCCAAACGTTGTTGTACTCGAGCGTTGGCAACCATTCGGATCCGCCGACGGTCGAATAGCCGTCAATCGCAATGGCCGGGAGGCCACCGTTCTGGGCATACGCGCTGATCGGGTTAATGCCCCCGATGCCCGCTTCCCGGAACGCGTCCACCGTCGAGTTCGCTTGCGTGCGTTGGGTAATGAGGCGGCTGAACGCCAGGCGCGTCTCGGTAAGGAAGGTCGGCGACCAGACGCGGGTCCAACTCATCATGGCGTTGCGGCTCTGGTTCTGCTCGCTCTCGCCGGCAAAACCTCCGGCATCGAGGAGACCAGGCAGCGGCGGGGTCTGGAACTTGGATTCCTCCACCCAGCTCAGGCTGCCGAACAGGCTATCCTTGTCGCTCAAGCGGTAGTCCAGCCGGAGATCGCCCTGGTCGTTCTGCTGCCGGCCGGACGTCACCACGATGAAGTTGTTGTCGGCCAGCCGTTCACCAAGGTTCTGGTTGGGATTCGGGTACTGGCCGATCAGCGTGGCAGCCGCCGGATCGAACCGGGATTGGGGAATCCGGTTGCCAGGGAACATCTGCCGGGCGCCGTTGACGACGTTGAGAGGATCGAAGATGCCTCCCACCGGTACATTGTTGCCGGCGGCGTCCGTACCTAACGACCCGCCGGTGAGCAGCCGGGAGAAATCGCCGGTCTTGTACGCCGGCCAGGGAATGGAACGGGTGAAGGTGTTGCCGAGGCCCGGGACCGCGCCGCCGGTGGACCGGATGCGGATGCCCTGGTAATCGGCGAACCAGAACAATTTGTCCCGGATGATCGGTCCCCCGATCGCCACGCCGAACAGGTTCTGCTTGAACGGACCGCGCTTCGCGCCCGCGCGGTTGTTTTCCCACTTGTTGGCGTCGAGCTTGTCGTTCTGGAGGTTTTCGAATAACACCCCATGGATGTCGTTGGTGCCGGATTTGATGGTGACGTTGACGACGCCGCCCGCGCCTCGTCCGTATTCGGCGTTGTAGCCGTTGGTGAGGATCTTCATCTCGCCGATCGCCTCGACCGACGGACCCACGACGTAGGCCGTCTGGTTGATGAAGTCGATGACGTTGACGTTATTGTCAACGCCGTTCAACAGGAAGTTGTTCTGCCCGTTGGAGCGGACGCCGTTGGCGGAAAACGCGCCGCCCGCCGCGTCGCGAGCGCCCGGTTCGCCAGGCACTACAGACGGCGACAGCCGCGCCAGGTATGTGAACTTCCGCTGGCCGCCCAGCGGCAATTCGCTGGTGGACCGCGCCTGGATGGTCTGGCCGATGATCGTGCTTTCGGTTTGGAGCGCGGGTGGAGCGGCCGAGACCTCGATGGACTCGGCGACGTCGCCGACCTGCATGCTGACATTGGCTTGTACACGGTCGCCGGC
This sequence comes from Bryobacteraceae bacterium, assembly GCA_026129905.1. Lineage (GTDB taxonomy): Bacteria > Acidobacteriota > Terriglobia > Bryobacterales > Bryobacteraceae > JAHCHE01. The sequence goes on along the minus strand of JAHCHE010000030.1, from coordinate 31,697 downwards.
AGTCAGGGTGACGTTGCGCTGCACGCCGGTTTTGAAGCCGGTGGCCTCGACCTGCACGGAATAGATACCGGGCTTCAAGGCCGGGCGGACGTAATTGCCCCCGCTGTCCGTCTGCACCTGGTAGCTGAGGCTGGTCGCGTCTTCGGTAATGGTTACCCTGGCGCCGGCGATCACGCCGCCGGTCGGGTCGGTTACTGTGCCGACGATGGTGCCCAAATCGCGCTGCGCCCACGCCGGAAGCGTGAAACAAAGCAGCGCGAGGGCAAGGATGAGTGTAACTTTCTTCATGGACCCCCTAACGCCGGACGGCGCTCCCTAATCTGAATCCACTATTCGCCGTCCGGATCAGGACTATTATGCTCTGAACGCGCTTACATGTCAACATAAGTTTTTCAGCTTCTATTGTCTTTTAGGCGCGCGGGGTCATCTCTCCGCGATGCAACCGCTTACGCTGCGTCGTCGCGTTCCGCGGAACTCGCGCCGTTGACGATTATGATTGGAGAGTGACGCCTTTGAACAGGCGAGATTTCCTGGGGTCGCTGGCCCTCAGCGCCTGCCTGAGGCCGCGGCTGGCCGCCGCCGTTTCCAGGCCGGTCGAGGTCCGGTTCCGCAAACCCGCCCCTTTCGACCCCCTGCTCGCGAAGGCCATGCCGGGCAACGACGACTTCCCGGGCGAGAAACTCGCCTTCGAAATCGCCGATCGGCTGAAAGAACTCGCCTCCTCCCGCGCCCTTCCTCTTGCCGCCGGGTTCAAGGGCACCTCACCGATGCCCGCCCAGTACGCCAAGGCTTCCCCGGACGTATTCATCGCCGAATTCGATCGTGCCGATTCAGCCTTTGAAGGGGGTCTCGGAAAGTGGCTCGACGGACTGGGGGAGAACGCGAAGCTGCGCTTTTGGGTCCTTGCCGATCACGTAATCCGTTACGAGGCGAGCAGCAGACGAGAAGGTCTGCTCGAGTGGCGGGTTGGTCACTGGGAGCAGGAGTGGGCCGACGGCCAACTGACCCGCTTTGAGCCGCTCGACGAAACGCTGATCACCGCGAAGGCGCCGCGCTTCCGGGACATCAGCTCCTACGCCTTTTCCGGCGTGGATTCCTATCACCGGCAACTGGCGCGCGGGACGCCGTACTGGCGGTCGCGACTGGACATTGCGCTCGGCCTGGATGTCTATGGAGAAAACGGGATCGCCGCGGCCGACATCGACAACGACGGCTGGGACGAGGTGTTCGTCTGCCAGCCCGGGGGTCTCCCCAACCGCCTCTATAAGAATCGAGGCGACGGGACCTTTGAGGACATCACCACCCGCTCCGGCCTGGACATCCTGGACGAGACCTCGTGCGCCTTGTTCGCCGATTTCCGCAACTCCGGCCACCAGGACCTGGTCTTGCTCCGCGCGTCCGGTCCGCTGTTCTTCGAGAACCAGGGCGGGGGGCGCTTCACCCACAAACCCGAAGCCTTCCGGTTCAAATCCTCCGCGCAGGGCACGTTCACAGGAATGGCGGCCGCCGACTACGACAACGACGGCCGGCTGGACCTCTACCTGTGCACCTACATCTATTTTCAAAGCGAGGACCAGTACCGTTACCCGACGCCGTACCACGACGCGCAGAACGGTCCGCCGAACTACCTGTTCCGCAACGTCGGCGAGGGCGTGTTCGAGGATGTGACTGAGTCGACCGGCATCAACCATAACAACAACCGGTACAGCTTCTGCCCGTCGTGGTGCGACTACAATCACGACGGCTGGATGGACCTTTACGTCGCCAACGACTTTGGCCGCAACAACCTGTACAAGAACGAAAAGGGCGCATTCCGCGACGTCGCCGCCGAGGCCGGCGTCGAGGACATCGGCCCGGGTATGAGCGTCGGCTGGTTCGACTACGACGGCGACGGCCAGACCGACCTCTATGTCAGCAACATGTGGACCGCCGCCGGCCAGCGCGTGGTCAGGGAGAAAAACCTTCAGCCCGCCGAAGCCTACCGCCGTCACACCAAAGGGAATTCCCTCTACCGCAACCGCGGCGACGGAACGTTCGAGGAGACCGGCCCCAAAGAAGGCGTCGAAGCCGCCCGCTGGGCCTGGTGCTGCGACGGGGTCGATTTCGACAACGACGGCGCCCCGGAAATCTTCACCGTCGCCGGCATGATCACCAACGCCTCGGAGAAGGACCTGATGAGCTTCTTCTGGCGTCACGTCGTGGCCGCCTCGCCGATTGACTTCAGTCCGTCCAGCGACTACGAGAACGGCTGGAACGCCATTAATCAGCTCATCCGCGAGGACTATAGCTGGAACAGCCGCGAGCCGAACGTCATGTTTGTCCGGCGCGACGGCCGCTATTACGATTTCTCCGGCGTCAGCGGCATCGACTTCGCCGACGACGGGCGCGCCGTCGCCGTGCTGGACCTGGACGGGGACGGCAACCTTGACATGCTGATCAAGAACCGCAACGGCCCGCAGGTGCGCGTTTTCCGCAACGAATGCGCGGGCTCGCGGCGGTCGCTGGTTCTGCGGCTGGAAGGGACCAGGTCCAACCGCGACGCCATCGGCGCGCGCGTCGAGGTGGACGGCCAGGTCAAGTTCGTCATGGCCGGCGGGACGTACCTTTCGCAGAGCACCAAGGCGCTGCACTTCGGGATGGGCGAGAAGGATACGGCGCAGTCGGTGGCCATTTACTGGCCCTCGGGTCTCAAGCAGGAGTTCCACGGACTGCGCTGCGGTTTCCGGCACCAGATCGTCGAAGGATCCGACAAGGTCGCAAGCGCCGCGTTCCTGCCGCGCCGCGAGATCAAGGGCGAACCGGTCGAGGGCGACAACAGCACGCGCCTGGAGCCGACGTGGTTCTTCGAGCCGCTTGCGCTGCCGGAAGCGCGGGAGGGCCCCGCCTTTGTTTACCTCACGCTGGACCCCGACGCCAAAGTCCCATCGGGGCTGCCGATCCAGGTAGTGGATCTCGGCGCCGCGCCGGCCGACGTCGTCGCGGGGTACGGGCTGTTCCGCCGTTACTTGTTCGATTGGCGGACCGGCCTCACCGCGCCGCTGCTGTTCCTGATTGACGGCGACGGCATGGTCCACAAGGTATATCCGGACCTTCAGGACGAAGCCGCGCTCCGCGCCGACCTGGCCGCGTTGGGCAGCCGGGATCGCGACCGCCTGGCCATTCCTTTTCCCGGCGCGTACGTTCACCGGCCATATCGCAGCCATTTCAAACTGGGCGCGGCGTTCTATTGGGCCGGCTATCCCGACCAAGCGCTTCCTTACCTTGAAACGGTCCTGCGGCTGGAACCGGAGAATTTCAAGACCACCCTTGCGGTCGGCCAGATTCACCTGGAAGGAAACCGAATTCCACAAGCCCGGCAGTATTTCGACCGCGCCCTGAAGAGGAACCAGCGCTCGCCCGAGTTGTGGAACAACCTCGGCATCCTGGAACTGGAGACGGGCAACTTCCCGCTGGCGCTCCAGCACTTCGAGCAGGCGCTCGCGATCCACCCCAGGTTCACCTTCGCGGCGCTGAACGCGGGCAACGCGTACCTGAAGATGAACGATGCGGCGTCGGCGGAGAAGATGTTCCGCCGGGCGCTCGATCAGGACCCGGACGACGCCGACGCCTCCAACCAGCTTGGCCTGCTCTGCGCCAAGCAAAATCGGAGCGACGAAGCGCTGAAGTGGTTCCAGAACGCGATCCGCTCCAACCGCAAGCACACGGGCGCGATCAACAATCTTGGCGTACTATACATGCAGCGGGGCCAAGTGAACGACGCCATCGCCACGTTTCAGTTCGGCGTGGAGGCCGCGCCGGAAGACGAGTCGCTGAACCTTAACCTCGCGCGGATTTATGTCTCGAAAGGCGATCGCGACAAGGCGCGCGAGATCATGCGCGGCCTGCTGGCGCGAAAGCCCGACAGCGCGATGGCCCAGCGCGCGCTACAACAACTGGGGGAACCATGATTTACACCCTGAGCTTCCTGCTATTCCTGAGCCAGGCGCCGGCCGGTCCGCCGCAAACCGACGTGCGGGAACTCACGCGCGCGGTAGCCGCTTCCGGACGGGTGCTAGAGATCGGCGTACCCGCCACTGAGCGCGCTACGCCGCCGCCGCTGCTTGCCCCCGGGTCTCCGCCCTTGATCAGCTTCCGCTTTTTCGAGGGCCAGACCCGGCATCGCTTCGGCAATCTTGACCTGGTCACCGACGACGCGGGACACTGACATGCCGGCTCTGACCCTCCGCTGCTTTGCCGTTCTCCTTGGATGCGCGGCGATGGGCGCGGCCCAGGACCCCGCTCACGGAATCGCGCTGTTTCACAAGGGCGAATACGCCCAGGCGAAAGCGGCGCTAGAAAAAGCGCCGGCCGGCGAGCACCAGCGCGTCTTCCTCGCTTTATCCCGCGCCGCACTCGGCGAGTGCAAGACGGTGGCCGACGACCTGGGCGCCCTGTTCCAGAAAACGTCGGATGCCGACCTGCGCCGCCTCTCCGGCATCGCCGCTGTCCAGTGTTACGTCAACCTCAGCCGCTTCGACGACGCGCTTCCGGTGGCGCTCCGGCTGAAACAGCTTTATCCCGCCGACGCCGACGTGCTCTATCAGTCCGCCCGCGCCCTGATGCGATCGTGGAACGACGTTGTCTTTCAGATGTTCCAGAAGACGCCGGCATCGTTCCGGGTTAATCAACTCTCCGCGGAGATTTTCGAGATCCAGGGGCGCTACGGCGAGGCGATCCAGGAATACGGAAAGGCGATCGAGAAGAACCCGCGGGCGCTGAACCTACATTTCCGCCTCGGCCGCGCGGTTCTCATGAACTCGCACGCGCCGGAAGCGCTCGAAGCCGCCCGAAAGGAGTTCGAGGCGGAACTGGCGCTGAACCCCGGCGACGCGGTCGCCGAGTACCAGGTGGCGCTCATTCTACAAGCGCAGCAGAAAGGTCCGGAAGCGACTGCGCGCCTGGAGCGGGCGGTGGCGCTGAACCCCGAGTTTCCCGAAGCGCTTCAGGGGCTGGCCAAGGCGCGGATGGAGGCGAAGCGGCCCGAAGAAGCCATCCGCCTGCTCGAACAGGTCGTCCGGCTGCAACCTTCCAGCGAGTCCGCGCACTACGCCCTGATGGTTGCCTACCGCAATGCCGGCAGGCGCGAGGACGCCGCCCGCCAGAAGGCGACGCTCGACAAGCTCCGCAAGCCGCCTGAAGGGGAGTTTACCGAGTTCCTGAAACGCATCGGCGAAAAACCGCCCGGTTCCGAGAATAAATGAGGACATTGCTGGCGCTGGCAGGACTGCTGGCTTCCGAACCGTACGGAATCCAGTTTATTAACGTCGCCCGCGATGCCGGCTTCGTTCACGCATTTCCCAACGGCGGCCATGCGGGGAAGAAATATATCATCGAGACCACCGGCAGCGGCGTCGCCTGGATCGACTACGACAACGACGGGTTTCTCGACGCCTTCATCGTGTCCGGCGACGGCGCCTCCAACCGCCTGTATCGCAACGATGGCAAGGGGCGCTTTCGCGACGTCACCCGCGAGGCGGGACTGGAACGCAGCGGCTGGGGCAAGGGCGTCTGCGCCGGCGACTACGACAACGACGGCTTCACCGACCTGTTTGTCACCTACTGGGGACAGAATGCGCTCTACCGCAATATCGAGGGCAAGCGCTTCGAGGACGTCACGGCAAAGGCGGGACTGACGCAGGATCGGGTCCGGTACAACACCGGCTGCGCCTTCCTCGACTACGATAACGACGGGCATCTGGACTTGTTCGTCAGTAATTATCTAAAGTTCGATTTCAACACGACGCCGAAACCGGGAGAAAATCCCTACTGTTACTACATGAAGATTCCGGTGAATTGCGGCCCGCGCGGCCTTCCATTCGACCGCAACATTCTATACCGCTCGAACGGCGACGGAACGTTTACCGACGTCTCGGAGGCCGCCGGCGTGACGCGGGCCGAAGACAGCTATTCCCTCGGCGTCCTTACCGGCGACTTCAACGGCGACGGCCTGATCGATATCTTCGTCGCCTCCGATCAGACGCCATCCCTGTTGTTCGTCAACAAGGGCGACGGAACCTTCGAGGAAGATGCGCTGCTCCGCGGCGTCGCCTTCGACCAGGACGGCAAGGCCACCTCGGGAATGGGCGTCGCCGCGGGCGACTACGACAACGACGGCCACATCGATATCTTTCGGGCCAACTTCTCCGACGAACGGCAGACGCTGTACCGGAACCGGGGCGAGGGCGAGTTCGACGACGCCACCGTCGCCGCCGGTCTCTCCCACAACATGAGCTACGTCGGCTGGGGCTGCGGTTTCGCCGATTTCGACAACGACGGCTGGGAGGACCTCCTCCTGGTAAACGGCCACGTCTTCCCCGAAATCGATTCCCTGAACATTCACATCAGGTATCAGCAGCGCGCCATTTTCTATCACAACGGCGGCAATGGAAAACTGGAGGACATTTCCGAATCGGCGGGGCCAGCGATCCTTGAGAAGCACGCCGCACGCGGCGCCGCTTTCGGCGACTACGACAACGACGGCGTCCTCGAGGCGCTGGTGAACAACCAGAACGAGACGCCGTCGCTGTTCAAGCTGGCGCGCAAGCCGCCGGGCAACTGGCTGTTGCTGAAACTGGAAGGCGTCAAAGCGAATCGCAGCGCCATTGGCGCCATCGTGCGCCTGACCGGCGGCGGGCTCACCCAAACGCGCGTCGTCCGCAGCGGCGGCAGCTATCTTTCGCAGAGCGATCTCCGCCTGCACTTCGGACTGGGCGCGGCGGACCGGGCCGACCGCATCGAAATCGTCTGGCCCGGCGGCAACCGTCAGGTGGAGGAGAACATCGCGGCGAACCGCATCGTCACGATCCGGGAGCGGACGCCGCCCAGCCCCCGGCGTTGATCGTCCGCGTCCGTCAGTCCACGATCGACTGGTAGAACAGCGTCGAGAACAGCGCCAGCGATGGCGCGTCGAACGGCATGTATTGCTGGAACAAGAGCGATACCGTCCGCTCCTTCGGATCCATTCGGAAGTATGTGCTGGCGGCGCCGTCCCAACCGAACTGGCCCACCGAACCCGGAATGTTTCCCTTCGCGATATCCAGCCGCACCGAACCACCAAGTCCGAAGCCGTACGCGCCGTCCTCGTCGATGGACGGCTTCGCCAGATTGCTGAGGTGGTTCGCCATCATCAACTCCACGGTCTTGCGACTGAGCAGCCGCGCCCCTTCCAGTTCCCCGCCGTTCAACAGCATCTGGCCGAAACGGGCGTAGTCGCCGATGGTGGAATACAGTCCCATGCCGCCGTACGGAACTGTCGCCGCCGCCGATAGTTCCTCCAGGCTGGTCTGGCTCAGCTTGCCGTCCTTGAAACCGTAGGTTTTCGCGATGCGGCTCATCTTGTCGTTCGGCGGTACGAAGAACGTGTCGTTCATCTTCAGGGGCGTGAGAATCCGCGTCTGGACGAACTTGTCGAATGGCATTCCCGAAGCGACCTCCACCAGGTAGCCAAGCACGTCCGTACTGACGCTGTAGTTGTACTTCTCGCCCGGCTGGGCCACCAGCGGAAGTGTCGCGAGTTTGCCGACAAACGCCTTGAGACTGGGCGCGTCGAAGACCTTCGCGCGACGGTACAATTCCGGGACCGGATCGTCGCCCCACGAGTACGTGAAGCCGGAGGTGTGCGTCAACAGGTTCTTCACGGTGATAGGCCGGACGGCGTCGGCGAGCACCGGGTTATCGGCCGTGCCGCCTGTCAGCACGCGCAGGGATTTCAGCTCCGGAATGTGTTTGTGCACAGGGTCGCCCAAAACAAGCTTCCCCTCCTCCACCAGCATCATCGCCGCCACGCTGGTGATCACCTTGGTCATCGACCAGATCCGGCAGATGGTGTCCTTTTCCATCGGCAGTTGCCGTTCGAGGTCGCGATACCCGTACGCGCGCCAGTCGGCGATACGGCCGTTGCGAGCGATCAGCGTGATGGCGCCCGCGCGCTCGCCTTTCTTGACGACCTCCTCAAAACGCCGGTGGAGCCTCTCCAGCCGCTCTGACGAGAGCTGTTCTTTCTCGGGCGTCGACAACGGGAGCGGCTGCCCCGCCGCAACGGCCGCCAGAGTTAGCAAACCAATGAGGATGCGCATAAAAAGAAAAGTAGCATGGCGCCGGCTCGCGAAGCCGGGTTGCGTCGCCGACCGCTTCCGGCCGCCGAAGAATCGCGATGCGTCACGTAGAAACGTGCTACACTCTAAAACGTGAAAACGCGGAACGTGACGCTTGCCCTCCCCGAAGAGTTGCTTCGCGAACTCAAGATCGTCGCCGCCAGGCAGGACACCTCCCTGTCGGCATTGCTGACCCGCGCCTTGCATCAGATCGTCGATGCGGAGGAGGGTTATGAAAAAGCACGCCGGTCGATGCTTACCGATCTCAAACAGGGATACCAGCTCGGAACCGGAGGAAAGATCGGTTGGACTCGGGACTCCCTGCATGAGCGGTAGAGAATTCGTGGACACCAACATCCTCGTCTACGCCTTCGACCGGACGGCGGTCGCGAAGCGCGAAGCCGCCATCGAGCTGCTCGAGCGCCTGTGGCTTGAACACACCGGGTGCGTCAGCCTGCAGGTGCTTCAGGAATTCTATGTCGCCACGACGCGCAAGCTCTCCATGCCGCCGGATCACGCCAAAGCCCAAGTGGAACGACTTGGTAAATGGAGGGTGCATCGGCCGGCGCTGGAAGACGTGCTGGCATCGATCGAATCGCACCGGCGCAAGCGGATCTCCTTCTGGGATGCTCTTATTCTGCGAAGCGCCTCGCAACTGGGCTGCTCCGTTCTTTGGTCCGAGGACCTGAAGGATGGCGTCGCCTGGGATGCAGTCATAGTCCGGAACCCGTTCCTGAAGTGAGTACCTTATTGAACGTAGGTCCGCAGGCTTCAATCGAAGCTGCCGCTCACACCCTGGAAGCCGCGCGATGCCTGCTTCAAGACCCAGCGGATGGCTCGCGCATCGTTGTAACAGTAGCCGAGGTTGTGATTCAAGGTCGAAAAGCAATGGGTCTGGCAGGACTCCTTCATATTGTCCAGTTGCTTCACTTCGAACCTGTGGTTCTCGACAACGCCCCAATCATAGGTCGCCGAGTACATGGGAAAGCAGGGGGCGAGGGTCCCGTCCACCCGGATGATCAGGGAATTCTGACCCGCCCGGCAATTCCACGGCTCCACTTTGCCTCGCATGAATGCTTTCATGTCCGCCAGCCGTCTGGCTGAGTTCACCATTTTGTAACCTGCGCGGTTCTTATCGATCAGCCAGTCCAGCAATGCGTCCACTCTTGGCCAGTCTTCCTCTCGAATAAAAGTGTCGTTTTCGTTCAGGTGCTGAAAATGGCTCTGCTCGATCATGGGCGACTCGTTGATGTGATAGTCGGTAATGATGCCGTAGTCGCGCGCGATTTCGGTGAGCTGCTGGACGTCCTCGATATTGTTCCGGCAGATATTTATATTGAAGAATACGATGTACCCATACTGGTACTGCTTCCTGATCAGATACTCGAAATGCTTCCGCACCGGATTGAATGCCTTCGGGAGCCCCGGCTTTTCGTCCACGACATCCACGGCAAAATTGACGACCGCCATGCCGGCGTCGGCAAGGCGATCTGTCACGTCGGGGCGCAGCAGCCGCGCATTGGTGGGAACGTAAATCCAGAACCCCTTCTTTGCCGCGTAGTAAACCACTTTGTGCGAGAATTGCGGCCGCAACAAGGGTTCGCCTCCCATGAGGGCCAGTACCCGGCAGGTGGTGGAGTGCAGCCAGTCGATCGAGCGCCTGGCGGTATCCTCCGACATGCCCTTGACGCTGTTATCGAACGCCCAACAGTAATGGCAATCCAGGTTGCATTTCCATTCAGTAAAGAGGTAGGCGATGATCGGGTGAAAGTCCCCCGGCAGCACGCGCGACTTGACATAAGGAAACATCCAGCCGTTCAGCGCCCGGTAGATCAACGCGGGAGTCCAGCGGCGCTGATAGGGCGAGTTGGGATCCCTGGGAGGAAGCGCGGCGTCCCTGCCCAGCAGCTCAGGATGGCGCGGGAAGACCGGTTCCGGAAGGGTTAACGGCTCGGCCGCCGCCTGAGGCGGAGAGACCGGGTTTGGCTTGGTGAGTAAGTCATGCACGGAAACATCGAGTCGGAAGGTCGGGTTCGCCCCGGCCGGTCGTTGATCAGTGTGAAGTTGGCTCATCTGTTATTCCCCTCTTCCGACGCTGTCCTTACCCAGAGCATACCACCCGAGCAAGAGACAACATTTCGATGCTCACTGGCGCCAGCCGCCGCCGAGCGCGCGGTAGAGCTGTACCATGGCCAACAGTTCATCGCGCCTTGTTCGGGTGAGCCCGAGTTCAGCGCCGAACAGGTCCCGGTCCGCGTCGAGCGCATTCAACAGCGTGTCGACCCCGCCTTCATACCGCAGGTAGGCGAGGCGCGAGCGGTCCTGCAACGTTACCACCAACGTCTCCTGCTGCTCCCGGATCTCGCGCGTCTTGCGGTATTGGACGATCGCGTCCGCGACTTCGCGGAACGCGGTCTGAATCGCGCGCTCGTACTGGATTACCGCCAGGTGTTCTTCCGTCTCGGCCAGCCGTTCCGTGGAGCGGAGGCGGCCGCCCGTAAAGAAGGGCTGCGACACTTGCGGCGCAAACTGCCAGATCCGGGTCGGACCCGAGAACAGGCCGCTCAGCGCGTCGCTTTGCGTTCCAAGCAGGCCCGTCAGGCTGATGCGTGGAAAGTAAGCGGCGCGGGCGACGTCGACCGAGGCGTTGGCGGCGGCGATGCTCTGCTCGGCGGCGCGAATATCGGGCCGCCGTTCCAACAGGGAGGAAGGCAACCCCGGCGGCACGCTGAGCGGTTGCCATTGCGAGATCAGCGGCTGACCCCGCGGAATCGGACCGGGGCGATCTCCCACCAGCAGGCTGATCTGGTTCTCGGTCTGCTCGATTGCCCGCTCCAGCTCGAAAATGGATTGCGTGGCGGTGTTCACCAGTTGCTCGGCCTGCCGGACGTCAAGGAGAGTGGCCAGCCCGCGCTGCTCGCGGACCTGAATCACGTTGCGGGAATCTTCCCGCGTTGTGAGGGTGCGCCTGGCGATCTGTAGCTCCGCATCCAGCGACAGCAGGTTGAAATAGGCGCTCGCCACCTCGCTCACCAAGGTCGTCACTACCACTTTGCGATTCTCCTCGCTGGCCAGTAAGCTGGCGCGGGCGGAATCGCTGGCGCGCCGGAGGCGGCCCCAAAGGTCGACTTCGTACGAGAGGAGGTTCGCCGCGAAGCCTCCGAAGGTTCGCCGCTGCGAAAAGCCTTCCGGGAGCGGGAAGCTACCGCCGCGCGAGAAACGGAGCGAGGTCAAGTCGGCGGAAGCGCCGAGATCCGGCAACTGATCGGCGCGCCGGATGCCGAGATTGGCGCGGGCGGCTTCCACACGGAGAGCGGCGTCGCGGAGGTCGTAGTTCCGCGCGAGACCGGCGCGAATCAAATCCTGGAGACGCTCGTCCTTGAACAGCTCGAACCACTTGAGATCGGCGAGCGACGCCGGATCGGAGGGCGTCGTCGCCGGCGCGGCGCCGCGGAAGACCGGCGGAGACGCGATCGAAGGCGCTGGGGCGCGGCGATGGGCGGGGCCGAGCGTACAGCCGGCAAGCAACCCGGCCAGAATCACGAGCATCCAACGAGATGTCATATCGGTTACGCCTCCACCAATTCCGCGGCGGGCGCCGGATCAATCTCCTCGCCGGAGGGTTCCGGACGCCGCACTCGCGCCAAAAGCATGTAGATCGACGGCACGACGAACAGCGTGAACAGCGAGCCGATGATCATTCCGCTGACGAGCATCACGCCGATGCTGTTGCGCGCGCCCGCGCCCGGTCCTTTCGCAATCACCAGCGGGAAGTGCCCCACCACCGTGGCCGCCGAAGTCATCAGAATCGGGCGCAGTCGCGTGCCGGCCGCCTCGATCACCGCGGCCAACTTGTCCTTGCCCGTGGTCTGAAGGTGATTGGCGAACTCGACAATCAGAATGCCGTTCTTGGCTACAAGGCCGACCAGCGTGATGAGTCCCACCTGGCTGTAGATGTTGAGCGTCGTCAGTCCCAGGAAGGAAAACATCAGCGCGCCGGAGACCGCCAGCGGGACCGAACCGGCAAGGATGATGAACGGATCGCGGAAGCTCTCAAACTGGGCCGCGAGCACCAGGTAGATCAGGATCGCCGACAGAAGGAACATGCCGAGAAACTTGTCTCCTTCGGTGCGCAACTGGCGCGACTCGCCCGCGTAATCGATCGAGAAGCCCGCCGGCAGCACGGCCAGCGCTTCCCGCTCCAAAAAGCCGAGCGCGCTGTCGAGCGGCACGCCGGGCGGGATCACGCCCTGGATCCGGACGGCGTTGAGCTGCTGGAACTTTTTGAGTTCCCTGGGCTCGGCGGTGGTCTTGAGGCCGGCGAAGGTGGAGAGCGGCACAAGCTTGTCGGCGGACCCGGTAATGTAAATCTGGGAAAGCTGATCGGGCGTCAGCCGTTCGACGCGCTTCACCTGCGGAATCACTTTGTAGCTCCGGCCCTGGATACTGAACCGGTTGACGTAGTCGCCGCCGAGCAGAGTCGACAGGTCGCGGCCGGCCTGGCTCAAGTCAACGCCTTGCGAACGAAGTTTGTCGCGGTCAAACACCACTTCCGCCTGGGGCTGGTCGAACTTCAGGTCGCTGTCGGCGAACATGAACAGGCCGCTGGCGAAGGCTTTCTGTACGAGCTGACCGGCGATCTCCGCGAGGCGCTCGGGCTCGGCGGCTGAAGCCACGACGAGGTCAACCGGAAACTGTCCGCCTCCAGGCAACGGCGGCGGCGTGAGCGGAATGGCGCGGATTCCGGGGATCTGCGACAGCGGTCCCATCGCCTCGACGAGAAGCTGTTGCGTGGTTTTCGCTCGCTCGCTCCAGGGCTTGGTCACCATTCCGCCGAAGCCGCCGGTGGGAAACGTAATCTGGAAAACGCTGTCGTTCTCCGGAAAAGACTTGTAGACATCGTAGACCTGCTCGGCGAACAGCCGCGTCTGATCGAGCGTCGCGTTCGCCGGCGCTTGCAGGATGGAGAACACCACGCCCTGGTCTTCGGTTGGGGCGAGTTCGCGCTGGGAGAACATGTAGAAGGGAACGACCAAGACAGTGACAATCACCCAGAGCACGAAAACCACCGGCCGGTATCGCAGCGTCCCGGCCAGCGTGCGCGTATAGGCGCCGCGCAGCCGGTCGAACCGCCGGTTCACCCAGCCCGCGAAGCCGCGGTCGGCGTCTCCGGCGCGCAACAGCTTGGAGCCCATCATCGGCGACAACGTAAGCGCCACGATGCCGGAGACGATGACAGCGCTTGCGAGCGTGAATGCGAACTCGCGGAACAGCGAGCCGGTGAGCCCCCCTTGAATGCCGACGGGCGCGTAGACGGCGGCGAGCGTGATCGTCATGGCGATGATGGGACCGATCAGCTCGCGGGCGGCATAAATCGCCGCGCGGAACGGCGCCATCCCCTCGCGCAGGTGGCGGGCGACGTTCTCCACCATAACGATGGCATCGTCGACGACAAGCCCCACCGAGAGCACGATGGCCAACAGCGTCAGCAGGTTGATGGTGAACCCGGCCACCAGCATCAAAAAGACCGTGCCGATGAGCGAGATCGGGATTGCCACCACCGGAACCAGCACCGCCCTCACCGATCCGAGAAACAGAAAGATCACCGCGATCACGATGAGCAGCGTCTCGCTGAGCGTCCGCAGCACTTCATGGATGGCGTCCTGAATGTACGCGGTCGAGTCGTACGGAATGCCGGCTTTCATTCCCGCCGGCAACTGCGCCTGAATTTCCGGAATGGCCGCGCGCACGCGCTGGATCACTTCGAGCGAGTTCGCCGTAGGCAGCACCCATACGCCCATGAAGGTCGCCGTGTCGCCGTTAAAGCGGACATCCTCTTCGTAGTTCTCCGCGCCGAGCGCAACGTCGGCAATTTCGCCGAGCCGAACGATGACGCCGTCCTTTTCCTTGACGACGAGCTGGCGGAATTCCTCCGGCGTGCGAAGGTCGGTGTTGGCGACGAGATTCACCGACACCATCGAACCTTTCGTGCGCCCGAGCGCCGACAGGTAATTGTTGCGGGCCAAGGCCTCGCGCAGATCCGACGGCGAGATGCCGTGCGCGGCCATCCGGTCCGGCCGGATCCAGATGCGCATGGCGAAAGTGCGGCCGCCGAGAAGGTCGGCGCGCTGCACGCCGCTGATGGCGCTCAACCTTGGCTGGACGACTCGGGTGAGGTAATCGGTGATCTGGTTCTGATCGAGGTCCGGCGACGAGAAGCTCAGGTACATCGCCGCGAACTCGGTGTCCGCGGTTTCAAGCTGGATGACCGGCGCTTCCGCTTCGGGCGGAAGGTCGTTGCGCACCTGGGCGACCTTCGCCTGGATCTGGGTGAGCGCCGCGTTTGTATCGTAATTTAGTTGCAGGTGGACGGTGATCGTGCTGAGTCCTTGCGCGCTGGAAGACTCCATGTAATCGATACCGTCGGCGCTGGCGATGACGCGCTCCAGCGGCGTCGTGATGAAGCCGCGTACCAGGTCTGCGTTCGCGCCCACGTACACTGTTGTGACCTTCACCACGGCGATGTCGCTGCGCGGATACTGCCTGACGCTGAGCGAGCGGATCGACTGAAGCCCGGCGATAAGGATCACCAGGTTGACGACCACCGCAAGGACAGGTCGCTTGACGAACAGGTCGGTGAACTTCATCAGCTATCCTCGGGCTTCGCGGCCGGATTGTTGGCAGGCCGTACTTTGTTGTTGACCAGCACCGCGGCGCCGTTGCGGAGCTTGAAGGCGCCGGAGGTCACCACCTCGTCGCCTTTGTTCAATCCGGAGACGACCGCCACCTGGTCGCCCCGCGATCCTTCGACCTTGACGAACTGCTGGCGCACGCCGCGGTAGGAATTGCCTTGATCGTCCTTGAAATCAGTCACCACGAACACGGAATCGCCGTACGGCGCATAGCTGATCGCCGACGCCGGCAGCGGGATCACGGCGCGCCGGGCGCCGACGGGCAACTCCGTTTGAACGAACATGCCGGGTCGAAGCGCGCTCTTGGGGTTGGAAAGCGTGGCCTGGACCTGGATGTTGCGCGTTGCCTCGTCCACTGTGGCATCGAAGGCGGTGACTCGGCCTTCAAATCGCCTGCCGCCGTTTTCTCCCACGCGGATACGCACGCTTTGGCCGGTTCGCACGTGCGGGGCTTGGTCCTGCGGCACGCCGAAGTTGACATAGATCGGGTCGAGAGACTGCAAGGTCACAACAGGGTCCCCGCCCGACAGGTACTGTCCCAGGTTCACCTGCCGAATACCGAGGATTCCGGTGAACGGCGCCCGGATCGTTTTGCGCGCGATGGTAGCACGGATCTCTCCGACCCGCGCTTCGGTCTGCTTTTGCTCGGCCGCCGCGCGGTCGTATTCGGCGCGCGTGATGGCGCCCTGGGTGACGAGGCCCTCGAGCCGTTCGAAGTTCAGGCGAGCGAGGTCGCGCTCGGCCTCGATGGCGGCTAACCGAGCCTCTTCCTGCCGCGTATCGAGTTGAACCAGCAGGTCTCCTTCTTCGACGGCGCCTCCGGCTTCGAATGCGATGCGGGTGACAATGCCCGGCAGGTCCGCGCTGACGTTGACGCCTTGCACGGGCGCGACCGTTCCGATCACGCTTAATGTCACCGGCCATGTCTCCTGGGTGGCGACAATGGTCGTCACCGCCTCGGGAGGCGGCTGAAAGGAGGCCGCCTGCGCGACGGCGGCCTGAATCTGGCGATACTTCACCAGGCCGAGCGCGCCGACGGCGGCGCCCACGGCGATCAGCATTAGTATCATTCGTTTGAGCATGAGTTCCTCGTGGCGTCGTGAGAAGACACTCCTGATGTTCACCTCAATCGATCGATGGTTTTCCCAGGCTCAGGAGGCCTTGATCAATCTCGAGCGGGCCGGCGTTTTGATGCGCAGCTCATCTCTTCCTTATGTCGAGCGGCGCGCGCACGGATCGACATTTCGATGCAGGAAATGCTTTAGCTGCAATTCTGTTGCCAATATATGACGTCGGCATCTCCCCTCCAACGCTGGTAGATGAACTTCGCCGGCGGCCGGATTCGCGAAATCATCTCTCACGGAAACATAGTCTAATCGTATCCGCAATTGCGGACATCTTTCGTCCTCGATCAATGGCAAACTGAATGCATGCTGGAAACGTCGGCGCGGCTTCTCCGCCTGCTCTCGCTTTTTCAGATCCGGAGATATTGGTCCGGGGCCGACCTCGCCGATCGCCTCGAAATCACCGTCCGGACTTTGCGCCGGGATGTAGACAAGCTCCGCACATTGGGCTATCCGATCCGATCGGCCTCCGGAGTCGAGGGAGGATACCAGCTTGGCGCCGGCGCCAGCATGCCGCCCTTGCTGCTGGACGACGAGGAAACCGTGGCTGTGGCGCTCGGCCTTCGCTCGGCCGCGGCCGGAAACATTCGCGGCGTTGAGGAAGCCTCATTGCGGGCGCTTGCGAAGATCGAGCAGATCCTTCCGCCGCGCCTTGGCCGCCGCATCGCGGCGATGCAGACCATGATTGTCACGCCGCCGGGGGCGGGATCGGCCGTGGACGCCCGCATCCTTTCCACCATCGCGGGCGCCTGCCGCGACAACGAGGCGCTTCGATTCCGCTACAAGGATCACGCCGGCGCGCCAACCACCCGCCACGTCGAGCCGTACCGGCTGGTCACTTCGGGACACCGCTGGTACCTGGTGGCCTGGGACTCGGACCGCAGAGCCTGGCGGACGTTTCGCGTCGATCGCATCCAGTCGCGCCCCACTGCCGGCGCGCGATTCCCGCCTCGCGAGCCTCCCGCCGCGGACCTGGCTTCCTACGTTTTTCGCGGCGCGTGGTCGGCCTCGCCGTGCCGCGCCCGGATCAAGCTGCTGGCCGCGGCGGAGACCCTCGCGGAGCGCTTGCCCTCCTGGATCGGGCTGGTTCAACCGGTCGACGAGCGCAGTTGCATTCTGGAGACCGGCGCTCCAACCTACGAGAGTCTGGCGATGCACTTGTCTCTATTGGGCGTCGATTTCGAGGTGACCGAACCCGCCGAACTCATCGAGGAGTTGCGCCGGCTGGCGGATCGATACCGCCGAGCGGCCCCTTCGGGTACGTTATGACCGGCGTTCACTACTGCTTAAAGGTGGGGCAAACAGCTAGGTTTGCGAGCCGGTTTTCCAACAGGCTTTGCGTCGTACGAGTACGAAGCATAGCGGGACTGGGAGTCCCGCGCAGCCTGCGAGGCTGCCCCCCCACCAGGCATTGTCAAGTGTTGCGCGGGACGGGAGACTGGCGACTATGCGGGCGATTCGGCCAGGAGCCCGTCCAGGTCGAGCGACTGCGTATACATTGCGAGTTGCCCATCGTGCGTTCGGGGCCATAGCTCCAGCGGGCGGTCCCAGTAGAGTTCGACGCCGTTGCCGTCCGGATCGCGCAGATAGAGCGCCTCGCTGACGCCGTGGTCGCTCGCGCCCTCCAGCGGAACCCCCGCCGCCAGCAGGCGGCGCAACGCGTTCGCCAGCGCCTTTCGAGTCGGGTAGACGATCGCCAGATGGTAGAGTCCCGTGCTGCCAGGGGGAGGCGGCGATCCGCCGCGGCTATCCCAGGTGTTAAGCCCGATGTGATGGTGGTAGCCGCCCGCGGATACGAAGGCCGCGCCCGCGCCGTAGCGCTGCGTGAGTTCAAAGCCAAGCGCGCCGCAGTAAAACGCCAGCGCCCTCTCGATGTCAGCCACCTTCAAGTGCACGTGCCCGATTCGCGTCCCTGGATCGATCGGCTCCCCAACGGAGTTGCTCATAGCCGCAGGTTGTCAGATCCGGGGGCGCGGGCGCAAGCCCCCACGCGTAACGCGCCGTGCAGCGGTTCGTCAATGAATTGATGCGCCTTTAGGGATGCGCTAAAGGCGCAACAACGACGAAGAAAGGGCTTCATGGTTTCGCTTAACGACATCCGCCCGCTGAGGGACTTCAAGCGCAGCACGAGCGAGGTACTGCACGACTTGCACAAAAAGGGGGCGACCCGTGGTGCTGACGCTGAACGGACGCGCGCTGGTTGTGGTGTACAGGAAGCCGCTTACCAGAAGCTGCTGGACTATCTTGAAGAACTGGAGCGCGAACTCGGCCGCAAGCGAACCTCGCGCGCGGCCGGCAAAACAACAATGGCGCTTCAGTTCCTGCTGGCCGGCCGCGCAGCCGGCGAAACCGGCCTGTTTGTCACTCTGTCGGAGTCCGAGCGGGAACTGAGGGAGACTTGCGAGTCGCATGGCTGGTCGCTACCGCCGGCAGGTCCTGGGCCTGAAGCGGTTCTTCGAACGCCACAACTGTACGACGCTGCTCATTGACGACAAGCCCGGCGGCCAACATGATTCCAACGTCATGAGCATCGTTCACGGAGTGCTGAACCTCGAGCACCCGTCCGGCGCTCCGACGCTGCTGCTCGCCCACAACCCCGACACGCGGCTGCCCTCGGCGATTACCCTTGGGACCTGATGCTCAGCGGGCACACCTACGGCGGTCAGATCGTCATCCCTGTCCTCGGCTACGCTCCGTTCGTCCCAATCAAAGACCGGCGCTTCACCGAGGGGCTCCGGCTCTGGCGCGGCCGCCACGTCCACGTCACGCGAGTGGTGGGCAATATCCTCGGCGTGCGGCTGAACTGCCGCCCGGAGGTCAGCCTGTTGACGCTGGCGCCGGGGGCGGCCGGCGCCTGACGGACGTTGGTCACCGGACGCAGAAACGAGCGGCAAGGGTGCGCGTGCTCGGCGATCTGCCGCGCCGAAGCGCGGATTCCTACGCGCTTCCGGAGGAAATTCGTTCGGCGTTCCGGTGGCAGTTGTTGCCAGCGGCGGATCTGTTCGAGTTGGACCTGCTCGCTCTCCCGCTTGAGCGACGCCAGTTTCTTCCTACGCTTTGCCTCTCTTTTGTTCATTGAGCGCAATCTCCAACTTCAGAATCAGTGCGGGCTGCCCAAAGGTCTTCACCACAGGGAGGGCTGAGCCGGCGGCGCGGGCGCAGGGGCCTGGGGGAGTTGCGACGCCCTGATTCGTGGCTGCGGTTGCGAGGGGAGAGTCAGATGGAGATGGTCCAGCATCGCCTGGACATCTTTTTCCGGCTGGGTGTGACGCGGCAGCATCAGCCAACGGGCGCGAATTGGCCCGAATATGTCCCCATAAATGTGCTTGGCGGCATCAAGCCGAAACCCATCGATTCCTTTTTCAAGCCAGAATTTCGCCACGGCTTTGATCTCCCGGCGGATTTCCGGTTCGTCGAAATTCAAGTCCGGCATGCCAATCGGCATCAGCCAGAGAATGCCCGTTCCAGGTCGTGATCGGTATTCGGATTTCCGTCGTTCAAATAGTCGAGATTTTCAAGAATTCCCTTGAGCATCGCCGACCTCTCCTTTCTCGGAAGCAGGCGCGGCGTCCGCGGGCGTATCGGCGAAGGAGCGGACAAAGATCTGGTAGACGAGATTGGTGTCCGGCTGGCCCAGACCGGCGCCGGCGGATCCCAACCACACGAGCAGGCTCGCCAGGCCGGCGCACCGGAAGCAAACCGCGTTGGCTGCGTTCATATGGTCCTGCCGACTCTATCTTCGCTCCGCGCCGCCTCGCGCCGCCGGGCCTCCACAAGTTCGCGATACGCGCCGTCGACGCGCAGTAACTCGGCATGCCTGCCCCGCTGAACAATTCGGCCGGCCTCCAGCACCAGGACCGCGTCGGCGCGCTCGACCATCGCAAGGCTGTGGGTGATCAGGAGCGTGGTTCTGCCGCCCGCCAATTCCTCCAGCGTTTCCCGGAGTTCCATTTCGGTCGTGGGATCCAGTCCGGTGGTCGGCTCGTCCAGCACCAGAATCGGCGCATTGCGGAGAAACGCGCGAGCGAGGGCGATGCGCTGCCGCTGGCCGCCGGAAAGATTGCCCCCTTGCTCGTCGAGAAGCATATCGTAACCCTCCGGCAGGCGCGTGACAAAGTCGTGCGCGCGCGCCGATTTCGCCGCCTCCACGATCTCACTCATCGCAGCCGACGGCTTGCCGTATCCGATGTTCTCCTTTATCGTTCGGCGGAACAGGATCGCTTCCTGCAGCACGACGCTCACCTGCCGCCGCAGCGCCCGCACCCGCAACCGGCGCACATCCAAGCCGTCCACCATCACCCGCCCTTCCCATGGATCGTGGAACCGCAGCACGAGGTTCGCAATGGTCGACTTGCCCGAGCCGCTGGCCCCGACGATGGCAACCATCTGCCCGGGCTCGATCGTGAATGTTACCCCGTCGAGCACGGGACGCCCTTCGGTGTAGCCGAACACTACGTTCTCGAATCGGATCTCTCCGTTGAGGCGCGGCGGCCGGATGGCGTCGGGCGCGTCCTTGATCCGCGGCGTCGTCTGCACCAGTTCCTGAACGCGTTCGCCGGAAACAAGCGACTCCATGAACTGAACCGCCAACTCCGACACGTTCTGGATGGGCACGTACAGCTCTGCCATGTAGGAAGCAAAGACGACCAGGTCGCCCGGAGTGAGGCTGCCGTTCAAAACCCGCGTTGCTCCCACCCAGATGACCAGCGCCGAACCCACCGTGTTCAGGACCTTGATGGAACGGGTGAAGGCGCCGCCGAGGCGGGCGCTCTCGATCCCCGCATCCAGGCTCCGCCGCGCCTGCTCTCGCAAGCGCTCGCGTTCCAGTTCCTCCTGCGCGAAAGCCTGCACCACCGGCAGCAGCCCGAGAGTTTCCTGCACGATCGACGCCACGCGCCCTTCCCGTCTTCGTTTCCGGCTGGCCGTCCGGCGGATCTGGCGCGCGAACCGGTAGCTGGCGTAATAGATCGGAGGAATCACCGTGAGGCCGACGAGCGTCAACCTCCAGTCCATCAGCGCCATCACCACGATCAGGCCCGCGAACGTAATCGCGTAGGTCCCGAGCTTCTGCACGTGGTTCACCAGCAGGTCGCGCATTGTCTTGATGTCGGACGTCAGACGCAGAATCACGTCTCCGGTGCGCGCGCCGCCCTCGAAGGTTCGCGGCAGCGTCTGAAGGTGCATGTAAACGTGCTCCAGCACATCGGTGGTGGCCGACTGGCCGGCGGTGGCGAACACGACCTTCTGCAAGTAGCCGAACACGCTCTCGAGCAGTACGATGGCAACCAGCGCCGCGCATAGCGCCGTGAGAATACTCTGCTTCTCCCAGGAATCCACAAACTCGAGAAATGGAATCACGTCGGCGATGCGTTTCGTTTCGAGCAGCACCGAATCGAGGACCAGCTTCAGAGGCCACGGCTTGAGTACGGTCATTCCGACCGATGCGCCTAGCGCCAGCCATGCCAGCGCGAGGCGCCCCCGGTACGGCTTCAGGAACACGCCGAACGACCGGTACAGGCCGAGTATGCGCCCAGGCGCGGGCGCCGATGGCGCACGCGAACCCATGGTCAATCCCGCGCCGGTTCGGGATCGCCCTCAACCGAGCGTTCGGCAGCGCGCAGCCATGGCTCAATGATTGCGCGATTACCAGTGTGAAGAATGCAGTGTTCGAAATGAAGGCCGCGCAGGAACGCAGCCGCCGTGTGCGCAGCCCACCGCGCGCGCGGAATGGCGACTCCGGCGGCGCTTTCGTACTCCGCCCGGAACCGGCCGACGAGCGGCGCGGCGGCCTCAAAAGTCCGGAAGTGAAGAAAGGCCTGCATCGCAAGCTGCGCGGCGAAGTAGGCCGCGTCCACGGCGCGTTCCCGGAAGCCGAAGGTATCGAGATCGATGGCGGTGACGCGGCCCTTCTCGGAATGGAAGATGTTCAGCGGATGGAAATCGCCGTGGCTGGCGACGACGGTCCCATCATGGCGCGCCTCCAGCAGATCGAGGGCGCGCCGCGCGGTCGCCTCGATCCTCTCCGCGTGCGCGGGCAACGCCCGGGGCAACTCCGCCGCGCACCGCTCCAGGCTGGCGAGTTCCTTAGCAACGGGGCAGTGTTCCAGTTCCAGTCCGTGGAGGAAGGCAAGCCAGCCGGCGGCATCAGTCACGTACGGCTCGGCGCCTGCCGGCCTCTGCTGGACGATCATTGCGATCTGTTCGCCCGGCGCTTTTTCCTGGATGAGCAACTGGCGCTCGGGCAACCACGCGACCGGTTCCGCGACAGTCCAGCGGTTCGGCGGCCGCATGCCGGCGTTCCGCAACGTGGCGGCGCTATGGAACGCCGCTCCGGCGCCCTCCTTCGGCGCAACTCTCCCGATCAGACGCCGTCCGCCCTCCGGCCCCCGCTCCTCAATCTCGAACAATAGTTTGCGCAGCTTTCGTTTCGATGAGACCAGCGTCCAGGATCGCTCGCCACCGAGTCCGAGTTGCTCGCACGCCCACGTGACGATTTCCTCTGCTTCGGCCCGGCTATCGTGCCGTTGAACCAATCCGGCCGCCGATTTCCGCGCCTGATCCATTCAGGCCACCTCGGAGACCAGCGCCCGCGGGCTGACCTCTCCACGGATGGCCTGCACGCCCGAGCGCAACTCAGCGCCGATCGCGATATCGAACCGGCGCTTATCGCCGCTGATGCACAGCGTTATGCCGTGCCCGAACTTCTCTTGCGCCGGCCTGCTCCAGCGAAGACCTGCGCTCCCAGGCGTGATCCAAACTGTCGCGCCACGACCCGCCAACCCCCGCGCGCCGCGCCGGCGCACCGGAGCGACTCCCGCCGAACCGCTCCGCAGAAGCTGAAGATAATCGGGCGACAGGCCGAACTCGACCTTGATCCGCGGAGGTGTCTCGGGAAGCTCGTAGCGCGCCAGCAGCGAGGTCTCCCGCGCGGACAACACGAATTCCTTCCGCAGACCGCGCGCGCCGCTGTCCGGCTGCGCGTTGCG
This sequence comes from Bryobacteraceae bacterium, assembly GCA_026129905.1. Lineage (GTDB taxonomy): Bacteria > Acidobacteriota > Terriglobia > Bryobacterales > Bryobacteraceae > JAHCHE01. Next base: position 8,763 of record JAHCHE010000030.1, on the reverse strand, counting down.
AAGGATCACGCTCGCAGCGTCTCCATCCGTGGCCAGCCGTTCCACCTCGTACTCGTCGTTCTCAAAGCCGGCATCGGCGAACGCGCCGGGATGGTTGCGCGGCGCTTCCATGAACTTGTTCAACTCCTCCATCCAGTTCCAGTCGTCGCACGGATTGCCCACCACCATCGCGCCGCGGTCTCCGCCGATCCGGTAGAGGGACACGATGCGAGCGCCCCAGCGCGAGGTCACGACGGCGAAAAGATGGTCGTTCTTAAGCACGATCTCGGTCTCGCCGTCGTTGTCGATGTCCATTTGGACGGCATGGGCCAGTCCATCCCTATGTTTCATCCAGCAGGCGGCTTCGGCCGTAACGGCCGCATGCCGGCTGTGACTGGTCAACGCCCGGGCCCACGGGCTGGCGTGCCCGTTGGACTCCGGGTCGCCGTGAGGACCCGACGGCGGCGTATGCCACGCGGTCTCCCAGTTGGAAACCAGGAGTTGCTTTTCGGCCAGTTCCATCAGCGCCTCGTCCGCGCCGCGGGAGGCGAGTTCCTTTACGCGCCCCTCCGCCCAGGTGAAGTGGCCGCGATACGGCGCCCAGTCGGGCGCAAGATACCATCGTTCGTAGCCTTCACCCGCCTGAAACTCCGTGGCCAGCTCTTCGAACGTTCCCGTTTCGATCTTGCGGGTCCCGGCCACTTCGGCCGTCCTGGCCCACTCCGTCAGCCGCGCCGCCTCGATCCACGAACAGCCGGCCAGCCACTCCAGGAAACGCTCATACCGGCCCGGTCCCGCTCCGCCCCATTCGCCGATCCCCGCCACTTTCTCCATGTCGTCCGCGTAGATCGCCAGGGCGCCGGCCCTCCCCTGCGCGTCGACCAGCAGCGCCTCCAGCTCCCCCCGCACCTCCATCCAATCGTCGTCGTCCTTGGGCGGAATGCTGCGGCGAAGGCGCTTTCCAATGGGAAAGGCAATCAGCCCGAGGCCGTCCTCGATCTCCCACATCCGGTACAGGTCGGAAGTCCAGCGGTCCGTCTGGTCGTACTCGCCGCGAGGCAACTCCGGGCACTTTTTTGGAAGCAGCAACCGGTCGTCGATGATAACGTAGCGGTAGCCGCCGTTGAGGAGCTTGGCGTCGCGCAGCGCCGGCGTCATCCGGCGCGTGTCCCATACCCGCTCCGGCGGCCAGAAAGCCGCCACCGATTGCGGATCCACCCGGAGGTGCTGGCCGTACAATCGCAACTCTTCGTTGAGCTGTTTCCGGTTGTAATCGGGCCCGAAGAACCGCATGATGTTCTGGCCGTAGCAACTGCCCACCAGCTCCATCAGGCCCGTCTCGAGCAATTTCCTGAGCAGAACCAGAAATGAAGGCTGATGCCAGGCGATCGCCTCCAGGAGAGTGCCGCTGATATGGAGATTGAAGGGAATGCCGTAGCGGCGGTGTAGCTCCAGGACGTGAAGCAAGCCGCGCGTCTGGCCTGGGGCGCCGATAACGTCGGAGAGGCTCTCGCGGTTCTCGTAACCGTCGGTAATCAGGTATTGATTCGCGTGATGGACCAGCCCGATCCGGACAGCTTGAGTATTCGAACCGCGTCGTCTCAACCGCTCCGGTTTCGGCATGGGCCCCGCCTTATCTCCAGGTTGTGGAGCAATTGTGCTGCCATTTTCCGGCAGCCAGACCCGTGTCCGCTCCGACGGGCCTGCCGGTGGCCCGCTCCACCTTGCGGCAGGCTGACTTGGCGCGTTTCAGGAATGCTGGAAATCCGCCTTGGACCGGCCGGCCCAATACAGCCGACCGGCGCCAACGACTCTGCCCTTCCCTTTTCGAAGGAATTATCTTCCCGTGGCCGTCGGGAGGCCGCCAAAACGGCAGTTCTCCCCGGCCGATCAGCCGCGCGTGGCCATCACCTCGAGGTACTCGGCTTCGACGTGGGTGACGTCGCCGAAGGCAGTGTTGTGGGACGACCACAGATGGACGAGATCCCTCCGCAGTTCCTCCTGTCCGCCGGCGTCCAAAGAGGCGAAAGCGCGCGCCATCGGACCATAATTGGCGCGGTAGAACTCCACCACCAGGTCCGGCGGCCACGGATATTCGAAATGATAGACTCGCCGCATCATTTTCAGGTCGGCGATGGCCGGCCGAAGACGATGGCGAACGATGCCTTCGTCTCCCCACAACACCGGCGCGGGCATGCCGGCCGGCGCAATGTGCCGGGATATCGTTTTGAACATCTGGCCGATGAACCCGCCGGGCGTCCAGTTCGCCATGGCAATCGCGCCGCCCGGCCGGCACACGCGGATAAGTTCCGCCGCCACCAGTTCCGGGCGCGGCGCAAACATCGCTCCGACAAGGCTGGCGACCACGTCAAATTGCCCGTCGTCGTAGGGAAGCGCTTCGGCATCGCCTTCGTCAAAGGCGATCTTCAGCCCTTCGGACGCGGCGCGAGACCGGGCCCGCTCCAGCCAGTTCGTAGCGATGTCGCAACCCGTCACCCGCGCGCCCGCCCGGGCCGCGATCAGCGCCAGTTGTCCGGCGCCGCAGGCTACATCCAGCAGGCGGGTTCCCGGTTTCACGCCGAGCCTTTGGAAAAACCGCTCCGCATCCGCTTCCATGAAGCGCGAAAAACGGTCGTAGTCGCCTGTCATCCAGGTTTTCTTCAGGCGAGCCCTAAGCTGCTCGAAATCGTCGCGAATCTGCGTCGCTGTTGCTGTCGCTTGCATTGAGCCTCCTCTTCGTCCATCGGGCCAGCTCCCGATCGGTGGCCGGCCCGGAGTTCCGCATCCCAGGAGCGGTTCCTTGTCGAACGTTGCGCGCCGCTCGGGGCACAGCTACAATTGTGCAGGCGCGACGCCGAATCATCCAGGCTCCGGCGTCTTTGATTTTTGCCCGGCAGTCCGGCGAAAGCAGGTCGATTTGCCGGGTTTCCAGAAGAATTTGCCGGCAGTCCAGGGGAGGGGATGGACGCATTCTCGGAAATTCTTAGCGGCGTCAAATTGAGCGGCGCGCTCTATTTCAACGCGGAATTTACCGCTCCATGGGGAGTCGCCGCACCGCCGTCGCGCGAACTCGCCCCGGCGCTCGCGCCCGGCGCCCCCCACCTGGTGATCTACCACTTCGTGATCGACGGCCGCGCCTTCGCCCACACGGCGGACGGGCAATCGACCATGCTTGAACCAGGCGATGTCGTGATTTTCCCGCACGGCGACGCGCATGTCCTGACGAGCGAAGCCCGGCCGGTGGAGTCGCGGCAGACATCCGCGATCGTCCGTAAGATCATGGAACGCGACTTGACGCTTCTCCGGATCGGCGGCGGGGGCGCGGCCACGCGGTTCGTCTGCGGGTATATGGCCTGCGATCCGCAGTTGAGCCGGCCGATTCTCACCGGACTGCCGCCTGTCTTCAGAGTGAACGTTCGGACCGATCCCTCCGGCTATTGGCTGGAAAGCTCCATCTTGCACCTCGTTGAGGAAGCGGCTTCGGGCAGAGTCGGCAGCGAGGCGATGCTGGCCAAACTCTCCGAGGCGCTGTTCGTCGACACGCTGCGACGCTATGTCGCGAGCTTGCCCGATGAGCAGACCGGATGGCTCGCCGGCGCGCGCGACCCGGTGGTGGGCAGAAGCCTGGGCCTGATGCACGGTCGGGTGAACCATCCGTGGACGATCGCCGACCTGGCCAGGGAAGTGGGCCTGTCCCGTTCGGCGCTGGTCGAGCGCTTTACCCGCTATCTGTCCGAGCCGCCGATGACCTACCTGACCCGATGGAGGCTGCAACTCGCCGCCCGGGCGCTGACCCGAACGCCGAAAGGCGTGGCCGAAATCGCCGCCGAGGTCGGCTACGAGTCCGAGGCCGCTTTCAATCGGGCGTTCAAGCGGGAGTTCGGGCTGCCGCCGGCTCGCTACCGCCGTGAGCGAAAACCGCCTCCGGATGGGAGCCTCCGGCGCGCGCAGCCTGCCTGATCGCCCCTGATCGGCCATCATCCGGATAAAAGAATCCGGAATCGGGTAGAATCAGGTATGTTTTCACTCTCGCGCCGCGCGTTCCTGGCCGCCGCGCCGTCGCTCGCGGCCGTCCGGCCCTCCGGAACGGAATCGCCCGCGACGAAGGTCGCCCTCGTGCGGTCGACGCATCCCCGGCTGCAGCGGAGGGCAAGCGTCGAAGATCCGCTCGACTACGAAACCGTGCGCGACATGGTCTGGCAGGCCATCCGCTACGCCGCGCCCAAGGCGGGGAGCCTCGATGCGAAGATCCCGGCGGGCGCCTGGGTCGTGGTGAAGCCCAACATCGTCGCGCTGCGCCCACGCCGCTCCTACCGCACGGGCGACATCACCGACATGCGCGTTACCAAAGCTGTGGTCGAGTATGTGGCGCGCTTTTCGAAAGCGGCGCGCGTCACCATCGCCGAAGGCGGCAGTTACCGGCGCGTGGAAGACCCGGAGTCGAGCGAATCGACCACGCAAAACGGCGTTCGCGTGGACGCCCGCACGTTCGACTGGGGGACGGAGGAGTTTCCCGGCTTCGCGGGCTCGCTCGGCAGCATGGTGGACCAATTCGGGCGCGACTTCGAAGGCAAGAGATTCGACTACATCGATCTCAGCTACGACTCGATTCGCGACGCGTCGGGCGGCTTCCGGCGCATCGAGGTTCCGAGAAGCGCGAGTGGCGTCGGAGCGTTCGGCGAGCGGTCCGATTACGTTGTCACCAACACCATTGTCAACTGCGATTTCCTGATCAGCGTTCCGGTGATGAAGGTCCACGACCGGTGCGGCATCACCGCGTGCCTGAAGAACTACGTCGGCACGGCCCCGCGCGAGTTCTATGCGCCGCCCGGTACGTTCTCAAACCTCACGTTGCACAAGGAACACTCGCTCGAAGAACGCATCGATTCGTTTATTGTGGACCTGGCCGCCTTCCACCCGCCGGACTTCAACGTCGTCGACGCCGTCCGAGGCCTGCAGTACACCGAGCACAACAACGGCCGGCCCGACCAGATGCTGCGTAACAATCTCGTGATGGCGGGCGAAGACGCTGTGGCGGTGGACGCCATGGCCGCACATCTCACCGGCTTCAACACCTGCGATATGGAATTCCTGCACATGGCGGCGCAGCGCGGGATGGGAACCATGGACCTGGACCGCATCGACACCGTCGGCGACGATCCGGCCTGCATCCGTGAGCGCTGGGCGAAGCCGCGGAACTGGTACGGCCGCTCAAACCGGGAGTGGCGTGTGACGAAGGCGCCGGACTCCGATCTGAGAAGCTGGCAGCTTTACACCGCGCCCACCGACACGCTGCATTTCGACCGATGCTTCGCCAGGGAGACGGCGGCGGCGCCGACCTCCGCCGCCGCGACAACCATCCACGCCGAGGGTCACCGCAAGGCGGTGTTGTGGGCGGGCGTTTCAGGACAGCTCTCCGCTATGCTCAATGGCGAGAAAGTGATGGAACAGGAGAACCTCGGCCGCTATCGCGTGGCCCAGTTCCGCGCCCCCGTCGAGTTGAAGCCGGGACCGAACCTGCTGGTGTTTCACGCGCGCTCTTCTGAAGGCGCGCCGCGCTTGAGCGCGCTGCTGGCCGACCCGCGCAACGACGGCGATAGCGTGGAAGGCATCCGCTGGTCCGCTTGATAATCTAGACCTTTTGAAACCTATGCCGGAATCTGTAGATCCTCGGGACCTTTTATTGCAGACGTTCGGACCGGGCGGCGAAAGCTGGCTGGTCTATTCGCCCGGTCGAGTGAACCTGATCGGCGAGCACATCGACTATCACTCGCTGCCGGTTTTCCCCATCGCCATGCGGCGCCGGATTCTCGCGGCCTTCCGCGCCCGCGCGGACAACCGCATCCGCGCCGTCAGCGCCGGGCCGTACGGCGTGCGCGAGTTCGAATGGACGCCCGGACTCGAACCCGTGGGCGCCGGCGACTGGGAGAACTACCTTCGGGCCGCTGCCGAGACCGTGCGGCGCAAGTGGGGCACGGGCCGCGGCGTCGACGCGGCGGTCGTATCGGACCTTCCTCCCGCCGCCGGGCTCTCTTCGTCTTCGGCGCTCCTGGTGGCGTTCACGCTCGGCTTGCTGCGCGCGAACAATCACCTGGCCGTTTTTGAAGAACTGATGGAGGTTCTCCCGGACGGAGAACAGTTCGTCGGCACGCGCGGCGGCGGCATGGACCATGCGGCGGTCCTGGGCTCGCGGAAAGGCTGCGCCTCCCTGATCGGGTTCGATCCGCTGTCGATCCGGGCCGTGCCCGCGCCGAACGACTGGGCTTTCCTGGTTGCGCACAGCCTCACCACAGCGGAAAAGTCGGGCGCGGCGCGGGAGCTGTACAATTCCCGCCGGGTGGCCGGAAGCGTGGCGCTGAAGCGCCTCGGATATCCGTCGTACAAGGCAGTGGTCGAGAATCACACCCCCGAGGAGATGGAGGCGTTGGCCGCCGAGCGCCTGCCCACGATCGAGGAGCAGGACAGTTTCCGCCATGTCACCGGCGAGGCGCTGCGCGTCGGCGCCGCGGTCGGCGCGCTCGAGCGCGGCGACGCCGAGCAATTCGGGCGCCTCCTCGTGGCCTCCCATGCCAGCCTGCGGGACAAGCTGAAGATCAGTTCGCCGGCTCTGGACGAATTGGTCGACGCGGCGCTGGCAAGCGGCGCGACGGGCGCCCGGCTGACCGGAGGCGGTTTCGGCGGCTGCACCGTCGTGTTTTGCCTGAAGCGCGACCTCCCCTCGGTCCGCGAAGAGCTGATCCGCCGGTTTTACGCCTCGCGGCCGGAATTCGACGAGCGCGCGCACTTGATCGCGGGCGAGCCCGGACCCGGCGCCCTGTACGCCGAAGCCTAGTCTGCCCTCGCGCCATGGGTCATTGCATGTCCGCCGCCGAAACTCTACATTAGGAGTTCGCCTCCGGGTGATACTATGCAGCTCCAGCCGATCGATTGGATCATCGCCTTCTTTTCCGTCGCCATCTGCTTCATACCTGCCCTCTTTTTCGGCAAGCGTTCCGGCAAGGACACGTCCGAGTTCTTCGCTTCCGGGCGCTCGGTACCGTGGTGGCTCGCCGGGTTGTCCATGGTGGCAACCACGTTCTCGAGCGACACGCCGAACCTGGTGGCCAACTTCGTCCGGACGCAAGGAGTGGCCGGCAACTGGCAGTGGTGGGCCTTCACGCTCACCGGCGTCGCCACGGTGTTCTTCTACGCGCGCCTGTGGCGCCGCTCCGGGGTCTTGACGGACCTGGAGTTCTACGAACTCCGCTATTCGGGCAAAGCCGCTAGCGCCGTGCGTGGGTTCCGCGCGGCTTATCTCGGCCTGTTCTTCAACTGCATCATCATGGCCACCGTGAACCTGGCCGCCTGTAAGATTGCCGCGGTGTTGTTCGGGCTGGACCGCTGGCAGACGCTGCTGGCGGTGGGCGTGCTGAACGTCGTATTCGCCGCGCATTCGGGATTGTGGGGCGTGCTGGTCATCGACATGATCCAGTTCTTCATCAAGATGTCCGCGGTAATCGCCGCCGCCTGGTTCGCGGTCCGCCTGCCGGAGGTGGGCGGGCTGAGTGGCCTGGTGGACAAGCTGTCGCACGTGCGCGGGCCCGAAGGGCTGAACTATCTCGGCATGCTTCCGGACTTCACCAGCAATTGGGACCTGGCCGTCGCGGTCTTCATCATGCCCATGGCGGTGCAGTGGTGGGCGGTCTGGTACCCCGGCGCGGAGCCGGGCGGCGGCAGCTACATCGCGCAGCGGATGCTGGCCTCGAAAACGGAAAAGGACGCCCTGGCAGGAACCTTGTTCTTCAACGTGGCGCACTACGTGATGCGCCCCTGGCCCTGGATTCTGGTGGGACTGGCGTCGTTGATCGTCTACCCGCAGCTATCCGATATTCAGAAAGCCTTCCCGCACGTCAGCCCCGAACTGGTCGGCCACGACATCGCATTCCCGGCGATGCTGAAGTTTCTGCCGGTAGGCTGGATGGGCCTGATGCTGGGCGGCCTGGTAGCGGCAAACTCGTCCACCATCCTGACCCACCTGAACTGGGGCGCGTCATACCTGGTGCACGACTTGTACCGCCGGTTCCTGATGCCCGGCGCAACCGAAAAGCACTATGTTTTCGCCGGCCGGCTGGCGACGATCTTCCTGTTCATCCTTTCTTCGGCCCTGGTCTTCGCCCTGGAGACCGCCCAGGACAGCTTCAACATCATTCTCCAAATCGGCGCCGGGACGGGTCTGCTGTACCTTATACGGTGGTTCTGGTGGCGCGTCACGGCCTGGTGCGAAATCGTGGCGATGGTCAGTTCCTTCGGGGTCTCGATCGTCTTCCTGTTTCTCCGGCGCAACGGCATCGCGATCGGTACGCACCGCGAACTGCTGCTTACCGTAATCGTGACCACAATCTGCTGGCTGTTAACGGCCTATTTCGGACCGCAGACCGACCGGAGCGCGTTGATCAACTTCTATCGCAAGGTCCATCCGTTCGGGCCCGGGTGGCGGCAGGTCCGGATCGAAGCGGGCGTCTCGGCGGCCGAAGCCGCGAAACTGGGCGGGCATGGAAACATTCCGCTGGCCCTGGTGGGATGGGTTTCCGGCTGCGTCGTGATCTGGAGTTCGCTGTTCACCGTCGGCAATTTTCTGTATGGCCGAATGGGCTACGCCTTCGCGCTGCTCGCGGTCTTCCTGGTCAGCGGAGTTGTCCTGGTGCGGGTAATTAACCGGCTCTGGCGGTAAGTTCCTCGGTGATGGCCGCCTGCTTCGCGGCGTACTTCTCCCGCACGAGGAAGACGTAGCCGAACACGCCTGCT